>NZ_VUOB01000060.1 GCF_008386585.1 Solihabitans fulvus
CGGCGGCGTCGATGATCGCGCGAGGATCACGATGCAGCAGGGGTGCCAACAGCGCGGTCGTGCCGGCGTTCGCCAACGGCCAGAAGATCTCCAGCGCGGCGTCGCCAAAGGTGAGGGTGGTCTTGTGGAGGATGGTCTCGCCGGGTTTGAGCTGGTGTTGGCGTTGCATCCAGGTCATGCGGTTGACCCAGCCGGTGTGGGTGTTGGCCACGCCCTTGGGCATCCCGGTCGATCCGGACGTGTAGTAGATCGAGACCAGGTTGAGCGGGGAGACCGTCGTGGCCGGCTTCGTCGTGGGGCGACGGCCGATGTCGGGCCAGTCGGTGTCCAGGGCGAGCCTCGGCACGTCGTCCGGGATGGGGACGCCCATCCGGTCGAGGGTGAGGCAGACGGTGGCCCGCGAGTCGGTGAGGATGCCCGCGAGCCGGTTGGCGGGGGCTTCGGGGTCGAGCGGGAGGTAGGCGCCGCCGGCTTTGAGGATCGCGATGAGCGCGATCACCATCTCCAGTGACCGTTCCACGCACAGGCCGACGACGCTGTCGGGGCGGACTCCGTGTTCCTGCAACAGGTGCGCGAGTTGGTTGGCGCGTTCGTCCAGTTCCCGGTAGGTCAGCTCGGTGTCCCCGAGCACGACGGCGATGCGGTCCGGGTTGGCCGCCGCCTGGTCCTCGAACAGCTCGTGCAGACATGCGTCCGACGGGTATGCCACCGTCGTGTCGTTGAACCCGGCCACCGAACTCACCACAGAGCCCACCCCACCGTCCGTAGCTACAAAATATATATATTTGCCCGTCAGGAACGGTCGGCGTTCTCCCGCATGGCGAGGTACCCCAGCTCCGCCTGCCGCCGTCGTTCCTCGGTGAACTCGGCGAACTTGAAGTCCCGGCACGATCCGGTCAAGTCGGGAACTATTCCGAGCGGACTAATCGATGGTCGCTCCGTCAACTGCTTCGCGACATTGGCGAGAACGTCGAACGCCAACATGAACAGGTGCGCCTTACAGTCCCATATCGAGTCGAACTGAAATGGGTCATTGAATCGCGCGCCCGCGACTATAGGGCCGCTGTCAACCCCGGTGTCCACGTAGTGGGCCGTCGCGCCGACCGAGGCGGAGAACCGCTTGACATCCTGTGCCGCGGCGATCTGCTCAATTGCGTGCGCGCCGCGCGCGATGGGCAGCACGGCCGAGTGTGCATTGATGATCCGCGATCCGGTCAGGTCGATCCACCATGGCGCGAGCATGCGGTCGAGGAAGATGAAGAAAAAGGGTTTGACGGGCCCGGAGCACTGGTCCGCGAGCCACTCCTTGACGCTCGCGTCGTTGGCCTTCCTGCCGATGAAGACGGTGTTCGGCTCCTCGGCGACGGTGTGCGCCGGCACGCCGAAGGCCGCCACCATGGCCCGCTCCGTCTCGCTCAGACCGGGGTAGAGCTGCTCAAGGTCGCGCCATGCCTGGGACGTCAGCTCGCGCCGGCCCTGGTGCTGTCGGTGGAACTCGGCTCGTGCGCGCCGCAGCTCCGCCGAGAGCGGTGCCTCGCGGAGCACCACGCCGGCGTTGCCTGGTGATCCCGCAAAGGTATCGATCCATTTCGTGACCAGATAGCTGGCGTGAAATGTGTTCTCGGTCATGAGGAAATATCTGAAGCGCACGAAGATGCTCCTTGGAATGTTCACGCGCAGAGAAATTTAGCTGCGCCGACCAACGGTTGTCCCATGGGTGGCTGCGCGAGTACCGGCGCCGACTTGACTGCGGCGTGCAGGTCACCACTTTTACGGGCGAGAGGCGTTACTGACAATGAATGTGATGAAGGTCACAACGTGTTGAAATGCGAACAAGTCCACTTGATAGCGTCACCTCCGGCAGGACTGTCGCGTCTGATCGACTGGGGAGGCGCGCAAGTCCCGTCCGCTTCTGGGGAGGAGCCGTATGGGCTCGGCACGCTTTGGGGACGATTTATCTCCCGCAAAGACAGATCTGCTTCGCAAGCTTCTCGAAACGGACACTTCCGGCGTCGAGAACTTTGGAATTCAACCTTTTCCGAGAGACGGGTCGATCGGTGCCTCCTCCGCTCAGCGGAGGCTGTGGTTCCTGGAGCAACTCCACGGTGCGGACGCCGCATACAACTCGCCGTTCGCGCTGAGGCTGCGGGGGCCGCTCGACGTCGGCGCGCTCCGGGCGGGCGCGCGCGACCTGGTCGCGCGGCACGAGAGCCTCCGCACGACTGTCGCGGAGACCGACGACGACGTCGTGCAGATCATCGCGCCGTCGGCGGACCTGGACCTGCCGCTCACCGACCTGCGCCAGGCGCCGGTCGAGGCGCGCGAGGAACTGGCGGCGAGGGCACTGGACGCCTCGGCGAACACACCGTTCCGATTGGACGGCGAGCCGCTGGTGCGGTGGGAACTGCTTCGCCTCGCCGACGACGACCACTACCTGTTCGTGAACCTCCACCACATCATCACCGACGGCTGGTCGGAGGGCGTGTTCTTCCACGAGCTCGGCGTCCTGTACTCGGCGCGGGTCACCGGCACGGCCTCGCCCCTGCCGGACCAGCGCCTGCACTACGCGGACTACGCCAGGTGGGAGGCCGAGCAGGTCGCCGGTGGCCGGTTCGAGTCGCAGCTGGCCTACTGGCGGGACCGCCTCGCGGGGGCCGCCGCGCCGCTGGCCCTCCCGTTCGACCGTCCACCAGGGACTCGTGCCACGCGCGCGGGCGGATCGGTCGGCTGTGCCGTTCCCCGCGACCTGCTGAGCGGGCACCGCGCCGGGGACGGCGGTGGCAGGGACGACCTCTCGGTGTCCACCGCGGCCATCGCCGCCCTGACGGTCCTGTTGCACCGGTACACCGGCGAGCGCGACATCGTCGTCGGCGTTCCGGTGGCCAACCGGACGCGCCACGAGTGGGAGTCGGTCCTCGGCCAGTTCGTGAACACGGTCGCGCTGCGGGTCACCGTCGCGGACGGCGCGTCGCTGCGCGATGTGCTGCGCGAGACCAGGTCCGCGCTGACCGAGGCTGCGGCCAACCAGGAGGTGCCCTTCGACCGGGTCGTGGACGCGGTCGACGCGCCGCGCGAGCCCGACCGAAACCCGATCTTCCAGGTGCTGTGCGTGGTGAACGAGGCCGCGCCGGCACCCGCGTTCGCCCGGCTCACCACGGAACTCAAGGAACTGGGCACCCACACGGCGAAGTTCGACCTCCAGTTGAACGTCGACCACGACGCGTCCGGACTGGCTTGCGCGTTCGAGTTCCCCACCGACCTGTTCGACCGAGCGACCGTCGAGCGGCTGGCCGCCGACTACCGCGCCGTGCTCGGCGACCTGGTGAACGATCCGGGTCGCCGCGTCGACGCGCTCGACGTCGGCCGGCCGCCGTCGAGGCCGCTGACCGTCGCACCGTCCACTTCGGACGCCGTCGTCGCACCAGACACCGAGGACGACCCGCCGGCCACGCCGACCGAGCTGGCGCTGGCGGAGATCTGGTCCGAGGTGCTCGAGACACCGGATGTCACCCGGCAGAGCCATTTCTTCCGCTCCGGCGGCGGTTCCCTGTTGGCCACCAGGACAGTCATCCGTATCCGCAAGCGATGGGGCGTCGACGCGACCGTGCGGCTGGTGTTCGAGACGCCCGTCCTGCACGAGCTCGCCGAGCAGATCGACCGCAGGATCGGTCGGCCGGAACCGGACACCGCCACGATCGCCGTGCGCGCCGGGGCCGCCGAGACGCCGCTGTCCTTCGGGCAGGAACGGCTGTGGTTCCTCAACCAGTACGACCCCGAGGACACCAGCTACAACGTCGTGTTCGCGATGGAGGTCGGCGGCGCGCTCCACCCCGCGGCGCTCGAACAGGCCCTGAACGCGTTGGTCGCCAGGCACGAGATGCTGCGCACCACCTTCCAGGTGGTCGACGACCGGCCGATCCAGGTGGTCGCGCCGGCCTCGGACCTGACGCTCACCGTGCTCGACCTCTCGGACCTGTCGGCCGAGGACGGATTCGCCGAGGCCACGCGGCTGGCGCGCCGGGAGGCCGAGACGCCGTTCGACCTGGCGCGCGGTCCGCTGCTGCGGGCCACCGCGTATCGGTTGGCGGACCAGCGGTTCCTGCTCGTCTACGCGCTGCACCACATCGTGATCGACGACTGGTCGAGCCAGATTTTCTTCCGGGAGCTGTCCGAGCTGTACCGGGCGGCGCTCACCGGCGCGCAGGCGGCGCTGCCCGCACTCCCCGTGCAGTACGGCGACCATGCGCTGTGGCAGCGCGGGCGGCTGACCGACGAGGTGCTCGCGAGGCAGCTGGACTACTGGCGGACGACGCTGGCCGACGCACCCGCCGTGCTGGAGCTGCCGACCGACCACCCCCGCCCGGCCACGCCGTCCTACACCGGCGGCACCCGAACCGCGTTGTTGCCAAGGGAACTCGCGGCCCGGCTGGAGAAGCTGAGCCGCGAGTCGGACACCACCATGTACATGACGCTGCTCGCCGCGTTCCAGGTGCTGCTGATGCGGCACAGCGGGCAGCGCGACGTGCTGGTCGGCACCACCATGGCGACCAGGACTGAGGTGGAGGAGGAGGCGCTGATCGGCTTCTTCGTCAACACCGTGGTCCTCCGCGCGGACCTGACCGGCGACCCGGCGTTCCGCGAGCTGCTCGCGCGGGTGCGCGAGGCGACTCTCGGCGCGTTCGCGCACCAGGACCTGCCGTTCGAACGGCTGGTGCACGAGCTGAGGCCCGACAGGACGACGCACCGCACGCCGATCTTCCAGGTGCTGTTCGACTTCCAGACCGACGAGCCGGACAAGCTCGCGCTCGCCGACCATCCGGTCCGCCCGGTGGACATCGGGGCGGACAGCGCGCACTTCGACCTGACCATGGCGGTCATCGACACCGTCGACGGCCTGCACGTCGGCGTCAGGTACCGCGACGACCTGTTCTCCGGCGAGACCGTCGAACGCTGGTTGCAGCGCTGGCGAGTCCTGCTGGAGGGCATCGTCGAGAACCCGGACGAGCGGGTCGAGACGCTGCCGCTGCTGCCGGCGGACGAGCGGTCGTTGCTGTTGACGCAGTGGAGCACGACAGGACGGTCCACCCCGCGTTTCGCGGCCGTGCACGAGATGGTGGAGTCCTGGGCCGAGGCGACCCCGGACGCCGTCGCTCTGGTGCACGAGGACGTCCGGCTGACCTATCGCGACCTCAATGCCCGCGCGAACCAGCTCGCGCACTGGCTCGGCGAGCGCGGTGTCGGGCCGGACACGGGGGTCGCGCTCTACGTGGACCGCTCCATCGAGGCGATGGTCGGCATCCTCGGCGTGCTCAAGGCCGGCGGGTACTACGTGCCGCTGGACGTGTCCTATCCGGCGCAACGGATCCGCGACATCATCGCGGACGTGTCCCCGCGCGTGTTCCTCACCATGAGCCGGTTCGCCCCGGCGCTTGCGGAGATCACCGGGCAGGACCACGCCCCCGTGCTCGCGATGGACGCGCTCGACGCCGAAATCTCCCTGCGCCCCACGGCGAATCCCGGCGTTTCGCTGCACGAGGAGAACCTGGTGTACGTGCTGCACACCTCGGGATCGACCGGGCGCCCCAAGGGGGTCGCCATGCAGCACGGCGCCCTGCTGCGGATCATCGACTGGTACACGACGGAGACCGGCATCGCGCCGGGAGCGCGCCTGTTGCAGTTCAGCTCGCTCGGCTTCGACGCGTCGTTCTGCGAGATCTTCGGCGGCTGGCATGCCGGCGCGCGGGTGGTGCTGCTGCCGCGCGACGAGTTGCGGCGCGACGCCGAGGCGCTGCTCGATCTCCTGGAGCGCGAGGAGATCGAGCACCTCGAGGCGCCGTACTCCGGCCTGCTGAACATCGCCTACTGGGCCGTGCACCACGGCCGAAACCGGTCGCTGCGGCTGCGCACGATCGTCACCGGCGGCGAGCAGCTGCTGATGGCCCCCGACCTGGTCCGGTGGCTGGCGCAGCTGCCGGGCTGCGCGCTGCGCAACGGGTACGGCCCCTCGGAGACGAGCGTCGCGACCACCCATTGGCTGCGCGGGGACCCGACGACGTGGCCGGAACTGCCGCCCATCGGGCGGCCGATCACCGATGCGGACGTCTACGTGCTGGACGACTCGATGGGGCCGGTGCCCGTCGGCGCCACCGGCGAGGTCTATGTCGGCGGCGACATCGTGGCCAGGGGCTACCTCAACCGGCCGGGGCTGACCGCCGAGCGTTTCGTGCCGGACCCGTTCGGCGGTGTGCCGGCCCGCAGGCTCTACCGGACGGGCGACTTCGCCAGGCATCGCGCCGACGGCGTGCTCGAGTTCCTCGGCAGGATCGACAACCAGGTCAAGCTGCGCGGCTACCGGATCGAACTCGGCGAGATCGAGTCCTGCCTACAGTCCCATCCCGAGGTGCAGGAGGCCGCCGTCGCGGTGCGCGAGGACGACCTTGGCAGGCGGCTCGTCGGCTACGTCGTGGCCAGGGATCCCGCCAGGGCGCCAGGCAACGAGGAACTCCGGGCCTATGTCGGGGAGCGGCTGCCCGAGTACATGGTTCCCTCGACGCACGTGGCGGTCGACGCCTTCTCGTTGACCGCGAGCGGCAAGCTGGACCGCGCCGCGCTGCCCGTCGACGCGGTGGCTCCGGTCGCCGCGGCGCGGCCGGACGAGCCGCTGTCCGACACGGCCGTGGCACTCACGAAGATCTGGCAGGACCTGTTCAGGACGACCGAGATCGGCCAGCACGACAACTTCTTCGACCTCGGCGGCCACTCGCTGCTGGCGACGAGGGCGATCGCCAGGATCCGGTCCGCGGTCGGCACGAAGGTGTTGCTCAGTCAGGTGTTCGAGTATCCGACGATCGCGGAGCTGGCTGCCGAGATCGACCGGACCGCGCGGCCGGCAGACGAGGGGCCGAGGGTGTCCAGACGCGAGCGACAGCCGCTACGCGCACCGGTCCAACGAGCGGAGTGAGGGTGGCGAGCCCGCAGGCCAGGCAGCGGCGGAAGGGCGGAACGGGGTCCATGGCAGGTGACGAGGCCGCCGTCGAGGTCATCGACCTTGGCGGCGTCACCGGGGTGGGCAGGGCCAACGGCACGTTCGGCGAGCTGCTCCAGGGCCGGTTGCCTGGGGACGACCTCGACTTCCTGGTGACGCTGCCGATCACCCAGTCGTCGACGGCGACGTTCGTGTCGACCCCGGAGCGCGACGAGATCAGGGTGGTGCCTGCGCACAAGCGGAAGTCGCAGCGGCTGGTCGGCGACATCCTGCGCGCGCACGGCCGGCGCGGCGGCGGGGTGCTCACCCTGGTCAGCACCCTGCCGGAGGGCAAGGGGTTTGCGAGTTCGTCGGCCGACCTGGTGGCCACCGCGCGGGCGGTCGGCGGGGCGCTGGGGATCGCGCTGGACGCGGTCGCGATCGAGGACTTCCTCAGGAGGATCGAGCCATCGGACGGCGTGATGCACGACGGGATCGTGTCCTTCTACCACCGCGAGGTCCGCCTGCGAGAGTGGCTGGGCTGCCTGCCCCCGTTGACGATCGTCGCGCACGACGAGGGCGGCGAGGTCGACACGGTCGGCTACAACCGAATCCCCAAGCCCTACACGGCCGAGGACAAGCGGGAGTACGCGCGGCTGCTGTCGGTGCTGTCCGACGCGGTCCGCGCGCGCGACCTCGCGGCCGTCGGCGCGGTGTCGTCGAGGAGCGTGCAGCTCGACGCGCGGTACTGGCAGAGACCACGACTGGACGCGCTGCGCAGGGTCTGCGCGGACATCGACGGTCTCGGTCTGGTGCTGGCGCACAGCGGAACCGTGACGGGAATCCTCGTCGCGGACGCCGATCCCGACTACCTGGCGAAGATCGAGCACGCGACGGCACGCTGCCGGGCGCTCGGCGGTCCGGTGTCCGTGCATCGCTCGCTGTGCGTCGACGACGAATGCGGTCCACTGCAAGCACAGGTGGGCTGACCGGCATGGACTCCGTTGACAGGAAAGAAGAAGGACGCTGGCATGTCGTTGGTCGAGGCACTTGTCGAAACGCTGGAACGCAACGCTGACGCCGTCGCGGTCGTCGACCACGAGCGTCGGCTGACCTACGCGGAGCTGGACCGGTTGTCCACCGAGGTGGCCGGCGGCCTGTCGCGGCACGGCGTCGCGCGGGGCGACGTGCTCTGCGTCTACTCGTCGAGGAACTGGTGGCGGTGCGCGGCCCTGCTCGGCGCCTGGCGGATCGGCGCGACGGTGCTCGGGATCGACCCAGGGCAGCCGGATGAGCGGGTCCGCAAGATCCTCGTCGGCGCGGGCGCCTCGCTGCTGGTGCGCGGGGACGAGGCGCCGGAGGTCTCGCTCGGTGTCCCCGAGGTGACCTTCGCCGGTCTGCGCGGGGATTCGCACGGGGACGTCACCGGCGGAGACCTGCTCTACGTGATCCCCACGTCCGGCACGACGGGGGACCCCAAGTGCGTCGCGGTGCCGCCGGTGGTCATGGCGAACCTCGGCGGCTGGGTGGCGCAGCGGTGGCAGTACGACGTGCCGCCGCACACCCTGCACGCAGCGTCCGTCGAGTTCGACGTGGTCTACGAGGAGATGGTCGCGACCTGGCTGGCGGGCGCGTCCCTGGTGGTGGTCGACGACCAGGAGCGGCGCGATCCCTTCGAGCTGATCCCGATCATCCGCGCCAATCAGGTTGCCCGGTTGTTCGTGCCGGTCGCGACGCTGCACGCGCTGGCCATGGTGGCCGCAGTCGACGACGCCGAGCTGCCCGCGCTGCGCGAGATCGTGACCGCGGGCGAGCAGCTGGTGATCAACGAGGAGGTGCGGAGCTTCTGCGCCGGCCGGGACGTCGCGCTGATCAACGAGTACGGGCCGAGCGAGACCGCGGTGGTCACCGCGTACCGGTTGACCGGTGATCCCGGGACGTGGCCCGATCGCCCGCCGATCGGCGGCGCGGTCGCGGGAGCCGAGCTGTTCGGGCTCATCGACGGGCGACTGCGGCCCTTCGAGCCGGGCGAAGTGGGGGAGCTCGTCGTCGCGGGCGAGTGCGTCGCGCTCGGCTACCTCGGCGACGACGACCTGACGTCGCGGAAGTTCCGCGCTCTCGCGCCACGAGACGGTCACCAGCGCAGGTGCTACCTCACCGGGGACCTAGTGCGCTTCGACGGGCAGTGGCTGCACTTCCTGTCGCGAGTGGACGGTCAGCTCAAGGTCCGGGGTTACCGGGTGGAACCGGGGGAGATCGAGGCCGTGCTGCATCGCGTGCGAGGTGTGCGCGTCGCCGCGGTGGTGGGGATCCGACGGAGCGGGACCGTCCGGCTGGTCGCCTACTACGTCCGCGAGCAGCAGACGGCGGTGACCGAGGAGGCACTGCGCGCGGCCTGCGCCGGGGCGTTGCCCGAGTACATGGTGCCCGACCAGTTCGTCGAACTGCCCGACCTGCCGCTGACCGGGAACGGGAAGGTGGACAGGAAGGAACTGGGGGCGATGGTCTAGAAACGACGCGGGGCGGGATTCCGTAGTGGAATCCCGCCCCGCGTGACCTCAGTTCAGTCGGCGAGCACCGCGAGTGCGTCGACCTCCACCAGCATGCCCGGCGGCAGGCCGCAGTAGAAGGTCATCCTGGCCGGTGGTGCCACATTCTCGAAGAACGTGCTGTAGACCTCGTTCATCGTCCAGAAGTCGTCGTAGGTGGTGAGGTAGACGCGCATCATCAGCACATTGTCGAACGTGGCCCCGGCCGCCGTCAGAACGGCCTGAACATTGAGCAGCGACTGCCGGGTCTGCTCCTTGACCGTCGGTCCGACCAATTCGCCCGTCGCCGGGTCGGCCGGCATCTGTCCGGACACCTGGAGGAAATTGCCGACCCGCGCGCCCTGCGAATAACACGCGATAGGCGCCGGTGCGTCCGGGGTGCTCAGCGGTGTGCGCTTCATTTGTGGTTCTCCTCAAACAGTAATGACACAGATGGCGGAAGTCGAATCAGATCAGGGAGACGGACCGGTCCAGCAGGCAGAGCGCGCCGATGCCGACGCGGAGCCCGTCGTTCGCGTGATTCAGGCTCGCCGACCTGAGATCGCGGAAGCATCGTTCCAGCGCGATCGGAGAGTTCTTCGCGTAGCCGATGCGCAGCCCGGCCAGCTGCACCATGTGGTCCACCGCGCGGAAGGAGAGGTCGGACGCGACGACCTTGAGCGCGTTGATCTGCAACTGGGCGCGCGAGTGGGCCACCGAGCCGCCCTCGATCCTGGCCAGGTCCACCTCCTCGCGGACCCGCGTCAGGTACGCGCTGACCAGCTCGAGATCGAGCCGGACGCGGGCGAGGCGCTCGTGGAACAGGTCCGACATGTCCGGCGCGCCGGACTTGGCGAACCAGCGCACCAGCTCGCGGAACGCGCCGCGCGCGGCCCCCAACCAGGCCGCTGACCAGCTCAGATGAGAGATCGGGATCATGCTCTCGCGGGCCAGCGCGGCGAACTGGCCGCCGGCGCCGATGACGTTGCTCGCCGGCACGACGCCCGTCAGCCGCATGCCGATGCTCTCCGTCGCCCGCATGCCGAGGGTGTTCCACTCGCCGGCCAGCTCGGTCCGCAGGTCGTGGCGGTCCGCGTAGACCAGGCAGACGTCGTGCTCCGAGGCTTCGGCGGAGGCGCGCATGGTGATCAGGTAGCCGTCGGCGTGCGCGCCCCCGCTGACCACGGGCGCCGCGCGGTCGACCACGACCCGGTCGCCGTCGGCGGCCAGCGGGCTGTGCGCGACGAACAGGCTGGAGCTGCGCCCCTTTTCGCTGGTCGCGGACGCGATGTACAGCTCGTTCTCGGCGATGCGCGGCAACAGGTCGGCCCTGAGCTCCGGGGAGCCGTGCCGCACGATCGTGTCGACGTGGGAGCCGTGCATGGCCCAGAGCTGGCCGGTGGACAGGCAGGCCCCGGCGAGCTCCCCGGTCACCTCGAGGAAGGTCTGTAGGGAGGCTCCGCCGCCGCCGTACTCCCGAGGCACCACCAGGCTGAGCAGGTGGTTGTCCCGCAGTGCCTGGAAGGAGTCTGACGGAAAGGCGGCCTGCTCGTCCGCGGCGGCGGCGTTGTCCCGCAGCACGGGCAGCACCTTCGCCAGCAGGTCGGCCGTCGGCGCGGTCACGCGTCCGTCCCCGCTGTCCCGGTCCGCGCGAGCGCGCCGGACACCGCGTCCCACAGCGTGGCCGGTGTCGAGAAGATCTGGAAGTTCAGCAGCTCGAACGCGAATTCCGTGCGGTACTCCTGCTCAAGGCGCATCATCAGCTTCACAATTCCGACGGAGTCGAGCCCCGCCGCGATGAGTTGCAGGTCGGGAAGCAAAGGCGTGTCCGCGGGCAGAGCCGGCACGGCCTCTCTCAACACTTTTTCGAAGCGGTCGTCCCATGCTTGCGCCACAACCGATACCTCTCGTGGGGAGATTTCCGGAGATCGAGACGTGAAACGAGTATCTATATTTCATCTATATTCGTCGGACGTCTCGACCGGTGCCTGCGCGCGATCGGCAGACTGTTGAAACCTTGATACAGCAAGAGTGCCGTAGTGTGTAAATGTGATCTACGCCACATCGCTGCCCGGTGACCCGAATGCTAGCGTGGGGCGTCGAGCTGCCAATTTATGGGCGCCATGCACCGGGGGAAATCGCACCCCATTCTTGATGGTCATCCGATTTGCCTGGGGGCAAAAATTGTATGGTCTCGGACGCGCGCGGTCATCCGCCGCCATCGCCGCAGGGGTGGCGGTGCCCCGGTGACGAGCGAGCAGAGCCCGACCGTCGAGACGGCGCGGTACGACGTGGCGCCCGCGTCCATCGCGCAGCAGCAGCTGTTCTTCATCCAGCAGCTGCTTGACGGTGAGCCGACCTACCACGTGCCGCTGTTCTTCACGCTGCGCGGGCCACTCGACCAGGACGCGCTGCGGCGCGCGATCCAGCAGGCCGGCGAGCGGCACGAGGCGCTGCGTACCCACTTCGCGCTCGTCGACGGCGGCCTTCGGCAGGTCATCGACACCCGGTGGCGCCTGGACTGGCGGGTCGGCGACCACCTCGACGACGCCGAACTGACGGCCTGGATGACGGCCCAGGCGACGAGGCCCTTCGACCTGGAGCGCGCCCCGCTGTTCCGGGCCGCACTGCTGCGCCGCGACGACACCACCGCAACCCTCGTCCTGGCCATGCACCACATCATCTGCGACGGATGGTCGGTCACGGTGCTGCTGGAGGACATCCTGGCCGGCTACCGCGCGAACATCGGCGGCGGCGGGCAGGCCCCGCCAGAACCCGAGTTCCAGTACGGCGACTACGCGTCCTGGCAACAGGAGTGGCTGGCCAGCGCGGAAGCCGCCCGACAGCTCGACTTCTGGTCCGAGACGCTCGGCGGCGACCTCCCGGTTGTGCAGCTGCCGGCGGACCTGCCGGCCGGGGCCGAGACGACCGGCGGCGGCAGCCTGCGGTTCGACCTGCCCGGCGACGCGATCGACGCCCTGCGGACTATCGCCAAGGCGGCCGACACGACCGTCTCCACCGCGCTGCTCGCCGTCTTCCACCTCGTGCTCGGCGCCTACACCGGGCTCGACGACGTCATCGTCGGCGTCCCCATGGCCAACCGCGAGCGCGCGGAGTTCGAGCGCACGGTGGGGGTGTTCGTCAACCTGGTGCCGATCCGCACCGACCTCGGCGGGCGCCCGAGCTTCCGCGAACTGCTCGACCGCGTGCGGCGCGCCTCGTTGCGCGCGCACGACCACCACGAGGTGCCGTTCGAGACCGTCGTGCAGCACGTGAGCCCGGCCCGCGCCGCCGACCACGACCCGATCGTCCAGGTGCTGTTCATGATGGTCGACGCGGCGCAGGCCGGGCTTTCCGTTGGAGAGCTGGAGATCATCCCCGTCGGCCACGACACCAGCACGGCCAAGTTCCAGGTGTCCCTCGAGGTCGACGAGCACGGCGCCCAGCCGACCGCCGTGCTCGAGTACCGGTCCGACCTGTTCTCGCCGGCCTGGGCCGAGCGGTTCGCCGGGCACTACCGCACCGCCGTCGCCGCCGTCGCCGCGCGCCCGGACCTGGCGGTCGCCGACGCGTTCCCGGCACCGGTGGCGGAACGCGCGGACCGGCCGGCCGAGACCGAGCGGCCCGGCCCCGTCGACGACGACGCGACTCCCTATGTCGCCCCGCGCGACGATGTGGAGCGGGCGCTCGCCGACATCTGGGCGGCGACATTGAACCGCGCCGAGATCGGCATCGACGACAACTACTTCGAGGTCGGCGGCGACTCCATCCGCAGCATCCAGATCCTTGCCAGGGCACGGGAACACGGTCTGGCGATCCGGCTGCCGGACCTGATGCTCAACCAGACCATCCGGGAACTTGCGCCGCTGGTCACGCCGATCGACCCGCAGGACGGCGAGCAGACCTGGGAGCCGTTCGATCTGATCGGCGCGGCCGACCGCGCGCTGCTGCCCGCCGGCGTCGCGGACGCCTACCCGCTCACCGCGCTCCAGGCCGGCATGCTCTACCACAGCGAACTGACTGCGGCGCACCAGATCTACCACAACGTCGCCGGGTACCACATCCGCGCCACGTACTCCGAGGACGCGTGGCGCTCGGCCGTCGAAGCCCTGCTGTCCCGGCACGAGGTGCTGCGAACCTCGTTCGCCATGCACGGCTTCAGCGAGGCCCTCCAGCTCGTGCGCGACGAGGTGACCGCGCCGATCACCTTCGAGGACATCCGGTCGGTCGCCCCGGCCGAGCAGGCGGCTGAGGTGGCGCGCCGGTTCCGTTGGGAGCGCGAGCATCCGTTCGACTGGGAGCGGGCGCCGCTGATCCGGTTCCACGTGCAGCGCCGCGCCGACGACGCCGTGCAGCTGTGGATCGTCGAGCATCACGCGATCATGGACGGCTGGAGCGCCCGCTCCCTGTTCGGTGAACTGCTGACCCGCTACCTCGACGCGCTCGGCGGCGACCCGACGACGCCGCCGCCACCGGCCTCCCGCTTCCGCTCGCTGGTGCGGCTGGAACGGGAGGCGCTCGACAGCGCCGAACAGCGCCAGTTCTGGCTCGACCAACTGGACGGCGCGCCCGTCACCACGGTGCCCCGCTCGTCGAACGCCGGGTCCGGCGCGCCGGACATGGCGATCAGCGGGCGGGACCTGCCCTCGGACCTGTCCGCCGAGGTGGTCCGGCTCGCCGGGGCGCTGGCCGTCCCGGTGCGGATCGTGTTGCTCGCCGTGCACCTTCGGGTCCTCGCCATGCTCGGTGGCGACTCCGACGTGGTGACCGGCGTCGTCTACAACGGGCGCGTCGAGGAGACCGACGGCGACCGGGTCGCCGGGCTGTTCCTGAACACCCTGCCGTTCCGGTGCCGCCTCGACGAGGGCAGTTGGGTCGAGCTGATCGGCAGGGTCGCCGAGACCGACCTGGCGATCCAGCCCAACCGCAGGTTCCCGATGCCGGAGATCCAGCGACGACTCGGCTCGACGGCGCTGTTCGAGACCTACTTCAACTACACGCACTTCCACGTCGAGGACGAGCGCCCGACCGGCGAGCTGACCGTGCTCGACGAGGACGGCGACGTGCCGACCAGCTTCCCGTTCGGCGTGGAGTTCTCCCGCGACACGTTCACCGGGCGGGTCGGCGTGGGGCTGCGCTACGACGCCGCACTGTTCACCGGAGCGGACATCGACCGCATCCACGGCTACTACCTGGCTGCGGTGCGCGCCATGGTCACCGGCCCGCACACCGCGCACCGCACGGCCGCACTGCTGTCGGAGACCGAACTGGCCGAGCTGGCCGACTGGAACGACACCGACACGGACTACCCCCGACCGCACCTGCTGCACCGGCTGGTCGAACAGCAGGCGCGGGAGACCCCCGAGCTGCCCGCCGTGACCTTCGAGGGCGGCACGCTCACCTATCGGGAACTCGACGCGTACGCCGATCGACTGGCCGCTCGGCTCGTCGACCTCGGCGTCCGACAAGGGCAGTTCGTCGGCGTGTACCTGGAACGATCGCCGGAGCTGGTGCTGAGCCTGCTGGCGATCCTCAAGGCCGGTGGCGCGTACGTGCCGATCGACCCGGACAACCCGGTGGCCAGGATCGACACCATGGTCGCTGACGTCGGGGCCGCCGTCGTCCTGACCGCACCGGCGCTGCTCGACCGGCTCCGGACGTGCGGAGCGTCGGCGGAAACCGTTGAACTGGCCAAAATCGCGGCCGAGCCGGATCCCGAGACGCGCCCCGCCGGCACGGCGACCCCGGACGACCCCGCCTACCTGATGTTCACCTCCGGCTCGACGGGCCGCCCGAAGGGCGTGGTGATCTCGCACCGGGCGATCTGCAACCGGCTGCTGTGGATGCAGGACGAGTTCGGCCTCGGGCCGGACGACCGGGTGATGCAGAAGACCCCGTACTCCTTCGACGTCTCGGTGTGGGAGTTCTTCTGGCCGCTGATGCAGGGCGCCCTGCTGGTGCTGGCCCGACCGGGCGGCCACCGCGACCCCGAGTACCTCGCCGGCCTCATCCGCGACCAGGCCGTCACCACGATCCACTTCGTGCCGTCGATGCTCCGGGCGTTCCTCGACCACGACCCCGCCGAGGAGCACGCGAGCCTGCGGCTGGTCATCTCCAGCGGCGAGGCGCTCGGCCACGACCTCCAGGAACGGTTTCTCGCCGGGCACCGGGCGGAACTGGTCAACCTGTACGGCCCGACCGAGGCCGCCGTCGACGTGACCTGCTGGCGCTGCCGCCAGGACGACCGGCGGATCGTGCCGATCGGCCACCCGATCGCCAACCTCCGCACGCACGTGCTCGACGATGCGATGACACCCGTGCCGGTCGGCGTCACCGGACAGCTCCACCTCGGCGGCGTCGGCCTGTCCGACGGATACCACGGTCAACCGGAGCTGACCGGGGAGCGGTTCGTCGACCACGCCTGGCCGGGCGGGCAGACCGAACGTCTCTACCGGACCGGGGACCTGGTCAGGTGGCTGCCGGACGGCGAACTGGAGTTCCTCGGCCGAGCCGACCAGCAGGTGAAGATCCGTGGCTTCCGGATCGAGCTCGGCGAGATTGAGGCGGTGCTGGCCGAGGACGAGTTCGTGCGCGAATGCGTGGTGGCGCTTCGCGAGGATCGGCTGGTGGCCTACGTCGTCCCCACCCTCGGCGCCGAGGTCGACACCCCGCGACTGCGGGCTTGGCTCGCCACGCGGCTGCCCGACCACATGATCCCGTCCGCGTGGCTGGCGCTGGACGAACTTCCGTTGTCCGCCAACGGAAAGGTGGATCGGGGTCGACTGCCGGAGGCGGGTCCGCCCGAGCGGACGGCCCACCACGCCCCGCCGACCACCGACGCGCAGCGGCGACTCGTGGTGCTGTGGGAGGACGTGCTCGGCGTGCGCCCGATCGGTATCCACGACGGCTTCTTCGAGCTGGGCGGCCACTCGCTGCTTGCGCTCCGGCTGGTGATGCTGATCAGGAAGGAGTTCGGCCGGAAGTTCCCGGTCGCGGACCTGCTCGCGAACGACACCGTCGCCAAGCTCGCCGAAGCCCTGGCGCGCCTGGAGAAGGCGCCGGGCGACGCGGCCAGGATGCTGCCCATCCGGTCGGCCGGCGAGCGCGAGCCACTGTCGCTGATCCACCCGGTCGGCGGCGGTGTCTTCTGCTACCTCCCGCTGGTCGCCGAGCTGACCGCCGAACACCCGGTGTACGGCGTCATCTCGGAAGGACTGGTGTCGGGAACGGTGCTCAACGCGACGGTCGAGGACATCGCCGCCAGCTACCTGACACTGTTGGTGGACAAGCAGCCGACCGGCCCCTACCACGTCGGCGGCTGGTCCTTCGGCGCGGTGCTCGCCTTCGAGGTCGCCAGTCAGCTGGTTCGGCGCGGCGAGGAAGTGGCGTTGCTGTGCATGATCGACGCCGCCTACCCCGGCCAGTTCGAGGACAGCCTGCGCGATGAGGACATCGCCCTGCTGTTGTTCGTGGACGTGCTCAGGGCGGCCGGCATGGCCGTGCCCGAGGACGTCGACGACGAGTGGGCCGAGGTGCTCGCGGGGTTCGACACCCTCCAGGAGAAGATGCGCTGGCTGGTCGGCCGGCTGCCTGCGGAGGGTTCCGGACACGGCGGCGAGCTGGAGCAGTGGGAGGCCTACTTCAAGGTCTTCAGCACCAACCTGATGGCGCACAACAACTACCAGCCGGACCGGTACCCTGGCGATGTCACCTACATCGAGGGCCTCGACGGCGGGTCGATCGACAGCGCCGAGATGTGGGGCAAGGTGGTCGACGGGGAGTTCCGGTCGCACACCGTCGGCGCGCACCACTACGACATCCTCCAGGCGCCGCACGTGCGCGAGACGGCCAGGATCGTCAACGAGGCCCTCGGCGGGCCGAACCGATGAGCCAGGTTCGCGAGTTCACCGTGCCAGCGCGGTACAACGGGCCGCCGGGGTCCGCGCAGGGCGGGTACCTCTGCGGCGGTCTGGCCGCGCTCGCCGCGCCTGCGCAGGGAAGCACGGCGGCGGTGACGCTGCTGGCCCCCGCCCCGCTGGACACCGCGATGGAGTTCCGTCCCGGGCAGCGCAGATCGGGGCTGTGGCACGGCGAGGAGCTGGTCGCCACGGTGACGACCGTGGCCACCGGGTCGATTCCGGTGGTCGACCCGGTGTCCGCCGAGATCGCGGCGGACTGCGCAGGACGATTCCTCGGCCGCCGGGGGCACCCGTTCCCGACCTGTTTCGCCTGCGGCCCCGACCGGGTGGACGGCCTCCGGCTCGCGCCGGGACCGGTGCGCGGCAGGGACGCCGTGGTGGCCTGCCGGTGGACGCCGCGCGACCACGGCGCGGGGGAGGTCCCCGCCGAGGTGGTGTGGAGCGTGCTCGACTGCCCCGGCGGCTGGACGGTCGACCCGCGCCCGAGTCCGATGGTGCTCAGCCGCATGGTCGCCGAACTACACAGTCCAGTGTGGACGAACGAGTCCTACGTGGTGGTGGCGCGCCGCGACACCGAGCACGGGCGAACCTCGGTCAACCTGACCGCGCTGTATGACGCGGCGGGTGTCCTGGTGGCCAGCGCCACCGCGCTGTGGACGGCCGTTGACCGTGGCTGACCGGCCATTTCCGGGGAAGGAGCAGGTGAACAACCCATGGGCACAGCGGACGACGGCACGGTGACCACCGTGTACGACCGGTTCGCGGACATCGCGCGGACCACCCCCGAGGCCACCGCGGTCGTGTTCGGCGACGAGCGGCTGTCCTACGGCGACCTGTCCGCCCGCGCCGACGAGATCGCCGGACACCTGGCGGCTGAGGGCGTTCGTGCCGGCGATCTGGTCGGCGTGCTGCTGGACCGGTCGGCGCACCTGATCGCGTCGCTGCTGGCCGTGCTTCGCGTGCGGGCAGCCTATGTGGCCCTCGACCCGAGGGATCCGCCAGAGCGGATCGCCGCCCTGCTGGCCGACGCCGGCGTCCGGGTCGCGCTGACCGAGCGAGCCCATCGAGACCTGGTCGGCGGCGACGTCATCGCGCTGCTCGCGCCGGAGCTGGACTCGGCGCCGACCGGTGACCTGCCTGTGCGGCAGGGCGATCCGGCGGATCTCGCCTACCTCGCCTACACCTCCGGCTCCACCGGGACGCCCAAGGGTGTCTGCGTGCCGCACCGCGCGATCGTCAGGCTCGTGCTCGGTCAGGAGTTGGTCGCGGCCCGGCGAACCGACGTGTTCCTCCAGTACGCGCCGGTCGCGTTCGACGCGTCCACCCTGGAGATCTGGGGACCGTTGCTCAACGGCGGCACCCTGGTCGTCGCGCCGCCAGGGGAGCTCGGCCCCGCCGAACTCGTCGAGCTGGTGCGCCGCGAGCGGGTCACCGTGCTGTGGCTGACCGCCGGGCTGTTCCACCAGGTCGTCGACGAAGGCCTGACGGATCTGCCCGCGCTGCGTCGGCTGATCGCGGGCGGCGACGTGCTCTCCGCCGCGCACGTGGATCGGGCCGTGGCCGCGCTGCCCGACTGCGTCGTGGTCAACGGCTACGGGCCGACCGAGAACACCACCTTCACCTGCTGGCATCCCGTGCGTGCGCCCCTGGCCGGGCGGGACGTCCCGATCGGCCTGCCGGTCAACGGCACCGAGGTGTACCTGCTTGACGACGACCTGCGACCGGTCGCCGACGGCACGGTCGGCACGCTCCACGCGGCGGGCGCGGGCCTGGCGCGCGGCTACCTGAACCGGCCTTCGCTGACCGCGCAACGCTTCCTGCCCAACCCGTTCGCGACCAGCCGGGGCGCGCTCATGTACGACACGGGCGACCTGGCCAGATGGCACGACGGCGTGCTGGAGTTCGTCGGCAGGGCCGACGGGCAGGTCAAGGTGCGCGGGTACCGGGTGGAGCCCGGCGAGGTGGAGGCCGCGCTGCGCGGCCTCGCCGACGTGCGCAACGCCGTCGTCGTTGCGCAGGACCACAGCGTCGGCGGGCGACGGCTGGCCGCGTTCTACGAGAGCGAGTTCGCGATCCCCTCCTCGGAGCTGCGCAGGAGCCTGTCGGCGACCCTGCCCGGCTATCTGGTTCCGGCCACGTTCACCTGGCTGGAGTCCCTGCCGCTCACGGCCGTCGGCAAGGCCGACCGGGCCGCCCTCGCGGCCCGCAGGAACCGGCAGCGCCCCGACATCGGCAGCGACTACCGGGCGCCGACCACGCGGCTGGAGTCCTGGCTCGCCGGCCTGTGGCAGGAGGTCATGGAGATCGACCCGGTCGGCGTCGACGACGACTTCTTCGAGCTTGGCGGCCATTCCCTGCTGGCCACCCGCGTCACGAGCGAGATCGCCAGCGAGTTCGACGTGTTCGTCAGGGCACGGACGTTCTACGAGAACCCGACCATCGCCGAGCTCGCCGTCCAGGTCGCGGCCCTCGCCGACGCTCCCGCCGCCGATGTCGAGGAGGCACGCGCGTGAGGATCACCGTTCCCGACGGGCCGCTCGACGCGGTCGACCTCGACGCGGTGGACCTCCGCGACCCGGTGTTCCACGCGACCGGGGACCCGCACGCGGTGTGGCGGGCGATGCGCGCCAAGTCGCCTGTGCACCGACAGGAACTGCCCGACGGCCGCTCGTTCCTGTCCGTGACGCGGCACGCGGACGTCGGCGCGGTGCTGCGCGACCACCGACGGTTCACCTCCCGGCGCGGCACGCTGCTGTCCATCCTCGGCGAGGCCGACCCGGCCGGCGACAAGATGATGGCGGCGAGCGACCCTCCGATACACACCGCCATGCGTGAGCCGTTGGCGAAGGTACTGTCCTACGGCGCTCTCCGGGCCAGACAGCCCGACATTCGCCTGGTGGTGCGCCGCCTGCTCGCGCCGGTCGCCGATGGCGGGCCGTGGGACCTGGCCGAGGCGGTCGCGGGCTTTCCGATGGCCTTCACCGGTGCGCTGATGGGGTTGCCGGAGCGGGACTGGCCCTACCTCACCGAGCTGACGACGATGGCGATCGCGCCGGAGGACGCGTCGTTCGTGGACGGCGCGGGCCACGGCAATCTCGTCACCGCGCACCACGAGCTGTTCGAGTACTTCGCCCAGCGCATCCAGTCCAGAACGCACCGGGACGACCTCATCGGGTTCCTCGCGCGAATGCAGCTCGGCGAGCGTCGGATGCGGCTGGACGAGATCGTCTACAACTGCTACAGCCTGTTGCTGGGGGCCAACGTCACGACCCCGCACGCGATCGCCGCGACCGTGCTGGCCTTCGTGGAGAACCCGGACCAGTACGCGCGAATCGGCGACGACCCCGACGCGGTGGCCGACGCCGTCGAGGAGGGCCTGCGCTGGTCCTCGCCGGCCAACCACTTCATGCGGTACGCGGTGGCGGACACCGAACTTGGTGGCGTGCCGGTGCGGGCGGGCGAGGCGCTGGTGACCTGGCTCGGCTCGGCCAATCGGGACGAGCGCGTGTTCACCGACCCGTACCGGTTCGACGTGGCCAGGCAACCCAACCGGCACCTCGCGTTCGGGCTTGGCCCGCACTACTGCGTCGGGGCGCCGCTGGCGCGGATCGCGTTGCGCCTGTTCTTCGGGGAACTGGTCGCGCTGGCCAGCGGCTTCGAGCTGGCCGGCCCGGTCGAGCACCTGAGCTCCAACTTCACCGCGGGCATCCGGCGGATGCCGATCACCGTCCGGCTGCGCGAGCACGCCGCGGCGACCCTGCGGGACGCCGGCGGCGACCCGATCCCGTCCGACCCAATCCTGTCTGACTGAGTCCGTCTGAGCCGATCCGTCCGACCCGATCCCGTCTGAGCCGATCCGTCCGACCCGATCCCGTCCGTCTGAGTCCGACCGATCCCATCCCGTCCGAATGAGTCCGACCGACACTGACCACGAGGTGGCGAATGGCAGGCGAGTCCCGCAAGTGGTTGCTGCGCAAGCCGTCGAGCGACGCGCCGGCCCGGCTTTTCTGCTTCCCTTACTCCGGCGTCGGCGCGTCGATGTACAACAGGTGGCCGAGCCGCACCGGGTCGGTCGAGATCTGCTCGGTCCAGCTGCCCGGCAGGGAGAACCGGATCAGGGAACCGCACTACGGCACCTACGACGTCCTCGCCGAGCAGGCCGCCGAGGCGCTGGAACCGTACCTGGACCGGCCGTTCGGGTTCTTCGGCCACTGCGGCGGCGCGCTGGCCGCGTTCGCGACCGCGCTGCGGCTGCAACGGCTCGGCGGGCACCTGCCCGCGTGCCTGTTCGTGTCCTCCCAGGTGGCGCCGCACCAACCGCCCTACGGCCGGTTCCTCACCATGACCGGCGACGAACTGCGGGAGGAACTCGCCCTGCTCACCATCGCCATGGGCGGGCGCCCGCACCCCGACGCGCTGGACTTCGGACTGGACATCCTGCGCGCGGACATTTCCGCGAACCAGAAGTACCAACTCGCCGCGCCTGTCATGATCAGCACCGACCTGCACGCCATCGGCTGGAGCGGGGACGTCGAGATCCGCCCCGACCAGATGGGCGGCTGGCAGGAGTACGCGGCCGAGGACCGGCTGTTCAGGACGGTGCTGGCCGGCGAGCACCACACCTTCCTCAGCGCACCGGAGTCGCTGCTGGACGTCTTCGACCGTGGCCTGACACGCGCCGCGGTGACCTCGGGGCAAGCCGTCTCCGATTGACTGGAAAAGGACAGGGTTACGTGGCGAACAAGACATCCAGCGGGTTGTGGAGGCACGCGGACTTCCGCAACCTGTGGGCTGGCCAGACGGCGTCGATGCTCGGCGCGAACATCTCCGAGGTCGCGATCCCGATCATCGCGTCCATCATGCTGTCGGCGTCGCTGTTCCAGATGGGACTGCTCGGCGCGGTGGCGTACCTGCCGTACCTGTTCATGAGTCTGTTCGCCGGCGCGTGGCTGGACCGCAAACCCAAGCGGCCCTTCCTGATCGTCGCCGACGTCACCAGGGGCGTGCTGCTGCTGCTCATCCCGTTCGCGTGGTGGCAGCACATGCTGACCATCCCGCTGCTGCTGGTGATCACCGTGCTGGTCGGCTTCTGTAGCGTGGTCTCCGACATCGCCGGCTCGTCGATCCTGCCGAGCCTGGTCGAGCGCACCGAGCTGGTCGACGCCAACAGCAAGCTGGAACTCAGCAGCTCGGTGTCCAACATCGGCGGCAACGCGATCGGCGGCGCGATCGTGCAGGCGCTCACCGCGCCGTTCGCGATGATGTTCAACGCGGTGCTGTACGTGGTGTCGGGCCTGTTCACCGCCCTGATCAAGAAGAAGGAGCCGACGCCGGAGGCCACCGACGAGGAGCGGTCGATCTGGCGGGACATCGCGGAGGGCGCGGCGTTCGTCGTCAACAACGTGACCATCCGGACCCTCACCCTCGCCACGCTGGTCGCCAACTTCTTCGCGATGGCGCTGGAACCGGTGTTCCTGGTGTACATCACCCGCACCCTGCACCTCGCGCCGTTCTACATCGGCCTCGTGCTGTCCTCCTCCGGTCTCGGCGCGTTCGTCGGCGCCCTCATCGCGGGCCCGCTGAGCAGGCGGATCCCGCTCGGCAAGCTGCTGGTGCTGACCTCCATCGTCGTCGGCCTCGCCTCGCTGCTGACCCCGCTGGCCACGTTCATGCCCACGCTCATCGCGGTCATCCTGTTGGTGGCCATGCACATCATCGACGCCGCCGCGATCATCGTCTGCAACATCAACCTGCGCAGCTACCGCACGTCCATCACGCCGGACAACATGCAGGGCAGGATGACCGCGTCGATCCGGACGGTCGTGATGGGCATGTCGCCGCTCGGCGCCATCTTCGGCGGCCTGCTCGGCGGCTGGGTCGGCATCCAGTTCGCGCTGATCATCACCGCGCTCGGCATCCTCAGCGCCGCAGGGGTGATCGGCTTCTCGCGGATCCGCAAGGTGGTGCGGCCCGCCGAGTCGCCCGAGCCCGACGGGCCGAGCGAGGACGACTCCGACGGGTCCACCGAGTCCACCGGATCCACCGAGTCCAACGAGGTCACCGCGTGAGCGGCCCGGCATCCCGGCAACGACGACACGAGGGAGAGTGACATGTCCACATCGGACGACGACGACACCAGGACCTATGCGGTCGTGCTGAACGACGAGGAGCAGTACTCGATCTGGCCGGGGGACAAGGACATCCCGGCCGGGTGGCGCGCGGAGGGCACCCGAGGCGCCAAGGCCGACTGCCTCGCCCACATCGACGAGGTGTGGACGGACATGCGACCGCTGAGCCTGCGCAGGAAGATGGCCGCCGACGCGGAGGCCGCGTCCTGAACGAGAACGAGCCGTCGACGGCCGACGGAACCGCGCCCCCGCTGAGCGGGCGGATCGCGGACGGCCCGAGCGAGCTGCTGCGCGAGGAGGTGCTCGACCCCCAGTTCCGGTACGAGGCCGAGCACCTGCTGCCGCGGTATGTCGAGATCGAGCGGGTGCTCGCCGCCGAGTACCTGCGGCTCGGGCTGATCACGGCGCGGGAGGCCGAGGACCTCGGCGCGGCGTTGGCGTCGGTGGACGCGCACACCATCGACTCGTGGCGCGAGCAGAACATGTCCGACATCGCGTTCGCGCTGGAACGGTATGTCGAGCAGCGGCTGCCGAGCCCGATCCCGGTCTGGCACGTCGACCGCAGCAGGAACGACCTCCAGTCCTGTGCGCAGCTGCTGTTCGGCCGCGACGAGCTGGCCGCCACCGCGGACGCGCTGCTGCGGTTCGGTGTCGCGGCCCACCGGCGCGCGGGGGAGTCGGCCGACCTCCCGATGCCGGGGTACACGCACTTCCAGGCCGCGCAGATCATCACCCCCGGCTTCTACCTCGCCGCGCTGTCCGAGCAGGCGCTGCACACCGCGCGGCGAATGCTGGCGACCTACGACGGCATCGACGCCTGCCCGCTGGGAGCCGGCGCGATGGCCGGGCAGGAACTCGCCTGGGACCGCGCGGAAATGGCTCGGCTGCTGGGTTTTCGACGGGTCCAGCCGCTCGCCCTCACCTCAGTCGCCTCGCGGGGCTGGGTGGCCGAGGTGACCGCGGAACTCGGCCTGCTCGGTGGCGCGCTGAGCCGGTTCTGCACCGACCTGCTGACCTGGGCCGGCAGCGAGCACGGGTTCGTCGACCTGCCGGACGCGCTGTCCGGCATCTCCTCCGCCATGCCGCAGAAGAAGAACTTCCCGGTGCTGGAGCGGATTCGCGGCAGGACGGCACATCTGGCCGCATACCATCTCGATGTGCTGCTCGGGCAGCGCAACACGCCGTACACCAACCTCGTGGAGGTCTCCAAGGAGGCCGGCGCGAACCTGCTGAACGCGTTCACCACCGGCCGGTCCGTGCTGCGCCTGTTCACGGCGGTGCTCGACGGGCTCGCCTTCCGCGCCGACCGCATGGCGAGGGCGTGCGAGCAGGAGTACTTCGGCGGGTTCAGCCTGGCCAACGCGCTCACCCTGGACGAGGGCGTGCCGTGGCGGCGGGCGCAGGTGATCGCCGGCGCCTACATCCTCGCCGCGATCGAGGCCGGCAGGACACCGCGCCAGATCGATGCCGAGCTGCTGCGAACGATCGCGGGCGACCACGGCTTCGAGCTGGCCGAACCGGAACGGGCGTTGGCCGAGGCGTTCGACGTGGATCGCGCGCTGGCCAGGATGTCCTCGTCGGGCTCGGCCCGACCCGACGCGGTGCGCGCCGTGCTCGACGAGCAGGAGCAGGAGTACCGGCGCCTGCGCGAGGAGTGGTCGGCCCGCGCGACCGCCAGACACGAGGGACCGAAGGCGGTGGACCGCCTGCTGCGGTCGCACCCGGCCGTCTGAGTCATCACCACACTGGGGGTAGAGGGTGCTTTTCGACAGTGTCCGGGACGTCATCGGGCGGACACCGCTCGTGCGTCTGCGGTTCGACCAGTTCGCGGACGTCGAGGTGTACGCGAAGCTGGAGATGCAGAACCCGTTCGGCATGAAGGACCGGGTGGCCAGGAACATCATCCTGTCGGCGCGGCGCACCGGGGCTCTCCTGCCCGGCGCGCCGATCGTGGAGAGCTCCTCGGGGACCATGGCGCTCGGCGTCGCGTTGGTCGGCCGGTCGCTCGGGCACGAGGTGCACATCGTCACCGACCCCAGGATCGACCGGATCACCATGGCCAAGCTGCGGGCGCTCGGCTGCGACGTGCACGTGGTGCAAGCCATGTCCAGCCACGGCTGGCAGAGCGCCCGCATCGAGCGCCTCGAACAGCTGATGGCCGACCTGCCCGGCGCGTTCTGGCCGCAGCAGTACCGCAACCCGGACAACCCCGGGGCCTATCGCGACCTGGCCAGAGAGATCCTCGACGATCTCGACCGGATCGACGTGCTGGTCGGCTCCGTCGGCAGCGGCGGCTCCCTGTGCGGCTCATCGCGGGCGCTGCGTGAGTCGCTCCCTGGACTGCGGGTGGTCGGCGTCGACTGCGTCGGCAGCGCCCTGTTCGACCAGCCCGACGTGCCGCGCCGGTTGCAGAGCGGGCTCGGCAACAGTCTGCTGCCGCAGAACCTGGACCGCAGGCTCATCGACGAGGTGCACTGGCTCAACGACCACGAGGCGTTCGCCGCGACCAGGGATCTCGCGCGCGAGCAGCAGATCTTCGCGGGCAACACCGCGGGCTCGGTGTACCGCGTGCTCGGCGACCTCGCCGCCCGCGCCGCGCCCGGCGACCGCGTCGTGGGGATCTTCCCCGACCGGGGAGACCGGTACACCGACACCGTGTACGGCGACGACCACTGGGCGGAGCACGATCTCGCCGCGATGGCCACGGCGGCGACACCGGAGCCCGTCGCCTACGGCACGGTGGTGTCCACGTGGTCCCGCGCGGAGATTACCGGCCGCGCAGTGGACCAGGCACACCTGCTGTTCGTCGAGTCGAACACCTCGGGAACCGGGATGCTCGCGCTGCGCACGGCGCGGGAACTGGGCCTGCGCCCGGTGTTGGCCACCAGCAAGCCGGAGCGGTACGCGGGCCTGGCCGAGATGGACTGCGAACTGTTGTTGTGCGACACCAACTCCATCGCGGCGCTGCGGGCGGCGATCCAACTGCGGTTCCGGCGGGAGGAGCTGGCCGGCGTCACCACGACCAGCGAGTTCTACGTGCCGATCGTCGCCGACCTGGCCGAATGGCTCGGGCTGCCGGGAAACCCGGTCGAGGCGACGGCGACCTGCCGCGACAAGTCGGCCCTGCGCGTCCGGCTGCGCGAGGCGGGTGTCCGGCAGCCGAGGTTCGCCTCGGTGACCGACTCCGCCGACCTGGCCGCCGCGGTCGAGGAGGTCGGCCTGCCCTGCGTGGTCAAGCCCGCCGACGACTCCGGCTCGAATGACGTGCTGCTCTGCCACACCGTCGCGCAGGCCGCCGAACAGGCGGCGCGGATCCTCGCGGTGCTGGTCAACGTGCGCGGCCTGCCGACGGCCGGGACCGTGCTGGTCGAGGAGTACCTGGAGGGCCCCGAGTTCAGCGTGGAGATGTTCTCGGCAGCGGGCGCGGCGCACTGCGTCGGCATCACGGCGAAGTCCGTCACCGGCAGCCCGTACTTCGTGGAGAGCCGGCACGTCTTCCCTGCCCCGCTCCCACCGGAGACAGCCGAGCAGATCGAGCACGTCGTGCGGCTGGCGCTCGACGCGACCGGGGTGCGGCTCGGCGCGACGCACACCGAAGTGCGGCTCACCGACGCAGGCCCGGCCATCATCGAGATCAACCCCCGGCTGGCCGGCGGGATGATCCCCGAACTGGTCAGGCACGCCACCGGGATCGACCTGCTGGCGCAACAGCTTCGGGTCGCCGCAGGGCTGCCGGCCAGGCTCGTCCGGGAGCACGCGCGGCACGCTGGCATCCAGTTCCTGCTCGCCGATCGGCCCGGCGTGCTGCGCCGGGTCGACGGGGTGCCGGCCGCCGAGTCGGTCCCCGGGGTGGAACGGGTCGCCGTCACCGGTCGACCCGGCGCGCAGGTGCGGCCGGCCCGCAACGCATACGACCGGCTCGGCCACGTCATCGCGGGGCACCCCGAGGCCGGCGCGGTCGAGCGGACCCTCGACCTGGCCGTCGGCGAGATCCACCTGGTCGTCGAGGACGCGGCCACCGAGACACGGCGTCAGGAACAGGCAGTGGAAGGGCGGGCACGGTGATCGAGCTCAGGAGCGACACGTTCACGTTGCCGACATCGGCGATGCTGCGCGCGATGGGCGAGGCCCCGCTCGGCGACGACGTGTACGGGGAGGACCCGACCGTCCGCGAGCTGGAGGAACGGGCCGCGCACGTGCTCGGGAAGGAAGCGGCCTGCCTGCTGCCGAGCGGGACCATGGCGAACCTGGCGTCCATCTTGGTGCACTGCCCGAGAGGCTCGAAGGCGCTCGTCGGTGCGGAGAGCGACATCTACGTCTACGAGGCGGCCGGCGCGTCGGTCTGCGGCGGTGTCGCCTACGAGCCGCTGCCCAACCAGCCCGACGGCACGATCGAGCTGGCCGACCTGCGTCGTGGTTTCCCGGACGACCCGGACGACCCGCAGTTCGCCCTTCCGGCGCTGATCTGCCTGGAGAACACGCAGAACCGTTGCGGTGGCGCGGTTCTGCCGTTCCACTACCTGGCCGAGGTGCGGCGGTTCGCCGACGAGCGCGGCGTCCCGGTGCATCTGGACGGCGCGCGGCTGTTCAACGCGGCCGTCGCGCTTGGGGTGCCGGCCAGCGAGATCGCGCGGTACGCGGACTCGGTTCAGTTCTGTCTGTCCAAGGGTTTGTCCGCGCCGATCGGCTCGATCGCCGCGGGCACCCGGGACTTCGTCACCTCGGTCCGCCGCGTCCGCAAGATGCTCGGCGGCGGGATGCGACAGGCCGGCGTCATCGCGGCCGCCGGGATCGTCGCACTCGGCGAGGTGGACCGGCTCGCGGAGGACCATGCCAACGCGCGGCTGCTCGCGGACGGGCTCGCGGACGTTCCCGGCATCGAGATCGACCCGAGCTCGGTGCGGACGAACATCCTGATGTTCCGGGTGAAGGACCCCCGGTTCACCTGGCAGTCCTTTGTGGACAGTACTCGAGTGCGCGGTCTGTCGATCGCGGAGCTCGGCCACGGCAGGCTGCGCGCGGTCACCCATGCCGGGGTGAGCGCGGCGGACGTCACCAAGGCGGTGGAGATCGTCCGGGCGACGCTCGCGACGGGACCAGCGTGACGACGGGGTCGGCCGCCACGGTGCTGGACCTGTTCGCGGAGCAGGTCCAGCGGACCCCGGAAGCGGTGGCGGTGGTGTCCGGCGGCGCCGAACTGAGCTATCGGGATCTGGACACCAGGGTGACCCGGCTGGCGCGGCACCTGATCGGCCTGGGGTTGGGGCCGGAGGACGTGGTGGCGCTCGCGGTGCCCCGGTCGGCGACGATGATCGTCGCCCTACTCGCGGTGCTGCGGGCCGGCGCGGCCTACCTGCCGGTCGACACCGGGTATCCGGCGGACCGGATCGGGTTCATGCTGGCCGACTCCGGGCCGGCGCTGCTGCTCACGGTCGACGAGGCGACCGAGGCGCTACCCGAGTCCGGCGTCCCGACGCTGGCGCTGGATCGGCCGGACACGGCGGCGCTGCTGGACCGCGTTCCCGGCGCGGGCTTCTCCGCCGAGGAGCGGGTCCGCCCGCTGCACCCCGAGCACCCGGCGTACGTCATCTACACGTCCGGTTCGACGGGACGCCCCAAGGGCGTGGTCGTCCGGCACAGTTCGCTGCTCCACTACCTCGCCTGGACCGTGCGGTATCCCGGGTGCCGGGGCGTGACCCTGCTGCATTCGCCGATCTCGGTGGACCTCACCGTCACGTCGGTGTACACGCCGCTGATCGTGGGCGGCCGGATTCACCTCGCGACGGTCGGCGGCACGGGCTCGACCGGTCGAGCCGAACTGCGGCGGACACCGTGCACGTTCCTCAAGGCGACACCGAGCTACCTGCCGCTGCTGGAGATCCTGCCAGCGGAGTTCTCGCCGACCAGCGAACTGCTGTTGGGCGGGGAGGGCTTGCAGGGCGAGGCGTTGGCGCAGTGGCGGCGCCGGCATCCTGGGGTGACGGTGGTGAACGAGTACGGGCCGACCGAGGCGACCGTCGGCTGCGTGGAGTACCGGATCGAGCCGGGCGTCCCGGTGCCGAGCGGGCCGGTGCCCATCGGTCGGCCGATCCACGACACCGAGGTGTACGTCCTGGACGACCGGCTTCGTCCCGTGCCGGGACCGGAGGAGGCGGGAGAGCTGTACCTCGCCGGCGCCGGCCTGGCCAGGGGCTACCTGCGGCGGCCGGGTCTGACCGCGGACCGGTTCCTGCCGTGCCCGTTCGGCCGGCCGGGCGAGCGGATGTACCGGACCGGCGACCTGGTGCGCTGGTCCTCCGACGGACAGCTGGTCTATCTCGGCCGGATCGACGAGCAGGTCAAGATCCGCGGGTACCGCGTGGAGCTCGGCGAGGTTGCCGCGGTGCTTGCGGACAGTCAGGACGTGGCCCAGGCGGTGGTGGTGGCGCGCACCGACGCGTCGGGCGGCGGGAGCCGCCTGGTCGGGTACGTCGTGGCGGCCAGGGGGCGCACGGTGTCGCCGGAGGCGGAGCGGGCGCGGGCGGCCGGTGTGCTGCCGGACTTCATGGTGCCATCGGCCATCGTGGTGCTCGCGGAAATGCCGTTGGCGGCGAGTGGGAAGGTCGACCGGCAGGCGTTGCCGGCACCGGTGGGGTGACGGGGAACGGGCGGGTGTGTCGCGTCCCAGTGACTGGAATTCCGGCAGGCGCCACGCGATGATCGGGGACAATTCGGGCTGGTGTTCGTGACGGTCGGGGAACGGGGAGTCGCACGATGAGCCCAGGGCTGGACTGGCTGGCTGCGGCCGAGGAGCTGGCGGACAAGCTCCGCGCCGACGCCTCGGCGCGGGACCGGGCCGCGCAGCCGCCGACGCAGGAGGTCGACTGGCTGCGCCAGTCCGGCCTGTTGGCGTTGCCGGCCTGGGCCGGTGTCGACGAGTGGGTCACGGCCAACTCGATCACCAGGATCGTCGCCTCGGCGGACGCCTCGGTTGGCCACTTGCTCGGCTACCACTACCTCCAGCTGTGGCGGACCGGGCTGTTCGACCGGCCCGAGCTCGCCGACCGCCTGCGCCGGGACACCGTCGAGCACGGCTGGTTCTGGGCCGGAGTGAGTAACCCGCTCGACGCGGCGCTGCGCCTCACCCCGACCGGCGACGGCTTCCTGGTCGACGGGCGCAAGACCTTCGCCACCGGGGCCAGCGTTGCCGACCGGCTGGTGGTCAGCGGCACCAGGATCGACGACGGCGAGAAGCTCACTTTCGTCGTCGACGCGGCCACCCCCGGCATCACCTACCTCAACGACTGGGACAACCTGGGCCAGCGGCTGACCGCCAGCGGGGGAGTGGTGTTCGAGAGCGTGCCGGTGGCCGCCGCCGACGTCCTCGGCGACCAGCCCGAGAGCCTCGACGACCCGCGCACGCTGCGGCTTTCCCTTGCCGCACTGGGCTTCCAGCTGGCGCTCGCGCAGATCTACGTCGGCACCGCCGAGGGCGCGCTCGCCGAGGCCGCCGAGTTCACCAGGCGGCGGGGCAGGGCCTGGTTCCTCAGCGGCGTCGAGCGCGCCGTCGAGGACCCCTACATCCTGGCGGGCTACGGCGAACTGGTGAGCACCACCGAGGCCGCGAAGCTCGTCGCCGACCAGGCCGCGCTCGGGCTGCACGCGGCCTTCGCCGCCGGGTCCGACCTCACCGAGCAGCAGCGCGGCCAGGCCGCCGTCACAGTCTCGGCGGCCAAGGTCGTCGCCACCAGGGTGGTCAACGAGACCACCTCGAAGATCTTCGAGTTCATCGGCGCGCGGGCCACCGCCAACGAGTTCGGCTTCGACCGCTTCTGGCGCAACGCCCGCACGCTCACCCTGCACGATCCGGTGGTGTACAAGGCGCGCGAGGTCGGCGAGTACTTCCTGACCGGGGTGAGGCCCCAGATCACGGGGTACAGCTGATGACCGAGCCGATCCTGCCGGTGCTGGCCGACAGCGTGCGGCTCGCCGAGAACGGCGTGCGCATCCTGGACCGGCGCGTGTTCCCGTTCGAGCAGGACTGGGTGCTGTGCCGCACGGCGGAGGACGTGGCGAAGGCCGTCGAGGACATGGTCACCCAGTCGTCGGGGCCGTACTTCGCGGCGCTGTGGGGCATGGTGCTCGCGGCCCGCGAGGCCGCCGGGCTGCCGGCCAAGGACGCGCGCGCCTACCTCGGTCGCGCCGGCGAGCGACTCTCGAACAGTCGACGCACCAACAATCATCTGCGCAAGGCCGTCCACTTCGTACTGTCCGAAGTGGACGGTGTCGGTTCGGTCGCCGGCACGGAGCTGGTGGCCGCGGCGCTGGGCGGCGCCGAGGCGGGCGACCGCGCGTACCGGGCGCGCAGCCGCGCGCTCGGCGAGTTCACCTCGGGCCTGCTGCCCGAGGACGGCCGCGTGCTCACGCACTGCTGGGCGGACCTCTACCTGGTGGACACGGTGGTCGCCGCGCAGCGCGCCGGCAAGCGGCTCAGCTTCGTGTGCACCGAGACCCGCCCCTACCTCCAGGGCGCGAGGCTGACCGCGGAGACCCTGGCCGAGATGGGCGTGGACACCACCCTGATCACCGACGGCATGGGCGCCGCCGTGCTCGGCTCCGGCGAGATCGACGCGCTGGTGACCGCCGCCGACCGGGTCACCATGGACGGCCACGTCGTCAACAAGGTCGGCACGCTCGGCTTGGCCATCGCCGCGAACGCCTTCGACGTGCCGTTCCTCGCCATGGTGCACGCCCCGGACCAACTGGCCAGGACGGGCGCGGACGTGCCGATCGAGTACCGGCCGGGCGAGGACGTGCTCAGCACCCTCGGCCACCGCACGGCAAGCTACCGGGTGCGCGGCCACTACCCGGCGTTCGACATCACCCCGCCCCGGTTCGTCACCTCGATCGTGACCGACCGGGGCCCGTTCGCCCCCGACGGGGTCGCCGCCTACTACCGCGAAGGAGAAGCCAACCAGTGACGCTGTCGGCGAAATGGGTCGTGGTCGACATCGAGGGCACGCTCACCGCGACCAGCCAGGTCCACGTGGTGCTCTACGACTACGCCAGGCCACGGCTCGGCCCGTGGATCGAACAGCACGCGGACGACCCCGTGGTGCGCGACGCGGTGCGGGAGATCAGGGAGCTCGCCGAGCTGCCCGCCGACGCGGGCACCGACCGCGTCGTGGCCGTGCTGCACGAGTGGATGGCCGCCGACCGCAAGATCGCGCCGCTGAAGACCTTGCAGGGCCTGATCTGGCAGCGCGGCTACGCCGACGGCGAGCTGGTCGCCGAGTTCTTCCCCGACGTGGTGCCCGCGCTGCGTGGCTGGCACGCGGCCGGGCTGCGGCTGGCCGTGTTCTCCTCCGGCTCGGTCGCGGGCCAGGTCGCCTTCTTCTCGAAGACCACCGACGGGGACCTGACCGGCCTGTTCGAGCACCATTTCGACACGGTCAACGCCGGTCCCAAGCGGGTGGCGTCCTCCTACCGGGCCATCGCGACCGCGCTGGCCGCCGAGCCTGGCGACCTGGTGTTCCTGTCCGACGTCCCGGCCGAGCTGGACGCCGCCGCCGAGGACGGCTGGCGGACCGTCGGCCTGGCCCGCGCCGGCGAGCCCTACGCGGACGCGGACTTCGGCGCGCACCGCGTGGTCGACAGCCTCGCCCTCGTCGAGATCGAGCCGGCGTGACCACGCTGGCCGAGGCGGGTGCCGCGCTCGCGGCGGAGTCCGCGCGGTACGCGGGCCTCGGCTGGATGCGCGGCACCTCGGGCAACCTCTCGGTCGTGCTCGACGCGGACCCGCTGCGGCTGGCCGTCACCGCGAGCGGCCTGGACAAGGCCGAGCTGACCGCCGCCGACGTCGTGGTCGTCGACCGGACGGGCACGGCAGTGCCGGACCAGCCGCGCCCGGACCGCGCGCCCTCGGCGGAGGCCGGCCTGCACGCGCGGATCGCCGAGGTGTCCGGGGCGGGCGCCGTGGTGCACGTGCACGCGCTGTCCCCGGTGCTCGCCGCCGAGTACTGGCCGGACGGCGTCGAACTGCGCGACCTCGAGATGCTCAAGGGTTTCGGGCGGGCCGCGCACGACGACCTGGTCACCGTGCCGGTCGTCCCCAACGGCCAGGACATGCGCGTGCTCGGCGACGCCTTCGAGGCGGGCTACCGCGCGGACACCCCGGCCTTGCTGGTCGCCAGGCACGGGGTGTACGTGTGGGGCGCGGACCTGACGCAGGCGCGGCACCGCCTGGAGTGCCTGGAATGGCTGCTGCGCTTCACCATCGAGAGGACGAGGACGCGATGACCCTGTTGACCGTCTGGCCGGACACCGACTCCGGCACCGTCCTGACCAGGACCGAGGACCCCGAGCAGATCCGGGACGAGCTCAAGCGGCTCGGCGTCCGCTTCGAGCGCTGGGACCTGGTCGAGGGGCTGCCGGCGGAGCCGACCTCCGAGGAGGTGCTGGCCGCCTACCGCGAGCGGGTCGCCGAGGTGGTGCGCGCCGAGGGCTACGTCCTGGTCGACGCCATGCACATGACCCCGCGCGAGGACGCGGAGTGGGCGGACCACGCGGCCACCGCCCGGCAGCGGTTCCTCGCCGAGCACACCCACGACGACGACGAGGACCGGTTCTTCGCGCGCGGGGCCGGCGTGTTCTACCTGCACGTCGACGGCCGCGTGCACGCCGTGTTCTGCGAGGCGGGCGACCTGCTCAGCGTGCCGGCCAACACGACGCACTGGTTCGACATGGGCACCCGCCCCGACTACGTGTCCATCAGGTTCTTCCACGACGACGACGGCTGGGTCGGCAACTTCACCGGCAACCGCCTCGCCGAGGACTTCCCGGACTTCGACACCCTGGCCGCCGGTCGCTGACACGTCACGAAGAGTCCCTTCAGGACAGTGGCAGGTCGTATCGCGTCTTATGACAGCGGTAGGTCGTACCGGGTCGCGAGTGCGGACAGCATGCCGCGCGCCAGGCCCGTGACTCCGTCGTCGGCGGGCGGGCCCTCGACCGTCAGCGCGACCACGAACCGGGGCGCCGCGGCGGGCAGCATGCCGGCGAACGTGCTCCGCTCCGGGGTGTGCCAGTACGTGCCGGCGACCTGATAGCCCGGTAACAGCGCGTCCGACCGCAGCATGGCGCGGACCGTCCGTGCCGTGTCCTCGGCGAGCACCCGCACCCCGGCGGGCCTGGGCTCGTCGTGGCGCGCGCCGTCCGACCCGATCGTGCTGCGCACGACGCGGGGCGGTGTGCGCACGCCGTCCGCCGCGATCGCCTGGTACAGGCCGGCCAGCTGTAACAGGGTCACCGACATGCCCTGGCCGGTGGCCAGCGCATCGAGCGTGTCCCTCGACCACTGGCCGCGCGCGGGCACGTGGCCCGGCGCCTCGCCGGGCAGGCCGACGTCGGTCACGGTGCCGAGGCCGAACTTCGTGAGGAGGTCGGCGAAGGCGTCCTCGCCCGCGTCGTGCGCGGCCGCCCGCAGGGCCGCCGCGGAGCCGCCGCCGGAGGGCCTGCCGGGGTCGAGCACGAGTCCCGTCACCGCCTGGCTGAGCGCCTGGTCGGCCGATCCTCGCTGCACCGACGCGCACGCCGCCACGATGCCGGCCACCGAGCCGGGTTCGAACGGCGTCTGCACGGTCGCGTCGACGAGCCGGTCGTCGCCGGTCGTCGCGACCTCGGTCGGCGCGTAGGGCCGGTCGTTGGCCAGCGCGAACACCTCGCCGGTCCTGGCGTTCAGCACGACGGCCCGCGCGGCTTTGGCTCCGGTGCGCCGCTGGTAGTCGGTGAGCAGCCGCTGCACCTGGTACTGCGTGTCGGTGTCCACGGTGAGCTGGAGGTCGCTGCCGGGCACCGAGGGGTCGCCGCCGCGCTGGCTGCCGGGGATGATCGCCTCGCCGCCGCGCTCGGTGTCCACCTCCCGCCAGCCGTCCTTGCCGGCCAGCGCGGTCTCCCGCGCGCTCTCCAGTCCGGCGAGGCCATGCTCCGGCGGCGCGGCCGGGTCGGGGTCCCAGTTGACCGCCCCGACGATGTTCGAGGCCAATGGGCCGTTGGGGTAGATCCGCCGCATCCTGGTCTGGTGGGCGATGATCTCCGGGAACCTGCCGGTGATCTCCCTGGCCTTCACCGGGTCGACGTCCTCGGCGATCCGCAGGTACGCGCCGTCGGACCGGAGTTGGCGCAGCAGCGCCTGCTCGTCGACGGCGGGCCCGAGCGCGGCGCGGACCCCGGCCGCGATCTGCCCGGCCCGCGCCTCGAAGCTGTCGTCGGTCCTCGGGTGCTCCTGCGCCCAGTCGCGGCGGATCTGCGCCGGCTGCGTGTCGAGCATCCTGGTCTCGACGCTGAACGCCAGCCGCGCGCCGGAGCGGTCCAGGATCGCGCCGCGCTGCGCCCGGATCACCAGATGGGTGTCGCGTTGTTTGGCGGCCTGCTCGGACAGCGACTGCGCCTGCACGACCTGCGTGTCGACGAGTTTGATCCCCGCCGTGGCGAGCGCGCCGACGAGCATCAGCCGGGCGAACACGAGGCGAACCCGGCGGTTCGCCGGCCGGGGGCTCGACACCCGGCAACCCTATCGGGTGATCTTTGTGGGCACGGGTCGCGGCGCGACCATGCGAAGCGGAAAATCCGGGCCTTTCGTGGTTGGGTGCCGCCCCGCCGACTGACTACCGTGATCGACTCAGCCGTCGTGTGATGTGGAGTGCTCAGATGTCGATGCCGGGCGAGTCGAACGCGTCGTTGGCCACCAGGAAGGTGCGGGTCGCCGCCTACGCCGTGTGCGTGCGGGACGGCCGGGTGCTGCTCGCCCGCTGGGTGGGCCCGAAGGGCAAGCTCTGGACGCTGCCCGGTGGCGGCGTCGACCACGGCGAGGACCCGTACGACGCGGTGCGGCGCGAGGTCACCGAGGAGACCGGCCACACGGTCGAGGTCGAGCGGCTGGTCGGCGTGCACAGCGACCAGCGGGTCTTCTCCGACGGCGACGAGCCGCCGCGCGACCTGCACAGCGTGCGGATCGTCTACGCGGCGCGCGTCGTCGGCGGGGAGCTGCGCGACGAGGTGGACGGCTCGACGGACACCGCGGCGTGGTTCGGTCTCGACGAGGTGGACGGGCTCGCCCGCGTCCCGTGGCTGGACGCCGCGCTGGAGCTGGATCGGGTGCGGCCGGCCGGGGGAAACCACCGACGCGACTGATGTCAAGGCGGTATTTGCCTGGACAATAAGTCTGGACTATGTCGCAGTGCGAGCCTCTTGGTTCGGTAATATTGCCGATCGCCGTAACGACCGTCGAGATAATCGCGTAGACCGAATGCCGGGTAAGTTCCGTGCGCCGAGTGGCTTTGTGGCGTTAGCGCCGTTCAGGCGAGCAGCTGCCCTTTGGTGCTGACTTTCGTGTTGGTCCGGGTGGGCGTACCGAGTCGGCCGATAAGCTCAATTCGCCTACACTGTGCGGCGCGAGATCGGGGTATCGTGGATCATGGGCGGCGCGCGACCGGTTGTCGCACGATGTTCGAACAATCGCCCTGACCTGCTTCGACAGTGTTGGCAGATTTGTTGGGGACGGCAGCTGTGAGCTGTCTCCCGTTGCCTTGACAGGGCACTGTGACAAAGTGGGTCCAGGGCTCCGGACGGAGGGGATCCGGCTGCCCGGGTTGATTTTTTGTCCGGTCAAACTTCAAATTATGCGACCGGCTTGAAGCAAGCACGGAGAAGTCTTGGGGGAGAGCTGAGATGGGGCGACCCGAACGACCACTGGATCCAGCGTCCGGTCCGGTCGCGGCCTTCGCGATGGACCTGCGGGAGCTGCGACAGGGAGCCGGGAATCCGAGTTACCGAGAGCTCGCCCAGCGGGCGCTGTTCTCGCCGTCGGTGCTGTCCACCGCCGCTGGCGGCCTCGGCCTGCCCACGCTGCGGGTCACCCTCGCATTCGTGGAGGCGTGCGGGGGCGACCAGGCCGGCTGGGAACGGCGGTGGCACGCCGTCGCCGAGATCATCGGCATGCCGGCGGGCCCGCAGGTGGTCGTGCCGCAGCAGGGCGCGCGCACCGGCGAGCGGCCGAGCGGTGCGGCCCGCAGCCAGCCGCCGCACCTGTCCTGGCCCGCGCAGCTGCCGGCGGGAACCCGCGAGTTCGTCGGCCGCCACGCCGAGTTCGCCCGGATGCGGGTGCTCACGGAGCCGGCAGGCCCGGCCGGTCGGGCCCCGGTGGTGGTCAGCGGCCCTGCGGGGATCGGCAAGAGCGCCTTCGCGGTGCGCCTCGCCCAGCAGCTGCGCACGCACTTTCCCGACGGCCAGCTCTACGCGGCGCTCGGCGCCAGCGTGTCGGCCTACGACGTGCTCGGCGACTTCCTGCGCGCCCTCGGCGTGCAGCCCGAGCGGGTGCCGTCGGACTGCGAGCAGCGCGCCGGGCTGTACCGCTCGCTGCTCGCGCAGCGGCGGGTGGTCGTGGTGCTCGACGACGCCGCCGACGAACGGCAGGTCCGCCCGCTGCTGTCGGAGGCGCCGGCCAGCCAGGTCATCATCACCAGTTGCGGCAGGCTGACCGGGTTGGACGGCGTCTGCCGGCTGGTGCTGAACACCCTGCCTGCGGAGGAGTCGCTCGCCCTGATCGGCGCGGTGATCGGCCCGGACCGGGCGGTCGAGGAGGCCGACGCGATCATCGAGCTGGCCGAGCTCTGCGACCATCTGCCGCTCGCGCTGCGCATCATGGCCACCCGCATCGCGGCGCATCCCGGGTGGACCGTCGCGCACGCCGTGTCTCAGCTGCGCGATCCGGCGCACCGCCTCGACCGCATCCGCACCGGGGACGTCGGCCTGCGGTCCAGGCTGCGCCGGGGCTACCGGCGGCTGGACTCCGGCCTCGCCCAGCGCGCGTTCCGGCACCTCGCCGAGCTGCCCGGCCCCGGCGTGCGGGCGAGCCAGTTGGCGCTGCTGCTGGAGATTCCCGTCGACGCGGCCGAGGACCTGCTCGAGGTCCTGCTCGACGGCGGCCTGCTCCAGACCACCCTCACCAACGACGCCTACTGCATGCCGAGGCTGTTCCGCGCCTACGCGCGGGAACGGCTGACCGCGTCGCTGGTCGACGCGGCCGAGCAGTCGGTCTCTGCCGTGGAATCCGCCGTCGCGGGATCGGCCGTCCCCGGCTGCCGGGACCGGTCGCTGCGCCAGCTGGCAGGCGGACCCAACCGCGCAGACTCGGCGGGCTGACCCCGGGGCGGAGCCGGCGGCGGGTGCTGCCGGCCCCGCCGGGTCAGGCCGCGGTCGAGGGGTGCACGGTCGAGGGGTGCGCGGCGCGAACCCTCGGCAGCGCGGCCCGGTGCACGAACGCGGGCGGCAGGTTCGGCCACACCACCGGGCCGCGCGCGACGACGGCGAACCGCGCGGCCAGCTGCGCGGCGAACCGGCGGGCCGGCGGCGTCCACGCGGCGTGCACGTAGGCGAAGGTGGTGAACCGGCCGGAGTCGGTCAGCACGCCGCCGATCGCGTCCAGGATTCGGTGCTGCTGCTGCTCGGACATCACCGTCCACGGCAGACCGGACACGATCGCGTCGACCTGGTCGGGCACCAGGTTGCCGAGGTCGGCCGCCGAGCCCCGCACCACCTCGACGGGCCTGCCCCGGAACCGCCGCGTCAACTCGCCGGCGAGCACGGCGTTCAGCTCGACGGCGACCAGCCGCGCGCCCGGGGCCATGCGGTCCAGGATGGCCGAGGTGAACGCGCCGGTGCCCGGACCGAGCTCGACGACGACCTTCGCGCGTTCCAGGCCGAGATCGCTGGTCATCGCCTCGGCCAACTGCGGGGAGCTGGCCGCGATCGCGCCGGTCAGCAGGGGATGGCGGAAGAACTCTGCGGTGATCGACATGACTCGACGCTAGGAATCCGCCGGGTGGCCGCACATCCGTCGACGCGGCCGAGCGCATCCTCCGCAGGGATGATCGAAAAAGGACTCCGGGAGGACGTCGGCGCACGTCGGGCCGCCGTAGGGTCGCCTGGTGCACCGGCTGAACCTGTTGCTGCGCGAGCACCCGTGGCTCACGGACCTGCCGCTGTACCTGGTGCTGCTCGTGCCGCCCGGCCTGACCGACCGGCCCGACTACCAGCCGGTCTCGGTGCAGCTGGCCTTCAGTCTCTGCCTGGTGCTGCCGCTGCTGTGGCGACGGCGGCATCCGTTCGGGGCCGCCGCGGTCATCATGGCCGTGGCCTGGGCGCAGTACTTCGCCATGGTGTGGGGCAGCGACTGGCACCGCACGGACCTCGTCGTCGCGGTGGCGCTGTACACCCTCGTGGTGCAGGGCAGGCGGCGCCAGGCCGCCCTGCTGACCTCGGTCGGCCTCGTGCTCGCCGTGACCTGGTCGCTCACCTGGTTCAGGGAGCTGCCGCAGGGCTGGTACCTGCTGGTCGTCTCGGTGGTGGCCGAGGCCGCCATCGCCTGGCTGCTCGGGGAGTTCATCCGCGCGAGGCGCGACTACGTCGAGGAGTTCGAGCGCCGCGCCGCGCTCGCCGAGTCGGAGCGGGCGGCGCTGGCCAGGGCCGCTGTTGCCGAGGAGAGGACGCACATCGCGCGCGAGCTGCACGACGTGGTCGCGCACGCGATCAGCGTCATCGTCGTCAACGCGGAGGGAGCGAAACTCATGCGGCACAACGATCCCAGCGCGGTGGACCGCACGCTGGACACGGTGAGCAGGACGGGGCGGGCCGCGCTCGGCGAGCTCCGCAGGCTGCTCGAGGTGCTGCACGACGACGAGACGACCCGCGGCCCGCAGCCGTCCCTTGCCGAGCTGACCGAACTCGTCGCGCGGGCCGGCGCCGGGCGTTCCGCGATCGCGCTGGACATCGTCGGCGACCCCGAGGACCTGCCGGCGAGCGCGGCGTTGCAGACCTACCGCATCGTGCAGGAGTCGCTGACGAACGTGATCAAGCACGCGGCGCCCGACGCCGGCGCGCGCGTCGGCATCGACTTCGGCCTGCCGGGGCGGGCGCGGGTCGTGCGGATCGAGGTCGTCAACGACGCGGGCGCCCGGTCCGCGGGCAGCGGACTGCCGTCCTCGGGACACGGGCTGGCCGGCATGCGGCAGCGCGTCGCGCTGTTCCACGGCACGCTCGACGCGGGTCCCGGCCGGGACGGCGGTTTCGTGGTGCGGGCGATGCTGCCGATCACCTCGGACGAGGGCGCCGCGTGACCGAGTCGGCCCCGGCGGGGGTGCTGATCTGCGACGACCAGGAGCTGATGCGCGTCGGGCTGCGCATGGTGGTGGACAGCCAGCCCGACCTGACCGTGGTCGGCGAGGCGGGCGACGGCGCCAGCGCCGTCGAGAAGGCCGTCGCCCTGCGGCCCGACGTGATCCTGATGGACGTCCAGATGCCGGGCTTTGACGGCATCGAGGCCACCGCGCGGATCGGCGCCGCACTGCCCGACGCGCGCATCCTCATCGTGACGACCTTCGACCTCGACGAGTACGCCTACGCGGCGCTGCGGGCCGGCGCGAGCGGGTTCCTGGTGAAGGACGCGCCGGCCGAACAGATGCTCGTCGCGATCCGGGGCGTGCTGCGCGGTGACGCGATGGTGTCCCCCTCGGTCACCCGCAGGTTGTTGGAGCGCTTCGTGATCGGCGCGGAGCCGGTGGACCGCGGCCGCCTCGACGCGCTGACCGAACGGGAGCGCGACGTCCTCGGCCTGCTCGCGAAGGGACTGTCCAACGCGGAGATCGCGAGCCAGCTGTACCTGGGGGAGAGCACCGTCAAGACGCACGTCGGCCGGGTGCTGGCGAAGCTGGAGCTGCGCGACCGGGTGCACGCGGTGGTGTTCGCCTACGAGAGCGGCCTGATCCGGCCGGGCAGCTGACTGCCAGCCGCGCTCAGGCCAGCCCCGCTCAGGCCCGCCGGACCCGCTCGCCGACGAACCGCAGTGCGTCCGGGGTGACCCGGTTCCAGTAGCCCGCGTTGTGGTCGCCGTGGTCGAACGAGGCGACCTCGGGGCGCGCGCGGTCGGCGAGCTGCCGCGCGGAGGGGTAGAACGGGTCCTCCTGGCCGCACCACACGCCGAGCGCCAGCGTCGGGTCGAGCTGGTCGAGGTGCCGCAGCGGCTCGTTGTCGGCCCACAGCGCCTCGGTGTGGAACGCGTTGACGGTGCTCGCGTCGCCCCACTCGCGGAACAGCGCCGGGCTCAGCAGGGCGGTGACCGGCGGCGCCGCGGCGCGCCTTCTGGCGTACACCAGCGCGCCGAAGCAACCCATGGAGGTGCCGAGCGCGGCGGCGGGCACGCCGCCGGACCTGGTCAGCCCCAACGAGGTCAGCCACCGGGGCAGCTCGTCGTGCAGCATCGCCTGCGGGTCGTCGCCCTTGTCCTGGGCGATCCAGTAGGAGTCCGTGCCGCCGTCGACGGCGACCAGCGCGAACGGCGGCACGCCTGCCCCCAGCGCGGCGGTGAGGAACTTCGCCAGGGTGGTGTCGACCGCGACGTGCGCGTTGCCGCCCCTGCCGTAGAGCACCAGGCACACCGGCAGCGTCGCCGGGTCGACACCCGTCGGCGCCGCGGTCACCACGTTCACGTCGCGGCCCCGCGCGGCCGACCGCATCGTGTGCTCGGCGATGGGCACCGGCGGCACGTCGGGCACCGCGCCGTCCTCACCGGTCATGCCGAGCCTGCGCCGCAGCGCAGGCCCGCCCGGCAGCACGTCCTCGATCACGGCGACTCCCGCGCCGACCGCGCCGACGCCGGCGACCAGGCCGCCGATGAGCAGCCTCCTGCGTGTGATCAAGTCCGTCTCCCCCAAAGCGCGTCGCCGTCGGCCGTTCGTCGTACCGAAGACGAGGACGCGCCACCCGGGCGGAGGTTGCCAGTATCGTCCGATGGAACCCAAGAAAGCGGCCCCGTGGCCAATTCGAGCTGCCATCCTGTTCGCTTCTCGACGTCTTTCTGAAACGCAATTGAACTGCGCACACTACTGTCTGACAGCGATATTTCGAAGATCTTCCACAGATTGGGTGAAGCCTGATGGGAGGGCCTGTTGGCGCTGGTCGGGGGAAGGTCCGGGAATGCGGGCACTGTCCGGTTCCGCTGCGGTCGGTCCATGCTTGGCAACGACTCCGAAAGCCGCTGACGAGGGCCGAAAAGGTTCCGACAGTGGGTCGGAGTGGACACTCCAAAAACGGTGTCCCCAATTGTGTTTCTCCGAATGAGAAAAGAGAAGGCTAATGCGCAAGGGAATGCTGGCGTCCGCCGCACTCGCGGTGTTGGCGCTGGGCACCATGTTCAGCGGCCCCGCGGCTTCGGCCAGCGAACAGCAGATCGCCCCCAAGGTGGTCTCCAGCACCATCACGATCAGCCAGATCGCCACCAGGGGACCGGCCGGTCAGAACGACCAGTACATCGAACTGCACAACATCAGCGCGCAGCCCGTGTCGCTGTCCAACTGGTCCGTCAAGGCATGCCTCGCCGGCACCCAGGTCGTCACCGAACTGACGTTCCCGGCCGGCACGATGCTCCAGCCGCAGGGTCAGATCAGCTCGTACCTGCTGCTGGTCAACCCGACCGGATACAGCAGGGCCGTCGGCGAGGACGCCGACTTCTTCATCACGATCCCCGACTCCGGCGGCGTGATGCTGGCCAACCAGTTCGGCAGCAAGATCGACTCGGTGGGCTTCTCCAGCAACGCGTGCGCGTCCAGGACGCCTGCGGTGCCGCAGAACGCGAACCTCGACCAGGCCTCGCTGCGGGTGCAGAACACCGGCGTGAACCAGCAGGACTTCGTCCTCTACGGCCCGTCGACCTTCCAGCGCAACCAGAGCTCGGTCGGCTAGTCACTGATTGATCGTTCCTCGCACCACGGGATATCGACTCACCGCATGGCCGCACAGAGGGCCGGGTCGTCCGAGCGGACGACCCGGCCCGACCGGTGTCCCGCTACCTCTCCCGGCCGTGGTGGGTGCTGCCGGCCGGGGTGAGCCGGTAGACGTTCTGCACGGTCTGGTCCACGGTGTTCCCGGCCGCGTCGGACGCCCGCACGTGCAGCCACACCTGCGCGATGGGCAGGTCTGGCTGCGCCACGGTGACGTCGTAGCGGCCGTCGCCGAGCGAGACCTCCCGCGCCGGCTGCCAGGTGGCGCCGCTGTCAGTGCTGGCGGACACCTGGAGCGCGGTCACCGGAGCGGGATTCGGGACGCCGGAGTGCATGCCGGCGGTGACCCCGAAGGTGAACGGGCGGCCGCCCGGCGTGGTGTTGTCCTGGCCGAGATCGAGCTGGTAGCGCAACTGGAGCAGCGGTTGGAACACACACAGCGAACCCTGTTCGGTCTGGCAGGACGCGTCGGGGTGCTGGGCGGCGGTCGGCTGGTCGGAGTGGAACGTCCACGTGGTGCTGGCCCGCTGCGGCAGCGGCACCGCCCCGGGCTGTGCCGGCACCGGACCGTCGTCGACCAGCGTGTAGACACCGGGGCCCGCGCCGAGCGTGAAGGTGGGGTATGGCCTGGTGACCGTCATCGGGTTGGCCGCGATCTCCTTGCCGCCCTGGAACATCCGCACCGTGCTCTGGTAGTCCGGCCACGACTGGATGTAGTGGCTCGGGTCGCTGTCCTGGAAGAACCACGGCGGGATGAACAGGTTGCCGTCCGGCCCGCTCCGGCACAGCCCGCACGGGATCCCGATGGGATTGCCCGACGACGCGGACTCCACCGCGTACTGCAACACCGGCGACCGGAACCAGTGCTCGTCGGGCCGCGCGTCCTGTCCTGGCGGATAGCGGTCGAACGTCTCCATGGCGAACTGCTGGCCGCCGCCGACGGCGCCGGTCTCCCGGTGCCACAGCACGGTGTTGTCCGCAGGGCCGACGAACTCGACCATGCCGGCCGGCGCGGTGAACCTGGTCAGCGGGCTGAAGTCGACGGCGGCGTGCGGACCGAACGCGAACCACGAGTGCACGTAGGTCGTCGGGCTGTTCGCGTGGTAGGTCGTCGGGATCCGCACCAGCCGCGACCGGTCAACCGGATGCTCGACCGCCCTGGTGTTCTCCTGGTGGTAGAACAGGTCGACCATCGACCCCGGTGCGCTCTGGCTGTTCAGCTGCACAGTGACGGTCCTGCCGTCGAGCTGGGCGCGCAGCGCCTCGCCCTCCGCGTCGCTCAGGGACAGCTGCGCCAACGGCTGGTCGCGCAGCCCGGTGATCGGCAGCGCGCCGGCCTGCTGCACGTAGGGCGCGGTGGCCAACGCGCCGCCCGCGGCCGCGTCGGCGGCGGCCTGCACGGCGGTCGTGCTGGCATAGCTCACCGGATCCATCCCGGCGGGGACCTGGATGGGCACCAGGACGAGCTTGCCCCGCACGTCGGCACCCTGCCCCGCGAGCACCACGGGCAGCTCGTGATAGCCGGGCAGCGCGGCGCGCACCGCGAACGGCCGGTAGTCGGGGTGCAGCACCGTGCCGGCGGGACTCGTGCGGGCCGTCAGCGCGGGATCGGCCAACACCCACTTCTCCTGGAGGGTGAGGAAACCCGTCCGCGCCGGGCCGACCGGGGTGACGTAGAAGCGGTAGCCCGGCGTGAACAGGCTGCCTTCCGCGTTGGTGCCGGCGCCGATGCTCGCCTCCACCTCGGCCCCGCCGCGGATCACCTGCGCCAGATGGAACAGCTGGTCGGTCGGCTGCCGGTCGGACACCCCGAGCGGGACGTCCGTCGAGCCGTCGACGGACAGCGTCGCGTCTGTCGTCGGCGTGATCTCGTCGCTGACCAACACGTCGTACCGGCGCACGTCCACGCCGACCGCCGCAGTCCACATCATCGCCGAGTACACGTCGCCCCTTGGCACTCGGACCGTGCCGACACCGGCCTGGATCGGCACCGAGTAGCCGACCACCGCGAACGGGTCGGCCGAGGCGCTCGGCTGCGCGGTGAGGTCGAGCAGGGTGGCCAGGCCGTCCGCGACGGGCTTGCCCCGGAAGTCGGTCATCCGCAGGGTGAGCGCCACGGTGTCCGGCGCGCGGTAGGCGCTGACGGGCGTGCGGAGCTGCACCGAGCCGTCGGCGGTGCGCGCGGTGACCACACCGCCGAGGGAGCCGACCGAGGCGGTGCGCGCGTCGACGGTCAGCCCGACGGCGGCCGCGCCGTGCGCCGGCACGGTGACGCTCGACGCGGCGAGCACGGCCGTCCCGGCGGGCAGCGCGGCGCCGGTGTACGCGGCGAGCGACGGCGCGAGGGCGAGCGTGACCGGGTCCGGGGAGTCGTTGGTGTAGTTGAGTTGCGCGGTCACCGGGGCCGCGTCGCCGGACAGTCGCCCGAAGGACACCGCGTCGGTGGCGCGCACCTGTTGCCGCACGGCCCTTGCGACGTCCAGCCGCCCGGATCCCTCCTCGTGCCACGGCCCGCCGACGTCCTGCGCGCTGGACACGAGCGCCTGGCGCAGGTCCGCCGCGTGCCAGCCGGGATGCTGCTCGGCCAGGATCGCCGCGGCCCCCGCCACGTGCGGGGTCGCCATGGAGGTGCCGCTCGCGGAGGTGTACAGGTCGTTGACCGGGTCGCCCATCGAGGTGCCGGCCGCCCTGGCCGCCACGATGTTGACGCCCGGCGCGCTGATGTTGGGCTTCACCGCGCCGTCGCCGAACCGGGGTCCCCGGCTGGAGAACGGCGCGAACTGGTCCTTCTTGTCCACGGCGCCGACGGCGAGCGCGCCGTCCGCGTCGGCCGGGCTGGCGATGGAGACTGCGGGACCGCTGTTGCCGGCCGCCACCACGAACAGCGTGCCGGTCTTCGCGGTCAGGTCGTTCACCGCGTCGGTGACCGGGCCGCCGCCGGTCGGCGAGTCCTCGCCGAGGCTCATGCTGACCACCGGCACCTGGGGTGCGATCCACTCCATGCCGGCGATCACCCAGGAGTCGAGGCCGTACCCGCTGCTGTCGAGCACGCGGCCGACGACGAGCCTCGCGCCGGGCGCGACTCCCTTGTACCTGCCGGCGGAACCCGTCCCGGTGCCCGCGAGGATGGACGCGACGTGCGTGCCGTGCCCGACCCCGTCGGCCATGGTGCCCTCGTCGGTGAAGTCCTGGGCCGCGACGACCTTGCCGGCCAGGTCGGGATGCGTCGCGTCGATGCCGGTGTCCAGCACGCCGACGGTGACCCCGGTGCCGTCGTAGCCCGCCTGCCACGCGGCGGGCGCGCCGACCTGCGGCACGCTCTGGTCCAGTCGCACCGAGACCCTGCGGTCCAGCCACACCTTGGCCACCGGCAGGGTGGCGCTGCGCGCCTGGATCGAGGAGTGCAGCGCGGCCCAGAACTGCGCGGCGCGCGCGGTGTCCACGCGCATCGCCGCGCCGTTGACGGACGGCAGCTCCCGGACCGAGGTGGTGGCCGCGAGGGCCGAGGACCGTTGCCGCGCCGACGACCTCGCGTCCCGATAGGTGACGATCACGGGCACACTCGTGGCGTTGTCGGCCACGCCCTCCCGCACCAACTCCTTGACGTTGAACAACTCCCGGTCCAGCGCGCCGCTGTCCACCTGCTGGCGCGCGTCGGAGGGCAGCACGTACACGCCGTCGGCCGTCCGCATCGTGAGGAAGTACGGGGTCGAGCCGTCCGACCGGTCCGCCGGCGTGACCTCGACCAGCGGCGAGGCTCCCGGCCGCTCGCCGTAGGACACCCGGTCGCCGGTGATCAGCGTGACGGAGTGCGTGGGTGTCGCGGTCGCGCCAGTGGCGGTGGCCGGCGCGCCGGTGGCCGGAGCGCCGACGGTCACGGCCACGGTCGTGACGGCGACGGCGGCCACGGCGAACCACGTGCGTCGCCAGTGATGGCGTGCGTGCAGGGTCATGACGACCCTCCTCTCGGAGCGGACGACAGGAATACGGGCGAGGGTGAAATGTGGTGGTGAGAAATGAGGATGAGTGTCCGGATCCGGGTCCGAAAGTCTTTGTCGCGGCGAAAAGTGGCCGTTGGCGAGTTCCCGCCAGTGCCTATGTCATGCCGGGCGTAACGTTGCGCCATGCTTGACGTCATAGGACTCGATCCGACGGAACAGGCGCTCTATGAACACCTTGTCTCGGCGTCCCCGTGCACCCACGACGAAATCGCCTCGGCCCTGGCGATCAACAACGGCCGACTGTCCGTCGTGCTGGATCGCCTGATGGCTCGTGGCCTGGTCAGCCGCGTGCCGGGATCCCCGGTGCGCTGGGCCACCACGACCCCGAACGTCGCGTTGGAGGTGCTTTTCCTGGAACAAGAGGAGCGAATCCGGCGGGGCCGGTTGTTCGCCGAGCAACTAACCGCCATCTACCACCAGGCCAGTGCGACCGGAGATCCCGCGACACTGGTCGAGGTGATCAGCGGCCCGGCCGCGATCGCCCAGCACTTCGAACAGATCCAGCGCAGCGCCACCAGGGAGATCCGCGCGATCGACAAACCGCCGTACGCGGCGGGGCCGCTGGCCAACCACCCGGTGGAACTGGAGATGCTGCGGCGCGGCATCTCCTATCGGGTGATCTACGACCCGAGCGGCCTCGAGCGGTTCCACGACCTGCCGACCGAACTGGAGATCAGCCTCGCGCACGGCGAGCAGGCGCGGGTGCTGCCCGACGCGCCGATCAAGCTGTGCGTCGCCGACGACCGGCTCGGCCTCATTCCCTTACAGGCCGCGCCGCCCGCGATCGAGAGCATCATCGTGGTGCACCGGTCGGCGCTGCTGGACGCGTTGTGCGCGCTGTTCGACACGCTGTGGGACCAGGCGATGCCGTTGCCGCTGAACTCGGTGGCGGACAGCCCGGCGGGGCCGACGCTGGAGGAGCGGCGGCTGTTGGCGTTGCTGACCACCGGGATGCCCGACGAGTCGATCGCCAAGCAGATGGGCCTGAGCCACCGGACGTTCCAGCGCCGCCTGCACGCCCTGTTGGCGCGGGTGGGCGCGAAGACGAGGTTCCAGGCCGGCCTGCGCGCGGCGCACCTCGGCTGGGTCACGCCGCGTCCGTGAGCGCTACGGCATCACCACGAGTTCGTAGTCGCCCGGCTGGAGCCGGTCCGGCAGCCGCAGCTCGGCCAGGGCGGTGAGCAGAGCGGTCGGCTCGCAGCTGAACCGCACTCGCTGCGCGGGCCCGCCGTCGGCGATCCGGTGCAGCGCCAGCTCGTACTCGGCGACCTCGGCGAGGTGCGGGATGTCGGCGGCGTGCTCGGCGAGGTAGGCCACGAAGTCGGCGGCCTCCCGCAGCACCCTCGGCTGGTAGGTGTGCGCGCGGCGGTAGCCGTGGAACAGTTCGCGCAGGCCGGGCTCGCCCCGGTCGAGCAGCACCATCCGAACGGTGTACTGGAGGACGTCCGCCAGCTCGTGGGGCACCTGGGTGTCGACTCGGCAGCCGTTCATGACGCATGATGCGCACGCCTCGATCAGAGCGCGGTCATTTCCGCTTCAGCCGGAATGACCTGCGCGTCGGCGTCGGCTGGTTGGCGCTCGTGGTTGGCGCTCGGCCTAGACTTCGGGCCAACGACCGGCCGGACCCGGGAGGCCTTGAGTGACCGTCGATCGACAGCGTGGAGTGCTGGCGGACGCCCAGAGCGGCCTGAAGCTGAGGTCGGTCGAGGAGCAGCGGAGCCTGCGTGAGCAGGTGTCGCACGCGTTGCGGGCGGCGTTGGTGGCTGGTGAGTTGCGGCCGGGGATCGTGTATTCGGCGCCGTTGTTGGCCGCGGAGTTCGGGGTGTCGGCGACGCCGGTGCGGGAGGCGATGCTGAACCTGGCCAAGGAGGGCCTGGTGGAGGTGGTGCGCAACAAGGGGTTCCGGGTGACGGAGCTGTCGGAGGCGGACCTGGACGACTTCACTGAGATCAGGGCGTTGGTGGAGGTGCCGACGGTGGCGCGGATCGCGCGGACGGCGAGCAGGGAGCAGTTGGAGCCGTTGCGGCCGTTGGCGAAGGCGATCGTGGCGGCGGCGCGGCGGCGTGATGTGATCAAGTACGTGGACGCGGACCACCGGTTTCACCTGGAGTTGGTGGGGTTGGCTGGCAACCCACACCTGGTGCGGGTGGTGGGGGACCTGCGCAAGCGG
>NZ_VUOB01000408.1 GCF_008386585.1 Solihabitans fulvus
AAGTGCTTGGTTTACAAAGCTGCGCTCCATCAACAGCAGTTACATGTATAGTTCATTGAAAACTCTCTCTCACAAGCGCTGGATTAATTGTCTGTTTAGAGTATTAGAGTAGGCAGAACTGTATGTCTGCTAGGAGCACTTGTGATCCAAGAATTACCCACTTCCCTAGCTTGGACCAGAGAATTAAGCTAATTAATATCAGTGAGAGAGCGTTTTTTGTTCTTGTTATAGCTAGGTGTTAAGTAATAGATATTATGTACCAATCTAAGATGGAATCTGCATTTCTGTCTGCCAAGGTTGAACCCCTCCCGTGCCTGTGGCGGTTGCAGAACGTGCTA
>NZ_VUOB01000409.1 GCF_008386585.1 Solihabitans fulvus
GCTTCACTTCTTTAGCGGTTGGTGCTTTTGTAACATCATCCGGATTCTCAGCAGCATCCTTCAATCTCTTAGCCCGGATACCGACGAGTTTGGCAATGGAGCGAGCTCCTCTCAGGTATTGATAAGCTTTGAAGTTCTTTTCATCTTCAGTGATAGGTCTTGCAACTGATTTAGGAGCAGGCTGTTGAACTGGCATTAATGGACCACGTAGCTGTGTAGCCAGCTTACGTTCTTCTTCATTGGCCTCACC
>NZ_VUOB01000410.1 GCF_008386585.1 Solihabitans fulvus
GCGGGATAGAGAGATATACTACCAATATAAAATACAGACAATTCATTCAGTCAAGTGGAACATGTACAAAATATTTTATATTTATTAATAAGAAATAATCAGTCTTGTTTAGAGAAAACATTTTGTCAAAACGTGTTTCCGCACGCCTTGATATTATGTATATCACAATACAATATGTCAGATATGGTGTCATCCCTTCTCTTGGACGTAACTAACGTACATAAATTGCCTGCTACGCTACTTAGTGTTATTATCACAGTTGTTTAGTAGAGGTGGGTGCGCTAGTACTTTGTACATAATAAATATAGGATTC
>NZ_VUOB01000411.1 GCF_008386585.1 Solihabitans fulvus
GGGCACTTTCAGACGACGCTGAAGTACAGCCTTCTGGCGCTGGATGCGGATATACTTGGGCCATCTTACAAATCTGGACAAGTCCCGAGTTGGCTGAATGCCCTGACCAATGGCAAAGTTCTTTGGCCTCTTCTCGAAGAGAGGATTCACGATCTTCTTGGGCTCAACCTTTTTGACCACCAATGGGGCGGCGGCTACTTTCTTCCCTACCTTCTTCTTAGGCTTCTTCTGCACCATGTTGAACAGTTATTAATTCAGCGATTTAAAGGCCACGAAAAGATACGTGACCTAAATCGTATACCAAACTTTC
>NZ_VUOB01000412.1 GCF_008386585.1 Solihabitans fulvus
GTTACATTCAACAAAGTGGATGCCAGTTCTCCTAATCTCAAGTTTATACTGACTGACGTTGAAGTTACAGGACTGAGTGGTTGCAAACCGAAGCAGATTCAACACGGCTCGAAACTGGAATTGAAGATTTTATGTCAAGCCAAATTAAATGGGAACTACGAGCTTAACGGTCAAGTCCTCGTTTTGCCGATTAAAGGAAAAGGAAAAATTCACGTCGACTTGAAAACAACACAAATCAACGTCGACGCGAATTACGAAGAGAAATTGGGAGATGATGGTAAAAAGCATTGGCAC
>NZ_VUOB01000413.1 GCF_008386585.1 Solihabitans fulvus
TCTCGGAATAACATCAACAAAACTAGGAAGGTTTAAAAAACCCACGGTAGTATGAAGTGCTACTCGAAATCTTTGCCACCCGTCTCGTTCCAGTTCCTAGCCGCAAGGTGTCGATGCCCATGGGCGACACTCACACCTCGCTCACACTCGGGACAGCCTAGGCGGATCCATGCTTTCCAACGAAGCACGCCCATCCAACCTAGGCGAGACAAGGGTTCACATTTCGTTCATCACCCTTGGCCGGCTATCGAACAGCCGGACTCCCATCAAAAGATGGTTGCCAAGAACATCTTCGTTACGGTTTGCTAATTCTCGGAATAACATCAACAAAACTCGGGAGGTTTAAAAAAC
>NZ_VUOB01000414.1 GCF_008386585.1 Solihabitans fulvus
CTGTCTTTGTCTTTCCTGTTGCGTTCCAAGTGCTTCCTCATTGCAACAGCTTTCTTGATCAGGTAGTAAAGATCCTCCGGTAAGTCAGGAGCTAGACCCATTGCTTTCATGATACGGAGGATCTTTTTGCCAGTTACGAATCTTACTTGGGCAACTCCATGTGAATCCCTCAGCATTACACCAATTTGTGAGGGAGTGAGACCCTTCTTTCCAAGTTTGTAAATTTGTTCCTTTACATCGTCGGCAGTCAATTTCAACCAGGTAGGGACACTGCGGCGGTAAGGCAGCGCCGACTGGGAGATACCCTTACCAGGAGCGTGCATACGACCCATGTTTGCGGCTTTTTAC
>NZ_VUOB01000061.1 GCF_008386585.1 Solihabitans fulvus
CATACAACATCATGACCAGCCGCCATTGGATATGTCTAGCTTATTTTCCGGCAACCCCTTAGTACGTTCTTCGCGGCGTTGACGTCCGCGTTCTCAGCATGTCCGCAGGCGGTACACCGGAAGCGCGCTTGGCTCTCGCGGGATTCCGGGTCCACCCTGCGGCACACCGAGCAGCGTTGCGACGTGTACGCGGCAGGGACCTTCACAATCCTGGTGCCCCTGTAGCGGGCGACGTTCTCCAGGGCGAGCTGGAGCTTGTGCCAGCCCTTGTCCAGAACCGACCGGTTCAACCCGGCCTTCTGCTTCACCTTCGAGCCGGGCGCGTCGATGGTGCCCTTGGCCGACCGGGTCATGTTCCGGGTGCGAAGGTCTTCGACCGCGACCAGGGCGTGCCGGGTGGCGAGCCGGTTCGCGGTCCAGGACACGAAGTCGTGGCGGCGGTCGCGTTCGCGGCGTTTGACCTGTCGCAACGCGACGAGGGTCTTCTTGCGGTTCGTCGAACCCCTGGCCTGTCGAGCGAGTTTCTGCTGCAACACCCGATGACGGCGTGTTTCACCGGGGGTCCGGAACTGCCGGTCCCGCATCGTGCCGTCCGAGCAGGCCACCGCGACCGCCACGCCACGGTCGACTCCCACAGCCGAGTTCGGCGCGGGATGCTGTCCGGGTGTGGCGTGGCCGTCGTCGACGAGGAACGACACGTACCAGTGCTGTCCGTCGCGGGACACCGTCGCCGAGCGCACTGTGCCGCTCAGGGGACGGGACCAACGGAATCGCACCCACCCAGCTTCGGCAACGTGCAGCGGCCCCACCGTTTCCCGAGGCGCTGCACGGCGATGTGTTTCCCGGCGGGGAACCGGAACGACGGCGACCAGCGGCGTCCCGACCGCCACTTCACCCACCTCCCGGACGAGCTGCTTCAACCGTTCTTCCATCCGGCCGCCGATGACCCGGCGCCGGTACTTCGGGCACCACACCACGTGGAATGCGCACTGGAACACCAGGTTCGAGTTCGACCGCAACGTGACACCCACAACGACAGTATGCAGCGGCAAGCTATCTAACGCTTGGCCGTCAGGGCTGGCCGCGTTGATCCCGAACTGGATGCGCTAACCCCACGGATGAATCCGGGGGTCTGCGCGCCACGCTTCTTGATCAGTGGTGCGGATGCCGTGCCAGGCCGGCGGTCGGGCCGAGTCCTGTGGGCTGTGTCGCGCGTGCGTCTGGTCGGACCGTGGTTCTGGTCGGTCGCCTCGGGCGGTCGGTCAGGTGAGCTTGGTGGTCCGTGCCGCGAGGGCGCCGGCGACGACGCCCCAGCCGAGCAGCACCGCGACGGGCTGCCAGCCCGGTCCGGTGCCGTCGACCATCGCGGCGTGCAGGCCCTGGGCCAGTGCGCCGGACGGGAGCAGCGCCACGACGTGCGCGAGTCCGGTTGGCAGGGCGTCCGCGCCGAGCGCGATGCCGCCGACCAGCAACAGCACGAACCACACGATGTTCGCCACCGCCAACACGATCTCGGCCCGCAGCGCGCCGCCGACCAGCACGCCGAGCGCGCCGAACGCGAACGTGCCGAGCAGCACCAGCAGCACGAGCCAGGCGAGGCCGGCGGCGGGCGGGCGCCAGCCGAGCACGGCGGCGACCGCGCCGAGCACGACCAGTTGCACGACCACCACGGCCAGCGCGGCGGCGATCCGGCCTGCGGCGAGCAGCCAGCGGGGCAGCGCCGTCGCGGCCAGGCGCTTGAGCACGCCGTAGCGGCGGTCGAAGCCGAGGCCGATGGCCTGTCCGGTGAACGCGGAGGACATCACCGCGAGGGCGAAGATCCTGGCGGCGGCCGAGCCGGCCCGTGGCTCGGGCAGCGGCAGCACGTGCAGCAGGGTCAGCCCGATCAGCAGCACCAGCGGGATCAGCAGGGTGAGCAGCACCTGTTCGCCGTTGCGGAGGGTGAGGATCGTCTCCGTGCGTGCCTGGGTGAGCAGCATCCGGCCGAGTCGGCCCCGGCCGGGCGCCGGACGGAAGGTGCCGGGTTGGAACCTGCCGGACTCGGTCACGCGCTCTCCTGCCTCGGCGGTGGTCATGCGCGCAGCTCCCTGCCGGTCAGTTCCAGGAACACGTCTTCGAGGCTGCGGCGCGACACGCTCAGCTCCTCGGCGAGCACGCCTTGCTGAGCACACCACGACGTCACGGCGGAGACCACCTGGGGGTCGATGTGGCCCTCAACGAGGTAGCCGCCGTGGGTCGCCTCGCGCACGCGGTAGCCCTCGGGCAGCGCCTCGCGCAGCAGCCGCAGGTCCATGCCGGCCTTGGCGCGGAAGCGGAGGTGTTGTTCGTCGGCCTGGTTGGCGGTCAGCTCGCGCGGGCTGCCCTGCGCGACGACGCGGCCCTGGTCCACGATGACGACGTGGTCGGCCAGTTCCTCGGCCTCGTCCATCAGGTGGGTGGTCAGCAGGACGCTGACGCCGTCCGCGCGGAGCGCGCCGATCAGTTCCCACACGAGCCTGCGGGCCTGTGGGTCCATGCCGGCGGTCGGCTCGTCGAGGAAGACCAGTTCTGGTCGGCCGACCAGCGCGCAGGCCAGGGACAGGCGTTGCTGTTGGCCGCCGGAGAGTCGCTTGTAGGAGGTGCGGCTGGCGGAGGTGAGGCCGAGGGTGTCCAGCAGCCAGGCGGGGTCGAGTGGGTTGGCGGCGCAGGCGGCGACCAGTCGCAGCATCTCGTCGGCGCGGACGCCGGGATAGGCGCCGCCGCCCTGGGGCATCACGCCGATCCTCGGCCGCAGCTGCTCGCTCTGAGCGATCGGGTCGAGGCCGAGCACGCGGACGGTGCCGTCGTCGGGGCGGAGGAATCCTTCGCACAGTTCGACGGTGGTGGTCTTGCCGGCGCCGTTCGGGCCGAGCAGGGCGAGCACCGTCCCGCGCTCGTGCAGGAGTTCGAGACCGTTCACCGCGACCGTAGGGCCATAGCGTTTGACCAGCCCGGACACCTCGACGGCTGGGCTGTGCGGGTTCGGGCTCACGACGGCGAAGCCTAACTGTCCGATTTCCGGCGCCGCGTGGGTGGTGGCGTCCTCCCCCATACAGAGGTAGGGCTCACACCACCCCGAGGCCTCAGGGTGGCGTCAGGGTTGAGCCGGGGGCATTCCTGATGTCTTGATCGGCTGCGGGCCGGCAGGCTTGTTTCGTGATCGAAATGCGTGGCGCGGAAAGCGTCGACACGGTGCGAGACGAGGGCGGGCGGGTAGTCACGCTGAGCCGGCCGTCCGGTCCGTTCGTGGTCGCCGTCGTCGGCTTTCTGTTTTCCGCGCTGCCGATGATTTACCTGCATCTCGCGTCGATCGGGCGGCTCAGCCCGGTGAGCCACACCATCAGCGACTATATCTTCCTGACGCACGGCGGGGAGCTGCTCGCGCTGAGCGCGGTGTCGTTGGCGGTCGGGTCGGCCGCGCTGCTGCGCGTGATCCTGGCCGTCGGCGTGCCGCGCGGCGGCCCGGTCCAGGTGCTGTTCTCGGTGTGGTGTCTGGGTTTGCTGCTCGCCGCGGTGTTCCCGACAGACCCGCTCGGCAGTGAGACCTCGTTGCCGGGCGCGGTGCATCGTTACGCGGGTCTCGCGATGTTCGTCAGCCTCCCGCTGGCCGGTTTTCTGCTGTCCGTCCGGTTTCGGGAGTCGCTCGCGTGGTCCGGCGCCGCGATTGTGGTGCGCAGGCTGTCGATGGTCAGCGCCGCGGTCAGCGTGTTGTTTCTGCTGAGCCATGTGCCCATTGTCTTCTCGAATGGGAAAGGCGACGAGGTGCTGAGCGGATTCCTCGTCCAGGGGCTGGCCGAGCGGTTGCTGTTCGGCTCGATCTTCGCATTGCTCGGCGCGCTGTTGTTGGGCGCGAGGACGGCGCTGCGCCGGGTCGAGGAGGTCGTGCCGTGTCCCTGATCGGGATCGCCCTCGCGGCGCTCGGCGCGGTCTGTTACGCCGTGGCGGCGCGGTTGCAGCACGGCGCGGTCCGCACCGCCGTCGGGGACCGCGCGCTGCGCCTCGGCACCCTCAGGACGCTGGTGCGGGCGCCGGCGTGGCTGTTCGGCCTGCTGGCCACCGGGACGGGCGCGACGCTGCACGCGGTCGCGCTGGGCCTGGCGCCGCTGACCGTGGTGCAGCCGATCGGCGTGCTCGCCCTTGGCCTGACCGCGCTGTTGGACGCGCGGGCCGAGGGGACCTGGCCCGATGGGCGGACGGCGCTGGCCGTGGTGGCGAGCACGGTCGGGGTCGGCGGCTTCGTGCTGCTGGCCGCCGGGAGCGCGGCGTCGACCACCGTGTCGGGGTCGGCGCAGTGGCACGCCGCCGTGCTGGTGGTGTGCGCGGTCGCGGTGCTCGCGTTGTTCGGCGCGCTGAGCCGGGGACCGGTGCGCGGGCTCGTGTTCGCGGCGGGCGCCGGCATCGCCTACGGGTTCGTGTCGGTGCTGATGCGCGGCATCGCGCAGCGGTTGGCCGGCGGCGGTGTCGGCGCCGTGCCGGTGCCGGCCGTGCTGGGCATCGCCGTCGCGTTGCTGGTCGGCGGCTGGCTGGTCCAGCACGCCTATGCCAGCGGCCCGTCGCATCTCACCGTGGCGTGCCTGACCGTGGTCGACCCGCTGGTCGCGGTCGGCATCGGTATCGCGTTGCTCGGCGAGGGCGCCGGCACGAGCGGTTGGACGGCGGTCGGCGAGGTCGCGTGCGCCGTGCTGGCCACCGCGGGTGTGTCGCTGCTCGCCAAGCGCCGCAAGGACATCTCATCCATCAGTCCCACCCGGCGCGAACTCGTCGCGTCGCGATCGAACAACGGAGGAACCTCGTGAGCCACCCTGTGCGCCGCGCGCTGCGGATCGTCATCGGCGCGGAGACCTACCCGCCCGATGTCAACGGGGCCGCCCGGTTCGCCCAGCGCCTTTCCGAGGGTCTGGCCGGGCGGGGTCACGACGTGCACGTGGTGTGCCCGTCGACCGAGGGTCGGGCGTCGACCGAGGTGGTCGACGGGGTGACGGTGCACCGGCTGCGTTCGCACCGCACGCCGTTCCACGACAGCTTCCGGATCTGCCTGCCGTGGCGGGCGTCCAAGGACGTCGACGCGCTGCTTGCGGAGCTCCAGCCGGACCTGGTGCACGTGCAGGCGCATTTCGTGGTCGGGCGGATGCTCGTGCGCGGCGCGGCGGCGCGGGAGGTGCCGGTGGTGGCGACGAACCACTTCATGCCGGAGAACCTGTTCGGTCACGCGCGGGTGCCCGGTTGGCTCCGGTCGGCCGCGTCGAGGTGGGCGTGGCGCGACCTTGGACGGGTGTTCGGCGCGGCCTCCGTCGTCACCGCGCCGACGCCGAGGGCGGTGGAGTTGTTACACGCCAACGGGTTCTCGAAGCGGGCGGTGCCGGTGTCGTGCGGGATCGACATCGAGAGGTACCGGCAGCACAAGGCTCCAGCGAGTATCGGGGGCGGCCGCACGGTGTTGTTCGTCGGTCGGCTGGACGAGGAGAAGCGGGTGGACGAGCTGTTGCGCGCGCTGGCGTTGCTCCCGCCGGGGGTCCGGGCGGAGATCATCGGGGACGGTTCGTGCCGGCAGGAGTGGACGGCGCTGGCCGGGCGGCTCGGCATCGCGGATCGGGTGGCGTTCCACGGTTTCGTCGCCGAGGAGGACCTGCTCGCCGCGTACGCGAGGTGTGACGTGTTCTGCATGCCCGGGATCGCCGAACTCCAGAGTCTCGCGACGATGGAGGCGATGGCGGCGGGCAAGCCGGTGGTGGCCGCCGACGCGATGGCCCTGCCGCACCTGGTGCGGCCCGGCCGCAACGGCTGGCTTTACCAGCCGGGTGATGTGCAGGCGTTGGCCGACCGGTTGGCGCAGGTGTTGGGGGATCAGGCGACGCTGGACCGGATGAGCGCTGGCAGCCGGGAGATCATTGCCGCGCACCAGGTCGAGGGCACGTTGGACATGTTCGAGTCGCTGTACCTGCGCGCGATGGGCGAGGCGCCGGTGGAGGCCGGTGTGGCTGCCTGAGTTCACGGCGGTTTCCGGCTCGCGTGGCCCGAGTGGCGCTTCTCGCGGGCCGGAACCGGTTCCGGCCGTCGCCGAGTTGATATCGTGACGGGTTGCTGACGGAGGCTTGGCGACCTTGGGGCTGGGGCCACGGTGGAGTTTCGGATCTTGGGGCCGATCGAGGCGAGGGGATCGGCCGGGCAGGCCAGGCTGGCCGGGCGGAAGCAGGTCGCGCTGTTGGCGGCGTTGTTGTTGCGGGACAACCAGGTGGTGCCGGTCGAGCGGTTGTTCGAGGCGCTGTGGGGCGATGCGCCGCCCAACGCCGCGGCGGCGGCGTTGCAGACCTACGTCTTCCGGTTGCGGCAGTGCCTGGAGGCGGTGGAGCCCGGCGCGGGCAGGCGGCTGACCTTCTCCTCCGGCTACCGGCTCGCGGTCGAGCCGATGGAGCTGGACCTTGCGGCGTTTCGCACCCACGCGGGGCGCGGCAGGGCGGCCGCGGCGGCCGGCGAGTCGGAGGTGGCGGCCAAGGAGTTCCACACGGCGCTGAACCTGTGGCGGGGCACGGCGTTGCCGGGGCTGCCCGGCCGCTATTTCGAGGCGCACGCCGCGAGGTTGACCGAGGAACACCTTGCCGCGCTGGAGGAGCGGATCGACGCCGACCTCGCCATGGGCCGGCAGCTGGAGGTGATCCCCGAGCTGCGGAGTCTGGTCGCCGCCCACCGGCTGCGGGGACAGCTGCACGGTCGGCTGATGGTGGCGCTGTACCGGGCGGGTCGTCAGGCCGAGGCGATCGGCGCGTTCCACGACGCCAGCGCGGTGTTCGTCGAGGAGCTGGGCATCGACCCCGACCCCGCGCTTGTCGAGCTGCACCAACGGATCCTCGCGAACGACCCCGACCTGGCCGCGCCGGGCGAGGCGGGGCGGCCGGCCACGCGCAACGACCTGCCGGGCGACATCGCCGACTTCACCGGCCGGGAGGCGGAGGTTCAGCGACTGGTCGCCGCGCTGCCGGACGGCGACGCGGCGGGGTCCGCGGTGGTCATCGAGGCCATCGACGGGATGGCCGGCGTCGGCAAGACGACCCTGGCGGTGCACACGGCGCACCACCTCGTCGACCGCTACCCCGACGCGCAGCTGTTCATCGACCTGCACGGCCATTCGACCGGGCAGCGGGCCACCGACCCCGCGACCGCGCTCGACGTGCTGCTGCGCGCGCTCGGTGTGCCCGGCGAGCGGATCCCGACCGGGCTGGACCAGCGGGCCGCGCTGTGGCGGGCCGAACTTGCTGGGCGACGGGTCCTGGTGGTGCTGGACAACGCCGAGGGCGCGGCCCAGGTCCGTCCGCTGCTGCCGGGCAACCCGGCCTGCCTGGCGCTGATCACCAGCCGGCGTCGGCTCGCCGATCTGGACGCCGCGCGCATCCTGTCGCTGGACGTCCTGCCGCTGCCCGACGCCGAGGCCCTGTTCGCCAGGATCGCGGGCCGGCCATCGGCGGCCGAGCCCGAGGCGGTCAGGGAGGTGGTCGAGCTGTGTGGCCGCCTGCCGTTGGCGATCCGCATTGCCGCGGCCCGGCTGCGGACCCGGCCGGCGTGGACCGCCGCCCACCTGGCGCGGCGGCTGCGCGAGGGACAGCGCAGGCTGACCGAGCTGGCCACCGGGGACCGCAGCGTCGCTGCCGCGTTCGCCCTGTCCTACCAACACCTTTCCGGCGAGCACCAACGCATGTTTCGGCTGCTTGGCCTGCATCCCGGCCCCGACTTCGACGTGTACGCGGCGGCGTCGCTGGCCGGCGCGAGCCTCGCCGAGGCGGACCGGCTGGTGGAGGAGCTGGTCGACATCCACCTGCTCCAGCAGTCGATCCGCGGCCGGTACCGGTTCCACGACCTGCTGCGCCACCACGCCGGCGACACCGCGCGGGCCGTCGAATCCGAGGCGCGGCAACAGGAGGCGCTGCGCCGGTTGGTCGACTGCTACCTGCACACCCTGCACGCGGGCGACCGCCTGCTGTACCCGCAGCGGCCCCCGGTCGAGTTCGGCGACCGCGTCGACGGCTGCCTGACGCGGCCGCTCGGCGACCAGACCGAGGCGTTGGCCTGGTACGACGCCGAACATCCGTGCCTGTTCGCCGTCCGCCAGCTCGCCGTGCGGCTCGGCTGGCACGAGCGGGTGTGGCAGCTCGCCTGGGCCCTGGACAACTTCCACCGCTGGCGGGGGCACCTGGACGACCAGCTCGCCGGCTGGCGCGCGGGGCTCGCGGCGGCGCTGCTGGTGGGCGGCCAGGACATCCAGGCGCTCGCGCACCGACGCCTCGGCGACACCTGCGCCAGGGTCGGCGAGCACGCCGAGGGCGTCCACCACCTCCGCAGGGCGCTCGCGCTGGCCGAGCAGGCCGACGACACGCAGAACCGGGCGCACGGGCACTACACGCTCGCGCAGGCGTTGGAGCGGCAGGGCGACGATCGGCAGGCGCTCGACCACGCCACGCGCGCCCTTGCCCTCTACGAGGGTCTCGGCAACGTGATGTGGGAGGCGGTGGCGCTCAACGCGGTCGGCTGGTACCACGCCAGGCTCGACGATGCCGAGCGGGCAAGGGACTTCTGCGAGCGGGCCCTGGTGCTGTTCCGGCAGGGCGCGCAGCGGGCCGGCGAGGCCGGCACCCTGGACAGCCTCGGTTACATCGCCCACCACGCCGGCCGGCTCGACGAAGCCGTTGGCCACTACCGGGCCGCCGTCGCGCTGTACCGCGACCTCGGGGACACCTTCGTGGAGGCGAACACCCTGGTCGGTCTCGGCCGAACGCACGCGGGCCTCGGGCAGCGCGAGGAGGCAGGCGAGGCGTGGCGGCGGGCGTTCGACATCTACCGCGACCAGCACCGCGCCGAGGACGCCGAGCGGGTGCGGCGGCTGCTGGACTCCCTCGGTCCGTAGTCGCGGTTCTGTGGTCCCGGCACCCCCTCGCAGGGGATCAGGGGAGGGTGACGACCTCCAGCACGTCGCGCGCGAACGGCGGCATCCACCCGACCCCGCCGGACACGTAGATGGTGTGGCTGTCGTTGCCGACCAGCAGCCCCGACTGGAACGAGGAGTTCGCCGGGGTGAGGCCGAAGCCGGTGACGGTGTCCAGCAGCGTGCCGGTGTTCAGATCGACCACGCTGACCGAGTCCTGGCCGGTGTGGCCGAGGAACATGCGGGTGCCGTCCGGCGTGATCGCGATGCCGCCGCTGCCGTCGCCAAACGCAGGCAGCGCCTGGGCCAGCGCGTGGGTGGTGAGGTCGAGCCGGTCGAGCACCCCGCCGGGTCCGGCGACATAGCCGCAGTTGTGCACCGGATCCATCAGCGGCACGGAGATCCCGGTGCCGGACCGGCCGGCGAGCGTGCCGGCAGGCGTGGGTGGATTGCTGGTCGCGTCCAACAGCCTCAGCGAGCCGCTTCCGTTGGCGGACAGGTAGAGCTCGTGTCCGTCGGGCGCGATGGACAGGTAGACCGGCAGCAGGAAGTCGAGGTCGGTCTCGCCGGTGATCTGGTTGGTCGCGGTGTCGATCACCAGGATGCGGCCGTTGTCGACCTCGTCCTGGGTGCTCCTGCCGTACTGGGACACGTACAGCCAGTGGCCGTCCGGGCTCACCACGGCCCCGGTCAGGATGCCGAGCCCGGCCTCGGTGTCGGGCGGGTCGGGGACCGTGATGGTGGCGCTCACCGACTGCGTCGCCTCGTCGATCACGCTGATCTTCTTCGCGTCCGGGGCGTAGACGTGGCGGCTGTCGGGGCTGATCGCGACGTCGAAGATGGTCGGGCCTGGTTGGTCGACCCGGACGGGGGTGACCTGGTTGGTGCTGGTGTCGAGGACGGACACGGTGCCGTCGGAGTCGTTGGGGAAGTATCCGAACCTGCCGTCCGGGCTCATCTTCAGGTTGCTGGTCCACTTGCCGAGGGCGAGGGTGGCCCGGACGGTCGCGGTGCTGGCCTCGGCGGCGGCCGTCGCGGCGAGGCAGGTCGCCCCGGCGAGCGCGGCGGCGAGCAGGGTCGCCACGGTCGCGCGGTGTCTGTTCACCGGAGGGGTCCTCTCGCCTGGCTGCACGGACAGTTCTCCATGCAACAGCAGGGCTTTCCGGCGCGGCACCGCCGCGGGCACCATCGTGGGCGGGGCCGCGCGGGGCCGGACAGCACAACCGGGGTGGGTCAGGACCGACCCAGCTTGTCGGCTATGTGGGCGGCCACCGCCCGGCCCCGCCTGCTCAGCACGAGATCCGACGGCGGGTCGCCTGCCGAGGGTGCGGGTGTGACCAGATACCGGTAGAGCGATCCCTCCGCCTCCAGTTGCGCGAGCAGCGCCCGGTTCACGTCGGGGAAGTTCGCGTCGGTGTACCGCGTGCTGGTGGCCAGCCGGACGAGCCTGCGGTTGATCCGCAGCCGCGCGCGCCACGGCACCAGCCACGGCACCACCAGCAGCAGCGTCGCCGCGAACACGGCGGCCGTCACCAGCGTCGCCCTTACCCACCAGTGCGCTCCGGTCCACCAGTCGGCCAGCCCGCCGCCCGCCGCCGTCGAGGCGAAGCGCAGCACCAGCGCGCCAACGCCGAGATAGCCGAGCCCGTAGACGAATGCCCAACCCGACGTGATCGCCGCGGGATGCTCGGCCCGCACGGTGCGCCACGTGCCGTCCTGCCGTGCCCAGCGCCGCAGCGCCAGGCCGCCCATCGTGGCGCAACCGGCCGACGCGGCCAGCAGCACGGTGCCACCGACGCCGACGGCCACCGGATGCCCGGCCAGCCAACGGACCACGCCCGCGCAGAAGTCCACAGTGGACGCGACGGCTCCCGAGCTGAACGCCGCGACGACCAGGGCGACGGCCGCGAGCACCGACAGCAACCGGCCCGGCCGGCGCGCCAGGTCGACGGCGACGGCCAGCGGCGTGCGCACCTGCGCCGGCAGGCTGCCGATCACGATCTGCCCCGCCGCAACCACACCGACGCCGACGAACGCCACGGAACCGTTGGCGCGCCCGGCTTCCGACGTGCTCAGGTCGGTCAGCGCGTACGCCAGCAACGGGATCACCGGCGACAGCAACACCAGGCCGTGCAGCACGGTCCCGGTGCGCAAAGCCGCGTACCCGAACGCGCCGAGCAGCGCGCCAGCGCCGAGCGCGCCAGCCGGCCCGGACAGCCACGTCGGCAGCGCGCCGAGCAGCGCCACCATTAGCAGCGCGCCGCCGACGGCGAGCCCGAACAGGCCGAGGAACCGCGCGGTGGAGCCACCTTTGGTCAGTCCCATGATCGCCCAGTACGGCAGCAGCGCGCCGCCGCGCAGCGTGCGGGTGATCGGCCGCGCGGCGCGCAACCCGGCCTGCTCGCTGTCGGCCAGCGTCACCGCGACGGCCGCCGCGGTCGCGGCCGTGCGGATCAGCTGGTCGCTGGCGGCCTCCTCGCCGAGCGGCTCGCGGCCGACCCCGGCGCGGTCGAACGCCGTCAGCGCGGCCAACCCCAGCGCCACGCCGCCGCCCTCGTCGCGCGGGAAGTCCACCGGGAGGCGTTCGAGCTCGTCGAGCAGATTCTCGTACTCCACCAGGAAGAGCTCGCCGCGCGAGCGGGTGTCCGCGCCGGCCAGTCGATCGGCGAGCACGGCCTGCCGCAGCATCGGCAGCTCCTCGGCCGCGATCCGCACGTGCAGGCCCCACGCGGCCAGCTCGGCCAGCCTGGTGAACGTGGGCGGCAGGTCGCCGTCGGCGATGGCGCTGTCGTGGACGTCGGTCAGCTCCCCGATCGCGCCCTCGATCGTGGCGGCGATGCCGGGATCGGCGGGCGGCGCGCCGAACAGCTCGGCGACCAGCGCGTCGATGTGTTGCCGCGCAAGCGATTCGGCGTCCTGCCGCAGCGGGGTCAGCTGGTTTTTGAGCAGGGCGACCCTGCGCAGGCGCTGCGGGTCGAACAGCACCCGGCACAGCATCGTCGCGCCGTCCAGCCTGCCCCAGATCCAGTCGTTGATCCGCCAGGACCGCTTGAGGAAACCGGAGAACCGGCCAAGCGCGAGGCCGCCCGCCTTGTCCCGAGGGCCGATGCTGTACTCGACGAAGGGGCTGCGGGTCTGGAGGCTGATCTGCACCAGCTCGACGGCCTGGTCCAGCAGGTCGGTCGACTCGTCGGCGAGGCAGTTGGTGGCGATCTCCAGCCCGACCAGCCTGGCCAGCCAGACCAGTTCCGGGCGGTCACCCAGCCCGGCCGCCAGCTCCGCCTCGGTCGGTTCGGCGGCCAGCAGCCCCTTCCACGGGTCGAGGTCGCCCCTGGCCAGGCCCGCGTCGTCGAGCCCGAGCAGCAGTTCCCTTGCGTGGGCGACGACGTGGCCGACCTCGAGGACGATCGCGCGGACGCGCTCGCCGGTCGCGTCGGGAGCCAGACCGGCTGGCTCGGCCGCGGTGTCGGTCGTCCCGTTGGACCTGGGCAACATCAGCCGCTTGTACCGGGACAGCCTGGCGGTCCAGTACCGCTCGTCCAGGTCGAGGCCGCGGCGCTCGGCCCACGGCCGGTCGATCTCCTCGCGCAGCCTGCGCAGCGTGCTCCTGGCCTCGTGCAGGCGTTCCCGCAGGTCGGCGGTGGGAGCCGTGCTGCTCGCGTCGATCGAGGGCACCACCCAGGCCAGCCGCTTGAGCAGGTCCAGCCCGACCGAGGCCAGCCGCTCGGCCATCGCGATGCCCCACGGCCACCCCGTGCCGTCCTCAGTCAGCCTGGCCGCGCAGCTCGGCGGCGGGTCCGCCGGCACGTAGGGCAGCTGCCCCTGCGCGCGGAACAGGCGGCGCTGCGCGGCCTCGCTGGCCCGCCGCACCCGGTCGAAGGACCACTCGGGGGACCGTTCGGCCTGCGCGGCGAGCTGGCGGGTGGCGAGGTTGCGCGCCGCCTGCCTGATCCGCAGGTCCCGGTAGTGCGGGTACAGCTCCGTCACCAGCGTGTACAGCCGCTCCGCGACCGACCTGGGGTCCGGCGCGCCGTTGGGCTGCTCGGCCAGCCGCGCCAGCAACGCCGCCCGGCCGCCCCGCCGCGCGGCCGCGGCGCGGTTGTGCTCGTTGACCCGCTCCACGTAGGTCCGGTTGCCCTGACTGGACATCGCGCCGAACAGCAGCCGCCCGCCCGCCACCGTGGTCGGCATCGCGGCCTGCTGGTCGGCGGCGGGCTCGGGACCCGAGGCCGAGGCGTGCGGGAACACCAGCAGCATCACCCGCCGCACGGCGTCCTTGGCCGGCATCCGGTCGATCGCCTCGAGGGCCTCCCTGGTCGGGGTGTTGGCCAGCACCCCGCCGTCCACCACGTACCTCGACCTGTCCGGCTGGTCGTGCTGGTCGGCCCAGGACGCGAACCGCGCCATGTCCGGCCTGCCGTCCTTGCAGGCCTCGCCGTGCACCGGCACGAAGGACGGCTCGAACGCGAACGGGAACGACGCGGACGAGCGCGCAGCCAGCGCGAGCCTGCTGACGTGTTCGCGCAGCTCGGCGCCCTCGCAGGCGAAGTCGTCGCGGGCGCCGTCCGCACCGGGCGGCGCGGCCCACTCGTAGGGGTCGCGCCGGAACCAGAACGAGCCCTGGTGCACCGACTGGCGCAGCGGCTGGCCGAGCGAGTCGACCTCCGCCCTCGGATAGCCGTGCAGCAGCGTCGTGGTGATCCGCAGGTCGATCGGCCGCTCCTCGGCCGGGTACGGGTCGAACCCGACGGTCAGCCGCTCCAGCATCTCCTCGAGGCGGGGCAGGAAGAACTCGTCGCCGCGCAGCAGCGACACCGGCGCGCCGCGGAACGGCGTGCGCAGCAGCTCCTCCATCCTGCCCTGCTCTGACCACAGGTCGCGCAGGCTGCGCAGGTCGGCGTTCGCGTTCACCTGGGACATCGCCAGAGCGGCCCCGTTGATGCCGCCGGCCGACGTGCCGCTGATGACGTCCGCGCGGGCCACGCAGCCGACCATGTCCAGCAGGTGTTGGTAGCAGGACGCCGCTCGGGTCAGGCGGTCCAGTTCGAGGACGACCCCGCCCATCCACACGGCCAGGCTGACCCCGCCGTTGAGGACCACCGCGAAGCGGATCTCCTCCGGCGGCACGCGGTCGCCGTCGTCGCCGGGCTCGGACATGACGCTCGCCCCCTCAGCCGGACCGGCGACTCCGTTGGGCCGATCCGTACACGGCATAGAAATCCATCGGCCGGGCGGCCCTCGGGGTTAGCACTCCCGCACGCGTCCGTTCGGGTGAGAACGCATTTTGGTCACCCGCCGTGTTCGAGCTGGTAACGCACCTGCCGCGCCTCGGTCAGGCCGAGATCGACGTAGATGGCCAGCGCCAGCCGCCAGTGCCGGCGGGCCGCCTCCGGGTCGCAGACGTGCAGCGTGGCGGCGATGCCGTCGTGCGCGCGGGCCTGCTGGTAGGGGTTGTCGGTGCGTTCCGCCAGCGACAGCGCGTGCTGGTGGTGCAGCCTGCCGGCGTGCCGACGCCCGGCCGCGCGGCACGCCTCGCCGTAGTCGTTGAGCAGCTCGCTCTGCCCGTCCCGGTCGCCGGCCGCGCGCGCCGCGTCGAGCGCAAGGTGCAGGTGCTCCAGCGCCTCCGCGCAGCGGCCGAGCCGCAGGTAGACGATGCCGAGGGCGCCCAGCGCCTTGCCCTCGCCGCGCTGGTAGCCGATCCGCCGGTTCAGCTCGAGCGCCCGGTCCAGGTGGTCCAGCGCCTCGGGATAGCGGCCGAGCCTTCCGTACAGGCCGCCGAGGTTGGCCAGCGTGTGCGCCTCGCCCCACTGGTAGCCGACCTGGCGGTTGATGGCCAGCGCCCGCTCCTGGTGGTCCAGCGCCTCCGCGCAGCGGTTCAGCCGGGCGTAGACGGTGCCGAGCAGGCCGAGGACGCGTCCCTCGCCGCGCTCGTAGCCGACCTGCCGGTTCAGGTCGAGCGCCTGGTGCAGGTGGTCGAGCGCGTCGTGGTACCTGCCGAGCCGCGCGTAGACGTTGCCAAGGTTGCCCAGCGCGTTCGCCTCGCCCCACTGGTAGGCGACCTGCCGGTTGAGGGTCAGCGCGCGCTGGTGGTTCGCCAGCGCCTCCAGCGGCCGGCCCAGCCTGCCGTAGAGGTTGCCGAGGTTGGCCAGCGTGTGGCCCTCGCCCCTGCGGTCGCCGAGCTCCCGTTGCAGCGCGAGCGCCTGCTCGACGTGCGTGAGCGCGTCCTCGTAGCGGCCCAACTGGCGGTACACCACGCCGAGGTTGTTCAGCGTGGACGCCTCGCCGCGCTGGTCGCCGATCTGGCGGTGCAGCGCCAACGCCTCCTGGAGGTGGTCGAGCGCCTCGGTGTGCCGGCGCACCATCCAGTAGGCGATGCCGAGGTTCTTCAGCGTCTCCGCCCGCGCGTGGCTGTCCGCGCGCTGCCGCGCCGCGGTCAGCGCGTGCTGGTGCGTGGCGATCCAGTCGTGGATGTGGTTGCGGGTGAAGTAGAAGCGCCACAACGCGTGCGGCAGCTGCCAGGCGTGTGTGCGGCCGGTGCTCGCCGCGTAGGCGATGACGGCGCTGAGGTTCGCGTGCTCGGCGTCCAGCCACGCGACGGCCTCGGCGAAGTCGGGCAGCTGCGGCGTGTACGCGGGCGGCTTGGCCGTGTCGATGGTCGGCGGCTGCCGGTGCGGCTGGAAGTGTTGCGCGGCAAGGACTGTGGCGTGCAGGTAGTAGTCGAGCATCCTGGTCACCGCCGCGTACCTGACGTGTTCGTCGTCGGTCTCCTGCGCGATGGTGCGCGCGTGGTGGTGCAGCAGGTCGTGGAACCGGTACCGGCCGGGTGAGCGCTGTTGCAGCAGGTGCACGTCCACCAGGTCCTCGAGCAGCTGCTCGACCTCGCCGAGCGAGCGGTCGGCCAGCGCGGCGGCGGCGTAGGCGTCGAAGTCCGGGCCGGGCACCAGGCCGAGCAGCCGGAACAGGCGCTGCTGCGCGGTGTCGAGGTGTTGGTAGGACAGGGTGAACGCGGCGGCGACGCTGCGGTCCCCGACGGCAAGCTCGGTCAGATACTGCTGGTTCTCGCGCAGCCGCGCGGCCAGGTGCGCCGTGGTCCACGCGGGCCGCTGCCGCAGCCGGGCGGCGGCGATGCGCAGCGCCAGCGGCAGGTATCCGCAGAGCCTGGCCACCTCGTCGGTCGCGTCGGGGTCGGTGGTGGCCCGCTCGTCCCCGGCGACGTGCGCGAACAGCGCCCGCGCGTCGGCGGGCGGCAGCACGTCCATCGACAGTGTGTGCGCCGCCTCAAGCGCGGCCAGCCTGCGGCGGCTCGTGACCAGCACCAGGCAGCCCGACGCGCCGGGCAGTAGCGGGCGGACCTGGGCGGCGCTGGCCGCGTTGTCCAGCACCACCAGCGCCCTGCGGCCGGCCAGCTCGGCGCGCCACAGCGCGGCCCTGGCCTCCATGCTGTCGGGGATCTTCTCGCCGGGCACGCCGAGCGCGCGCAGCAGCGTCTCCAGCGCGACACCCGGCTCGACCGGATCGTGCCCCGCGGTGTGCGCGTGCAGGTCGATGAACAGCTGCGCGTCCGGGTAGCGGGCGGTGAGCTGGTGCGCCGCGTGCACGGCGAGGGTGGTCTTGCCGATGCCGGCCATCCCGTCGATGGCGGCGATCACCACGGCGGCCCCGGCCTCCTCGGCGGAGGGCAGCGCGGCGAGCAGCCTGCGCACCTCGGCGTCGCGGCCGGTGAAGTCGGCGACGTCGCCGGGCAGGTCGTTGCGCCGCACCGGGACCGAGGGTGGCTCCTGGGGCTGCGCCGCGGACAGCTCCGGCGCGCCGCGCAGGATCCGCTGGTGCAGGTCGGTCAGCTCGGCGCCGGGGTCGATGCCCAGCTCGCGCACCATGGTCCGCCTGGCGTCCTGGAACGCCTGGAGCGCCTCGGCCTGCCGCCCTGACCGGTACAGAGCGAGCATCAAATGCCCGTGCAGCCGTTCCCGCAGGGGATGGGCGGCCACCAGCGCGGTCAGCTCGGGGATCAGCTCCACGTGCCGGCCGAGCTCCAGCTCGACCTCGGCGTACTCCTCGGTCGCGGCGAGGTGCTCCTCGCCGAGGCCGAACGCCTGCGCCTGGGCGAACGAGCCGGGCACGCCGGTGAACGCCGCCCCGCGCCACAGCGCGAGCGCGGCCTGGAACTCCTTCGCGGCCTCGTCGTACAGCTCCGCGGTGGCCGCCGACCTGGCCCGCTCCACGTGGCCGCGGAAGATCCCCAGGTCCAGCTCGCCGGGGTCGACCCGCAGCCGGTAGCCGGCCTGATGGGTGACGATCCGCTCGCCGCCAGCTGGCTCGACCGCGGCCAGCGCCCTGCGCAGCCGGAACACGTAGGTCTGGAGCGCCGCCGTCACCGTGCCGGGCAGGTCCTCCTCCCACAGCGCGTGCCCCAACCGCTCCACCGACACCACGCGGTTGGCCTGCATGATCAGGGCGGACAGCAGCGCAAGCTGTTTCGCCCCGCCGAGCCGCACCTGGCCCTGCGACCCCCAGACCTCGACCGGACCCAGAATTCGGAACTCCACCGCACACGCCCCCCGCCGTCACTCATCCGGCGCGTCAGCCGTCACCTCGGCCTGTGCCACGACTCTATAGAAATTCGCCTCGGCGCCGCCGCTGGATAACCGGCGGCGGGTGGGCCAGAAAGACCACGGTGTCCGGTAGCGGCTGGTCAGTGCCTCTCCTGCTGGTTCGGCGGGTTCGCTGCCGGCGAATTCCGGATTAATCCGGCGAATTCGCGCCAGCGTCGCGCAGCGCGCTAAACGGTGGGTTCAGTCTTTCCCCGCCACAGCGGCGCGAGGCGTCTGCGGGCGACGAACAGGCACAGCGCCACCACGATCAGCGCGGCGACCACGGCCTGCGGCACCACAAAGGCCCGTCCGTCGAAGGTGCCGCCGGTCGGCGGGATCACCAGCGCGATCGCGGCGCTGGTCACCGTGGCGACGATCCGGAACCGCGCGCCGATCATGGCCGTGGCCAACGGCAGCAGGGCCCAGAGGAAGTACCACGGCTGCACGGTCGGGCCGAGGATCAGCACCGCGCCGACGCCGGCGCCGAGGCCGTTCATGGGTTTGATCCGGCCCTTGAGGGCGTCCCAGAGCAGCTTCGCGCAGATCGGCACGGAGACCGCCTGGCCGATCAGCCGGGTGACGCCGATCATCGACTCGGTGTGGTTGCCGAGGCCGAGCACCAGGCCGATGCCGCCGCCGAGGTAGCCGAGGGCGGTCGTGGGGGACAGCCAGCTCTTGACGGTCTTGGCGACGTCGAGGGTGCTGGCCCAGCCGAAGCCGAGCCCGGTGCCGAGCGACGAGGCGGCGAGCACGACCAGGAACACCGGCGTGAGCACGGCGGCCGCCTTGAGCAGGTCGCTGAACCGGCCGCCCCAGCGGCGGGCTATCAGCACGCCGAGGAAGCCGAGCGCGAGCGCGGCCGGGATCTTCACGGCGGCGCCGAGGGTGATCACCGTGGCGCCGACGATCACCCAGGGGATCTCCCCGGGTTGTCGTGGTGGCGGCGACATTCCCGGGGCGACCACCGGCATCTTGCGCAGCGCCAGCTCGAAGCCGACCAGCATCAGGCCGATCGCCAGGCCGTCGTTGTGCGCGCCGGCGACCAGGTGGAAGATCACCAGCGGGTTGGCCGCGCCGAGCCACAGCGCGAACACGGGCTGCACGCCGAACCGGGGCGCGAGCCGGGGCAGCGCCCACACGATCATGGCGACGCCGACCAGCGCCAGCAGCCGGTGCAGGTACACGCCGGTCACCACGTGGTTGCCCACGATCGCGCTGATCACCCTGCCGACCGCGAGGAACAGCGGGCCGTAGGGCGCCGGGGTCTCCCGCCAGATGTTGGGCACGCCCCTGGCCAGCGGGTTGTCGTTGCCCAGCGCGGGGCCCGGCCCGACGGTGTAGGGGTCCATGCCGCGCGCGGCGATCTCGCTCTGCGCGAGGTAGCTGTAGACGTCCTTGCTGAACATGGGCAGCACCAGCAGCAGCGGCGCCACCCACATGACCAGCGTGCGGTCCATCTGCACCCTGGACAGCAGCCGGATCCGGCCGGGGCGCACCAGCCTGCCCAGCCACAGCCAGGCCAGCACGATCATGAAGATGCCCGACCACGCGATCGCGAGGGCGACCGAGGGCATCCTGGAGAACATGCCGAGCACCGGCACGCCAGGCACCGGGTTGAAGATGGGGGTCGCGCTCGCGCCGAGGGAGCCGACCATCATCAGCAGCGCGCCGATCGTGCCGAACCTGCGCACGAGGTCGAGCTGCCGGCGCTCACCGCCGTCGAGCGCGCCCGGCTCGGGGTCGCGCACGGCGACGACCGGATCACCGTCGGCTTTCGCCACCTCACCACCCTGTCGACCTGCGCCGTCGGCGCCTCGCCCCTTGACTCGCCCCGTCACCACGGCCGAAGAGTATCGACCGGCGGCCCGGCGCGTGTGCCGGAACCGGGCGAACGAGCCAGGTCAGCCAGGTGGTATCGCGGCCGTGACGTGACTCGGGTCACCGTGTGACGAGGATCTTTGCCCTCGCCGCCGAAATAGGCAACACTGGTGTTGTGAAAAACGTCGGGACCGCTCCGCAGGCCGCGGGCGCGCCATCGAATCCCCCGGGATCCGGTGTCGTTCCGCTGCACGCGGACGGGCGCACCCGGCGCGAGGTGGCGCGGCTGCTGCTCGAACAGGGCCCGGTCAGCGCCGCCTCGGTCGCCGAGGTCCTCGGCCTCAGCCCGACCGCCGTCCGTCGGCACATCGACGCGCTGGTGGCCGACGGCGAGGCGACCAGTCGGGAGGCGCCGCGGCGCGGCCAGCGGGGCAGGGGCCGACCGGCCAAGCTGTTCCTGCTGACCGAGCCAGGGCGGGCCCGCTTCGGGCACGCCTACGACGACCTCGCCGTCGCGGCCCTGCGTTTCCTCGCCGAGCAGGGTGGCGAGGAGGCCGTGCGCGCGTTCGCGCAGCGCAGGGTGGACGCGCTGGTGGACCGGCACCGGGCCGCCGTGGTGGCCCAAGGAGGGCCGGCCGATCGGGCCAAGGCCCTCGCCGCCGCCCTGACCCGCGAGGGCTACGCTGCGTCGTCGCGCCACGTCGGCGCGGGGGAGCAGCTGTGCCAGCACCACTGCCCGGTCGCCCACGTGGCGGCCGAGTTCCCGCAGTTCTGTGAGACCGAGACGGCGGCGTTCGCCGACCTGCTCGGCACCCACGTCCAGCGGCTGGCGACGATCGCCAGGGGCGACGCCGCGTGCACCACGCACGTGCCGGTGACGGTAGGCGACACCCAACAAGCACACCCGGTGACGGGCGCGGGGCACTCCCCGCGCCCGGAGGCGGGCCGAACAGCACGGACCCCGGACGGAGGCAAGCCCGCATGACTGCCGCTGCGGAGCAGCGCACACCCACCACGGTGCCTGAGACGCTCACCCAGGAAGAGACCCTGGCGACTCTTGGCAACTACGAGTACGGCTGGGCCGACTCGGACACTGCCGGAGCGAGCGCCCGCCGTGGCTTGAGCGAGGAGGTCGTCCGCGACATCTCCGCCAAGAAGGGTGAGCCGGAGTGGATGCTGGAGCACCGCCTCAAGGGGCTTCGGCTCTTCGATCGCAAGCCGATGCCGAACTGGGGCGCCGACCTCACGGGCATCCACTTCGACACGATCAAGTACTTCGTGCGTTCCACGGAGAAGCAGGCCGCCAGCTGGGAGGACCTGCCCGAGGACATCAAGAACACCTATGACCGGCTCGGCATCCCCGAGGCGGAGAAGCAGCGCCTAGTCGCCGGTGTCGCCGCGCAGTACGAGTCCGAGGTCGTCTACCACAAGATCCGCGAGGACCTTGAGGCCCAGGGCGTCATCTTCCTGGACACCGACACCGGTCTCCGGGAGCACCCCGAGCTGTTCAAGGAGTACTTCGGCTCGGTGATCCCCTCCGGGGACAACAAGTTCTCCGCGCTGAACTCCGCGGTGTGGTCCGGCGGTTCGTTCATCTACGTGCCCAAGGGCGTCCACGTGGAGATCCCGCTCCAGGCCTACTTCCGGATCAACACCGAGAACATGGGCCAGTTCGAGCGGACGCTGATCATCGTCGACGAGGGCGCCTACGTTCACTACGTCGAGGGTTGCACCGCGCCGATCTACAAGTCGGACTCGCTGCACTCCGCCGTCGTGGAGATCATCGTCAAGAAGGGCGGCCGCTGCCGTTACACGACCATCCAGAACTGGTCGAACAACGTCTACAACCTGGTCACCAAGCGCGCCAAGGCTGAGGCGGGCGCGACCATGGAGTGGATCGACGGCAACATCGGCTCCAAGGTCACCATGAAGTACCCGTCGGTGTTCCTGATGGGCGAGCACGCCAAGGGCGAGGTCCTCTCGATCGCGTTCGCCGGCGAGGGCCAGCACCAGGACGCCGGCGCCAAGATGGAGCACCTCGCGCCGTACACCTCCTCGACGATCGTGTCGAAGTCGGTGGCGCGCGGCGGCGGCCGCACCTCCTACCGGGGTCTGGTGCGGGTCGCCAAGCGGGCGCACCACTCCAAGTCCACGGTCAAGTGCGACGCGCTGCTGGTGGACAACATCAGCCGCTCGGACACCTACCCGTACGTCGACATCCGCGAGGACGACGTGTCGATGGGCCACGAGGCCACGGTGTCCAAGGTCAGCGAGGACCAGCTGTTCTACCTGATGTCCCGCGGCCTGACCGAGGACGAGGCCATGGCCATGATCGTGCGCGGGTTCGTCGAGCCCATCGCGCGCGAGCTGCCCATGGAGTACGCGCTCGAACTGAACCGACTGATCGAACTCCAGATGGAAGGGGCCGTCGGCTGACATGACAGTGTCGACTGATAGCCAGCACGGCCTCACGGCCCACTCGCACGGCGCCGGGGCGGTCGTCCCGGTGTCGTCGAGGGCGGACCACTTCACGTCCTTCGACGTGGACGCGTTCGAGATTCCCGGCGGGCGCGAGGAGATCTGGCGCTTCACCCCGATGAAGCGGCTGCGGGGCCTGCACGACGGCACCGCGACCGTGTCGGGGTCCGCCACCGTCACGGTCGACGCGGCGCCCGAGGTGCGCGTGGAGACCGTGGCGCGCGGCGACGAGCGGCTCGGCGTCGCAGGCACGCCCGGTGACCGGATCGCCGCCCAGGCCTGGAGTTCCTTCCCGCACGCCACGCTGCTGACCGTGCCCAAGGAGGTCAGGGCCTCGGCCCCGACCACCGTCACGGTCACCGGTCCCGGCGAGGGCGACACCGCCTACGGCCACACGCAGGTGCGGCTGGAGCAGTTCGCCGAGGCCGTGGTCGTGCTCGACCACCGGGGCTCCGGCAGCTACGCGGACAACATCGAGTTCGTGGTCGGCGACGGCGCGAAGCTCACCGTGGTCGCGGTGCAGGACTGGGCCGACGACGCGGTGCACGTGTCCGCGCACCACAGCTCGCTCGGCCGCGACTCGGTGCTGCGGCACACGGTGATCACCCTCGGCGGTTCGGTCGTGCGGCTCAGCCCCACGGTGACCTACACCGACAAGGGCGGCGACGCGGAGCTGACCGGCCTGTACTTCGCCGACGCCGGCCAGCACCTTGAGCACCGGACCTTCGCCGACCACGCGGTGCCCAACTGCCGCAGCAACGTCGTCTACAAGGGCGCGTTGCAGGGCGAGGGCGCGCACACCGTGTGGATCGGCGACGTGCTGATCCGCGCGGCGGCCGAGGACACCGAGACCTTCGAGCTGAACCGGAATCTGGTGCTCACCGACGGCGCGCGCGCCGACTCGGTGCCCAACCTGGAGATCGAGACCGGCGAGATCGTGAGCGCCGGGCACGCCAGCGCCACCGGGCGGTTCGACGACGAGCAGCTGTTCTACCTACAGGCGCGGGGAATCCCCGAGGAGCAGGCCCGGCGGTTGGTCGTCCGAGGCTTCTTCCACGAGGTGCTGACGAAGATCACGGTGCCCGAGGTGCGCGAGCGCCTGGAAGCCGCGATCGAGGCGGAGCTCGAGGCGGTCGGCGCATGACCCTGCACCGGGTGTGCTCGATCACCGAGCTCGACGACCGCAAGCCGGCCGGCTTCGAGCTCGGTGACACACCCGTGGTGCTGGTGCGGGACGGCGAGGCGGTCCACGCCCTGCACGACCTGTGCTCGCACGCCGAGGTCGCGTTGAGCGAGGGCGAGGTGACGAAGAAGGGCATCGAGTGCTGGCTGCACGGGTCCTGCTTCGACCTGAGCACCGGTGCGCCCTCCTCGCTGCCGGCCACCGAGCCGGTCGACGTCTACGCCGTGACGATCACCGGCGAGGACGTCTACGTCGACATCGGCACGCCGACCAACCGCTGACGGAAACCACAGACTTCCGCTACACCAGGAGAACGAAGCAGCAATGGCCACTCTGGAGATCAAGGACCTGCACGTCTCGGTCGTCACCGACGAGGCTCCCAAGGAGATCCTCAAGGGCGTCGACCTGACCATCAAGGCCGGCGAGACGCACGCGATCATGGGCCCGAACGGGTCCGGCAAGTCGACGCTGTCCTACGCCATCGCCGGTCACCCCAAGTACCAGGTGACCTCCGGCTCGGTGCTGCTGGACGGCGAGGACGTGCTGGCGATGAGCGTGGACGAGCGCGCCCGCGCCGGCGTGTTCCTCGCGATGCAGTACCCCGTCGAGGTGCCCGGCGTCTCGATGTCGAACTTCCTGCGCACCGCGGCGACCGCGGTCCGTGGCGAGGCCCCGAACCTGCGGCACTGGGTGAAGGAGGTCAAGGCCGCCATGGGCGAGCTGGACATCGACTCCGCCTTCGCCGAGCGCAGCGTGAACGAGGGCTTCTCCGGCGGCGAGAAGAAGCGCCACGAGATCCTCCAGCTGTCGCTGCTCAAGCCGAAGATCGCGATCCTCGACGAGACCGACTCCGGCCTCGACGTCGACGCGCTTCGCGTGGTGTCCGACGGCGTGAACCGCTACAAGGCGGCCGGTGAGGTCGGCGTCATGCTGATCACGCACTACACCCGGATCCTCAAGCACATCAGCCCCGACTTCGTGCACGTGTTCGCCGACGGCCGGATCGTCGAGTCCGGCGGCCCCGAGCTGGCACAGGTGCTCGAGGACGAGGGCTACGTGAAGTACGCGGGCAAGCAGGAAGCAGCCAAGATCGGCTGACGTTGTACCGGCTGGCAGGTTCCCGATCCTGAGAGGAGGCGTCGCTCCCGTGACCACCACCACCGCACCGCTTGACGTCGCTGCGCTGCGTGCCGACTTCCCCATCCTGGCGCGCACCATCCGCGACGGCCGCCGGCTCGTCTATCTCGACTCCGGCGCGACCTCGCAGCGGCCGCGGCAGGTGCTGGACGCCGAGCGCGCCTTCCTTGAGACGGCGAACGCCGCTGTGCACCGAGGTGCGCACCAGCTCGCCGAGGAGGCCACGGACGCCTACGAGGGCGCCCGTGCCACGATCGCCGCCTTCGTCGGCGCCGACCCCGGCGAGCTGGTCTTCACCAAGAACGCCACCGAGGGCGTCAACCTCGTCGCGTACGCGCTGGGCAACTCGGCGACCTCGTCGCTGCCCGGCGCGGCGCGGTTCCGGCTCGGCCCCGGCGACGAGATCGTCACGACCGAGATGGAGCACCACGCGAACCTGGTGCCCTGGCAGGAACTCTGCGAGCGCACCGGCGCCACGCTGCGCTGGTTCGGCGTCACCGACGATGGCCGCCTCGATCTGTCCACACTGGACTCACTGGTCAACGAGCGGACCAAGGTCGTCGCGTTCTCCCACCAGTCCAACGTGGTCGGCACGGTCAACCCGGTCGAGCCGATCGTGGCCCGCGCCCGCGAGGTCGGTGCGCTGACGGTGCTGGACGCCTGCCAGTCGGTGCCGCACCGCGCGGTCGACTTCCGGTCGCTCGGCGTGGACTTCGCCGTGTTCAGCGGCCACAAGATGTTGGGGCCGACGGGTATCGGCGTGCTCTACGGGCGGCGCGAGCTGCTCGAGGCCATGCCGCCCTTCCTCACCGGCGGATCGATGATCGAGCTGGTGACGATGGAGAAGACCACCTTCGCGCCGCCGCCGCAGCGGTTCGAGGCCGGCACGCCGATGACCTCGCAGGCCGTCGCGCTCGCCGCAGCCGTCGACTACCTGACCGCGGTCGGCATGGACCGCATCGCCGCGCACGAGCACGAGCTGACCGAGGCGGCGCTGCGCGGCCTCGGCGAGATCCCCGGCGTGCGGATCGTCGGCCCGACCGAGGCGGTCGACCGGGGCGGCGCGGTGTCCTTCGTGATCGAGGGCATCCACCCGCACGACGCCGGCCAGGTGCTGGACAGCGTCGGCGTCGAGGTCAGGGTTGGGCACCACTGCGCGTGGCCGCTGCACCGCAGGCTCGGCGTGCCGGCCAGCGTGCGGGCCAGCTTCTATCTGTACAACGACCTCGACGAGGTCGCCGCGCTCCTTGACGGAGTGCGGGAGGCACAGCGTTTCTTCGGGGTGACGGGGGCGGCCTGATGCAGCTGCAACAGATGTACCAGGAGATCATCCTGGACCACTACAAGAACCCGCACGGCCGCGGCCTGCGGGACGAGTACGACGCCGAGTCGTTCCAGGTCAACCCGACCTGCGGCGACGAGGTGACGCTGCGGGTGCGGCTGGAGGGCAGCGGCGAGGCGGCCACCGTCGCCGAGGTCTCCTACGACGGCCAGGGCTGCTCGATCAGCCAGGCCTCCACCTCGGTGCTGACCGACCTGGTCACCGGGCACACCGTGGCCGAGGCCTTCGGCACCATGGACGCCTTCGTCGAGCTGATGCAGAGCCGAGGGCAGCTGGAGCCGGACGAGGACGTGCTGGAGGACGCCATCGCGTTCGCCGGTGTCGCGAAGTACCCGGCGCGCGTGAAGTGCGCGCTGCTCGGGTGGATGGCCTTCAAGGACGCGGTGGCGCGGGTCGCGGACGACACCGCGCCAGCGTCGTCCAACGGTGAACACAGCAACGGGGTGACGACTCGATGACCGGGACAGGTGAGACCGTGACCGCCCAGGACGAGCAGGTGCAGCGGGGTGTCGAGGGCATGCCCGAGCCGCCAGCGCCGCGTGCGGAGGTGCCCAGCCTCGACGACCTCGAGGAGGCGATGCGCGACGTCGTCGACCCCGAGCTCGGCATCAACGTGGTCGACCTCGGCCTGGTCTACGACATCAGGGTGGACGAGGAGAACGTCGCCCTGATCGACATGACGCTGACGTCGGCGGCCTGCCCGCTGACCGACGTGATCGAGGACCAGACCAGGGCCGCGCTGGTCGGCGGCCCCGGCGGCGGGATCGTCAGCGACTTCCGGATCAACTGGGTCTGGATGCCGCCGTGGGGCCCGGAGAAGATCACCGACGACGGCCGCGAGCAGCTCCGGGCGCTCGGCTTCAACGTCTGATCAACCTAGTTCGTTCAGGAACCCGAGGAGGGCGCGGTTGACCTCCTCGGGCTTTTCCTGTTGCACCCAGTGTCCGCAGCCGGGCAGCGCCAGGCTGGCGCGCAGGTCCGGCACGCTGGCCGGTAGCGCCTCGATCAGCTGCGCGGCGTAGCGGGCGAAGGAGTCCTCCGCGCCGTAGGCGAACAGGGCGGGCGCTGTGACGGGCGCGTCGTGCCACGCGGCCATCAGCTCCCAGCTCAGGTCGAGCGCGCGGTACCAGTTGAGCCCGCCGGTGAACCCGGTGCGTTCGAACGTCTCGACGTAGGCGGCGAGGTCGGACTCGGTCAGCCAGGGCGGCAGCACGCCGGGGTCGGGCAGCACGTCCAGCCAGCCGCCGCCGGTCGGCACGACCGGGTTCCACGGTTCGGAAGCCGAGGCGGAGCCCGAGTACAGCACGCTGCGGAAGGTCGCGGCGACGTCGCGCGCCAGCTCCCGGTCCGCGCGGCCGGCCTCCTGGAAGTACTGCATGTAGTACCCGTCGCCGAAGCGGGAACGCATGGCGGACAACAGACTCTGCCGCCCTCGCGGCACGTAGGGGACGCTCAGCCCGACGACGCCGCGGACCCGGTCGGGCCGCAGCAGCGCGGTGGTCCAGGCGATCATCGAGCCCCAGTCGTGCCCGACCACCACGGCGCTGCGCTCGCCGAGCGCGTCGAGCAGCCCGACGACGTCGCCGGCCAGGTGCAGCTGCGTGTACTCCTCGACGGCGTCCGGCCGGTCGGTGTCGCCGTAGCCCCGCAGATCCGGCGCGACCGCGTGGTAGCCGGCGTCGGCAAGGGCGCGCAGCTGGTGGCGCCACGAGTAGGAGTAGTTGAGGAATCCGTGCAGCAGCAGGACGAGCGGGCCGCTGCCGGCCTCGGCGATGTGCGTGCGCAGGCCGTTGCTGTCGAGGTGTCGGTGCGCGATGTCTGCCATGGGTCTCCCTCGCTCCGCGCCTTAATGACCAGGTGGTCATTAAGGGTCATGGCGACACTGTAGGCGCGGCGCGGGACTAATGACCATCCGTACACTTGTGGCATGGGCCATACCCCGGCGAACGACAAGCCGCGCCGCACCCGCGACCCCGAGGCGCACCGCGCGGCCATCCTCGACGCCGCCCGCGCCTGCTTCACCGAGCGCGGGTACGCCAGGGGCACGATCCGCGACATCGCCAGCAGGGCCGGCGTCACGCATGGCCTGGTGATGCGGCACTTCTCGTCCAAGGAGCAGCTGTTCGTCGCGGCGATGCCAGGGCCGAGGGACCTGGCCGACGTCGTCGCGGGCGACCCTGCGACGCTGCCGGAACGGCTCGCGTTGGCCTTCGTCGAGCGACTGGACGGGGCGGGCGGCAGCGACCCGCTGATCGCGCTCATCCGCAGCACGGCGTCCAACGAGGAGGCCGCCACCGCGCTGTACCGCGAGATGCGGCAACGCAGCGCGGACGCCTACCGTGCGGTGCTGGACGGCCTGGACGTCGACGTCCGGATCGAGCTGCTCATCGCGCACCTCATCGGCGTGACGTTCAGCCGACACGTCATCGGCGTCGGCCCGCTCGCCGAGCTGCCGGCCGACCGGCTCGTCGCGCAGCTCGCCAGGAGCGTGCGGCAGATCCTGTTCGACCAGGACGTCGCCCCCGGATCCCAAGCGGCGGGCCAGGACTCGGGACGCTGACTCACAGGTGCGCGGCCACCGTGCGGATGACCGCCAGGATCGGGTCGAGCCCGGGAATGCCGTCCGCGCACCGCTCCGGCGGGACGATCCAGCGCAGCGGACCCGAAGACGTGCCGCTCGGCGGCAGCGGGATCCGCTGGTTCAGGTCGAGCAGGGCGACGAAGTACGGCGTGCCGGTCCGATGGGCCCGCCCGGAGTCGCTGGCCAGGAACACCCAGCGGGGGCGCGGACCCGGCAGCGGCAGCACGGGATAGGTCAGCCGGTACAACCGAAGCTGGTGGTTGATCTCCCCGGCGCGGCCCGCGCTCATGCACACGCCGAGCAGGTCGCGCCCGAGGCTGAGCATCAGCTGGTTCCCGATGATCTCGGTGTGCCAATCGTGGTCTGCCCGGTAGCGCCACGCGGCCTGCCGCAGGAGGTCCGCGAGCGAGTCCTCCGTCGGCCCGGGCAGGGTCCGCTGCTGTGGGAGGACGCCTGGTCTGGTGATCGTGAGTTCGGTCATCGAAGCCGCCTGTGTTTATGGTTTCCCTGACGTGGTGTCAATCGAGTCCCCAGACCCTTGACACGGCAGCGCACGCGCCGGGGTTCACCGGACGGCGTCAATCGCACCGAACGGCGTTTTGACGCGTGCACCCAGTCCTGCCGGACCCCGACGGCGCGGCGCGGTCGGCGCGACCGATACCGTGAACGTCCGGGTCGTCAAGGCGGGCGGCGGCTACCTCGCCTGCGGCCTTGACCTCAAGATCGGCGGCTGACCGGCGTTCTGCTTCGGTCTGGGCCCGCTCAGCGGGTGTGCCCGGCGTCGGACCCGCTCGACCGGCGGGCGCTGCGCGGCGTCAGGTCGGTCCACACCTCGGCGATGTGCGCGAGGCACTCCTGCCTGGTGCCGACCGGGCCGCAGTCGTGCCAGCCCAGCGGGTTCGCCCGGTGTGCTGGCCAGGTCGAGTACTGCTCCTCGTCGTTGACCAACACCTTGTACCGCACCGAGTCCGTCATGACGATCGCTCCACTCTATTGTCCGACAAGCAGTTCGGGGTCCGCCGCCCACAGCGGGTTGTAGATCGTGTCCGCGTAGCCGGTGCCCCGGTCGGCGCAGAGGAACACCACCGTCGGCCTGGGACCGGTGTACCCGTCGAAGTAGCCGTTGATGGCCGTGTAGACGGTGCCGGTCGAGCCGCCCGCGTACACCCCGTGCTGCCGAAGGAGTTGGTGGCAGCCGAGCACGGTCTCCCGCTCCGGCACCATGATCACCTCGTCGATCAGCGCGTGCTCGAACAGCGGGGGAGTGATGCTCGAACCGAGACCGGGGATCCGGCGGGTCGCCGGCGGACCGCCGAAGATCGCCGAGCCCTCCGCGTCGACGGCGATCACCCTGGTGCGGGGCCAGGTTTCCTTCAGTCGCTTGGAGAGGCCGCCGATGGTCCCGCCGGTGCTGACGCCGACGAACAGGTAGTCGATCCGGCGGAACGCGCGGCACAGCTCGCCGCCGGTGAGCCGGTAGTGCGCCTCGATCGCGTCGGTGTTCGCGTATTGGTTGGGCCAGTACGCCGAGTCCAGCTCGATCCGCAGCTGCGCGACCCTGGCCAGCCTGGTGCTCAGGAAGCCGCCGCTGGCATCGCGTTCGGTCACCTTCTCCACCCGGTCGCACAGGGCCCGCAGGTACGCCTCGGTCGCCGCGTTGACGTTCGGGTCGATCACCGGGACGAAGGCCAGGTCGAGCGAGCGGCAGAACGACGCCAGCGAGATGGCGAAGTTGCCGGAGGAGGACTCCACGATGGTGGTGTCCTCGGTGATCTCGCCGCGCTCCAACGCCCGCTTGAGGATCCAGAACGCGGAGCGATCCTTGGCGCTGCCGTTGGGATTGCCGTACTCCAGCTTCGCGAACAGGTCGATCCGGTCGTCGGCGAGCTGGAGCACCGGCGTCTCCGGGAGGGAGCGCCGGATGAACTCCAGCCGCTGCGACAGCGCGTGCGTGGTCATTGCTTGGCCACTCCGATTTGGGTCAGCGGGCGACGGCGGTGCGGTAGGCGCGGGTCGCCAGCGGGGCCACGACCACGATCACCACGAGGGTCAGCGCCACGGACATCGGCACCGGGTGCCGCGACGGCAGCGCGGTGCCGGTCAACGCGGTCGGGTTGCCGAACAGCTCCCGGCAGGCGGCGATCACCGCGCTGATCGGGTTCCACTCGCACACCGTGCGCAGCCAGGCCGGCAGGCCGCCGAGCGGGATGAACGCGTTGGACAGGAACGTCAACGGCATCACGATGACGAACGCGACCGCGCTGATCGCCTCTGGGCCGCGCACCAGCAGGCCGATCAGCGCGCCGAGCCACGCCATCGCGAAGCCCAGCAACAACAACAGGCCGAACGCGGCGAGCGCGGGACCGACGCCGTGGTGCACCCGCCAGCCGATCGCGAAGCCGACGACCGCCATCACCGTGCAGGACAACGCCGACAGCACCAGCGCGGACACCGTGCGCCCGACCAGCACGGCGGGCTGCGACATCGGCAGCGACCGGAACCGGTCCACCAGGCCGTTGCCGAGGTCGTCGGCGACGCCGAGCGCGGTGTTGGAGATGTTGGACAGCATGGTCTGGGTGAAGATGCCGGCCATCAGGTACTCGCGGTAGTCGCCGCCGGGCACGGCGATCGCGGTGCCGAACAGGCAACCGAAGATCACCACGTAGGCCACCGGCATCAGCGTGATGCTGAGCAGCTTCTCCGGGATCCGCGCGATGTGCCGCATGTGCCGGCCGACCAGCGCCCAGGTGTCGCTGACTGCGTAGGCGATCATGGTGTCCTCACGGGTGCGGCGGAACGTCCTGTCAGGGCAAGGAAAACGTCGTCGAGGGACGGCCGGCTCACGCCGAAGTCGGTGACCTCGACGCCGAGCGACTCCAGCGCCGAGGCGGCCCCGGCGATCGCGCTGATGCCGTCGAGCAGCGGGATCGAGACGCCGCAGGCGGCCTCGTCGACCGTGGGGCTGCCGGCGGAGACACCGGCGAGCACACGGACGACCTCGGGCAGCTGCGCCCGCGAGCCGACCGTGACCTGGAGGCGTTCGCCGCCGACCTTGCCCTTGAGCTCGTCAGGGGTGCCGTCGGCGATGACCTGCCCGCCGTCGATCACCGCGATCCGGTCGGCGAGCTGGTCGGCCTCCTCCAGGTACTGGGTGGTCAGCAACACGGTGACGCCGTTGCCGACCTGTTCCCTGATCATCTCCCACAGCGCGAGGCGGCTGGTCAGGTCGAGGCCGGTGGTCGGCTCGTCGAGGAACAGCACGGCGGGCTCGCCGATCAGACTGGCGGCCAGGTCGAGGCGGCGGCGCATGCCACCGGAGTAGGTCTTCACCGGTCGGTCGGCGGCCTCGGTCAGCTCGAACCGCTCCAGCAGCGCGTCGGCCCTCGCCTTGGCGGCCTTGCGGCCCAACCGGTAAAGGGTGCCGATCAGCCGCAGGTTCTCCCGCCCGGTCAGCCGCTCGTCGACGGCGGCGTACTGCCCGGTCAGCCCGATTCGGCCGCGCACCTGCCTCGGCTGCTTGGTGACGTCGAAGCCGGCGACGCTGGCGCGGCCGGAGTCGGCCTCCAGCAGCGTGGCGAGGATCCGGACGGTGGTGGTCTTGCCGGCGCCGTTGGGGCCGAGCACGCCGAGCACCTCGCCGGCCGGGACCGTGATATCCACCCCCCGCAGCGCCTCGTGATCTCCGTAGCGTTTGCGGAGTCCCTCCGCCTGGATGGCGATGTCCATACGCTTGCCTCGCATCAGGGCCGGGAAGTGCGATTGTGGTGCGCCCCAAGCTAAGCCGGGACGGCCCGCGCACCCAGGGCTCTGCAACAAGTCACCGGACCCACGGGATCCGGTTGCAGTTTGGTGCAACGCGCTTGACCCGTCGACGAGTGTTCTCGGTGCCCTGCAAGTAACTGCAAGCGCGTTGACCTGCCGCGTCGTCGCTGCGGAAGCTGAGCGCCGATCTGTTGCGAAACAAGGATGTTCGTTGAGTTGAAGCGAGGGGCGAATGACCATGTCCGGTGCCGCACCTGCTCGCCTGCCGCTGACGGTCGCGCAGGCGGGCGTCTGGTTCGCCCAGCGCCTCGACCCGACGAACCCGATCTACAACATCGCGGAGTACGTCGACATCCCTGGATCCGTTGACACGACGGCGTTCGAGGCCGCGCTGCGGCAGACCGTCCGCGAGGCCGAGGCCCTGCGCGTCCGCGTGGCCGAGGACGGCACGGAGGTCGCGCTGGTGGTGGACGAGGACCCGGCGTGGTCCCTGCGGCTGCTGGACTTCGGCGACGAGCCCGACCCCGCCGCCGCGGCGGACCGCTGGATGCGCGCCGAACTCGCCACGCCGGTGGACCCGACCCAGGGACCGCTGTTCCTGTTCGCGCTGCTGCGGCTGGGTCCGCGCCGACACCAGTGGTACCAGCGATACCACCACCTCCTGCTCGACGGGCTCGGCATGTCCCTGGTGGAGCGCAGGGTCGCCGCGTGCTACACCGCCGCGGTCGCCGGCACGGACGCCGGCGCGAGCCCCTTCGGCCCGCTGCGCACCCTGGTCGACCGCGAGGCCGCCTACCGCGAGTCCGCGAAGTTCGACCGCGACCGCGCGTACTGGCTGGCGCGGATGGGCGATCGCCCCGAGCCGGTCAGCCTGGCCGGCCGGCAGCCGACCGTCTCGCACGGCCTCACCCGGCAGACCGAAAGCCTGTCACCGTCCCGAATGGACGGTGTCCGGGTGCTGGCCCGCGAGGCCGAGGTGAGCTGGCCGTCGGTGCTCGTGGCCACGCTCGGCCTGCAACTACACCGGCTCACTGGCGCGCGGGACGTCGTGCTCGGCCTGCCGGTGGCGGCGCGGGTCGGCGCGGAGGTCGCGGCCGTGCCCGGCATGGTGTCCAACATCGTGCCGCTGCGGCTGACCCACCGGCCCGACCTGTCCGTGGCCGAGTACCTCCGGCACGCCTCCCGCGAGCTGCACGGCGCGCTGCGCCACCAGCTCTACCGCTACGAGGACCTGCGCCGCGACCTGAAGCTGCTCGCCGACGACACCAGGCTGGTCGGCCCCCACGTGAACATCGTGGTCGCCGACTACGACCTCGACTTCGCCGGCCTGCCCGGCGCGGTCGGCAACCTCGCTGGCGGTCCCGTCGACGACCTGTCCCTGGTGATCGACGGGCGGGCCGGGGACGGCGGGGTCGACCTCTGCTTCGACCTCAACCCCGAGTTATACGGCCAGGACGCGCGCGCGGACGTGCCGCGCCGGTTCCTCGCACTGCTGGACGCGCTGCTCGCCGCCGGCCCCGCCGGGCCAGTCGCCGAGCTGGACCTGGTGTCCGACAACGAACGCACGCTGGTGCTGTCGACGTGGAACGACACCGACGACCCGGTGCCCGGCGGCGTCCTCGCGGAACTGATCGAGGAGCAGGTCGCCAGAACACCCGAGGCGGTCGCGGTCGTGCACGCGGACCGGTCGCTGACCTACGCGGAGCTGAACCGGCGCGCCAACCGGTTGGCGCGGCTGCTGGTCGAGCGCGGGGTCGGCCCGGAGCGGTTCGTCGCGTTGGCCATGCCGAGGACCGAGGAGCTGATCGTCGCGCTGCTCGCCGTGCTCAAGGCGGGCGGCGCGTACGTTCCGGTCGACCCCAACTACCCGGCCGACCGGATCGCGTTCATGCTGGCCGACTCGCGGCCCGTGCTGGTGCTGACCGACCGGCCGGGGCGGGTGCCGCTGCCCGAGGTCGACCCGCCCGCCGTGCTGTCCCTGGACGACCGGGACGTCCTGGCCGCGCTGGCGGGCCGCGCGGACGGCAACCTCACCGACGCGGACCGGCTCGCGCCGCTGCGGCCGGCGAACTCCGCGTACGTCATCTACACCTCGGGCTCGACCGGGCGGCCCAAGGGCGTCGCGGTCGCGCAGCGCAGCGTGGTGGAGCTGGCCGCGTGGGCCGTCCGCGACCTCGGTCCTGCGCTGCTGGCCAGAGTGCTCGCGTCGACCTCGCTCAACTTCGACGTGTCGGTCTTCGAGATGTTCGGCCCGCTGTCCTGCGGCGGCAGCATCGAGGTGGTGCGCGACCTGCTCGCGCTGACCGAGCGGCCCGACGGACGGTGGAGCGGCACGCTGATCAGCGCGGTGCCCTCGGCGCTCGCCCAGGTGCTCGCGCACGGCGGCGTGCACGCCACCGCGGAGCTGGTGGTGCTGGCCGGCGAGGGCCTGTCGCAGCAGGCGGTGCGCGACATCCGCGCGGCCGTACCGGGCTGCGGGATCGCCAACATCTACGGCCCGACCGAGGCCACCGTCTACGCGACGGCCTGGTACTCCGACGGCGAGATCGCGCAGGCGCCGCCGATCGGCCGGCCGCTGGCCAACACCAGGGCCTACGTGCTGGATGGCGCCCTGCGGCCGGTGCCGCCCGGCGTGACCGGCGAGCTGTACCTCGCCGGAGGCGGCCTGGCCAGGGGCTATCTTGGCCGGCCAGAGCTGACTGCGGCGCGGTTCGTCGCCGATCCCTTTGCCACGCAGGGAGGACGGCTCTACCGGACCGGGGACACGGTGCGGTGGAACGCGTCCGGCGAGATCGAGTACCTCGGCCGCGCGGACGACCAGGTGAAGGTGCGCGGGTTCCGGATCGAGCTCGGCGAGATCGAGTCCGTGCTGGCCGGGCATCCCGGTGTGGCACAGGCGGTCGTGGTCGTGCGCGAGGACGCGCCAGGGGTGAAGCAGCTCGTCGCCTACGTCGTGCCGGTCGATGGGTCTGCGCCGGTAGACGGGTCTGTGCCGGCCGGCGGGTCTGTGCCGGCTGACGGGACTGCGCCGGCCGACGGGTCTTTGCCGGCCGACGGTTCTGCGCCGACCGACCTGCGCGAGTGGGTCGCCGACGCGCTGCCCGAGTACATGGTCCCGGCCGCGTTCGTCGCGCTGACCTCGTTGCCGCTCAACCCGAACGGCAAGCTGGACCGCAGGGCGCTGCCCGCGCCGGACTACGCGGCCGGGGCGGGCGGCCGCGCGCCGGCCACGCACGCGGAGCGCGTGCTGTGCGGCCTGGTCGCCGACGTGCTCGGGCTGCCCGAGGTCGGCGTGGACGACAGCTTCTTCGACCTCGGCGGCGACAGCATCGTGTCCATCCAGCTGGTCAGCAGGGCCAGGGCCGCCGGGCTCGCGCTGACGCCCCGCGATGTGTTCGCGCACAAGACGGTCGCGCGGCTGGCCGAGGTGGCCGGCGCCGTGCAGGCGCCCGCCGGGCAGGCGCCGGACACCGGCGTCGGGGACCTGACGCTCGCGCCGATCGCGCGGTGGCTGCGCGAGCGCGGCGGCCCCATCGACGCCGTCAACCAGTCCGTGCTGCTGACCGTGCCGGCCGACCTCGGCTATGAACGGCTGGTCGCCGCCGTGCAGGCCGTGCTCGACCACCACGACGCGCTGCGGATCGGGGTCACCCGGCCGGCGGAGAGCCGCGACTGGGGCCTTGAGGTCACCCCGCGCGGCTCGGTGTCGGCGGCCTCCTGCACTGTCCGGGTCGCCGTCGCCGAGGACGACCGCGAGTCGGTGATCGCGGAGCACGCGGAGGCCGCCGCACGCTGGCTCTTTCCCGACGCGGGCGCGTCGTTCCGGGTGGTGTGGTTCGACGCGGGGCCGCAGCGGCAGGGGCGGCTGCTCCTGGTCGCCCATCACCTGCTCGTGGACGGCGTGTCCTGGCGGATCCTGCTGCCCGACCTCGCCGCGGCCTGGCAGGCCGTCGCCGAGGGCCGCGAGCCCCGACTGGCCCCGGTCGGCACGTCCTACCGGCGGTGGACCGAGCTGCTGGCCGAGCACGCCGCCGCGCCGGAGCGGATCGCCGAGATTCCACTGTGGACGGACGTGCTCGACACCGAGGAACCGTTGCTGGGTACCAGAACGCTCGACACGGCGCGAGACACCGAGGCGACCTCACGGTCCTGCACGGTCGAGCTGTCCGTCGAGGCGACCGAACCGCTGCTCACCCGCGTGCCGGCCGCGTTCCACGCGCGCGTCAACGACGTCCTGCTGACCGCCCTCGCGCTCGCCGTTGCCCAGTGGCGCGCCCCGGGCGGCCCGCTGCTGGTCGACCTGGAGAGCCACGGCCGCGAGGACATCGTCGACGGTGTCGACCTGTCCCGCACGGTAGGCTGGTTCACCAGCCTGTACCCGGCGCGGCTCGACCTCGGAGAGCTGGACGTGGCCGAGGCGATGGCGGGCGGACCGGCTGCCGGTGTCGCGCTCAAGCGGATCAAGGAACAGCTGAGGTCCCTGCCGGACAACGGCATCGGTTTCGGGCTGTTGCGCTACCTCAACTCCGAGCACGGACCCGCGCTGACCCGGCCGCGGCCGCCGCAGCTCGGCTTCAACTACCTCGGCCGGATCGCCGCCGACGACGGCGACTGGGCCGTCACCGCGCAGGCCGTCGCCCCGGCCGCCGACCCGGAACTGCCGCTGGCGCACGGACTCGAGATCAACGCGATCACGAGGGACGGCCAGGACGGGCCACGGCTGGCCGTCACCTGGAGCTGGGCCGACGGGCTGTTCGCCGAGGACGAGGTGCGGGAGCTGGCGGCGGCCTGGTTCCGCGCGCTCGGCGCGCTTGCCGACCACGCGGCGCGCCGGGACGCCGGCGGGCGCACCCCGTCGGACCTGCCGCTGGTGTCGCTGTCCCAGCACGAGATCGACGCGCTGGAGGCGGCGAACCCGCCGCTGGCCGACGTGCTGCCGGCGTCACCGTTGCAGGAGGGCCTGCTCTTCCACGCCCTCTACGACCAGCAGACGACCGACGTCTACACCGTGCAGTTCTGCTTCGACCTCGCCGGCGACCTCGACCCGCGACGGCTGCGGCGTGCGGCGCAGGACCTGCTGGACAACCACCCCAACCTCCGCGCGGGCTTCCGGCACGACGGCCTGCGCGCGCCGGTCGCCGTGCTGCCCGAGCGCGTCGAACTGCCCTGGCGCGAGGTTGACCTCACCGGCCGCGAGGCCGACCTGCCCGAGCTGCTGGTCGGCGACCGCGCGGCCCGGTTCGACCTGACCGCGCCGCCGCTGCTGCGGATCACCCTGGTGCGGCTGGGCGAACGGCGACACCGGCTCGTGCTCACCAACCACCACATCCTGCTCGACGGCTGGTCGATGCCGCTCGTGGCGCGGGAGCTGTTCCTGCGCTACCACGGTTCCGACGCGCCAAGGGCGACCCCGTACCGCGACTACCTGACGTGGCTGGCCGGCCAGGACCGCGCGACGGCCACCGAGGCGTGGCGCGCCGCGCTGGCCGGCCTCGCCGAGCCGACCCTGGTGGCGCGCAAGGGATCCGAACGCGCCGCCGCGCCGCCGGAGCGCATCGAGTTCGAGCTGTCCGAGGCGGTGACCGCCGACCTGGCCGGCCAGGCGCGGCGGCACGGCCTGACGATGAACACCGTGGTGCAGGGCGCCTGGGGAGTGTTGCTCGGCGCGCTGACCGGGCGGGACGACGTCGTGTTCGGGGCAACGGTGTCCGGCCGGCCTGCGGAGCTCCCCGGCGTGGAGTCGATGGTCGGCCTGTTCATCAACAGCCTGCCGGTGCGGGTGCGGCTGGACCCGGCAAGGCCGGCGGTGCAGCTGCTGGCGGAGGTGCAGGAGCAACAGTCCGCGCTGCTGCCGCACCAGTACCTCGGCCTCGCCGAGATCCAGCGCGCCGTCGGCCACGGCGAGCTGTTCGACACGCTCACCGTGTTCGAGAACTACCCGCTCGACCCGCAGGCCCTCGCGCCCGCCGACAGCGAGCCGCGCATCCTCGGCGTCGAGGGCAGGGACGCCACGCACTACCCGCTGACCCTCGTCGCGATTCCCGGGCCCCGCCTGCGGTTCCGGCTGGACCACCGACCCGAACTGGTGGACCGCGCGACCGCCGAGGGCACGGCCGGGCGGCTGCTGCGGCTGCTCGCCGACCTCGCGGCCGACCCGAACCGCCCCGTCGGCCGCCTTGACCTCGTGTCGGCGCGGGAGCGGGAACTCGTGCTGCACACCTGGAACGACACCGCTCGCGAGGTGCCGGACAGCACGCTGCCCGCCCTGTTCGAGGCGCAGGCGGCCCGCACCCCGGACGCCGTCGCCGTGGTGTTCGAGGGGCACACGCTGACCTACGCCGAACTCAACGAGCGCGCCAACCGGCTCGCCAGGCTGCTCGTCGAGCGCGGGGCCGGCCCGGAAAGCCTGGTCGCCGTGGCCGTGCCCCGGTCGCTGGAGCTGATCGTCGCGCTGCACGCCGTGCACAAGGCCGGCGCCGCCTACCTGCCGGTCGATCCGGACTATCCCGCCGACCGCATCGACTACCTGCTGACCGACGCCCGCTGCCCGCTGCTGCTGAGCACCGCGCGGATCGCCGCCGATCTGCCGGAAACCCCTGGCGTGCCACGGCTCCTGCTAGACCACGACGAGCTGACGCCGTTGCTGGCGGGCCGACCGGCCGGCAACCTCACCGACCGCGACCGCCGCGCGCCGCTGCGGCCGGACCACCCTGCCTACGTCATCTACACCTCGGGATCGACCGGGCGGCCCAAGGGCGTGGTGGTGCCGCACCACGGGATCGTCAACCGGCTGCTGTGGATGCAGGACCGCTACGGCCTGACCCCGCAGGACCGAGTGTTGCAGAAGACGTCGTCCGGCTTCGACGTGTCGGTGTGGGAGTTCTTCTGGCCGCTGCTGGCAGGCGCGACCCTCGTGGTGGCGAAACCGGAGGGGCACAAGGATCCCGCGTACCTGTCCGGCCTGGTCCGCGACGCGCGGATCACCACGGTGCACTTCGTGCCCTCGATGTTGCAGGCGTTCCTCGGCCAGGCCGACCCGGCGGGCTGCGCGAGCCTGCGCAGGGTGATCTGTAGCGGCGAGGCGCTGCCGCGCGAGCTGCGGGACCGGTTCTTCGCGGTGCTCGACTGCGAGCTGCACAATCTCTACGGCCCGACGGAGGCGTCCGTCGACGTCACCTCCTGGCAGTGCGTGCCCGGTACGGACACCGTGCCGATCGGGCGGCCGGTGTGGAACACCGCGCTGTACGTGCTGGACGCGGCGCTGCGGCCGGTGCCGCCTGGCACGGCCGGCGAGCTCTACCTCGCGGGGGAGCAGCTGGCCAGGGGCTACCGTGGCCGCGCCGACCTGACCGCGCAGCGGTTCGTCGCCGATCCCTTCCGTGGCGGGGGCGCGCGGATGTACCGCACCGGCGATGTCGCGCGGTGGCGCGAGGACGGCAGCGTCGAGTACCTCGGCCGCGCCGACGACCAGGTGAAGGTGCGCGGGTTCCGGATCGAGCTCGGCGAGATCGAGTCAGTGCTGGCCGGCCACCCCGCCGTGGATCACGTCGCCGTGGTGGTGCGCGAGGACCAGCCGGGTGTGCGGCAGTTGGTCGCCTACGTGGTGTCCGCCACCGAGGCCGACGCGGCGGACCTGCGGGCGCATGTCGCCGACTCGGTGCCCGAGTACATGGTGCCGGCCGCGTTCGTGTCGCTGGCCGCGCTTCCGGTCGGCCCCAACGGAAAACTCGACCGCAGGGCGCTGCCCGCGCCGGACTTCGGCTCCTCGGCGGCCTGGCGGGAGCCGAACACCGAGACCGAACGCGCGCTGTGCGAGCTGTTCGTCGAGGTGCTCGGCCGAACCGAGGTCGGGCCGGCGGACAGCTTCTTCGACCTCGGCGGCGACAGCATCGTCTCCATCCAGCTCGTCAGCCGAGCCAAGGCCGCCGGCCTGGTGTTCTCTCCGCGCGATGTCTTCGAACGCAAGACGGTCGAGGCGCTGGCGACCGTGGTCGGCACCGTCGAGGCGCCCGTCGCGGAGGATCCCGACGCCGGAATCGGCGCGCTGGCACCGGTTCCGGTGGTGCGCGGGCTCGCCGAGCGCGGCGGCCCGACCGACGGCTTCCACCAGTCGATGCTGCTGACCGTGCCGGCTGACCTCGGCGAGGAGCGGCTGGTCGCGGCCGTGCAGGCACTACTGGACCACCACGACGCGCTGCGGACGCGGCGCGTCCCAGACTGGCGGCTCACGGTCGCGCCGCGCGGCTCGGTGGCCGCCGAGGCCGGCGTGCTGCGGGTGGACGCGACCGGTGCGGACCTCGCCGCGCTGGTGACCGAGCACACCGCCCTCGCCGTGGCGCGGCTGGCGCCGGAGGACGGCGCGATGCTGCGGCTCGTGTGGTTCGACGCGGGCCCGGCCCGGTCTGGCCGGCTCCTGATCGTGGCTCACCACCTGGTGGTGGACGGGGTGTCCTGGCGGATCCTGGTGCCCGACCTCGCCGCCGCGTGGCGGGCGGTCGCGGCGGGCGAGCCGATCGAGCTGCCGAGGGTGGGCACCTCCTACCGACGCTGGACGCAGCGGCTCGCCGAACTCGCGCTCGAGCCGACCCGGGCGGCCGAACTCCCGCTGTGGCAGGAGATCCTCGCCGCACCCGACCCGCTGCTGACGGACCGGCCGCTCGACCCCGCGCGGCACACCGCGGGCACCATGCGCGCGCTCACCCTGCACCTGCCGACCGAGACCACCGAGCCGCTGCTGACCACCGTGCCGACCGCGTTCCACGCCGGCGTCAACGACGTCCTGCTGACCGGCCTCGCGCTCGCCGTCGCGGACTGGCGCGGCGCGGACGGGCCCGTGCTGGTCGACCTTGAAGGACACGGCCGCGAGGAGATCGCCGCCGACATCGACCTTTCCCGCACGGTCGGCTGGTTCACCAGCCTCTACCCGGTGCGGCTGGACCCCGGACCGCTCGACCGCGCCGACGCGTTCGCCGGCGGTCCGTCCGTCGGCGTGGCGCTCAAGCGCGTCAAGGAGCAGCTGCGTGCCATACCGGACAACGGGATCGGCTACGGCATGCTGCGCCATCTCAACCCCGACACCGGTCCCGCCCTCGCCGGGCTGGCCCGGCCGCAGCTCGGGTTCAACTACCTCGGCCGGTTCGCGGCCACCGAGTCGACCGGGCCGGTGGACTGGCAGGCCGCGCCGGAGTCCGCCGGGCTCGGCGGCGGGGCCGACCCGGCCATGCGGCTGCCGCACGGCATCGAGGTCACCGCGGCCACCCAGGACACCGACGGCGGGCCCCGGCTCGCGGTGACCTGGCTCTGGGCCGAGGACCTGGTGTCCGAGCACAGCATCCTCGGGCTCGCCGAACGCTGGTTCCGCGCGCTGCGGAGCCTGGTCGCGCACGCCGAGCGGCCCGACGCGGGCGGCTACACGCCATCCGACCTCACCCTGGTCTCCCTGAGCCAGGACGAGATCGACGAGTTCGAAGACGACTTGCAAGCAGAGTGGGAGATGTCGAAGTGAGGCAATCGCGAGTCGAGGACGTGCTGCCGCTGTCGCCGTTACAGGAGGGCCTGCTGTTCCACGCCCTCTACGACGAGCAGACGCCGGACGTCTACACCGTGCAGTTCGCCTTCGACCTCAAGGGCGCCACCGACACCTCGGTGCTGCGCGACGCCGTCGCCGTGCTGCTGCGTCGGCACGCGAACCTGCGGGCGAGCTTCCGGCAGCGCAAGACGGGGGAGACCGTCCAGGTCATCGCCAGGGACGTCGAGCTGCCCTGGACGGAACACGATCTATCCACTGTGGACGGTGCGCGGCAGGCGGACGAGCTGGCGCGCCTGCTGGCGGAGGACCGGGCCACCCGGTTCGACCTGACCGCCGCGCCGCTGCTGCGCTTCACCCTCATCCGGCTCGGCGCCGACCGACACCGGCTGGTCGTGGCCAACCACCACATCCTGCTGGACGGCTGGTCGATGCCGCTGCTGGTGCGCGAGCTGTTCACGCTGTACGCGCAGCGCGGCGCGGAGACCGGGCTGCCCAGGGTGACGCCGTACCGCGACTATCTCGGCTGGCTCGCCGGGCAGGACCGCGCCGCCGCCGAGGAGTCCTGGCGGGAGTCGCTGGCCGGCGTGACCGAGCCGACGCTGCTGGCGCGCGCCGACCCCGGCCGCGCGCCCATCGCCCCCGAGAAGCTCACCGTCGAGCTGTCCGAGGAGCTGACCCGCCGGGTGCAGCGCGAGGCGCGGCGGCACGGCCTCACCCTCAACACCGTGGTGCAGGGCGCCTGGGGCCTCGTGCTCGGCCGGCTCACCGGGCGCACGGACGTGCTGTTCGGCGCGACGGTGTCCGGGCGTCCGCCGCAGCTGGCCGGCGTCGAGTCCATGGTTGGCCTGTTCATCAACACCCTCCCAGTCCGCGTGCGCACGGACCCGGCCGAACCGCTGATCGAGCTGCTGGGACGCCTCCAGGCCGAGCAGGCCGCGCTGCTCGGCCACCAGCACCTCCGCCTGTCCGATGTGCAGAACCTGCTCGGCCTCGGCGAGATGTTCGACACGCTGACCGTGTTCGAGAACTACCCGCTCGACCCCGACGCGCTGAGGCTGCCGGGCACGGGGCTGACGGTCGAGGGCATCACCGGCCGCGACGCGACCCACTACCCGCTCACCCTCGTTGCGATGCCGGGATCGCGGCTCCAGCTGCGGTTGGACTACCGACCCGACCTGTTCGACCACGCCACGGCCGAACGGATCCTGGCGCGGCTGCGGCGCGTCCTCGACGCGGTGATCGCCCAGCCGGAGCTGCCGGTCGGCCGGATCGACGTGCTGGCCCCGGACGAGCGCGAGCAGATCCTGGTGCGGTGGAACGACTCCGCGCGCGACATCCCGCCCGGCACGCTGACGTCGCTGTTCGAGGACCAGGCGGCCAAGACCCCGGCCGGCGCCGCGCTGATCGCGCCGGGTGTCGAGCTGACCTACGGCGAGCTGAACGAGCGCGCGAACCGGTTGGCGCACCTGCTGATCGAGCGCGGCGTCGGGCCGGAACGGCTGGTCGCGCTCGCGCTGCCGAGGTCGGTCGACCTGGTCGTCGCGGTGCTCGCCGTCACCAAGGCAGGCGGGGCGTACCTGCCGATCGACCCGAGCTACCCGGCCGACCGCGTCGCGTTCATGCTCGCCGACGCCGCGCCTGCACTCGTGCTCGCCACGAGCGACGTGCCGCACCCGGACTGCGCGCTGCTGCTGGACGAGCTCGTCCTCGACGGCCACCCGGCGACCGACCCGACGGACACCGGGCTGCGCGCGCAACACCCCGCGTACGTCATCTACACCTCCGGGTCCACCGGCACGCCCAAGGGTGTCGTGGTCTCGCACGCCGGCCTGGCGAGCTTCGCCGCGGCCGAGGTGGACCGTTTCGACGTCCGCCCCGGCGATCGGGTACTCCAGTTCTCCTCGCCCAGCTTCGACGCCTGTGTGCTGGAGCTGTGCATGGCGTTCCGCGCCGGGGCCGCGCTGGTCATCCCGCCGCCGGGCCCCCTGGTCGGCCGCGAACTCGCGGAGCTGCTGGCGCGCCAGGGTGTCACGCACGCGCTGATCCCGCCGGCCGCGCTCGCCAGCGTCCCGCCAACCGCGCTGCCGGAGTTCCGCACGCTGGTCGTCGGCGGCGACGCCTGCTCTGGCGAGCTGGTCGCCGCATGGTCGCCGGGGCGTCGGATGATCAACGCCTACGGCCCGACGGAGTCAACCGTCGCGGCGACCTTCAGCGAACCGCTGTCCGGCACCAAGATCCCGCCGATCGGCCGGCCCGTGTGGAACACCCACGTGTACGTGCTCGACGGCAACCTCCAGCCGGTCCCGGCCGGCGTCGCCGGCGAGCTGTACGTCTCGGGCGCCGGGTTGGCGCGCGGCTACCTGCGCCGCCCCGGCCTGACCGCCGCGCGGTTCGTCGCCGACCCCTTTGCGGGGCACGGTAAACGGATGTACCGCACCGGGGACGTGGTGCGCTGGACCGAGCCCGCGAGCGAGTCTTGCGCAGAACTGGAGTACCTCGGCCGCGCCGACGACCAGGTGAAGGTGCGTGGGTTCCGGATCGAGCTGGGCGAGATCGAGTCCGCGCTCGTGGCCCACCCCGAGGTCGCGCGGGCCACTGTGGTGGTGCGCGAGGACCAGCCGGGCGTGAAGCAGCTCGTCGCCTACGTCGTGCCCGTCGACGGCGCGATGGTCGTGCCGGGTGAGCTGCGGGACACCGTCGCCGCGCGGCTGCCGGAGCACATGGTGCCGGCCGCGTTCGTGTCGCTCACCGAGTTCCCGTTGACCGCCAACGGAAGCAAGCTCGACCGCCAGGCCCTGCCCAAGCCCGAGTTCACGCCGCGCGCCGCGACCACCGTCGCGCCGCGCACCCCGGTCGAGCGAACTCTGCTCGGCCTGTTCGCCGAGGTGCTCGGCGTGCCGACGGTCGGCGTGCTGGACAGCTTCTTCGACCTCGGCGGCGACAGCATCGTGTCCATCCAGCTGGTCAGCCGCGCCCGCAAGGCCGGCCTGGTGATCACCCCGAGGCAGGTGTTCGAGCACCGAACGGTCGCCGGGCTCGCCGCGGTCGCCGTCGGCGCGACGGAGGCCGTGGCCGCGCCGGCAGACGACGGCGTCGGCGTGGTGGCGCTGACGCCGATCGTGCACTGGCTGCGCGAGCGCGGCGGCCCCATCGACGGCTTCCACCAGTCGATGTTGCTGACCGTGCCGGCGGACCTCGGCGAGGAGCGGCTGGTCGCGGCCGTGCAGGCGCTGCTGGACCACCACGACACGCTGCGGCTGCGGCTGACCAGGGCCGGTGGCATCGTCTGGGGCCTCGAGGTCGCGCCGCGCGGCGCGGTGTCGGCGGCCTCCTGTGTGACCAGGGTCGACGCCGCCGGCGCGGACCTGCGCGAACTCGCTGCCGCACAGGCGAAACAGGCGCAGGCCCTGCTGTCCCCCGAGCGCGGCGCGATGCTCAGGGTGGTTTGGCTGGACGCTGGCCCCGACCGGCCGGGCCGGCTGCTCGTGCTGGCGCACCACCTCGTCGTCGACGGCGTGTCCTGGCGGATCCTGCTGCCCGACCTGGCCGCCGCGTGGCGGGTGGTCGCGGCGGGCGAGACCCCCGTCCTCGCCCCCGTCGGCACCTCCTACCGCCGCTGGGCCGAACACCTCGTCGCGCTGGCGCAGCACCCGGCGCGGCTCGCCGAGATCGCCGGCTGGACGCAGCAGGCCGCCGGCCCCGACCCGTTGCTCGGCGACCGCCCGCTGGACGCCGCCGTGGACACCGTGGAAACAGTGCGGCAGCTCACGCTGAGCCTGCCGGCCGAGCGGACCGAGCCGCTGCTGACCCGCGTGCCCGCCGCGGTCCACGGCCGCGTCAACGACGTGCTGCTCACCGCGCTGGCGCTGGCCGTCGCCGACTGGCGGCGCGGTCGCGGCGTGGCCGAGTCGAGCGTGCTGCTCGACCTGGAGGGGCACGGCAGGGAGGACGTCGTCGACGGCGTCGACCTGTCCCGCACGGTCGGCTGGTTCACCAGCCTGTATCCGGTCCGCCTCGACGCGGAGGTCACCGACTGGGCGGACGTCCTGGCCGGCGGGGAATCCGTCGGCGCGGCGCTCAAGCGGGTCAAGGAACAGCTGCGAGCGGTGCCGGACAACGGGATCGGCTACGGCCTGCTGCGCCACCTCAACCCGCAGACCGGACCGATGCTCGCCGGGCTGCCCGCGCCGCAGCTCGGCTTCAACTACCTCGGCCGGTTCGCCGCGCCCGGCGCCGACAGCGGCGCGGAGTGGTCGGCCGCGCCAGAGGCCGGCGCGCTCGGCGGCGGCGTCGACCCCGGCACACCCGCGCCGCACGGCCTGGAGATCACGGCGCTCACCGAGGACCACGCCGACGGTCCAAGGCTGACGGTCACCTGGTCCTGGCCCGGTGGCCTGCTGCCCGAGTCGGACGTGCGGGACCTGGCGGAGGCGTGGTTCCGCGCCCTCGACACGCTCGCCGCGCACGCGGCCCGACCGGGCGCGGGCGGCAGGACGCCGTCGGACCTGCCGCTCGTGTCGTTGCGGCAGCAGGAGATCGAGATCGTCGAGACGGCCGGCGGCGAGCTGACCGACGTGCTGCCGCTGTCCTCCCTGCAACACGGGCTGCTGTTCCACGCGCTCTACGACCGGGACGCCTCGGACGTCTACACCGTCCAGCTGCTGCTCGACCTCGAAGGACCGCTGGATGTCGACGTGCTGCGCGCGAGCGCCCGCGTCCTGCTCGACCGGCATCCGAACCTGCGAGCCGGCTTCTGGCAGGACGGGCTGCGCGGCCCGGTGCAGTTCGTGCCGCGCGAGGTGTCGTTGCCGTGGCACGACATCGATCTGTCCACTGTGGACAATGAGACCGTCGAGTTGGAGCGACTGCTCGCGCTGGACCGGGCCACCCGCTTCGACCTTGCCGCGCCGCCGCTGCTGCGGTTCACCGCGATCCGATTGGCCGGCGGGCGGCACCGGCTGGTGTTCACCAACCACCACATCCTGCTGGACGGCTGGTCCGCGCCGCTGCTGGTGCGCGAGCTGTTCGAGATCTACGCGGCAGGCGGTGTCGACACGGCCCTGCCGACCGCGCACCCCTACCGCGACTACCTGGCCTGGTTCGTCCGCCAGGACCGCGCGCCGGCCGAAGGCGCGTGGCGCGCGGCGCTGGCGGGTGTCGAGGAGCCGACCCTGCTCGCGCCGGCCGACCCGAGCCGCGTCCCCGCCCTTCCCGAGCGGCTCTCCGTCGACCTGTCCACGGAGCTGACCGCCGCGCTGACCGACCGCGCCAAGCGGCTCGGGCTCACGCTCAACACGGTGTTCCAGGGCGTCTGGGGCGTGCTGCTCGGCGGCCTGACCGGGCGCGGCGACGTGCTGTTCGGCGCGACGGTGTCCGGGCGGCCGCCCGAGGTGCCCGGTGTCGAGCAGATGGTGGGGCTGTTCATCAACACCATGCCCGTGCGGGTGCGGCTCGACCCGGCCGAGTCGCTGGCCGGCCTGCTGACCCGGTTGCAGGAGCAGCAGTCCGCGCTGATGGCGCACCAACACCTCGGGCTCGCCGACATCGGCGGCCTCGCCGGGCTCGGCGAGCTGTTCGACACCCTGCTGGTGTTCGAGAACTACCCGCTGGACCCGGCGGCCCTCACCCTGCCGGGCACCGGCCTGCGCGCGACCGGCATCGACGGCAGGGACGCCACCCACTACCCGCTCACGGTCGTGGCGATTCCGGGACCGCGCCTGGAGATTCGGCTGAACTACCGCGCCGACGTGCTGGACCGCGCCGACGTCGAGCTGCTGGCGCAGCGCCTGCTGAGCCTGCTCGAACTCGCCGCCGCCGACCCGGACCGCCCGGTCGGCCACGTCGACGTGCTGACCGCCGCGGAACGGGATCGCCTGCTCGGCGAGTGGAACGGCGCGGTGCTGCCGGCCGGGCGTGCGGAAAGCTCGGTGCAGCAACGCTTCGCCGAGCAGGTCACCGCCACGCCCGATGCCGTCGCCCTGATCGCCGACGGCGAGCGGATCAGCTACCGCGAACTCGACCGCAGGGCCAACCGCCTGGCGCACCGGCTGATCGCGGCCGGGGTCGAGAGCGAGGACCGGGTGGCGATCCTTCTGGAACGCTCGGTGCAGCTCGTCGTCGCCACCCTGGCGGTGCTCAAGGCTGGCGGCGCGTACGTGCCCCTCGACGCGCGCAGCCCGGTCGCCCGCCTGGAACAGGTGATGGCGCAGACCGAATCCAGGGTGCTGCTCACCGAAGACTCGTTTGCGGGGTCGGGCACGGAGACCGAAGACCTGTTCGCGGGGGCAGCCACGGCCACGCGCGGCATCGAGTTCCGGCACGACGCACAGGTGATCCTCGTCGACACGGACGCCACGCTCGCGCGGCAGCCGGACACCGACCCCGGCGTGGCCGGGCATCCCGAGCAACTGGCGTACGTCATGTACACCTCGGGATCCACCGGCACGCCCAAGGGCGTCGCGGTTACCCACCACGACGTGCTCAGCCTGGCCGACGACAGCTCCTGGCACGGCCCCAACCACGACCGGGTGCTGCTGCACTCGCCGCACGCCTTCGACGCCTCGACCTACGAGCTGTGGGTGCCGCTGCTGTCCGGCCGCCAGCTTGTCGTCGCGCCGGCCGGCGAACTGGGCATCGCAGACCTGGCGCGGATCATCGTGGTCACCGAGATCACCGGGCTGTGGCTCACCGCCGGCCTGTTCCGGCTGCTGGCCGAGGAGTGCCCGGAGTGCTTCTCGGGCGTCCGGGAGGTGTGGTCCGGCGGCGATGTCGTGCCGCCGGCGACCGTGCGGCGAGTGCTGGACGCGTGCCCGTCGCTGGTCTTCGGCGACGGCTACGGCCCGACCGAGACCACCACGTTCGCCACCCGCCACCTGCTGCGCGCAGGCGACCCGGTGCCGGCCACGGTGCCGATCGGCGGACCGCTGGACAACATGCGGGTCTACGTCCTTGACGACAACCTGCGGCTGGTGCCGCCGGGGGTCACCGGGGAGCTGTACATCGCCGGGGCCGGGCTCGCCAGGGGCTACCTGCGCAGGCCGGCGCCGACCGCCGAACGGTTCGTCGCCGACCCCTTCGCCTCGGCCGGCCGGATGTACCGGACCGGCGACGTCGTCCGCTGGAACGCCATGGGAGCGCTGGAGTTCGTCGGCCGCGCCGACGAGCAGGTGAAGATCCGCGGCTTCCGGATCGAGCTCGGCGAGATCGAGGCGGCGCTGGCCGGCCGGCCCGGCCTGGCGCAGCTCGCCGTGATCGTCCGCGAGGACCGGCCGGGCGACAAGCGGCTGGTCGGCTACGCCGTGCCGGAGGCCGGCGGGGATCTCGACCTGGACGCGCTGCGCGACCACGCCGCCGCCGCTCTGCCCGAGTACATGGTGCCGGCCGCGTTCGTCGTCCTGGAGTCGTTGCCCCTCACCGTGAACGGCAAGCTGGACCGCCGCGCGCTACCCGCCCCGGACTACGCGGCCGCGGGCACCGGGCGCGCGCCGAGGACCCCGCAGGAGGAGATCCTGTGCGGGCTGTTCGCGGACGTGCTGGGACTGCCCGAGGTCGGCATCGACGACGGCTTCTTCGCGCTCGGCGGCCATTCCCTGCTGGCCACCAGGCTGGTCAGCCGGATCCGGTCGGCGCTCGGCGTGGAACTCGCGGTGCGTAGCCTGTTCGAGGCGCCGACCGTGGCCAAGCTCGCGACTTCGCTCGGCAACGCCGCCACCGCGCGGCAGACGCTGCGCCCGATGGCCAGGCCCGAGCGCGTGCCGATGTCCTACGGCCAGCGCAGGCTCTGGTTCCTCAACCGGTTGGAGGGGGCCAACTCCCCGTACAAGATCCCGGTGGCGCTGCGGCTGCGCGGCGAGCTGGACCGCGCGGCGCTCCAGGCCGCGCTGCGCGACGTGATCGACCGGCACGAGAGCCTGCGCACGGTGTTCCCGGAGTCCGACGGCGAGCCGTACCAGCTGGTGCTGACCGCCGACGCGGCCACGCCGACCGTGCCGCTCACCGACCTCGCCGAGGACGAGCTTGCCGAGGCCGCGCAGGCCGTCGTCGCGCGGGGCTTCGACCTGTCCGTCGACCCGCCGCTGCGCGCCGAGCTGTTCCGGCTCGGCGGCGGCGAGCACCTGCTGCTGTTGGTGCTGCACCACATCGCGGGCGACGGGTGGTCGATGGCCCCGCTGGCCCGGGACTTCTCCGACGCCTACGGCGCGCGGCTGCGCGGCGAGGCGCCCGGCTGGGAGCCGCTTCCCGTGCAGTACGCGGACTACAGCCTGTGGCAGCGCGAGATCATGGGGCGCGAGGAGGACGCGGACAGCGCCATCGCCAGGCAGGTGGACTTCTGGACCACCGCGCTGGCCGACCTTCCCGACCAGCTCGACCTGCCGGCGGACCGGCCGAGGCCCGCCGTCGCGAGCCTGCGCGGCGGCACCCTGATCTTCGAGGTGCCCGCCGAGCTGCACCTCGGCCTCGGCGAGCTGGTCCGGCAGCACCAGACGAGCCTGTTCATGGTGTTGCAGGCCGCCGTCGCGGCGCTGCTGACTCGGTTGGGGGCCGGCACGGACATCCCGATCGGCAGCCCGATCGCCGGCCGCACCGACGACGCGCTGGACGAGCTGGTCGGCTTCTTCGTGAACACCCTGGTGCTGCGCACCGACACCTCGGGCGACCCGACCTTCGCCGAGCTGCTGCGCAGGGTGCGCGACGCGGACCTCGCCGCCTACGCCAACCAGGAGCTGCCCTTCGAGCGCCTCGTCGAGGTGCTGAACCCGGCGCGGTCGATGGCCCGCAACCCGCTGTTCCAGGTGTTGTTGGTGCTACAGAACAACAGTGGCGCCGACCTCGCACTGCCCGGCCTCGACGTGACGGTGGAGAACCTCGGCGCGCACGCGGCCCAGTTCGACCTGTCCATGGATCTCACCGAAAGGCCGGACGGCATCACCGGCCGCCTCGACTTCAGCCTCGACCTGTTCGACGAGGACACCGCGCGCGCCGTGGCCGACCGCTTCGTCCGGCTGCTCGGCGGCATCGTCGCCGACCAGGACCGGCGCATCGGCGAGCTGGACATCCTCGACCCGGCCGAGCGGCAGCGGCTGCTGATCGACTGGAACTGCACCGGCCGCGCGGACGATCTCGACGGTGTCGTGCAACAGGTCCGGTCCATCGCGCGCCGCAGGCCCGACGCGGTCGCCGTCGTCGACGACCGGGCCACGCTGACCTACGGCGAGGTCGCGGGCCGGGCGAGCGCGCTGTCCCGCGCGCTCGCGGCCGACGGCGTCGGCACCGGTTCGATCGTCGGGATCCTCGCGGACCGGAGCGTGCGGGTGCCCGTCGCGGTGCTCGGCGTGCTCGGCGCGGGCGGCGCGTACGTGCCGCTGGATCCCCGGGCGCCCATGTCGCGCGTCGCCGGCCTGCTGGCCGACAGCGGCGCGCGGTGGCTGCTGACCGAGCCCGCGCGCGCGGACCAGGCGCGCGAACTCGTCGCCGAGACCGGCGAGCCGATCGAGGTCGTCGTGCTCGGCGAGGACACCGACCCCGCCGCCGACCTGTACCCGGTGGCGGGCCGGCCGGCCGACCTCGCCTACGTCATCTTCACCTCGGGTTCGACCGGCCGCCCCAAGGGCGCGATGGTGCACAGGGCCGGCATGGTCAACCACCTGCTGGCCAAGGTCGAGGACCTGGCACTGTCCGAAGTGGACAGTGTGGTGCAGAACGCCCCGCTGACCTTCGACATCTCGGTGTGGCAGATGCTGGCCGGGCTGGTGGCGGGCGGCCGCGTGCGGGTGATCGGCGAGGACACCGCGCTGGACCCGCTCGGCCTGTTCGAGCGGGTGGCCACCGAGCGGATCTCCGTGCTCGAGGTCGTGCCCTCGTTGCTGCGCACCGCGTTGGACGCCTGGGACGCCGGCGCGCCCTCGGTTGCGCTGCCCGCCCTGCGCTGGCTGATGGTCACCGGCGAGGCGCTGCCCGAGCAGGTGTGCCGCCGCTGGTTCGACCGCTACCCGGACATCCCGCTGGTCAACGCCTACGGCCCGACCGAATGTTCCGACGACGTCACGCACGCGGTGCTCACGCCGGCGACGCTGGCGGCCGGCGCGACCGTGCCGATCGGCCGCGCCATCCGCAACACCAGCCTGTACGTCCTGGACGAGCTGCTGGAGCCCGTGCCGGCCGGGGTGGCCGGCGAGCTGTGCGTCGGCGGTGTCGGCGTCGGGCACGGCTACCTCGGCGACGCGGTGAAGACGGCGTCCGCGTTCGTGCCTGACCCGTTCGCCGAGCGCCCCGGCGCGCGGCTCTACCGCACCGGCGACCGGGTGCGGTACCGCGCCGACGGCCAACTGGAGTTCCTCGGCCGCCGCGACCACCAGGTGAAGATCCGCGGCCAGCGCATCGAACTCGGCGAGGTCGAGGCGGCACTGCGGGCCGTGCCCGGCGTGACCGACACCGTGGTGACGGTCAGTCCCGACCCGGCAGGCCAACACCGGCTCGTGGGCTACCTGGTCGGCGCGGTCGACGCGCAGCGGGTGCGCGGCGAGCTTGCGGCCGTGCTGCCCGAGGCGATGGTGCCGTCGGCGCTGGTCGCGCTCGACGCGCTGCCGCTGACCTCCAACGGCAAGGTGGACCGCAAGGCGCTGCCGGAGCCGGACTTCGGCGCGGGTTCCGGCGGGCGTCCGCCGCGCACCCCGCAGGAGGAGATCCTGTGCGGGGTGTTCGCCGAGGTGCTCGGCGTCGCCTCGGTCGGCATCGACGACAACTTCTTCGACCTCGGCGGCCACTCGCTGCTGGCCACCCGCCTGGTTAACCGGGTCCGGTCGGTGTTCGGCGCGGAGCTGCCGATCAGGAGCCTGTTCGAGCACCCGACCGTCGCGGGGCTGTCCGGCAGGCTCGGCGCGGCCGGCGGCGACGTGCGCGCGCCGCTGCGCCCGATGCCTCGGCCGGCCGAGGTTCCGCTGTCCTTCGTGCAGCGCAGGCTGTGGTTCCTCAACCGGTTCGAGGGCGCTGGCGGCGCCTACAACGTGCCGCTGGCGTTGCGGCTGTCCGGCGAGCTGGACGTCGACGCGCTGCGCGCCGCGCTCGGCGACTTGGTGGAGCGGCACGAGAGCCTGCGCACGATCTTCCCAGAGACCGACGGCGAGCCGCGCCAGGTCGTTTTGGACGCCGACATCGCGCGACCGAAACTGTCCACTGTGGACATCGCGGAGGCCGCCCTGACCGGCGAGGTGGCCGCCGCGAGCACCGAGGGCTTCGACCTCACCAGGCAGCTGCCGCTGCGCGTGACGCTGTTCGCGCTGGCCGAGACCGAACACGTGCTCGTCCTGGTGCTGCACCACATCGCGAGCGACGGCGCGTCCGCCGGTCCGCTGGCGCGCGACCTCGCGGCGGCCTACTCGGCGCGGCGCACCGGCCGCGCGCCCGACTGGACACCGCTTCCGGTGCAGTACGCCGACTACAGCCTCTGGCAGCGCGAGGTGCTCGGCGCGGAGAGCGACCGGGACAGCAGGGTGACCGCCCAGCTGGACTTCTGGCGCACCGCCCTCGCGGGCCTGCCCGACCAGCTCGACCTGCCGGCCGACCGGCCGAGGCCCGCCGAGGCCGCGTTCGTCGGCGACACCGTCCCGTTGACGGTCGAACCCGAGCTGCACCAACGACTCGTCGACCTCGCCATGGCCAGCCAGACCAGCCTGTTCATGATCGTGCAGGCGGCGCTGTCCGCGCTGCTGACCAGGCTCGGCGCCGGCACGGACATCCCGCTCGGCAGCCCGATCGCCGGGCGCACCGACGAAGCGCTCGACGACCTGGTCGGCTTCTTCGTGAACACGCTGGTGCTGCGCACCGACACCGGCGGCAACCCCAGCTTCCGCGCGCTGCTCGACCGCGTCCGCGAGACCGATCTGGCCGCGTACGCGCACCAGGACCTGCCCTTCGAGCGGCTGGTCGAGGCGCTGAACCCGCCGAGGTCGCTGGCCAGGCACCCGCTGTTCCAGGTGGCGCTGGCGTTCCAGAACCACACCGAGATCGCGCTGGAGCTGCCGGGGCTGCGGATCGACGCGGTGCCGGCCGGCACCGGCGCGGCCAAGTTCGACCTGTCCGTCAGCCTCGGCGAACAGCGCGACGAGGCCGGCGCGCCGACCGGCATCCTCGGCAGGCTGGAGTACCGCACCGACCTGTTCGACCGGGACACCGTCGCCACGATCGGCACCCGCCTGCTGCGGCTGCTCACGGCGGTCGCGGCCGACCCGGACCAGCCGATCGGCGCGGTCGACCTCCTCGACGCGCCGGAGCGCGAACGGATGCTGGTGGCGTGGAACGACACCGACACCGCGGTGCCGACCGCGACGCTGCCGGAGCTGTTCCAGGCGCAGGTGGCCCGCACCCCCGACGCGACCGCGCTGCTGCACGACGGTGTCGAGCTGAGCTACGCGGAACTCAACCGCCGCGCCAACCGGTTGGCCCGCTTCCTGGTGGGTCGGGGCGTCGGCCCCGAGCAGTTCGTCGCGGTCGCGCTGCCCCGCTCGGCCGACCTGGTGGTGAGCCTGCTCGGCGTGCTCAAGGCCGGCGCCGCCTACGTGCCGGTCGACCCCGACTATCCGGCCGACCGCATCGAGTACATGCTCGCCGACACGCGCCCCGCGCTGCTGCTCACCAACCGGGCGCTGGCCGCTGTGCTGCCGGAAACCGCGGTGGCCCAAGGCGTTCTCGTCGACGACCCGGCCACGCTGGACGCCGTCGCGGGCCACCGGGACGGCGACCTCGTCGACGAGGACCGGCTCGGCGCGCTGGCGCTGGGCAACCCAGCCTACGTGATCTACACGTCCGGCTCCACCGGCCGCCCCAAGGGCGTGGTGATCGAGCACCGCTCGCTCACCGACTACCTGGCGTTCGCCGGCGGCGACTACGCCGGCGTGCGCGGGTTGGCGCTGCTGCACTCGCCGATCTCCTTCGACCTCACCGTCACGGCGATGTTCGTGCCGCTGACCGTCGGCGGCACCGTGCTCGCCACCACCCTGGAGAACGCCGACCCCGCCGTGCGCGCCGAGCTGCGGCGCAGGCCGTGCACCTTCCTCAAGGCGACCCCGAGCCACCTGCCGATGCTGGCCGCGCTGCCCGAGGAGTTCTCGCCCGACACGGAACTGTTGCTCGGCGGGGAGTTGCTGCTCGGCGAGCTGGTCGACGAGTGGCGGCGCGAGCACCCCGGGACGACCGTGCTGAACATGTACGGCCCGACCGAGACCACGGTCAACTGCACCGAGTACCGGATCGAGCCGGGACAGGCGATTCCCTCGGGCCCGCTGCCCATCGGTCGCCCGCTGGCCAACACGCGGCTCTACGTGCTCGACGAGCACCTCCAGCCCGTGCCGGTCGGCGCGCCGGGCGAGCTGTACGTGGCGGGCAACGGCCTGGCGCGCGGCTACCTCAACCGGCCCGACCTGACCGCGACGAAGTTCCTGCCGGACCCCTTCGGCGCGTCCGGCACCAGGATGTACCGCACGGGCGACGTGGTGCGCTGGCAGCCGGACGGCAACCTGTACTTCCTGCGCCGCGTCGACGACCAGGTGAAGCTGCGCGGGTTCCGCATCGAGCTCGGCGAGATCGAGTCGGTGCTGGTCGGGCGGCCGGAGATCGCGCGGGCCACGGTGATCGTCCGCGAGGACCGGCCGGGCGACCAGCGGCTGGTGGCCTACCTGGTGCCCGAAACCGGACGCGACCTGCCGGAGGCGGGATCGCTGCGCGAGCAGCTGTCCGCGCGCCTGCCGGAGTACATGCTGCCGTCCGCGTTCGTGCCGCTGGACGACATTCCGTTGACTCCCAACGGAAAGGTCGACCGGCGCGGGCTGCCGGCCCCCGACCTCGGCGCGCACGTGTCGGGCAGGTCCGCGCGCACCCAACGGGAACGCGTGCTGTGCGAGCTGTTCGCCGAGGTGCTCGGCCTTGCCTCGGTCGGCATCGACGACGGCTTCTTCGACCTCGGCGGCCACTCGCTGTTGGCCACCAGGCTGATCAGCCGGGTCCGCGCGACCTTCGGCGTCGACCTGGCCATCCGCAGCCTGTTCGAGGCGCCGACCGTGGCCGCCCTCGCCGAACGGCTCGGCGCTGACGACGGCGGCAGCGCGTTCGACACGCTGCTCCCGTTGCGCCGGCAGGGCACCCGCCCGCCGCTGTTCTGCGTGCACCCGGCCAGCGGGCTCGGCTGGTCCTACTCGGGGCTGATGAAGCACCTCGGCCCCGACGTGCCCATCTACGGCCTCCAGTCGCGGGGCATCGAGACCGAGGAGGAGCTGCCGGCGACGGTGGAAGAGGTCGCGGCCGACTACCTCGCGGAGATCCGCGCGGTCCAGCCGTCCGGGCCCTACCACCTGCTCGGCTGGTCCTTCGGCGGCCTGGTGGCGCACGCGATGGCCGCCCGGTTGGAACGCGAGGGGGAGACGGTCGCGCTGCTCGCGCTGCTCGACTCCTTCCCGAAGGTCGGTGACGAACGTACGCCGAGGGCCTTCCTGGACGAGCAGGAACTCCTGCACGCCATGCTCGACCTCGCCGGCTACGACCGGGACAGCCTCGGCGACGGCCCGGTCGACCACGCGCGCATCGTCGAGCTGCTGCGCGACCAGGGCGGCGTGCTCGACGGCCTCGAGGAACGCCACCTGTCCGCGCTGTACGAGGTGTTCGCCAACAACTCCGACCTGGCCAGGACGTTCGTGCCGGCCACGGTCGCCACCGACGTGCTGCTGTTCGTCGCCGCGCTCGACCAGGGCGCCGACGGCCCGTCGCCGGACCGGTGGCGTCCGCACGTCGGCGGCGCCGTGCACCGGCACGACGTCGCCTGCCACCACAACGACATGACCCAGCCCGCCCCGCTCGCCGAGATCGGCAGGGTGCTGGCGGAGACGCTGCGCGAGAAGGGAAATCAGTCATGAGCAACCCGTTCGAGAGCGACGAGCTGTCCTACCTGGTGCTGGTCAACGACGAGGGCCAGTACTCGCTGTGGCCCGCGTTCGCCGCGGTGCCCGGCGGCTGGACCGTCGCCTACGGCCAGGACACCCGCACGGTCTGCCTGGACTACATCAACGAGCACTGGACGGACATGCGCCCGCTGAGCCTGGTCGCCGCCATGGCGAACGATCGGGCCTGACCGGCGAATCTCCTGCCATTGCAGGAACTTGCACGGAAATGAACGCCAGAAACGTTGATAGGCAAGGGAAACGCAAACTAAACTGACGACAGAACATCGGAGTTGACACCCCGGCGCCAGCCTGGTGGACACAATTCCCGTCCTGTCGACATCGTCGAAACCAGTCCCGACCGCAACGGGGAACTGCCATGTCTGAGAAACGTCGCGTCATCGTCACCGGGGGCTCCCGGGGCATCGGCCGCAGCGTCGCCATCCGGCTCGCCGAGGAGAACTTCGACGTCGCCTTCTGCTACCGCAGCGAGGCGGCCGCGGCCGAGACGACCGCGAAGGAGATCGAGGAGCACGGCGGACGCTGTTACCACGCGCCCTGCGACGTCGCCGACGCCGAGGCCGTGCAGGCGTTCATCAAGGCCGCGGAGGCCGAGCTCGGGCCCATCGAGACCCTGGTCAACTCCGCCGGCATCGTGCGGGACAACCCCATGGTGCTCATGCCGGTCGAGGACTGGAACGCGGTCATCGACACCAACCTCACCGGCACGTTCAACTTCTGCCGGTCGATGGCGTTCGGCTTCATGAAGCGCAAGTCCGGCGCGATCATCAACATGTCCTCGGTCGCCGGCGTCTACGGCAACCCGACCCAGACCAACTACTCGGCGGCCAAGGCCGGCATCAACGGCATGAGCAAGGCGCTGGCCAAGGAACTCGCCGCCTACAACGTGCGGGTCAACGTCGTCGCGCCCGGCTTCATCGAGACGGACATGACCGCGCGGCTGTCGGAGAAGGTCCGCAAGACCGCGCTCGGACTGGTGCCGATGCGCCGGTTCGGGCAGGCCGAGGACGTCGCCGACCTCGTCGCGTTCCTCGCGTCGGACCGCGCCGCCTACATCACCGGCCAGGTCATCCAGGTCGACGGCGGAATCGTCATCTGATGGCCGCCAGCACGGTCCGCGCCTTCGCCGCGCCGCTGGACGCCGTCGACCGGATCGAGGACCGGGCGGCCGGCGTGATCGAGGCGGTCAAGGACATCGTCGCCGACGACCCCTACCTCGGCGGGCACTACCCGGACTTCACCATCTACCCGGGCGTGTTCACCATCGAGACCGTCTACCAGGCCGCGCGGCGCGCCATCGAGGAGCGCGGCGGACCCGGCACGAGGGCCGAGATCGCCGCCATCGCCTCGGTGCGGTTCAGCGCCCCGCTGCTGCCCGGCGACGTGCTGCGCGCCACCTGCGAGCTGACCGACCTCGACCCGTCCCGCGTCCGAGTGAAGGCACGGTGTCGGCGCGGCGACGGCAGGACGTCCGCGCAGCTCACGCTGGAACTGCTGGTGCACAAGGAGAACGCCGATGCTTGAGCACGCGGACATCAAGCGGATCCTGCCGCACCGGCACCCTATCCTCCAGGTCGACCGGGTGCTCGAACTCGACCCTGGCAACCGGATCGTTGCGACCAAGGCCGTCACCGGCGCTGAGCCCTGCTACGTGGGACTGCCGGCAGAGGCCCCGGCCTCCGCCTACGCCTACCCGGTCTCGCTGCTGGTCGAATCCCTCGGCCAGGCAGGCGGAATCCTCTGGCTGCACACCGCGGCCCAGCGCGCGGAACCGGTCACCGGCACGCTGATCTTCGGCTCGGCCCGCGACCTGACCCTGACCGGCCACGCCTACCCGGGCGATGTGCTCCGGCACGTCGTGCACCTCGAACTCGTCAAGGGCGACAACGCCTTCATGCGCGGCGAGACGTGGGTCGGCGACACCCGAATCGCCACCGTCGGCGAGATCCTCGCCGTCCTCCGGCAGGACACCACCCTGGTTCCTGCCTAGTTCCGACCGAAACCCAGGAGAAGCAGATGACCCAGGCCGTCACACAGCGCGAGGAGCACTTCGAGGAGCTGCGCGAGATCGCCGCCGAGGTGCTGGAGATCGAGCCGGAGGAGATCACCGACACCAGCCTGTTCGCCGAGGACCACGAGGCGGACTCGCTGCGCGCCATCGAGATCCTGGCCCGCATCGAGAAGAAGTACAAGGTCGACATCCCGCAGTCGGAGCTGCCCAAGATGGTCAACCTCACCGCCGTCTACGAGATCGTCAAGCAGCACGCCAACTGGCAGGACTGACCATGAATCGTCGTGTCGTCATCACCGGCCTCGGCCCGGTGTCGAGCATCGGAATCGGGGCGCGGGAGTTCAGCGCCGCACTACGCGCCGGTCGGAGCGGGATCTCGCCGATCGCCAGCTTCGACGCGGCTGGTTTCCCGCACTACATGGCGGGGGAGGTGCCGGCCTTCGACCCGAAGAGCATCCTCCAGCGCATCTCCCCGGACGCCTGGGGGCGCACCAGCCAGTTCGCCGCCTCCGCCGCCCGACTCGCCGTCGAGGACTCCGGGATCGACCCGACGGAACTGTCCGCGGCGCGCGCGGGTTCCAGCATCGGCACCACCGGCGGTGAGTCGCAGGTGCTCGAACGCCTCACCGGCGACTCGCTGACCGTCGGCTTCGCCGGTGTCGACCGCGAGCTCGCCCGCCAGGTCCCCGCCTCCCGGTTGGCGGTCGCCGTCAACCGGGAGCTGGGCCTGACCGGCGAGGCCATCACGCTGTCCACCGCGTGCTCGGCGAGCAACTACGCGCTCGGCTACGCCTACGACCAGATCCACACCGGCGACCTGGACTACATGATCGCCGGTGGCGCGGACTCCGTCGGCCGCTGGTCCCACGCCGGCTTCTACCGGCTGGGGGCGCTCGCCGAGAAGGCGTGCGCGCCGTTCGACCGGGACCGCAGCGGCATCATCACCGGCGAGGGCGGGGCCGCGCTGTTCCTGGAGAGCCTGGAGTCCGCCACCGCGCGCGGCGCCCGCGTCTACGCCGAGGTGCTCGGCTACGGACTGAACTGCGACGCCAACCACATGGTCGCGCCCGACCCGGTCAGCATCGCGCAGTGCATGCGTCTCGCGCACCGCAACGCCGGCATCAAGGCCGACGAGGTGGACTACATCTGCGCGCACGGCACCGGCACCCCGGCCAACGACGCCGTCGAGGCCAAGGCGGCCGTCGAGGTCTTCGGCGAGCGACCGCCGCCGATCAGCTCGATCAAGTCCATGCTCGGCCACACCATGGGCGCCGCAAGCGGGTTCAGCGCGATCGCGTCGGTGCTCGGCATCGCCGAGTCGTTCATCCCGCCGACGATCAACTTCCGCAACCCAGACCCGCAGATCCCCGACATCGACCCTGTCCCGAACGTGGCGCGCGAGATGACCGTGAACATCGCGCAGGTCAACGGGTTCGCGTTCGGCGGAAACAACGCGATCACGATCTTCGGACGGTACTCATGAGCACGGGAGCCATCGCGATCACCGGCTGGGGCGTGCTGTCCTCGGCCGGGATCGGCGCCGACGAGTTCGCAAGGGCGGTGACGGCGGGGCGCGGCTCCGCCGCCGACGTCAGCGAGATGTTCGAGGAGCCGGTGCCGCGCCAGGACGCGTTCGCCCTGGTGGATTTCAAGGTCCGCGACTACCTCGGCCGCAAGGGAACATCCTTTTTGGACCGAAGTACCTCGCTGGCGATGGTCGCCTGCGGGCAGGCGCTGGCCGACACCGACCTGGTCGTGGACGACAGCAACAACGAACGGGTCGGCATCGCGCTCGGCACCACCGCCGGCAGCGTGAAGTCGACCAGCGACTACAGCCGCGACACCTTCGTGCAGGAGCGGCCCTACCTGGTCAACCCGCTGGTGTTCCCCAACGCGGTGATGAACTGCGCCGCAGGCCAGTCCGCGATCCGCTACCGGCTCAGGGGCGTCAACACCACCGTCGCGGGCGGCGCGCTGGCCGCGCTGAGCGCGCTTCGCTACGCCCGCAACCTGATCGGCTGCGGCTACGCGGACGCGCTGCTGGTCGGCACCACCGAGGAGTTCAGTCCGCAGGTGGCCTGGGCGACGCACTTCGCCATGGAGGCGGGCGGCGGCGACCTGGCCGCGGGGGAGGGCGCCGCGGTGTTCGTGGTCGAGGACGCGGACGCGGTGCGCGAGGCGGGCCGGCGACCCGACGCCGAGGTGCTGGCCATCGAAGTCGGCCTGCACGTGCCGGCCGACGAGGCGACCGCGGGCCCGGAAACCGACTTCTCCGAGAGCCTGGCCGGCTGCGTCGTCCGCGCGCTGAGCAGGGCGGGTGTCGAGCCGGGCGAGGTGTGGGCGGTGGCGTCCGCCGAGAACGGCATGCCGCTGACCGACGGCTTCGAGGACCGCGCCATCCGGGCCGTGCTCGGCGACGGGCCGGTGCGCCTGCGCGTCAAGGAATTCACCGGGGAGAGCCACAGCGCCTCCGGCGCGTTCCAGGTCGCGGCGCTGCTGGCCAGGCACCGCGCGGACCCGACGCTGGACGGCAGGGTGTCGGTCGTGACCACGCGCACCTCCGACGGCGCGATCGGCGCTGCCGTCCTGCGCGGCTGGAGCCGAGGTGTCGAGTAGGGGCGTTAGGGGCGCTGCTGTCACGGGAGGAGCGATGCTCACGTGTCTCGGCGACGCCGACGACACTGTGGCTGCGCTGCTGACCGGCGCGAGCGGCGTCGCGCCACTGCGGTTCGTGGACACCGAGAAGCTGTTCGTGGGCTTCGGTTATCCCATCGACGACGGCGATCGGGAGCGGTCCTTCCGGGCGAGCAGCTGGCTCACCGAGACCGTGGCGGACGCGGTCCGCGAGTCCGGGCTGGACGTCTCGGGCAAGCGGGTCGCCGTCGTCGTCGGCTCCGGGCTGCGCGAGCTGCGCAGCCTGGAGCGGTGGCACGCCGACGGCGCCGGCGCGACCCTGCGGGAGCTGCACTTCGACGCGGCGGTGCGGGCTGTGCTGCCCGAGGCGACCGAGGTGCTGACGGTGTCGAACGCGTGCTCGGCCGGCGGGTACGCGCTGGCCCTCGCGCTGGACCTGCTGGCGCTGGACGAGGCCGACGCGGTCGTCGTGGCCGGCTGCGACTCGATGACCGAGAGCATGCTGACGATGATCGGGCGGGTCGGCGACGAGCTGGTCACCGAGCTGCGGCCGTTCGACCGGGACCGGGGCGGCGTGTTGCTCGGCGAGGGCGCCGCGGCGCTGGTGCTCGAACGCGAGCCCGCCGACGGACGTCCCGTGCTGGCAAGGATTCTGGGCGTCGGACTGAGCTGCGACGCCCACCACGAGACCGCGCCGGACGTGGCCGGCATCGTCGCGGCCATGCGCGACGCGCATACCAGGGCCGGAGTGGCGCCCGAGGACATCGACCTGGTGCTGGCGCACGGCACCGGCACCGCGCTCAACGACCCGACCGAGGCCCGCGCCCTCACCGAGGTGTTCGCCGAGGCGGGGGGCGGACTCGTGACCGCCATCAAGGGCGCGACCGGTCACACCTCCGGCGGCGCGGCCCTGATGAGCCTGCTGGTCGCGGTCGAGGCGATGCGCAGGGGCAGGCTGCCGGCCGTGATCGGCCTCGCCGATCCCATCGACGAGGCCGCCGACCTTGCCGTGCTGGCCGGGGAGTCCGTGCCGATCCAGGCGCGGATCGCCCAGGTCAACGCCTTCGGCTTCGGCGGCGTCAACGCCGTCACGATCGTGGAGGTCTGAGATGACGGTGGCCGTCACCGGCTACGCGACGCACGTGCCCGGCCTGTCCGCGCGCGACCTGCCCGGCTCGCCGGCGGAACCTGCCGTGGCCGCCGACCAGGCGCACGTCGTGTTGGGGCGTAAGGGACTGCTGGCCAAGGAGCCGGCGACCCGGCTGGCGCTGTGCGCCGTGCACGCGGCGCTGGGCCTGCCGCCGGGCCGCCCGACCGGGCCGGTGGCCGGGGCCGGGACGACCGCCGTCGTGGTCAGCTCCAACCTCGGCAACGTGCAGACCGTCTGCGCGGTCGTCGACGAGATGCGCGCCAGCTCGGGGCACGCGGTCAGCCCGCTGCTCGCGCCGAACGCGTCCAGCAACATCATCGCCAGCAGCATCGCCATCCGCTACGGCATCACCGGACCGAACTTCATGCTGTGTGCCGGCGCGACCTCGGGGCTGGACGCGGTGCGGCTCGGCGCGCGACTGCTGCGCGCGGGCCGCACCGACCGCGCGGTCGTGGTCGGCGTGGAACCCGACGACGAGATCGCGCGCGGCCTGCTCGGCCTGCGCGCCACGCCGCCCGGTGGCTTTTCGGAGCCGAGAGCGGCGGCGGCCTGCGTGCTGCTGACCCGGTACGACCCGGCCGCCGAGGGGCCCGCCGTGCTGCTCGACCGGGTCACCAGGTCCGCCCGGCCGCCCGAGGGCGCGGCGGGTCTTCGGCTCGACCCGCATCCCGGGCTCGGCGGCGTCTCGCTCACCGAGCGCGTCGGCGAAACCTATGGGGCGCTTGGGGTGTTGCAGGTCGCCGCAGCGACCGGGTGGCTGCTCGACCCCGCCTCGACCCACACCGCGGCCGAGGTCACCTGCGGCGATCCCGAGGACGGCTACGCCACCGCCCGGCTGTCGCTGACGGCCGCGTCCCAGGACTGGCTCGCCCCCACCGCCGAGGTGATCTTCCGGTGAGGGAGCGGAGCGAGCGAACAGTTCAACACAGTGGACTTGGTGTCTCATCGGCGCCCGGAGCGGAGCGAGGACGTCGATGAGGAACTGGTCACCGGTCGGGGAAATCCCCGATGACGGCATCGGCGCGTGGCGCAGCGGCGCGGCCGGCCCGGCGGTCGTGCTGGTGCACGGCATGGAGGACACCTGGCGCAGCTGGGATGTGCTGGCCGCGCGGCTGGCCGACCGCTGCCGCGTCTACGCCCTCGACCTGCCGTGGCGCGCCGGCAACAACTACGCCTGGCGGACGCACGGCGACCCGGCGACCTGGCTCGCGCGCGGGCTGTCGCTGCTGCCCGAGCCGCCGGACACGCTCGTCGGCCACTCCTTCGGCGCCAACGCCGTCCTTGAGCACCTCGCCAGGCGGCGTCCAGCGCGGACGGCCGTACTGCTGGCCCCCTTCTACCGCCCGGCGTCCGCGCCGGTCGACGCGTTGCTGCGGGAACGGTCCCTTGCCGGCTTCACCGGGATCGTGCGGCACGGCCTGCGGGTGAAACTCGGGGCGCGCGCGGCGAAACTCGGCGACGAGCTCGTCGACGCCATGGGCAACACGCTGCTCAAACAGGTTGTGCCGAAAGCCTTTCCGGTCTTCTTCGACTACTTCGTCGACACCGGGAACCTCGACCTAGGCCGCGTCCGCGCGCCGACGCTCGTGCTGGCCGGCACCAGGGACGCGGCGCTGGCCGGCGAGCGGGCCGTCGCGCTGGCCGCGTCGATGCCGGCCGCCCAGGTCCGCCCACGGGTCCACTACGGACATTTCTGCCACATCGAGCAGGCCGAGGAGGTCGCCACGGAGGTGACCGACTTCCTCGACCGCGAGCCGGTCCGACGAAGCGCTGGAGGAACGAACCCATGACCGCGACCATCCTGTCACCGCCGACACCCTCCGCCCTGGTGGACGGCGGCCCGACGACCATGCTGGGGCGGCCCCGTTACGAGGGCGCGAACATCCGCACCTGGATCGGCTTCAAGCACTTCATGTACCTGGTCGAGGAGGCGGTGCTCGCCTACTTCCGCGAGCGGGGCGTCGGCGCAAGGGACCTGTTCCAGCGGCACGGCCTCGGCCTTGAGATCGTCGACTCCTCGGTGCAGTTGCCGACCGCGCTCGAGGTCGACGACGTGGTGCGGGTGACGATCGCCGCCGGCAGACAGAAGCCGGGCTGTGGCGCCGCGTTCACCGCGCACATCGCGGTCGACAGGGACGGCGTCGACGTGACCGCGCTCAAGGGCAGGCTGCGGGTGGCGCTCATCCGCGAGCAGGACGCGGCCGACGTCGAACCGGTGCCGGACTTCCTTGCCCCCTACGTCTTTCCCGGTGTCGCCGCGCTCGCCGACGCGGCCGACGCGGCGGGCGTCGAGCTGGCGCCCGGCCAGGACGTGGCCGACGCGTTGACCCCGGCAGGCTCCGGCGCGTTCCTGTGGTCCTGGCGGATTCCGTACTTCTACTGCCACTTCTCCGACCGGCTCCAGCACTCGGGCTACGTGCGCGCGATGGAGGAGGTGGTCGACCGCTTCCTGCACAGCAGGGGACTGGCCATCGGCGTGCTGCTCGCGGAGCGCGGCTGGATCCCCGTGGTGTCGCGGGCGCGGGTCCGGCTGCTCGCCGACGCGCACATGGAGGAGACCGTGCACACGGTGTTCGCCGTCGAGGACATCCTGCGCGACATCAGCTACACCGCCAGGATGGACTGCTACGTGCGACGCGGTGACCGCCTCGTGCACACCGCGACCGGCACGATCATGCACGGCTACGCCATCAGCCGGGGGGAGCGAGCGGGCACGGTCGCCGAGCTCGACGCGACCACCCAGGCCGTCCTGCTCGGAGGTGCCCGATGAAGAAGCCGCCACGCCTGTACTTCTCGCTGCGCAGCCCGTTCAGCTGGATGGCCGTCCGGCAGCTGGAGGAGCGGCTGCCCGACGCGCACGAGTTCATCGAGTACATCCCGTTCTGGGAGCCGGACGCGCGGTCGCAGGCCGCGCTGGAGCAGGCCGGTGGGGAGTTCCACTACAGCCTGATGAGCAAGGCCAAGCACCTCTACATCCTTCAGGACACCAAGCGCCTCGCGGAGCGGTTCGGCTACCAGATGAAGTGGCCGATCGACATCGACCCGTGGTGGGAGCTGCCGCACCTGGCCTGGATCAAGGCCAAGCAGCTTGGCATCCAGCGCGAGTACTACCAGGCCGTGATCGCGGCGCGGTGGGAGCGCGGCGAGGACATCTGCGAACCCGAGGTGCTGCGGAGCACGCTGGCCAACGCGGGCCTGCCGGTCGAGCCGCTGGTGACCGCGGTCGACGACGAGGAGATCCGCGCCGAGGGCGTGGCGGCGCTGCTGAACATCTACCACGACGACGTGTTCGGTGTGCCGTACTTCAAGATCGGCCGGCACCGGTTCTGGGGACGCGACCGTCTCGAGGACTTCATGGCCGTACTGGTGCCGGAGTTGGAGAAGGCAATGGAACGCAAGGGAGTCAACGCATGACGATCAGCAGTGTCGAACAGCCCGCCGTGTTGGTGGACGAGCAGTTCGGCCCCGACCCGCTGGCGGGCATCCCGCAGGAAGTCCTCGACGCGACCGGCGACTACGACAGGGACTCGGCCGGCGGCTGCGGCTGACCAATGACTCTCGTGAGTGGAAGCCCGTGCCGAGGGTGGGGGCTTCCACTCACGAGGTCCGAACGCGACCGAGAGGTTCCCCGTGCCTGACCTGAAGGTGAGCCGACGCCGCGTGCTGCTCAGCAGCGTGTCCTCGGACTCGCACACCTGGAACCTCGTGTTCCTCCAACTGCTCATCGAGGAACTGGGCCACGAGGTGGTCAACCTCGGTGCGTGCGTGCCCGAGGACGAGCTGGTGGCGCAGTGCCTGCGGCACGACCCCGACCTGGTGGTGATCAGCACGGTCAACGGGCACGGCTACGCCGACGGCCGGCGGCTGATCGGCGCGCTGCGCCGGACCGGGGAACTCGCCGCCGTGCCGGTGGTCATCGGCGGCAAGCTGGGCGTGGCCGGCGCGGCGGACGAGCAGTACGCCGCCGAGCTGCTCGCGCTGGGCTTCGACGCGGTGTTCCAGGACGGCGCGGACCTGGCGGGCCTTGCGCGGTTCATCGAGTCGGTGCGGCCGCTGGAGGTCACGGCGTGATGAGCGGTTCCTTCGCCGGCTTCGTCCGGGACGCGCGGCGGCGCGGAAACCTCGTGGTGCAGCCGAGAATGGGCTTCAGCGACCCGGCCGAGATGCGCGCGGGGCTGCTCGCGACCAAGCGGGCGCGGGCCACCGCCGTCGGCACGGTCACGCTGGACAGCTACACCAGGGTCGGCGACCACGACGCCGTCGCCCGCGCGCTGGCGGAGGGCTTGGCGCTCAACGGGTATCCCATCGTCGACCACGATCCCGCGACCACCGACGGCGTGCTCGCCGGCGTCCGGGACGAGACGTTCCCAGTCCAGGTGCGGCACGGTTCTCCTTTGCCGGAAAGCATTTTCGCGGCGCTGGTCTCGGCGGGCCTCGACGCCACCGAGGGCGGCCCGGTGTCCTACTGCCTGCCCTACAGCCGGGCGCCGCTCAAGCGGGCGGTCCGCAGCTGGGCCCGATGCTGCGAGCGGTTCGCCACGCTCGCCGACCGCGGCGTCGAACCGCACCTGGAGAGTTTCGGCGGCTGCCTGCTCGGCCAGCTGTGTCCGCCGAGCCTGCTGCTCGCCATGACGGTGCTGGAGGGGATGTTCTTCCGCCAGCACGGCATCCGCAGCATGTCGCTGAGCTTCACCCAGCAGACCAGCGCGGCCCAGGACGAGGAGGCGCTGCGCGGACTGCACCGGCTCATCGACGAATATCTGTCCGATGTGGACAGTCACGTCGTGCTCTACGCCTACATGGGCGTGCATCCGAGGACCCCGGCCGGGTCGTTCCGGCTGCTCGCGGACGCGACCAGGCTCGCGGTCCGTGGCGGCGCGGCGCGCCTCATCGTCAAGACGCCGGCCGAGGCGCACCGCATCCCGACGATCCGGGAGAACGTGGCGGCGCTGGAGTACGCGGCGGAGGTCGCCGTCGACCCCGCCACCCGCCGGTTGGTTGGCGAATCCGTTGCGGACACGGGAGTGCACGCCGAGGCGCGGGCGCTCATCGAGGCCGTTCTCGACCTGCACGACGATCTCGGCACCGCGCTGCTGCTCGCCTTCGCCGCGGGCTACCTCGACGTGCCCTACTGCCTGCACGCGGACAACCGGGGCCGGGCCCGCGCCCGCGTCGACGGGGCGGGCCGACTGCGCTGGACGGCGATCGGCTCGATGCCGATCGGCCACCTCGTGCGGCCGCCGCGCGACGCGGGTGTCACCAGCGCGGAACTGCTGTCCTCGCTGCACTACGTCGAACGCAAGTACGACCGCGCGGCCCTGCACGCCGCGCCGACCAGGGAGCTGAGGGCGCATGAGCTGGACGCTGGACCGGGTGTTGCCGCGCTATGACAAGCGCGAGCAGCACAGCCGCTGGATCGCCGCGCCGCCGCAGCGGGTCTGGGACGCGTTGATGGACCTGCGGGTGCGCGACCTCGCGCTGACCGTCGCGCTCGCGCGGCTGCGCGGCGGACCCGTCGCCTGGCTGCGCGGCGTCGACGGCCCGCTGGACCTGCGGGCCGTCGAGGCGATGGCCCCGCGCCCCATCGCCTCGGACCCGCCGCGCGAGCTGCTGCTCGGCGACATCGCGCGCTACGCGGCCGTCCGCCCGAGCAGGCCCGACATCGAGCGGGGCGACGCGGCCGCGTTCGAGAGCTTCGACGAGCCCGGCTGGTCCAAGGTCGCGATGAACTTCCTGCTCACCCCGGAGCGGGACGGCACGCTGCTGTCCACCGAGACCAGGGTGGTCGGCACGGACGCGGCGGCGCGGCTCGCGTTCGAGTTCTACTGGGTGCTGGTCCGGCTCGGCAGCGGCCTGGTGCGCAGGGACATCCTCAACGCCATCGCGCGATCCGTTGCGTAGTCGGCTCGCTACGCTTGGGGCGCCACCGGTCCCGACGAAAGAGGTCCGATGACCCGGGCAACCGTGAGTTCCGCAGGCCGGTCGACCGCGCGGCCGGCCGCCTTCGCCTGGGCGGGGTACGCGGCATTCGCCTGCGGCCTGCTGTACGCGCTGGTCAGCGCGTACTGGGCGCTCGGCGGCACGGCGGGGGTCGACACGCTCGGCGGCAAGCTGGAGGAGCTGGCCAGGGCGCGCCAACCGGGGCTCATCGCCGTGGTGTGGGTGACCGTCGCGCTCAAGCTGGCCGGCGGCGTGCTCGGGCTCGCGCTGGTCCGGCCGTGGGGACGCCGCCCGCCGCGCTGGATGGTGCTGACGGCGGGCTGGGGCGCGACCGCGCTGCTGGTGCTCTACGGCGGCGTCCTGGTCGGGGTGCAGGCGCTGGTGCAGGCCGGCGTCATCCAGGCGTCGTCGGACATGGACTGGAAGGCCTTCCACTGGCACCTGTTCCTGTGGGACCCGTGGTTCCTGGTGTGGGGGATCTTCCTCGGCCTGGCCGCGCTCGGCTTCACCCGCCGTCGCGGCTGAGTCGCGCCGTGACCCGGGCCAGCGCCGCGGCCCGAGGTCAGCGCAGCCGCTCGGCCAGGTCGCCGAGCAGCGCGGCCTCCTGCTGCACCAGGTAGAAGTGATCGCCCTCCCACACCCGGTGGTCGGCCGGGCCGGTGGTCGTCTTGGACCAGCCGAGCACGGACGCGAGGTCCACGTCGGGATCCCGGTCGCCGAGGTGGGCGACCAGCGGCGCGCTGATCGTGCGGCCCGGCTCGGGGTCGTAGGTGCCGAGCAGGTGGAAGTCGCCCCGGATGGCCGGCAGCACCAGGTCCCGCAGGTCGGGGTCGGTGAAGATGATCGGGTCGACGTCGCCGAGCCGGTTCACCTCGGCGATCAGCGCCTGGTCGCCGCGCAGGTGCAGGTCGCCCCGGTCCTGGAGGTGCGGGGGCTTCTGCGCGGACACGAACAGCGCGCGCGGGACGACGCCGTGCCGGTGTTCCAGCCGCCAGGCCACCTCGTAGGCGACCAGCGCGCCCATGCTGTGGCCGAACAGAGCCAACGGCACGTCGGTGTACGGCAGCAGCGAGTCGGTCACGACGTCGGCCAGCTCGGTCATGTCGTCGATGCACCGCTCGTTGACCAGGTCCTGCCTGCCGGGGTACTGGACCGCCAGCATCTCCACGTCGCCGGGCAGCGACCGTGGCCACTGGCGGTAGGCCGTCGCCGCGCCGCCCGCGTGCGGGAGGCACACCAGCCGAATCCTCGGTGCGGCCACCGGCGTCGGGCGGCGGAGCAGGCTCGAGGGTTCGTTGGCCTTGCCGTTCATGCACGCCTCCGCGTTGTTCGGCCGCGCCGGTGTGCACCGGGCGAAGCCCCAGATCGCCTGGCCGATGATGTTAGTGCCGGGTGGCTCCGGGGGTCACGGGCACAGTCGGCGTTACCCCGTTCAAGCCAAAATTCACCCTTGGCCCTGCCGTTTCTGGCAAGGCCGTTGTGCTGGCAGATGTCATGGGCTACACATGATGCATGACACCAGTAAACAGATCTGCTTACCAAGGTCAGTTAATCGGGCCGGTTCGTCGTGTTCGGGCGATGCTGCTGGCCGCGGTACTGGCCGGCGTGGTGCTGAACGCGGTCGGACTGGCGAGTTGGCCGGCGAGTTCCGCAGCGGCCGATGCTGCGGCGCTCACGGGAGCGGTCACCGTGACTGTGCCGGCGAATCCGGACGGAAGTGACTGGCCCTGGTGCCCGGCGGCGGGCACGAACGGTGGGGACTGGCCTTGGTTGGTGTAGTCGAACAACACTGGGGAGCGCGCCCCGCGCCGGTGGTCCCGCTGGCGCGGGCACGTTCGGTTCGACGCTGATGCCTTTACTCACCGCTTGCCGCTGACTTTACCAAGTCCGAAATGGACGAATTCTCTGTCGCCACTCGCGCACTACCGCAGTTATCATTGGGTTAACTGGAGTGTACGATAGGCTTGACAGGCGGCATCCCTCGAACCAAGGGGCTCGCAGCGGTGAGCATCGTCAACATCCAGCAGCCGGAGTTCGGTCAGCGCCTTCGCGCGCTCCGCGTCGAGCGCGGCCTGTCCCAGCGCGACGCCACAGGCGGTGTGGTCAACCCCAGCTACATCTCACTGCTGGAGTCGGGCGCGCGGGTGCCGACGCTCGAGGTCGTCCTCCAGATCGCCCGCGCGCTGAACGTGCCGCTGGACGCGTTGGTCGACGACGCCGAGCTGCCGGCCAAGGGCATCGGTGGCACCAGCCCCGACGTCCGCCTGGTGCTGGAGATCCTCGGCCGCAGCTCCGCCGACTTCGGCGACCTCGCCGACGCCCAGGTGCACTTCGCCAAGGCCTACGAGTCCGCCCGCCGCGACGGCGTGCCGGTGTCGATCCTCGAACACGGCATCGCCCTCGCCGACCTCCTCACGCTGCGCTCCGAGGGCGAGGCGCGCTACGACCTGCTCGCCGAGCTGGCCACGGTGGCCGAGAACATCGGCGTCGCCGAGCTGATCGTGAAGGTACGCATCGACCACGCGGCCGCCGCCCGCGACACCGGCAGGCTCGCCGAGGCACTCGAACTGGCCGAGAGCGCGGCCGAGCGGATCAGCGCGACCGAGCTGGCCAACACCAGCGAACACGTGCGGACCCTTGGCGTGCTGATCTCCATCCGCTGCGACTCCGGCGACGCCGGGGACGCCGCCCACCTGATCGACCGCATGCTGCGGGTCGCCGAGAAGATCGACAGCCGGCCGATCCTCGGCCGGGCGCACTGGGTGGCCTGCGTGGCCTACGCGCGGATCGGTCATCCGGAACTCGCGGTCCGCCATGTCCGGCAGGCACGGGAAATGCTCGCCACCCCGGGCACCTCGCTGCGCGAGTGGGCCAAGTTCTCCCGCGCGGCCGCGTCGGCGCTGCTCGACGCGGAGGCCGAGCTCGGCGAGATCGACCAGTACCTCACCTGGGCGCGCGCCGCCCTGGACATGGTCGAGGCGCCGGGGGAGGCGCAGCTGCTGGCGAGCCTGGAGGCGCGCTACGCGCTGGCCGCCGGCGACCCGAGGCGCGCGTTGCTGCTGAGCGAGCGCGAACCGGAGGGGCTGCCCGCCGCCGAGCTGGTGCGCCTGCGGCTGACCTGCGGGCGCGCCCTGCACCAGCTCGGCGACCAGGACCGTGCGATGGACCGGTTGCGGTCGGCCGCTGGCCTGTGCGAGGAGCTGTCCGCCTACCGGCTGGCCGCGCAGATCTGGCGGGAGATCGACCAGCTCCGCTCCGCCAACGGTCCCACCGCGGTCTCGGGCCGGGCCTCCGGTGTCGCCTGAGGTTTCCCACGCTGTCTAGCAATCCTGGCGCAGCCTAGGAATCACAGTCCCACCGCGGTCTCAGGCAGGGCCTCTGGCGTCGCATGACGTTTCCCAAGCTGCCTAGGAATCCTGGCGCTGCCTAGGGATCCTGGCGTGGCCCGCGCGGTTGTTGTTGTGTGGCGCAGTGGATTCCGCCGCCGCCCGAGGCGATTCCGTTGATGGTGAGCTGCACGACCTCGCGGCCGGGGTGCAGCTCCCGCAACAGGTCGGCGGCCCGGTCGTCGGCGTCGCGGTCGCCGAACCTCGGCACGATCACCGCGCCGTTGAGCACGTAGAAGTTCAGGTACGAGGCCAGGAACTCGTCGTCGTGCTCGATGATCTCGTTCGGATTCGGCTCGGGCAGCTCGACCACCCGCAGCGCGCGCCCCTGCGCGTCGGTCGCGGTGCGCAACACCGCGAGCGCCTGGTCCGACACCGCGGACCAGGCGTCCGCTGGCGCGTCGGCGCTCGGCCGGTTCAGCACGACGACCCCCGGCTCCACGAAGCGGGCCAGCGTGTCCACGTGGCAGTCGGTGACGTCCTGGCCCGCGACTCCCTTGAGCCAGATGACCTTCCGCACGCCGAGCAGGTCCCGCAGCGCCAGCTCGATCTCGCCCCGGTCCCGTCCCGCGTTGCGGTTGTCGTTCACCAGCGAGCTCTCGGTGGCCAGCAGCGTGCCCTCGCTGTCGACCTCGAGCGCGCCGCCCTCCGTGGTGATCGGCGCGGAGATCCTCGGCACGTCGAGCCGGTCGAGGAGGTTCTCGGCGACCCTCGCGTCGTCGGCGTGCTCCTGCTTGCCGCCCCAGCCGTTGAAGTTGAGGTCGACACCGGCGAGCCCGTCTGGACCGTGCACGAAGACCGGCCCGGTGTCGCGCGCCCACAGGTCGTCCACGGGCACCGGCACGACCTGCACCGACGGGCCGCACTGCGCCTGCGCCCGCGCGCGGTGCTCGGGCCGCGCCATGAGCAGCACCGGCTCGAACCGCGCGATGGCCTTGGCGACCGTGGCCACGTCCAGCTGCGCTTCGGCGATGAGACCGCCCCAGATCCTGCGGTCCGCAGGCCACGCCATGATCGTCCGCTCGTGCGGTTCCCACTCGGCGGGCATGCCGTGCCTGCTGGTCGAGGACATGCGGCCGAGGCTAACGGAGAAAGCCCGGCCCGGCCCGTTCACGGGAATGTGCTGCCCTGGCACGGTTCCTCGGCGGGAGTCCCGTCAGCACACGCGGATGTGACGGCCGACCGTGTGAGATGGGCGGCCGCGGATCATGGCGCGAGAGTCGACCCGGACGGACGATGTCGATCATCACCCAGTTGTGGGACTCCCTGTCCTCACTCGTGCGGGACACGCCACGGGCGGTGGTGGTCGGCGCGGGCCTTGTCGCGCTGTTGGTCGTCCTCAGCCGGGGCCCGTGGCGGCTGGCCAGGAACGCGATCACCATCGCGCACGAGGGCGGCCACGCCCTGGTCGCCCTGCTCACCGGTCGCCGGTTGGCCGGCGTCAAGCTGCACTCCGACACCTCCGGGGTCACCGTCTCGGCCGGCCGCTCGCACGGCCCCGGCATGGTTTTCACCGCGCTCGCCGGCTACGTGACGCCGTCGCTGCTCGGCCTCGGCGCGGCGGCGCTGGTCTCCGCAGGGCACGTGCGGGTGTTGCTGTGGATCAGCATCGCCCTGCTGCTCGCCATGCTGGTGATGATCCGCAACGTCTTCGGCGTGGTGTCCGTGGTGGTGACCGGCGGGGCGCTGTTCGCGGTGTCCTGGTTCACCACCTACGAGGTGCAGGCCGCGTTCGCGAACCTGGTGTGCTGGTTCCTGTTGTTCGGCGGCGTCCGGCCCATCAGCGAGCTTCAGCGCAAGCGCCGCCGGGGCAGGGCGCGCGACTCCGACGCCGACCAGCTGGCCAGGCTGACCCGCGTGTCGGGCACGGCGTGGGTCGCCCTGTTCGCACTGGTCGCCGTCGCCTCGCTAGTACTGGGTGGGCGACTCCTGCTGACCAGCGCCTGACCCCGGCGCCGCGATGGCGTTCGCAGCCGTGGCATCGGCGGCCTTCTGGAGTTCGAGGAGCGCGGCCGCCGGATCGCGGAACAGCGCGGGATTGCGTTCCCAGTGCGCCAGTTCGAGCTGGGACAGGTTCCGGACGAACAGGTCGTCGCCGATCTTCACCAGCAGCAGCGAGCCGATCTGGATCAGCGCCCGCTGCTGGCCGCCGAGCGAGGTGACCAGCTTCGACACCGCCTCGCCCTGCGCGGCGTCGATCTTGGCCTGCGGCGCGTGCAGCACCTGGAGTTCCAGCGCCCTGGTGAGCTTCGCCAGCTGGTCCTCCATCGTGGGCAGCGTGCCGGACCTGCGCAGCCGCACCAGGAACTCGCGGAACCAGGACCCCTCCACGGCGGGGAAGGCGAAGACGATGTCCATCCCGAACGCGTGGACGACCTCGCCGAGCGCGTCCTGCACGGCCGCATTGTCGGCCGCGTCGTCGAGGTAGATCCTGGCGGGAGGCCAGTGCCAGCCGACCTCCCCGGACTCCGGTGGCTCGATCGAGCCGCTCACCAGGCCGAGCCCCGTGGTGAGGTTCGGGGCGATCGCGAACACCTTGGTGAGGCCGGTGATCCGGAAGATCTTGAGCAGCCGTTCCTGCGAACAGACCAAGGCCAGCTCGCCGTGCCTTGACCGAATCCGCTTGAACACGCCGACCAGCACGCCGAGTCCAGTGCTGTCCAGGAAGTCCAGCCCGTCCAGGTCGATGATCAGCCGCACGCGACCGTCGTTGATGAGGTTGATCATGTACTCGCGCATCCTCGGCGCGGTGAGGACGTCCAGCTCGCCGTTGGCCTCGACGATGGTGACGCCGCCCGCGACGGTGACCGAGTTCAGCTCAAGGTCCATGATCCCGCCTCCGATCCTGATCGGCGGGCGTCGCGGTGGACGCCCGCCGACCGTTCAGCGTGCCGGATCGGATCGTGTCGTGGAAGCCGGGTCAGCCAAGTCGCCCAACCGGAGCAGTCGTTCTGGGTAGATGGTCCGGTCGCACCGCCGGTGCACTGTGCACGCCGGGTTCCGGCCGCACCGCGGCGGCCCCGCCGACCACCGGCAGCGACGCGCTCGTGCCGCCGAGCCCGAGCGTGATCGTCGGCGGGTGCGACGGCGCGGTGATCTCGCCGCCGTCCGTGCCGGCCAGCACCAGCGCGAGATGGTGGCCCTGCGGCACCACGTGGTCCACTGTGGACAGTCGGAAGGTCATCGTGTAGGCGCGGCCGGGTGTGAGGGTCCTGCCCGAGGCGAGCGAGGCGTAGTGGCCGAGATCGGCCCAGCCACGGGAGAACACCTCGAGGTCCACGTCGGTGGTCGCGGTCTGGGTGTCGTAGTAGCAGGAGCTGTCGCCCGGCCGGTCCGCGCCCCAGCAGGACTTCGTGCTGAGGGTGTTGATGCCCTCGCCGTTGCCGAGGTAGTCCCGGATGGTGGTCGGGCCGTAGTCGACCAGCACGGCGGACAGTCGCGCCGCGCTCGTGGACGGGGTGGCCGTGACGGTCACCGTCCCGGTACCGGACAGCCGCAGGTCGGCCGCGAGCGGGCCGGTGTCGTAGAGCAGCCTGGCGGAGGAGGCGCTGTCCGGCTGCGCGGCCCAGTCCTGCTCGCCGAGCTGCGGATCGTCGGTGAAGGTCGCGGTCGACCCCGAGGGCGGCGTCGCCGTGCCGAGCTGGCCGAGGCCGGGTGTCTGGCCGTTCACGGGCCGCAGCACGGTGTTCGCGGTGCCGCTCGGCGGCCAGACCGGGTCGGTCGTCCAGGCGTCGGGATGCCGCTCGACGTCCACCATCGGCTCGCGGTCGATGCCGTTGTCCATGCCGAGCAGGGTGTGGTCGAACCACCGGTGCAGGGTGTCCACCCACTGCGCGCGCCGGTAGTCGAACGGGTCGACGTGCCCGGTCTGGGACAGCCACAGCTTGCGCGGCACGTTGTGCGCGGCCAACGCGTCCCACCACTGACCGAGGTTGATGGTCTTCACGTTGAGATCGCCGAGGCCGTGCACCGCGAACACGCTGGCGCGTACCTTGCCGGCGGAGAGCACGTAGTCGCGTTCGGTCCACAGCGAGGTGAAGTCGCCGTTGGGGGCGGCGCCGGACACCAGCCTGCGGTGCACGGCGGCGCAGCGGGACGACGCGGCGCTCGACTCCACCGTGCGGGCGAGGCCGTCCGGGTTCGAGCCGAAGGACGCGCCGTCCGAGCGGTAGTAGTCGTACCAGGAGCTGATGGCGGAGATCGGCACGATGGTCCGCAGCCCGGCGACGCCGGTCGCGGCGACCCCGTCGGCGATGGTGCCGTCGTAGGACTTGCCGATCATGCCGACCGAGCCGTTGGTCCAGTCGGGGCGTACTGCGCTGCCCCCGGACGAGGCGGTGTAGCCGCCGGCGCGGCCGTTGAGCCAGTCGACCACGGCCCGCGCCGAGGCGATGTCCGACCGTCCGCCGACGTCGACGCAGCCCTGGGACTTGTTGGTGCCGGTGAGATCCACGAGCACCACGGCGTAGCCGCGCGGCACGAAGTAGTTGTCGTAGTAGAGCGGGAAACCGACCGGACGACCCTGTGCGTCGTAGGTCTTGACCTGGCTCTCGTTGCCGCGCCCGCAGCAGGAGTAGTAGGGGCTCGCGTCCATGATCACCGGGATCTTCTGGCCGGCCTGCGCCGGTTCCCTCGGCCGGATGATGTCCGCGGCCACCCGGTCGGTGTGGCCGTCGCCGTCACCGTCGATGCCGGTGTCCACCCAGACGGTCTCGCGGATCGCGTTGGTGAACGAGTAGATCGGTTGGCTGCCGCCGTCGCGAACGGTCGAGGCGGGGACGGCCGCCTGCGCGAAACCGGGGGCGGACAACAGCACACAGCCCACCACGGTCAGCAACACGGTCAGCGCACGTGACTTTGCAGGGTTCACAGCACCTCCTTGGGTCCTGTGCCGCAACGCTAGCGAGCGCGGCTCGCGGCCTGGCAGAGCCGATCGTCGGTCGTTGTCGCTGGTGACGCGGCGGGGGAACACAATCCGCCATCCCGGGGGCTTTTTCCGTTGTGTGGGAACGGTTCGGTTCACGCGGCCGCCGACCTGTCGAACGCATAGACTTCGAACCATGGCTGACATCAACTTCTATTTCGACCCCACCTGCCCTTTCGCGTGGATGACGAGCAAGTGGGTCCGAATCGTGCAGTCCAAGCGTGACTACTCGGTTGACTGGCGGTTCATCTCGTTGCGGCAGCTCAATGCGCACATCGACTACGCCACGCACTTCCCGCCGGAGTACGAGGCCAGCCACACGGCCGGGTTGCGGATGCTGCGGGTCGCCGCCCGCACCCGCGCCGAGCACGGCGGCGCCGCCGTCGCGACCCTCTACGCCACCATGGGCGACCACGCCTTCGAGCGCGGGCTCGTGCCCGACGAGGCGGCCAGCGTCGGCCGAAGGGGCACGCCGGACTTCGTCCTGCCGGTGCTCGCCGACGCCGGCCTGCCGGCCTCGTTGGCCGACGCGCTGGAGGACAGCTCCCTCGACGCGGTGATCCAGGCCGAGACCGACGAGGCGCTGTCCCTGACCGGGAAGGACGTCGGCACCCCGATCCTGCACTTCGAGCCGCCGGCCGGGGTCGCCTTCTTCGGCCCGGTGATCAGCAGGCTGCCCGACGAGGAGCAGGCCGTCGAGCTGTGGGACCACGTGGTGGGGCTGGCCAGGTTCCCCGGCTTCGCCGAGTTGAAGCGCAGCCTGCGTGAACTGCCGCAGCTGTCGTCGTTCGGCGTCGGCGCGGACGAGGCCGGCGCGCAGCAGGACTGGCACGGCGGCAGCCGCCGGCAGAAGAAGTAGCTTTCCCTTCGGCGCCCGTCGCACGCGCGGCGGGCATCCGGTGTGCACAATGCCGCCGAACGGTTGAACGGACCTCGGGGGCGTGTGTGTCGGAACCGGTTGTCGGCGAGAAGCGCGTCACCTGGGCGGAGTTGCTGTTCGACCTGGTGTTCGTCTTCGCCGTCACGCAGACCTCGGCGTTGCTGCACGTCGACCACTCGTGGGCCGGGGTCGGGCGCGCGCTGGTGCTGTTCGTGCCGGTTTACTGGGCGTGGGTGGGCACGAGTGTCCACGCGAACACGCACGAGGTGGACAATCCGGTCGACCGGCTGGGCATCTTCGCCGCAGGGCTCGGCGCGCTGTTCATGGCGCTGGCGATCCCGGCCGCGTACGGGGACCGGGGCGTGCTGTTCGGCGCGTCCTACCTCGGGCTGCGTGTCGTCCTCGCGGTCCTGCTGTTCCGGAATCAGCCGGTGACGCTGACTCCGTACACCGTCGCGGTCTGCGTGTCCGGGCCGCTGCTGCTGGTCGGCGGCCTGCTGCCGAACCCGGTGCGGGTGGCGGTCTGGGCGCTGGCGGCGGTCGTCGACCTGGCCACGCCGATGCTGCTGCGCACGCGGTTGCTGTCTCTGCACTTCGAGCCGGCGCACCTGCCGGAGCGGTTCGGCCTGCTGGTGATCATCGCGCTCGGCGAGTCGGTGGTCGCGATCGGCGCCCCGGCCGCCTCGTCCGCGCATCTGGGCGGGGACGTGGTGTTCGCGGTGATGGCGGCCTTCGCGCTGGTCTGCGGGCTGTGGTGGGTGTACTTCGTGTTCGCGGCCAGCGCGGTGCGGCACGCGATGGAGACCGCGGCCGTGCAGACCGACATCCTCCGGCAGGTGCTGTCCTACGGGCATCTCGCGTTCATCGCCGGCATCATCGCGGTGGCGGTGGGCATGGCCGAGGCCGTCGCGCACCCGCTCGCGCACCTCAACGGCGCCATCGCCGGCCTGCTGTTCGGCGGCTGCGCCCTGTACCTCGCCTCGTTCGGCTACACCAGGTGGCGCATGTTCCGGAAGGTGGCGTCCACCCGCCTGGCCGCCGCCGCGGTGGTGTTGGCGCTGCTGCCCGCCGCGACCCTGGTGCCCGCGCTCGCCGCGCTGGTCGTGCTGGTCGTTGTGCTCGGCACACTCAACCTGGTCGAGCACGTCCGGGTGCACCGGGCCGGCCAGATCTGAGCCGTCAGACCGGCCGGGCCGCGCGCACCACGTAGAACACCCGCTGCCCGCCCCCTGTGACCGGAGTCACGGCTCGGGTGACCGCACCGGTAAACGACGCGGTGAATGCGCGGCTATTGCCTATCCTTGGTTCACAATGGGAACGCCGCTTGTGCGAGCCTCGCTCGCTGACCTGCAAGAACGCCTGTCCACGCTGACGCTCCGCGATGAGCGCCGCCTCGGACGGCGGCTGGAGGGCACCAGAAAGGCGCGGTCCCCCGAGGCGCGCCAGGCCATCCTCGACGCGATCGCCGCCGAGATCGACACGGCAGCACAGCGGATCGAGCAGCGCCGCGCCAGCGTGCCGGCCGTCAAGTACCCGGAGTCACTGCCGGTCAGCCAGGCCAAGGACGACATCCTGGCCGCGATCCGGGACAACCAGGTGGTGATCCTGGCCGGCGAGACCGGGTCGGGCAAGACCACCCAGCTGCCCAAGATCTGCCTCGAACTTGGCCGGGGCGTGCGCGGCCTGATCGGCCACACCCAGCCGCGCAGGCTCGCGGCCCGCACGGTCGCCGAGCGCATCGCCGAGGAACTGGGCCAACAGCTCGGCTCCACCGTCGGCTACAAGGTCCGCTTCACCGACCAGGCCGGCGACAACACCCTGGTCAAGCTCATGACCGACGGCATCCTGCTCGCCGAACTCCAGCAGGACCGCATGCTCGAGCAGTACGACACGCTCATCATCGACGAGGCGCACGAGCGCAGCCTGAACATCGACTTCATCCTCGGCTACCTCAGGCAGCTCCTGCCGCGCCGCCCCGACCTCAAGGTGATCATCACCTCGGCGACCATCGACCCAGAGCGGTTCGCCAGGCACTTCGGCGACGCCCCGATCATCGAGGTCTCCGGCCGCACCTTCCCCGTCGAGGTGCGCTACCAGCCCATCGTCGACCCGGACGACCCCGACGCCGACCCGGACCGGGACCAGACGCAGGCCATCTGCGACGCCGTCGGCGAGCTGTCCGCCGAGGGGCCGGGCGACGTGCTGGTGTTCCTCAGCGGCGAGCGCGAGATCCGGGACACCGCAGAGGCGCTTGGCAAGCTGGACCTGCGCAACACCGAGATCCTGCCGCTGTACGCGCGGCTGTCCGCCGCCGAGCAGCACCGCGCGTTCCAGTCGCACACCGGTCGCAGGGTGGTGCTGGCGACCAACGTCGCGGAGACCTCGCTGACCGTCCCCGGCATCAAGTACGTGGTCGACCCCGGCACGGCGCGCGTCTCCCGCTACAGCCACCGCACCAAGGTGCAGCGGCTGCCCATCGAGGCCGTCTCGCAGGCGTCGGCCAACCAGCGCAAGGGCCGCTGCGGCCGCGTGTCCGAGGGCATCTGCATCCGGCTCTACTCGGAGGACGACTTCCTGTCCCGCCCCGAGTTCACCGATCCGGAGATCCTGCGCACCAACCTCGCTTCGGTGATCCTCCAGATGACGGCGATCGGCCTTGGCGACATCGCGGCGTTCCCGTTCATCGACCCGCCGGACAAACGCAACATCGCCGACGGCGTGAACCTGCTCCAGGAACTCGGCGCGCTCGACCCGGACCAGCCCGACGTCCGCAAGCGGCTGACCGACCAGGGCCGCAAGCTCGCGCAGCTGCCGGTGGACCCCAGGCTCGCGCGGATGGTGCTGGAGGCCGACCGCAACGGCTGCGTGCACGAGGTGATGGTCATCGCCGCTGCCCTGTCCATCCAGGACCCGAGGGAGCGGCCGGTCGAGTCGAGGCAGGCCGCCGACGAGAAGCACGCGCGGTTCGTGGACAAGGACTCCGACTTCCTCGCCTACCTGAACCTGTGGCAGTACCTCAAGGAACAGCAGCAGGAGCTGTCGTCCAACCGGTTCCGCAGGCTGTGCAGGGCTGAGTTCCTGAACTACCTGCGGGTCCGCGAATGGCAGGACATCTACAGCCAGCTCCGCCAGGTGACCAAGACCCTCGGCGTGACACTGAACAGCGCGCCGGCCGAACCGCTGCGCGTGCACATGTCCCTGCTGGCCGGGCTGCTCTCGCACGTCGGGCTCAAGGACGAGCGGAAGCAGGAGTACGTCGGCGCGCGCAACGCGCGGTTCGCCGTGTTCCCCGGCTCTGCGCTGTTCAAGAAGCCGCCGCGCTGGGTGATGGCGGCCGAACTGGTGGAGACCTCCCGGCTGTGGGGCCGCATCGCCGCCCGCATCGAGCCCGAGTGGATCGAGAAGCTGGCCGAGCACCTGGTCAAGCGCAACTACAGCGAGCCGCACTGGGAGCAGAACCGCGGCGCCGTGATGGCCAACGAGAAGGTCACGCTGTACGGGATCCCGATCGTGGTGGCCCGCAAGGTGAACTACGGCCGCGTCGAACCTGAGCTGTGCCGCGAGCTGTTCATCCGGCACGCCCTGGTGCAGGGGGAGTGGCGCACGCACCACAAGTTCTTCCACCACAACCGCGAGCTGCTCGCCGAGGTCGAGGAGCTGGAGACCAGGGCGCGGCGGCGCGACATCGTGGTTGACGACGAGACGCTGTTCGCGCTGTACGACCAGCGGGTCGGCAAGGAAGTGGTGTCCGCGCGGCACTTCGACACCTGGTGGAAGAAGACCAAGGTGAGCCAGCCGGACCTGCTCACCTTCGACCGCTCGATGCTGGTCAACGAGACGGTCGACGGGGTCAGCGTGGGCGACTTCCCCGACGAGTGGCAGCGTGAGGGCCTGCGGCTGCCGCTGACCTACCAGTTCGAGCCGGGCGCGCAGGCCGACGGCGTGACGATGCGCGTGCCGCTCGCGGTGCTGAACCAGGTGGCCGGCAACGACTTCACCTGGCAGGTGCCCGGGCTGCGCGAGGAGCTGGTGGTCGCGCTGATCAGGTCGCTGCCCAAGCCGCTGCGCCGCAACTTCGTCCCGGTGCCCGACTACGCCAGGGCCGCGCTCCAGGGCATGGCGCAGGACGAGCCGCTGCTCGACGGGCTGGAGCGCGAGCTGCGTCAGCTCGGCGGCGCGGTGGTGCCGCGCGACGCGTGGGATCTGAGCAAGGTGCCCGACCACCTGAAGATCACCTTCCAGGTGGTCGACGAGACCGACCGCACGCTGGCGCAGGACAAGGACCTCGACGCGCTCAAGGTCCGGCTCAAGGCGCAGGTGCGGGCCACCCTGTCGGCCGCGGCGGAGAGCATCGAGCGGCGCGGGCTCACGGCCTGGACCTTCGGGTCGCTGCCGCGCACCTACCAGCAGGAGGTCGCCGGCTACCAGGCGACGGCATACCCGGCGCTGGTCGACGAGGGTGCCAGCGTGGCGATCCGGATGTTCGACACGGAGATCGAGCAGCGCAGGGCGATGTGGCTTGGCACCCGCAGGCTGCTGATGCTGAACGTGCCGTCGCCGGTGAAGCTCGTCGCGCGCACGCTGGACAACACGGCGAAGCTGGTGCTGACCCGCAACCCGCACGGTGGCGTGGCAGCGCTGCTGGAGGACTGCGTGGCGTGCGCGGTGGACAAGCTGGTGGCCGACGCCGGGGGGCCGGTGTGGGAGCAGGCCGCGTTCGACCGGTTGCGCGAGTCGGTCCGGGTCGGGTTGCCCGACACGGTGTTCGACGTCGTGGCCAAGGTGCAGCGGATCCTGGCGGCCGCGCAGGACGTCGAGCGGCAGTTGGCCGGCGCGTCAGGGACCGCCCTGGCGCCCGCGGTCGCCGATGTCCGCGCGCAGTTCGCCGCCTTGGTGCACAAGGACTTCATCGCGGAGACTGGATGGCAGCGGCTGCCCGACGTCGCCCGCTACCTGCGAGCGATCGAGCGCAGGCTGGAGAAGCTGCCGGAGAACCCGCGCCGCGACCAGGACTGGATGTACCAGGTCGAGGACGTCACGCAGGCCTACCTGGAGCTCGTCGCGCAGGCGCCGGCCGGCCACGCCGACGGCGAGGAGCTGCGGCGGATCAGGTGGATGATCGAGGAGCTGCGGGTCAGCTTCTTCGCGCAGTCGCTCGGCACGCCGAAACCGGTGTCCGACAAGCGGATCTACAAGGCGATGGACGACATCGTCTTCTAGCTTGGCCGCCGGCCGGGGTTCGCCCCTTGTCGGCGCGCCCTGGTTCGCGGCGCCGGGTTGGTGTCGGTGCCGCGAACCGGAAACGCTGTGTGCACGGGGTTTTCTAGATCCGGCCGCCGTGCGCGATGGTCATGAAGGCCGGCTGGTGTCGCGTGGGCTGCCCGGCGCGGAGCTGGTCGTTGTGCTCGACGGGGGCGGACCGCCGCGTCGGCCGGGCGGACAGCAGCGCGCGAAGCGCCGAGGTGCGGCGGGTGGCTGCGAAGGTGAAGAAGGTCATGGCGAGACTCCTTGCGGGGCGTGCCGAACTGCCGCCCCCGGCCTCACCTGACGATGGGAGGCACCGGTGACGGGATCGGGTCCGGCTGCTGGATCGGACGGCTGCTACTTCGGCCGGGACTCATTCCCGCCACCTCCCTTCACGTGAGCAGCGCTGACAAAGTTCAGCGTCTGGACTGCGTGCCGCCGCATTCGGCTGACACGGCCTGGCGTCAATGATGCGCCTGGCCGCACAGATTGTCAAGCGATTACGCAAGCATTGAAGCGGCGTCGCGGCGCTCGGGTGACCTCCCCGCGCGGATCCGTTGGCAGGGCGGGCATCCCGGGCGGCCGTCGCCTGTCACACGTTCGGTTGACAACCAAAGTTGGCGGGGTGTCTACTGCTCACCGCTGACACCTCGTTCGGTGAGGCTTCTGCACGGATACAGGCCACTGATCTTACGACGTCGAGAGACGCCCAGGGTCAGGACAGGTCTCCCCGGCCTAAGGGGTGACCCAAAGTGGCTTCCCGCAAGGGATACGACGTGCAGTGCCGAAGCTCTGACGTGGAGGTGTCGGTCACACCGAACCATCCACTGTGGACCGAAAGCGTAGAAATCCCTTCAACCACGGCATGAACACGCCGTGGTGTGTTTGCTGCGCCCGGCAACCCGTGTCGTGTGCCGGGTCCCTCGAAAGGGAAAGACCAATGAGCTTCAGGACCAATCGCGCCGCCCCGACCAACGCGAGCTCGGCGGCGCTGGACACGGCGCACGTCGGCGACATCGTCGGCGCCCTCGGCACGATCAGGCAGCACGACACCGGTTCCCGGCGCACGTTCTGGCAACGGCTGCGCACCCTGCTGGTCATCATGGGGCCCGGCCTCGTGGTGATGGTCGGCGACAACGACGCCGGCGGCGTGGCCACCTACACCCAGGCCGGCCAGAACTACGGCATGGGCCTGGTCTGGACCCTGGCGCTGCTGATCCCCGTGCTCTACGTGAACCAGGAGATGGTCGTCCGGCTCGGCGCGGTGTCCGGCGTCGGCCACGCGCGGCTGATCTTCCAGCGGTTCGGCCGATTCTGGGGCGCGTTCAGCGTCGCGGACCTGTTCGTCGTGAACGCGTTGACGATCGTCACCGAGTTCATCGGCGTCTCGATGGCGCTGGAGTTCCTCGGCCTGTCCAAGTACGTCGCCGTCCCGCTGGCCGCCGTGCTGCTGTTCGGCATGGTCGCGATGGGCTCGTTCCGTCGCTGGGAACGCTTCCTGTTCGTGTTGATCTCGCTGAACATCCTCGTCATCCCGATGGCGCTGCTGGCCGGTCCCAAGGCGGGCGAGATCGCGAAGGGCTTCGTGCCCAGCTTCCCCGGCGGCCTGAACTCCACGCTGTTGCTGCTGATCGTCGCCATCGTCGGCACGACCGTCGCGCCGTGGCAGCTGTTCTTCCAGCAGTCCAACGTGGTCGACAAGCGGATCACCCCGCGCTGGATCCGCTACGAGCGGGTCGACCTGTGGCTCGGCATCGGCATCGTGATGATCGGCGCGGTCTGCCTGATGGCCGCCGCCGCGTTCGGCCTCGCGCCCGACCTGCTCGGCAACTTCACCGACAACGCCGGTGTGGCGACGGGACTCGAGCAGCACTCGGGCCGCGCGGTCGGGGTGATCTTCGCGATCATCCTGCTGGACGCCTCGCTGATCGGCGCGAACGCGGTCGGCCTCGCCACCACCTACACCCTCGGCGATGTGTTCAAGAAGCGGCACTCGCTGCACTGGAAGGTCCGGCAGGCGCCGATGTTCTACGTCGGCTACGCGTTGTTGCTTGGCGTCGCGGCGTCCATCGTGCTGATCCCCGGCGCGCCGCTCGGCCTGATCACCCAGGGCGTGCAGGCGCTCGCCGGCGTGCTGCTGCCCTCGGCCACGGTGTTCCTCGTGTTGCTGTGCAACGACAGGGCCGTCCTCGGGCCGTGGGTCAACAGCGTCAGGCAGAACGTCGTGGCAGGCGTGATCGTGTGGTCGCTGGTGCTGCTGTCGCTGGCGCTGACCGCGGCGACCTTCTTCCCCGACCTGGACATCTCCGCGCTGAAGATCGGCTTCGGCGTCGGCGCGGCGATCGGCGTGCTCGGTGGCGTCGCGGTCTGGCTGCTGCGGCGCGCCGCGGTGCGGAGGGAGACGGCCGCGACCGCGCGTGCGCTTGGCGGGCTGGACCCCGAGGAGGTCGAGGACCTGGCGGAGGACGCCGTGGAGGCGTTGTCCCGCAAGGAGCGCAGGGCGCTGCTGTGGCAGGACAGGATGGCGTGGCGCACCCCGGCGCTGGACACGCTGGACCGTCCGGCGTTCTCGCCGCTGCGCAAGGCCGGGCTGCTGACGCTGCGCGGCTACCTGGTGATCGCCGTGGTGCTGGTCGCGGTGAAGGTCACCCAGCTGGCGCTTGCCGTCAACTGACTCGACATCAGCCGCCGCCCCGGCCGCCGTGTGCGGCCGGGACGCGCCGTCATCGCGCCGTCCCCGACCTGGTGTGCAGCGACCGATAGGCCGATGGGGCCACGTCGTAGTGGTCGAGGAATGCCTGGCGCAGCGTCTCGCCGGTGGTGAACCCGCAGCGGCGGGCCACCGCGCCGAGCGGCAGCCTCGTCGACACCAGCAGGTGCGCGGCGGCCTCGACCCGGCTGGACCGCACGTAGCGGGCCGGGGTGGTGCCGACGTGCGCGTCGAACAGCCTGGTCAGGTGGCGGGTGCTGACGCCGGCCCGCGCGGCGAGCGCGACCGTGCCGAGGTCGCCGTCCAGGTTGCTGTTGATGTGGTTGGCCAGCGCGCGCACGAGGTGGTGCTCCGGTGTCGGTCCCGCGATGAACATGCTGACCTGGGCCTGGTTTCCCGGCCGGTGCAGGTAGGTGACCAGCACCCTGGCCACGTTTCTGGCCAGGTCGGGCCCGTGGTCGTCCTCGATCAGCGCGAGGGTCAGGTCGAGCGCGCTGGTGACCCCCGCCGAGGTGTAGACGTCCCCGTCGCGGATGTACAGCGGCGACGGGTCGACGGTGACGCGCGGGTAGGTCCTGGCGAACTGGTCGGCGACCATCCAGTGCGTGGTGGCCCGCCTCCCGTCCAGCAGTCCGGTGGCGGCGAGCACCGTCGCGCCGCTGCACACCGACGCGACCCGCCGGCTTTCCCTTGCCAGGCGCCGGATGTGCGCGACGAGGGAAGCGTTGGCCGCCGCGGCCTCGTGGCCCATCCCGCCTGCGACGATCAGCGTGTCGATCGGGCCGGCGAGCCGTTCGAGCGAGGCCTGCGCGGCGAGGGTCAGCCCGGACACGCAGCGCACCGGCCGCTGCCCGAGGGAGGCGAGGCACAGGTCGTAGGCGGGCCGCGCGCCGTAGCGGTTCGCGGCGTCCATCGCGTCGGTCGGGCAGGCGATGTCGAGGAGTTCAGCGTCCTCGTACCCGACGATCACGACGCGTCGCGGTGTCTGCTGCACGCTCCGCACGATAGTCCGGCAGACCGTGATCACAGGATTTCGGACCTGCCTGGCCGTTCTCGTTGTCCGGCGGGGGACCGGGCCGCGACGGTGGTCCGCGTACCCACACCACCAAGGACGGGAGCAGTTTCGTGACCAGCGTCACCGACGAGACCAGGACCCTCGCGCTCGTGCTCTACCCGGGCGCGACCGCGCTCGACCTGATCGGCCCGCTCCAGGTGCTCGCCGCCCTCGACCAGTTCGGGCTCGGCTTCCGCACGGTCGTCGTCGCCGAGCACACCAGCCCGATGGCCACCGACACCCCGGCCGGCCTCACCGCCAGCCACACCTTCGCCGAAGTCCCCGAGCCGCACCTGGTTCTGGTGCCCGGCGGTGTGGCCGGCACGTACCGGGCGATGGCCGATCCGGTGCTGCTGGACTACCTGCGCGTGGCCGCGCGCACCGCGCGGTTCGTCACCTCGGTGTGCACCGGCTCGCTGGTGCTCGCCGCCGCCGGGCTGCTGGAGGGGCGCCGCGCCACCACCCACTGGACCCAGCGCGACCTGCTGGCGAAGTTCGGCGCGACCCCCGTCGCGGAGCGCTGGGTGGATGACGGGCAGATCATCACCGCGGCGGGCGTCTCGGCCGGCATCGACCTCGCGCTGCACCTGGTGGAGCGCCTGGCGGGAGCGAAGATCGCCAGGCAGGTCCAGCTGTTCGTCGAGTACGACCCGCAGCCGCCGCACGGCCCGCTGGACTGGTCCGCCGTGGACATCCCGTCCTACCGGCCGATGGTCGCCGGGTGGATCGGCGAGGCCCTGGCCGACCACCCCGAGCTGCGGGACCGGCTGCTCGCCTGAGCGGTCAGGGCCGCGGGGCCAGGGCGTAGGAGAACCGCCGGATCCTCGGCACCCAGGTCTGGAGGTCCGTCACGGTCGTCATGGTCACGCGTTCGGACGCGCGCACCAGCCCTCGGTGCAGCCTGGACCACTCCGCCACGTCGCGTTCCGGCAGCGTTCCGGCGATCCCGTTGGCCCAGCCTCGGTCATGCCGTCGCGGCTCGAAGTCGGCGACGAACTCGGGCCAGGACGAGTCGCCGGATCGGTGCGCCAGGCCGCCATCGACCGCGTTCGCCGGGTCCGGGGCGCTGTCGACCGTGTGTGCGAGCAGCCGAGCGTGCGCCGTCAGCAGTCCGAGCAGGACGGCGACCGCCTCGTACTCGCCGGGGCGGCCGTCGTCGCCGAGGAACCGGGACGCCGGCGCGAGGTCCCGGGTGGCCCGCACCATCCGGTAGAGGTTGAACAGGCGTTTGGCCTTGCGCGGTGTGTCGACCAGGAGATCGAGTGCGGACAGCAGGGAAAGCTCTGGTTCGGTGAGGGGGTGCGGGGCCTCCGGCCCGCCGCCCTGTCGACGTTGGCCGGCGATCTCCGAACCGCCCTCGATGGGCAGGGACGACAGGCTTTCGATGTCGGCGCCCCGCCCCGACGGCCGGTCGGCCCCCGGCTCCGGCGGGTCCGGTGCGGCGGCCGCCTGCGGTGTCGCGGTGTCCTCGGCCATCGCGCGCAGCAGGCGGTGCAGGCTGCCGGAGTGCATGCCGGGCAGGACCACCGGGATGTTGATGATCTTCTCCAGGTAGTCCTCCGGCGTGACCCGAAGGCCATCCCCCGCTGGGTCGGAATCCGCCGAGCCGTCGTCGAGGACGTCCGCGTAGTGGCTGTGCAGCGAGCGCAGCAACCATCGGGGATCCACCCCGACGACCACGATGAACAGATCCAGCGCCAGCAACAGGTTCACCGCCTGGAGCACCTCGACGACCTGTCGGGGGCCGCACCGGTCGAGGTCGTCGACGTACAGGACGATGCGGTCGACCGCGACGCGGTGCTGGTCGCCGACCTCCGGGTTCGCCCGCCAGTCGGCCATCAGCGCGACCAGTTCCTCGAAGTCCTTGCGGATGGTCGAGACAAGGCCGAGATCACGGGTGTAGGAATCGCCTCGCGCGCGGTTGGCGAGGAACGTGTACAGCCGTCGACCCGGCATCAGCTCGGTGAGTTCCCTGCCGAGTTCGCCGATGTGGCTGGTGACCTCGGTCAGCTGGGCTTCGGTCACCAGCTGGTCGGCCTCCGCCTCGTGCAGGGCGCGCAACTTCTCGGCGATGTCCGGGGTGATCCGTGCCGCCGAGGTGCTGGCCGCGCCGACCCTGAGCTGCTCCGCGATGGCGCGCAGCGAACGGAGCGCCGACCTGGCGCGGACGAGCATGGTGAGCCCGGTCCCGGACACCAGGGCGAACAGCGCGGCCACACCCGACAGCCACTCCCTGGCCGAGGGCGCGAGCGCCACGGCGAGGACGCCGGTGAGCAGGATGACCAGCGCGGCCGCCAGCGTGGTCCGGCCGAGCCGATCGCGCGGCAGGCGGCGCAGCGCGGCAGCCTCGCCGACGACGCCGCGAATCTGTTCGGCCAGCAGGGCGCCCTGCTCGGCCTCGCTGCGGAGGCCGAGTCGGCGCCACAGCGCGTCCAGCGTGGCGGCGAACTCCGGCGACGCCCGCAACACCGTGACCAGGTCACGCGCCGAGAGCCGTTGGTGCGCCGCCGCGTCGTTCAGTTCGGCCTGTAGTTCGGCCGCCGTCGTTTTGGCCTGCTGCGTCGCGGCCTCGAACTCCTTGCGTTGGTCGAGCCGCTTGGCCAGTTCTGCGCGCAACTGGCTGCGGCGGTCCTGCGCGGTCGGATGTGGCCCGGCGAGCTGCCGGAAGATCTCGTCACCAAGGCTCGCCCAGATGTTGCTGTCGGCGTAGTGCCATGCGTTGAAGCCGATCTGCACGACGTCGGCGCAGTAGCCGGCGTTGCCGGACGTGGTCAACGCGTCGACCTGCCCCCTGAGCAGACCCATGAAGTAGCTCTTGCCCGACCCCCATTCGCCGAACACGCCCACCGACAGCGGCGTCGGAGTCCGGCTGTCCGCTATGACCGTGGCGAGCATGGACACATACGGGGCGAGGTCGAGTTGATCTCGCGCGAGCGGAATACCGGTGTTGGGGTCGACGAGGTCGCTGGACACCCCGCCGGCCAGTTCGGACGGCGGAACGGCCAACTTCGCCCTGGACCAACTCGCGTGGATCGCCGCGGCGTCCTCCTGGTCCCGGCAGACGAAGACCAACCGGCGAAGCTGGCTCCGCTCCGGCACCTCCGCGGACGCGCCGATCGCGGCGGCCACGGCGGCGTCGGCGGTTTCGGCCATCGAGAAGCCGAGGGCTCCGGTGCCGATGATCGGCATGCCGACGCTCCTGGCGCCGAGGTCGGCGGCGGATCGAACGGCGGCCGCTGTCGCGCGACCGATCGAACGGAGGTCGACGGGATCGAGATCGTCGCCGGTGGCGTGCGGCGACACGAGCACCGCCCGCAGCCGCTGGTCAGCGGACTCGTCACCAGCGGAGTCCGGGGCGAGGAGGTCGAGCAGGCGTGGGTTGTCCGCGGTGATCGAACCGTAGGGGATCGCATCCCACGCGGCCTGGGGAAACTGAGCTCTGACCGCCGATCCCAGCACGCCAAGGGTGCCGCCGACCGACAGGACGATGACGTCGATGTCGAGTCGCCACGGCTCGTCGGTCAACCCGATGCCGTACTGGATTCTGCCGATTCTGCCGAGCGCGGTGTACGCGAATTCCTCAGTGCTGTGCTCTCCGTTGTCACGCAGTGCCACCGAGGCAATCTAGCGCGGTCGCCATTTCCTCAGTGACCATTTCCTCGGCGATCAGTCGCCGAAGTCGCGATCCAGTTCCGGCGCGGGCCCAGCCGGCCCGCCGTAGAGCCCAGGGCCGGCCACCCGCAGTTCGTCCAGGAACGATCCGGACGCCTCGTAGGAGGCGGCCACCAGCTCGGCGGTGTGGCCGAAGTCCAGCGGTGTGACTGCCTGCACCGGTGGCCCCGGCAGGTACACCACGGGCACCGCGGCGGCGGCCAGGTCGGCCTCCAGCACGGCCTGGTTGCGCATGCCGAGAGTGGCCCAGAACAGCAGCGTCTCGGCGAGCGTCCTCGGCACGGTCGGCAGGTGGCCGGGGAACGTGCAGTCCAGCACCACCAGGGAACGCGCGCCCATCGCCAGCGCCTGCCGGATGGGGACGTTGGCCAGCACGCCACCGTCGTAGAGCACCCGGCCGGCCAGGTGCACCGGCGGGTAGATGCCGGGAATCGCGCTGCTGGCCAGGATCGCGGGGACGAGCGGGCCGGACCGCAGCAGCGCCGGCAGCCCGGTGTGCGCGTCGACCGCGACCGCGCCGAAGGGCAGCCGCAGCTCGGCGAAGTCGCGGGCCCCGGACAGTCCCTCGGCCAGCACCTCGGCGAGCCCGGTGTTACGGAACAGGTGGGTGCGGCCGCGCCGCAGGGTCCGCAGCTGGCTGACCGGGCCGCCGGGGAACACCCGGCTCCTGGTCATCCGCGCCCAGATCGCCGCCAGCCGCGCGGGGGCCGCGGCGGGGTCGAGCGCGAGCAGCGCGCCGTTCACCGAGCCGACCGAGGTGCCGACCACCAGGTCGGGCACGACGTCGCGTTCGGCGAGCGCGCGCAGCATGCCGACCTGGATGGCGCCGAGGCTGCCGCCCCCGCCGAGGACGAAGCCGACCGGTGCCGGCAGGGAGATCGGGCGCACCCGGGCATCGTCGCATGTGGACCGCGTCACGAACGGCCAACGCGCTGGCCGGACCGGCTCATGGGCGTGCGGGGGACGCGGTTAACATCGCGGACGAACTTGTCCCGTCGGTAGGAGAGAACGTCATGGCTCAGGCTCCTGTCAATGTCACCGTCACCGGTGCGGCCGGCCAGATCGGCTACGCGCTGCTGTTCCGCGTGGCCTCGGGCCAGCTTCTGGGGCCTGACACCCCGGTGAAGCTGCGCCTGCTGGAGATCCCGCAGGCGGTGAAGGCCGCCGAGGGCACCGCGATGGAGCTGGACGACTGCGCCTTCCCGCTGCTCAAGGGCATCGACATCACCGACGACGCCAACAAGGCGTTCGACGGCACCAACATCGCGCTGCTGGTCGGCGCCCGCCCGCGCGGCAAGGGCATGGAGCGCGGCGACCTGCTCCAGGCCAACGGCGGCATCTTCAAGCCGCAGGGTGAGGCCATCAACGCGGGCGCGGCCGACGACATCCGCGTGCTGGTGGTCGGCAACCCGGCCAACACCAACGCGCTCATCGCGCAGCAGCACGCGCCGGACGTGCCGGCCGACCGCTTCACCGCGATGACCCGGCTGGACCACAACCGCGCGATCGCCCAGGTCGCCGCGAAGCTCCAGGTTCCGGTGACCGACATCAAGAAGATCACCATCTGGGGCAACCACTCGGCCACCCAGTACCCCGACCTGTTCCACGCCGAGGTCGACGGCAAGATCGCCGCCGAGCAGGTGGACGGCGAGTGGCTGCGGGAGACCTTCATCCCGACCGTGGCCAAGCGCGGCGCGGCGATCATCGAGGCGCGCGGCGCGTCCTCGGCGGCGTCGGCGGCCAGCGCGGCCGTCGACCACGTGTACACCTGGGTCAACGGCACCCCCGAGGGCGACTGGACCTCGGCCGCCGTGGTGTCCGACGGCTCCTACGGCGTGCCGGAGGGCCTGATCTCCTCGTTCCCGGTGACCTCGCGGGGCGGCCGGTACGAGATCGTGCAGGGCCTGGAGATCGACGAGTTCTCCCGTGCGCGGATCGACGCCTCGGTCGCCGAGCTCGCCGAGGAGCGCGACACCGTGCGTCAGCTCGGCCTCATCTGATTTCTCGCGACGGCTGATTTCTCGCGACAGCACCGCGTGACGGGCACCCGGCAGACGGCCGGGTGCCCGTTCGTCGTTCCTGGTCGCGTCGGGCTGGGCCAAATCGGTGAAATGTGGTCTGTACCTTTGACTTCCCGACTGGTCTAGTCCAATCCTGCCATCGGATCCGACCGCTGGGAGGCGTCGATGGCACACCGATGGTTGCGCGCACTGGTCGCGTTCGCCGTGGCCTCGGCCACCGCCGTGACGCTGACCGGCACCGCCGACGCCGACAGCAACCTGCTCGCGAACCCCGGCTTCGAGACCGGCGACCTCACCGGCTGGTCCTGCGCGGCCGGCAGCGTGGTCAACGCCCCGGTGCACACGGGCGCGCACGCGCTGGCCGGGGCCGTCACCAGCGGCGACACCGCGCAGTGCACCCAGACGGTCGGCGTGCGGCCCAACACGAAGTACACGATCTCCGGCTGGGTGCGCGGCAGCTACGTCTACCTCGGCGCCACCGGCACCGGCGGCACGGACCCGCAGCTGTGGACCCCGGGCGCGACCGACTACCAGCAGCTCAGCGGCACCTTCACCACCGGCGCGTCGACCACAGCCGTGACCCTCTACGTGCACGGCTGGTACGCCCAGGGCGCCTACGACGCCGACGACCTAGCGCTGACCGGGCCCGGCGGGACCGTCACGGTGCCGCCGACGCCGACCGGCCTCGCCGCGACCGGCACCACCGCGTCCTCGGTGTCGCTGACCTGGGCCGCGTCCGCCGGCGCCACCGGCTACACCGTCTACCGGGGCGGCGCGAAGGCCGCGTCGGTGACCGGCACCAGCGCCACCGTGACCGGGCTCGCCGCGTCGACCGCGTACTCCTTCACCGTGTCCGCCGGCAACTCCGCAGGGGAGTCCGCGCAGAGCGCCGCCGTCTCGGTCACCACCTCCGCGACGGGCGGTGGCGGCGGTGGCGGCGGGTTCTCGCACCCCGCGTACTTCATGCCGCTGGACGGCAGCCCCCAGCAGGTCAACGACATCATCGCGGCGGGGGAGAAGGAGCTGAACCTCGCCTTCGTGCTGGACTCCGGCGGCTGCACCCCGGCCTGGGGCGGCCTCGCCAGCACGCCGGTGTCCGGCGACACCACGGTGCTCGCCGACGTGGCCGCCATCCGCGCCGCAGGCGGCGACGTGGCCGTGTCCTTCGGCGGCTACAACGGCACCGAGCTCGGCTCGACCTGTGGCAGCGCGGGGTCGCTCGCCGCCGCCTACCAGAAGGTGATCGACAAGTACGCGCTCAGGCACGTCGACTTCGACTACGAGAACGGCTCGCTGGACAGCAACACGGCGGTCCGCTTCGGCGCGATCAAGATCCTGGAGCAGAACAACCCGACGCTCTCGGTGTCGCTCACCATCCCGATGACCACCGTCGGCCTGCCGGGCAGCGGCCAGGACGAGATCAGGCAGGCCGTCGCGAACGGCGCGCGGCTGGACATCGTCAACATCATGGACTTCGACTTCGGCCTCATCGGCTCGACCCAGGTGTCCGCCGACGAGACCATCGCGAACGACGTGGTGGCCCAGTTGCAGTCGATCTACGGCTGGGACGCGCCGACCGTGTGGTCGCACCTCGGCCTCCAACTGATGAACGGCCACACCGACCAGCCGAGCGAGCTGTTCACCCAGAACGACTTCACCCAGCTGCTCGCCTTCGCGCAGCGCAACAAGGTCGGCTGGTTCTCCTACTGGGACGTCAACCGCGACCGCGCGTGCGACCCGAACACGCAGCACAACTGGGCCGACCCGGCGTGCAGCAGCGTGCCGCAGAACCCCTACGACTTCACGAAGATCCTTGTGCAGTACGGAAACTAGTCAGGGGCGGACAAGGCCGATCTGGTAGGCGAACACCACGGCCTGCACGCGGTCGCGGAGGTCGAGCTTGCCGAGCATCCTGCCGACGTGCGTCTTCACCGTCGCCTCGGACACCGACAGCCGCTCCGCGATCTCCGCGTTGGACAGCCCGCCGGCGACCTCGACCAGCACCTCCCGCTCGCGGTCGGTCAGCCGCTCCAACCTCGCGTTGGGGACGGTCGGCCGATCTCCGCGCAGGTCCGGCAGCTGGTGCGCCATCGTGTCCAGCAGCCGCCGGGTGATCCTCGGCGCCACCACCGCGTCCCCGCTGGCGACCGCGCGGATCGCCGACAGCAGGTCCTCCGGCGGGACGTTCTTGAGCAGGAAGCCCGACGCGCCGACCCGCAGTGCCGAGAACGCGTACTCGTCGACGTCGAAGGTGGTCAGGATCAGCACCCGCGACCGTTCGTGCCGCGCGACGATCTCCCTGGTCGCCTCGATCCCGTCCACGCCGGGCATCCGCACGTCCATCAGCACCAGGTCCGGGTCGAGCAGCCCGGTCTGCGCGATCGCGGCGGCCCCGTCGCCGGCCTCGCCGACCACCCGCAGGTCCGGCTGGGACTCCAGCACCAGCCGGAAACCGAGGCGCAGCAAGGGCTCGTCGTCGACGAGCAGGATCGAGATCGTCACGGGTCCACCCTGACAGACTCCGTCACGGCGTCGACGCGAAGCCGCGCCCACACCCGCCAGCCGCCCTCGCGGGTCGGTTCTGCGGCCAGCTCGCCGCCGAACATCGCGGCCCGCTCCCGCATGCCGACCAGGCCGTGCCCGCCGCCGGGACCGGCAGGCCCGCCGTGCCCGTCGTCAGTGACCTCCACCTCGACGCTCGGCTGGTCATAGCGCAGCGTGACCCGCGCCCGCGTGCAGGACCTGGCGTGCTTGAGCACGTTGGTCAGCGCCTCCTGGATCAGCCGATAGACCGCGAGGCCCGCCGTCGGCGGCAGCGGGAACGGCGTGCCGACGACGGTCCACGACGCGTCGAGGCCCGCCCCGCGCACCTGCGCCAGCAGGTCGTCGACCTGGCCGACCCCCGGCTGCGGGGCGAGCGGGCCGTCCGGGCCCGGCTCGCGCAGCACACCGAGCAGCCGGTGCATCTCGCCGAGCGCCTGCCGCCCGGTGTCGGAGACCTGGCGGGCCGCGCCCTCGGCGTCGGGGGACCCGGTGCGCGCGGCGAACGCGGCGCCGTCGGCCAGCGAGATCATCACCGACAGGTTGTGCGTGACGATGTCGTGGATCTCGCGGGCGATCCTGGCCCGCTCGTGCGCGGTGGCGATCTCCGCCTGCTGGTCGCGTTCCCGTTCGGCCCGCACCGCGCGGTCCTCCAGCGAGGCGAGGTACGCGCGCCGGTTGGCGACGTTGATGCCGAGCACCAACGCGGCGGTCACCGTGCCGGACATCAGGATGAACGCGGTCAGCGCGATGGCAGGGGCGACCCACCAGGCGACGACCACGCCGACGCCGACCTCCAGCACGCCGGCCGCGATCAGCGCCTGCCGGCGGGTGCAGCGCGACGCGACCGTGTACAGGGCGACCAGCACGGCGATGTCGGCGGCGGCGACCGGCGCGAGCGTCCACTCCTGCACGGCGGCGACCACGCACAGCGCGCCGAACACCGACAGCGGATATCGGCGGCGCAGCACCAGCGGCGCGCACAGCAGCGCGGCGAAGATCATCGGCGGCAGGGGATCCGGCGTCACGGGATGCAGCGCCCGGATCTGGTCGTGTTTGCCGACTCCCCGGCTGGCGGTCAGCAGGAACACCCCGAGGGCGAGCGCCGCGTCGGTCACCACGGGATGGCGGCCGACGCGGTCCCGCAGCCAGGACAGACCGGGCAGCTCGGCGGCCGCCCGGTCCGGCGCGAGTGGTGTCACGCGCCTCATCATGCCCCTGACTCAGGCGTCCCGACGCTTGAGCAGCACCGCGCCGACGACCAGCGCGACGACCGCGTAGCCGCAGAACACCGCGAAGCCCGCCCAGGGGCCCAGCATCGGCGCGGGCGCCGGGTGCGCCTCGAGCAGCTGCTGGCCCGCGTTGCTCGGCAGGTAAGGGTTGATCTTGTCGGCCCAGTCCGGCGGCAGCGCCTCGCCGAGCACCGGCAGCACCAGCAGCAGGCCGAACAGGGTGGCGATGCTGCCGGCGGTGCTGCGCACGATGAAGCCGATCCCGGTGCCGAGCAGGCCGACCACGGTCAGGTAGAACCCCGTGCCGAGCACCGCGCGCGTCACACCGGCGGCGCCGAGCGTCGTCTCGATGTGCTGCGAGCTGAGGATCTGCTGCCCCACCAGGAAGGCGACGACGGCCGCGACCGTGGTGACCAGGACGGTGATCACCGCGAACACCGCGGCCTTGCCGATCAGCACGGGCAGCCGCCTCGGTGCGGCGCTGACGCTGGACCGGATCATCCCGGTGCCGTACTCGCCGGTCACCACCAGCACGCCGAGCACGCCGACCACGAGCTGCGCGAGGAAGTAGCCCCGCAGGCTGACCGCGGTCGGGTCGAAACGGGCCTGCTGGGCGGGCTTCATCCGGGTCCAGTGGCTCGAGGTGACCGTGGACACCAGCACGCTGAGGCCGATCATCGCGACGACCATGCCGGCGATGGAGAAGTACGACGAGCGCAGCGACCAGAACTTGAGCCACTCCGAGCGCACCACCCTCGGCAGCGTCACCCGGACGTCGCTCGGCAGCGTCGACTTCCTGGCCGTCGGTGCGTCGTCGGTGAGCAGCGCCGCGCTCATGATGCCTTCCTCTCGGTGTCGTCGTGCACGCCGAACTCGACGGCGTCCTTGGTGAGATCCATGAACGCCTCTTCGAGGGAGGCGACCACCGGCGTCAGCTCGTCGAGGGCGATGGCGTTGTCGCGGGCGACCAGGCCGATCGCCGTGCTGCTCAGGCCGTGCACCTCCAGCACCCCCCGCTCGACGGCGGTGACGCTCACCTCGGGCCCGGCGAGCAGCTCGCGCAGCCGCGCGGAGTCCTCCGTGCGCACCCGCACGACCTTGCCGGACGCCTGCTCGGTGAACTCGGCCATCGGCGTGTTGGCGATCAGCCTGCCCTTGCCGATGATGATCAGGTGGTCGGCGGTCAGCGCCATCTCGCTCATCAGGTGCGAGGACACGAACACCGTGCGGCCCTCGGCGGCCAGCGAGCGCAGCAGGTGCCGGATCCACCGCACGCCCTCGGGGTCGAGGCCGTTGACGGGCTCGTCGAGCACCAGCGTCGCCGGGTCGCCGAGCAGCGCGACCGCGACGCCGAGCCGCTGCCCCATGCCCAGGGAGAAGCCGCCGACCCGCTTGCGCGCCACGTCGCCGAGGCCGACCAGGTCGATCACCTCGTCGACCCGGCTGCGCGGAATGCCGTGGGTCAGCGCCATCGCGCGGAGGTGGTTGTAGGCGGACCGCCCGGTGTGCACGGCGCGGGCCTCCAGCAGCGCGCCGACCTCGCGCAGCGGCGCGGTGTGCTCGGCGTAGTGCTTGCCGTTGACGCGGACGTCGCCGCCGGTTGGCGCGTCCAGTCCCATGATCATCCGCATGGTGGTGGACTTCCCGGCGCCGTTAGGTCCGAGGAACCCGGTCACGATGCCCGGTTTGACCGTGAACGTCAGGTCGTCGACGGCGACCCTGTCCCCGTAGCGCTTTGTTGCTCCGACTACCTCGATCATCCGATCCTCGTCTCGTGGTGGCGACGGGGAAAAGCTAGTGAGCGGGCGCGCGGGACGCGCCCCCACCAGTGCTGATCTTTGGCCGAGCGCGCGTACGACCTTTGGGCTACCGACTACGCCGGAAGTCGCACGGCCGACCGTGCGCGGACCCGCAGCGAACCGTGCGCGGCCGCCGGCATCGTGGGTCGGGTCAGCAGCAGAGATCCCTTGTGAAGGCGGAACAATGGCAGTGAACGACAACGCGGCGGCGGTGACCGTCATCGGCCTCGGCCCGATGGGTCAGGCGATGGTGCGCGCGTTGCTGGCGGCCGGTCACCGGACGACCGTGTGGAACCGGACCGCGAGCAGGGCCGACGAGCTGGTCGCCGAGGGCGCGGTCCGCGCGGCCACGGTCGCGGACGCGGTGGCGGCCAGCGAGCTGGTCGTGCTGAGCCTCACCGACTACCGGGCCATGTACGACATCCTCGGCGCGGCCGGCGACGCGCTGGTGGACCGGGTCGTGGTCAACCTCAGCTCCGACACGCCGAACGAGACCAGGGCGGCCGCGACCTGGCTGGCGCAGCGCGGCGCGGACCTGGTCGCCGGCGGCGTGATGGTGCCGGCGCCGCTGGTGGGCACCGACGCGGCGTACGTGTTCTACAGCGGCCCTCGGGCGGCCTTCGAGGCCAACCGAGAGACGCTGGCGGTCATCGGGCGGCCCGAGTACCGGGGCGAGGACCACGCGCTGGCGCAGCTGTACTACCAGGCCCAGCTCGACATCTTCCTGACGTCGCTGTCCGCGTACCTGCACGCCGTCGCGCTGGTCGGCTCGGCAGGCGTGTCGGCGGAGGAGTTCGCGCCCTACGCGGTCGACAACCTGAACAGCCTGTCGATGTACGTCGCGCAGGCGGCGAAGAACATCGACAGCGGGCAGCATCCCGGTGACCTGGCCAACGCCGCGATGATGGGCGCCACCGCCGACCACATCCTCGGCGCGAGCCGGGCCGCCGGCATCGACCTCGAGCTGCCCGGCACGGTCAAGGCGCACTACGACCGCGCGATCGCGGCCGGGCACGGCGCCGACAGCTGGACGAGCCTGTTTGAGGTGATCAGGAAGCCCTCGGCGTGACCGGGTGCTTCGCCCGCAGGACGCTGCTTCCGGGGCCACAGCGAACGAATCCGGTGGGCTGACTCAACCGTTCCCGGCGCCATCGCGTCCTACACTCATCGCTTCCATACCGATACCCGCCGTGACACCAGCTCGTTGGCAACGCTTCGACGAGCTGGTGTCCGACCGGTCGCAGGCGCTGCTGCGATCGGCCTGTCTCCCGCGAGGCACCGGTGGCCGCCGCGGTGGGCTGCTCGGTCGGCACGGTGTCGCGCAGCCTCGCCCAACTGCGCAGGCCGACGGCCGCAGCCAGTCAGGAGGGTCCATCATGAGCGACCGCAACGAGTTACGCGCGGAGTTCGACACCATGGCCGCCGATCCGCCGCCGACGCCGGACCGCGCGGACGTGGTGCGGCAACGGATCGCGCGAGTCCGCGGCCGGTGGTTGGCCGCGGGTGCCGCCGGGGCGGTGTGCGCGCTGGCGCTCGGCGTGGTGGTGGCCACGCAGCTGCGCGGCTCGGGCGGCGAGACCAATCACTCGGCGGCCGTCGGCGGCGACTGCGCGTCGGTCGGCGCCACGCTCCTGTCGACCATGCGGTCGCTGACGACCCACGACGGGCAGTGGTCCGCCATAGCGCCGGTGTATCCCGGGTCCCTGCCGCACTTGTCGGCGGGCTCGGCCTCCGTCGGAAGGCCATCCTATCCGTCTTACGCCACGGACTCGCCGCCGTCGACGCACCCGACCCTTCTGACTGCGACCGCGCCGCCCCTGCTCCCGCCCAGTCGCGCCGACGCCGCGCGGACCACCCGCCCGCCCTATCCCACTACGGCCGACAGCTGCGCGAAGCCTCGGCAGTCGGTCTCCGGCGCGTCCGTCCGGTGCTGCTGACCGCTACGGCGACCTTCGTCGCCTAGCTGACGTGCCCAACGGTCAGGCTCGCAGGCCGGGATCGCGGGGCGGTTCGATCGGCGAGATGCTGATCGAGGCGACCCGCCATCCGCTGTCCCGCTCGGTCAGCACGTAGACGGCACGGGACCGCCGGTTGGGCTCCACCCGCAGTTCGTGCGCGACGGCGACACCGTTGGCGGCGATGCGCACCGACTCGGTGGTGTGCTCGGCGGTGAAGATCTCCGGAAAGCCCTTGGCCACCATCCATTCCAGCTGCTCGGCGAAGGCGGCCTTACCGGCCAGCCACTTGCCGCCTCGGTTCACCACGTCCACGTCCTCGTCGAGGTGGGCGAGGTAGCCGGGGATGTCCCGTCGCTGCCACGCGGCGAGCAGGTCGGCCAGCACCGCGCGGATCTCGGTCGTCGGCTCGCTCAACACTGCCTGGGTCGTCGTTGTCTGGGTCATCGCTTCCTCCAAATTGTGTGACTGAAGCATTTATATGCGATGCGCATATAAGTGTCAAGGGCACTTTGTTAGGATTAGGCAATGGATGGCAGCGAGACCGACGAGGACCCACGGCGAACCCTGGCCGCGGTCGAGCGCTCGATGATCCAGCTCCGCCGCAACATGGCCAGGAGGACGCTGGGCAGGCAGGTTGCGCGCGAGTCCGGCCAGGCCGTCGACCTCTCGCTGGCCGGCGTCGTCGACGCGATCGACGAGGGCCCGGAACGCGAGGGCCAGGAGATCACCGTCGGGCTCGTGGCCGACCGGATGGGCGTCGACCCGTCCAGGGCCAGCCGGCTGGTCGCCGCCGCCATCGAGGCCGGCTACGCCAGGCGGGTGGCCTCGCAGGTCGACGGCAGGCGGATCCAGCTCGAACTGACTCCGGCCGGTCACGACATGGTGACCGCGAGCCACCGGCACCGGCAGGATCTCTACGAGCGGCTGATGCGCGGCTGGTCGGAGCAGGATCGCGGCACGTTTGCCCTGCTGCTCAACCGTTTCACCGACGCGATGGCCGAGTTTCGTCGTGAGCAGCGATAGCCACCCCCGTCCGCACGCAACGTCGCGGGGTGTTAGAACGTCTATCAGTGGTGTGTGCCGTGCGATCTCCTGCCGGCATGGGACATCAGGGACACAACGTCCACGTGGTCGCGGTACGCGGGTGGGGAGCGAAGAGGTAGACATGCTTGGCGTCAACAAGTCGAGGCGCGGAGCGCGCCGAGGAACCATCACCATCGCCGGGCTGATCGTGGTGTCGCTCGGCCTTGCCGCCTGCTCCTCGGGCAACTCGCCGTCGACCAACGGCCAGTCCGGCGCGAACAGCCCCGCGGCCGCCGCCGCGGCCAAGGTGAGCATCACTCCGGCAGGCGGGGACCAGGCCAACCCCAAGACGCCGATCGTGGTCACCGCGAGCGACGGCACGCTCAGCGCGGTCACCGTCACCAACGCCGCCAAGGGCACCCAGGTCGCCGGCGCGCTCTCCGCCGACAAGCTCACCTGGACCAGCAGCGAGCCGCTCGGCTACGGCGCGAGCTACCAGGTGGTCGCCAGCGCGGTGAACAAGGACGGCAAGACCACCGAGCAGAAGTCCACGCTGCAAACCGTCACCCCGACGACGCAGGCCTATCCGGCGATGATTCCCGCGCCGCCAGGGCAGGGCGCGACCTTCGGCGTCGGCCAGATCTTCGGGATCTCCTTCGACCAGGACATCACCGACAAGGCCGCGGCGGAGAAGGCGGTCACCGTCACCACGACGCCGCCGCAACCCGGCGCGTGGTACTGGCTGGACAAGAAGACCGCGCACTACCGGGCGCAGACCTACTGGCAGGCCGGCACCGTCCTCAAGATGGACGTCAACGTCTACGGCGTGAACCTCGGCAACGGCGTCTACGGCAAGACCGACCGCACGGCCACCTACACCATCCACGACTCGTGGATCGCCAAGGCCGACGGCAACACCGACCAGATGCAGATCCTGCACAACGGCCAGCCCGTCAAGTCGATGCCGGTCAGCCTCGGCAAGGACTCGACGCCGACCCACGTCGGCCCGCACGTCATCTCGGACAAGAACCAGGAGATCGTCATGGACTCCTGCACCTACGGCGTGTGCAAGGGCGACCCCAACTACTACAAGGCGACCGAGCACTGGGCCGAGCGGATCTCCAACGACGGCGAGTTCGTGCACGAGAACCCGAACAGCGTCGGCGCGCAGGGCAACACCAACGTCTCGCACGGGTGCATCAACCTCAACACCGAGAACGCCACCTGGTTCTTCAACAACTTCAATCTCGGCGACGTGGTCGAGGTGACCAACGTGTCCGGCCCGAAGCTGCCGATCTACGACACCTACGGCGACTGGGAGCTGGACTGGGCCGAATGGCAGCAGGGCGGCGCCAGGTAGCCGTTCTCCCGGTTCTCATGCGGTGGCCGGTTTTCCCGGTGGCCGCTGTTCACGCGGTGGCCTCGGAATCCACTTGGCGCGGCAGCTCGGCGATGAGCTGCCGCGCCGTGGTTTCCGGTAGCGCACAACCGATCTCGTCGGCGACGGCGCGCGACCGTTCGTAGCAGGCGAGCGCCGCCTCGGCGTCGCCCATGGCCAGGTGCGCGGCGCCGAGGTCGAGCAGGATCTCGCACTCGCCGCGCCGGTCGCCGAGGCTGCGGATGGCCTCGAGTGCCTGGCGCGCGTAGCCGAGGGCCGCTTCGTGGTTGCCGAGTTCTCGGTGCAGCATGCTGAGATAGCCCAGGACGCGCGGCTCCGCCCATTTGTTGCTGATCGCGCGGGTCAACTCCAGGGTCCGTTCGGCGTGACCGACCGCCTCGGTGTAGCGGCCGGAGTGCTCACTGACGAGCGTGAGCGCCTGGAGGACCGCGAGTTCGCCTCGGTGATCCCCGACCTCGCGCAGCGCCACCAGCGTGGCCCCGCTCGTCGCCGAGTCGAGCAGGTGCAGTACGCGACGCGCCCAGTCGACGGCGTCGGCGTTCCGAGCCAGGTGCCGGTAGATATAGCTGAAGTCGCTCAGTGCCAACGCCTCGGCCCGCGTGTCGCCGTGCTCGCGATACGTCGCCAGCGCCAGCCTGGTGAAGTTGTCGACGTCGTCGTCCCGACCGGTGTCGTAGCTGACGTGCGCCAGGTCCGCGAGCAGCGACGCGACCTTGCTGGTGTCGCCGAGTTCCCGCCTGATGGCGAGGGCCGTCTCGAAGCACTCGCGCGCCTTGGCGTGGCGACCCAGTTGGGCGTGCACCACCCCGAGGTTGTGCACCGCGGCGGCCTCGCCGGTGCGGGTGCCGGCCCGGCGCATCAGCACCAGTCCGCGTTCGAAATGGTCGAGTGCCCCGGCGTAGTCGCCGAGGATGTTCGCGACGGTGCCCAGGTTGCCGTGCACGGAGGCCTCGCCGCGCAGGTTGCCCGTGTCGCGCATGAGGATCAGCGCCCGGCGCAGGTGCTCCAGTGCCTCCTCGTACCGGCCTGCCTGCCAGTATGCGGTGCCGAGGCTCTTGCGCGCCTCCGCGTGGGCATCGGGATCCGACAGGTGTCGGGTCGCGGCGACGGCGAGTCGGCTGGTGGCAATCCTTTCCTTGGTGTGGCCCCGGATCGAGAAGAAGTGCTGGATGGCGTGCGGCAGTCGCCAGGCGTGCGTCTGCCAACCGTGGTCGGCCGCGTACACGGCGGCAGCGGTGAGGTTGGCATGTTCGGCCTCGTACCAGGCGAGCGCCGAGCCGGTCGTCCGCACATCCGGCACGTGTGCGGGAGGGTGGTCGAGGTCGAGGGGTAGTCGGGGATATCCGACTGTGAGCGGCTCGATCGCGACGCTCGCGGTGTGCAGGTAGTAGTCGAGCACGCGGCCGACGGCTTCGTGTTGCCGCGCCTGGGTTTCCTCACGGCGGGCCGTGGCGTTGGCGTGGTGGCCGAGCAGGTCGTGGAAGCGGTAGCGGCCCGGCTCGGCCTGCTGGAGCAGGTGCGCGTCCACCAGGTCCTCCAACAGGAGTTCGGCCTGCCGCGGGCTGGTTTCGGTCAGGACGGCGGCGAGGTGGCTGTCCCAGTCGGGTCCCGGATGCAGGCCGAGCAGCCGGAACATGCGTTGCCGCGGCGCGTCGAGGTGTTGGTAGGACAGGGCGAACGCCCCGGCCACGCTGCGGTCGCCCGCCGTCAGTTCGGCGAGCCGCTCCTCGCTGTCGGCGAGCCGGTTCGCCAGCCCGCGCACGGTCCAGGCCGGCCGGGTGCGCAGCCGAGCTCCCGCGATCCGGATCGCCAGCGGCAGGTGTCCGCACAGCTGCACCACCTCCCCGGCGGCGTCGGGCTCGGCCGCGATCCGGTCGGCTCCGGCGATCCCGCTCAACAGCGCGAGCGCGTCGTCCTCGTCGAGCGCGTCGAGCGAGACGCCGCGCGCCGTGTCCAGGTCGAGCAGCCTGCGCCGGCTGGTCACCAGGACGAGACAACCGGCCGACCCCGGCAGCAGCGGCCGGACCTGCGCCGCGGTCGCGGCGTTGTCGAGCACCACCAACGCTCGCCTGCCGGCAAGTTCGGCCCGCCAACGCGCGGCCCTGCGCTCGCCGGGAGCGGGGATGTCGGCCTCGGCGACGCCGAGCGAGACCAGCAGGGTGTGCAGGGCGTCGTCCGGCGCGGTTGGCCGCACGCCCGAGGAGTGGCCGTGCAGGTCGATGAACAGCTGGGCGTCGGGATAGCGGGGCGCGAGGCGGTGGGCGACGCGCACGGCCAGGCTGGTCTTGCCGACCCCGGCCATGCCGTCGATCGCGACGACCGACACGGTGTCGGCCGCCGCCTGCTCGTCCAGCAGCAGCCGCAACTCGGTGTCGCGGCCGGTGAAGTCGGCGACCTCGCCAGGCAGTTCGTTGCGCCCCTTGACGTTCGGGTCGGTGCCGGCCGGGGCCGACTCGACCGGCGCCGTGTCGACCGTCGCGCGGCCGGGCGACGGCGCGCCGCCCGGTGTCGCGGCTGGGTCAGCCAGCAGCGTGGGATCGCCGAGGAGAACGCGGTGGTGCAGCCGCCGAAGCTCCTCGCCGGGGTCGAGGCCGAGCTCCTCGGCGAGGGTGTCGCCGAGCGTTCGGTAGGCGTGCAGGGCGTCGGCGCGTCGGTCGGCGCGGTACAGCGCCAGCATCAGGCGTGCCCACAGTCGTTCCCGCAGCGGGTGCAGCGCGGTGAGGGTGCGCAGTTCGGCGATGAGGTGATCGTGCCGGCCCAGTCGCAGGTCGAGGTCGATGCGGCGTTCCACGGCGGCGAGCCGCTGCTCGACCAGCACGGGCACGACGTCGCGATGCAGCGAGTCGTTGCGCACGTCCGCCAGCGGCTCCCCGCGCCACAGCCCGATCGCCTCGCGGAGCGTGTCCGCCGCCGCGCCGATGCCGCCGTCGCGCTCCGCCCGCGTCGCCCGGTCGAGCAGCGACCGGAAGCGGCCGAGGTCGACCTCGTCGGCGGCGACGTCCAGGAGATAGCCGCGCGACCTGGTGCGGACGAACTCGCGCCCGTGCGCACCCCTGGCCAGGTCCGCGCGCAGCCGTCGCACGGTCGTCTGCACGGCGTTCACCGCGCCCGCGCCGGCCTCCGCACCCCACAACCGGTCGACCAGCTCGTCCATCGACACCGGCTCACCGGCCCGCAGCGCCAGCGTGGCCAGCAGCGCCCTGCGCTTGCCGGCGGCGATCGGCACGATCCTGCCGTCCAGCAGCACTTCCAGCGGACCCAACAGCCCGAACATCGAACCCTTGACGGAACGCTCCTCCCCGAGAACCGCCACGGGCACCCCCGATTCCCCCCCCGTGGGCGTCGGCCGTGCCGACGCGCGTCGATGGTGACAGTCGCCGTGCGGCACCGTCGAACCGATTCGGTGACCGCAGTGCCAACCGAGTGTCAACACCGATCCCCAGTGTTGTCCTGCCGGGACCGGGCGGATGCCGGGTTCGCGCACGGCGAATCGCAGGGGGAAACCGATGACAACAGGTGGCTTGCGGACCCGACGAGACCGGACGGCCCAGGCGGTGGCCGTCCTGATCGTGCTGGCCGCGTTGGCGGCGCTCGTGGTCATCGCGGCGCTGGATCCGCCGCTGACGGCCGACCAGGTCGCCCCGCCGGCCGGAACGAGCCGGCCGGCGACGCCTTAGCCCTTAAGTTCGGGCGCGGACGTTCCGGACGCCTCGGACCAGCAGGAACAGCCCGCCGACCACCACGAGCGAGCCGATCGCCGTCCACAGCCGTTGTCCGGTCATGAAGCTGCCGGCCAGGTAGCCGAGCCCCTGGAACACCCACACCGCGCCGAGCAGCACCAGCACCGCGCCGATCACGACCAGACCCCAACGCCTCATGGCCACCTCCGTCTTCCGGAGCGATACTCCTCCAGGACGGCGCGATCGAACAGTCCGGGGTGGAGGAACGCGTGGGCGAGTCCGAGGTGACGCCGGTCGAGGCGCGGCGAATGCTCGCGGTCGCGGTCGAGGAGGCCAGGGCGGGCCTCGCCGAGGGCGGCATCCCGATCGGCGCGGCCCTGTTCGGGCGCGACGGCACGCTGCTCGGCCGGGGACACAACCGCAGGGTGCAGGACGGCGACGCGTCCACGCACGCCGAGACGGCGGCCTTCCGCGACGCGGGCAGGCGGCCGGGCTACCGGGACACGATCATGGTCACCACGCTGTCGCCGTGCTGGTACTGCGCCGGCCTCGTCCGCCAGTTCGGCATCCCGTCGGTGGTGATCGGCGAGGCGCGCACCTTCTCCGGCGGACACGACTGGCTGGCCGAGCACGGCGTCGCCATCACCATCGTCGACGACGCCGAATGCGCCGAGCTGATGACCGCGTTCGTCGCGGCGCGTCCTGAGCTGTGGTCGGAAGACATCGGGTCGGAGTGACTGTTGACCGCGTTCATCGCGGCGCGTCCCGAGCTGTGGTCGGAAGACATCGGGTCGGAGTGACCGTCGACGGTCGCTGTCCGCAACCCCGGTAGCCCCCGATGGCTGCTTGACACCCCTCGCCGCCGGCGATTTGCTGTGGTGCGAAACAAATTTCACACCCGGTCCCTGCCGGAGGGTTTCGATGGCAACGACGCCTCGGTTACTGCTCGCCACCCTGTCCGCGGCAGCCCTCGGCGGCGGCCTCCTGACCGGCGCGGCCGAGGCCGCCGCGCCACCGGGGACGCCGAGCGCGTCCTGTCCGTGGGTCGGCTCGACCGCGCCGGTCGAGCAACGCGTCAACCAGGTTCTCGCGCTGATGAGCATCGGCGAGGAGATCACCATGGTGCACGGAGCCGGCGGCCCCTACGTCGGGAACGTGCCGGCGAACACCCGGCTCTGCATCCCGGCCATGAACCTGGAGGACGGCCCCGGCGGCGTCGCCGACGGCCTGACCGGCGTCACCCAGTTGCCCGCCTCGGTGTCGGCCGCCGCCACCTGGGACACCGCGCTCACCCGCCAGTACGGCGACGTGATCGGCGCGGAGGAAGCCGGCAAGGGCGCCAACGTCAACCTCGGCCCGACGGTCAACATCGTCCGGGATCCGCGCTGGGGCAGGGCGTTCGAGTCGATGGGTGAGGACCCCTACCTCGCGGGCCAACAGGGTTCCGCCTACATCCAGGGCGTGCAGGGGCAGGGCGTGCTGGCCCAGGTCAAGCACCTCGCGGTGTACAACCAGGAGACCAACCGCAACACCCCGGCCGACAACGCGATCGTCGACGAGCGCGCCATGCAGGAGATCTACCTGCCACAGTTCCAGGCCGCGGTCACCCAGGGCGGCGCGTCGTCGGTGATGTGCTCCTACAGCAGCGTCAACGGCCCGTACGCGTGCGAGAGCCCCTACCTCCAGAACACCGTGCTGAAGGGCCAGTTCGGCTTCACCGGCTTCGTCACCTCCGACTGGGGCGCAACGCATTCGACGGTGAACTCGGCCAACAACGGCCTGGACCAACAGATGCCCGACGCAGGCTACTTCGGCGCGCCGCTCCAGGCAGCCGTCCAGGGCGGGCAGGTCCCGCGCGCCAGGCTCGACGACATGGTCCGGCGGATCCTGCGACAGCTGTTCCGCTTCGGCCTGTTCGACCGCGCGCCGTCCGGCTCGACCGGCGCCGTGGTGACCTCGCCGCAGCACGCGGCGCTGGCCAGGCAGGTCGCCGAGCAGGGCACCGTGTTGCTCAAGAACGCCGGTGGCGCGCTTCCCCTTGACACCACGAAACTCCACTCCGTCGCCGTGATCGGCGACGACGCCGGCAGCCACGCGCAGAGCAGCGGCGGCGGCAGCGCGAGCGTCACCGCGCCCTACGTGGTCACGCCGTTGCAGGGCATCCGCGACCGCGCCGGCAGCGGCGTCAACGTCCAGTACGCCCAGGGCGTCAGCAACAACGGCCTGCCCGCCGTCCCCACCAATGCGCTGCGCCCCGCCACGGGCGGCGGCAGCGGCCTGACCGGGCAGTACTTCGGCAACATGACGATGTCCGGCTCCCCGGTGCTGACCAAGACCGACGCGACGGTCGACTTCGACTTCCACGGCGGCTCGCCGGGCCAGGGCCTCGGCGGCACCGGCTGGTCGGCGAAGTGGACCGGCACCGTCACGCCGCCGGTCAGCGGCAGCTACACCTTCTCGCTCAACAGCGACGACGGCAGCCGGCTTCTGGTTGGGGGACAACGGATCATCGACAACTGGGGCGACCACGCGCCCCTGACCGTCACCGGCACGGTCACCCTCACCGCGAACCAGCCGGTGCCCATCGAGGTCGACTACTACCAGAACGGTGGCGGCAGCAATGTCACGCTCGGCTGGCAGCCGCCCGGCTCCTCGCCGATCGGCGCCGCGGCCGACCTGGCCCGCAACTCCGATGTGGCGGTCGTGTTCGCCAGCGACACCGAGTCGGAGGGCGGCGACCTGACCGGCATCGACCTGCCTGGGCAGCAGAACCAGCTCATCGCCGCCGTGGCGGCCGCGAACCCGCACACGATCGTCGTGCTGAACACCGGTTCCGCCGTGACGATGCCGTGGGTCGACCAGGTCGCCGGGGTCGCGGAGGCGTGGTACCCGGGCCAGGAGGACGGCAACGCCATCGCGTCGGTGCTCTTCGGCGACGTCAACCCGTCCGGCAAGCTCCCGGTGACCTTCCCGAAGAGCCTCGCCGACGTGCCGGCGAACACCGCGGCCCAGTGGCCCGGTGTCAACGGCCAGGTCCAGTACTCCGAGGGCCTCGGCGTCGGCTACCGCTGGTACGACACGAAGAACATCGCCCCGCTGTTCCCCTTCGGGCATGGCCTGTCCTACACCAGTTTTGCCTTCGGCGGCCTCCAGATCTCCGCGCCGGGGGCGGACGGCTCGGCCACGGTGTCCGCGACCGTCACGAACACCGGGCAGCGCGCGGGCGCTGACGTGGTGCAGCTCTACGTCGGGCACCCCGGCGGCACCGGCGAGCCGCCCAAGCAGCTGCGGCACTTCCAGCGCGTCGACCTCGCGCCGGGACAGAGCCAGGTCGCGCAGTTCACGGTGACCGCGCAGGACCTGGCCTACTGGAACGTGGCGACGCACGGCTGGGTCACGCCGTCGGGCACCTACCGGATCATGCTCGGCGACTCCTCGGCGAACCTGCCGCTCGCCGGCGACCTCCCGGTCACCGGCGGCGGCCCGATCCCGGGAACCGGCCCGATCGTCGGCATCGCCGGCCTGTGCGTCGACGTCGCGAACGCGAGCACCGCCAACGGAACCAGCGTCCAGACCTACACCTGCAACGGCAGTGCGGCGCAGACCTGGACCGTCGGCGCGGACGGCACCCTGCGGGCGCTGGGCAAGTGCATGGACGTCAACGGAGGCGGCGTGCTCAACGGCACCAAGGTGCAGCTCTACGACTGCAACGGGACCGGGGCACAGGTGTGGCAGCCGCAACCGAACGGCGCGCTGCGCAACCCCCAGTCCGGGCGCTGCCTCGACGTGCCGGCCGCGAACACCACGCCAGGCAGCCAACTCCAGCTCTACGACTGCAACGGCACCAACGCCCAGACCTGGCGGCTGCCCTAGAACTCCAAACACAATGGCGTTCGACTGGGCGTCGCTTTGTCGAACAGTCATTGAGCCTTTCTCGGTAACGTGCGGTGGCTGTGTGTGATCTTCAGATGGTGCAGTCGCGAGCATTGCTCAGGACTTGTGGATCGGTTCCGGAGGAACGCGGAGGCGTACCTTCCCGAATGATCCTGTGATGGTTACCGAGTAGGCCCGCGTTCGCAGCGCGGGTCGGGAAGGTACACCCGTGCTCAGCGGAGTCACCGACGACGGTTCCACCCAGTCCGGCTCCTTGATCGACGAGATCGTTCGGGAGGGCGCCCGCCGCATGAACGCCCACGACATCGTGCAGGAGCCGGACGAGCACGCCCGCTTCGCGGCCTACCTCGATCAGCTGCAGCAGGTCGCTAAAGCGGACGAGGTCGACTTGATCAGCCACGTCCTCAGTGATCCGGACCAGACGATGGCTCAGTCCGCCGTGTTGCGGCACCTGGACCGCCGAGCCGCTGACCTCCATCTCGACCCTGCCTACGCCAAGTGGTCCAAGGCTATGGCGCAGGCCGTGATCGGCCATTCCTTCCTCACTCGACGCCTGCATGAGTGGTCGCTCTTCCGCGCCATCACGCTCACCCTGTCCTGGCGCCCTGACGACCTGCTCGCAGCGTCGGACTGGCTCCAACTCAAGGCCGCCGTCGAGTCGAGCACCGCCGCCATCGAGATCCTCGCCGAAGACGGCCGCACCAAGCGGATCCGCAACACTGCCACGGTCAGCCTCAAGCGCCAGAGTCAGCGCTGAACTCAGCTCACCCGCAACTCACCGTCGCCAACCGTTACGGAGAGGCTCAGTGCGCCGCGTCCAGTTTGGCGCGCTGCTCCCCGGTCAGCTCCAGGTCCACGGCCGCCAGACTCTCCTCCAGCTGCGCCACCGAGGACGCGCCGACCAGGGGGATGACCGGTATCTCGCCGCCGATGAGCCAGGACAGCACCACCTGGTTGAGGGTCGCCCCGGTTTCGTCGGCCACCTGGTGCAGCGCCGCGAGGCGGGCGGGCGTGCCCGCGTGGTCGAAGCCGGCGTCCAGGGGCTTGTCCTGGCGTACGTAGGCGCCGCCCAGCAGCGGGGAGTAGGCGACCAGCGCGAGGCCGGGCTCGGCCCGCACATAGCTGAGCAGGTCACCAGAGACCGTGCCGATCTCCCCGTCCGGGGAGCGCCTGCTGGGCAGGTCGCCCCGCCGCCGCAGGTAGCTGTGGTGGTACTGGAGGACCTCGTAGCCGGGCAGGCCGGCGGCGGCAGCCAGGTTCCTGGCCCGCTCCACACTCCACGCCCAGTGGTTGCTGGCGCCCAGCAGGCCGACCGTGCCGTCTGCGACTAGTGCGCCGAACGCCTCAACGATCTCCTGCCACGGCGCGTCCGGGAACCCGATGTGCGCATACAACAGGTCCAGCCTCTCCACGCCGAGGCGCTCGCGGCTGGCGGCCGAGGCCTCCCGGATCACCTTGGCGTTCACCCCCTCAACGCCGTCGGAGGGGATCAGCCTGCTGGTGGAGCCGGTCGGCTCGGTGGTGACGGTCGGCCGGCCGCCGAGCTTGGTGGCGATGGTGATCTCCTCGCCGACGCCGCGGCTGCGCCGCCAGCGGCCGAGCAGCGCCTCGCTTTCCCCGCCCTGGCTGCCGGTGTTCCAGTACGCGTAGTTGTTCGCGGTGTCGATGAACGTGCCGCCCGCCTCGACATACCGATCGAGAATCGCGAACGACGTCTCCTCGTCGATGGTCGTGCCGAACAACATCGCGCCGAGACTGAGCACGCTCACCTCGCGCCGCGTCGCCGGGTCAGCGCCGATAGTGCGGTATTTCACCAAGTTGCCTCTCAGTTAGCCCAGCGTCTTCATGTTGATGATCATCACGTAGGCGTACCGCGGTGGCGTAGAAGATTCTTGTTCATATCCACTCACCCGGGCTGGCCGGTCTCAGCATCACCCGGATCGCGCTGGGTACCTGTCCTGTGTGCTGTCGGAACACGCGGGTCAGGTGGGCCTGGTCGGCGAAGCCGTAGGTGGTGGCCAGCGTCCGCAGCGAGGAGTGTCCGTCGGCGAGGTCTTCGGCCACGGCGCGGACCCGTAGCTGGTTGCGGTAGTGGTTGAGGGTCTGCCCGGTGACCTGGTGGAACACCCTGCTGAGGTGGAAGGGGGAGCAGCCCACCTGACGGCCGAGTTCCTCCAGGCTCACCGTCAGCGGCCCGTCGATCAACACCGCCCGCGCGTGGTCGACCAGCCTGCGGTGCGCCTGGACAGTGGCCGCGCGCCGCCCGGTCCGTGCCGGAGTGTGCGGGGCGGGGACCGTGGTGAGCAGGTGATGCACCCGCTCGGCGACCTCGAAGCGGTCAATCCCCGCCCGGCAGGCGGAGACCAGCCGCCGATGGGCCAGGTCGAGCGCGGCGGTAACCGGTACGACAGGATTCTGGGCCGATGGCAGGAGGTCGCCGTAGACGTCCTGGCCGAGATCGAGCATCGTGCTGATGTCGCGGGTGTGGGCCGGGTGGGCGAAGGCCACCTCATCGCCCTGGCGGAGCACAAATCCCGTCACCGGGTCGGTGAATTCCTCACGGCCGTTGACCCGCGCCAAGAACCCGCCGGAGCGGACCAACAGCATCCGCGTGACCCTGGCCTCGGGCCCGGAAACCAAGACCGGCGGGCGAAACGACCGCCGATCGTCACAACAGGTGATCTCGACAATGTCGAGGGACGAATCCTCCGCCAGAGGACGTCTGATTCCCCGCCCGTCACCCAGCGTCTCCCGACACATCGCGGCCACCCGCCCGAGACCCTCGATCACCTCAGCGCCACCCACAGATCTACACGGCAAGGACCCACTCAGCCGTATTCCCTCGCAGTACCACCGCCGACGCCGTCACCGCCAGAGACCGGATCCTGTTTCAGGGCAGCATGTTCGAGGTCATCGGAAGCTGCTGGCGACCGCCACCGCCGCGGTGCTGGCCTCAAGTGGATCTACTTCCGGTGAGCTCGTGACCTCCGTCGCCGTCGCGCTCGCCGGACGAGTGCCACCGTGGGACCCACGACGATCGCGACGATGGTGCTGCGGATCACGATGCCGACGACATCGAGCTCTGTGCTGTACTTTCGTGGTTCGCAGGCGCAGGACTGGTTCGGATCACGGGAGTCGTAGACGATCCTGATCCGATTCCCGACGCTGAGTTCGCGCGCTAGCGGGTTAGGCGGGTCCGCCGACCCGACCCGTGCGTAGGTCTGCCCGGCGGCGTGGAACTCGTAGTGGACAGTGTTGCGATTCTCCGGCTCTGTCTCGGTCACCACTGCCTCGCTGTGGATTCCGTGTTCGTAGAGCGCCTGTTCAGCTACCGCGCTTGGATGAGACGTCATGTGGAGGTCGACCAGGGCCGCCGTGACCAGGACCCAGGCCGCCACGAACGCCACCACTAGATCGCGGGCAAAGTCACCGCGCTGACGGACAGAACCGGTAGTCACGGCCGTGAGCCTACGTCCGACTTGCCGGCCAATCTGCGCCAATGGCGCGTAAATGCCTGGGACATCACGTCGTTCCTTCTCGTGCCCGCAACGCGCAGTAACGGCACGGGCTCGCCACACGGCAACGTCGGCCCCGACCAGTACACGAATCGACCCGACCCGAAATATGGGGATCCGGCCCCCATGCCCCGCGACACCCCTGATGGCAGTTTCGGCTGTGCAAACGACACTGGGGGAGACCGCATGAGGAGAATCGTCGCGCGCAGGACCGGACCGGTGAAGCTGGCCAGCGCCAGCACGCTGTACTACGCCTGGTGTCCGTGACGGCCCGGCACGGCTGGCTCGTCGGCGCGCGCCGCGCCGACCGGGCCGGCGCCGCCACCGGGATCGACGGGAACCACCTCGGGGTCGACTGCCACCGCAGGCTGCGCGGCCCGTACAGCGGCGCCGGCGCGCTCGTCCGCGCGCTGGTGCCGCTGGCGCGCGACAACTCGCCTCGGCTCGTCCGCGACCACCTCGTCGAGATCCTGTCCGTCGCGCCGGAACTGCGCGAAACCCTCGGCGCGCCACCGGAAACGCTGACGTCGCTGGCGATTCCCGAGGAACGGATCAGGTTCTACTCGCCGCTGCGCACCCGCAGGCTGGCACACGGGCTGGTGGAGTTCGTCGCGGGCTGCGCCGAACTCCGGCCGCTGACCCTGTTCTTCGACAACGCGCACGCCGCCGACCCCACCGACCAGGAGTTCCTGGCCATCCTGGTGCGCCGCGCGTCGCCGGGCACGCGCGTGCTGGTCGGCACGGCGACCACCGACCTGCCCGACTCGTTCGCCGCCGCGCTGCGCGAGCACACCGCAACAATCGCGGTCCGGCCGGCACCGGCCACACACGCCGACGATGCGGACCTCGTGCGCCGCCACGTCGACTCCGACGGCACCACCGACGATCCGGCGGAGATCGCGGCCTATGCGTGCGCGGACGCTGCGCTTCGCGCGGCGTTGCACGACCGGCGGGCCGCCGAACTCGAATCCCTCGGCGACTGGCCCGCGCGGCTCGGCGCCGTGCCCTACCACCGAGAACGCGGCACCGACCCGGCCGGCGCCGGCGTCGCCGCGTGGACCGTCGCGTTCGACTGGTGTCTGTCGATGGGCTACTACCACGCGGTCCTCGACGGCGCCCTGCGCTGCCGCGACCTCCTTGACCCGGACACCCAGCCCCAGCAGTATCTTCGGGCGTCGACGCGGGCGGGCACCGCGCTGGCCGTGCTCGGCCGCCCCGACGAGGCCGAGCGCATCTACCGCGACCTCCGCGCCCGCCACGACGATCCCATGACGCGCCTGCTCACCGGCTACGCGCTGGCCATGCTGCACACCCGTTTCCATCCTCGGCGGGACCACGTCCTGGCCAGGGCGCACATCGAGGACGCCATCGCGGCTGGCGCGCTGGCCGGCGACCCGGCGGCCAGGACGTTCCACACGGTGTTCTGCCGCAACGGTCTCGCCCTCATCGAGGCCAACCTCGGCAACCTGACCGAGGCGTTGGCGCTGGTCGACGACGGGCTGGCGAGCCTGGATCGGGAACTCGGACCGGACCGGCACCGGTTGCACCGCTCGGTGCTGCTGCACAACCGAGCCCAGGTGCACGCCGCCCTCGGCGACCTCGACGCGGCGCTCGCCGACCTGACCGCCGTGCTCGAGGCCGATCCGCACTACCCGGAGTACCACGTCGACCGAGCGGCGATCCTGCGTCGCAGGGGCGAGCACGCGGCCGCGCTGGCCGACTACGACCGGGCCGTCGAGTTGACCCCGCCGATCGCCGAGCTGCACTACAACCGCGCGGACCTGCACGCCGAACTGGGCAACACGGCCGAGGCCGTCGCCGACCTCGCCTACGTGCTGGAGCTCGAGCCCGCCGACCTACTCGCTCGCGTCGCCCTGGCCACGCTCCTGTTGGAGTCCGGGGACGAGGCGGCCGCGCGTCGCCACGTTGACGAGGGCCTCGCCCGGCATCCCGGCGACCCGGACCTGTTGGCCACCAAGGGGTTGTTGATCGAGGATGCCGCCGACGCCCGCGCCGCGTTCGAGCAGGCGCTCGCCGCGGACCCTGGATCCGTGGTCGCGCTGGCGGGCCGGGCGGCCCTGCACCACGAGGCCGGCGACCACCTGGCCGCCGTCGCCGACCTGACCGTGGCGTTGGCACACGCGCCCGATGACCCCGACCTGCTGCACAACCGGGGGATCGCCCTCCGGGCCGCCGGGCGCCGCGCGGCGGCCGTGGGCCAGCCGCGTTCCTGCCTGGTCTAGCGCGGGGCTAGGCCAGGCAGGGAGTGTCTGGCGCGGTGCTAGGCGCGCAGGGAGTACAGCAGCCGCGCGGCGAGACCGAGACCGAGCAGCACGAGGGCGGTCGCGACGCCGACCAGCGCGCCGATGCCGACCAGGGCCAGGGCGAACAGCGGCAGCAGCACGGCCTGCGACCAGCTCGGGGTGATCACGTCGGGCAGCGGCGCGCAGGGCAGGCCGGGCGCGCATTCCTCCTGGTAGGAGCGCGAGGTGGAGGCGGTGCGCAGCAGGCCGCCTGGCTGGCTCGGCCACTGGGTGGGGCGGTAGGGGAGCGGGTCGAAGGCGCTGTCCGCCGTGGTCGTGCGCGGGACGCGCCCGAGCACGGTGCCGGCAGGTGGGTAGGGGGCCACTGAAATCCCTTCACGACTGTGTGTGCCACGGGTCGGGTTCGGTGATGACGCCCAGCTCGGCCCGCCGAGAATGGTGAAGGCAACATCCTGGACCAGCCGCCGTCCCTCGCATGGCCGATTCCTTCCACAGGTCGGCGGACGGACTCACTTTTACGACGAACGGTCGATCAAGTTCGTCCCAACTGGTCTTTCCCACCCGAGGACGACCCGCCCATCCCGGTTGCCGGACCCACGCGGGCGGATTGGCAAGAAGTGTCATAAACCGAGGCGGTGGCCTGACTAGACCTGGAACTGGCGGATTTCCGACCTGGAATCCGCCGAAAGGAGATCCAGATGTCTCGATCACCCACCTCGGCGCTCCGCCGCGTACTGGTCGTGCTGAGCGCCGGCACGCTGACTCTGGTCGGCTGCCTGCTCGCCGGCGCCACTCCCATCGGCTTCGCGGCGACGGCGTCCCAGCCCACTGCCGTGTTCGTCGCGACCAACGGGGCCCTCTACGGCTACACCCCGACCTCGCCCGCGGCCCCGATCGGGCCGGCCAAGCTCGCGCCGCCCGGCGCGCCCGTCGCGGCCGCGCGCACGACCAACGGCCAGGTGGCCGCGTACACCATCGGCAACGACGGCTCCGTGGACAAGGCCTGCTCCGCGGGGTCCAACACATGGCAGGGACCGGCCCCGCTCACCTCGGGCGGCTTCGCGAAACCCGGCACGACGCTCACCGCCGTCGCGCAGGGCGGCGCGGTGCTGCTGTCGATCGTCGACAGCAACGGCGGGCTGCGCGTGGCGTACGACTACGACGACGGTTTCTGCGGCACGGGTTGGCGCCCGCCGTGGATCTGCTGCTGGCCGCCACCGCCGCCCTGCTGCTGGTGGTGGGACTACGAGTTCGCCACCGTGGTGGTGAACCAGGAGATCGGCCAGTTCGCCGTCGACACCAAGGGCGAGGTCAACGCCGCGTGGGGCACCGTCGGCGGGCAGTGGCAGGGCTCCGGGCTGACCGCTCCGGGCACCGCGAGACCGGGCGGCGGACTTGGCGTGGTCGCCGCGCCCAATGCGCCGGTCGCGCTGTTCTACCTCGGCATCGACGGCGCGCTCTGGCAGGTGCACCCAGCGCCGGGTGGCGGTGGCGACGAGCCCCGCCCGATCAGCCCGGCCGGAATCGCCCCGGCCGGCGCCGAGCTGTCCGTGGTCGCGGGGCCGAACGGCCGCACGGACGTCTTTGTGTTCGGCAACGACGGGTCGATGCTCGACGTCGCGTCGCCGACGCCCGGCAGCTGGTCGTCGCCGCTTCCGGTGAGCCAGCCGAAGCTGGGCGGCCCCGGCGGTCCGCTGGCCATCGGCACCGCGCCCGGTCCCGGTCAGCTGTCCATGAGCGGCGCGTACGCGGCGGACGGGTTCTGCGGCACCAACGGGCGTCCCGGCCATCTGCCGTTCCCGTGGCCGCCGCGCAGGGTCGACTGGTCGTCGGACGGCGCGTCGGGCCTCATGGACTCGGCCACGTACCTGGCAGCGGTCTGAGGACCGGGGATTCGGCCGAACTCAGCCACGAGTTCGGCCGAACCCACCGGCCGGGACTGCGGCGCGAGCCTCAGTCCGTTGGTTTCCTCGAGAACAGCTGCCGCGCGATGATCTCCCGCTGGATCTCCGAGGCGCCCTCGTAGATCCGTGGGGCGCGCACTTCCCGATACAGGTGTTCGAGCAGATGCCCCTGCTCCAGTGCCCGCGCGCCGTGCACCTGGATGGCCACGTCCACGGCGAACTGCGCGGTCTCGGTCGCGAACAGCTTGGCCATGGCGGCGAGATGGCCGATCCCGGTCAGCCCAGCGTCGTGCGCGGCAGCCGCGTTGTGCACCAGCAGCCGCGCCGCCTGCAACCGGGTCGCGACCTCCGCCAACTGGTGCGACACCGCCTGGAACTCCCGCAACGGCCGCCCGAACGCCTGGCGGTCGCTCGCGTAGTCCACCGCCGCGTCGAGCGCCGCCTGGCCCATGCCGACCGCGAACGCCCCGACGCTGGGGCGGAACAACTCCAGCGTGCCCATCGCGACCGACCAGCCGCGCCCGACCTCGCCGAGCACGTGCGAGTCCGGCACGAACACGTCGGTGAACCGCAGCCCCCCGATGGGATGCGGGGAGACCAGCCGCAGCGGCTCGCCGTCCAGCCCCTCGCTGGCGCCGGGAACGGCGAAGGCCGTCAGCCCGCGCGAGCCGCGTTCCTCGCTGGTGCGGGCGAACACCGAGTACACGTCGGCCGCCGGCGCGTTGGAAATGAACGACTTCTCGCCCGTGAGCCGGTACCCGCCTGCCACCTTCCGCGCGGCCAGCGCCAGCGCCCCGGCGTCCGAACCGGCGCCCGGCTCGGTCAGCGCGAACCCGGCGGCCGCCGCGCCGCTCGCGATGCGCGGGATCCACTCCGCGATCACCTCCGGCCGCCCGGCCTGGAGGATCGGATACCCGCCGAGGCCCTGCAACGCCAGCGCGGTCTCCGCCTCGGTGCAGTGCCTGGCCAGTCCCTCCCGCAGCAGGCACAGGTCGACGGCCGGCACCGTCGGCCGGTGTGTCCCGGCCGAGTCGGTGGTGAAGACCCGGCCGAGCAGGCCGTGCTCGGCGAGCGCCGCGAGCAGCGGCCGGTTGATCTCGCCCGGCGTGCCGGCCGAGGCGATCGGCGCGAACACCCCGGCCGCGAGCTTCTCGCTGCGCGCCAACAGTTCTCGCTGCGCGTCGGTCAGGTGCGTGTCGGTCAGGCGCGTGTCGGCCATCAGGACTCCTCGGGCACGGTGGCCACCCCGACCAGCTCGATCCTGGCCGCCTGGTCGAACAGCTCGGCGACGCCGAGCAGCGCCATCGCCGGGTAGTGGCGGCCGAAGTGCCTGCGGTAGACCGCGCCGAGTTTGGGCAGCGCGGCCCGGTACTCGGCGACGTCGGTGACGTAGATGACCAGTGACACCAGGTGTTCCGGCCGTCCGCCCGCCGCGGCGAGCGCGGCGACGACGTTCCCGGCGGCCACGTCCAGCTGCGCGGCGATGGTGTCGCCGACGATCGAGCCGTCCGGTCCCTGCGCGGTCTGCCCGCCGAGGTGCACGGTGGCCCCCGGCGCGGCGACCACGGCGTGCGCGAAGCCGACCGGCGCGGCGAGTTCGGGTGCGGTGATGATCCGATGCGGGGTGCTCACCGTCGTGTTCCCTTCGGCTTTGTGGCATGCAGTGTGCTGGTCGGCGCGGCGAGTTCGGGTGCGGTGATGATCCGATGCGGGGTGCTCACCGTCGTGTTCCCTTCGGCCTTGTGGCGTGCGATGTGCTAGTTCGTTGCGGGAACATGCTCATCGGCCCCGCCAGTGCGGCTCGCGGCCCGCGGTCCAGGCGGCGTAGAACTCGGCGTGGTCCGCGCTGGTCATCAGCAGCGCCTGGGTCATCGCCTCCAGCTCGATCGCGCCGGCGAGGTCGAGGTCGAGTTCGCGGGTGAGCAGCACCTTCGTTGCGGAGTACGCCATGGCGGGCCCGTCCGCGAGCCTGCGGGCCAGCGCGGCGGCGTGTTCGGCCAGCATCTCGTCGTCGACGACGTCGGTGGCCAGGCCGATCGCGTGCGCCCGGTCCGCGCCGAGCTTGTCGCCGAGCATGAGCAGCTCGGTGGCGCGCCCCAGCCCGACGATCCTCGGCAGCAGATACGCCGAGCCCATGTCCGCCCCGGCCAGTCCGACCCTGGTGAACAGGAACGCGAACGCCGCCGACCGCGCCAGCAGCCGGAAGTCACTGGCCAGCGCGATGACCGAGCCCGCGCCCGCGGCGATGCCGTTGACGGCGGCGATCACCGGCAGCGGGCACTCCCGCAGCGCCCTGACCACCGCGCCCGTCATCCTGGTGAAACGGAGCAGGTCCGCGGTCTCCATCCGTTGCAGCGCACCGATGATCTCCTCGACGTCGCCGCCGGAACAGAAGCCCCGGCCGCGCCCGGTGATCACCAGCACGCGCGCGTCGCCCCGGTGCGGCAGCTCGGCGAGCAGGTCGCGCAGGTCGGCGTAGGCGTCGAAGGTCAACGCGTTGAGCTTGTCCGGCCGGGACAGCGTCACCGTGGCGACCCCGTCGGACACGTCGAAGTCGAAGTGCCGCCAGCTTTCGGTGAAGCCGGCCGACGCGCGGAACCTGGTCACGTCTGGATCCCTCCTCCGTCGAGGACGAGCGTCTGCCCGTTGATGACGCCGGCCTCCGGCGCGGCGAGGAAGGCCACCGCGAAGGCGACCTCCTCGGGTTCGAGCAGTCGGCCGAGCGGCGAGGTGGCGGCGAGCGCCGCCTCCGCCTCGGCCTCGCCCCGACCGGTGCGGTCCGCGATGCGCCGCACCGACTCGGTCGTCATGTCCGTGCGGACGAACGCGGGGCACACCGCGTTGGCGGTCACCCCGGTGCCGGCGACCTCCGCCGCGACCGCCCGCATCAGCCCGACGGCGGCGTGCTTGGACGCGGTGTAGCCGGCGGTGTAGCGGTAGCCGACCCGGCCGGCCGTCGACGCGACGGTGACGATCCGGCCGCCGCCGCGGTCGAGCATGCCGGGCAGCACCGCCCTGGTGCACAGGAACGCGCCGGTCGCGTTGACGTCGAGCTGTGCGTGCCAGTCGGCGAGCGTGCTGCGGCGCAGCGGCGAACTCCGTGCCACTCCCGCGTTGTTGACCAGCACGTCCACCGGCCCGATCCGCTCGAACAGCGCCGCGACACAAGCCTCGTCGGTGACGTCGCAGACCTCGGCGCGCCCCGCCGAGTCGGCCAGCGACTCCGCGCCGCGCCCGACGGCCACCACGCGGTCTCCGCCGGCCGCGAAGTGCGCCACGATCGCCCGCCCGATACCTCGGCCGCCGCCGGTCACCACCACGACTCGCCCGGTCACGACGTCCCCAACTCGCGCAGCGCGCGGCGGTCGAGCTTCCCCGACGCGGTCTTGGGCAGCTCGGTCACGAACCGCACCTCCCTCGGGGCCTTGTACGCGGCGAGGGCGGCCCGCACGAACTGTCGGAGGGTGTCGGCGCGTTCGGCGGACCCGTCGACGCCGGCCCGCAACTGCACGAAGGCCATGGGCAGCACCAGTCCCTCCGCGTGGTAGCCGACGACCGCGCACTCGACGACGTCGGGATGGCCGAGCAGACAGTTCTCGATCTCGGCCGGCGCGACCCACCGGCCGCCGACCTTGAGCAGGTCGTCGGCCCGGCCCCGGTACCGGAAGTACCCGTCGGCGTCGTGGCTGAACAGGTCTCCGGTCCGCACGGTCGAACCGTGGAAGGTCTCCGCCGACTTCTCCGGCGCGCCCCAGTACGCCAGCGCGGCCGTGTCGCCGCTGACCTCCAGCACGCCGGCCTCGTCGTCCGGCGCGTCGGCGCCGAGGTCGTCGAGCACCCGCGCCCGGTACCCGGGCACCACCTGGCCGAGCGTGCCGGCGCGCGCCTGTCCCGGCCGGTTGGAGAGGTAGATGTGGTACAGCTCCGACGAGCCGATGCCGTCGAGCACGTCGACGCCGAAGGCGTTGTCCCACTTGCGACCCAGCTCCTCCGGCAGCGCCTCGCCCGCCGAGGTGCACATCCGCAGGCAGCTCAGGTCCGCGGCGCCTGCGGCGGGATGGGCCACCATGGCGCTCATCATGGTCGGCACGTTCACCAGGATCGTCGGCCGGTGCCGCGCGATCAGCTCGAAGATCCGCTCCGGTGTCGCGCGGTCGGGGAAGATCAGCCCGGCGGCGCCGACGCCGAACGGGAACAGCGCGGCGAGATCCCTCGCGTAGCCGAAGAACAGCTTGGGCACCGGCAGCACCAGGTCGTCCGCCCGCAGGTCGAGCACGCCGCGCGCGTAGCGCTGGAAGCTGTGCCACGGGCTGCTCGCCGGGTGCACGCACGCCTTTGGCGCGCCGGTGCTGCCGGTGGTGAACTTCCAGATCGCGATGTCGTCGCTCGTGGTCGGCGCGGCCGAGAGGTCCTGCGGCGCCTGGGAAACGAGGCCGTCGAAGGACAGCTCGCCGGGCAGCAGCTCGGCCTCGGGCACGCCGACCACCAGCAGGTGCCTCGGCCGACTGCCGGCCGCGATCGCCTCGCGGAACGGCCCGAGCGTGGTGCCGTCGACGATCACCACCTCGGCCTCGGTGTAGTCGAGGTAGTAACGATAGTCCTTGGGGCGCAGGTAGGTGTACACCTCGGCGGTGACCGCGCCGATCTTGAGCACCGCGTACCAGGCCGCGACGAACGCCACGCCGTCGCCGAGCGCGAGCAGCACCCGCTGCTCCCGCCGCACACCAAGGGACAGCAACACGTTCCCGACCCGGTTGGTCAGCGCGGCGAGGTCGCCGTAGGTCGTCGCGCCGTCGTCGGTCACCAGCGCCGGCCGGTCCGCGCGGCCCTCGGCCACGTTGCGGTCGAGGAACCAGCTCGTCACGTTGAACCGACGGGGCGGCTCCAGTGCACCAGACACGTCAGGCACCCGGCCTCCCTCGCCTCGGCTCGTCCCGCCCGCCGGTGCCGCGAACCAGGTCGCGGATCACCTCGACCAGCAGGTCGGTGAGCACCTCGAAGGTCGCCTGCCCCTCCGCCGCGGTCGCCTCGGCCGGCGCTCCGCAGTACGCCTTGTCCATGCCCATGGCCGCGAAGCTGTGCTGCCCGCCGGATATGGCGGCCGGCAGGTTCACCGACACCGCAGGCAGCTCGCGCATCTGTTCCGTGTCAACGAGGTCCGGTCGGTCGGCGAGCACGAGCGAGGTCTCGTAGCGGCCGGCGTGGCACTCGCCTGCCAGGAACTCCTCGGTCAGCCGCTCGGCCCGGCGCCTGCGGGTCAGGTCGAGGTACCCGACGAGCACCCGCCGCCGCGCGGACACCGTGTCCACGGCGCGTTGCAGGGTGGCGATGTGCTGGGGCTCCAGGTGGTTGTTGACCACGACGACGTGCCGGAACTCCTGGTCGATCACGGCCGTGCAGACGTCGACCACCAGCGCGTGCAGCGTGTCGCCCGCCACGTGCACCGCGCCGGCGAAGCCCTCGGCGAAGCGCGTGACGCCGTAGGGGAGCGCGGGCAGCACGAGCGCCCGCACCTCGGGATCGTCGGCCAGTCGCCGCGCGGCGCGCTCGCACATGCCGGCGGAGATCAGCGGGTCGGTGCCGAGCGGCGCGTGCGGTCCGTGCGGCTCGACCGCGCCGACGGGCAGCAGCAGCACCGGTTTCCGCTCGGTCGTCAGGAGCGCCGCGGCCTGCGGCGAGGTCAGGTTCGCGAAGTGGAGTTCGGTCACTCGTGTCCTCCCGTCTCACCCTCGGTGGCGCCGCGCCCGCTCATCCGACCGCCGCCCGGTCCAGATCGGTCTCGGCCAGCTCGACCAGGCACAGGTCGCCGCGTCCTGCGGCGACGATCGTGTTCACCTCGTCCTGCGTGGTCAGGTAGCCGCCGACCAGCGTCGGCACGGCCGCCTGCGCGCGCACCCGGTCGCTGAGCCCGGTGAGGAAGCCGCGCCGGTACTGCGGGCGGCTCTCGGCGACGGTCTGGCCGGCCTCGACGTGGATCAGCTCGGCCCCGGCCGCCATCAGCTCCCGCGCCACCGCGACGCCGTCGGACACGGTCAGCCCGCCGCGCGCCCAGTCGGTGACGGTGAGCCGCACGGCAAGCAGCCGGTCGCTCGGCCACACCGCGCGGACCTCGCGCAGCACCTCGATGGGGAAGCGCAGCCTGCCGGCCGCGTCGCCGCCGTACTCGTCCTCGCGGCGGTTGGTCAGCGGCGACAGGAAGCCTGCCAGCAGGTGGCCGTGCGCCAGATCCAGTTCCAGCACGTCGAAACCGGCCTCGGCGGCGCGCGCCGCGGCCGAGGCGAAGTCGGCGCGCAGCCGCGCCAGGTCGTCCGCGTCCGCCTCCTTCGGCACCGCGCTGCGCGACAGGTACGGCAGCGCCGACGCGGCCAGCAGCGGCCAGCCGTCCGCGCCGAGCGGCAGGTCGACGCCGTGCCTGGCCGGGCGCGCCGCGCCGCGCCGGCCGGCGTGCCCGAGCCGGACCCCGGCCAGCGCGCCAGCCGCGTGCGCCTCGGCGACCGGGCCGCGCCACCGCTCGACGTCGCGGTCCGCGCACAGCGTCGGGCAGTCCGGCTCGGTGCGGCCGTCCTGGCTCACCGTGACCAGCCCGGTCAGCACCAGGCCGGCGCCGCCGCGCGCGGCCGAGGAGAGGTCGCCGTCCCGCGCCGCGCGCACGATCCTGTTGGGCAGCACCAGGTTCCCGATGCGCAGCGGCGCGAACGCCGGCGGCGGGGTGAGGGCGGGGAGTGGCGGCCGGCCGAGCGCGTCGTCGGTGAACCAGGTGTCGAGCACCCGCACGAACTCCGGGTCACGCACTGCCAGGTTGGCGTGGCTGATCCGGCCGCTGCGGGTCAACAGGTTGAAGGCGAACTGGATCGGGCCGAGCCGCGTGTAGGCGCCGACCCGCTCGAAGTAGCCCGCGCTGTCCCCGGCGGCCTGCTGGAACCGCTCGACCACCGGCTGTCGTTCCAGCTCGTAGTCGACCAGCGCTGCGGCGACGTTTCCGTGCCGCACCAGGGAGTTGGCCAGCGAGACGGCGTCCTCCATGGCGAGCTTGGTGCCGGAGCCGATGGAGAAGTGCGCGGTGTGCGCCGCGTCGCCGAGCAGCACGATGTTGCCGTGGTGCCAACTAGAGTTGCGCACCCTTGGAAAGCTCAGCCAGGTGGATCGGTTGGACAGCAGGCGATGCCCGGCGAGGTCCTCGGCGAACAGCGCCTCGCAGAAGCCGATCGAGCCCCGCTCGTCGACCGCGTCGAGGCCGGCGCGCCGCCAGGTCGCTTCGGGACACTCCACGATGAACGTGCTGGTGTTCTCGTCGAACGGGTAGGAGTGCACCTGGAACAGCCCGTGTTCGGTCTGCCGGAAGACGAACGTGAAGGCGTCCAGCACCAGGTCCGTGCCGAACCAGACGTACTTGCAGCCCTGCGGCGTCACGTTGCTGCCGAACTCGGCCTCGTGCGCGCGCCGCACCATGCTGTTCACGCCGTCGGCGGCGACCAGCAGGTCGGCCTCGGCCGCCAGGGCCGCCGGGTCGTCCACCTCGACGCCGAACCGCAGCGTGACACCGAGTTCGAGGCAGCGGCGTTGCAGGATGTTCAGCAGCCTGGTCCTGGCGATCGCGGAGAACGTGTGGCCGCGCGAGCGCAGCAGCCGGTCCCGATAGCGGATGTCCACCGAGTCCCAGCGGGCGAACGTGTCGGTGATCTCCAGGTAGGTAGGGAAGTCCGCGTCGCGCAGCGCGCCGAGTGTCTCCTCGGAGAACACCACGCCCCAGCCGAACGTGGCGTCCGGGGCGTTGCGCTCCAGGATCGTCACCTCGTGCGCGGCGTCCGCCTTCTTCAGCAGTATCCCCAGATACAGCCCGGCCGGACCCGCGCCGACCACGGTGATCCTCATGTCGCCGCCCCCGGGTCGGCCCCGGTGGTCACCCGATCACCTCGGCGAGCCGGTCGACCTCGGCGAGGTCGGACACCGTGGGCAGCAGGATCAGCACATCGCAGCCCGCTGCCGCGTAACCCCTGACGTAGTCCCGGATCGCGTGGCCGGTCGTCAGGTTGCCGGCGGCGATTCGGTCGGCGAACGGCCCGAGGAAGTCGTAGTAGTCGCGCAGGTACGCGGTGCCGCGGTCGGGGTCGCCGAGGCCGAAGTAGCCCTGGCCCCACAGCAGGGGCCTGCCGGGCCGGCCGAGATCGTGCCACGCGGCCGAGGCCCGCGCGGCGGCCGAGGCGAACGCCCGAGGCGGCCCGCCGCCGTGCGCGTAGCCGTCGGCGTAGCGGGCCATCCTGGCGAACGTCGCGCCGCTGCCGCCGCCGACCAGCAGCTCCAGCGGTGGCCGGGCCGGGTCGCGCAGGTGGGCGAGCTGGTCGGACAGCCGCGCGCCCCGGTCGCGGTGCGACACCTCGGCGGCCTCGTAGTCGTCGAGTCGCGCGCCGACGCCGAGCCCGAGGGTGAGCCGCCCGCTCGAGATGGTCTGCACGGACTCTGCCTGCTTGGCCAGCAGCGCGGCGGACCGCAGCGGGCCGATGGCGATCATCGTGGCGAGCCCGATCCGCGAGGTGACCGCCGCGGCGGCGGCCAGCGCGGTGAACGGCTCGACACTGTCGTAGACGAGGCGGTCCAGCACGGCCAGCGTGGAGAACGGGCCGGCGTCCGCGCGGCGCGCCCAGTCCAGCAGCAACGCGCCGTCCGCCCCGGGAGTGGTGTTGGGAAGACCGATACCAACCAGCAACGCCGACCTCCTTAAACACTGGTGTCCAAGACCTGCTCGGGTGGTCGCCTAGGGCACGCTCAGGCGGCGATCTACGGCGTTGGCGTCCGTTCGAGTACCGCCGTACGAGTCACGAACGCCTGCCTTGTAGCTCATCCACCTGACCGCGCCCGGGTGGTCAGGTTGCGAAGGTGGTTCTTCCTTGTCGGGCTGCCTGCGTTCAATAGTTTACGCCTCACCGCGCTGCGGTGTATAGACTGAGCGCCATGTCGGTCGAGGCGTTCGAGCCCGCCCCGCAGGACCTGGTCGTCACGCTGCTCGGGGCCCACGTCGGGCCGCAGGAGGGGCGACAGGTGTGGTCCGGCGGGCTGGTCGCGCTGCTCGCCGAGTTCGGCTTCTCCGAGGGCGCGGCCAGGGTCGCGCTCACCAGGCTCGTCGGCCGCGGCCTGCTCGACCGGGTCAGGGACGGCCGCCTGGTGCACTACACGCTCACCCCGCGGATCCGCGCCGTGCTGGCCGAGGGCGACCGCCGCATCTTCTCCCTCGGCCGCGAGACCCGCCCGGCGACCAGGTGGACCGTGCTCTGGCACGCCATCCCGGAGGATCGCCGCCTCGCCAGGGAACGCCTGGTGCGCAGGCTGCGTTTCCTCGGCTTCGGCCAGGTGCAGGACGGTACCTGGATCGCCCCGCACGACCGCGAGCGGGAGGTGGCCGACCTGCTGGCCGAGCTCGACGTCGGCCGGCACGCCGGCCTGCTGCTCGGCCATCCCGCCGAGGCGCTGGACTTCGGGTCGTTCGTCGCCCGCGTCTGGGACCTCGACGACCTGGCGGCCCGCTACCGGGCTTTCCTGGCCGACTTCGGCCGGTACCGGTCCGACGCGGCGCGCGCCGCCCTGGACGACCGGGCCGCCCTGCTGCTGCGCACCAGGCTCGTGCACACGTTCCGGCAGTTCCCGTTCCTCGACCCCGAGCTGCCCGAGGATCTGTTACCCCGACCGGAGCACCGCGCGGAGGCCGTGATGGTGTTCCACCACCTGTATCCAGCGCTGGCCGAACCGGCTCAGCGGCACTTCGACAGATTGACCACCCCATGACTGACCAGTCCGCCGCGCTGACCTACACCTCCTACCTCGCGCTCGACGACATCCTGGACGCCCAGCGGCCCAGGTCTGACGAGCACGACGAGATGTTGTTCATCGTCATCCACCAGGTCTACGAGCTGTGGTTCAAGCAGCTGCTGCACGAGCTGCGCCACCTCCAGGGCAGGCTCGCGGAGGGCAACTCCGCGCACGCGCTGCACACGCTGCACCGGGTGCTGCGGATCCTGAAGGTCGCGGTCGCCCAGATCGACGTGCTGGAGACGATGACGCCGAGGCAGTTCACCAGCTTCCGCACGAGGCTGGACGCGTCAAGCGGTTTCCAGTCGGCGCAGTTCCGCGAGCTGGAGATCATCCTCGGCCGCCGCGACCGGCGCGCCTTCGCGCACTACCCCGAGGGCAGTGACGCGCGCACGACGCTGGTCGAGGCGATGACCCGGCCGTCGCTGTTCGACTCCTTCCTGCGCTACCTGTCCGTGCTCGGCTACCCGGTGCCCGAGGAGCGGCTCGACCGCGACCCCGGCCAGCAGGCCGAGCCGTCCGAGGAGGTCCAGCAGGTGCTGCTGGCGGCCTACCACGACGACCGCGAGGCGGCCCAGGTCGCCGAGCGGCTGGTCGACTTCGACGAGGGCATGCAGGAGTGGCGCTACCGGCACGTGAAGATGGTGGAGCGCACCATCGGCGACAAGGCGGGCACCGGCGGCTCCTCCGGCGCGGCCTACCTGCGCACCACCCTGTTCAGCCCGGTCTTCCCCGACCTGTGGGCCGTGCGGAGCGAGCTGTGACGACCCTCGACGAGCTGCGTCGCTCGCCCAACGCGCTCGCCGCGCACTACTCGCGGTTCCGGGTGGCCGACCGGCTGCTGCTGTCCGGCCACTCGCACCAGGCGTGGCCGGATGTCGCGCTGGAGGGCCAGGTCCGCGCGTTCGAGGACGCGGCCGAGTGCGTTGACGAGAAGTGGGGTCGGGCCTTCGCCAAGGCCGACGAGGTGCGCGCGGGTTACCGAACGCTGCTCGGCGACCCGGCGGGCGAGATCGCGTTGGGCGCCAACACGCACGAGCTGGTGATCCGTTTCCTGTCCGCGCTCGACCTGCCAGGTCGCCCCCGGCTGGTGACCACCGACGGCGAGTTCCACACGCTGCGCCGGCAGCTCGCCAGGCTCCGCGAGGCGAGCGTCGACGTGGTCGCGGTGCCGGCGGAGCCCGCCGACACGCTGGCCGAGCGGCTGGCCGAGCAGATCGACGGCCGGACCGCCGCGGTGTTGGTGTCGGCGGTGCTGTTCGAGACCTCGCGGATCGTGCCCGGCCTCGGCATCCTGGCCGCCGCGTGCCGGGAGCGGTCGGTCGAGCTGCTGGTCGACGGCTACCACGCGCTTGGCGCGGTGCCGCTGCCCATCCACGACCTCGGCCTCGGGGATGCGTGGATCGTCGGCGGCGGCTACAAGTACCTCCAGCTCGGCGAGGGCAACTGCTTCCTGCGGTTGCCGAGGCAGGCCGAGGACCTGCGCCCGGTGATCACCGGCTGGTACGCGGAGTTCGACGCGCTGGCCGAGCGGCGGCCGGGGCTGGTCGGCTACGGCCCCGGCGCGACCCGCTTCGCCGGCTCGACCTACGACCCGACCAGCAACTACCGGGCCGCGCGGGTGTTCGCCTTCTTCGCGGAGCAGGGGCTGACCCCGGAGTTCCTGCGGCAGTCCTACCTGCACCAGACCGGCCTGCTGGCCGAGGAGTTCGACGCGCTGGACGCGCCGGAGGAGCTGATCACCAGGGACCGGACCGCGCCGCGCACCGAGTTCGGCGGGTTCGTGTCGCTGCGCACGCCCAGGGCGGGGGAGTTGCAGCGGGCGCTGGCCGGGCGCGGCGTACTCACCGACAGCCGCGGCGAGTTCCTGCGCTTCGGCCCCGCGCCCTATCTGTCCGACGAGCAGCTCGTGTCCTCGGTGGCCGCGCTCGGTGAGGCGCTGCGGGCGCTCTGACGGCGCGGCGGGCCTCTCGGCCGTTCGGCCGAACGGGGGAGGGGCTCGTCCGCGTTCAGTCGTCGTTTGGGTCTATTGCGGCGCGATGTTCGAACGCCGGTCGAACAGTGGCGGAGAACGGCCGATTCTAATGGGTGACGAATTCACTCTATAAGGGGGGTTGTCGTGTGCTAATGGGCGGGCAAGACTAGCCACGGCACCGCCACTCAGACGACCTCCTTATATCGAATGGAGGACGTCCGGTATCACCCTTTCAGGTGTAACGACCACCCATCAAACACCCGTGTGCAACATCTCTCGGAGGAGAATCCCATGAGGAAATCCCCGGCTATGGAACAGGGTTATGACGGTCAACGATCCCGTTGGATGAGGAGCAGACGCGGCACGCTGGTCGCACTGTTCGCATTCGTGGCGGCAATGCTCCTGCCGATCACCACCGCCAGTACCGCGCAGGCCGCCACGGGCGACCTCACGTGCAACGACGGCAACTTCCAGTTCAACTTCACCCCGGCGCTCGACGCCACGCACACCACCGCGAAGACCGACGTCGAGGGAGGCCTGGTGGACTGCACGTCCCCCAATGGAACCTTCTCGAGGCTGAAGTCGGGCGTCAGGGTCGGCAAGGGGGACGCCACCAAGGCGGCCAGCGCTCCGTGCGCGCCGCTGCCGCAGATGGTGATCCACGAGGACGCCGTGCTGTTCTGGAACACCGGCGAGGTAAGCAAGTTCCACATCACCGTCGACACGACGGTCAATCCGCCCGTCTTCATGGCCGTGTTCACGGACGGTCCGCTGACGGGCGACACGGCCAACGCGTCACCACGGGAGATTCACAGCAACTCCGACTGCGCGACGGCCGGACTTCAGTCGCTGACGTCGACCAGCCTTTCGGTGTCCTGGCAATAACCTGACGGCCGGTGGTCGCGCGGAGCCGGCCGGGTGGAAAAGGGATTGCGTGTGGGCATTCCCTTTCCACCCGGTTCCGTCAGTCGCGAACCTGTTGGAGGGTCCAGGTATTGCCGTCCGGGTCGGCGAAGCCCGCATAGGAGACGGTTGGCTTGCCCGGCGCGCTGAGGTCGGTCACCTCGCTGATGTCCACGCCCCGACCGAGCAGCTCCGCGCGTGCCGTGTCGATGTCGGCGACCACCAGGTGCAGGCCCCGGACCGAGCCGGGCGGCGTGTCGATGACCCCCACACCGAAGGCGATCGAACAGGCTGATCCCGGCGGCGTCAGCTGCACGATCCGGAAGTCGTCGCTCACCCGGTGGTCGAAGTCCACCACGAAGCCGAGTTGCCCACTGTAGAAGGACTTGGCGCGATCCACGTCCGCGACGGGGATCGGCACCAGCTCCAGCCGAAGGTCCATGACGGGAGTCTGGCGGAGACCAGGGTGGTTCGCCTGTCGGCACGCGGGGCCGTGGCTCAAGGTGATTCTGCGCGACTTTGACGACGGGTTCGCCCGGCGCGCGGGGCCGTGGTCATATCCTGCCGTGATGGCAGACGATGCGGATGTGATCGTCGTTGGCGCGGGCCTCGCTGGTCTGGTCGCCACGGCTGAGCTGGCGGACGCCGGCCGACGCGTGATCCTGGTCGACCAGGAACCCGAACAGTCCCTCGGCGGCCAGGCGTTCTGGTCCTTCGGCGGCCTGTTCCTGGTGAACTCCCCCGAACAGCGCAGGCTCGGCGTGCACGACTCGACCGAGCTGGCCCTCCAGGACTGGCTCGGCTCGGCGGCGTTCGACCGCGACGACGAGGACCGCTGGCCGCGGCAGTGGGCGCAGGCCTACGTCGACTTCGCGTCGGGGGAGAAGCGCGCCTGGCTGCACGACATGGGAGTGCGCTGGTTCCCGTTCGTGCAGTGGGCCGAGCGCGGCGGCTACCTGGCAGGCGGGCACGGCAACTCGGTGCCGCGCTTCCACATCACCTGGGGCACCGGCCCCGGCATCGTCGAGCCGTTCGTGCGCCGGGTCCTCGCGGCACGGGCCCGAGGGCTGGTCACGCTGCGGTTCCGGCACCGGGTCACGGGTCTGCGCACCGAGGCTGGGGTCGTCACCGGCATCGAGGGCGAGGTGCTGGAGGCCAGCAACGTCGAGCGCGGGGCGCCCAGCTCCCGCGCGGTCGCCGGGCAGTTCGAGTTCGGCGCCCAGGCGGTGGTCGTGACCTCCGGTGGCATCGGCGGCAACCACGAGCTGGTGCGCAGGAACTGGCCTGCGCGCGCCGGCAGGCTGCCGCAGCACCTGCTCTCCGGCGTCCCCGACCACGTGGACGGGCGCATGCTGGAGGTGGTCAACTCCTCGGGCGGCCGGATCGTCAACGCCGACCGCATGTGGCACTACCCCGAGGGGATCCGCAACCACTCGCCGATCTGGAGCCGGCACGGCATCCGCATCCTGTCCGGCCCATCGCCGCTGTGGCTGGACGCGACCGGCCAGCGGCTGCCCACCCCGCTGTTCCCTGGCTTCGATGCGCTTGGCACCGTGGAGCACATCGTCAGGGGCGGGCACGAGCACTCGTGGTTCCTGCTGAACCAGCGGATCCTCGGTAAGGAGTTCGGCCTGTCCGGTTCGGAGCAGAACCCCGACCTGACCGGCCGCGACGCCCGCCTGGTGGTCAAGCGCGCGCTGCCCGGCGCGGTCGGGCCCGTCGAGGAGTTCGCCAGGAAGTGCGAGGACTTCGTCTTCGGCCGGACCATACCCGAGCTGGCCGCGAAGATGAACGAGCTGGTCGGCGAGCCGCTGATCGACCCGGCCGCGCTGGAGCAACTGGTGCTGGCCCGCGACCGGCAGGCGGACTCCGGGCTGGGCAACGACGCGCAGATCGCCGCGACGGTCGCGGCCCGCCGGTTCGTCACCGACCGGCTGATGCGCGCGACCAAGCCGCACCGGCTGCTCGACCCGGCCGCCGGGCCGCTGGTCGCGGTGCGGCTGTCCATCCTGACCAGGAAGACGTTGGGGGGTCTGGAAACCGACCTGTCCGGCCGGGTGCTCACCGACTCCGGCGAGCCGCTGCCCGGCGTCTACGCGGCCGGCGAGGCCGCCGGATTCGGCGGCGGCGGCGTGCACGGATACCGCGCGCTGGAGGGCACCTTCCTCGGCGGCTGCCTGTTCTCCGGCCGGGTCGCCGGCCGCGCGGCGGCGCGGGCGGTCGGCTGAGCGACCGACCTCGCGGGTCCGTGCCGCGCCGAAAGGGCGCGCGGCACGGACCCGCGACGCGGCCGAATGCGCTTTCCGGGGCGATAATCATTATCGAGGAATAGTCATAAAAACAGCCCATCGGCTCGTTTGTTGACGGCAGTTCGTCTCCTATCATCGAGTCGGCCGTCCGACGGTCGGCTAGTCCCTGCGTTCTGCTTCTCTGCTTTCGCTCTGCATTCCCTGCCCCTGTCACCGCCTCCGGCCGAGACGCGCGGACGATCCCGCGCGCCCGCGACGAGGCGGTGTCGTGGTCCTCCGGAAAGGACGGACTGATGCAACGGCGAACGACCCTTGCCGGTCTGGCCAGCCTCGCGCTGGTCATCGGCATCACCACCGCACAACCCGGGTTCATCGGCGAGGCCGCCACCCAGCCGGCGACACCGGCGCACGCGCCGGCCGCCTGCGCCGGCGAGGTCGTCGGCAACGGCGGCTTCGAGAGCGGCCTGACGCCCTGGGCCCAGAACGACACGATCGTCGTGGACAACACCCAGGGCGAGGCCGCGCACGGCGGCAGCCACCTGGCCTGGCTGGACGGCTACGGCTCGACGCACACCGACACCCTCACCCAGCAGCTCGCCATCCCGGCCGACTGCACGCAGGCGAGCCTGTCGTACTGGCTGCACATCGACACCAAGGAAACGGACCCGAACACCGCCTACGACGTGCTGACCGTCTCGCTCGGCGGCACCACGCTGGCCACCTACTCCAACAAGGACGCCGGCAACGGCTACACGCAGAAGACCTTCGACGTGTCGGGCCAGGCGGGCAAGACCGTCACGCTGACCTTCAACGGCGTCGAGGACTCCTCGCTGGCGACCAGCTTCGCCATCGACGACGTGTCGCTGACCGGCACCGGTGGCACGCCGTCCGGCCCGACGGTCACCTCGCCCGGCAACCAGACCGGAACCGTCGGCAAGGCCGCCAGCCTCCAGATCTCCGCGACCGACCCTGGCGGCTCGACGCTGACCTACGGGGCGACCGGCCTGCCGACCGGGCTGTCCGTCGCGGCGAACTCCGGGCTGATCACCGGAACCCCGACCACCGCGGGCACCTACTCCGTCACCGTCACGGCGACGAACACCTCGGGGAAGTCGGGCTCGGCGTCGTTCACCTGGACGGTCAACCCGCCCGGCGGCACCGACACCACCAGAACTCCTTACCAGGCAAGCTATGCGGTCAACCTGACCAGCGACTCGACCGGCGCGCACTGGTCCGGTACCGAGAACGTGACCTTCGCCAACGCCTCGGCCACCCCGCTGGCCGAGGCGTACCTGCGGCTGTGGGACAACTACCACGGCAGCTGCCCGACCACCCCGATCACGGTCAGCAACGTGACCGGTGGGACCGCCGGCAGCCTCGAGGTCAACTGCACCGCGCTGAAGGTGACGCTGCCGACGCCGCTGAACCAGGGGCAGCAGGCCACCATCGGGTTCAACCTGGTGATCGACGTGCCGGCCAACTCCGACCGGTTCGGCCGGGACGGCGCGTACAGCTTCATCGGCAACGCGCTGCCGGTGCTGGCGCTCAAGGACGGCAGCGGCTGGCACCTGGATCCCTACACCAACAACGGCGAGTCGTTCTACACGTTGGCCAGCGACTTCAACGTCGTGCTCGACCACCCCACCTCGGTGTTGGTGCCGGCCACCGGCACGAGCACCGACCAGCCAGGCACGTCCGGTCGCACGGTCACCACGGCCACGGCGGCCAAGGTGCGTGACTTCGCCTGGGGCGCCGGGCCGTTCGCGAAGCAGAGCACGACCTCGTCCACCGGCGTCAGGGTGAACACCTACGCCGTCAGCGGCGTGAGTTCCAGCAGCGCCACCAGCATGCTGAACACCGCGGCGCAGGCGATGGACTCGCACTCCGCGAAGTACGGCGCCTACCCGTACGGCGAAGTAGACGTGGTGCTGGACAACAACTTCTGGTTCGGTGGGATGGAGTACCCCGGCTTCATCCTCGAGACGATCAGCAACACGGCCCTGGTGCACGAACTGGCCCACCAGTGGTGGTACGGGATCGTGGGCGACGACCAGTACAACGGCCCGTGGCTGGACGAGTCCTTCGCCGACTACGCGACGGACGTCTACTTCGGTGACAACGGCGTCGGCTGCTGGAACAACGTGTCGTGGGCCGGCGCGGACGAGCGGATCACCAACTCGATGGCGTACTGGGACCAGCACTCCGACCGGTACTCCACAGTGGTCTACGGCTACGGGAAGTGCGCCCTGCACGACCTGGCCGGTGTGCTCGGCTCCTCGGTGATGGCGCAGTTCCTCAAGGACTACGCGCAGTCGCACTGGTACGGCGTCTCGACCACCGCCGAGTTCAAGGCGGCGGCGCAGGCCCGCACCTCGACCGACCTCACCTCGTTCTGGTCGCAGCACAGGATTGTCGGCTAGGAGTTCAGCCGACCGACCGACGCGGAGGGCGTCCCGGCTACGCCGCCGGGGCGCCCTCCGCCTTTGCTGGGACCGAGGTCACCAGAGCGTCAGTCCGGTCGGGGCGTCCTCGGCGCCGCGTTCGAAGGCGAGCAGCTGCCGCTTGCGGTCGATGCCGCCGCCGTAGCCGGTGAGGTCGCCGTTGGCGCCGACCACGCGGTGGCACGGCACGATCAGGCTGATCGGGTTCTTCCCGTTGGCCAGGCCGACCGCCCGCGCCGCGGTCGGGCTGCCGATCCGCTCGGCCAGCTCGCCGTAGGACACGGTCTCGCCGTAGGGGATGTCCAGGAGCGCGGTCCAGACCCGCCGCTGGAACGGCGTGCCGAGGAACGTCATCGGCAGGTCGAACTCCGTGCGGCGACCGGCGAAGTAGTCCGCGAGCTGGTCGGCGACCGCGCCGAACGGCTCGTCGTCCGGCACGCCGAACGTCTCGGCGGGCGGCCGGTGCCGCTGCTCGTGCATGTACAGGCCGGCGAGGACGCCGTCGACGGCGACCGCCGTGAGCGGGCCGACCGGGCTGTCCAGGACGGTGTGCGAGCGGTGTCCGGTCGCGGTCTCGCGGTCTCTCGTTGCGTGCATGCCACAAGTCTCGTCCGCCGGCAACGCCTCGGCTGGCGGAAATCCGACACGACCCTGCGCCCCTGGCAGCGCCGTCCGAAAGTCGCTACTCGGCCGTCAGGTCCAGCATCGCGGTGAGCGTGTTCCAGTTCCGTGCCGTCGCGGTGACGCCGAGGCGCTTCTCCCACAGCGAGTGCAGCAGCTTGGTCCTGCCGATCCCGTTGGGGCACCAGACATAGATCTCCCGGACACCGGGCGCGAACTCGTCCGGCGCGAACCTGGCGGGGTCGAGCTGGCCGAGCAGCTCGAGATCCGGTGCTGCGGACAGGAAGTTGACCACGTACCTGGCCGGGTCGTTCGCGCGCTCGCCGAACGGGTCGGCGGCGGCGATCGCGGCCAGCTCCTCGGGCGTCCGTGCCAACACCGGCACGTCGAGGTCCAGCTCCTTGAGCAGGCACTCCTCGATCGCCCGTTCCGCGTCCGCTGGCGAGGTGCGGCCCGCGTCGAACACCACGTTGCCGGTCTGGAGGTGCGTGCGGACCGAGCCGTAGCCAAGGCCCGTCACCAGTTCCCGCAGCCGCGGCATCGGGATCTTGTTGCGGCCGCTGACGTTGATGCCGCGCAGGAACGCGGCCAGAGTCGCCATGCCGCCGATCGTAGGTGATCGTTCCCTGGCCTGCCCCGATCTGACCCGGCCGGTCCTCGCCGGCCTGATCAGTCCTGATCAGTCCTGATCGGCCGGGGAACCCTCGTCGGCGTCGGCGTCGGTGTCCGTCTCGGTCGGTAGGGGCGCGCGGCGGCGGAGGTACACGACGCCGGCGTCCAGGTCGAGCGGCCCGAGGTCGGCGCCCTGGCCGGAGCCGTTCTCGCCGTCGCTCTCGCTTTTCAGCTTGCGCCCGGGAAACAGCTCACCCAACAGTCCCATGCCCCCACGATAGCCGCGCTAGTGGTTCTGCAACCGCAGGATGTGCTGCGGGTCCAGCACGAACTCGACGCCGATGGTGACCTGCGCGGACGGCTCGACGCGCGCGCCGCCGCCGAAGAAGTTCACGTTGCAGCCGCCGCTGCCGCTGAGCACCAGCCACTTCGCCTGCGCCAGCCGGATGTCGCCGTTCAGGCTCGGGGCGAGCTGCCAGCCCTGCGTGTCGAGGTAGTTCGTCGCGCCCTGGACGGCCACGCTCGCGATGACCGGCCCGAGCTGCGGCAGCTTCCAGTGCAGGAAGTTGACCATGAGGCCGGCCTGGACCGGGCCGGGCGAGGTCGGGAACTGCAACTGGAACGCGGGGTCGCTGAGGATGTCCAGCTCGCCGAGCGTGCCCTCCAGGTGTTCCAGCCGCAGGTCCGCGAGCGTGTACTGGAACTGGAAGTTGAACTGACCGCTCAGCGCGTCCAGCCCGAGATTGACGTTGAACTGCGAGTGTGGGCCATCGGGATCAGGCAATGGACTCGCCTCCGTACTGCGCCTGCTGCTGCTCGGCCTGGCTGTAGTCGATGCCCGTGATGTGGTCGGGGAACTGGGCCGCCAGCGCCCACTGCACGTGCTCGTCGGTGAAGTCGGCGCCGTCCGGTGCCGGCACCTCGAGGCTGTCCAGCTGGAAATGCGGCTCGTCGACGTACTCGGGCTCCTGCTCGCCGTCCATTGACCCACCTCCGCGTCAGGTCGACCGTAGGAAGCAGGCGCGGCGGCCGGCAGGTCCGGTCGGGCGGCCGAAGGTGCGGATCCGACGAGCGGAAGGCCGGGCTCAGCGACCGCCCGGGGTGAGCAGGCCGCGGTCGAACGCGGCGGCCACCGCAGCCGCCCTGTCCTTCACGCCGAGCTTCGCGTAGACGTGCAGCAGGTGTGTCTTGACCGTCGCCTCGCTGATGAACAGCTTGCCGGCGGCCTCGCGGTTGGTCGCCCCGCGCGCGATCAGCCCGAGCACCTCAAGCTCGCGCTGGCTCAACGGCTCCCTGGCCGGCGTGCGCACCTGGCTGAGCAGCCGGGTCGCCACCGACGGCGACAGCACCGCCTCGCCTCGCGCCGCCGCCCGCACCGCGCGGAACAGCTCGTCCTTGGGGGAGTCCTTGAGCAGATAGCCGGTGGCGCCGGCCTCGATGGCGGGCAGCACGTCGCTGTCGGTGTCGTAGGTGGTGAGCACCAGCACGCGCGCCGCGACCCGGCGCTCGGCGAGCCTGCGGATGGCGGTGACGCCGTCCACCTCGGGCATCCGCAGGTCCATCAGCACGACGTCGGGGCCGAGCGACTCCGCGAACGTCACCGCCTCCGCGCCGTTGGCGGCCTCGCCGACGACCTCGAAACCCTCGGCGCGGCTGAACATGCCGCGCAGCCCGTCGCGCACCACCGGATGGTCGTCGACGATCAGCAGCCGGATCGGCGTCGCGTCACTCACCGGAGGCCGCCGACGCGATGGCGGGGACACTGGCGGAGATGGCGGTGCCGGCTCCCGGCTCGGACTCGATGTCGAGCCTGCCGGCCAGCCTCCGCACCCGTTGCCGCATGGCCATCAGCCCGAATCCCCCGTCCTGCCGGTCCATGTCGCGAGGCCGCTCCGGATCGAAGCCGACCCCGTCGTCGCGGACGTCCAGCGACACCACATCCTCCATGTAGGACAGCGTCAGCCCGACGCGGGAGGCGTACGCGTGCTTGGCCACGTTCGCCAGCGCCTCCTGCGCGGTCCGCAGCAGCGTCACCTCGACCTCGGGATGCATCGGCCGGGCGTTGCCGGTGGTGGTGAACTCGGCGGCGATCTCGTGCACCGCCGACCACCGGCTCGCGACCTCGGCGAGCGCGTCGGGGAGCCGGGCGTTCTCCAGCGACTCCGGCTGGATCGCGCGCACCGACCGCCGCGCCTCCGAGAGGCTGTCCCTGGCCAGCTCGGCCGCATTGCCGAGGTGCCGGCGCCACTCCGCAGGCGCGTCCTCGGCCTGCTCGGCGGCCTGGAGCTGGGTGACGATCCCGGCGAGGCCCTGCGCGATGGTGTCGTGGATCTCCCTGGCCATCCGCTGCCGCTCGTCCAGCACGCCGGCCTCCCGCGCCTGGGTGAGCAGCTGGGCGTGCAGGCCGGCGTTCTCGGCGAGCGTGGTCGCCAGCTGCTCGTTCTTCTCAGCCAGCGCGTCGACCATTTCCCTGCGCTTGTCGGACTGCTGGCTGACGATCCAGGCCAGCAGCATCATCGTGCTGGCCAGGGCCATGTTGAACGCGATGATCATCAGGTAGCCCAGCACGGCGGACACGGTGAACTCGCGCGGCAGGCCGCCGGCCTGCGAGGTCCCGGTGAGGAGCGCGGTGGCGGCCACGCCGAGCACCCGCCACCGCACCGGCAGCTGGATCGCGTGCAGGTAGCCGGTGAAGGCGAAGAAGCCGTAGACGGGATTGCGCAGGACCAGCACGGCGATGCACACGAGCAGGCCGACGTAGTAGACGGCCAGGATGCCGCCGCGCTTCATCCAGCCGGGGTGCAGGGTGTACATCCACAGCATCCACCCCGCGGTGACCGCGACGACGGCGAGCGTGCCGATCCAGTACCCCAGCGGCTGGGTGGCGGAGCCCAGCCCGAGCACCGTCGCGAACGCGAGCGAGCCGTAGGGGATGTAGCCGAGGACCGAGTCGATCCGCCGTTCCCAGTTCGCCAACGTGCGCATTGAAACCGGCTCAACCATCGACCCCTACCCCGTTCCCCGACTATTCCCAGCGGAAGAGCTTAGCCGCACCCAGACCTGTGACCAGCGCGATTGCCGCCATGACGAGCAGGTGCAGCGGCTGCGGCGAGCCGCCCGTCCACGCGTCCTGGAGGGCCTGCACGCCGGGCGGCATGAAGTCGCCGATGCGGGCGAGGAAGTTCGGCAGCATGTACCTGGGCAGGTAGACCCCGCCGAAGAACATGGTCAGCAGGAACACCGGCATCAGAATCCCGGTGGCGGCCTTGGCGGTCGGCGCGATCGCGACCCCGATCAGGCCGAGGCTGAACAGGGCGGCCATGCCGAGCAGGAACGCCGCCCCGAAGGCGAACAGGTTGTCGGGCAGCCTGACGTCGAACACGATGCGCCCGGTGACCATCAGCAGCACCACGGCCGCGCTGGCGAGGACGACGTTGATCAGCAGTTGCGCGCCGAGCAGCGCGGCGGGGTGGACCGGCGTCGTGGACAGCCTGCGCAGCACGCCCTTCTCGCGGTAGCCGCCGAGGCGCTGCGGCAGGGTGTTCAGGCCGAGGAACGAGAGCGTGATCACCACCAGCGACGGGCAGAACACGTCGATGAACCGTTGCCCGCCGAAGACCGCGTCGTGGTGCCGCAGCGCGGGCACGGCGCCGAGCGCCAACAGCAGGACGGTCGGGAACAGCACCGCGACGAAACTCGTGCCGATCTCGCGCAGGGCCAGTTTGAACTCGATGACGGCGATCTTGCCGAAGGTACGCATTGCAATCCCCTGAGGTCAGTTGTTGTTCTTGCGGCCGGTGAGCTCGACGAACGCGTCGTCGAGGCTGGCCTGTTCGACGCGCAGGTCGGCGGCCACGATCTGGTTGCGGGCCAACACCGACGTCACCGCGTGCAGCACGTTTCCGGTGCCGGTCACCACGATCTGGGTGCCGGTGCGGTGCACGCTGGTCACCTCGGGCAGGTCGGCCAGCAGCCGGTCGTCCAGCGGAACCGATGGGCGGAACCGGATGCGCTGCTCGACGTCCACCGTGGACACCAGGCCGGCCGGGGTGTCGAGGGCGACGACGCGACCGGTGTCGATCACCGCGATCCGGTCGCAGAGGCGTTCGGCCTCCTCCATGAAGTGGGTGACCAGCAGGATGGTGACGCCCTGGTCGCGGACGTTCTCGATGAGCTGCCAGGTGTCGCGCCGCGCCTGCGGGTCGAGGCCGGTGGTGAGCTCGTCCAGGATCGCGATCTCCGGCTTGCCGACCAGCGCCAGCGCGATGGACAGCCGCTGCTTCTGGCCGCCGGAGAGCTTCTTGAACGCGGTGTTGCGCTTGTCGGCGAGCCCGAGCAGGTTCAGCAGCTGCTCCCAGTCGGCGGGCTCGCGGTAGAAGGAGCTGTACAGGTCGAGCGCCTCCCAGACCTTGATCCGCTCGGGCAGCTCGCTCTCCTGGAGCTGCATGCCGACGCGCTGCCGCAGCTCGTCGCGGTCGGTGACCGGGTCGAGGCCGAGCACCGAGATGGTGCCGCCGTCGGCATGGCGGAGTCCACCGACGCACTCCACGGTGGTGGTCTTGCCGGCGCCGTTGGGGCCGAGGATCCCGAAGATCTCGCCGCGCTCCACGGTGAACGACACGTCCTGCACGGCGACGTGGTCGCGGTACACCTTGTGCAGGTTCCTGACTTCGATGATCGACATCGGCCCCCGGCCCTCTCGTCTCGGTGCCCCTGTGGCACGAGACAAGCGTCGCTGTCGGGACCCCTGATCCGGATCGCCCGGTCGGCCACCATGGGCGGCCGGTGTGGCTGAGGGGTGGATCAACCGATCGGTTGATGCCGGGGTCGACCGCGCTCGCCGAACTGGGGGAGCCCGCCGAACTGGCGGAGCCAGAGGAGCCGGCGCGGAAGAGGGGGCGCGGAGGGGGCGGACCGGCCCAGTCGTACCGGTCCGCCCCCGTTCCATCGCGGCACTGCTGCCGTTGCGATGGAACCGGTATGGGCTGACAGAGCCGCCGCATGTCAGCCCATACCGGGGTCATCGGATGTCTCGCCGACCCGAGGGTCCGGCCTCGCCCGTCTCCCGCCGGCCGGACGTTGATCGGTAGTTGTTGACCGGTGGTGCTCTCGGGTGTTACTCATTCGGCGTTACAGAAAAACCGTAAACGTTTTCGGGGCTGAGGTCTAGACCTAATTCGAGGAGAGATCGGATCTCTCGGCGGGCCCCTGGCGCGGTGCGCCATGATGGCGGCAGGGTGGGTTCGGTCAGGAAGGTGGGGGCGCGTGGCGGTGACCATTCGCGAGGTGGCGCGACGCGCGCAGGTGTCGGTCGCCACCGTGTCGCGCTCGCTCAGCTCGCCGGGCCTGGTGCGCCAGGAGACCAGGGAGCGCGTGCTGGCCGCCGCGGCCGAACTCGGCTACCAGCCCAACCGGGCGGCAAGGGGGCTGATCACCGGACGCACCGGCAACCTCGGCATCGTCGTGCCCGACCTGGAGAACCCGTTCTTCACCGGCGTGCTCAAGGCCGTGCAGGCGCAGGCGAGGCACGCCGACTACGCCGTGTTCGTCGCCGACAGCGACGAGGACCCGGTCGCCGAGGTGAAGCTGCTCCAGACGATGGCCAAGCAGGTCGACGGCGTCGTGCTGTGCGCGCCGGGGCTGACCGACCAGCAGGTGCACGAGGCCGCCGAGGGCACCCCGCTGGTGCTGCTCAACCGCAGCCTGCCCGGCATCCCCGCCGCGCTGATGAACAGCGCGGATGGCATGCGGCAGATCGTGGACCATCTGGTCGCGCTCGGCCACCGCCGCTGCGCCTACCTCAACGGCCCGCACACCTCGTGGTCCAACCAGGAACGCCTGCGCGGACTGCGCCCGGCGGCCCGGCGGCGCGGCCTGGACCTGGTAGAGCTGGGTCCGTTCGCGCCGAGGTACGAAGGCGGCCTCCAGGCGGCGGACCTGGCATTGGCCGAGGACGTGACCGCGATCATCGCCTACAACGACATCATGGCGCTCGGCGTGTTGGCGAGGCTGCGGGACCGGGGCGTGCGGGTGCCCGAGGACGTCAGCGTCACCGGCTTCGACGACCTGACCTTCGCCGCCCTGTGCTCGCCGGCGCTGACCACGGTGGCCATGCCGGTGGCCCCGGCCGGCCGGGTCGCGGTCGACCTGCTGTTGGACTGGCTCGCCGCCGACGGCGGCGAGGCCCCGCATGTCACGCTGGACACCCAGCTGATCGTGCGCGGCACCACCGCGCCGCCGTCGTCCGGCTGAGTCCCGCGCGCCACGCAGCCGCCGGACCCCGTCGACCGGACGTCCGAGCCGTGCGCCGTGCCGGTCGTGCCGGTCGAGGCGTCGGAACTGTGGCACGGCCTGGTCCGACCGTCGTTGGCCTCCGGCGCTGGTTGCGCACCGGAGGCCAACGCGCGAATCAGCCGGTGACGCTCGGCTTACCGGTCTCGATGTGGCCGGCGAAGCGGCGCGCGAAACTCGCGTCCGTGTTGATCGTCGCGGTCAGGTCGTACCAGCCGTCGCCGTGGCACACCGCGTCCCACGTGTGGTTGACGGTCTTGCCGGCGGGAACCCGGTAGGTCCACGGCCCGTCGGCGCGGTAGTGGTTGGCCTTCACCGTGACGGTGACCTCGCTCGTGCCGGTGTTGCTCATCGCGAGCTGCAACTGCGGCTTGGTCCCGCCGACCAGCGACGCGACGATCTCCACCGCCGCACCGGGCTTGGCCATGTCGCCGGCCACCCTGCGCACGAAACCGTTGGGGCCGTGCATGGTCAGGTCGTACTTCCCGCCGCCCCACTGCTTGATGTTGAACGTGTCGCTGACGGTCGCGCCCGGCGCGACGTCGTAGGGCCACGGGCCGTCGGTCTGCCCGTCGGTGCGCCGGATGCTGACCTGCAACGCCGTCGCGCCCTGGTTGGTCAGCGTCACGCCGAGCTTGCCGGCCGCGACGTCCAGCTTGGTGCTCGCCCCCGGCTGGTAGGGCAGCGGCCGCGCCCGGCGGGTGCCCGGCTCCTGCTTCGGCGGCTGCTGTGCGCCGACGGCCGGCACGCTCGGCTTGGGCAGCTTCGACTCGGTCGCGTCGGCCTCGGCCCGCAGCTTCGCGGTGTCGGGCAGCAACGGGATCGTGGTGTTCTTGACGCCGAAGTCAAAGCAGCTGGTCAGGTCGCCGCAGATGGCACGCCGCCACGCGGAGATGTTGGTCTCCCGTACGCCGGTCCACGCCTCGAGGAACCGCAGCACCGAGGTGTGGTCGAACACCTGCGAGTTGACCCAGCCGCCCCGGCTCCACGGGGAGATCACCGTCATCGGCACCCGCGCGCCGAGCCCGATCGACCGGCCGTTGACGTACTCGCCCGGCGTGCCGCCCGGCGCGACCGGCGGCGGCACGTGGTCGAAGAAGCCGTCGTTCTCGTCGTAGTCGATCAGCACGACCGTCGACTCCCACAGCTTCGGGTTGTCCCACAACGCCTTCAGCACGCCCTGCGTGTAGGCGGCCCCGTCGACCGGGCGCGCCTCAGGGTGCTCGCTGTAGCCGTACGGCGAGACGACCCACGACACCCGGGGCAGCGTGCCCTTCTTGCAGTCGGCGATGAAGTCGGCAAGCACGTGGTTGACGTCCTTGCCCTTGCCGGAGTCGGGCTGCCAGGTGTCGAACACGCCAGCGCGGTCGGCCAGGTCCTTCTTGGCCGGGTCCTTCAGCGCGTCGTGGTAGGCCTGGAACAGCCACAGCGGGTTGTCGCCGTAGTCGCCGACGAACGGGTGCGCGCCGTCGTCGCCGACCTCGTTGTTCGCGTAGACCTTCCAGGAGACCTTGGCGTCCTGGAGCCGCTCAGGGTAGGTCTTCCAGGTGTAGACCGGGTTGTAGTCCGCCGGGTTGTAGTAGGCGGGGCCGCCGTGCTTGCCCTCGGCATCGATGGTGCCGGTGAACAGGTACAGCCGGTTGGGCGTGGTGGGACCCTGCACCGAGCAGAAGTAGTTGTCGCACACGGTGAACGCGTCGGCGAGCGCGCGGTGGAACGGGATGTCGGCCTGGGTGAAGTACCCCATCGTCATCTCGCCCTTGGCCGGGATCCAGGCGTTGTTGGCGCCGCCGGCGATGGCCTGGTGCTGGTCGTTCCAGCCGTGCCCGAGGTCGCCCATGTCCTGGCCGTCGACCTTGCTGGTGTCCACGTGGAAGGGCAGCAGGAACTTGCCGTCGGAGCGGCCGCCGTCGGGCTGGTGGAACACGTCGTTGCCGGTGGACAGCTGCGCTGCGGCGCGGTCGCCGAACCCGCGCACGCCCCGCATGGTGCCGTAGTAGTGGTCGAACGACCGGTTCTCCTGCATGAGGATCACGACGTGCTGGACGTCGTCCAGCTTGCCGGACCTCCTCGGCTCGGCCAGCGCCTCCGCCATGCCAGGGGGCAGGACGTTGAGCGCCCCGGCTGCGGCGACGCCACCGGCGACGCCGCCGAGGAAACGACGACGGTTGATGGACGAACTCGACTCGGCCATATGGCGGCCCTCTCGGTCGGTGGGCAGGGTCCCCAGTGAGCGGGACCGACTGTAGATGAGCCCAAACGCGCGAAGAAGCCTCCAATTGAGCACTAAATGAACAAGAAGCAACACTTTGGGTGTTGATACGGGAGATGGGCGTCGACGCCGTGGCGCGCGCCGGGTACGACGGCAAGGCAGGATGATCACACTGCGCTGCCGGATGCTTCCCCTTCGACGGTGTCAGCGGCCATGATCGAGCCCTTGAGGAGGTGACCCGAGGAGGTGACCACTGTGCGCAGAGTCCGGGGCGGCGTGCTGGTGGCGCTGGTCGCCGTGCTCGCGACGGCGTGCGCCGCCGGGTCCACCGCGTCCGCCCCGCCGGACCCGTCCGCCGTCTCGATCGGCTTCGTCGCCGAGCCGGCGAACTTCGACTTCACCCACACCGACGGCGCGGCCATCCCGCAGGCGCTGCTGTACAACGTCTACGAGGGCCTGGTGAAGCTGGACGAGCGCGGCGCGATCGTGCCGCTGCTCGCCGAGTCCTGGACGGTCAGCGAGGACCGCACCATCTACGACTTCCAGCTGCGGTCCGGCGTCACCTTCGGCAACGGCGCGCCGTTCACCGCGCAGGACGTCAAGTTCAGCCTCGAGCGCGTCAGGACCGCGTGGACGATCTCGCTGAAGTCGAAGATGGACGTGGTCGACCACGTCGAGGCGGTGTCCCCGACGCACGCCAGGGTGGTGCTCGCCAGGCCGAGCAACAACTGGCTGTTCGACCTGACCAGCCGGGTCGGCGCGATGTTCACCCCGACCGGCGTCGCCGACCTCGCCACCACGCCCGTCGGCACCGGGCCCTACACGGTGGCCGCGCGCAACCGGGGCGACTCGATCGTGCTGCGCGCCAGAACCTCCTACTGGGGCGCGAAACCGGCCTATCCGACGGTGTACCTGCGGTACTTCCGCGACCCGACCGCGCTGAACAACGCGCTGCTGAGCAATCGCATCGACGTGATCTCCTCGATCGCCGCGCCGGACTCGGTGCCGCAGTTCGCCAGCGACACCCGGTTCCAGGTGATCGAGGGCACCACCACCGGCAAGGTCGTGCTGGCCTACAACAACGCCCGGGCGCCGCTCACCGACGTGCGGGTGCGCCGCGCGATCAGCTACGCCATCGACCGCAGGGCGCTGCTGGACACGGCATGGGGCGGGCACGGCACGCTGATCGGCAGCATGGTGCCGCCGACCGACCCCTGGTACACCGACCAGACCGCTGACTACCCCTACGACCCCGACCGGGCACGGGCGCTGCTCGCCGAGGCCGGCGTGCCGCATCCGACGCTGCGGCTGCGCGTCCCGAACCTGTCCTACGCGGTCTCGGCCGCCCAGGTGGTCAAGTCGGACCTCGGCAAGGTCGGCGTGACGGTGAACATCGAGCCGCTGGACTTCCCCGCCGTGTGGCTGAAGGAGGTCTTCACCGGTCACGACTACGACCTGTCCATCATCAACCACGTCGAGGCCCGCGACATCGTCACCTTCGGTAATCCCAAGTACTACTGGGGCTACGACAGCCCGAGGGTCCGCCAGCTGCTTGCGGAGGCCGACAGCGGCACCGAGCAGCGGCAGGTCGCCGACCTGCGCGAGGTGGCGCGCGCGATCAGCGCGGACGCCGCCGCCGACTGGCTCTTCCTGTTCCCCAACATGATCGCGGCCAAGAAGCGGGTGACCGGGTTGCCGCACAACCAGGTCGGCGAGTCCTTCGACCTCGCCCTGCTCGGCCGGGCCTGACCATCGCAAGCATCGGAACCATCGGAACCATCGGAAGGGAGGTGCGTGCGAGGTGCTGTACCAGTTCGCCAGGCGACTGCTGATCCTGCTGGTGAGCCTCGCCGTCGCCTCGGTCGCGGTGTTCCTGTTCCTCGCCGTGTTGCCTGGCGATCCCGCGCAGGTCGCCCTCGGCGTGAACGCGACCCCGGAGCTGCTGGCCAACACCAGGCACGAGTTCGGGCTGGACCAGCCCCTCGTCGTGCGCTACCTGCGCTGGATCGGCGGGGTCTGCGTCGGCGACTTCGGCAGGTCGTATGTGACCGGCGACGCCGTCGCCCCGCAGGTGTTCGACCGGCTCGGCGTGACGCTGTGGCTGGTGGGCGCCGGCATGCTGGTGGCGCTGCTGATCGCCGTGCCGGCCGGGACGTTCGCGGCGACGCGGCACCGCCGGCCGAGCGGCATGCTGATCTCCGGCGCGAGCCAGCTCGGTGTCGCGGTGCCCGCGTTCCTGGCCGGCGTGCTGCTGGTCCGGGTGTTCGCGGTGCAGCTGCGACTGCTGCCCTCGGGCGGCTGGACGCCGCCGAACCAGGACCCGGTGGAGTTCCTGCGCGGGCTGATCCTGCCGGCGCTGTCGCTCGGGCTGGTGCAGGGCGCGGTGCTGACCAGGTACGTGCGCTCGGCCGTGCTCGACGTGCTGCGCGAGGACTACCTGCGCACGGCGCGGGCCAAGGGGCTCACGCCGTTCCGGGCGCTGGCGCGACACGGCCTGCGCAACGCGGCGGTGCCGGTGGTCACCGTGCTCGGCTTGCAGCTGGCCACGCTGCTGGTCGGCGCGGTGGTGGTCGAACGCGTGTTCGTCGTGCCCGGCCTCGGCAGCCTGCTGCTGGACAGTGTCGGCAACCGGGACCTGCTCACCGCGCAGGCCGTGGTGCTGCTGCTGGTGGTCGCCGTGCTGCTGGTCAACTTCGTGGTGGACCTGCTGTACACGGCGCTCAATCCCCGACTGAGGCAGGGCGCATGACTGAGAGCCTTGGTGGCGCACAGGTCCCGCACCCGACGGGACGCGCGGCGACGCGGGTTCGCGGCGGGCGCGGGCTGAGTCTGGCGGTCGGCGCCGTGCTGGTTGGCGCGGTGCTGTTGACCGCGCTGGTGTCCTTTGCCTGGACGCCGCACGACCCGCTGCTGGTGGATGCCGCCGTCCGGCTGCGCGGTCCCGGTGCGCAGTACTGGTTCGGCACCGACAAGTTCGGCCGCGACCTGGCCAGCCAGCTCATGGTGGGCGCCCGCACCACCCTGTTCGTCGGCTTCGTCGCGGTTGGGGTGGCCGCCGTGCTCGGCACGCCGCTCGGCGTGCTCGCGGCGATGTCGCGAGGCTGGGTCGGCGAACTCGTCATGCGCGCCAACGATCTGGTGCTCGCGTTTCCCGCGCTGCTGCTGGCGATCATGTTCGGCGCGGTGTTCGGTTCGAGCACCGGCACAGCGATGATCGCGATCGGCATCGCTACCGTGCCAGCCTTCGCGCGGATCGCGCGCGGCGCCGCGCTGTCGGTGCTGGGCAGCGAGTACGTGCTGGCCGCCCGCGCGGCCGGCCGAGGCAGGGTCGCGATCGCCGTGCGGCACGTGCTGCCCAACATCGCCGGGCTGCTGATCGTGCAGGCTTCGGTGTCCTTCGCCATCGCGGTGCTGGCCGAGGCCGCGCTGTCCTTCCTCGGCTTCGGCACGCGCCCGCCGACGCCGTCCTGGGGCCGGATGTTGCAGGAGTCGCAGGAACTTCTCGCCGTCGCGCCGAGGCTCGCGCTGGTGCCCGGCCTCGCGATCGCGCTCGCCGTGCTCGGGTTCAACCTGCTCGGCGACGGCCTGCGGGACCGCTTCGACCCCCGACTGGAGCGGCGCCGATGACCCCGACGGCGGAGCAGGTGCTCGACGTGCGCGGCCTGACCGTGTCCACCGGCGGGCTGGACCTGGTGAGCGACATCGGCTTCCGGGTCGGCCCGGGTGAGCGGGTCGGGCTGATCGGCGAGTCCGGGTCGGGCAAGTCGCTCACCGCCGCCGCCGTGCTCGGCCTGCTGCCGGACGGGTTGCGCGCCACCGGCTCGGTGCGGTTGACCGGCGTCGAACTGCTCGGCGCCTCGGAGCGCGCGCTGTCGGCCGTCAGGGGCAGGCGGATGACCACGGTGTTCCAGGAGCCGATGACGGCGCTCAACCCGTCGATGCGGGTCGTCGACCAGGTCGCCGAGGTGATGCTGGTGCACCGCACCCGACCGGACCGACGCTCGGCCCGCGCCGCCGCCGTCGAGCTGCTGGCCGGGGTGCGGCTGCCCGACCCGGTCGAGGCCGGCCGCGCGTACCCGCACCAGCTCTCCGGCGGTCAGCGCCAGCGGGTGCTGCTGGCGATCGCCCTCGCGAACGACCCCGAGCTGCTGATCTGCGACGAGCCGACCACGGCGCTCGACGTCCGCGTGCAGGCCCAGGTGCTCGACCTGATCAGGGGCGCCTCGGCCGCGCTGCTGTTCATCACGCACGACCTCGCGGTGGTGGCGAGCGTCTGCGACCGCGTGCTGGTGATGTACGGCGGCCGGCTGGTGGAGGCCGGGCCGGTGGCCGAGATCTTCCGCAGGCCACGGCACCCCTACACCCGGGGGCTGCTGGACGCCTCCGACCTGGACAGCACCGACGAACGTGGGCGGCTGCGCACCATTCCCGGCTCGGTGCCAGCCGCCGGCGCGTTCCCCGAGGGCTGCGTGTTCCGCACCCGGTGCGCCGGCGCGGACGACGACTGCGTCGACCTCCCGCCGTGGACCGGCACACCCGAGGCCGGCACGGCCTGCTGGCATCCGTTGGGGGCACCCGATGTCCGAGCCTGAACCGATCATCGAGGCGCGCGGCCTGACCAGGCACTACCGGCGGCCGCGCCGCTCGCTGCTGCGGCCGGGCCGGGCCGTGCCCGCGCTGCGCGACGTCTCCTTCACCATCCACAGTGGACAGAGGTTCGGCATCGTCGGCGAGTCCGGTTCGGGAAAGTCCACGCTGATCCGGCTGCTCGCCGCCCTGGACCGGCCGACCTCGGGCACCGTCACCTTCGCCGGGCGGGAGATCCACGGCGTGCCAGAGCGACAGCTCGGCTTCCTGCGCCGCGACCTCCAGGTCGTCTTCCAGGACCCGACGGGATCGCTCGACCCCAGGATGCGGGTGCGCGACATCGTCTGCGAACCCCTTGTCGCGCATGGACATCCGGACAGGGCGGGCCGCCTCGCCGAGCTGCTGGCGGCCGTGGGGCTGCCGGAGGACACCGCGCGCAGCTACCCGCACCAGCTCTCCGGCGGCCAACGCCAGCGCGTGTCGATCGCCCGCGCGCTCGCGCCGGAGCCAAGGGTGCTGGTCGCCGACGAGGCCGTCAGCGCGCTGGACGTGTCGGTGCGGGCGCAGATCCTCAACCTGCTGGCAGACCTGGTTGAGCGCTACTCGCTGACGCTCGTGTTCGTCTCGCACGACCTGTCGGTGGTGCGGCACGTCTGCGACACCGTCGCGGTGCTGCACGCAGGCGAACTCGTGGAACTCGGTCCCGTCGACCGGGTCTACCGGTCCCCGCGACACGACTACACCCGCGAGCTGATCGCGGCGGTGCCGACAGTCCGGTCAGCGCTCACCCGGTTTTCGCGAGAGGAGCCGCAGCAATGACCAGTGCCCCCAACGGTCCGGTGGACTACTCGAGACTGTTCCGGCTGGACGGCAGGCGGGCCGTGGTGATCGGGGCCGGCAGCGGCATCGGCCGCGAGTCCGCGCTGGCGCTGGCCGCGCAGGGCGCCACCGTGGTCTGCGCCGACCGCGACCTCGCCTCGGCGCGGGACACCGCCGACCTGATCGGACCCGACGCGGCCGCGCGCGAACTGGACGTGCTCGACCCCGAGCAGGTGCGGGCCGCCGCCGAGGACGCCGGCGACGTCGACGTGCTGGTGCTGACGGCGGCGACCAACGTCCGCAAGCGGCTGCTGGACTACACCACCGAGGAGTTCGAGCGGGTCGTCGGGCTGAACCTGGGCGGCGCGTTCGAGGTGATCCGCGCGTTCGGCGGGCCGATGGTGCGGCGGGGGAGCGGCAGCATCATCGGGTTCGCCTCGATCCGCGCGACCACCGTCGAGCCGGGCCAGGGCGTGTACGCGGCGACCAAGGGCGGCCTGGTGCAGCTGCTGCGGACCGCCGCTGCCGAGTTCGGTCCGGCTGGTGTCCGCGTGAACGCGGTCGCGCCCGGCGTCGTGGAAACCCCGCTCACCGCGCAGATCAAGGCAAACCCAGACTGGTACCGGGCGTACGCGGAGAAGAGCGCGCTCGGCAGGTGGGCGCGGGCCGACGAGATCGCCGGCGCCGTGGTGTACCTGGCCTCGGACGCCGCGAGCTTCGTGACGGGCGCGGTGCTGCACGTGGACGGCGGCTGGACCGCGGTGGACGGCCGCTACGACCCGCCGAGGGTGTCGTGACGGGGCTCGCCGACCTCACCGCCGCCGACCTGCTCGCCGGCTACCGGGAGCGCTCGGTGTCCCCGGTCGAGGTGGTCGCCGCCGTGCTGGCCAGGATCGAGGCGGCCGAGCCAACGCTGCGGGCCACCTACGCGCTCGACCCCGACGCGGCGATGGCGGCGGTGCGCGTGTCCGAACAGCGGTGGCTGCACGGCGCGCCCGTCGGCGAGCTGGACGGCGTTCCGGTGACGGTGAAGGAGAACATCGCCACCAGGGGAACCCCGGTGCCGCTCGGCTCGGCGGCCACGGACCTCGTGCCGGCGGAGCACGACGCGCCGCCGGCCGCCAGGCTGCGCGAGGCGGGCGCGGTGCTGCTCGGCAAGACCACCATGCCCGACTACGGCATGCTGACCTCCGGCCTGTCCAGCTTCCATCCGTTGTCCCGCAACCCATGGCGCGTCGACCGCACCCCGGGCGGCTCCAGTGCGGGAGCCGCGGCGGCGGCCGCGGCCGGCTACGGCCCGCTGCACATCGGCACCGACATCGGCGGCTCGATCCGGCTGCCGGCCGGGTGGTGCGGGATCGTCGGCCTCAAGCCGAGCTTCGGGCGGGTGCCGGTGTTTCCGCCCTATCCCGGCCGGGTCGCCGGCCCGCTGACCAGGACCGTGACCGACGCGGCGCTGGCGATGTCAGTGCTGTCCGGTCCCGACCAGCGCGACCACATGTCGTTGCCGCCCAACGACCTTCCGTGGCTGATGCTGGACTCGGACCTGGCGGGCCTGCGGATTGGCCTGCTCCTGGACGCCGGGGTCGGCGCCGACCCCGAGCCGGAGGTGCTGGCCGCCGTGCGCGCCGCCGCGCTCGCGTTCGAGGCCGCCGGCGCGGTGGTGGAACCCGTCGATCCGTTCCTGGACAGGGAGATGCTCGACGGCCTCGACCGGTTCTGGCGGGTGCGGTTCTGGTCCGAGTTCGCCGCGATGCCGCCGGACCGGCTCGACCGGGTGCTGCCCTACATCCGCCGCTGGGCGGAGGGCGGTGCCGAGATCACCGCGACCGAGGCGTACCGGGGGTTCGCGCAGATCGACGTGATGAGCGCGGCGGCCAACCGCGCGTCGGCCTGCTACGACTACCTGCTCTCGCCTGTCGCGCCCATGCCGGCGCCCCCGGCCGAACTGCCCTCGCCGACCGACGACCCGGACCGGCCGTTCGAGCACATCGGCTTCACCGTGGCGTTCAACATGTCCGGGCAGCCCGCGCTGTCGCTGAACTGCGGCTACACCGGCGACGGGCTGCCGATCGGTCTCCAGGTCGTCGGCCGCCGCTTCGACGACCTCGGCGTGCTGCGCGTCGGCCGCGCCTACGAGTCGCTGCGCCCGCCGCAGCGGGAGTGGCCGACGACACCCGTGCGGTGATCGGCACGGACGCGCACACTGACGGCATGACCTGCGCCCTGGTGACCCCGTGGTGGCGCGCCCGTGCCACCGACACCGCCGCGACCGAGGTCGACGGCGAGGTGGCCGCCACGGCGATCCTCAACTGGCGGCACCCTCGCGTCGCCGCGCTGCTCGACGTGGTGCGCCGCCACGAGCCCGCCGACGCGGCGGAGCTGCTGCGGGTGGCGCACCACGTGATCGCCGACACCGTCCGGCCGGTCTACTCGGTCGACGACGCGCAGCCGGTCTCGCGGACGCTGCGCCGGGGCCGGGGCTCGTGCAGCCAGCGCCTCGCCGCGCTGGAGGCCGTCGCCCGCGCGTCGGGCGTGCCGACCAGGGTGCGCGGGCTGCTGGTCGACGGCAGCTTCTGGTACCCGCGCTTTCCCCGCCTCAGGTTCCTCGTGCCGGACCGGGTCCTGCTCGCGTGGCCCGAGTTCCTGTTGGGCGGCAGCTGGATCCAGGCGGCCGAGCTGTTCGGCAGCCTGGCCGAGCTTGGCGACGGCGCGGCGAGCGGCTTCACCAACGCCGACGGGGAAACCCTGTTCGACGCGCTGTCCCGCACCGCGGTCGACTGGAACGGCGTCACCAGCCTGCCGGGCGCCTGCTCGGCCTGCGACCTGTCCGCGACGGTGCTGGCCGACCTCGGCAGGTTCCCGTCGCGCGACGCGCTGTTCGCCGCGCACGGCCAGACGCTGTCCCCGCCGGTCAGGACGCTGGCCGAGCCGGTCCTCAGCCGCTGGTCGCCGGTTCAGTAGTCCTTGAGCGCCAAGGCGTTCACCACCTCGCCGAAGTCCTGGAAGTCGACCTCCTCCGGCGCCTCGGTCGGCTCGCCTTCACCCATGGCGGCCGCGGCCTGAGCCTCCACCCGCGCCTTGTTGGTCAGCGCCAACTGCTGGTTCTGCGTGACGTACTCGCGCAGTTCGCGCTCGTAGCCCGCGAACGCCGCACCGTGGTCGCCGCCGGCCGCCTTGAGCTCGCCGGCGAGCACATACGCCCCGACCAGCGCCATGCTGGTGCCCTGACCCGACATCGGCGATCCGCAGTAGCCCGCGTCGCCGAGCAGCACCACGCGCCCGCGCGACCAGCTGTCCATGCGGATCTGCGCCATCGAGTCGAAGTGGAAGTCCGGCGCGTCCCACATGTGCTTGAGCGCGGTGGGGAACTCCCAGCCAGCGTCGGCCATCCGCTCGGCCATCAGCCGCTTCTGGGCGTCCACGTCGCGGTGGTCGTACTCGATCGGCTCGGCCGACTCGAAGCCGAGGTAGGCCCGCGCCTCGGTGTTGTCGCGGGCGCTCATGATGCCACCGCCGACGGGCCCGGCCTGGCAGAACACCTGCCAGTGGTCCAGGTCAAGGAAGTTGGGCACGGTGAACACCGACAGGTAGGTGCCGAGGTGGTGGATGAACTCCGACTCGGGGCCGAACGCCAGCGAGCGCACGGTGGAGTGCAGGCCGTCCGCGCCGACCACCAGGTCGAAGGTGCGCGGCGCGCTGCGCTCGAAGGTGACCGCGACGCCGTCCCCGTCCTGGGTCAGGGTCGCGATGGAGTCGTCGAACAGGTACTCGGTCCGGTCGCCGCCAGCCTCGATGAGCAGCCGGGCCAGGTCGTCCCGCATGATCTCCACGTCGGGGCTGGCCACGTCGCCGCCGGTGATCGTGTGTTCGGTGCTGCGGTAGAGCTCGTTGCCCTCGGCGTCGACCATGGTCATGCCGCGCATGCCGGTGCTCAGCCCGCGCAGCTGCTCGAGCAGGCCCATCCGCTCGACGACCTCCAGCGCGGGCCCCCGGACGTCGATGGCCTGCCCGCCGGGACGCGGGCCGGGCGCGCGCTCGACCACGGTGACGTCGAACCCGTGGCGGTCCAACCAGAAGGCGAGGGCTGGGCCGCCGACGCTGGCGCCGGAAACGAGGATCGTCGTGTTCTTCATCGCGGTCTCCACAGATCGGTTGCTCTGCCGGGGGTGTTTTCCGGCTGACTCAGACCCTGGTCGGCCGTGCTGACCGCCCGCGCACCGTCCGCTGACCGTCCTCGACGGACACGGTCAGCGGACCTCACGGCACCGGGAAGAAGCAGACCGCGTCGGTCGTCACGCCGTCGTCCAGAACACGTCCAGGAAATATCAGGGACCGCCGCATAGCGTTGCGACGCAAGGAAGTTCCGCTCCGGAAAGGAATGCGCGCAATGCAAACGAAGTCGAAGGCGTTCAAGCGGACCGTGACGGCCGTCGCGACGTTCGCGCTTCTCGGCGTTGGCTCCATCGTGGGCGCCGGCGCCGCGAACGCGTCGACCACCACCTGCCTGTACAACGGCTGCGTCACCGGCACCATTCCGTCCAACGGCAACCACCAGGTGTGTTTCGGTGGCTGGAACGAGGCGTTGGCGGACTGGGGCACCACGGAGCTGTGGGACCTGGACACCGCGACCAGGGTCGGCGTCGTGGACACCAACGGGTGGGGCTGGACGACCAAGTGCGTCGGCGGCCTGTACGGCGCGAACTACTACGGCGTCGGCAAGGGCCCCGGCGTCCACGTCAAGGTCTGGAACTGATCTCGATCGGCGGGCACGCCTGACGCGTCGGCCGGCTCTCTGCGGAGAGCCGGCCGACGCCGGCGTCAGTCGACGAGGTCGGCGAAGTCGATGAGATCCGCGAAGACCTCCTCGACCGGCGTCCCCACGTCGTCGACGGCCTCGCGCGGGGCCGGGGCCCAGTGCGGCTCAAGGCCCTGTTCCGGGTGCCACCGCGCGGCGGCGGCCTTGCGCACTCCGCAGGCCCGCAACCGGTCCGCGAGCATCGCCACCGTCGCGTGCGGCCGCGCGCGCAGGCGCGCCGCGGCGAAGCGGATCCCCAGCGGCAGGTGAATGCACAGCCGCACCACCTCGGCGACGGCCTCGGGCTCGGCCATCGCCCGGTCGCCGACCATGCCGACGAACAGCGCCCTTGCCTCGTCTGCGGTGAGCGTGCCGAGCGACAGCGACACGGCGCCGTCCAGCCCGACCAGCGTGTCCCGGCTGGTGACCAGCACCATGGCACCTGGCGTGCCCGGGATCAGCGGCCGGACCTGCGCCGAGTCGACGGCGTCGTCCAGCACGATCAGCGCCCGCCTGCCCGCCAACTCGGTGCGCCACAGGGCGGACCGCTCGTCCGGGTCGTCCGGGATCCGCTCGGCCGGCACGCCGACGGACCGCAGCAGCGTGGCCAGGACGGCCGCGCTGGTGGCCGGCGGCCGGTCCCTGGCCCGGCCGCGCAGGTCGACGAACAGCTGCCCGTCGGGGAACCGCTGCGTCAGCGCGTGCGCGAGGTGCACGGCGAGCGCGGTCTTGCCGACGCCGGGCATGCCGTTGATCACGGCGATGACCATCGTCCGCGCGGTCCCCTTCGACAGTGCCGTCAGCGTCGCGAGCTGCGCGACCCGACCGGTGAAGTCGGGCAGGTCGTAGGGCAGCTGCCGGGGCGTGTGGCGCGTCGCGGTCGCCGTGGTCGCCTCGCCAAGGCCGTCGACGGCGGCGCTGTCGTTGCGCAGGATGCGCGCGTGCAGCTCGACGAGCGGTGGGGTCGGGTCGAGGCCCAGCTCGTCGGCCCTGCGCCTGCGGGCCGCGTCGTACACCCGGAGGGCCTCGGCCTGGCGTCCGCAGCGGTGCAGCGCGAGCAGCAGCTGCGCGAGCACCTGCTCGCGCAGCGGGTGTTCCCGCGCGAGCCCGGTCAGCTCGCCGAGGACCTCGCGGTGCCGGCCGGCCCGCAGTTCGAGGTCGATGGCCTCCTCGGTGGCCGCGAGGCGCTCCTCGGCGAGGCCCGCGCGGATCAGCTCGACCAGCGGCGTCGGCGCCAACCCGGCGAGCGGCGTGTGGCGCCAGAGCCGCAGCCCGGCGCGGATCGCCCGGTGGTCGCCCGCCGCACGGCCCTCGGCCACCAACCGCCGGAACGCGTGCAGGTCGACCAGGTCTGCCGGCAGGTCGAGCAGGTAGCCGCCGGCGCGGCGGAGGATGGTCGTGTCGACGGGCCGCAGCGCCGCGCGCAGCCGGGACACGTAGGTCTGGATCAGGCCGCGCGCGCCGGCCGGCGGCCGCTCGGCCCACAGGCCCTCGATCAGCCGGTCGACCGGCACGCACCGGCCGGCGTCCACGGCCAGCAGCGCCACGACGGCCCGCTGCATGGGCGGCCCGATCGGCAGCAGGTGCTGCCCGTGGCCCACCTCGACTGGGCCGAGTAGGCCGATCTGCGCTATGGGTGACACTGGCCGCCTTCCCATGCCGGACAATCGTCGGTCGTCAGCCATCCTGGGGCTGGGCGCTGGCAGGGTCCTGGCAGGTTGTGACAGTCGGTGTGTCACTCCGTAGGGGCGTTTCGACATTGCTGGATCTGGGCATTCGGTTGCCTGATTGTTGGTTCGGGTATAGGACCACTGGGCGGAGCCGCGAAGGGGGGCACGATGGCGAGCCACCAGGGTCAGCTGGTCGACGACCGGTATCGACTCGGCACGGTGCTCGGTGTCGGCGGCATGGCCGAGGTGCATCGCGCCTGGGACCTGCGGTTGAGCCGGGCCGTCGCCGTGAAGCTGTTCGCGCCGGGAGCCGACGAGGTCGCTCGCCGCCGGTTCGAGCAGGAGGCGCGGGTGCTGGCCGGGTTGACCCATCCCGGCCTGGTCACCGTCTTCGACGCCGGGGTCAGCGACGGCCGGGGCTACCTGGTGATGCGGCTGGTCGACGGCCCGACGCTGCGCGCCGCGCTGGACGACGGCCCGCTGGGGCCGGCCCGGACCCTGCGGCTCGGCGCGGCGCTCGCCGCCGCGCTGGCGCACGTGCACCAGCACCGGATCATCCACCGCGACCTCAAGCCGTCCAACGTCCTGCTCGGTCCCGAGGAGGAGCCCTACCTGGCGGACTTCGGCATCTCGCTGCTCGCCGACACCACCAGGCTGACCCAGTCGGGTCAGTTCATGGGGACCGCGGCCTACCTGGCGCCCGAGCAGGTGCGCGGCACTGAGGTGGGGCCGCCTGCCGACGTCTACGCGCTCGGCCTGGTGCTGCTGGAGTGCCTGACCGGCCGACCCGAGTACCGGGGCACCGGCGTCGAGGTCGCGATGGCGAGGCTGAGCAGGCGGCCGAGGGTGCCCTGGACGCTGCCGCGCGGCATGGGCGACGTGCTGAGCGCCATGACAGCGACCAAATCGGACCACCGCCCCGACGCGGCCGAGTGCGCGCGCCGGCTGACTGCGGTGTGCGAGGACCTGCCGGCCGACGGCGCCGCGACGCCGGGGGACTGGACCCGCCTGCCGCACCGCGCCACCGCGCGGCTGTCCGAGGCCGTGGGCGCCCCGCTGACCGGCGCGCGCCGGGTGGTGGCGGTCTCCGCCGGGCTGCTGCTGCTCACGGGCGCCACGGCCACGGCGCTGCTGCTCTCCATCGGCGGGGCCGGTCACGGCCAGTCCGGGGCCGAACTCAGCAGCCAACCGGCGCCGACCGGTCCGGCCGCCCGCTCGGCCGCGGCGCCCCCGACGGGTGTCACGACCGGCAACGGCGCCGGGGACGGGGACGGCGTGCCGCCGCAGGCCGATGTCGGGCACGACCTGCCCACCGTGACCACCACGACCGTCCCGGCGTCGGGGGCCGTCGCGTCGGGCACGCAACCGCCGGTCCGGCAGCAGCCGAGCGGCACGGCGGTCGCGCAACCGCAGAAAGACCTCAAGAAGACCGTCCCGACCGACGGAAACGGCTCGCACGGCGGGGACGGTCAGGGCGGCGACGGGAACGGCAACCACGGCGGTGACGGACACTAAGGGCTCTGGGCGGCCGTTTCTGGCGGCCTAGAAGTGTCCTGAAGATCTTGTCTGGCCGGGGGGGCAGATGGGACGGGGCCACCCGCCCCTTGTTCTTACCCCGGG
>NZ_VUOB01000415.1 GCF_008386585.1 Solihabitans fulvus
GGGGGCCTGGAACTCAGCGAAGGTCTGACAGAATGAAGCTCTGTACAGAGTTTTCTTTTCTTCGAGGGTCAATTTGCGCCAATCACCCTTTTCTTTTTCACGGAGAGCCTTAATGTCAGGGGTGTCCTCACGGAACCGGATGGCAGGCAGGGGGAAGTCAGGCCTGTCTACGTAGTTGGGCTGGCCGTTGAAACCATAGCCTACCCACTCACGGTCACCAATCTTGGCAAGTTCAGTGTTTCCAGTGGATCCAGCCCTGGCGCAGACAGGAACACGGATAGCATTGATGAGCGCCCGGCGCATCAGATAATTG
>NZ_VUOB01000416.1 GCF_008386585.1 Solihabitans fulvus
TCCCCTTTTGTGAAATAATATTTTTGACTTAAATTTTTTATTCGTGAATAATCGCTGGATTTATTTAATCGCCATCTTTGTATTCCATGACCTTTTCTTCGACGGCTTTTCCGTCATTTGTCAACTCGCTAACTCCGCCGCTGCTCACTGTCTTGCCGTTGACCGTGGATGAGGAACTGTAACTCGACTTAGACTCTCCGGTATATTGCTCGTTATCTCCCGCGACGTGAGTTTTAATATCATCAAATTCAAGAGACTTTATCTCTGGTATCTCTGGCATCTTGAACGTATCTGAGAATCCCGGGAACAAATCGTCATCGTCCTCCCATACAAAGCCAGCGCTCGCGATTGTAATTAATGTAATCACAAAAAGAAACTTCGTAAACGCCATTATCAGACTAGTGGAAGGAAAGTACTCTTGAAACAAAC
>NZ_VUOB01000417.1 GCF_008386585.1 Solihabitans fulvus
GGCCCTCACACACATACATGCGGTCATAATACTCCTGTATTATTCTCTTGAGCATTGCTTCGTTGGCGTCGTCAATGTTCTTAGGTTTACCGCACCTCTCCTCGATGATGCGCCTCCTTTCAGCAGCTTTACGTTCCTGCTCCTTCTTCAACTCTTCGGCGGCTTTCTTACGCAGCAGCAACCTGAGCTTCTTCTTCCTCTCAGGTGTCATGAAACCCTTCTTCGCCTTTTTGGCTTTGGAGGCCTCCTCCATGCGCTTGCGCACCTCAGCGCGCTTCCGGT
>NZ_VUOB01000062.1 GCF_008386585.1 Solihabitans fulvus
ACACAGTGCGGTTGCCGTACTAAAACGGGTGAGTGGGACGAACAAGTAGGCAATGCGCACGCATGCATGCGACCAACGCCCGGCAACCGCCGGGTGAACCATCAGAGAAAGGCCCGTATCGCATATAACGGATGAAACGCCTGGCGGCGCATCACTCGGCCGTCTGCGAGGCCGTCGCACCAGGCACTGGGCGCAGGACGCTGGGCGCTGGGCCGGCAAGGGCGTGCCGGCCACAGTCGACTCCATGGAGCGCGCAGAGCGGCGTGGCGCGTGCGGCGCGGCGCAGAGCGGTGCGGTGCGGTGCAGCGCTGGCGGTGCGGCGCAGCGCTGGGCGGTGCGGCGCGGTGCACGGCAGAGCGCCGTGCGGCACCACGGCGCGGCACGCGAAGCGGCGCGACGCGGACAGGCACCGCGCAGCGGAGCTGCGCGGGCACCGCGCGGCGGAACTGCGGGCGGGGGCGGGTGGCGGGGCGGCCGGAGCAGCGTGGGTCGGCGCAGACCGGCGTGAGGCGGACCGGAGCGGAGCAGGAGATCGGAGCAGGGCAGGAGATCGGAACGGGAGGAGGCGGCGAGCGAGGAGAGCGAGGAGAGCGAGGAGAGCGAGGAGGGAGCCTGGGGCGGAGCGGGGGCGGAGGGCCGAGAGAGCGAGGAGGGAACGGCGGGGTGAGGTGGGAGCGGCGAGCGGCGAGCGGGAGTAGTGGAGCGGGAGCGGCTCTGGTGCTTTGGGTCAGCGGGCGTCGTGCTCGATCTGGAGCGCCAGGTGCAGGTCGACCAGGTCGCCGCTGCACTGGAGGTCGCGGCCGGCGAGTTCCTCCAGTTTGGTCAGGCGGTTGCGCAGTGTGTTGACGTGCACGTGTAGGTGGGCGGCGGCGCGCGACCAGCTTGCTCCGTTGTCCAGGTAGGCGGCGAGGCTGCGCATCAGGTCGCTGCGGTGGTGGCGATCGTGTTCCCGTACCCGGCCGAGGACGGCGTCGGCGAAGTCTCTTCTGGTGTCGGCATCCAGCAACGCCAGGAGAAGCCGGTGGGAGCCTGCCTCGGCGAAGGTCGCCACAGCCACTGGTCCGCGCCGCATGCCTGCGGTGCGGAGGGCTTCGCGCGCCTCCAGCAGACCACGGCGAAGTGCGGTGGGGCCGTCGACCACTCGACCGACTCCGACCGCGACCCGTCGTCCGGCGAGCCGGCCGGCCAGCGCCTCCGCCAGCCGGTGCGCGAGTGCGGGTGGATCGGTCACGGGGTCGCTGGCGGCCGACAGTCCGACGATCGCGATCGCGTCGCTGCTGCCGGCCGGCACCACGGCGGGCCGGCCTTCGCGGGTGAAGAAGTCGGTCGCGACGGTGGGCACCGCAGTGTCGACCACCGACTCGACGTCGTGCACGGTCATCGCGAAGACCGCGAGCGGCCCGTCCGCGTCGACGCCGAACGAGCGCAGGCGTCCGCGTAGTTCCTCGGCGCGGCGGTGGCCGCTGAGCGCCATGTCGATGATCTCGCCGGCGAACCGCAGCTCGATGGCGCGGGCCGCGCGGCGGCGGGCGACCTCAACGCTGACGAACAGCAGCGTCTGCTCGATCGCGGCACGCTCCGCCTCGTCGATGTCCGTCTCGGCGCTGCCGTAGACGACAGCGAACTCGGGTGGGCCGACGTCAGGCACCGCGAACACCGTGGCGGGTCCCGATTCGAGCGTCACGGGTCGGCCGGTTCCCACCTCATCGAGCACCGCCGCGCCTGCGCGCGCATCGGACTCGGACAGGCCACCGAAGACGGCGCTGAGCCGTTGTCCCTGCCGGTCGACGAGCGCGACTGGCACGCGCCGTCCCCTGGCCAGCACCGTCAGCACGCCGTCGAGTCCCGCGCCGGCGGCGACGGCGGCGGCCAGCGCGTTCCCTCGGGTCACGACGTCCAGCAGGGCGCGTTGGCGCAGCTCCGCCTTGGCCGTGGCGACGGCCTGGGTGACCGAGGTGAACGGGATCTCGATGGGCAGCGTGAGCAGCGGCACGCCGAGCCGCTCGCACGCCGTCACCAGGTGTGCGGGCGCGGCGGGCGTCTGCTCGGTGAGCCCGAAGACCAGTCCTGCGGCGCCGGCGTCGACCAGTCGCGCCAGGAACACCTCGGCGCTGGCCAGGTCGGTGCACCACAGGCCGTTGGTGAGGACCAGTTCGCTCTGGCCGAGGTAGCGTCCTGGGTCGGGCAGCTCGGTGGGGTGCACCCAGCGGATCTCCCGGTCGAGACCGGCCGTGGACACCACCACCCGGAGCCCGAGTTCGGCTCGGTCAAGTAGCTGCCGCAGCATCATGTGGGTGATCATCCACTATTTGGCGTCGATGGTGGATGATCGTCCATTGAAATGGTGGAGGTGGTTGGGTCGAATGGGCGTATGACACTCACCGCCGCCACGCACCAGACCGAGGTCCAGGCCCAGGTTCATCCCGTTCTGTCCGCCGTCCGCATCGGACCGCTCAGCCTGGCGAACCGTGTGGCCGTCGCGCCGATGTCTCGCGTCAGTACCTCGGGCGACGGCGTGCCTACGGCCGAGATGTCCGCCTACTACGAGCGGTTCGCCGCCGGCGGGTTCGGCCTGCTCATCACCGAGGGCACCTACACCGACCACGCGTTCAGCCAGGCGTACCCGAACCAGCCGGCGATCGTGACCGCCGAGCAGGTCGACAGTTGGCGCGCGGTGACCGACGCCGTGCACGCGGCCGGCGGGCGCATCGTGCTCCAGCTGATGCACGCGGGCGCGTTGTCGCAGCACAACCACCACCGCGACAGCACGATCGGGCCGTCCTCCGTGCGCCCGCTCCGCGAGAAGATGGCGCCGTACGGCGGCACCGGCCCGTTCGCGGTGCCGGTCGCCGCGACGCAGGGGGACATCGACGAGGCGGTGGGCGGTTTCGCGACGTCGGCGGTTCTCGCGAGGGAGGCGGGGTTCGACGGTGTCGAGGTGCACGGCGCGAACGGGTACCTGATCGACCAGTTCCTCACGACGTACACCAACCTGCGCACCGATTCCTACGGCGGCGACGTCCACGGGCGGGTGCGGTTGGCCACGCAGGTTCTACTGGCGATCCGCGCCGAGGTCGGGCCCGACTACCCCGTCGGGATCCGGCTGTCCCAGACCAAGGTCAACGACCTGGACTACCGCTGGCCGGGCGGGCACGGCGAGGCGGAGGTGATCTTCCGTGCGGTCGCGGACGCCGGGGCCAGCTACCTGCATCTGGCCAGTGAGGGTCGGGACTGGTTGGAGACCGCGACCCTGGACAGCGGAGAGACAGTCACCCGGCTCGCCCGCACCGTCACCGGGCTGCCGGTAATCGCCAACGGCGGCATGCACGACGTGGAACGGGCCGCGTCGGTGCTGCGGGATGGGCACGCCGACCTGATCGCCCTCGCGCGGGGCGCGCTCACGCACGCCGACTGGCCGAGGCGGGTGGCGAGCGGCACTGCAGTGGAAGCGTTTGACAGGACCGTGTTCGGCGCCGGCGTGACGCTCACCGACCAGGCCGAGTGGGAGGCTGGGCGGGCCGGGGACCGGAGCTGACCAGCGTCAGGCGGCCGGCGTCAGGTGGCCGGCGTCAGGTGGCCGGCGTCAGGCGACCGCGTCAGGCGACCCGCGTCAGGCGACCGGCGACCGGCGACCGGTGGCAGGCGACCGGTGGCAGGCGACCGGTGGCAGGCGACCGGTGGCGGGTGGCAGGTGGCGGGTGGCGGGTGGCGGGTGGCGGGTGGCGGGTGGCGAGCGTCAGGTGAGTGGGGCGCCGTCAGTGGCACGAAGGGATGTGATCGGGTTGGCGGGGTGTCACGCCGCCCGGTCAGCTCCCCGGGTGTCAGGGCGGGCGGGCGTCAGCGGCGGTCTCCTAGGCTCTGGCGCGTGGTCAAGGAGATCTTTGTCGCCTACGGGGTCGACGTCGACGCGGTCGGCGGGTGGCTCGGCTCCTACGGCGGGGAGGACTCGCCCGACGACATCTCGCGGGGCATGTTCGCCGGCGAGGTTGGCGTGCCGCGTTTGCTGGAGTTGTTTCGCCGCAACGGGTTGACCCAGACGTTCTTCTGGCCGGGCCACTCGGTCGAGACCTTTCCCGCCGAGTTCGACGCGTGCGTCGCCGCTGGCCACGAGATCGGCGTGCACGGCTACAGCCACGAGAATCCCCTGGCGATGAGTCACCAGCAGGAACTCGACGTGCTTGACCACTGCGTCGAGCTGATCACCGCGCGCTCCGGGCGGCGGCCGAGTGGGTATGTCGCGCCGTGGTGGGAATTCAGCGCCATCACGGCGGAACTGTTGCTCCAGCGGCAGATCCGTTACGACCACTCGCTGATGCACCGCGACTTCGAGCCGTACTACGTGCGCACGGGCGACACCTGGACGAAGGTCGACTACGCGAAGCCGGCCCGCGAGTGGATGCGGCCTCTGGTGCGCGGCGCGGAAACCGACCTGGTGGAGATTCCAGCGAACTGGCACCTGGACGACCTGCCACCGATGATGTTCATCAAGTCCAGCCCCAACAGCCACGGCTTCGTCAATCCCCGCGACGTCGAGCAGATGTGGCGGGACCAGTTTGACTGGGTGTATCGCGAATCCGACTACGCGGTATTCACCATGACGATCCACCCGGATGTCTCCGGACGCCCGCAGGTGCTGCTGATGCACGAACGGCTCATCGAGTACATCGGGGGCCATGCCGGCGTGCGGTGGGTGACGTTCGCTGACATAGCCGCCGACTTCGTCGCCCGGCGCCCTCGGGTGGAACCTCCGCCGGATGGGACTCGGGCGGATGGGATTGGGCCGGATGGGGCTGGGCCGGCGAAGGGGCTGCGTTGAGCCTCGTCAGGTCAGTTGCGTCAGCGACAGGACGTTCCCGTCCGGGTCGGTGAACCACGCGACGCGATCGCCGCTTGGGGTGGTCCACACGCCGTGCGCGTCCTGCGACATTCCGTCGTACCGGGCGAACCGCACGTTGCGGGCGACCAGCTCGACCGCGGTCGCCTCGATGTCGGAGACCACCCACCCGAGCACGGTGAACGGCTGCGGCCGCAGTTGGTCCACCTGGGTGATTCGCACGGTGACACCGCCCGCCGTCAGCACGCAGGCGAACGCGGTCACCTCAGTGACCCGCAACCCCAGCACGTTCTCGTAGAACTCCCGCGAACGCTCCAGGTCCGTGGCCGGCACGAACGCGACGATCTGCGCGGAACCGAGCATGACGCCTCCCTGACCTGCCTTCCTTGCAGGGTAGGCGACAGCGGGGTCGGCGACAGTGCAGTCAACGGCCCGACGTCCGACGTTCCATGCCTTGGACCGGTGTTGACTGGGCGGTCCGGGCTTTCCATGCTCGATGTCGTGACACACTCCGCGCTGCTGACTCGACGCCGTTGCGTCGACTTCGCGCGGGTTTGCTGCTGCCGCTGTCGTAACTATCACTGAACCCCGTATCGGTGCGTCAGTAGTTCCAGCCTCGCGGCCGTCAGCTGTGTTCGAGCGATCACCAAACGCGACTTCGTGGCGCACCTCCGAAACCAGCTGAGGCGACAAGGAGCGAACAGTGTCAGAACCAGTGGTGGTGGGAGTCCTCGTCGGCAACCCACGACCGGCATCACGGACCCTCAACGCGGCGCTCGCGCTGCGTGCGGCCGTCCGGCAATCGCTGTCCGAGCGCGGTCGGCGGGTGGCCGAGGACGGCCCGCTGGTGGACGCCGCCGAACTCGCCGCCGAGGTGTTCGCGCCCGGCGGCGATCGGGTGCGGGCCGCGCTGGCCGAACTCGCCACGGCCGACGTGCTCGTGGTCGCCTCACCCACCTACAAGGCCACCTACACCGGACTGCTCAAGGCCGTGCTCGACCAGGCGCCCGGCGGCTGGTTGACCGGCACGGTCGCGGTTCCGTTGCTGGTGGCGGCTTCTGACCGGCACGCGCTCGCGGTGGAACTGCACCTGCGTCCGCTGCTGGTCGAGCTCGGCGCGATCGTGCCGGGCCGCGGCGTCTTCCTCAACGAATCAGTGCTCGGCGGAGACCTGGACGCGCTCGCGGCGTCGCTCGTCGAGCAGTTGGACGGCGCGGGCACCTCGGCCGCGTTGAGCGCGCTGACCTCGGATGCCGGGTCTACGGAGAAGGTGGGGGTCGGTCAGTGACCGAACAACTGGTGCCAGAGCAGACGAAGGCTCCGTTCGCGGAGCTGTCCGCCCAGCTCCGCTCGGCGCTGCGCGATCATCCGCAGGCGGTGACGATCGTGACGGCGACCGGCGCGAACGGTCCGGTCGGGGTGACGGTCAGCTCCTTCACCTCGGCGAGCATGACGCCGCCGCTGATCGTGGTGTGGATCGGCGAGAACGCCTCGGCGTGGCCGGTGCTGCGCAGCGCGCCGCTGTTCGCCGTGCACCTGCTGCACGCCGGCCAGACCGCGTTGTCGGATCTGTTCGCGCGCACCGGGTCCGATCGTTTCGGTCCGGCGACGCGCTGGGAGCCGGACGTCGACGGCGTGCCGCAACTGCTGGACGCGCCGCTGCGGCTGCGGTGCCGGACGACGCGGCGGATCGCGGTCGGCGATCACATCGCGCTGGTCGGGGAGCCCGTTGAGGTGCAGCACACGGAGAGTTCCGCCCCGCTGGTGCGGTTCCAGGGGCGGTACGGCTCGATCGCCTGACGGGACCGGAGCGAAGGTCGGGAGTCGCGGAGCGCGGTCGGAAGTCGCGGAGCGCGGTCAGGAGTCGCGGGGCGCGGTCGGGAGTCGCGGGGCGAGGAGGAGCCGGGACGGGCACGAGGAATCGGAGTGGGCGCGGGGACTCCGGGCGGGCGCAGGCAACTGGGGCTGGCGCGGGAAGCGGGCTGGCGCAGGAACTGGTGCGGCTGCGGCAACCGGGGCTCGCGCGGGAAGGGGCTGGCGCGGGAAGCGTGCGGCTGCGGGAACCGGGGCTGGTGCGGGAACCGGGGCTGGTGCGGAAGGTCGCGGCTGGCGTGGAAACCGGGGCTGGTGCGGGGAACCGGGGTGGCCCCGGTCCCCGCGCGCTCGGCGACCGGATCGCCAGCGGCGTCGGGGCCAGGTTCTGGGAGTGGGCGGGTGGCACGCGCGGGTCGCCGGAACGGCCTCGCGCGGCCGCGCCCATCAGGGGCGGACGCGGAGGCGGGCTGTTGGGTTGGCGGGCGACGACACCGGGGAGGGGTTGGTGGTGTCGTCACCCGCCGACGACCGGGCTCGGAAGGTCGGGGGCGTTCCGAGATCGGCCGGGCCAGCTACGCCGGGCAGGAAGCCCGCGCGTCGGCTGTTTCTGTTGCACCACCGACGGTTCTGGTCGGTGGACGCGCCGCACGCGCACCAGTAGGCGTCGGTGCGGAGGTCGTGGGTCCTGGAGTGGCAGCGGTGCCAGCGCACCGGCAGGCGCGCGAGCCACCACGGCACGCCGCCCCAGTGTCGGAGCTGCCGGTCAACGGGGTCGAGCTCCCAGCCCTCGTCCATGCCCCACCTCGATGCCGCTAGCCTGCCGGAACAGCAGTCATCCTGAGTGGAATTCCCAGGTTTGAACAGCGGGAATCCCGTTGTTCACCCGATTTGATTAACTGTGCGTATCCACATGATCGCGTAGTGTGCCGGCAGCACGTCAATCGGAGGTACACCGTGAGCCGGCAGGACAGCCCGACGGTGCAGCACTGGCAGCTGGCCCGAATGCTGCGGCAGCTGCGCGACGACGCGGGTTTCACGCTCGACCAGGCCGTCGATCTGCTCAAGCAGCGGGCGCCCAAGTCGCACGCGTGGTCCAAGTCCAAGCTGCATCGAATCGAGACCCGCGAAGCCAAGCGCATGAAGCCGGTCGAGATCGACCTGATCGCGCAGGTCTGCGGTGCGGACCGGCAACTCCGGGAACTGTTGGTGGATATGGCCCGCAAGGCCAACCAGAAGGGTTGGTGGGTCAAGTACCAGCTGCCCGGCGAGACCCAGCCGCTCGTCGGCCTCGAACAGGGCGCGCTGATGATCCGCCAGTTCGAGCCGCTTCTGGTGCCCGGCCTCGTGCAGACCTCGGACTACTCGCGATCGCTGATGCGCTCGGGCGAGCCGACCTCCCCCGACGTGTTGGAGAACCGGGTCGCCGCTCGCATGGTGCGGCAACACATTCTCGAAGGCGAGGAAGCGTTGCAGTACCACGTCATCCTCGACGAGGCCGTGCTGCGTCGGTCGGTCAGCCCCAGACGGGTGATGCGCGGTCAGCTGGAACGCCTGCTGGAGTTGGAGAAGCAGCGCAACGTCACGCTCCAGGTCCTCCCGTTCAAGGCGGGTCTCCACCCTGGTATGGAAGGCCCGTTCACGCTGCTCACCCTGCCGGAGCCGGTTCGCGACATCGTGTACTTCGAAGGACCACCCGGAAGTTTCTACCTGGAAGAGCTGGACCAGATCCGAAGGTGCACGCTGCGGTTTGGGATGCTCACCACGGCTGCGCTCGACCCGGGCGAGTCGATCAACCTGATTGCAAGTGTGCTTTCGGAGTATGCGTGACGAACGAGAGGAGGCGCGGGATGCAACCGGATCTCTCCCGCGCCAACTGGCGTAAGAGCAGTCGCAGCGGCGGCAGCGGTGGAAACGGAACCGGCGGTTGTGTTGAGCTGGCTACCCTTCCCCCACACACAGCCGTCCGTGACAGCAAGAACCCCTCTGGTCCGACACTGGTCTTTGCGGCAGAGCGGCTGACCACGTTCCTGGTGGCGGCGAAGCTCGGCAGCTACGACCTGGGCTGACCGGAACTGACCGGCAGGGTCGGCCCATCCCCCCTCCGGGTCGGCCCTGCCGCCGTCAACACCCTGCCGCCGTCAACACCCTGCTGGCCAGGTCACCAGGTCGGCGATGCCGAGATCGGTCGCGGCCCACCGTGCGCGCCGGACCAGGCTTGGCTCGGTGGCCGCGACTGCGGCGAGGTCGATGGTGGAGGTCAGGAACTGCACTGGGTCGTCGAAGTCGGGGACTTCTTCCTTCGCGGCTTCACTACGTCCGTGTTCCGCCACACCTACCCAGGCGCGCAGCAGCATCAGCGGATCGCGTTCACGAGTCGGGTCAAAGAGAACCGCCCCCAGCAGCACCATGACCGCGTTGTCGCCGCTCTCGCTGCTGCCCAGTGCCTTCAACGCGCAGTCCGTCACCAGGTCCTTGCGCAGCCGCGAAAGAATCGGCCCAATGGAGTGCAGTACGTCTAGCACCGAGTCCGCCGGCAGCCCCGAGTCGCGCAGCAGCAACTCCAATGCCAGGTTCACGCAGTCGTGCCGGCCCGGGCCGGCGTCGAGCGACACCAGCCGCCGATAGAGGGACACGCGCTCGTCCAGGGGCGCTCGCCGGGCTGGCGCAAGCCAGGCGGTCAGCAGGACATTCGCCAGGGACCGCTCCTCGCCCGCCCCTTTGCTGAAGAGCAGACGATAGGCCGGTTCCAAGGCATGAACCAGCGGCTCGAGGGTGTCGTTGGCCAGATCTTCCTCGGCGTCACACATGAAGTAGTTCTGGCGTTGCACGCCTCGTAAGCGAACACGGCTAAGCAGCGACCATTGCGTACCGACCAACGGTGTTTCGAACGTTCCATCGTCCAGCCTCAGGCACAGATCGCGAGTGCCGTCTTTATGAATACGTTGCGGGGCAAGGCAACCTACGACGCTCCGCCATTCGTCCGGGGTGAACTGCGAGCGCCACAGGAGGGCCTCGCGGCGCCACGCGGCAATGGGATCTTCCGGCCCGAACAGCGTGCTGGCCAGGGTTTCCCGGCCGATCAGGACCGCCAGCAGCACGAGGTTCGAGGTGTAGGAGGCGATGCGGGCGGGCAGGGTCAGCGGACGGGGTTCGTAACGGTCGAGGCCGCGGTCGTCGCGGGGGTAGCGCGCCCTGGTCAGGAGTTGGCGCAGCAGCGCGGAGAGCAACCTCTGGTGCGGCTCGGTGAAGCCGTCGAACAGCTCGCCGAGGAAACCCAGGGTTGCGGTGGACACGCTGAGCGGGGTGAAGGAGAGCAGGGCGTGCAGCAGGCGGTCGTCGACCGGGTCGTGGTCGAACGGGGACGCGCCGGCCGCGGCCTTGGCGAGCACCATGCGGTGCAGCGCCCTGTGCATCAGGCGCGCCACGAGGTACTCGCCGAAGGTGGCGTGCAGGAACTCGTAGGTGTGCAGCCGTTGGTCGTCCCTGGCGGCCCGGGCCTCGTGCACGAAGAAGAACCTGCCCACCACGATCTGGGCGGCCGTCAGCGGCGCGCGCAGCCCCGACTCGGGGGTCGGGGCGCGGTCCTTGAGCAACACGGGCAGGTCCGCGTTGAGGTCCGTCTCGGTGACCCACTGGGCGCCTCGGTTGAACATGGCGAACGCGACGACCGACAGCCGGTACAGCTCTCGTTCCACGGCCTCCGTGATCAGTTCCGGCGGGAGGTCCGTGCGGTCCTTCTCGATCTCTCTGCGGGCGAAGCGGTCGAGCAGGCGCTCGTACAGCTCCGCCTTGGCCAGGCTGCCGCCCGAGGACTGGAGGGCGTTGCCGGACGCGTCGTACAGCGCCAACATCATCAGCAGCAGGGGTTGCTGCGCGAGGTCGGGGTGGGCCAGGGCGGCCTGCGCGGACAGCGGGGAGAGGCCGTGTGCGGCGAAGTAGCCCGCGTTCGCCCGGTTCCAGACGTCCAGCCAGCGTGACACGTGCTCCTCGCCGAACGGCTCCAGCCGGAGAACCGTTGTGCCATCGGGGAAACGCGCCCGGTTGGCCACCGCCGTCCTGCTGGTCACCACCACGACGACGGGCCGGTCCTGGTCGGCCTCGCGTCGTTGGAACGCCTGGATCCTGGTCAGGTAGTCGGACTGGTTGACGCCGGTGGCCTGCAACAGCTCGTCGAAGCCGTCCAGGAGGACCACGGGCACCGCCTGCCCGGCGGAGCGGGCCAGGTCGGGCCAGGAGAGCCGTTCGCCGGTCGCTGCCCGGATCGCGTGCTCGATCTGGTCCTGGAGGTCGACGTCGGCGGGCACGTCGCGCAGCACGACGCGGACGGGGAGGAAGTCGCCTGCCGGCAGTTGGGCGGCGAGCATGCGGGTGAGCACGGACTTGCCGGAGCCGGGCTGGCCGAGCACCACCAGGGGCGCCTCGGTGGCCTGTGACGAGGTGAAGTGGCCGGCGAGCAGGCCCTGGAGGTCCGCGCGGCGGGGCATCGGCTCCCACCAGGAGTCCTGGCTCGGGTCGTCCCCGGCGGTCACGACGCCGACGCGGCACTGCGGGTCCACGTAGCCCGCGCCGAGGGGCGGCACGACCAGGCCGCCCGGCGCGTCGCCGGTCTCGACGATGGGCTTGTCGAGCGTCGCCCGGTACGCCCGCGCCAGGCGTTGCCTGCGATCGTCCAGGATGTCGACGCCGGCGACGCCGCGCAGGAGGTCGCGCATGCCGGTCAGGGCGGTGTTCTGGAGGTCCAGCTGCTCGTAGAGCCCGGCAAGGCCGCCGCAAACGTTTGCCTCTAGGTCGGACAGGAGTGCTCGGGTGCCGGCGTGGTCCTGCATGCTGGCCCAGACGAAGAACTCCGGGCAGTCCACCGCGAGTCGCCGATAGTGCTCCTCGTAGCGCCGCACGGCCGCGGCAGGGACTGGCCCGCGCGCCGCCTCCCTGACTCGGTCGCGGTCGCGTTCGGTCAGCTGGTCCCAGACCGCGAGGCCGGTCAGCAGATCGCAGAAGTCGAGCGCGACGCCCTCGTAGTACGACGACAGCTCCGCGACCACCCGCTCGTAGGGCACGGTCGGCACGGGCATCGGCAGCCGGTGGCCGAGCAGGATCGACGGCAGGTTGATCATCGACGCGCGGGGCGGTCCGTCGGGGCGGGCCATGGCGAGCTTGTCCGGGACGGTGAGCTCGAGGTCAGCCACGTCGAAGGGGAGCTCCGCCTCGGCGAGCGCCTCGAAGAACGCGGTGACGACGACGATCGCGTGCGCCGCTTCGAGGCGTTGCGTGCGGTCGTGGCGTTTGAGTCCGCTGACCCGTTCCTTCAGGGAGCCGAGCACGGTCCGGCCGAGCCGGACCAGTTCCGTGCGGGCGCCGAGCAGGTGGAGGTTGCCGGTGGCCAGCAACGCCATCCCGGACAGGCGATCCACCAGGTCGAGGAACGCGCTGTCGTCCCGGCCGAGCAGCCGCACCGCGTCCAGATAGGTCAGTGTTCGACGCATGCGGGCCATGGTGCCCGGCAGGCGGTGGCGCGTCCCCGGGTTCGGCCAGGAGCACCCGGTTGCCTCACGCCACGCTGGCGTCGTCCCGGTGCACCGCCTCGAGCGCCGCGAGGAACCGCAGGATGCCGCGCGCGGCCGAGTCGTTCTGCCGGAACGCCGGGGCGTTGGTGCCAGGCCTCGCGAACGCGGCGAAGCTGCGGCCGTTGGTGAACGGGCCAAGCGCGAATCGCCTTGGGTGGGCCCGGCCTGAGCTGTCGACCACGCGGCACTCCTCCGGGGTGACGCGCAGCAGGCCGGTGCTGTACCGGTTCGCTTCGCCGCCGTCGGACAGCACCTCGTCGACGCCGTCGCCGGACGCCAGCAGCGACCGCAGCAGCGGGTCCGTGCTGCGCAGGATCGCGTGGTCGGGCAGCCGCGCGTCCACCAGGCCGACGGCGTCGACGGTCTCCGGACTGCTGACGCTGCCGGCCACGAACACGCCGCGTCGCTCGTCCGCGCGCACCCACATGTCCGCGCCGAGGAAGCGGACCACGCCGGCGCGGGACAGCGCGAGCAGCTGTTCGAGGCGGTGCGGCGGCGGGCCGCTGGCGAGGTAGCTGAAGAACCCGAACCACCAGCCGTCCACGTCGGCGACGCGCGAGCCGGCGGCGAGCCTGCCGGAGCCGAGCACCCTCGGCAGCTGGCCGAAGATCGACAGCAGGGCGAGGAAGGCGCCGAGATCGGCGCTGTAGGCGGGGTTCGCGCGGCGGTCGATGTCCGCGCGGACGTAGTCGCGAACGTGCCGCTGGAGGTCGTCGGCCGAGTCGAAGCGCAGGCCGTCCAGCGGGAGGTCGAGGCGTTCGAAGTCGACGCGGTCCTCGGCGGCCGGCACCGCCCGCTCGACGAGGTCGCGCATGTCCTTGCTGTACCAGAGAAGCGCGGCGAAACGCTTGGCGAACAGCCGCCATGGCAGCTGCACGCGGTCCGGGTGGCCGGCGAACAGCTCCTGGTAGTGGCCCCAGGCGATCTCCTTGGCCAGCAACGGCCAGACGTCTAGCCGGAAGTCCAGCTGCCTCTCCCCGGTCAGCAGCTCGTCGACGGCGGCCGCGTCGAAGAACCTCGGCAGCCGCAGCGGTCCGCCCTGCAACCGGTAGCCGGTCTTGGCGTGGTAGGGAATGCCGCGCCGGGAGCCGACGTGGATGCGGGGCTCGCGGCCAGACGGCAGGTAGCGCAGCTCACCGTCGGGCTCCGTGGTGAACTCGCCGCCCCTGCCCTCGGTGAGCAGCACCATCAGGTCGACGAACGCAAGCCCGAAGCCGCGCAGGACCAGGTTCTCGCCGGCCCGAAAGCCGTCGAGGTCGACGTCGGCGGAGTAGGCGGGCGGCAGGTATTCCAGGTCATGCCGGTCGGCGAACTCGGCCAGCTCCTGGTGCTCCGGGTCGGCGACGGCGTCGAGGTGGCCGAGCGTCAGCACGACGATGTCGGCCAGCAGCGGTGCCGTCCGGTCGGCGAGCCAGACTCGTTGGCGCAGCAGGGGATTGCCGGTGACGCGGGTGGCCGTGGTGCGGTGCACGCGCACCGAGAAGTTCGGTGGCAGCCCGGCCACGACGTGGTCGAACACCCAGGACAGGTACTGGCTCTGCAATCGCCTGGTGGGGAACGTGGTCCCGGCCAGCTCCCGCACCTCGTCGAGCACGTCGGCGGCCACCTCGAACTCGGGCAGTCGGCCGGCGCGCGCCATCTCTGCCCACTCGATCAGCGACGGCCCAGGGCTGATCGGCCCGGCGCACTGGACGCTGTCGTCGGTGAACATCGTGACGTCCTCGGCCATCGAGTTCATCCTCAGCAGCGGCGACTGGTCGTGCCGCCAGACGCGGCCGGCTCCCGGTGGGTGCGGGTCGACGAGGTGCACGTGCACCGGGCGGTCCAGGGGCAGCTCGGCCGCGTTCGCGGCGATCCGCTCCAGCAGGCCGGTCGCGCGCGGTCCCGCGCCGAGCACTGCGACGACGAAGGGTTCGGCCACGTCGTCGGCGCCTTCGGGGTGCGTCATGGGGTTTCCCTTGTTAGGAAAGGAGACTCGGGGGTCAGAGCACTCTGGCGAGGAACTCCCGCGTCCTGGCCTGCCGTGGGTTGCGCAGCACGTCGTCCGGGGCGCCGGACTCGACCACCACGCCCTCGTCGAGGAAGACCACGGTGTCGGCGGCCTCCCTGGCGAAACCCATCTCGTGGGTGACCACGACCATCGTCATGCCGCCGTCGGCGAGGTCCTTCATCACGCCGAGCACGTCGCCGACGAGCTCGGGATCCAGCGCGCTCGTCGGCTCGTCGAACAGCATGAGCTTGGGGTCCATGGCCAGCGCCCTGGCGATGGCGATGCGCTGCTGCTGCCCGCCGGACAGCCGCCTTGGATAGTCGTCCTCGCGGCCGGCCAGGCCGACCCGCCGGACCAGCTCGCGGGCCCGCGCGACGGCGTCGGTGCGTGACCTGCGCAGCACGGCGATCGGCGCCTCGGCGATGTTCTCCAGCACGGTCAGGTGCGGGAACAGGTTGAAGTTCTGGAAGACCATGCCGATCGCGGCGCGCTGGCGGGTGATGGCCCTCGGCCCGAGTTCGTGCAGCTTTCCCTTGTGCCGCCGGTATCCGATCAGCTCGCCGGCGACCTCGACCTCGCCGGCGTTGATCTTCTCCAGGTGGTTGAGGCAGCGCAGCAGGGTGCTCTTGCCCGAACCGGACGGCCCGATCACGCAGGTGACCTCGCCCGCGCCGACGTCGAGGTCGACGCCGCGCAGCACAGGCACCGCGCCGTAGCTCTTGTGCAGGTCGCGCACCCGCACCATCGGTGAGGTCATCGGGTTCCTCCGCCCAGGACTGCTCCGCGCGACCTGGCCACGACGGTGCGCAGCGCGACCCTGAGGCGGTGCAGCGGGGTCGGCGGCAGGGTTCTGGCCGCGCCGCGCGCGAAGTGCCGCTCGACGTAGTACTGACCGACGGTCAGCAGGCTGGTCACCACGACGTACCAGATGGTGGCGACCAGCAGCAGCGGGATGATCAGGTAGTTGCGGTTGTAGATGAGCTGCACCGAGTACAGCAGGTCCTGCACGGCCAGCACGCTCACGATCGACGTCCCCTTGAGCGTGCCGATGAGCAGGTTGCCCGCCGCGGGAATGATCGAGCGCATGGCCTGCGGGATCACGATCCTGCGCAGGATCCTGGCGCGGCCGAGGCCGAGCGCGGTGGCCGCCTCCGCCTGGCCGGCGTCGACGGAGAGCACGCCGCCCCTGACGATCTCGGCGGCGTAGGCGGCCTCGTGCAGGGCCAGCCCGATCACGGCCGCCGCCGTCGGGCCGATGAGGTTGACGGTGTCGGCGGTGAACAGGCTCGGCCCGAAGGGAATCCCGATCGACAGCCTCGGGTAGAGCGCGCCGATGTTGAACCAGAACAGCAGCTGCACCAGCAGCGGGGTCGATCGGAAGATCCAGACATAGCCCCAGCTCAGGCTGCTCAGCACGGGGTTGCCGGACAGCCGCAGCACCGCGAGCAGGGTGCCGATGGCGAACCCGGCCACCATCGTCACGGCCGTCAGCCAGAGCGTGAACAGCAGGCCGTGCAGCACCGCCGAGGTGGTGAAGTACTGGCGCACCACGGGCCACTGGAACTCGCGGTTGGTGATGACGGACCGCGCGCCGGCCGCGAAGAAGAGCAGCACCACCGCCGCGGAGATCCAGCGGCCCGGTCGGCGCAGCGCGACGACCTTCGGCGGCGGCTGGGTCCGTTCCGGCGGCGCTGCCGGCGACTCGCCGGCCGGGACGGCTCCCGGCGGGGAAGCTCCCGGCTGGGCGGGATGGTTGTCGGAAACCTCGACCAATTCGGGAAATGCGCTCATGCGAGCCTCTTCGTCCAACTGGAGGGGGCACACCGGCGCGAAGCGGAACACGGTGTGTCGGCGACAGGCACGAAAGAACCGGCCGAGTCATCACGCGCCACGCCCCTCAACGTGGCGGGGCGCCGAACGCGCGGCGGCCCCGGACCGATGGTAGGTGTCGGGACCGCGGGCGCGTCAAGGGTGTCCGGTGAATGGACATCCTCGCGCACACCGTTGACGACGCCCTGCCGTCCTGTTCCACTGGCAACGTGGACACCTTGCGGCTGGTCACCCGCGACCACATCGACTTCGGTCGGGTGTGGTCGAGTTCCTGTTGTCGCTGACCCGCGGCCGCAGTCCGATCAGCACCGCTCACCCCCTCGACGTCTCCGACGTGTGAGCGGCGCCTGCGAGTCGCGTTCGACCGTCATCACGCGCTCCGCGATCGCACCGAATCCCCTGACGGGGAACCACCATCGTCACCGCAGGCCGCCCTGTCCGGGCGTCGAGCGGTGCGCAGTTGTGCAGAGAGGCCGGGATCGTGCCTGTTGAGTTTCTCGGGATCGGCGGCGTCAACGACGGGTCGGAGACGACCCCGCGTTCGGGTGCCGCGTTCGACAAGGAATACACGCTGAAGTTCGCGCGGGCGCACGAGGAACACGGCTGGGACCGGGTGCTGTTCGCCTACGGCTCTGGCTCGCCCGACCCGGCGCAGGCGGCCGCCTATGTGGCGAGCAGGCTGGAGAAGTTGCAGATCCTGTTGGCGCACCGGCCGAACGTGTCGTACCCGACGCACGCCGCCAAGACGTTCGCGACGCTCGACCAGATCAGCGAGGGCCGGCTGACGGTGCACTTCATCACCGGCGGCACGGACCACGAACAGCAGCGCGAGGGCGACTACCTGACCAAGGACGAGCGGTACGGGCGCACGCGGGAGTACATCCAGATCGTCAAAAGGATCTGGACCTCGCACGAGCCGTTCGACCACGAGGGCGAGCACTACCGGTTCGCCGACTTCGTCAGCGATGTGTTCCCCGCGCAGCAGCCGAGGCCGAACGTGTCGTTCGGCGGGTCGTCCCCCGCCGCGTACCGGGCAGGCGGCGCCGAGGCCGACATCTACGCGCTGTGGGGCGAGCCGTTGGCCCAGACGGCGGAGCAGATCGAGTCCGTGCACGCGGCGGCGCGGGCGGCGGGGCGCACCGACCTGCCGAGGATCCAGGTGGCGTTCCGGCCGATCATCGCGCCGACCGAGGAACTGGCCTGGGAGAAGGCGCATCGCACGGTCGAGGCGATCAGGGCCCGCACGGCTGCGGGCGGCGGGGCGGCCAACCGGCGCCGCTCGCTGACGAACCCGGAGAACGCGGGCTCGCAGCGGCTGCTCGCCGTCGCGGAGCAGGGCGAACGGTTCGACCGCGCGCTGTGGACGCCGACGGCGTCGGCGACCGGTGGCGCCGGCAACTCCACCGCGCTGGTCGGCACACCGGAGACGGTCGCGCAGGCGCTGCTCGACTACTACGACCTCGGCGTGGAGATCCTGTCCGCGCGGGGCTACGACATGCTCAACGACACGATCGACTTCGGCCGGCACGTCATCCCGATCGTGCGCGAGGAAGTCGCCAAGCGGGACAGGGAAAGGGCGGCGCGGCAGCCAGCCTCCGCCTGACCAGTTCGCGTCCGGGTGCTCGTCGTCGGTCCATTGTGGACTGAAGGCGTGCCTCGGCGACCCCACAATCTCCGGAGCCCAGCGTGACGATCCACCACGTCAGGGCCGAACCCTCGGTGCAGGTGCGGCGGGTCGCCGTCACCGATCCCGAGGCCGAGCCGCTGTTGCTCGGTCTTGAGGAGGAGTACACCGCGCGGTACGGCCGGAACAACGAGCTGAACCGGTATCCGCCGCAGGAGTTCGCCCCGCCGTTCGGCGCACTGCTCCTGCTGGTCGAACGCGGCACGGTCGTCGCGGGCGGCGCGTTCCGCCGGTACGACGAGCACACCGCCGAGTTCAAGCGGATCTGGACGGCCGCGACGCACCGCAGGCGCGGCCTGGCCAGCCGGGTGCTGGTCGAGCTGGAGCGGGAGGCGGGCGCGCGCGGCTACCGACGCGTCTACCTCACCACCGGGCCGCGCCAGCCGGAGGCGCTTGGCCTGTACCTGTCGACCGGGTACCGGCCGCTGTTCGACCTGACCGCCGATCCGGAGACGGTCGGCCACCTGCCGTTCGAGAAGTCCCTCGCGGCCACGCCGTGAGCACCGCACCCCAGGAGAGGACGTTTTCCGTGCGCCCGTTCAGAAAGCGCTCGTCCGGACGGCACACACCGCGCCGGCCGCTGCACCCGGTCGCGTTGGGCATGCTGGTGGTGCTCGCGGTCAGCGGCTGCGGGTCGAGCGGCGCGGACACCGGGGGCGGCGCGGCGAGCGGCCCGGCGATCCCCACCGAGGATGTGATTGGCTCCGTGGCGAAGGACGAGAGCAGCGCGGCGCTGCTGCCGGCCGACGTCCGCGCCGCCGGGGTGGTGAAGTTCGGCGACTCGACCGGCTCGCCGCCGTCCTCGTTCTACCGGGAGGACGGCAAGACGCTGGTCGGCGTCGACATCGACTTCACCGACGCGGTGGCCAGGGTGCTCGGCGTGCGCGTCGACCGGGAGCTGGCCAGCTTCGAGGCGATCCTGCCCGCCCTCGGCAGCGGCAAATACCAGGTGGGCACAGGGAACTTCGGCGTCACCGAGGCGCGCAAGCAGACCATCGACTTCGTCACCTACATCGACGACGGCCAGGGTTTCGCGGTGCGCAAGGACAGCGACCTCGGGGACGTGACGAACCTGGCGCAGCTGTGCGGCCGCAGGATCGGCACCGGGGCCGGCACCACGTTCGAGGCGACGCTGGAGAAGAACAAGCACCTCTGCACGGACGCCGGCAAGCCCGCCTACGAGGTGAGCAGCTTCTCCGAGAACGGCGCGACCACCATCGCGCTGCAACAGCGGCACATCGACGCGATCATGAGCACCATCAACGGATTGCGGTACGCGGCGAGTCAGCAGCCGTGGCTGAAGTTCCTCAACGAGTTCCACCGCCTCGACGTGGGTTTCGCCCTCAAGAAGGGCTCGCCGCTGGCCCCGGCGTTCCAGGCGGCCGTGAACAAGCTCATCGCGGACGGCACCTACCAGCGGATCCTGAAAAAGTGGGGCACGGAGGCGTCCGCGATCGCCAAATCGGAGATCAGCCCGCCCGAGCATCCCTGACCCCACCCGTGCCCGCGTAGGAGGGGCGTTTGGCCGAGCCGAGCAGGAGGGTGCTCGCCCAGGTCGGGAACCAGGACCGGCCTTCGAGCCAGCGCGCAACGGCGTAGACGAGCGAGACGAAGAACGGCACCAGGACGGCGGTGCCGAGCGTGACGGCCTGCGCCGACCAACTCGTTGGCAGCAGGCCGATCGCGACGAGCAGGCCGATCAGCGCGCCCCACAGCGACGGCACGACGGTACGCACCACGCTGACCGCGTAGTCGGTGACCGGGCCCTTCGGCTCGGCGTTCGGCGGCGCGGTCTGCGTGGTCGGTGTGGTCGGCGCGGTCGGGGTTGCCGGGCCGGGCTGCGGGGTCGGCGGGGTCGACGGGTGCGGGGTCGCGCCGCCCGCCGCCGACCAGGCGCCCATGTTGGCGCCGACCAGCCAGGCCCACGCCGGGTTCACCACGTCGTCGTCGTCCAGTTTCGGATACTTCTTGTCCCACACGGTGTTCGGCATCCGCTCCAGCAGCGTCCACAGCTGCTCGACGGCGTCGGCGAACGTCGTGTTGCGCGGTGTCGAGCCGCTGCCGGAGACCAGCAGCGCGTCGTGGATGCTGCGCAGCATCCTGTCCTGTTCCGGAGTCAACTCGGCCCTCCCTGATTCGCGAGGAACTGTTGTCCTCGCAATCGAATCTCCTGATTGTCGAGCACACTATCGAGCGAGATGCTGCCAATTCATTGCAACAGTTCGAGCTTGCGCTTGAACCGATCAAGGACGAAAATCGCGCCTTGCGACAGCCTTGCGACAAATGCAGTACGTGCTCGGCCTAACCCATGGAACCGGCCAGGCCACTTCGGCGTATGCCGAGGAGAAGCGCGAATCCGGCGTTCGAGCGGCCGCAGGCTCCGGCGGGAGGGCCCAATCGGTGACGATCAGTACGATTTGCCCGATCGGTGGACCAACGATTGGGTGGGTAGCGGCGAACGGCGTCGATTTTGTCACGCAAATGTGCAACGTTGCGCATGCCTCCGGCGATACACCACCACGCCAGTACCCCCGCCGACGTCTCCGACGTGATTGGTCGCTAGAGCTGAATGAACATGGTTGACCAGGTCCCTACCGCGCCGGAGCCGCGCGGCGGACTCGGCGTGAGCGCGTCCCGGGAGGCCGTCGCCAGGAGCTGGGCGTCGGCCATCAGCAACACCAGCCTGACCTCAATCCCGCGCGACGAACTGGAGCAGCTGCTGCTCGGCTTCGTCGACGAGCTGCTCGCCGCGCTCACCAGCGAACCCTTCTCGACCGTCGTCGGTCAGCGCGTCGGCGCCGCCCTGGTGACCAATGACTTCGTCTGCTCCGCGACCGTGGAACGCACCATCGAACTGCTCGGCAACAGCCTGCTCGCCCCGCTGCGCCTGCCCGCGGACAGCCGGTCGAACACCCGGCTCGTGCGGCTGCTCGGCGCGCTCGCCGCCGGCTACAGCGACGCGCTGCGGGACCGGACACTGGACCAGCAGGAACTCAGCAAGACCGCGGCAGTCAACACCATCAGGAAGGCCGAACACGCGCTGCGGATCAGCGAGGCGAAGTTCCGCGCGGTGTTCACCTCCTCCGCCGTCGGCATCGGCGTCACCGCCATGGACGGGCGGGTGCTCGACTTCAACGACGCCATGCTGAACATCCTCGGCTACTCCGCCGACGAGCTGCGCAGGCTCAGCGTGCGCGACCTGATCCACCCCGACGACCGCGCCTCGCTCGCACTGTCCACTGAGGAACTCACGGTCAGCGGCCGGGAGCACTTCCGTGCCGAGAAACGGATGCTGCGCAACGACGGCGAGGTCGTCTCGACGCTGATCGCCGTGTCGCTGGTGCGCGACACCGCAGGCGCCCCCGCCTACCACGTGACCATGGTGGAGAACCTCAACGAGCTGCGGCTGTTGCAGGACCAGCTGCTCAAGCAGAGCCTGCACGACGTGCAGACCGCGCTGCCCAACCGCTCGCAGTTCCTCGGTTGGCTGGAGAGCGCGGCCGGCAGCAAGGGGCCGGAGCGGGTCGCGCTGTGCCTGTTCGACATCGACGGATTCCGCGTCATCAACGACGGCTTCAGCCACGACGTCGGCAACCGGGTGCTGCTGTCGGTCGCCAACCACCTGCGGGCGGTGTTCGGCGACGTCGGCCAAGTCGCGCGCACCGGCGGCGACGAGTTCGGCGTGCTGATCAGGAACCCGGCCGACCTGACCTCGGTGATCGAGAAGGTCGAGGCCGCGATCGAGCTGCTCGCCGAGCCGATCTACGTGGACGACCGAGGCATCGCCGTGTCGGTCAGCGTCGGGATCGTCCAGCGCCCGACCAAGGGCGTCGACGCGGCGGAGCTGCTGCGGGCCGCCGACGTGACGGTCGGCTGGGCGAAGGCCGACGGCAGGGCGCAGTGGGCGCTGTACGACCCGGACCGGGACGCGCGCGAGCGGGTGCGCTGCACGGTCGTGGCGTCGATCCCCGGCGCGATGGAGGAGGGGCAGTTCCGCATCGACTACGAGCCGGTGCACCTCCTCGCCGACGGCCGCATGGTCGCTGTGCACGCGATGCTGCGGTGGGAGCACCCGACCCTCGGCGTGCTGTCCGTGCAGGACTTCCTCGGCCTGACCGAGGCGACGGGGATCGCGATCCGGCTCGGCCGGTGGACCCTGGAACAGGCGTGCACGCAGGCGGGCGGCTGGTACGAGCGGTTCGGCGACGCGGCCCCGCTGCTGTGCGTCGAGCTGACCGCGAGGCAGTGCCGCGAGCCCGACCTCGTCGCCGACGTCCGGCGGATCCTCGAGGCGGCCGGGCTGCCCGAGCGGCGGCTGCGGTTGAGCCTCGGCGAGCGGATCGCCTCCGCCCTGACCGACGAGCAGGTCGACGAGCTGAGCTTCCTGACCGACAACGGAGTTCGGCTCGTGCTGGACGACTACGGATCGGGCAACATCGGGTTGCACCGGCTGCGGCAGATACCGCTGGAGGCGGTCCGGCTGGCCGACGTGATCCTGCCCGCGCTCAGCACCGAGGACGACCCGATCAGCCGCAACGCCGTCGGCTGGCTGATCGCGCTCGCCGGCGAACTCGGCTACGACGTGCTGGCGCAGGGCGTGCGGGCCGAGTCGGAGGTGGCCGCGCTGCGCGAGATCGGCGTGCACGCGGGACAGGGCGCGTACTTCGGGCCCGCGCTGACCGGCGACGAGGTCGAGGCGTACCTGGCCGCGACCGCGCGCTGACCCGGTCTCAGCCGCCCAGCACCACCACCTCGCCCGGCTGCACCGCGAACGCCGCGGTCGAGGCGTACCTGGCCGCGACCGCGCGCTGACTCGATTTCAGCCACCCAGCACCACTACATCGCCCGGCTGCACCGCGAACGCCGTGGCAGCCGAACCGCCGTTGACGGCGAGTGCCAGCCGGCCAGCGGAGTCCTCGATGAGCACCGGCTCGCCGCGTGGCACGTCCGCGAACGTGCCGCCGTAGCGGACCCGATCGTCGGCGCCGAACCGCACCAGCTCGCCGGGAGCGGCCAGCAGGTCGGCCGGCCGCGCGGCCAGCTGCACGTTGCCGAAGCGGTCAACGGCAAGCACCTCGGTCTCCAGCCGGCCGTGCACGGTCCGGCACACCGGCTCAGGCAGCCGCACCAGCTCGCCGACCGGCAGCGGCCGGCCGAGCCGCTCCGGCCGCACCCCGACGGCCAGGTGCGCGGCGACCGGGGCGAACACGTCCCTGCCGTGGAACGTGCGCGACACCTCGGCCAGCCAGAACTCCGGCTCGGTCAGCTCATAGGCGGTGAGCACGCCGCCGAGCGCGTCGGCGGCCGGCAGCAGCAGCCCGTTGTCCGGGCCGACCAGCGCGCCGCGCGGCGCGAGCAGCGCGACTCCCCTGCGGTCCGTGCCGACGCCGGGATCGACCACGGCCAGGTGCACGGCCTGCGGCAGGTAGGGCGCGGTCTGGGCCAGCACCTCGGCGCCGCGCCGCACGTCCTGGGGTGGCACCGCGTGCGTCACGTCGACGACGGTGACATCGGCGGCGATCCGCCCGACGACGCCCCGGCAGGCCGCCACGAACCCGTCGTCGAGCCCGTAGTCGGTGGTGAAGGAGATCCACTGGTACGCCATGGCTCTCAGTAAACCCGAGCGGACTCTTGGCCAGTCCTCGGTTGTTCCTCAGGCTGTTCTCAACCTTGGGGGCGACAGTAGAGCCATGACTGAGACGCCGAACTCGCCGCAGCAGCCCCTTCCGCACCAGCCCGCCGCCCAGCAGCCGCAGCCTCAGCAGCCCGCCCTGCACCAGCAGAGTCCGCATCAGCAGACTCCGCACCAATCGGCACCGCAGCAGCCCGGCGCTCAGCAACTCGGCGCTCAGCAGCCGCAATATGCCGCCCAGCAGCCCCTCCGGCAGCCGGCGCCCCAGCAGCACCCGCTCCAGCAGCCCGCGCCGCTCCAGCAGCCTCAGCAGCCGCAGCACCCCTACTGGACGGGCGCGCACCCGGCGCCGCCAGGACCGCTACCCAGCGCGCCGGTGCCCAAGCCGCCGAGGCAGCGCAGGATGGTCGCGCTGGTCGCCGCCGCCGCGCTGGCCGCCGGCCTGGTCGGCGGGACGGCCGGGGTGCTGGTCGGCTCGGCGAACGCGAACTCCGGCACCGTCGCCCCCCTGAACACCAGCAGCCCCACCGCGCAGGTCGCCGGCAACCTGTCCTCGACGGACGTCAGCGCGATCGCCGCCAAGGTGCTGCCGAGCGTCGTGCAGGTCAACGTGACCACCGGGCAGGGCGGGGACATCGGCTCCGGCGTGATCATGACCGCCGACGGGCAGATCCTGACCAACAACCACGTGGTGTCCTCGGCGGCGAACGGCAAGCTGACCGTGACGCTCAACGACGGCAAGACGGTCGACGCGACCGTCGTGGGCACGGACCCGACCAGCGACCTCGCCGTGCTCAAGGCGCAGGGCGTGAGCGGGCTCACCCCGGCCACCTTCGGGGACTCCTCGCAGGTCATCGTCGGCGACCAGGTCGTGGCCATCGGCTCGCCGGAGGGCCTCCAGGGCACTGTCACCTCCGGCGTGGTCAGCGCGCTCAACCGCGACGTGAAGGTGCCGGCCGATCAGCAGCAGTCGCCGTACCAGCGCGGCAGCCGCGCGAGTGGCCAGGGCGTCAGCTACAAGGCCATCCAGACCGACGCGTCGATCAACCCAGGCAACTCCGGCGGCCCGCTGATCAACTCCAAGGGCGAGGTCATCGGCATCAACTCGGCGATCTACTCGCCCGGCGCGAGCAACGGTTCGGCCGGCAGCATCGGCATCGGCTTCGCGATTCCCAGCAACCAGGCCAAGACCATCGCGGCCAAGCTCGCCGGCAAGTAGCGGAAACAAGTAGCGGAAAGCCATGAAGGACGCCATCGGGACGTGCACCGTCCCAATGGCGTCCTTCTATGACTTTCGGCTAGGCCCAGTCGGGGCGCAGCGGCATACCGGAGCGGTAGCCGTCCAGCTTGACGCCGAGCACCTGGTGCAGCTGGATGTTGTTGCGCTCGAAGCCGAGCCGGGACGCCGCCATGTACAGCCGCCACACTCTGGCCCGCGCGTCGCCGACCTCCTCGACGGCCGCCGCCCAGTTCTCGTCCAGGTTGGCGCACCAGGCGGCGAGGGTCAGCGCGTAGTGCTCGCGCAGGTTCTCCTCGTGCCGGATCTCGAAGCCCCGGTCGTTCATCACCGACGTCAGGTGGCCCGGCCCGACCAGCTCGCCGTCCGGGAACACGTAGCGGTCGATGAACCCGCCCGTCCTGGCCCGCTCCATGTTGGTGGGCCTGGTGATGCAGTGGTTCAGCAACCGGCCGCCCGGCCGCAGCTTGTCGTGCAGCGACCGGAAGTAGGCCGGCAGCTTGGCCTTGCCGATGTGCTCGGTGAGGCCGATGGAACTGACCGCGTCGAAGCCCGACTCGGCGACGTCCCGGTAGTCCAGGTGCCGCACCTCGGCGAGGTCGGACAGCCCGGCCTCCACGATCGCCTTCTGCGCCCACTCGGCCTGCGCCCGCGAGAGCGTCACGCCGAGCGCGCGCACGCCGTAGTGCTTGGCTGCGTGCATGACCATGCCGCCCCAGCCGCAGCCGACGTCGAGCAGCCGCATGCCCTCCTTGAGCCCGAGCTTGCGCGCCACCAGGTCGTGCTTGGCGAACTGGGCGTCCTCGAGGGTGGTGTCCGGCGTGGCGTACACGGCGCAGGTGTAGGCCATGGACGGGCCGAGCACGTACTCGTAGAACCGGTTGGACACGTCGTAGTGGTGCGCGATGGCCTGCTGGTCGCGGGCCTTGGAGTGCCGCAGCCCGCGCACCCTCGCCTCCTGCGGCGGCGGCTCCACCTTGGTGCGCAACCGAATGCTGCCCAGCGTGGTGAGCAGCTTCAGGCGCTCCGACCACGGCACATCGTGCAGGGTCAGCTCGGAGAGCCTGCCCAGGGCCGTGTACATGTCCCCGATGATCTCCAGGTTCCCGGTCACATAGGCGCGGGCGAGCCCGAGCGCGCCGGGCGCGGAAGCCAGGTAGGACAAGGCAACGGGGGTGCGCACCTCGATGCGGACGTCGGCGCCGGGCGGGCCGGCCTGACTTCCGTCGTACGCGCGGAACTGGACGTCGGCCTTGCCACCCGCCGCCCGTTCGAAGACCTCCGCCAACCGCATGGCACCGCCCTTTCGTCGTGGAACCACGGCCTAGCTCCCCCGGACGCACTTCCCGTACAGGTCGGGCAGCCGACCCTGCGGATCGTAGCTTTCCTTGAGCACTCGGTAGGTTGGGCCGTTGTAGTGGGCCCAGAACTCCTCTTCGGAGTAGTACGAGGTGGAGTAGAGCGACTTGTGGCCGCCCAACTCGGCGACCTTGCGCTCGATCAGCCGGTTGCGGCCGCCGGCCTGCTCGCCCGGCCTCGGCGTGACGGTGGCCCAGAAACCGACGTTGACGTACAGCGTCGAGGGGTCGAGCGGGTACAGCGGCCACGACGTCTCGTCGCGGACCTTCAAGGGGCACAACCAGACCGGGCTGATGCCGACCTCGCGGTGGAAGAAGTCGAGGAACTCGGCGAGCCGGTCGACCGGCACCTCGATGTCCTGGATGACGGGCTCGGCGGGCTGCTGGCCGCGCAGCGTGCTGATCCGGTCGGTCACCGCGTAACGCCGGTCCAGCGCGACGATCCGCCGGTACACGTCCGAGCGCAGGTACTTCTTCGGCCACAGCCTGCGCACCATGGGCTGCTGCACGCCGAGGGCCTTGGAGCACCAGAACCAGTCGGTGTCCCAGCGCCACAGGTAGTCGCGCACGGTGAGATAGTCGGTGCGCCGCTTGGGGATGGACAGGTAGTAGACGTTCATCCCGGTGTAGTCGCTGACCCACGGCGCGGAGTCGGTGAAGTCGCCGAGCGTCAGGTACATGCGGTCGCCGGAGAACACCGTGCCGTCGATGAAGTCCACCGGCTCGCCGTCGAGCTCGCCGTTCGCGCAGATCGCCGCGATCGCGTCGGCGCACTCCGAGGAGGACCCGAACGGCACCTGCCGCAGCCGCACGTACGGCCGCACCGGCTGAAGGTCGATGAGCAGCCGCAGGGCGTAGCCGAGCGTGCCGTAGGAGTTAGGGAAGCCGTGGAACAGGTCGGCGTGCTCGGTGTCCGGGCCGGCGAGGAGGACCTGGCCGTCGCCGGTGAGGATCTCCATCTCGCGGACCGACTCGTGCGGCAGCCCGTTGCGGAACGAGCTGGACTCGATGCCGAGGCCAGCGACGGCTCCGCCGAGGGTGATGGTCTTGAGCTGTGGCACCACGAACGGCATCAGGCCGTGCGGCAGCGTCGCGTCGACCAGCTGCTCGTAGGTGACCATGCCCTGCACGTCGGCGGTGCGGGCGTCCGGGTCGACCGACAGCACCCGGTTGAAGGCGCTGACGTCCAGGCCGGGGCCGGTCGGCGCGCGGAAGCGGAAGAGGTTGGACGTGGACTTGGCCAGCCGCACGGGGGCGCGCGGCGGCAGTGCCGCGTACTGCGCGCGCAGCGCCGCGACGGCGTCGCGGTGTGCCCCGGCCGCTGTGGTCACCTGACGGGAGCCCGCCCCCGCCGCCGTCGATCCGGACTGTCCACCCATAAGAAGTGACGCTATTCCTCGTCGACGCCGTCGGCAGCCCCTGAGTGACGTAGAGATCAACCATTTCTCCCCTTGCGCGAAGAAATGAACCAGAGTTCACTCCTTCGTGTGCCCTATCGACGCACCCCGGAGGTCCAGGCGCGGCTGGCCGCGTCGCGGGACCGGATCCTGCGCGCCGCCATCGAGACCGTCGCCGAGCACGGCTACCAGGGCTGCTCCATCGCGTCGGTGGCCGCGCGGGCCGGCGTGGCCACCGGCAGCGTCTACCGGCACTTCCCGCGCAAGGCCGACCTGGTCGCCGAGGTGTTCCGGGTCGCGTCCGGCCGCGAGGTAGCGGCCGTGACGCTAGCCGGACAGGTGGAGCTGACCACGCGGCCCGAGCCGACCGAGCCGGCCGCGCCGGCCGCGTCTGCCTCCCGAACGGCGCGCGATCGGACCGTCTCGATGGTCACCACGTTCGCCAGCCGCGCGCTGCGCGCCCCCCGACTCGCCTACGCGCTGCTCGCCGAGCCCGTCGACCCCGAGGTCGACGCCGAACGGCTGGTGTTCCGCCGCGCCTACCGGGACGTGTTCGCCGAGGTCCTCGCGGACGGCGTGGCCTCGGGCGAACTGCCGGCGCAGGACGTCCGGCTGACCGCGGCCGCGCTCGTCGGCGCGATCGGCGAGGCCCTGGTCGGGCCGCTCGCCGACCCAACCGCAGCCGACCCCGTTCCCGCACTCGTCACGTTTTCCCTGCGCGCCATCGGAGGCAGCCTTGAGCCCGACGCATGAGGTCACCAACCAGGTCCCGCCGCTGTTCGGCCACGACGTGGCCGAGGATCCCGCCCTGCTCGACGGCGTGCGCCGGGAGGGGGCGGAGTGGGTCGCCGAGGAGCTGCACTCGCTTGGCAGGCTGGCCGGCACCGAGCGGTCCGCCGAGCTGGCCAGGCAGGCCGAGGCGTGCCCGCCGGTGCTGCGCACGCACGACCGGTACGGGCACCGGGTCGACGAGGTCGAGTTCCACCCCGCCTGGCACGAGCTGATGGACACGGCGGTGTCGCACGGCCTGCACGCCGCGCCGTGGCGGGAGCCGAGGCCGGGCGCGCACGTGGCGCGCGCGGCGAAGTTCTATGTGTGGAGCCAGGTCGAGCCGGGGCACGGCTGCCCCATCTCGATGACCTACGCGGCCGTGCCCGCGCTGCGGGCCTCCAGCGAGCTGACCGAGCGGTTCGAGCCGCTGCTCGGCGCGCGCGAGTACGACTTCGGCCTGCGCGCGCCCGAGGGCAAGCGCGGGCTGATCGCCGGCATGTCGATGACGGAGAAGCAGGGCGGCTCGGACGTGCGGGCCAACACGACGACCGCGCGGCCGGCCGGCGACGGCACGTACCTGCTCACCGGGCACAAGTGGTTCACCTCCGCGCCGATGTCGGACCTGTTCCTTACGCTCGCGCAGGCGCCGGGCGGGCTGTCCTGCTTCCTGCTGCCGAGGGTGCTGCCGGACGGGACGCGCAACTCGCTGTTCCTCCAGCGCCTCAAGGACAAGCTCGGCAACCGCTCGAACGCGTCTGCCGAGCTGGAGTACTCCGACGCAGTCGGCTGGCTGGTCGGCGAGGAGGGTCGCGGCGTTCGGACCATCATCGAGATGGTCAACATGACCCGGCTGGACTGCGTGTTGGGCACCGCGGCCGGCATGCGCCTCGGGGTGCGGCAGGCGAGCCACCACGCGGTGCACCGCAGCGCGTTCGGCGGCAGCCTCGTGGACAAACCGTTGATGCGCAACGTGTTGGCGGATCTCGCGGTGGAGTCCGAGGCGGCCACGACGGTGGCGCTGCGGCTGGCCGGGGCGACCGACCGGATCGCCGGCGGGGACGACCGGGAGGCCGCGTTCCGCAGGCTCGGGCTCGCGGTGACCAAGTACTGGGTGTGCAAGCGCGGTCCTGCGCACGCCGCCGAGGCGCTGGAGTGCTTTGGCGGCAACGGCTACGTCGAGGAGTCCGGCATGCCCCGGCTATACCGGGAGGCGCCGCTGATGTCCATCTGGGAGGGTTCGGGCAACGTGGCCGCGCTGGACGCGTTGCGCGCCATGGCCAAGGATCCCGCCGCGGTGCCGGCGTTCCTGGCCGAGCTGGACGCGGCGGCCGGCGCGGACCGCAGGCTCGACGCGGCCGTCGCCGGTGTGCGCGCCGAACTGGCCGACCTGACCGAGATCGAGGGCAGGGCGCGCAGGGTGGTCGAGCGGATGGCGTTGGCGTTGCAGGGTTCGCTGCTGGTGCGGCACGGCCATCCCGCCGTGGCCGACGCGTTCTGCGCGTCGCGGCTGGCCGGCGACTGGGGCGCCGCGTTCGGCACGCTGCCACGCGGTGTGGACACCGCCGCGATCCTCGAACGGACCGTGCCGAAGGTCGAGGTCTGATGCGCTAGTGCGAGCCGGTGTCGAGCTGGAACTGACGGAACAGGTCCGGCAGGTAGGCCAGCAGCAGGTCGAGGGTGGTGAAGGTGCCCCGCAGCGGGTCGAGTCTGGCCAGCGCGTAGGCGACCTCGGCGCCCTTGCGGGCCGGCACGGGGTTGCGGACGTCGGTGAACCAGTCGAGGAACGGCACGCGGTCCCGGTAGACCTCGGGGCGAATGAGCATGCCGTAGCCGGTGAGCAGGTTCAGCGCGGCGGGGCGGTTGCGCAGCGTCCACCGGTAGAACTCGGAGAACATGAAGAAGCGGCGGTCCACGGCGCTGGCCTGCGCGCCGTGCTCGCCCGCGATCGCGACGCCCCGGTCGGTGGAGGCCTGCTCCGCCTCGCCCCAGGCCCGGTCGTGCGTGGCGCGGTCGGTGAGCTCGCCGCGCTTGAGGCGAATGAGGTAGGTGGCCCACTTGACCGAGCCGGGGTTGCCGAAGGTGTCGGTGGAGCGGCCGAGCGCGATGGCGGTGCCGCGCTCGATGCCCTCGAGGATGCCGGCGTCCACATAGGAGATCCAGCTGCCCGGCGCGCCGAGCTCGTGGTCGCGGAAGAAGTCGACGATGCCCCGGATGTTGCTCCACCGGTCGAAGTTGGCGGACAGTTCGGAGGCGGGGCCGCGCTCGAGGGCGTCGAGGAACTCCAGGCGCTGGGTCATCGACATCGTGTCGAGGTCCGTGGCCGCGCAGTCCAGCCGAACGGCGCAGTCGGTTGGGCTGGACGCGTGGGCGGAGGCGGCCAGGGCTGTCTGCGGGATCGACAGTGAGGCAGTCACCGCCAGTAGCCCAGCACTGATCCATTTACGCAGGTTGAGCACGTTTCCTCCCCCGAGACTCCGAAAGCCGGTGGGAGCGTAACCGCAACGGATGGCGTCGAGAGAAACTCGGAGAACACGATGTCAGTACGAGTGGAGCGGACGGGGCCGGTCAGCACAGTGGTGCTGAGCCGACCGGAGGCGCGGAACGCGGTGGACGGCCCAACCGCGCGTGCGCTGACGACGGCGTTTCGCGAGTTCGACGCGGATGAGAGCGCGTCCGTTGCCGTGTTGCACGGCGACGGCGGGACGTTCTGCGCCGGAGCCGACCTCAAGGCGTTGGGCACCGAACGCGGCAACGAAGTCGCCGATGTGGGTGGCGCCGACAGCGCCAGTGGCAGCGGCAGTGGCAGTGACACCGGCACCGACGGCACCGGCACCGGCACCGGCGGCGATACCGAACATGACGGCCCGATGGGCCCGACGCGGCTGCGGCTCGGCAAGCCGGTGATCGCGGCCATCGCGGGCCATGCGGTGGCCGGCGGGCTGGAACTGGCGCTGTGGTGCGACCTGCGCGTCGCCGAGGAGGACGCGGTGCTCGGCGTGTTCTGCCGGCGGTGGGGCGTGCCGCTGATCGACGGCGGGACGTTCCGGCTGCCGAGGCTGATCGGAGTGAGTCGGGCAATGGATCTGGTGCTGACCGGCCGGCCGGTGTCGGCGGAGGAGGCGCTGGCGATGGGATTGGTCAACCGCGTCGTGCCGACCGGCACGGCAAGGGCTGCGGCGGAGTCGTTGGCCGCGTCGCTGGCCGAGTTCCCGCAGACATGTATGCGCGGGGATCGGCTTGCGCTGCTGGAGCAGGAGGGGCTGACGGAGCGTGACGCGCTGGCGAACGAGCTGCGGCACGGGTGGCGCTCGCTGGCGGCGGATGCGGGGGCCGGCGCAGCGCGATTCGCGTCGGGGGCCGGGCGGCACGGCGCGTTTTGAGCCGTTGATGCGATGGGCCTGTTGATGCGATGGCACGCCTGTTGCGGTGGACTGGTGCCTGTTTACTGCTGCGATGGCACGCCTGTCGTGTTGAGTGGCCGTCTGTTTAAAGAATGTCCTCGCCGGACGGGCGTGGCCTCCGGGATGACGTGGATTCTGTCAAAGTTGCTTTGGTGGGTGGTCGAGGAGGTTCGCGTCATCCCGCATGACCCCCACAAGGGCTATCACACCTCGTCAAGGGGGGCGGTTTGGTGGTCGGCTGCCGGTGAGTGGGTCGGTGCCCCCCTTGACAAGGCGTGATCGGGCTTCGCCGGGCCATACGGGATGACGCGAGCCCTCCTCGTGGAAACGTATCCAACGGCCAACCACACCGTTCGCCAGGTGAACGGGGTCAGCCACCCGATCCACCCACCGACGGCTGCCGCGCACTGATGGACCCACCTCACCGGCGCACCGGTGACTGCCGCGCGCCACCGGTGACTGCCGCGCACTGATCGCCCACTCGACCACCCTGCGGCGAATGACGTTTCCAAGAGGGGGCTTCGCATCATCCCGTATGGCCCGGCGAAGCCCGATCGCATCTTGTCAAGGGGGCACATCCCGCCCACCGCCGCGACGACAATCAAAGTCGCCCCCTTGACGAGATGTGATAGCCCTTGTGGGGGTCATACGGGATGATGCGAAACCACTCGACCACCCTGCCAAAGCGACTTTGACAGAATCCACATCATCCCCGGAGGCCACGCCCGTCCGGCGAGGACATTCTTTAAACAGACGGCCACTCAGCACGACAGGCGTGCCATCGCAGCGGTATTAAAGACACCTACCCGCGCAAGTGAACCCAAAACGACAAGTCGACAAACAGCAGCGAACTCTTCGGAATGTCCGGAACAGACACTAGCCGGATCCGCTTCGGAGGACGACGATTGGCTTAGGAGTCGGCATCCGAACGGAGGTCCGTCATGGCTCAGTCGAACGCCGTGAACCACGTGGTGATCATGGTTCAGGAGAACCACACCACCGACAACTACTTCCGTTCGATGGCCGCGTATGGGGCGAACGTGGTCGCGAACTGGCCCATCGCGCCGAACCCTCCCGCCAGCGACCAGCCGCACGATCGGCATGCCTACTACAGCTGGCTCACCAAGAAGAGCACCGGCGCGCACCTTCAGTTCGACACCGCCAAGGTGCTGCCGTTCTACGCCTGGCTCGCCACCACCGGCGCGTTCCTGGAGAACCACTGTTCCGGGTTCGGCACCAACTCCACGCCCAACCACCTGCTCGTCGTCGGCGGACAGTCACCAACCCTGCGGAACCCGCCGCGCGGCCAACAACCCGTCTGGGACATGCCGTCGCTTCCTGGCCACGCCCAGGACCACGGCGTGAGCTGGCGCGCCTACACCGGCTCCAGCGGCTACCCGGTGGAGTTCTACCAGCAGCTCAAGGGCTCGCCGCAGATCGTGCGGTCCGACCAGTTCGTCGCGGACGCCGCCGCCGGCGCGCTGCCGACGCTCTCGATGATGTGGCACGACTCGCCGCTGGACGAGCACCCGGTCGCGGACGTCAGCCTCGGCATGGACGCCGTCTGGCAGGCCGTGGACGCCGTCGTCAAGGCCGGGCTCTGGGCCTCCACGGTCTTCCTGCTGACCTGGGACGACTGGGGCGGCTACGACGACCACGTGGCGACCCCGAACGTCGAGCACACCCCGGACGGCGTGCAGCTCGCCTATGGCCCCCGGGTTCCGCTGCTCATGTTCGGCGGCCGAGTGCGGGGCGGCATCGACTCGCGCTGGTGCTCGCACGTCACCCTGCCCAAAACAGCACTCCAGCTGCTCGGGCTGCCGCCGCTGGGAGTCCCCAGGCTGGACTCGGACGGCGGGCTGGCGGACCTGGTGGACCTGTCTGCGAACGCGACGATCAACCCGGTGCCACCCGCCTCGGGGAGCGCCATCACGCTGCCGGCCCCACCCCATCCGACACCCGCCCCGAGGCCGTTGCCGCCGCCGCCCGCCGGTGGTTCACAGGCGGTCGGGCCCGTTCTGTTGCGCGGCGGCAAGACGCTGCCGCCGCCCAACGACGTGCCGTTGCATTAAGGCATGTCCGGAGCTACCGGCCCAGGCCCAGTTCGCGCGCGATCAGCATGCGCTGCACCTCGCTGGTGCCCTCGCCGATCTCCAGGATCTTGGCGTCGCGGTAGAAACGACCGACCGGGTACTCGTTCATGAAGCCGTAGCCGCCGAAGATCTGCGTGGCCTCACGCGCGTTGTCCATCGCGGCCTCCGACGACACCAGCTTCGCGATCGCGGCCTCGCGCTTGAACGGCTCGCCGCGCAGCATCCGCCCGGCCGCCTCGTAGTAGGCCAGCCGCGCGAGGTGCGTGCGCACCTCCATGTCGGCGATCTTGAACTGGATCGCCTGGTACTCACCGATCTTGTGGCCGAACGCCTCGCGCTCCCCCACGTACCGCAGGCACTCGTCGATGCAGCCCTGCGCAAGACCGACGCCGAGCGCGGCGATGGCCACCCTGCCCTCGTCGAGGGTCTGGAGGAACTGCGCGTAGCCGCGACCGCGCTGGCCGACCAGGTTCGCGGCCGGCACCCGGCAGTCCTCAAAGGACAATTCGCGAGTGTCCGAGGCGTTCCAACCGACCTTCGAGTACTTCTTGGACACCGTGAAGCCCGGCGTGCCCGACGGCACGAGGATCGCGGAGATCTCCTTGCGACCATCCTCGCGCTGCCCGGTGACGGCGGCCACCGTCACCAGCCCGGTGATGTCGGTGCCCGAGTTGGTGATGAACGCCTTGGTGCCGTTGACAACCCACTCGTCGCCGTCGAGCCGCGCCGTGGTGCGCAGGCCGGACGCGTCCGAGCCGCTGCCCGGTTCGGTCAGGCCGAACGCGCCGAGCTGCTCCCCCGCGCACAACCTCGGCAGCCACTCGCGCTTCTGCTCCTCCGAACCGAACCGGAACAGCGGCACGGCGCCGAGCGAGACACCCGCCTCCAGCGTGATCGCGACCGAGGAGTCCACCCTGGCCAGCTCCTCGAGGGCGAGGCACAGGGCGAAGTAGTCGCCGCCCATGCCGCCGTACTCCTCGGGGAAGGGCAGGCCGAACAGCCCCATCCTGCCCATCTTGGCGACGATCTCGTAGGGGAACTCGTTGCGCTCATAGAAGTCGCCGATGACCGGCGCGACCTCTTCCTGCGCGAACTCCTGCACGGTCTTGCGCAGGGACTCGTATTCCTCGTCAAGCCGGAAGTCGAGCATCGGTCACTCCTTGTGGGGGACTACGACGGCTAGGGTCTGGTCCAGCGCGACCTGTTGGCCCGCCTGGACTCGCACTTCACTGAGCACCCCGTCGATCGGCGCGGTGACCGTGTGTTCCATCTTCATTGCCTCGACGACGAACAGCGGCTGGCCCGCAGTGACGTGCTCGTCCTGCGCGGCCTTCACCACCAGCACCGTGCCGGGCATGGGGCTGGTGACCGGACCGCCGGCACCCTCGGCCTGATGTGCCGCGCCGGCAAGGAACTCCGTCTCGGTCAGCGCCCAGGTGCGACCCTCCGCACCGAGCCACAGCACGGTGTCACCGTTGCCGGCGCGCTTCGCGGTGGCGTATCGGCGGACCCGCCCGTCGTAGCGCACGACGAGCTGGTCTCCTTGCCGCGCAACGGATGCCGCCACCGACTCACCGTCGCCGACGCGCACCTGCGCGCGCTCGGCCACGCCGCGCACCCGCACCTCGGTGGACGGCCGACCCTGCGTCTCGATCCGCCACGTCGTCCACGCCGGCTCGCCGACCCGCCAGCCGCCGGGCAGCTCCCACGGGTCGGCGTCAGAACCGTTGGGGGTCAGGGACAACAGCCGTTCCAGGCCGGCCGCGGCGAGCACCTCGTCCGGCACGTCCTCGCTGACCAGGTCGTCCAGCCTGCGTTCCACCAGGCCGGTGTCGAGCCGGCCGGCGACGACGTCCTCGTCGGCCAGCAACGCCCGCAGGAACGGGATGTTCGTGGTGACGCCGAGCAGCACGGTGTCGGCGAGCGCGGCGCGCAGCCTGCGCAGCGCCTCGTCCCTGGTGCGCCCGTACGCGACGTACTTGGCCAGCATCGGGTCGTAGTCGCTGCCGACCGTGCTGCCGACCAACAGACCCGAGTCGACGCGGACGACGTCGGACGGCTCGCGCAGCGCCAGCACCTGGCCGCCGGTCGGCAGGAAGTTGCGGGCCGGGTCCTCGGCATAGACGCGCGCCTCCACGGCGTGGCCGGTCAGCGTCACCTCGTCCTGGGTGAGGTCGAGCGGCTCGCCAGCCGCGACCCTGATCTGCCACTCCACCAGGTCGAGGCCGGTCACCAGCTCGGTGACGGGGTGCTCGACCTGGAGCCGGGTGTTCATCTCCATGAAGCTGAGCTCGCCGGTCCTGCCGTCGGCGATGAACTCGACCGTGCCGGCGCCGACGTAGCCGACCGCGCGGGCCGCCTCGACCGCATGCGCGCCGACCTCGGCGCGCTTGGCCTCGTCGAGGAACAGTGACGGGGCCTCCTCGATGATCTTCTGGTGCCGCCGCTGAAGGCTGCACTCGCGCTCGCCGAGGTGCAGGACGTTCCCGTGCGCGTCGGCGAGCACCTGGATCTCGATGTGCCTCGGCTCGGTGACGAACCGCTCGACCAGCAGGGTGTCGTCGCCGAACGCGCCGCGCGCCTCGCGCCGCGCCGAGGCGATGGACTCGACCAGATCGGCCGCCGCGTCCACCCGACGCATGCCCTTGCCGCCGCCGCCAGCGGACGGCTTGAGCAGCACCGGGTAGCCGATCTCCTCGACGGCGGCGACCAGGTCGGCGTCGGTCATGCCGGCCTCGGTGCGGCCGGGCACGACCGGCACGCCGGCGGCCTGCACGGTCAGCTTCGCCCTGATCTTGTCGCCCATCGCGTCGATCGCGGCGGCCGGCGGCCCGACGAAGACCAGCCCGGCCCGCTCGCAGGCGAGCGCGAAGGCGGTGTTCTCGGCGAGGAACCCGTAGCCGGGGTGCACGGCCTGCGCGCCGGTGTCCAGCGCGGCGGCCACGATCCGCTCGACGGACAGATAGCTGTCCCTTGCTGCGGCCGGGCCGATCCGCACGGCGACGTCGGCCTCGCGGACGTGCCGCGCGTCGGCGTCGGCGTCGCTGTACACGGCGACCGAGCGGATTCCCATGGCCCGCAGGGTGCGGATGATCCGGACCGCGATCTCGCCGCGGTTGGCGATCAGGACGGTGTCGAACATGGACCTGCCTGCCGGTTCGGGTGACTGGGTGGACATGGTGCTCACATCCGGAAGACGCCGTGGCTGACAGGTTCCAGCGGCGCGTTGGCCGCGCCGGACAACGCGAGCCCGAGCACCATCCTGGTGTCCATCGGGTCGATCACGCCGTCGTCCCACAGCCGCGCGGTGGAGTAGTACGGGTTGCCCTGGTCCTCGTACTGCTGCCGGATCGGCTGCTTGAACGCCTCCTCCTCGGCCTCCGGCCAGTCCGTGCCGCGCGCGGCCAGCTGGTCGCGGCGGACGGTGGCCAGCACCGAGGCGGCCTGTTCGCCGCCCATCACGGAGATGCGCGCGTTCGGCCACATCCAGAGGAACCTCGGCGAGTACGCCCTGCCGCACATCGAGTAGTTGCCAGCGCCGAAGGAGCCGCCGATGACGACGGTGAACTTGGGCACGCGGGCGCAGGCGACGGCCGTGACCATCTTCGCGCCGTGCTTGGCGATGCCGCCGGCCTCGTACTCGCGGCCGACCATGAACCCGGAGATGTTCTGGAGGAACACCAGGGGAACGCCGCGCTGGTCGCACAGCTCGATGAAGTGCGCGCCCTTCACGGCCGACTCGCCGAACAGGATGCCGTTGTTGGCGATGATGCCGACCGGGTGGCCGTGGATGTTCGCGAAGCCGGTGACCAGGGTGGCCCCGTACTCCTTCTTGAACTCGTGGAACCGGCTGCCGTCGACGATCCGCGCGATCACCTCGCGCACGTCGTAGGGCGTGCGGCTGTCGGTCGGCACGACGCCGTAGAGCTGGCCGGGGTCGACGGCGGGCTCCTCGACCGGCTCGAGCTGCCACGGGCGCGGGCTGCGCGGCCCGAGGGTGCTGATGATCGACCGGACGATGCGCAGCGCGTGCTGGTCGTTGTCGGCGAGGTGGTCGGTCACGCCGGACACGCGGGAGTGCAGGTCGCCGCCGCCGAGCTCCTCGGCGGTGACCACCTCGCCGGTCGCGGCCTTCACCAGTGGCGGGCCGCCGAGGAAGATGGTGCCCTGGTTGCGGACGATGACGGCCTCGTCGCTCATCGCCGGCACGTACGCCCCGCCCGCGGTGCAGGAGCCGAGCACGGCGGCGATCTGCGGGATGCCCTTGGCGGACATGGTGGCCTGGTTGTAGAAGATTCGGCCGAAGTGCTCGCGGTCCGGGAAGACGTCGTCCTGTTTGGGCAGGAACGCGCCGCCGGAGTCGACCAGGTAGACGCAGGGAAGGTTGTTGTGCAGCGCCACTTCCTGGGCGCGCAGGTGCTTCTTCACCGTCATCGGGTAGTAGGTGCCGCCCTTGACGGTGGCGTCGTTGGCGACGACGACGCACTCCCTGCCGGAGATCCGGCCGACGCCGGTGATCATCCCGGCGGCCGGGGCGTCGTTGTCGTAGAGCCCGTCGGCGGCCAGCGGGGACAGTTCGAGGAACGGCGAACCGGGGTCGACGAGCGTGTCCACCCGATCCCTCGGCAGCAGCTTGCCCCGGTCCACGTGGCGGACGCGGGCCTGTTCGGGACCGCCGAGGCCGGCCTCGGCCAGTTTCGCCCGAAGCTCGTCCACCAGGACGGCGTGCTCCTTGGCATAGCGCTGGAACGCCTCGCCCGAAGGGTCGGCGGAGCTGCGCAGGACTGGGGCGTCCATGGGCTCCTCACAGGCAGTTAGCGGCCGTTAACCTGTGACCCATGTTAGCGGCCGCTAACGTCGCCGTCCACACGAGGCGGCTCAGGACGCGCATCCGGCCACAGACGCGCGTCCGGCCCGGGACACCGCGCGATGGCGGGTCCCGGGCCGGACGGGGAGGGCGTGGACCGTGGCCGACCGGGAGGGCCGGACCGTGGTCAGCCGGAGGGCTGGACCGTGGTCAGCCGGAGGGCTGGACCGTGGTCAGCCGACGATCGCGGTCAGCGCGGGCGTGTAGCCGAGGATCTGGCCGTCCTGCGTCGGGTGGTAGGACTCCATGATCGGCCAGGTGAGGCTGTTCAGCCACCAGTCCGACGAGCAGATCTCGTGCCCGGCGAAGGTCTGCTGGCCGTCGAGGAAGCGGAAGCCGTGCGCGCTCGCGCGCTGGGAGATGACGCCGGCCAGCGTGTCCGAGCCGGAGTTGATGGCCGTCCGCTTGGTGTTGCTCAGGCCGACCGAACAGGAGCCGGGCACCTGGTAGATGTGCGGGTAGCCGACCACGACGACCGTCGCGCTCGGCGCGCGCCCGTGGATGTTGTTGTAGACGTTGTCCAGCAGGCCGGGCAGCGTGCCGGTGGCGTAGGCCTTCGCCGTGTTGACCCGGTTGATGCAGGACTGGTCGCTGCCGAAGGTGCAGCTGGAGATGACGTCGGAGAAGCCGGCGTCGTTCCCGCCGATCGAGATGGTGACCAGGTTCGTGCTGGCGTTGAGATCGCCGAGCTGGTTGTTCAGCACGTCCGAGGTCTTCGCGCCGGAGCAGGCGTCGAAGGCGAGGTTCGCGCCGTGGTTGGCGGCCCACTGGGCCGGGTACGCCTCGGGGCTGCGGTAGCAGCTGCCGCTGTCGCCGTAGTAGTCGCCGGTGCCGACACCGGACGAGTAGGAGTCACCAAGGGCAACGTAGTTGACCGTCGCGGCGCTGGCCGGCACGGCGAGCGCGAGCCCGGCGACGGCGGCGACGGCCGCGGTGAGGAGCGTTCGGACAAGGCGCATTTCGGTGGCCTCCGCAGGGGATGTAACGCAGGGGTGTGACGCAGGCAACAACAGAGTTACCAGGCAGTAGGACCCCTACGGAAGACCTTGGTCAATAGTTAACGAACAGTCCATCCGCTTTGCGAACAACGTCCACCGAGGTGCCACGATTCAGTCGTTGCGTTAACGATCGCTTACCTCGGGTCAATCGGAAGTTAGCGTCCGCTAACCTGGCCGACTAGAGTGGGGTTCGTGCCGCCATCAACAGCGTCCGACAACGGCAAGCCCTCCCGCCGCGAACAGATCCTCACCGCGGCGGCGGAGTTGTTCGCCAGGCACGGCTTCCACGGGGTGGGCATAGACGACATCGGCGCCGCCGTCGGCATCTCGGGCCCTGCCCTCTACCGGCACTTCCGCAGCAAGGACGCCATGCTCGGGGAGATGCTGACCTCGATCAGCGAGCGCCTGCTCGACGGCGGCCAACGCAGGGTGGACGGCGCGACCGACCCGGCGACCGCGCTGCGCGAGCTGGTGCGCTGGCACGTCGACTTCGCCCTGGACGACCCGGCGCTGATCACCGTGCAGATGCGCAACCTGGCCAACCTGACCGACCCGGACCGCAGGCGGGTGCGCGCGCTCCAGCGCCGCTACGTCGAGGTCTGGGTGGACACCATCAGGGAGACGGTGTCCGGCGCCGACGAGCCAGCCGCGCGGGCGGCCGCGCACGCCGTCTTCGGGCTGATCAACTCGACCCCGCACAACGCGCACCTCGACCGGGGCCAGATGGCCGCGCTGCTCGGCCGGATGGCCCTGGCCGCCCTGACCGCGGCCGGCGCGCGCGACGACGGCACCCCACCCACGCCCGCCCCTGCCGTTGCCCCCGCCGCAGGACAGGTGTCTTGACGGGACCGACATCAACTCGGCAACGGAGGGAATCTTCCGTACCCTGGCGCGTTAATGGCGACCGACAGCGGGGGCGACGCGCAGGACACGGACGTCCGTGCCGGTGACGACGACGCCCGACACCATCACGGGTGGCCAGGCCTGCGGTTCCTGACCTGGCTGCCGGCCTGGTTCCGGTTCTCCGTCGTCGCCGTCATCGTGTTCGTCTGCGCGGTGGTCGCCTCGCGGCCCGGTGACGACCCCGCCCCGGTGCACCCCGTCGGCGACGTGGCCGCCGCGGCCAAGGCGCTGAACAGCCTCACCGACCCCAGCCCCGACCACGACCCCGCCGCCGACTTCCCCGCCGACTTCGTGAGCGTGCAGGGCACCGTCCCCAAGACGGTCCGGGGACCCGACGGCACGTTGCGCGCGATCAACCCCGGCGGCGGCTGCTCCGGCCCGGCCGGCGACACCGCCTGGGACTTCAGCGTCATCTGCGAGGCGCACGACCTCGGCTACGACCTGCTGCGCTACGCCGAGCACCAGGGCCAGCAGCTCGGCCCGGACGCCCGCAGGCGGCTGGACGACCGGCTGACGGCGGACATGCGCGCCCGCTGCGACGGCAACCCGCGCGGCTCGCTGGCCGAGTGCCACGCCGTCGCCGACGTCTACACGGCCGGGCTGGTGGTCAACTCCTGGCGGCAGCGCTGGGGACCGCCCCGGCACGAGCCGGCCATCTCCTGGGCCGTCGGCATCGCGGCGATCGTCCTGCTGCTGATGGCCAGGATGCCCGGCCGCCGGGCCGGCAGGCGGCGGATCCCCGCGCCGCGCGTGGCGACGCTCCTGCCGGCCGCGCCGCGTCCGCCACCCGCCGACGCCCCGCACTACGACCGGTACGCGTCGTTCCTGCGGCTGGTGAGCCTGGCCGTCGTGGTGCTCGGGCAGTCCCTGCTGACCGTCGCCTACTGGGCCGGGGTCAGCGCGAACTGGCTGTGGCTGGTGACCTGGGTGGTCCAGGCCGCGCCGGTGTTCTTCTTCGCGGGCGGCCAGGCGAACCTGCTGAGCTGGCGTGCCGTGCAGGCCGAGCACGGCGGGTTCGGCCGCTACCTGACCGAGCGGATCTCCTGGCTGCTGCGGCCGATGCTCGCGTTCGTGCTCGCCTGGGTGGTGCTGCCGCTGCCGCTCGACCTGCTGGAGGCGCCGTCGGAGCGGGTCGCGGCGCTGAGCAGGCTGATCGCGCACCCGCTGTGGTTCCTCGGCGTCTACCTCGGCGCGGTGGCCGCGACCCCGGTGATGGCGTGGCTGCACCGCAGGCTGCGGTTCGCGGTGCCGCTCGGCCTCGGCGGGGCGGTCGCGCTGGTCGACGCGTGCCGGGTCGGCTTCGGCTGGGGCGCTGGCGGCTACGTGAACGTGGCGCTGGCCGCGTTGGTGCTGCAACAGCTCGGGTTCTGCTACGCCGACGGCGACCTGGCCCGGCTGTCCAGGCGAACCCTCGCCGTCGTCGGCGCGCTGTGCGTGCCGGCACTGCTGCTGCTCACCTCGGGCGGCGGCTACCCGCGAAACATGATGGGCACGCCGGCCGAACCGGCCTCCAACATCAACCCGCCCACCTTCTGCCTGCTCGTGCTCGGCGTCGGGCAGCTGTGCGTGGCGATGCTGCTGCGGGACCGGGTGTCGGCGTGGCTGGCCGGGCACCGGCAGTGGCGGCTGGTGTGCTTCGCCAAGTCGACGCCGATCACCCTCTACCTGGCCTACCTGACCGTGCTGACCGTCGTGCTCGCGCTGCTCGGCGTGCTGGACGGCCCGGTGGTCACCGCGCTCGGCTGGCTGACCGGCCCGCGCTGGCTCGCGGTGCTCGCCGTGCTGCTGGTGCCGGCCCTGGTGCTGTGCCACCGCTTCGAGCGGCGCGTCCAGCTGTTCTCCCCGGTCGAGGGCATCGAGTCGCACCGGGGCAGGCTCGCCGCCACGCTCGGGGTGTTCTACGGGGCGCTCGGCGCGCTCGGCTTCGTGGTGACGGGGTTCGCCGGGAGCAGGGCGACGCTGGTCGTGCTGCCGGTCGACTCGCTCCAGAACCTGGTGCACCTGCTGCTGGGCTGGTACCTGGTGCACACCGCGCGGGTCGGCAGCTGCCACCGGCGGCTGCCCTGGCTGCTGACCGCCGTGGCCTGCGTGCCGCCGCTGCTGGACCCCGCGCCGGACCCGCTGGTCGTCGGCCTGCACGCGGCCACGATCTGCGTCGCGCTGCTCGCGGCGCTGCCGGGCCGCGCGCCCGGCGGGCCGGTCAGGCCCGGGTGGAATCGACTGTTGCCGCCGATGCTGCGCCTGCCGGCGCCGACCAGCGCTGCTCGATCCGACCGAAGCGCCACACCGCCAACGCAACCAGCCAGGTGACCGCGAACAGCGCCACGATCGCGTAGCCGACGTAGTTGAGGTCGAGGCCGGCGATCCAGCCAAGTGGGCCGGACTCGATCCCCAGCTTCCTGGCCAGCAGGCCGACCAGCTCGACGAGCCCGATCACCAGCGCGACGGCGACGGACAGGCCGGTCACGGTCATGTTGTAGAAGACCTTGCGGACCGGCTTGGCGAACGCCCAGCCGTAGGCGAAGTTCATGAAGCAGCCGTCGATCGAGTCGAGCAGGCTCATGCCGGCCGCGAACAGGATCGGCAGCACCAGGATCGCGTACCAGGGCAGGTTGAACGCGGCCGCGCCGCCTGCGAGCACCAGCAGCGAGATCTCGGTCGCGGTGTCGAAGCCGAGGCCGAACAGCAGGCCGAGCGGGTACATCTGCCACGGCTTGCGCACGGCCTTGGTGAGCCCGCCGAGCCAGCGGCTCATGAAGCCGCGCTCGTTCAGCCTGCGCTCCAGCTCGGCCTCGTCGAAGGTGCCGCTGCGCATCTGCCGGAACACCTTCACGATGCCGCGCAGCACGACCAGGTTGATGATGCCGATGATCAGCAGGAAGACGCCGGACACCAGGGTGCCGACGATGCCGGTGACCGAGTGCAGGGTGGAGCCGTCGTCCTGCACCTGGCCGGCCAGCGCCCGCACCCCGATGCCGAGCAGGAAGCACATCACGAACACGACGCTGGAGTGCCCGAGGGAGAACCAGAAGCCGACCGAGAGGGGCCGCCGGTCGTGCTCGCTGCCCTCCTGGGTCATCAGCTTCCTGGTGGTGTTGTCGATCGCGGCGATGTGGTCGGCGTCGAAGGCGTGCCGCATGCCGAGCGTGTAGGCGGTGAGCCCGAGGCCGACGCTGAACACCGCGCCGTCGCCGAGGTCGTAGTTCTTCGGCGCGACGAGCAGGAACAGCGTGCCCCAGCCCACGACGTGCAGCAGGGCGATGAAGCCCGCCATCCCGGCGATGCTGGTCCACTCCCGCTTGCCCAGCGTCTTCGCTGTCCTCGGCGCCGCCATGGTCATTCCTCCTAGTCCCGGTTCTACGACCAGATTCTGGTACTTGCCACCTCCTGGCGACAGGTCTGGACGGGTGCGAGTGTTTCAGATCGCAACGATCTTTAGCTTTTCCTGGCGAAACGGCGGATCCTCGTCGGCCGGAGCGCCGCGATCAACAGCGTCAGCAGCACGGTCAGCACGAGCGCGAACACGGGCAGCCACAGCAGCCGCGCCAGGATCCAGCCGGGGCCGTCCGGGGTCGTGTGCAGGCCGGGCAGCGTGCCGAACGCCCCCGCCACCAGCGTCACCACCGCGAGCGAGCTCTGGTGCAGCAGGAAGATCGGCAGGGCGCGGGCGTTCACGCCGCGCACCAGCGCCGCGACCCTCGGCCGCGCGGAGATCCTGGTCAGCAGCGGCACCGCCAGCAGCACCGCGCCGGTCTGCGCGGCGGCCAGCGCCAGCGTCGCCGCCGACGGCGGGGCCAGGTTGGACCGGAGCTGGCCGGGCACGCCGACCGCGCTCACCGGGTAGTGCGCGACCAACACCAGCAGCGCGTACGCCGCGATCCCGCCGAACAGCAGGCCGAAGGCCATCCCGCGCGGCACCGACCGCCGCCGCCAGGCGAGGCCGAACTGCCAGGCCGCGCCCCACACGAACAGCTCGTTGAGCTGGTTCCACGGCGCCGGCACCGCGAAGTCCACCAGCACGGCGAGCGCGGCGGGCACGAGCGCGGCGGCGAGGCCGAGCCGGTCGTCCAGCCAGCTGGCCAGCGGGGTCACCGCGAGCATCAGCAGGTAGACGCCGAGGAACCACAGCGGCGTCGTGATCAGGTAGACCAGCGTGGACACCGTCACCTGCGGCAGGCCGCGCGCGGACAGGCCGAACAGCACCGCGGCCCAGCAGCCGAGCAGCACCGCGACCGGCACGGCGAGCGCGCCGAGCTTGCGGCCCCACCAGGCGAACACCGAGCCGCGCCGCGCCGCATAGCTGGCCGCGGCGGCGTACCCGCCGGTCAGGAAGAACAGGCCGAGCGTCTGGCAGAACCAGCTCACCGGCACGAGCCCCGGCATGAAACGGAGCGGGCTGTCCACGGACAGGCCGTTCACCCCGGACACCAGGGCCGTGACGAGCCAGTGCCCGCCAACGACCCCGGCGACGGCCAACACCCGCACGGTGTCCACCACCGGATTCCGCGTCGACGCGCCCACCGGTTTTGCCCTTTCCACGGTGCTGTCCACGTTGGTGATCGCTGTCGCGACGGCAGTGCTCATCGGGTGACCTCCTTGACCTGTCCTGCGGCGATCCGGGCGAGGTTGCGCAGCGACTCGGTGCCCGGTTGGTAGTAGTCCTCGTGTTTCACCGCGCCGGCCACCGAGAACGGCCGTGCGCCGAAGTCCGGGTCGGTCGGGTCGGGCCCGTGGCCGAGGTCGCCGATGCGCACGTTCGGCACCCACTTCGTCCAGTCGTCGACGGCCCGCGCCGCCCACACCCGCGCGGTGGTGTGCAGGGCGGCCGCCGAGTCGGCGCGCACGCCGGGGCTGCCGGTGAACACCAGGTCGTCCGCCGGCAGGTCGTGCGCGGCCAGCCCGCAGACCACCGAGCCGTAGCTGTGGCAGAACAGGCGAAGCGGCACGCCGGGCCGCACCGCGGCGAGGCCGCGCACGAAACCGGTCAGCGCGACGGCCCCTGCCCTGGCCAGCCGGCCGGTGGCCGCGTCGACGCCGACACCCTCCGGCGTCTGGTAGCCGAGCCAGGCGATCACGGCCGTGCCGTCGCCGGACTCGCGGTGCAGCGCCTCGGCCATCCCGTACGGCGAGCGCAGCGGGGTGCTCGCGTTGTCGAAGCGCGGCAGGTCGACGTCCGACCCCGGCACCACGACCGCGATGCTGGTGGCCCGAGCGAGGTCGCCGAACACCACGGCGATCCGGCCGCGGCCGCGCGCGTCGAACAGCAGCAGCTGCTCGCCCGCCCACCGCGTGCCACCGGCGTTGTGCTGGTTGGCCAGGTAGCGCTGCTCGATGGGCGCGCCGTCCTGGTTGCCGACCGCCTCGGCCGGGGCCGGGCCGGTGAGCACCTCCTGTGCGCTGGCCGGCTGGCCGGCCGAGACGGTGACCAGCGCGGCGAGTGCGAAGGCGAGCAGCCCCGCCGTTGTCCTCTTCATGGGGCGAACGCTAGGAAGGTGACGCCCTCCGAAGCGTCACTCCGCAGCGCCATCTCCCGGGTGCTACCCGGGTATCAGAACGAGCGGTATGAGAACTACGGCCGGGGCGAAACCAAGCCGCTCTCGTAGGCCACGATCACGGCCTGGGCGCGGTCCCGCAGCCCCAGCTTGGTGAGCACCCGGCTGACATGTGTCTTCACCGTCTGCTCGGCCAGCACCAGCGTCGCGGCGATCTCGGCGTTGGACAGGCCCTGCGCGACGAGGCCGAGCACCTCGGTCTCCCGCTCGGTCAGCGCGGACAGCGCCTCCGGCCGGACCCGGACGCCGCGTTCCACGGGCTGCGCCTTGACGAAGTCCTCGATCAGCCGCCTGGTCACCGACGGCGCGAGCAGCGCCTCTCCCTGGGCCACCACGCGCACCCCGGCGAGCAGCTCGCTCGCCGGGGCGTGCTTGAGCAGGAACCCGCTCGCGCCGGCCCGCAGCGCCTCGTACACGTAGTCGTCCAGCTCGAAGGTGGTCAGGATCAGCACCTTCGGCTGGTTCTGGTGCGAGCCGTCCAGGATCAGCCGGGTGGCGGCCAGGCCGTCCATCTCCGGCATCCGGATGTCCATCAGCACCACGTCGGGGCCGAGCCCGTCGGTGTGCAGGGCACGCGCGACCCGCACCGCGTCCCTGCCGTTCTCGGCGGTGCCGACGACCTCGATGTCGGCCTGCGCGGCCAACAGCGCGGAGAAGCCCTCCCGCACCATCGCCTGGTCGTCGACGACGAGCACCCTGATCACGGGCCCCACCCTAGTGCGGCCGGCTGGCCCACCACACCGCGTCCTCGACGGGGTCGATCAGCGAGCTAGTCGATCGGCAGCACCGCGCGGACCTCGAAGCCTCCATCCACAGTGGATTCCGCCGTCACCACGCCGCCGTGCAGCTGGGCCCGTTCCCACATGCCGGCAAGGCCGTTGCCGCCGCTGCGCCCGGTCGTCACCGACGGCGGCAGCTCGGCGGGCCAGTTGCGCACCTCGATCTCCAGCGCGTTGTCGATCCGGCGCAGCCGCACCGCGACGGCCGCGCCTGGCGCGTGCCGGCGGGCGTTGGTCAGCGCCTCCTGCACGATCCGGTACGCGGTGAGCCCGAGCACCTCGCCGACTCCGTCCGCGATGTCGGCGGGCTTCTCGAGCGTCACCACGACCCCGGCCTGCCGGGTCGTCGCGACCAGCTCGGCGATCTGGTCGAGCCCGGGTTGCGGCGCGAGCTCGGCCGCCTGGTCGGAGGTGCGCAGCACGCCGAGCAGCCGCTGCATGTCCATGATCGCCGCCCTGGCCAGCTCGCCGATCTCGGCGAACTCCTTGACGCCGTCCTCCGGCATGCCCTGCACCCGGTAGGGCGCGGTCTCGCAGCGGACCGCCACCATCGACATGTGGTGCGCGACCACGTCGTGCATCTCCCTGGCGATCCGCGCCCGCTCGGCCAGCCGCGCCTGCTCCAGTTGCGCCTGCGCGGAGCGCTGTTCCTGCACGGCGATCGCCCGTTTGGCCCGTCCGCGCGAACCGAAGCTGTGCGCGACGACCAGGACGAGGACGACGATCACGAGCGCGACCACGTAGGAGTTCGTGTAGGACTTCGTCGATTCCTCGTCACCGAACGCGGTGATCCAGCCGAGCACGACCGCGGTGATCACGCCGGCGCTGGCCACGTAGCCCGCGCTGCACCGGAAACCGACGGCGGCCAGCACGGGGAAATAGGCGGCGAACTGCCACGGCTGGAACACGTTGTGCAGGTCCGACGCCATGCCGGGCGGGCCGCCGGGGTGCGAGCCGTCGATGGTCGGCAGCGTCATCAGCCACCTGGCCAGCAGCAGGGTCAGGGTGGCCAGCCGCCAGGCGTCCAGCGGCCGCCGCACCGCGAGCACGAGCGGCACGGCGGTCAACACGAACAGCAGCGGCCACCAGCCCGCCGGCTTGTGCCGGCTGACGTAGTAGACGCTGGCGAGGATGGAGACGACGCCGGCGTAGACGATCACCAGGAACCAGCCGAGTCGGCGGAGCCTGCGCTGCGACGGCTTCTCGTCGCGCGGCGGGGCCGGCGCGTACGGCGGGGACCACAGCAGCGTCTGCGCGAAGGTCGTCATGACGTTGCGCAGCGGGCTGGGGTTGGGCGAGGGGTTCATCGTGCGCCGATGCTATGCGGCGGTACGGGGTCCGGCATTGGCCCCTGGCGTGATTTTTCGGGTGCTACCCGGGTACTACGCCGGTGCGCGTCCGCGTCAACGGTGACCGAGCGTGCACCTATTGAGGCTTCCGCCAGCCGCCCCCCACCCGGTAGGCAGGTAGTGAGCCGCAGACGCGGACCCTGTGATGGAAGATGGCCCGATGGACCCGGAGCATGATCCAGATCGCCGGCTGCGGCTGACCGCCGTGGCGAGCGAGGCGCTGGCCGCCGCCAAGGCCGGGGAGGATGCTGTCGCGGTCGACCTGGTGACGGGCTTCCTGAGTGGTTCGCCCGAGGCGGACACGGACATTCGCGAGTTGGTGCTGCTGCTGTTCTCCGAGTGCAGCGGGATGGTGGCGGCGCTGGGGTCCGGCGGGGCGACGCCGGTGAAGATGCAGGTGTTCGACGAGGACGGCCAGGAGGTGCCGATCGACGACGCCGACCCGCCGGTCCGCACGGCGATCCGCACGCTGCTGGCCGAGGTGCACGGCGACGAGGCCGCCGCGCAGGAACAGATCGAGATCGCGCTGGCCAACGGCGCGCCGCAGGAACTGGCCACGGTGGTGCTCCAGGCCCTGCGCTGGACGCTGAAGCTCGCCACCGAATGCCACACCCGCGAACTCGCGGTCGTGCCCTGGATCGCCGAGGCGCTGGAGGACTGACGACGCGCGGTCTCGGAGATCGGCGGCAAACCCGTCATCGAGCACGATTCGGCGGCGGCTGAATATGGTTGGCGCATGACAGCTGCCAGGGTCGCACTCGTCGGATACGGGCTGGGCGGATCGGTCTTCCACGCCCCTTTTCTTGCCAGCACAGCGGGTCTGCGGCTGAGCGCGGTGGTCACCGGCAATCCGGACCGGCGGGCCGAGGTGGCCGCGCGCTATCCGGGCACCGAGCTGATCGCGGACGTCGAGGAGTTGTGGGCCCGCGCGGGCGACTTCGACCTCGCGGTGATCTCCACCCCCAACCGCCAGCACGCCGGGCACGCGCGGGCGGCCGTCGAGCACGGGCTGCCGGCCGTGGTGGACAAGCCGTTCGCGACGACCACCGCCGACGCGGTGGCACTGGCCGCGCTCGCGCAGGAGCGCGGCCTGCTGCTCGCGCCGTTCCACAACCGCCGCTACGACGGCGACTTCCGCACGGTTCGCCGGTTGCTCGCCGAGCGGGCGCTTGGCCGGGTGCACCGCTTCGAGTCGCGCTTCGAGCGGTGGCGGCCGGAGGTGCGGTCGTCGTGGAAGGAGAGCGCCGATCCGGCCGACGCGGGCGGGATCGTGTTCGATCTCGGCAGCCACCTGATCGACCAGGCCGTCGCGCTGTTCGGGCGGCCGACCTCGGTGTACGCGGAGGTCGCCGTCGCGCGAGCCGACGCGGTGGCCGACGACGACGCGTTCCTCGCGCTGACGCACGCCGACGGCACCCGCTCGCAGCTGTGGATGAGCGCGCTCGCCGCGGACCTCGGCCCGAGGTTCCGGGTGTTGGGGAACCGGGCGGGCTTCGTCAAGCACGGGTTGGACCCGCAAGAGGCCGCGCTGCGCGCCGGCGCGACGCCGGGCGGGGCCGGGTGGGGCGAAGAGCCCGAGTCGGCCTGGGGTCGGCTCGGCGCGCTCGACGACGTCCGGGCGGTCCGCACTGAACCCGGCGCGTACCAGCTGTTCTACGCCGGCGTGGCGAGGGCGCTCGCCGAGGGCACGCCGCCGCCGGTGCGCGCGGCGGACGGTGTCGCGGTGCTCGAGGTGATCGAGGCGGCCTACCGGTCGGCCGCGTCCGGCGAGACGGTGAAACTTAATCAGCAATAACTCTTGTCCAACAAACCTCTTACTCTCTAAGATGCTGACTGAATGCGAGGTCTCACAGGGTCTGACAGGGGAGGAAGCATGGTCGAGGAGAGAGTGCCGGTCCTGGTGGTCGGCGCGGGTCTGGCGGGGCTGTCGACCGCGATGTTCCTGGCGCGGCGGGGCGTGCGGTCGCTGGTCGTGGAGAAGCACGCCGGCACGTCCATCCACCCGAGAGCGTCCGGACAGAGCCCCCGCACGATGGAGTTACTCCGGTTCGCCGGCATCCACGACGAGGTGCTCGCCGCGAGCTACGGCATGGCCGGCGGCATGCGGATCATCATCGCGGAGAGCATGCGCGGCACGGTCTACCAGACCATCCTCGGCAACAAGGAGGACTGGGACGCCAGCGCGTTCTCGCCGCTGCCGTGGGGCATGGCCACCCAGGACCGGGTCGAGCCGATCATGCTGGAGCGGGCGACCGAACTCGGCGCGCGGGTGTCGTTCAGCACCGAGTTGATCTCCGTCGACCAGGACGACGACGGCGTCACCGCCACGCTGCTTGACCGAACGAACGGCAGGCTGACGCACGTCCGCGCCGACTACCTCGTCGCCGCCGACGGCGGGCGCAGCCCAATCCGCGAACGGCTCGGCATCGCCTGCCGGGGGCCGGGCACGCTCGGCCACAGCCTCGGCGTGCTGTTCGAGGCGGACCTCAGCGAGATCGTCGAGCCCGGCTCCGCGAGCCTGTACTACCTGAAGAACCCTGCGTTCACTGGGGTGATCGTCACGATGGACAACTACGGCAAGCACGGCTTCGGCGTCGAGTACCACCCGGAGAACGGCGAGTCGGCCGCCGACTTCCCGCCGGAGCGGATCACCGAGCTGCTGCGCATCGCCACCGACGTGCCCGACCTGACCCCGACCATCCTTGGCGTGCAGGCGTGGGAGATCGGCGCCAAGGTGGCCGAGCGGTTCCGCGATGGCAGGGTGTTCCTGGCGGGCGACGCGGCGAAGGTGACCCCGCCGACCGGCGGGCTCGGCGGCAACACCGCCGTCCAGGACGGCTACGACCTCGCCTGGAAGCTGGCCGCCGTGCTGCGCGGCGAGGCAGGGGCCGGGCTGCTGGACAGCTACGAGCCGGAGCGCCGCCCGTTCGCCGAAATGGTGGTGGCGCACTCGATGCACAACGCCGCCGACCGGATGAACGTCGGGGCCAGCAAGAACGAGGGCCAGATCGACGCGTTCGAGCTCCAGTTCGGCTACCGCTGCCGGTCGGCCGCCGTGCTCGCCGAGGACGACGAGGCCGCGCCGACGGAGAACCCGCGCGAGCCGTCCGGCCGCCCCGGTTTCCGCGCGCCGCACGTGCCGCTGATCCTCGACGGCACGGAACTGTCCACAGTGGACCTCTTCGGCGGCGACTGGGTGGTGTTCACCGGGCCGGAGGGCGGACTGTGGCACGAGGCCGCGCGGCACGCCGCCGACCGCCTCGGCGTGCCGGTGCGCGCCTACGGCGTCGGCCCCGGCCTGGCCGACCCCACCGGCGGCCTGGTCGACCGGTACGGCCTCGGCGCTGGCGGCGCGAGCCTGGTGCGGCCGGACGGCGTGGTGGCCTGGCGCGCGACGCGCGAGGTCGACGACCCGGCGGCCACCCTGCACGCGGCGCTGGCCACGGTCCTCTCCCGCCAATAGGGCGTACCAACCCGGAACGCGCTACCGAGGGCCGCCTTTCCGAGGGCGGCCCTCGGCGCGCGCGGCCCGTCCGGCTGACGGCGGCCGGCCAACGGGTGACAGGCATTGACGGTGACCCAGGTCACAGAAAAGATCTGAGCGCCCGCTCTACTCACCAGTAACGAGGTTGCGATGACCGGTTCCGGCACTGTCGCCCACCGACCCCTCGCCGTCGTCTCCGCGCTCGTGGTTCTCCTCGGCCTGCTGCTGATCGGCAACGGCCCCGCCGACGCGGCCACCGGCTACCACCGCTACGTCGCCCTCGGCGACTCCTACGCCTCGGGACCGTTCATCCCCGATCAGGTCGGCACGCCGTTCGGCTGCTTCCGCTCCAACCACAACTACCCCTCGCTGGTCGCGCGGGGACTCGGCGTCGGCTCGTTCACCGACATCTCCTGCGGCGGCGCGGCGACCCCCGACATGACCGGCAGCCAGTCGGTGCTGTTCGGCAGCAACCCGCCGCAGTTCAGCGCGCTGAGGCCCGACACGGACCTGGTCACCGTGTCCATCGGCGGCAACGACATCGGGTTCGGCGGCATCCTGCTCACCTGCGGGTCGGAGAGCCTGCTCAACCCGTTCGGCTCGCCGTGCGCCAACCACTACGGCGACCAGCTCAGCCAGCGGATCGCCGCCACCGCGCCCAAGGTCGGCGCGGTACTGGCCGGCATCCACCAGCGCGCGCCGCGCGCCAGGGTCGTGCTCGTCGGCTACCTGCGGATCCTGCCGCCGTCGGGCGGCTGCTGGCCAGTCGTGCCCATCTCGCGAGGCGACGTGCCCTACCTCGACTCGGTGGAGCAGCAGCTCAACGGGATGCTCGCGCAGCAGGCCGCCGGGCACGGCGCCACCTTCGTCAATCCCTACGCCGTGAGCCTCGGGCACGACGTCTGCCAGGCGCCGTGGACCAAGTGGGTCGAGGGGATCGTGCCGACCTCGCCCGCGTTCCCGGTACACCCCAACGCGACCGGCATGAACGTGGTCGCCAACCAGGTGCTCGCCGGCCTTGGCGCGACCGCACGCACCGCACAACCATCCGGCACCAGCTAGGGCATATCCCGTGAGACTCCGAGAGGCAGGCGGTGATCTGCGGTTTCCGGGAAACCGGTCGCCCACCTGCGGAAACGTTTCGTCAAGCTCCCGCACAACCGATCACGTTCCCGCAGGTCGCTGAACGTTGATGCCAGCCTCTCCCCACCTTTTCCCGACGGTGGGGAGAGGCCGGCCACCCCGGAGGTAGTCTCGCCCTCAGTTGCCGGAGCGAGGCTGCCAGTCGACCGCAGTCGGCCGGTCGCCCCCGGTTTCCATGTACTGGTGAGCGGCGGCCCGAACCAACGCCACGGACACTTCGGCGTCGGCGGGGAACTCCCGGTCGTTGTTCATGTAGTAGTAGAGGACGGGCGCGACGTCGACCCGGTCGACGGCCTTACTCAGGGTGCCGTCGCGGTGTTCTCCACCCGCGTAGTACAGGATGCCGTGTGCACCGTGCAATCCGACGTCGAGGACCGCCCTGCCGAGGTCGCCGTCGACGAACAGTTCCACGATGGTCGGCCCCTCCAGGTCGGCGACCTGGTCCAGCAGGACCTCGAGTTCTTCGGCCGTCCGGACGATGGTCGGGCCTTCGGCGACGACGTCGAACCATGCGCTCAGCGCCACCACGGCGTTGCACCTCCTGTGTATCGCTTCACCATCTGCGTGCCCTGCGGCGTGACGCCGTAGACGGTCAACGTGGATCCTTCGGGGAGCAGGATCGGGACCAGGGTGTCACAGCCAAGAGGGCCCTTGCAGGGGACGTTGTTGATCACAACGGTGACGTCCTTGACCCCGTGCTGAGCCATGTACGCGGCCAACTTGGTTTCGACGTCGGCCGCCGTGTAGGGCTTGCCCGGAACCCCCAACCGGTCCAAGTGCAGCTCGGCTTGCAGCGACTTGCCGCCTTCCCGCTGACGATTGGACGCACCTGGCCGTCCGGACCGATCCATCGGCCATGTGTCTTCGCCCCGCTGGACGGCTGGAAGGGCGGCGGAAGCGCGGCGCGAAGTGCCTGGACCTGGCCAGTGGTCACCTTCCCCGCGCTGGCCGCCGGCGGTGCGGCCGGCGCCCCACTGGTAGGCGCGATCGGCCCCGCCGAGGTGTTCCCGGCACCGGCCCCCTGGCGGTCGAGGTACCTGTTCAGGTGGTCGTCGCCGCGCCGCAGCGCGGCCACGGTTTGTTCGATGACGTCGAGGACGTGGGCCAGCTCCCGCACGACGTCTTCCCCTGCTTGGTCTCGCCACCCGTACAGGACGGCGTCGAGCGTCGTCCCCGCCTCGGTGATCAGTTCGGCCACGGCGTTGGACAGCGCTTGAGCCTCGCCCGACTTCTCCAAGGCGACACGCAGCCGCGCCGCGACGTCGCCGAGGGATGTTGACACCGTGCACCCCCTAGGTCACTCCGGGCGAGCGTCCCACGTGGCACCGACACCAGCGGACCGGTTCGACGCGGCGGACCAGACAGCGAACGGGGCCCAGTTCAGTCCGACAACGCTCCCGGACACGGCACTAGACCACTCGATCCGGTACTACCGACGAGTTGACTCGTGGATGGGGTGCCGTGCCGTCCAGTGTGGAGGGCATGGCACCCCATCGACTTCTCCTCGGATCCCTCCTGGCCTGCCTGGTCGCGCTCCCCGTCGCCGGCACGGCCGCGGCTGACGAGGCGCCGAGCGGGCTGGTGCTCTCCGTCCAGGACGAGGGCTCCGGCAGGTTCACCACCACGCAGCTCCGCTGCGACCCGCCCGGCGGCCGGCACCCGAACGCGCCGGCGGCCTGCGCGGCACTCGAAACCGTGGGCGCCGACTTCACCCAGCTGCCCGCCGAAACGCACAAGTCGTGCCCGTTCATCTTCCGGCCGGTGGTGGCCGCCGCACGCGGCCTGTGGCACGGCCGCCCGGTCGACTACACCAAGGAGTACGCCAACTCGTGCTTCCTGCACGTATCGACCGACCCGGTGTTCGTCTTCGCTCCCGCGTAGGCAGATTTCTCGCCCGCGCAGGAACGTTTCTCTCCAGCGCAGGCAGGTTTTGGACGGGGTGCTCGGCGCTGCCTGCCTCGGCCGAAGGGGGTAGGTGACCTCGGCAGGCCCGGACCAGACTCACGGAGGGCGGAACCACAGTGTCCGGGAGCCGAGCACCCCGCACCGACAGAACATCAGGCGAACCTGAGGGGTTCCTGCGGTGAGCCTGAGAGTTAGCTGTGAGCCCATCCTCCGAACGGGTGAGTTCAGGCCGGCAGACCCCACGGTTGCGCTGGGCCGTTCGCCGGCACCGGCCCGAGTTCGAAGTCCGGCCGGTCGCCCCGTCGATGCACCACGGCCTCCTCGCCCCGGCGCAGCTCGACCTCGATCGTGCCGCCACCGAGGTCCCGCCAGCGCCGCTCACGGCCCCGCCCGTCCCGGACCGTGAGGTCCCCGGCGATGCCGGGCCGCAGCACGCACGGCGCGCCCGCCTCGCTGCGGACCCGCAGCCACCTCGTCGCGCCGCCGGACCGCGACGCGCTGAGCAGAAACGCGCCCTGGGTGCGGAAGTCGCGCACCGCGACGTCCGGCCAGCTCGCCGGGATCGCCGGGAACAGCCGGATCACCCCGCCCCAGCTCTGGCACACCATGTCGTGCAGGGACTGCGCGGCCGACAGCGGCGTCTCGATGACCGGGCCGGACTCCTTGTACATCGTGTTGGGCTGCACGAACCGGCGCAGCAGCTCGCCGAGGTAGAAGGCAGCGTCGTCGCCGCGCAGCGCCTGCGCCGAGATGGAGGCCGCGCCGGTGAAGCTGTAACCCTGCAACGCGCCCTCGAAGCCGATCCAGTGCCGCAGCGACCGGTCGATCAGGTCGCGCCGCGCCGGGTCCTCCCAGGTGACCTCGTAGAGCGGGTACACCGACAGCAGGTGCGAGTAGTGCCGGTGCGACTTGGCGAACGGCACGCCAGCGCCGATCATGAAACCGTTCGCGTCGACCGGGTAGTCCACGAGCGTGTCGAGCACCCGCTTCCACTGCGCCGCAAGGGGATCGGCGATCCGCAGCAGCGTGGCCGAGTCGATCAGCGTGCGGCAGCCCCAGCGGAGCAGCGCGAGGTCGTAGTTGCAGTCCGGCGCGTTCACCCCGTACTCGGGCGAGAACGTCGCCGGCAGGTGCAACCGGCCGTCCGGTCCCGGCGCCAGGAAGTGCAGGTAGTAGTTGACCGCCCTGCGCAGCAACGGGAACAGCACCCCGCGCAGGATCCGGTCGTCCATGGTGTGCCGGTAGGACAGCCACACGTTGTGCAGGGCCCAGGTCAGGTTGCCGACCTCGGGCGTCGGCGTGTCCTGACCGGGAATGCCGACGGGATAAGGGCCTCCGCCGTTGAGCAGGTTCATGTCCGTGGTGCGCGGAATGCCAGCAGAGTCGCCCCGGTAGGGCTCCGCGAGCTGGCCGACCAGGTTGTCCTGGTGCTCGCCGAGCGCGCGCGTCACGGCGTCCAGTTCGAGGTGGTTGGAGCCGTGGATCAGCCAGTACTCCAGCTGCACGTTGAGGTTCCACCAGGTCGCCGGCCACGGCGTCGGTTCGAGCCACGGTCCGCAGGTGGCCAGCACCGGCGCGTCCCGGCGAGCCGCCGAGGCGACCTTGTACAGCTGGATCCAGTAGAAGCTCTGCAACCGCTGGTCCGGCACGGACAGGAAGCTCTTGCGGTAGTAGGAGTGCCACCACTCCCGGTGGTCGACCGCCAGCAGGTCGAACGGCAGCCAGCCCGAGTCGACCAGGCGCAGCGCCTCCCGTGCCGCCGTACGACCGGGAAAGGACCACGCGACGGCCGCGCGCAGGGTGCGCAGCGAGCCGACAGTGTGCTCCCGCCACGCCGTGACATGCTCGCCGCCGCCGAGCAGCTCCTGCACCGCGAGGGTCCGGTCACCGCTGGTCGACACCGTGGCAGGCGGGTTGCCGACGTACCCGGGTGGCGGCGGCTTGCCGAACTGCGGCGCGGTGCGCGGGCTGACCGCCTCCTCGGGGTGGAACACCCAGCGAAAGCCCCGCTCCCCTTCCGTCGGCCGCACCTCGACGGCGAGCAACGATCGTCCACTGTGGACGATCGCGCGAAGCGCGAGACTGCCGGCCGAAGTAGTGATCGTGCCGCGCAGCTCGGCGTTCCACAGGTCAAGCCGCCAGTCCACGCCGGTGATCGCGCCGACCGGCTCCAGGGTGAAATGGCCGATGGGCAGCCTGGCAAGGCCGAACAGCGAGCCGAACTCCGGCCGATGGTCCTGCACCTGCGAGTGCCCCACGGTGAACCGCACCGCGTTGGCACCGGGCTCGGCGTACACCCCGGACCCAAGGAACCCGTTGCCAAGGAACGGCCCCTCGTACCAGGCAGTAGGCATCCGCTGCCAGCGCAGATCGGCCGACCCAAGGAAACCCGGCCAGTCCAGCCCGTCCCAGCCCCGCTCCGCCGCCCCGGAAAGATCCCCCTCGCCGCCAACAACAGGATCAGCCGCCGCAATCCCAGGACCAGCCACCCCACCCGCCACCACACCGCCCACCAGCGCACCGCCCGCAACACCCGCCAGCGCGCCGCCGAGCAACGTCCGCCGCCTGAGTTCGCTCATCGCCGCCGCCTAACGGAAGCCCCGCCCGATCTTCGCCACCAGATAACAAATCATCCGATCTTTCCCTGGAACCTAGGCAGCAACCCAGCACGCCGTCAAGGTCCCCAACGGCGCAATCATCATTCACATCCCTGAAACTCCCCCACCAGCAACAAGAGAACCCATCAACCACCGAACACAGTGATCGGACCTATCCACTCCAGCCACTGCAACTAGCTGTAACGGTTCCGCCGGCTCAGGCCCGTTGACCTATCCTCCGAAGAATGCGTACAGCCCGCCGATCGAAGACGGACCGATGAGCACCTTCCTCCTGTACGCGATCGCCGTTCCGGTGACCTACGTGCTCCTGGTGCTCGGCATGGCGCTCGCCGCGCGACGGATCCTCGGGCTGCACATCGGGCTGGTGCGCACCGCGCTCGCGAGCATGCTCGGCCTGTCGCTGACCAAGGGCGTGCTGTCCGGGATCGCCCCGTCCGAGGCGGAGACGGTCACCGGCGCGCTCGCCACCGTTGGGATCGGCATCACGCTGCTGATGACCATCGGCCTGCTGGCACTGGCCGAGGTCCTGGTGCCGACCGGCTCGGTGCCGCCACCGACCGAGTGGTTCGGCGCGCTGCGGCGCAAGCTCGCCAGGACGCGCCGGTACTCAAGGATCACCGCGATCGCCGTCCGGCACGGCCTCGGCCCGTACCTGCGTGGCAGGGAGCGGTCCGGGGCGGGCAGGGCGCGGCTGGCCAGGTCGCTGCGCCACGCCCTTGAGGACGGCGGGGTCACCTTCATCAAGCTGGGGCAGGTGCTGTCCACGCGGCGCGACCTGCTGCCCGTCGAGTTCATCGAGGAACTCAGCAAGCTCCAGGACGAGGTGCCCGCCGCGCCGTGGGACCAGGTCGCGCAGATCATCAGCACGGAGCTGGGTGCGCCACCGGAGACCGTGTTCGCCGAGTTCGACCGCGAGCCGATCGCGGCGGCCTCGGTCGCGCAGGTGCACAGGGCCAGGCTCGTCTCCGGCGCGGAGGTCGTGGTCAAAGTGCAGCGACCCGGCATCCGGCGGGTCGCCGAGGGCGACCTCGACATCGTCTGCCGGCTCGCGGCCACCCTGAACAACCGCACCAGATGGGGCAGGTCGATGGGGATTCTCGACCTGGCCAACGGGTTCGCCGCCGCGCTGCGCGAGGAGCTGGACTTCCGGGTCGAGGCGCGCAACCTCGCGGCCGTCACCGCTGCGGCCACCGTGCGCGCCGACGCGACCTCGGTCGACGTGCCCGCCGTGCATGAGGAGCTGTGCACCGGCCGAGTGCTCGTGATGGACCGCCTGGAGGGTGTGCCGGTGCGGCTCGCCGGGCCGGTGCTGGACGGGCGCGGCGAGGACCGCACCGAGCTGGCCCGCGCGCTGCTCGGCTGCCTGCTGCGTCAGGTGATGCTCGACGGCGTCTTCCACGCCGATCCGCATCCCGGCAACATCATGCTGCTCACCAACGGCCGGCTCGGCATGCTCGACTTCGGGTCGGTCGGCCGGATCGACGCGCTGCTGCGGGCCGGGCTTCAGAAGCTGCTGCTGGCCATCGACCGGGGCGACCCCGCCGGCCTGTGCGACGCGCTGCTCGAACTGGTCAGCCGACCGGACGAGATCGACGAACAGCAGCTGGAACGGGCCGTCGGCCAGTTCATGGCGCGACACCTCGGTCCAGGCATGCGGCCGGACGTGGAGATGTTCGGCGACCTGTTCCGCCTGGTGTACCGGTACGGTCTGGCCATCCCGCCGGAGATCGCCGCCGTGTTCCGGGCGTTGGCCACGATGGAGGGCACGCTCGGCGCGCTCGCGCCCGGCTTCAACATCGTCGTGGAGTCGCGCGAGTTCGCGAGCGCGCAGTTCAGCGAGCGACTGAACCCGGAGTCGATCCGCCGCACCATGTCCGAGGAGCTGCACTCGCTGCTGCCGATGCTGCGCAGGCTGCCGCGCCGGGCCGAGCGGATCACCAGCGCGCTGGAGCAGGGCAGGCTCGGCCTGAACATGCGACTGTTCGCGGACGAGCGCGACCGCAGGTTCCTGACGAACCTGTTGCACCAGATCATGTTGACCGTGCTCGGCGCGACTGCGGGCATCATGGCCGTGCTGCTGTTGGGCGCGCAGGGCGGCCCGAGGATCAGCGCGACAATCAGCCTCTACGAGGTGTTCGGCTACAACCTGCTGATCATCAGCGTCCTGCTGGGCATCCGGGTCGTGGTCGCGATCTTCCGACCAAGAACCTAGGCAGCGCCGACATCCCGGGTGACAGGCGGTCCCACTGTTCACCCATACCCGGCATTCTGGGCTATCTGACGCGGCTGATGAAGGCCAGATTGATCACCGCGATGACGACCCAGGCGGTCACGGCCACGGCGGGCCCCGCCGATCCGAGCGTATTGGCCGCCGTGGTCGCGATGATGCCGAGGAGAATTGTGACAATGGCGAACTTTCCGGCCATATGCCGGCGCGCCCCGGGATCCTCGCGGGGCGTCGGATGCTCAACCGTGACGTGTTCGGCCAGCCGCTGATCCACGCGCGCGTCGATGGCTTTTCCAGTGCGATCGAGGAATTCCGCTATCACTGCGAGCTCGTCGTCCGCACCGACGGCGAACCGCGCCGCAACGGCGCCCGCCACCTCGTCAACAGGGACGTCCAACCCGCAGATCTCGTCATCCGGCGAAGCCTGCGGCCTGTTCGGCTCGACCATCCACGCAGTCTAGGTCCTTGCCCTCGCGCAGGCAGAGCACATTTTGACAACATAGGTCCATACCAAGTCACAGCTATGACAAGGAATGTCCACCACATTTGTCCCGCTTTATCTGCAACGTCCCTCGTGCTGGGTTCAGGTGAGCACGACACAGCAAGTCGACAACGCCCCGGGACCAAGCAGACAGCGCCCGAACCGACACGCCCGAGCACGACACAGCAAGTCGACAGCGGCGCAGGACCATGTGCGGCACCCAGTCGCCACCTTCCCCCTGCCCAGGCCGCAGTTAACGCCGAGACGGTGGTGTCAAGGGTGGGCGCAGCCCATCGCGTAGCGACGCCGAAGGCGCCCTTGACTCCGCCGTCTCGGCGTTAAACAATCCGCGGCCCCCCAAGGGGGAAGGCACCAGGCACCGCACCGGCAGAAGATCCAGAGAAGGACCAGGAAGAAGATCAAGAGAGAAGGATCAGGGACAAGGACTCGCGACAGAGTTCAACACCTGTCAGGCAAGGCGTCTCAAGCCCGACAGAGAGCCCTTCCCCCGATGGAGGCCAGATTGTTTAACACCGAGCCGGCGGTATCAAGGGCGCCTACGGCGTCGCTACGCGATGGGCAAGCCCACCCTTGACACCACCGTCTCGGTGCTAACTGCGGCCTGGGCAGGGGGAAGGGGGCGAGTGGCTCCCGATCTTCACCGGAACCGTCGTCGACTCACCGCAGGAGGCACCCGGCGAGGAGCCTCCTCAGCGCCAAGATCATCGCTCGCCCTGCTCACCATCAGCCCTGACGCGCAACTGAGCCCACAATCAGCCCCAGTGGCACAAGCAGGGCACTCCAGGATCCGCGCCGGCTCACTCGGGCACTTCGTCACCGAACTGACGCTTGACCTCGCTCCACCAAGCCTCTGCTCTCCCCTCCGCGATCGACGCCTGATCGTCTGTCGGGAGGCTCGCGACATACTCCGAGTACCGGTTACGTGCGTCAGTCAAGCTCTCCGCTCCGTTCGGACCGCTCCACACCTCATCGGCGTGCGGGTCGTCCTGCCCGTCGTCCTCCCACCCGCACTCTCGACAGATCTCGTTGAGACCTCGTGCATCCAGGGTCGGGAGATGGCAGCACGGGCACGGATAAGGCCCACCGCCAAATGGGTAGGCATCGCGCAGTTCCTGCCGTGACATCACGCTGAGTAGCGTGGCATGAGCTGCCGTTTCTCGCGCGGAGTAGACCTCCAGCGGTCGGCGCTTTCGCCTTGATCAACGGCGTCACCAACCATGAATGGACGCCAGCAGAACACATTCTCATCTCGCGTTGGCGACCTGCGGCAATCACTGGTTGCGGGGCCGCTACGAGCTGGACGACATGGCGACCGCTTGGCCTTCCACCGCCCGGCACCGGGCCAACGCAACGACCGGCGGCACCGAGTCAGGACCGCAAAGGTCTGTCTCCGGCACCACCGGCCGTCCGCCGAGACGCCCTCGCCCACGGCTTCCGGTGGCCCAAGATCAGGCCGTGTCCAGGCCGTGAGACGTCAGGCAGCAGCGAGTAGGGACGAGAACTGTCACGAACCGTCGTCGCAGCTCAAAGATCGTTTCTCAGCACTCGATGACGTTCACGGCCAGGCCGCCGCGTGCCGTCTCCTTGTACTTGTCCTTCATGTCCTTGCCGGTCTCCCGCATGGTCTTGATGACCTTGTCGAGCGACACGAAGTGCGCCCCGTCGCCGCGCAGCGCCATCCTCGCCGCCGTGATCGCCTTGATCGACGCCAGCGCATTGCGCTCGATGCACGGGATCTGCACCAGCCCGCCGATCGGGTCGCAGGTGAGGCCCAGGTTGTGCTCCATGGCGATCTCGGCCGCGTTCTCCACCTGCTCCGGCGTGCCGCCCATGACCTCGGCCAGCCCGCCCGCCGCCATCGAGCACGCAGAGCCGACCTCGCCCTGGCAGCCGACCTCGGCACCTGAGATCGACGCGTTCTCCTTGAACAGCACGCCGATCGCGCCCGCAGTGAGCAGGAAGCGCACCACGCCGTCGTCGGACGCGCCCGGCACGAACCGCGTGTAGTAGTGCAGCACCGCTGGCACGATGCCGGCCGCGCCGTTGGTCGGCGCGGTCACCACGCGCCCACCCGCCGCGTTCTCCTCGTTGACGGCAAGGGCGAACAGCGTCACCCAGTCCATCACCCGCAGCGGGTCGGTCGCGTAGTGCTCGCGGGTCAGCGTGCGCTTGATGTCGGCCGCGCGGCGACGCACCTTCAGCCCGCCGGGCAGCACGCCCTCCTCGTTGCAGCCCCGCTCAACGCAGTCCTGCATGACCTGCCAGATGTGCAGCAGGCCGGACCGGATCTCCGGCTCGGTCCGCCACGCCTGCTCGTTCTCGAGCATGACCTCGCTGATCGACAGCCCGGTCTCCCTGGTCCGCGCGAGCAGCTCGTCCCCGCTGAGGAACGGGTGGGCCAGCGGCGTCGTGTCCGGCTTGATCCGGTCCGCGCCGCTGGCGTTCTCGTCCACCACGAAGCCGCCGCCGACCGAGTAGTAGACGGCGCGGTCCAGCTCCGCCTCGTCCGCGCCGAACGCGGCGAAGCTCATTCCGTTGGGGTGCAAGGGAAGGCTCTTGCGGCGGTGCATGACGAGGTGGCTGTCCTCGACGAACCGGATCTCCCGCTCGCCGCCGAGCCGGAGCAGCCCGGTGCGGCGAAGCTCGACGACGCGCTCGTCGGCGGCCACCGGGTCGCACTCCTCGGGGTGCTGGCCCTCCAACCCCAACAGGACGGCCTTGGGGCTGCCGTGGCCATGGCCGGTCGCGCCGAGCGAGCCGAACAGCTCGACGTGCACACGCTCCACATCCGCGAGCAGGCCACGCTCGCGGAGGCGCGCGGCGAACATCGCCGCCGCGCGCATCGGCCCGACCGTGTGCGAGCTGGACGGACCGATACCAACTGAGAACAGGTCGAAAACGCTGATCGCCATGGTGGCGCTCCTCAGCCGTCGCTGCCGGCGAGCTCCGCGTACCTGGCCGCGGTGAGCAGTCCTTCCGCGGTCTCCACGGAGACTCGGAAAAGCCAACCCTTCCCGTACGGGTCGGCGTTGATCAGGGCAGGGTCGTCGGCCGCGGCCTGGTTCACCTCGACGACCTCGCCGGTGACCGGGGCGTAGAGGTCGCTGACCGACTTGGTCGACTCCAGCTCGCCGCACGTGTCACCGGCGGCGACCCGCTGACCGACCTCGGGCAGCTGCACGAAGACGATGTCGCCGAGCGACTCGGCCGCATAGTCGGTGATGCCGATGGTGACCGGTTCGGCGCTGCCAGGGGTCCAGTCGACCCACTCGTGCTCTTCGGTGTACAGCAGGTTCTCGGGGAAAGCCACGGTGGCACGCTCCACAGCGATACGGCCGGCGCATCCACGCCGACCTTGTCGGTCCGGACTCCCCCTCTGTCATGGGACCTGAGAGCTTCACCGCGGCATCGCGGTTTGCACCGTGGGTGCGCGCACGTGGCACGCTTTCCAGAGTGGCCTCACCCGGGCGGTCTCGCTGCCTGAGAGTGTGCGGGGAAACTTGCTCCTTCGGCGCCCCGGCGACGTGCCGGAGTCTCTCCCGCTCGGGTTGCGGGCCGCGCGTATGGCGCGCGACACCACGGCCGATTTTCAGTTGGTTGGCCAATCGCCACGAAAGCTATGCGGCTGGCTCACGGGTGTCAACGCGGCCGGCTGACTGGACCCCGAGGTGCACACGGCCGGATGGCGCGCCATGCGGCCGGACGACGCACCGACCGGATCCGCTCGCCGGGCGGGGGCTGCCGGGCGGCGCGACACTGTGTCACTACGCGCCGTCCGGCGACGTCACCACGCGTCGTCAAGCGACCACACTCTCCTCGGCCCGGTTGTTCCATTCGCACAATCGGTCCGACGTCAGATGGTGCGGCCGGCACGATGACACCGCCGAGAAGTTGCCGGACCTTTGCCTTGACGCCAGTTCACAGGGGTGTGGCGGCCCGATCGCCCGCCTCACCGCCGAGAAGGAGCACCCCGTGCGGATCGCCGTCCCACGCGAGATCAAGAACCACGAGTACCGCGTCGCGCTGACCCCCGCGGGCGCGCACGAACTGACCAGCCGTGGTCACGAGGTCTTCGTGCAGGCGGACGCCGGTGTCGGCTCGGCCATCCCGGACGAGGAGTACCTCGCCGCTGGCGCCAAGGTGCTGGCCACCGCCGACGACGTGTGGGCCGAGGGCGAGCTGGTGCTCAAGGTCAAGGAGCCCATCGCCGAGGAGTACCCGAGGCTGCGCGCGGGCCAGGTGCTGTTCACCTACCTGCACCTGGCCGCCGACCCGGCCCTGACCAAGGCCCTGCTCGACTCCGGCAGCACCGCGATCGCCTACGAGACCGTGCAGACCCCCAACGGCGCGCTGCCGCTGCTCGCCCCGATGTCCGAGGTGGCCGGTCGGCTCGCCCCGCAGGTCGGCGCATACTCGCTGATGAAGCCGTCCGGCGGGCGCGGCATGCTGCCCGGCGGCGTGCCCGGCGTGCACCCGGCGCGCGTCGTGGTGATCGGCGGCGGCGTCGCGGGCCTGAACGCCGCGACCATCGCCGTCGGCATGGGCGCGGACGTGGAGATCCTGGACACCAACGTGGACCGGCTCCGCCAGCTCGACAACCAGTTCCGCGGCCAGCTCCGCACGGTGACCTCGAACCGCTACTCGATCGACCAGGCGGTGCGCGAGGCCGACCTCGTGATCGGCGCGGTGCTGGTGCCCGGCGCGAAGGCGCCGAAGCTGGTGAGCAACCAGCTCGTCGCGGAGATGAAGCCGGGTTCGGTGCTGGTGGACATCGCCATCGACCAGGGCGGCTGCTTCGCCGACTCGCGGCCGACCACGCACGACGACCCGACCTACCAGGTGCACGACACGGTGTTCTACTGCGTGGCCAACATGCCCGGCGCGGTGCCGCGCACCTCGACCTTCGCGCTCACCAACGTGACGCTGCCCTACGCGGTCGCGCTGGCCGACAAGGGCTGGGAGTCCGCGCTGCGCGCCGACCACGCGCTGGCGCTCGGCCTGAACACGCACGCGGGCTCGCTGACCAACCAGCCGGTTGCCCAGGCGCACGACCTGGCCTACACCAGTCTCGACGAGGTTCTCGGCACCGCTTCGTAACCGCGACGCCTCGTCTGCCGAAGGTGGGTCGGTCGCGCAGCCGCGCGACCGGCCCCCCGTCATTTCTCGACCGCGAGACCGAGCAGGATCCGGTCGATGCCGAACTCGAACGTGTCGTCGTTGCCCGAGCCTTCGGTGTCGGCGACATGCTTGGCCACGTTCGGGTAGTCGGCGACCATCTCGGCGATCCTCGGCCGCCACGTCTCGGCCAGCTCGGCCAGGCCCGGCTCGTGGCCCCGGTTGTCCTCCGCCCACTGGGACTCGCCAGCGGCGACGCCGAGCATGAAGCTGAACAGCAGTCCGAGCGCGCCGCCGATCACGTCGTCCGGCAGCCCCTTCCGCAGCACCGCCAGCAGGTTGTCGCTGTAGGTCAACGCGTTCGGGCCAAAGTTGGGGTAGCGGCCGAGCAGGTGACTCAGCCAGGTGTGCCTCCTGGTGACGTCCAGGAACTCACGCGAGAGCGCGCGAACCTGGTCGGTCCACTCCCCGTCGGCCGGCGGGCCGATCTCGCCAAGCGCCGAGTCCATGGCCAGTTCCAGCAGCGCGGACTTGGTGGGCACGTGCCAGTACAGCGACATGGGCGCTGCGTCGAGCTGCGCGGCCAGCTTGCGCATGGACAGCGCGGCGAGCCCGTTCGCGTCGAGCACCTCGATCGCGGTGCGGACGATCAGCTCGCGGCTCAGTCCGGGATGTTGCTGACCGGCGGGTTTCGGCGTGGCCAGCCAGATACTGCTGGCGACCGGATCGGTCCATTTCTCGACCACAAAGCCTCCCACCAGCCCGAACTGCAACCCTCGAATCGTAGATGTCGGGACGGATGTCTTCGGGACGTCCGGTGTCCTGAAGGCATCCGTCCCGACGTGGACCGGTCAGACCCCGACGGTTTCCCTGGTCGGCGTCGCGGCGCGCTCGCCCCTGCGCAGCAGCAGGCCCGAGGTGATCCCGCCGAGCAGCGCGGCCCCCGCGCCGATCAGCAGGCTGCCGGACATGCCGGACACGAATGCGGTGCGCACCGCGTGCACCATCCCGGCCGGGTCGGCGGCGTGCGCGGCGGCGATCAGCGCGGACGGCAGGGAGCGGTCGGCGCCCTCACCAAGGCCCGTCGGCAGGTCCGCGGCGAACCGCGCCGCGAGCAGGCTGCCGAGGACCGCGATGCCGAAGGAGTTGCCCAGTTCGGTGAGAGTGCCGTTGAGGCCGGAGGCGATCCCGGCGCGGTCCGGCGGAATGGCGCCCATCATCGCGTTGGCCGCGACCGGCATGGCGACGCCGACACCCGCGCCGATCAGCACCAGGCCGATGAGCGTCGGCCCGTAGCCGCTGTCGGCGGACACCAGGCTGAGCGCGACGAGGCCGGCGGCGACCGTGGTCATGCCGACCGCCATGCTGCCGCCCGCGCCGAGCTTCGCGCTGATCTTGCCGCTGAGGCTGCTCACGAGGAGGACGGTGAGGGCCATCGGGGCCACCCTGACGCCGGCCTCCAGCGGCGTGTAGCCGAGCACGGACTGGAGGTGCTGGGTGAGCAGGAACAGCGAGCCGCCCATGCCGAACGCGGCGAGCACCCCGCCCGCGATGGCCCCGGTGAAGCGGCGGTTGGCGAAGAAGCCGAGGTCCAGCATGGGGTGTTCGATGCGGCGCTCCCACCAGGCGAAGGCTGCGCCGCCGACCACGCCGACGGCGACCGCGACCAGGACCTGCGCCGAGCCCCAACCGTGCTGCGGCACCGAGATCACCGCCCACACCAGGGAACCCATGGTGATCACCGACAGCGCGGCGCCGACCAGGTCCGGCGGGCGCACGGCCGGGTCGCGGGACTCGGGCACCATCCGGGCGACCGCGAGAATCGCGAGCGCGGCGACGGGCACGTTGATCAGGAACACCGAGCCCCACCAGAAGTGGTCGATGAGCGCGCCGCCGATGACGGGACCGCCGGCCATCCCGAGCGAGGCGACCGCGGACCAGATGCCGATGGCCTTCATCCGCTCGCGCTCGTCGAACAGCCGGACCAGCACGGCCAGCGTGCCGGGCATCAGGAAGGCCGCGCCGAGGCCCATGCCGGCGCGCGCCGCGATCAGCGCCTCGGCCGAGCCGGCGTAGGCCGCCCAGGCCGAGCCGCCGCCGAACAGGACGAGGCCGAGCAGCAGGGCGCGCTTGCGCCCGAACCGGTCGGACAGCAGACCCGTGGTGAGCAACATGCCGGCGAGCACCAGCGAATAGGCGTTGATCATCCACTGAATGTCGGCGGTGCTGGCGCCGAGTCCGCTGGTGATGGACGGGATCGCCACGTTGAGCACCGTGTTGTCCAGCACCACGACCATCAGCGCCAGGCACAACACGGCAAGGATCCACCACCTCTTCGGGTGCGGTCCGTCCCCCGTGTGTTCAGTCATCTCGATCCCCTCGACCTGTCACGCTCTCGTACGCTGTATGTGTCACGTACAACGTACGAGCGAATCGTCTCGAAGTCGACGGATTTTCGGGAGTTTCAGATCACGTCGCACGGTGATCCACTCAGGTGCGCGGCCTCGGCGGGCCCGGCACGGGTCCCGTTGCCGACGCCGAGCGCGGCACCTCACCGTGCCGGGACGCCGCGCACTGCCACACTCCCCACGGGCTGGTTCATCCGAGTGCAGGGGTGCGCGTGAAGTCTTTGGGAGCGTCCGACCCGGTCGTGGTCGGGCAGTATCGAATGATCGCCGAGCTCGGCAGCGGCGGCATGGGTCGCGTGCTGCTCGGCTCCGCGCCGGACGGCCGGCTCGTCGCGGTCAAGCAGGTGCACGCGCAGTTCATGGCGGACAACGGTTTCCGCGCTCGGTTCCGCCGCGAGGTCGAGGCCTCCAGCAGGGTGTCCGGCGCGTACACCGCCGCGGTGATCGACGCCGACGCCGACGCGCCGGTCCCGTGGCTGGCCTCGGTGTTCGTGCCGGGACCGTCGCTGCGCGAGGCGGTCGCCGACGCCGGCAGGCTGCCGGCCGAGGCGACGCGCCGCCTCGCCGCCGGGCTGGCCGCCGCCCTGCTCGAGATCCACCGGGCCGGCCTCGTGCACCGGGATCTCAAGCCCGCCAACATTCTGCTCGCCGGCGACGGACCGAGGGTGATCGACTTCGGCATCGCCCGGGCCGCCGACGGCGGCGGCGAGCTGACGCACGCCGGCATGCTGGTCGGCTCGCCCGGCTTCATGTCACCGGAGCAGATCGAGGGACGTCCGCTGTCGCCGGCCAGCGACATGTTCTCGCTCGGCGCGGTGCTCGTGGTGGCCTGCACCGGACAGGATCCGTTCGCTGGCTCGTCGGCCGCGCAGGTCCTCTACCAGGTGGCGCACGCCGAACCGGACCTGCGTCAGGTTCCCGACGAGCTGCGCCAGCTCGTCACCTGGTGCCTGGCCAGGGATCCGGCGCACCGGCCGACCCCGGCCCAGCTGTTGGCTTCCATCGGCCACCTCGCCCCGTCCGCGCAGCCGTGGCCGCCCGCCGTGCACCGGCTGATCGCCGACCAGCGCGCCGAACTCGACCGGCTGATCGGTCAGGTCGGCGCGCCGGCGGCCTTCGTCGAGACCGCCGCGCCCACCGTTCGGCTGTCTGTCCGGTCTGGCGAGCCCGTCCCGCCTGCCGGGCCTGCGACGTCTGCAGGGCCTGCGACGTCTGCCAAGCCTGCCCCGCGTGCCGGGCGCGTCTCGTCTGCCGGGCGCGTGACGCCGCCGCCCGCAGCGGACCGGCGGCGGTCGGTCGTCACGGGCGTGGTCGGCGGTGTGGTCGTCGCGCTGGCCGCGGCTGCCGGCGTCGTCGTGGCCTCGTGGCACGGTGGCAGCGGCTCGGCCGCCGCCGGCGGCGACAGCAGCAGATCGGCCACCGCGTCGACGCAGGCGCCGACGTCCAGCTCGGCCCCGACCACGGTCACGACCACCACCACGGTCACGACCACGACGACGACCACCACGACGACGACGGCCGCCGCGACGGACCTCGACACCAACGCCTGGTACGCGGTCACCAACACGGCCAGCGGCAAGTGCGTCGACGACAGCGGGCAGGGCACCACCAACGGCACCGCGGTCGTGCAGTGGGACTGCACCAACCAGCCCAACCAGGACTGGCAGTTCGTGCCGACCGCCGGCGGTTACTACCGGGTCATCAGCCGCAACGCGCCGGCCATCGGCTGGGACGTCGAGGGCGGGCCCACCGCGACCGCGGACCGCGCGCACGTCCACCTGTGGACCTTTGTCGGCGGCACCAACCAACAGTGGCGGCCGGTGCCGCTGGGCAACGGGACCTACGTGTTCATCGCCCAGCACAGCGGCTCGTGCCTGGACGTGGCCGACCGCTCCACGTCCAACGGCACCCAGCTGCAACAGTTTCCGTGCTCGCCGACCGACCCCGCGCAGACCTTCACCCTCGGCAAACGCCCCTGACGTCCCAGCCGTCGCGGACCGACTTCCTTGCTGGCCAACGACTTCCGTGTTAGCTGACGAGACCAGCCAGCTTCGACACCAGGTCGGCAGGAGTCGGCAGCGCGGCGATCTCGTCCCGCACCTCGTGCGCGGTCGTACGCAGCGACTCGTCCTCGAGCAGCGCGCGCACCTGCTCCTCGGTGACGTCCTCGGCCGAGCCGACCAGCCCGAGACCCCTGTCCCGCACCGCAGCCGCGTTGGCGGGCTGGTCCGCCATGTAGGGCATCACCAGTTGCGGCACGCCCGCGACGATCCCGGTCATCGTGGTGCCGGCCCCGCCGTGGTGGATCATCGCCGAGCAGCTGGCCAGCAGCGCCCCGAGCGGCACCCACGCCGTGGCGCGCACGTTGTCCGGCAAGGAACCCAGCTCCGACTGGTCGGCCTCGCCGAGCGCGACAACGAAGTCCGCGTCCAGCCCGCCGACGATGTCGATCAGGCGACGCAGCGACCCGACCCCGCCCATCAGCGGAACGACGGTGCCGAGGGTGATGGCGACCCTCGGCCGCGCCGTGGGCTCCAGCAGCCACTCCGGCAGCACACCGCCGCCGTTGTAGGGCACGTAACGCATCTGCCAGCCGCTGTCGCCGTCGCGCATGCTCGGCGGCCCGACCGCGATCTGCTCGGTGACCTCGGGGAGCTTCGAGACCCCGTGCCGCTCGTAGGTCGCGGACATCTCCTCGAACAGCGCGACGTCGAGCCCGGTCAGCTCGCTCATCGACAGGCCGTGCTCCACCGCCGGCACGCCGATGGCGCTGGCCGCGAGCGCGCCCGCCCCCTGCAACGGCGAGTGCACGACCAGGTCGGGCCGCCACTGCTTGGCCGCATCGACCGTCCGGTCGGCCGTGACGTCGGACACCACGGCGAACATCCCGGCCGCGAACTTCCAGCCATCGCCCGTCTCCGCGCGCATCTGGTCGAACGAGATGTCGTTGTCAGCGGCGTACTTCCTGAAGAGCTCGCCGATGTCGACACCCGGCGCGGTGTCCACGACGTGCAGCCCGGCCCTGGCGGCCTCGACACCGCCCGCGGTGGTGAACAGCACCTCGTGGCCGGCGGCGCGCAGCGCGTGGGCGAGCGAGATGGTGGGAAAAACGTGCCCGAGACCGGGCGAAGTGGCAAACAGGACGCGCACGGTGGTTACCTCCCAAAGAACCTGAACCGTGTTCCTGCCCACCATTTAACTCTCATACTAAGATTCTTGTCCACCGAAATTAGAGTGCGCGACACCACGTCACAGAGCGGCGGAAGCGGTGGCGGGGACGGCGTCCCGGCAAAGAAGGGGCGACCCGCTCAACCAGCCTGGGGGTCACTGGGAGCGGGCCGCCGACACCAAGCTTAGACAACAACCGGCCGACACGCCCAGGTGACCCACCTACTCGGCGCAGAAACTTTGCCCGACACGTCAATCACACGGCGTGAGTGCTCAAGCAACCGGGTGAATTCCCGGGTCAGCCGCTGTGCCAGCCCCAGTGCACGGCCGATGAACTGAGGATGACGAACGCTGGAACACCCGCGCCCCCGTCCGGCCGTCGCGTCCCCGCCCGCCCGACCGCCACCGCGACGGACCGCCGTCATGGCTGACCCCGGCGCCGAGTCCCAGGGCTGGATCGACTGCCACGACCCGTTCGGCCGGGACCGCTCGGTGTCCGTGCTGATCGAACGGAACCGCGTGCTGCTGGTCGCCCCGCCAGGGGAGTCCGCCGTGCTGTCCGCCACCCAGACCCGCCGGTTGCATCGCCTGCTGGACAAGGCCGCCGACAGCGTCGCCCCAACCGCAGACCATCCGGAGACCTGACACCCGTGGACGAGTCACTGCGCAACGCCGTCCTGCAACGGCTGGCCCTGCTGGACCAGATCGCCGCCGAGGGCGAGGCCGACGCGCTGCTGCCGCTGGCCCGCGCGGAGATCCACCGCCTCGCCGACGGCTGGCGACTGCTGCTCACCGTGCACCAGCCCGACGAGGACGGCCGCTGCCGCGCCTGCCCCGGCTGGCTGCGCCGCCGCCGCTGGCCGTGCCAGGTATGGCTCATGGCACACCAACACCTGATCTGCGAGGGCGTGCCCTACCGGGAACGCAGGCGCCCGCTGCGCAATCCGTTCGGCCGGCGATACAGCGTGTCCACCGAACAGGACGCCCCGACCCCCGACGCGGACCCGGCCGCCTCGACCGAGGTCACCATCGAGATTCCCGTCGTGCCAACGGACTTCGCGCCGACCGAGCCCGTCCACGCCCAACTGGTCGCCGAACCGGCGCACGAGCGATCTTCGGCGTCGGGTCGCGCCAGGCACGCGCTGCCCGAATAGCCGACGCGACGGCACGCGCGGGCGTGACCGATTCGCCGGGTCTCCGGCCCGGCGCCCTCCTGTGCCCATTCGCCGACCTCGCGACACGAGATAAGGCAGGATGTCCCCGGCAGCGGGCCGCGTGGTCCGTCGCGAGGACCACGCGAGGATCGGCACGTGCCAGCGCCGACGCGTCAGCAATCGGGAGGGATGCGTGCACGACGGCAGTGGCCGCATCGTGGTGCAGGGCCTGACCAAACAGTTCGGTCAGGTCGCCGCGGTGCAGAACCTCAGCTTCACGGTGGAGCCGGGTTCGGTGACCGGCTTCCTCGGCCCGAACGGGGCGGGCAAGACGACCACGTTGCGCATGCTCCTGGGCCTGGTGTCGCCGACCGGTGGGCATTCCACCATCAACGGCCTGCCCTTCGGCCAGCTCGGCAACCCCGGCAGGGTCGTCGGCGCGGTGCTTGAGGCGCAGGGCTTCCACCCCAAGCGCTCCGCCCGCAACCACCTGCGCGTCTACGCGGCCGCGATGGGCGTGCCGGACGAGCGCGCCGACCAGGTGCTCCAGCTCGTCGGCCTCGGCGGCGCCGCGGACCGCGGCGCTGGCGGCTTCTCGCTCGGCATGAAGCAGCGCCTCGCCCTGGCGACCGCGCTGCTCGGCGACCCGCAGGTGCTGGTGCTCGACGAGCCCGCCAACGGCCTGGACCCGGAGGGCATCGCGTGGCTGCGCGGTTTCCTCCAGTCCTTCGCCCGCAGCGGCCGGACCGTGCTGATCTCCAGCCACCTGCTGGCCGAGGTCGAGCAGACCGTCGACCAGGTGGTGATCATCAGCCGCGGCCAGACCATGTACTACGGGCCGCTGGAGAACCTGCGCCGCTCGCAGCAGCAGCGGGTGCTCGTGCAGCCATCGGACGGCGCCGCGCTGGTCACCGCCCTCCAGGCGGAGGGCATCACCGCGATCGAGCAGATCCCGGACGGCAGGCTCGCCATCTCGGGCGTGGACGCCAAGCAGGTCGGCGACATCGCGGCGAAGGCGCAGATCTCGATCTACGGCATCCAGGTCGAGCAGATCGACCTCGAGCGGATCTTCTTCCAGCTCACCAGCGGCCAGTACACCGCGGCGGGCCCGAACCAGTACGCCGGCCCGCAGGGCCCCGGCGGCTGGGGTCCCCCGCCGACCGGTCCGCAGCAGCAGCAGCAGTACGCGCCGCCGCAGCAGTACGCCCAGCAGCCTCCGCCGCAGGACCCGTACGCCCAGCAACAGCAGCAGCAGTACGCCCAGCCGCAGCAGCCCTACGCCCAGCCGCCGCAGCAGTACGCCCAGCAACCCCCACCCGGGTATCCGCCGCAGGACGGCCCCCCGCCCGGCTACCCGCAACCGGACGCCCAGCAGCCGCAGGGCTATCCGCCGGCCGGCCCGCCGCAGCCGGGCGGACCGCAGGACTACCAGCAGCCGGGCCAGGGTTTCGGGGGTAACGCCTGATGGGCAACCTGATCAGAGCCGAGTTCCGCAAGATCTTCACCACCAAGCTCTGGTGGGCCCTGCTCATTCCGACCGTGGTGCTCGCGCTCGGCTGGTCCTGGATCTGGGCGGCCCTGGCCACCTCGCTGTCCGACAAGATCACCTCCGACCCGGAGATGCAGCAGCTCGGCGTGAGCGTCAACACGCTGCCGCTGTCGGTCTTCGGGTTCGCGCGGGCGATCAACATCAGCACGATCTTCCCGATGATCATGGGTGGCCTCGCGCTGTCCAGCGAGATCAGCAGGCGGACGATCACCACCAGCTACCTCACCGCGCCGTCGCGGGTGTCGCTGCTGACCAGCAAGCTCATCACCTACGTGGTGTTCGGGCTGCTCTACGGCGTCGTCATCACCGCGTTCGCCAGCCTCGGCATCGCCATCGGCTCGGACAAGGCGCTGCTGCCCGACGTGGGCGGCTGGGCGCTGATGGCCTCGGTCGGCATCCTCGAGACGCTGCTGTGGACGCTGCTCGCGATCGGCGTCGGCGCGCTGATCGGCAACGTGGTCGGCTCGGTGCTGACCCTGCTGCTGTACTCGCTGATGCTGGAGAACCTGATCGACCTGGTGCTGCCGGGCCACTGGGCCGGCATCCTGCCCAACGGCGCGGCCAACGGGCTCACCGGCTCGGTCGCCTCGAAGATCTTCCTCGACACGGTGCCGCCCATCGAGAACCCGACGCTGCGCGACGGCGTCGAGCGGGTGGTACGCGGTGTCTCCGGTGCGGCTGGCGCGTTCGACTGGTGGGCCAGCGGGTTGATCTTCGCCGGCTGGATGGCCGTGTTCTTCGGCCTGGGCTGGCTGATCAGCCAGCGCCGCGACATCACGTAGATCGCTCTTCGCACAGCAGCATCCCGACGACCCGGTGCCCCTCGCGGCGCCGGGTCGTCGGCGTCGGGGCCGGAAATCCCGGCATAGAGTGGTTCGGTGTCCGAAACAACCAGCGCGCCGGGCTGGATCCGCCGGCTGTCCTCGGCCTGCTGGCGGCATCCCCGCGTGGTGCTGCTGTCGCTGGCCGCCTCGGTGCTCGGCGTTGGCCTCCAGGCCGCGGGTCCGCTGCTGATCAAGGTCGCGGTCGACGACGCGGTCGGCGGCAATACCCATCGGCTGCTGACCCTGGTCGTGGCGCTGGCCGCGATGGACCTGCTCACCTTCGTCAGCGCCTTCCTGCGCCGCTACCTCGGCGGCCGGCTGTCCCTCGACGTGCAGCACGACCTGCGGCGGGCCGTGTTCGGCGCGGTGCAGCGGCTGGACGGCGGCAGCCAGGACGCGCTGCGCACCGGCCAGGTCGTGTCCCGCTCGATCACCGACCTGCAACTGGTGCAGGGGCTGCTGTCCATGGTCCCGCTGGCGATCGGCACCGTGGTCTTCGCGGTGGTCGCGCTCGGCGCGATGCTGTGGCTGTCGCCGCTGCTGACGGTCATCGCGCTCGTGGTCACCCCGGTGGTCGCCGTGGTCGCGGTGCGCAGCAGGAAGGTGCTGTTCCCGGCCACCTGGTCGGCGCAGCAGCGCGCGGCGGACGTGGCCCAGCACGTCGAGGAGACCGTCACCGGCGTCCGCGTGGTCAAGGGCTTCGGTCAGGAGGCGCGCGAGGTGAGCAGGCTGGAACGCCGCGCTCGGGCGCTGTTCGCCGAGCGGATGCGGGCGGCGAAGCTGACCGCCCGGCCCGCCGCGACGCTCACCGCGATGCCGGCGGCCGGCCAGGTCGCCGTCCTCGCCCTCGGCGGCTGGATGGCGCTGCACGGCCAGGTCACCCTCGGCACGTTCCTCGCCTTCGCCAGCTACGTGGCGAACCTGATCGGGCCCGCGCGGCTGCTGTCCAGCCTGATGGTCAACGCCCAGCTGGCCAGGGCCGGTGTCGAGCGCGTCTACGAGCTGATCGACTCGCAGCCCGACGTCGCCGACGCGCCGGGCGCGGTCGCCGTGCCGGACGGCCCGCTTGAGGTCCAGCTGGACGGGATCACCTTCGGCTACACCCGCAGCGAACCGGTGCTGCGGGACGTGAGCCTGCGGGTCCGGCCGGGCGAGACCCTCGCGCTGGTCGGCACGGCGGGCTCTGGCAAGTCGACGGTGTCGCTGCTGCTGCCCCGCTTCTACGACGTGCACGACGGCGCGATCCGGGTGGGCGGGCTGGACGTCCGCACGGTGCGGCTCGCCTCGCTGCGCGGCGCGGTCGGCGTGGTGTTCGAGGAGGCGTTCCTGTTCTCCGACACCGTGCGCGCGAACATCGCCTACGGCAGGCCGGACGCCACCGACGACGAGGTGCTGGCCGCGGCGCGGGCCGCCGAGGCGCACCGGTTCATCGAGGAGCTGCCGCAGGGCTACGACACCCCGGTCGGCGAGCGCGGGCTCACCCTGTCCGGCGGGCAGCGGCAGCGCGTCGCGCTGGCCAGGGCGCTGCTGTCCGACCCGAGGGTGCTGGTGCTGGACGACGCGACCTCGGCGGTGGACGCGGCCACCGAAGCGGCCATCCACGACACGCTGCGCGCGGTCACCGCGCAGCGCACCACGCTGCTGATCGCGCACCGGCGGTCCTCGCTGGCGCTGGCCGACCGGATCGCCGTGCTGGACGCGGGCCGGGTGGTCGACGTCGGCACGCACGAGGAGCTGACCGGGCGCTGCGAGCTGTACCGGGAGCTGCTGGCCGGGCCCGGCGACGCCATCGAGGACCCGGAGGTCCGCGTGGCCGAGGACCTGGCGCCCGGCCCCGACGGCACCACCCCGGCGCTGTGGCCGGAGCCCGCGCCGGACGAGGGGTTCGACGACCGCGCCGCCGCGACGGCCACGGCGGCGGCCAACGCGGGCCCGCGCGCCGGCCGGCTCGGCGGTGGCGGCGGTGGCCGGGGCGGCGGCGGCATCGGGGGCGGGGCCGCGCTGATCGGCGCCCTGCCGCCGACGCCGGAGCTGCTGGCCGGCGTGCGCGCGCTGCCGCCCGCCACCGAGGAGCCCGACGTGGCCGGCGAGGACCCCACCGCGCCGGATCCGGGTTTCCGGCTGGTCACGCTGCTGCGGCCGGTCCGCTGGGCACTGGTGCTGGTCGGCCTGCTGGTGGTCGTCGACACGCTCAGCTCGGTGCTGCTGCCCGGCCTGGTCCGCTACGGCATCGACCAGGGCGTGGCCACCGGCACCGCGACCGCGCTGTGGATCGCCACGGCCGTCGGCGCGGCCCTTGTCCTGGTCGGCCTCGCCAACTCGATGGTCAGCACGGTGCTCACCGCGCGGGTCGGCGAGCGGCTGCTGTACCTGCTGCGGGTGCGCAGCTACGCGCACCTGCAACGGCTCGGCCTCGACTACTACGAGCGCGAGCTGGCCGGCCGCATCATGACCAGGATGACCACGGACGTCGACGCGCTGTCCTCGTTCCTCCAGACCGGGCTCACCACGGCGGTGGTGAGCGTGCTCACCGTCGCCGGCATCGCGGTGGCGCTGCTGGTCACCGACGCCTCGCTGGCGCTGGTGGCGCTCGCCGTGCTGCCGCCGCTGATCGTCGCGACGCTGGTGTTCCGGCGGCTGTCCACGACGGCCTACGCGGAGGCGCGGGAGCGGGTCAGCGCCGTCAACGCCGACCTCCAGGAGAACGTCACCGGGCTGCGGGTGTCCCAGGCGTTCACCAGGGAGGGCCGTTCGGCGCAGGCGTTCGCCGAGCGCAGCGACGCCTACCGGCGATCGAGGCTGCGCGCGCAGCGGTACATCGCGACGTACTTCCCGTTCGTGGCGCTGCTGTCCGGTCTCGCGCAGTCCGCCGTCCTCGCGGTCGGCGCGTACCGGGTCGCCGACGGCACCCTCACACCCGGCGTGCTGCTGGCGTTCCTGCTGTACCTGGGGTTGTTCTTCTCGCCGGTGCAGCAGCTCTCCGGCGTGTTCGACGGCTACCAGCAGGCCAGGGTCGGGCTGAGCCGCATCGGCGACCTGCTGCGCACGCCGACCACCGTCGCCCAGGCCGAGCATCCCGCCCCGGTGCCGGCGCGGCTGCGCGGCGCGGTTGAGCTGCGCGAGGTGAGCTTCCGCTACCCGGGCGCCGAGCGGCCCGCGCTGGACCGGGTGTCGCTGCTGGTGCCGCCCGGCCAGACCGTCGCGCTGGTCGGCGAGACGGGCGCCGGCAAGTCGACGCTGGTCAAGCTGGTCGCCAGGTTCTACGACGCGACCTCGGGCCAGGTGCTGGTGGACGGCACTGACGTGCGGGACTACGACCTGCCGGCGTTCCGGCAGCGGCTTGGCGTGGTGCCGCAGGAGGCGCACCTGTTCGGCGGCGACGTGGCCGACAACGTCCGCTACGGCAGGCCGGACGCCGACCGCGCCGAGGTCGAGCGCGCGGTGCGGGCGGTCGGCGCGCTGCCCGTGGTCGCCGCGCTGCCCTCGGCGTTCCGCCAGCAGGTCGGCGAGCGCGGCCAGGGCCTGTCCGCCGGGCAGCGGCAGCTGGTCGCGCTGGCCAGGGCCGAGCTGGTCGACCCCGACCTGCTGCTGCTGGACGAGGCGACGGCCGCGCTTGACCCGTCGACGGAGGCCGCGGTGCTGGCCGCGAACGACCGGCTGGCCGGCGAGCGCACCACGTTCGTGGTGGCGCACCGGTTGGCGACGGCGGCGCGGGCGGACCGGATCGTGGTGCTCGACGGCGGCCGGATCGTGGAGCAGGGCAGTCACGCCGAGCTGCTGGCCGCCGGTGGCGCGTACGCGCGGCTGTGGCGGTTCGGCGCGGGCGAGCCGGGCTCCCCCGACGACAGCGCGGTGGCGTGATCTTGTGACGCGGCAGCGTGACGCAGATCATCTCGGCGCGCGGACCCGGCGATCAGGATCGATCCTGTGACGGAACGCTCCTTGCGTGCTGCCTCCCGTGTATGAAGTGCCACGTTTGGAGGACTAACCTGCTTACGAGTGTGTCAATACCAAGAGCGAGATGGATAGAGGCGAGCGCAAGCCGTGTCCAGCAGCAGTCCTGCGTCGCAGTTCGGCCCCAACGAGTGGCTCGTCGAGGAAATGTATGAGCAGTTCCTCGCCGACCCGTCGTCCGTAGATCCGGCGTGGCATGACTTCTTCGCCGACTACAAGCCGACGCAGCGCGTGAGCGGCAATGGGGGTGTTGCCACCCAGTCCGCTGGCGCGAGCACCGCCGCGACGACCGCGACGACGACCAGCACCCCGACCGTTGGCACGCCGGCTCCGGCCGCGCCCGCCGCGCAGACCGCGCCGCAGAGCAACGGCCAGCCGGCCGCGGCTCCCGCGCCGGCAGCCGCCGCGAAGCCCGCCGCCGCCGCGGCGCCGACGCTGCCGCCGACCGGCAAGCCGGTTCCGGCGCAGGCCGCGGCGACGCCGGTCAAGCCGGCCGACGGCGAGCAGCACAAGCCCATTCGCGGGGCCGCCTCGGCGATCGTGAAGAACATGGAGCAGTCGCTCACCGTGCCGACCGCGACGAGCGTGCGCGCGGTCCCGGCGAAGCTGCTCGCGGACAACCGCATCGTGATCAACAACCACCTGAAGCGGACGCGGGGCGGGAAGGTCTCCTTCACGCACCTGATCGGCTACGCGCTGGTGCGGGCGCTCCAGGCGTACCCGAACATGAACCGGCACTTCGGTGTGATCGACGGCAAGCCGAACCTGATCACGCCGGAGCACGTCAACCTCGGCCTCGCCATCGACCTGCCCGGCAAGGACGGCCAGCGCACGCTGGTGGTCGCCTCGATCAAGGGCTGCGAGGCGATGACCTTCGCGCAGTTCTGGCAGGCCTACGAGGACCTGATCCGCAAGGCGCGCGGCGGCTCGCTGGCCGCCGACGACTTCGCCGGCACCACGATCTCGCTGACCAACCCCGGCACCATCGGCACCAACCACTCGGTGCCGAGGCTGACCGCGGGCCAGGGCGCGATCATCGGCGTCGGCGCGATGGAGTACCCGGCGCACTTCCAGGGCACGAGCGAGCGCGCGCTGGTCGACATGGGCGTCAGCAAGATCATCACGCTGACCTCCACCTACGACCACCGGATCATCCAGGGCGCGGAGTCCGGCGAGTTCCTGCGCCGCGTGCACCAGCTGCTGCTCGGCGAGGACCGCTTCTACGACGACATCTTCACGTCGCTGCGGCTGCCCTACGAGCCGATCCGCTGGGTCGAGGACATCCCGGAGGGCGCGGTCGACAAGACCGCGCGGGTGCTCGAGCTGGTCGAGGCGTTCCGGACCCGGGGCCACCTGATGGCCGACACGGACCCGCTGAACTACCGGCAGCGCCGGCACGAGGACCTCGACGTCCTCTCGCACGGCCTGACCCTGTGGGACCTGGACCGCGAGTTCCCGGTCGGCGGCTTCGCCGGCAAGGAGAAGATGAAGCTGCGCGACATCCTCGGGGTGCTGCGCAACTCCTACTGCCGCACCGTCGGCGTCGAGTACACGCACATCCTCGACCCTGCGGAGCGCCGCTGGATTCAGGAGCGGGTCGAGGTCTCGCACGAGAAGCCGCCGGCCACCGTGCAGAAGTACATCCTGTCCAAGCTCAACGCCGCCGAGGCGTTCGAGACGTTCCTCCAGACCAAGTACGTCGGCCAGAAGCGGTTCTCGCTCGAGGGCGGCGAGACGGTCATCCCGCTGCTGGACGCGGTGCTGGACAAGGCCGCCGAGCACGAGCTGGACGAGGTCGTCATCGGCATGCCGCACCGAGGCAGGCTGAACGTGCTGGCGAACATCGTCGGCAAGCCGATCTCGCAGATCTTCCGCGAGTTCGAGGGCAACCTCGACCCCGGCCAGGCGCACGGCTCCGGCGACGTGAAGTACCACCTCGGCGCCGAGGGCAAGTACTTCCGGATGTTCGGCGACGGCGAGGTCAAGGTCTCGCTGACCGCCAACCCGTCCCACCTCGAGGCCGTCGACCCGGTGCTGGAAGGCATCGTCCGGGCCAAGCAGGACATCCTGGACAAGGGCGGCGAGGGCTTCTCCGTGCTGCCGCTGGCGATGCACGGCGACGCGGCGTTCGCCGGCCAGGGCGTGGTCGCCGAGACGCTGAACCTGGCGCTGCTGCGCGGCTACCGCACCGGCGGCACCGTGCACGTGGTGGTCAACAACCAGGTCGGCTTCACCACCGCGCCGGAGCACTCGCGGTCGAGCAAGTACTCCACCGACGTGGCGAAGATGATCGGCGCGCCGATCTTCCACGTGAACGGCGACGACCCCGAGGCGTGCTGCTGGGTGGCCAAGCTGGCCGTCGACTACCGGCAGGCGTTCGGCAAGGACGTCGTGATCGACATGGTCTGCTACCGGCGCAGGGGCCACAACGAGGGCGACGACCCCTCGATGACCCAGCCGGAGATGTACGACGTCATCGACACCAAGCGCAGCGTCCGCAAGACCTACACCGAGGCGCTGATCGGCCGGGGCGACATCTCGGTGGACGAGGCGGAGAAGGCGCTGCGCGACTTCTCCAGCCAGTTGGAGCACGTCTTCAACGAGGTCCGCGAGCTGGAGAAGCACCCGATCGTGGCGAGCCCGTCGGTCGAGGCCGAGCAGCAGGTGCCGGCCAAGGTGTCCACGGCCGTGTCCCGCGAGGTGCTGGAGCGGATCGCCGACGCGCACGTCAACGTGCCGGACGGCTTCACCCCGCACCCGAGGGTCAAGCCGGTGCTGGAGCGGCGCGCGAAGATGGCCCGCGAGGGCGGCATCGACTGGGCGTTCGGCGAGCTGCTCGCGTTCGGCTCGCTGGCGATCGAGGGCAGGATGGTCCGGCTGTCCGGCCAGGACTCGCGCCGGGGCACCTTCACCCAGCGGCACGCGGTGCTGATCGACCGCAAGACCGGCCAGGAGTACACGCCGCTCCAGAACCTCGGCGAGGACCAGGGCAAGTTCCTGGCCTACGACTCGGCGCTGTCCGAGTTCGCCGCGGTCGGCTTCGAGTACGGCTACTCGGTGGCCAACCCCGAGGCGCTGGTGCTGTGGGAGGCGCAGTTCGGCGACTTCGTCAACGGCGCCCAGCCGATCATCGACGAGTTCATCTCCTCGGGCGAGGCCAAGTGGGGCCAGCGTTCCGAGGTCGTGATCCTGCTGCCGCACGGCCACGAGGGCCAGGGCCCCGACCACACCTCGGGCCGCATCGAGCGGTGGCTCCAGCTGTGCGCCGAGGGCTCGATGACCGTCGCGGTGCCCTCGACCCCGGCGAACTACTTCCACCTGCTGCGCAGGCACGCCCTCGACGGCGTCGCGCGGCCGATGGTGGTGTTCACCCCGAAGTCGATGCTGCGGCTGAAGGCGGCCACCAGCCCGGTCGAGGACTTCACCGACAACAAGTTCTGGTCGGTGCTTGACGATCCGACGAAGCCGGACCCTGCGGCCGTGCGCAAGGTCCTGCTGTGCAGCGGCAAGATCTACTACGAGCTGGCCGCCGAGCAGGCCGCGCGGGGCGCGACGGACACCGCGGTCGTCCGCATCGAGCAGCTCTACCCGCTGCCCAAGCGGAAGCTGGCCGAGCTGTTCGACCGCTACCAGAACGCGACCGACGTCCGCTGGGTCCAGGAGGAGCCGGCGAACCAGGGCGCCTGGCCGTTCTTCGGCCTCGCGCTGCCCGAGCTGCTCCCCGAGCGGCTGAGCGGCATCCGCAGGGTGTCGCGGCGGGCCATGGCCGCGCCGTCGGCCGGGTCGAGCAAGGTGCACGAGTTCGAGCAGCGCGAGATCATCGCGAAGGCGTTCGACTGACCGCTTGTCGAGTTTGTTCGCAGCCGAGCCGCCGCCCGTTTCCGGGCGGGGGGTCGGGCCGCCCCCCCCGGG
>NZ_VUOB01000418.1 GCF_008386585.1 Solihabitans fulvus
AGGGCTCACTGTATGGTGGTTCAGTGGAATCCATTTTGTTTACTCCTACGATGAGCTGTTTGACACCGAGGGTGAAAGCGAGCAAGGCATGCTCACGGGTTTGACCGTTCTTAGAGATACCAGCTTCGAATTCACCGGTACCGGCAGCTACGATGAGCACAGCGCAATCAGCCTGAGAGGTTCCTGTGATCATGTTCTTGATGAAATCTCTGTGTCCAGGAGCATCAATGATGG
>NZ_VUOB01000419.1 GCF_008386585.1 Solihabitans fulvus
AACAGGTCGTGATAGAAGTATTGCAAGCTTATATTTTCCTGCTAATGAAAACGACTACACAAGTTTAGTGCAAACTCTTTTGATGCATTTGAGAGGCTCCTTACACACAGCGGAGGGGGTTTCGCCTAGTTCCTTCGAATAAATCTTGCAAGTTGCACCTTCACCAAGTAAAGTTACACAAGCGGGACAACAAGCACACTTTCCAGCGTGTCTGGCGCGATGCTCAGTGTTCTTAGGGCAAACAAGTGGTGGCTGTATGCATGGATTTTTTTCACAGTAGTCTGTACCACATACCAAAGCACCGTACGCTGCTGACGCAACGCATGCCACCAGCATTATAAAAATCAACGTTTTCATTTTGAAATTTTTGAATACGTTTCTCGTAATAGTCTTGAGTGCAAG
>NZ_VUOB01000420.1 GCF_008386585.1 Solihabitans fulvus
CTCATCTTTAGCAGCCCTAGCAGCATTTTCCTGTGCCCTCTTCACCATCCAACGATGCTTGTCTTGTTGCTGCCTGACCACCAGCTGTTGGTACCTATTGAACTTGATCGCTTCTTGATTCAGTTCATCAACACGTTCCATGAGACTGCGAAGTTGTCCTTCGAGAACAGATGCAGTACCCAGATCCAAAAACTTGGATCCTTCCTCTTCAGGTATCATCTCGGTGAGCTCAGAGATCATTATGTTAGTTAATGGAGAGTTCCGGATAACAATTGGCACTTCAATGAATAGATTTTCATAGCCAATCTTCAGGTTACGTAGTGCTTCCGGAGTGTAAT
>NZ_VUOB01000421.1 GCF_008386585.1 Solihabitans fulvus
GGTGTGCGCCTTGCTTCCTCCGCCGCCTACGAGGCCGAACACGGAGACGTGACATGCATGGTATGTGCGGACGCGATGGACAGGCAATCGGTTCATCCATCGCGCCCAGGTTTTGCATCGGATCTCCACCGCCTACGAGGCCGACCACGGAGCCGTACTGTGTGTCAAAGCAAAGCCGGGAACCATATCCACGTGTACACCAAATTTCAGCCTGATCGGTCTAGCCGTTTGGAAGCTATACGCCTTCAACGCGGTCAACTCGAACAGAGAGCAAAACCAGGGAATTTGCCGATTAATTCCACTTTCCGAGGGCGCTACTACCCTGAAATGACATGCATGGTATCCGGGCTCG
>NZ_VUOB01000422.1 GCF_008386585.1 Solihabitans fulvus
TCCGTCTCTTGTCAATGATCAGATTGTTAACTACATTTTGAACGATGCTGCCCTGGCCTTGGCTCTCGTATTCCAAGCTCTTACGTACAGCACTGTCGTAGTCACCGGTGAGGATGCTGTTGTACAGTTTGTCCTCGAGGTCTTGGTTAGAAGGGCTCATGCTGTCCGCGGATAGTTCCACGACGCCGGCGCTGGCGGCGAGCACGCACATTGCGAACACAACGAGAAGTTTCATTTTGTTAGGAGCCTTTTCCG
>NZ_VUOB01000063.1 GCF_008386585.1 Solihabitans fulvus
GGCGGCGGGGGCGACCGGTGCAGCGGAAAGCTTGGTGCCACGGCGAGGCCGGCGCCCCCCGTCGACGGGGGGCCGGCCGGCCGAGCCCCGACGCCGGCGAAGATCGTCGTGGCTGGCGGTTTCGGCGTCGGTAAGACGACGTTTGTCGGTTCGGTGTCGGAGATTGTTCCGTTGACGACCGAGGCGGTGATGACGGAGGCCAGTGCTGGGGTGGATGACCTGTCGGCGACGCCGAACAAGGTGACCACGACGGTGGCGATGGACTTCGGTCGTGTGTCGCTGGACAGTGATCTGATCTTGTATCTGTTCGGGACGCCGGGTCAGCATCGGTTCTGGTTCATGTGGGACGACTTGGTGCGGGGCGCGATCGGCGCGGTCGTGCTGGTGGACACCCGCCGTCTTGCGGACGCGTTCGCGTCGATCGACTTCTTCGACGACCGGCAGTTGCCGTATGTGGTGGCGGTGAACTGTTTCGACGGGTTGCTGCACCACCGCGTCGAGGACATCCGCGACGCGCTGACGATCGACGAGTCCGTCCCGATCATCACGGTCGACGCCCGCAACCGGCAGTCCACCAAGCAGGCGCTGATCAACCTGGTCGAACGCGCCATGCGCCAACACCTGCACGCCTAGTGCGGTGTCCCGGACACCGCACTAGCCCGTCGTCGGCGCGTCGTCGAGGAACGTCGCCGGGGCGAGTCGACGCCGGTCCACGGCCAGCCGGAACACGTCCGGGCGGCCGTAATGGCCGGCCGCGTCGAAGTTCTGCCGCTCGGCCCGCACCGCGGCGGGGTCGAGGTCGGCGACCAGCAGCCGCTCCTGCCCGCACACCGGCTCGACGATCCACCTGCCGTCGGGGCCGGCGATCGCAGAGCCGCCGTCGTAGGAGGACGGCGTTCCGGCGTCCAGGATCGCCTGGCGCAGCGGGAAGTCCGCCGGCACGTCCGCGTAGTCGATCAGCGCGCCGACCGCCAGCGAGTACACCCTCCCCTCGATGGCGACGAACCGGGTGATGTCGCCGGTCAGCCGGCTCGACCCCGGCCAGGTCGACACGTGCAGCTGCGTGCCGTCCGCGTAGAGGGCGTGGCGGGCGAGCGGCATCCAGTTCTCCCAACAGGAAAGCCCGCTCACCCGCAGCCCTGCGACGTCGTGCGCGCGCAGCCCGTGTCCGTCGCCGGTGCCCCAGACCAGCCGCTCCTCGAACGTGGGCATGAGCTTCCGGTGCGCGCCAACGAGTCCGCGCACGGGGTCGAGCGCGACGAGCGTGCAGTACACCGTCCCACGGGACCGCTCGGTGATGCCGAGGTAGGTGAACACCCCGACATCCCGCACGGCGTCGGTGATCTCGCGCAGCTCCCGGCCGCCCAGCTCGACGGCGGCGTCCAGGTAGGCGGCGTAGGCGGCCTTCTGTGCGGCGTCGTCGAACCGCGCGCCGTCGGTGAGCGTCAGCCAGATCGGGTAGCCGGCGAGGAACGCCTCGGGGAACGCCACCAGCTCGGCCCCGGCGTCCCCGGCGAGACCCAGGTACTCGACGATCTTGGCGACACAGGCCTCGGTGTCCAGCCACGGACAGCGAACCTGGGCTGCGGCGACGCGCATCGGCACTCCTCGCGGTAGGTGCCCTGATCGTGGCGCGTGGCAGCCGCGTCGTCCAGACTCGCGCTAGTGCTCGGTCGCGAGTTCCTTCGCGTCGTCCGCATCGGCCGTGCGGCACTGGTAGCCCGACCGGTGCTTCCTGCTGAGCCGCCAGCCGGCGACCAACACCAGCGCCACCACCGGCAGCGCGTAGATGGAGTACCGCTGCACCGGGTCGAATCCGGCCATCAGCACCACCAGCGCGAGGAACGCCAGCACGACGTAGTTGGTGTACGGCGAGCCGGGCATCCGGAAGGCGGGCCGGGTCAGCTCGCCGCGAGCCGCGGCCTTGCGCAGCCTGGTCTGCGCGACCAGCAGCACGGTCCAGGTGGACAGCACACCGAGCGAGGCGATGGCCGTGGCGATGTCGAACACCTGGTGCGGCACATAGAAGTTCAGCACCACGCCGATGACGTAGACCATCGAGGTGAACAGGATCCCGCCGTAGGGCACGTGCCGCCTGCTCATCCGGCCGGTGAACGAGGGCGCCTCGCCGCGCTGCGCCAGCGACCGCAGGATGCGGCCGGTGGCGTACAGGCCGGAGTTGCACGAGGACAGCGCCGCCGTCAGCACCACCGCGTTCATCGCCGCGCCGACGCCCGGCACGCCGAGCCGCGCGAACACCGTGACGAACGGGCTCTGTAGGCCGCTGTAGGCGTTCCACGGCAACAGCAGCACCATCAGCAACACCGAGCCGACGTAGAACAGGGCGATCCGCCACACCACGCTGTTGATGGCCTTCGGCACGATCTTGCGCGGGTTCGCCGTCTCGCCCGCAGTGATGCCGACCATCTCGATGGCCGCGTAGGCGAACACGACACCCTGGAGGCTCAGCAGCGCGACACCGACACCGCTCGGCAGAAAACCGCCGTGCGCGGTGAGATTGTGCAGCCCTGCCTGGTCGTCGCCGATGTGCGCCGCGCTGAGCACCAGCCCGAGCCCGACCACCAGGAACGCGACGATCGCGAGCACCTTTATGATGGCGAACCAGAACTCCAGCTCGCCGAACAACCGCACCGACAACAGGTTCACCGTCAGCAGCACCACCAGCGCCGCGAACGCGCTGACCCACTGCGGCAGGTCGGGAAACCAGTACTCGACGTAGATGCCGACCGCGGTGATCTCGGCGACACCCGTCATCGCCCAGTTGAGCCAGAACATCCAACCGGAGGCATATCCCGCCCACGGCCCGATGAACTCGCGGGCGTATTCCACGAAACTGCCGGCGGTCGGCCGGTGCAGCACGAGTTCGCCGAGCGCGCGCATCACGAAGAACGCCGCGATCCCGCACACCAGATACGACAACACCAGGCTGGGGCCGGTCTGGGACAGCCTGCTGCCCGAGCCGAGGAACAGGCCGACGCCGATCGCGCCACCAATGGCGATCATGCCGATATGCCGGTTGGTGAGGGATTTCGCGTATCCCTCGCTGGTGGGCTCGGTGTCGTTCTCCGTCGCGTCGTCGTTGGTGAACGATGCGCTCACGCGACCCCTCCTCATGCTGCGCCAGGACAGCCGACCATAACGAGCGACCGCGCGTCGGGTGGTAATCGAATCCGGGTGATTCGACTCACGGTCACCCGAAAGAGTGCCCTTGGCGGTGGCGCGGCGCACAACGGACGCAGCGGATTTCGGCGCGGCGGCCGAGGATGGTATGGGAAATCGGCGGATTGAATTCCGCACCCGGCGCGGGCCGTCCGCCGGCCTGCTCTTACGATCTTCTTAGCGGTGTGACTGCCTTTCCCGCCGTCGGCTCGGGGCAGGATCGAGACAGGGCCGGAACGGACAGGGAGGCGTGGGGTGCACATCGTCATCGTCGACGACGAGGAGGCCGTTTGCGACTCGTTGTCGCGGACGCTGCGCTTCGAGGGCTACACCGTCGCGATCGCGCACGACGGCGCGCGGGCGCTGGAGCTGATCCGAGCCGAGCAGCCCGACGGGGTGATCCTCGACGTGATGATGCCCGTCCTGGACGGGTTGGAGACCTGCCGGCGGCTGCGCGCCGAGGGCAACCTGCTGCCCATCCTCATGCTGACGGCGCGGGACTCCGTCGGCGACCGGGTCGCGGGGCTCGACGCGGGCGCCGACGACTATCTTGCCAAGCCGTTCGCCCTCCAGGAGCTGCTGGCCAGGGTCCGTGCGCTGCTGCGTCGCACCGTCTACCTGAACGCCGCGCACGCGGCCGGCACACCGGTCGCCGACGGGCGGCTCCGGTTCGAGGACCTGGTGCTCGACCCGCTGACCCGCGAGGTGCACCGCGCCGACCAGCTCGTCCGGCTGACCAGGACCGAGTTCTCCATTCTCGAGGTGTTCCTGCGCCACCCGCGCCAGGTGCTCACCCGCACGATCATGTTCGAACAGGTGTGGGGCTACGACTTCGGCACCACCTCCAACAGCCTCGACGTCTACATCGGCTACCTGCGCAGGAAGTTGGAGGCGGACGGCGGGCACCGGCTGCTGCACACCGTGCGCGGCGTCGGCTACGTGCTGCGCGAGGAGCCGCTGTGACGCGGGTCGGGCGCCGCTGGCGCAGGCTCTCGCTGCGCAACCGGCTGACGCTCATCGCGGCCGTCGCCGTCGCGGTCGCGGTGATCGCCGTGTCGACGGCGGCGTGGGGGCTGATCAAGGTCCGGTTCTACCAGCAGCTCGACGACCAGCTCCGGGCCGACGTGCCGATCGCGTCGACCGCGAGCAGCCCGACCGCCGCGCTCACCGCTCTGCGGCCGGACCGGACGCCCAGCGACCCACCCGTGCCCGAGGACCCGTCCGGCGTGTCGTCGATCGTGGTGCGCTTCCTGGACAGGTCGGGGGAGCCGGTCGCCTACAGCGGCACAGTCGATGTGCTCGACCAGCCGACCAGCATGGAAAGCGCCATGGCCAGGGGTATCGGGCCGCGGTTCGCGCCGGGGCCCATGATCGAGAACCGGCACGGCTGGCGGGTTGCGACGCTGCCGACCGCGAACGGCGCGGTGCAGGTGGCCCGCAGCACCGAGGGCATCGAGAAGACCCTCACGAAGCTCGGCCTGATCCTGATCCTGGTCGGCGCGGGCGGGGTGCTCGGCGCCGCGCTGCTCGGTCGCACGGTGGCGCGCGCCGGGCTGCGCCCGGTGCACGCGCTGACGGACGCGGTCGAGCACGTCGCCCAGACCCACGACCTCAACGGCAGGATCGGGGTCAACGGGGACGACGAGGTAGCCCGCCTTGCCAAGGCGTTCAACGACATGCTCGCCGCGCTGGGCGCGTCGAAGACCGCGCAGCGCAGGCTGGTCGAGGACGCCGGGCACGAGCTGCGCACGCCGTTGACCAGCCTGCGCAACAACATCGAGCTGCTGATCCACGCCGAGCAACAGAGTGGCACCGGCCGGGTGCTGCCGGCCGCGGACCGCGCCAGGCTGCTCGCCGACCTAGGCGCGCAGGCCGCCGAGCTGACCGTGCTCACCACCGAACTGGTCGACCTGGCGCGGGAGAACAACAGCCCGGAGCCGTTCGAGCAGGTCGACCTCGCCGACCTGCTCGTGGCCGCCGTTGAGCGGACCAGGCTGCGCGCGCCGACGGTCCGGTTCAACACGACGCTGTCCTCGGTGCCGGCGAACGCCCGGCCCGCGTCGCTGGAGCGGGCCGTGCTGAACCTGTTGGACAACGCGGCCAAGTGGAGTCCGCCGGACGGCACGATCCTGGTGACGCTCGGGGTGCGGACCGACGACGGCCCGCCGCACGCGGAGATCACCGTGGCGGACGAGGGCCCCGGCATCGCGCCGGAGGACGAGCCGAGGATCTTCGAGCGCTTCTACCGGGCGACCGCCGCGCGGTCCATGCCGGGTTCCGGGCTCGGGCTGGCGATCGTGGCGCAGACCATCGAGGTGCACGGCGGCAGCGTGCGGGCCGAGCGGGCACCGAGCGGCGGGGCGCTTCTGCGGGTGCGACTGCCGATCGCCTGACGCCGACGATCACCGTGTTGGTGGTGTTGCCCGCCCGTTGCCCACCGTCCGCTCGGCAACGGACCGGCGACCGGCTCAGGACTCGCGGCGCTCCCGCAGTTCCCGCAGCGCGGCCAGCTCAGCGCCGGCACGCTCGTTGCCGGCCTCGACCGCGCGGGCGTACCAGAGTTCGGCCTGCTCCTCGTCTTCCTCGAAATCGCTCATGTCGCCGAGATTCGCCATCGCGTTGCCGTCGCCGAGTTCCGCCCCGCGCAGCAGCCACGGCCGTGCCGCCTCGCCGTCGTCCTGTGCCCACAACAGGAAGCTGCCAAGACTCTCGACGGCGCGCACGTCGCCGGTGGCGGCCGCCAGGCGCAGCGGCCGCTCGGCCAGGTCGGGGTCGCCGACCTCGTCGTCGGCACCTCGGTAGACCAGGTCGGGCAGGCGCAGCAACGTGTTCAGGTCGAGCTGGTGCGCTTCGCCGGTGTCGGCCAGGCGGACCAGGCGTTGAGCGAGTTCGGCGTCGCCGTCCTCGTCGCCGGTGCCCCGGTGGACCAGCTCGGCGAGCCGCCGCAGCGCGGGGGCGTCCAGCTCGTTCGATCCGTCCATTCGCCCGTTCTCCTTGCCATGTCTGGATGTGCCGAGGACAGTCTGGCCGATGGCCACCGAGCCTGGCCGGTCAACCCGCAGCTGATCGGATTCTCACCGGAACACTCTCGTGTTCTCATCGTCGTCTTATCGAGTTGCCCGAGATTTGACCCGTGCGAGAACACGGGTCGGAGCGCTGGGTCCACGTGGCCCTCGGCTGTTTCGCGGTGTCCGTGCTGGCGATCGGTTACCTGCACGTCGACCTGCGCGGCCGGGTCGACCCGCTCGCGCAGGTCGTCAGCGACTACGCGCTGGTCGGCTCCGGCGCGGACCTCTTCGACGTGGGCGTGTGCTCGCTGGCCGCCGGCACGGTCGCCCTGCTGGTCGGCCTGACCGCGGCGGGCGCGCCGCAGAGTCGGCCGGTGCGGGCGTTGTTCGGCGCGTGGTGCCTCGGGCTCGTGCTCTGCGCGCTGTTCCCGACCAGCCCGACCGGCAGCCCGCTGTCGATGTCGGGCCAGGTGCACCGCTTCGCCGGCGGCGTCATGCTGGTGAGCCTGCCGCTGGCGGGCAGGCTGTTCGCCGGGCAGCTCGACGGCGAGCAGCGCTGGCGGGCCGTTGCCGCGCGGGTCAGGACGCTGTCGCGCTGGTCCGTGGTCGCGCTGGTCGCGTTCGTGCTGAGCCAGGTTCCCGAGGCGACGCCCGGCCTGCCCGGCGCGCGGCTGCTGGCCGGCTTCGCGGTGCCCGGCCTCGCCGAGCGGGTGTTGATGGCCGTCGAGCTGGCGGTGCTGGTCTCGCTCGGCCTCGCGACGCTGCGCGCGGAGCGAAAGCCGTTGCCGTGTTAGGGATCGCGATCGCCTGCGCCGTCGCGGCCGCGTGCTGTTTCGCGGGCGCCGTGCATCTCCAGCACAGCGCCGTGCGCGCTGCCGCCTCGGCCGGCGTGCTGCCGTTCGCCGCGCTGCGCGGCCTGCTCTCCTCGCGGGTCTGGCGGTCCGGGATAGCGCTGACCGTCGCGGGCGGCGGCCTGCACATCGTCGCGCTGTCGTTGGCGCCGTTGGTGATCGTGCAGCCGATCGGCGTGCTGAGTCTGGTGCTGACGGTGCTGTTCGCGCGGACGACGCGCGGACCCGGCGTGCTGGCTGCCGTGCTGCTGTGCGCGGGCGGGGTCGGCGCGTTCGTGTTGCTGTCAGCCGGGTCCGCCGCCGACACCGCGACGAGCCCGCCGCAGCTCGGCCCCGCGCAGCTCGTCGCCGCGGCCGGGCTGCTGCTGGCCGCGATCGGCCTGGCGACCAGGGGAAGGGCGCGCTGCCCGCTGCTCGCCGTGGCCACCGCCGTGCTGTTCGGCTTCGGCTCGGCACTGGTGCGCGCTGCGGCAAGCGGCCCCGGCGGGCCGTCGCCGCTGCCCGCGGTCGAGGCGGTCGCGGTGCTCGCGGTCGGCGGCTGGCTGCTGCACCAGGCGTACGCGAGCGGGCCGGCGGCGATCGTCGTCGCGGCCACCACGGTGGTCGACCCGATCACGGCGGTCGGCATCGGCGTTGGCCTGTATGGGGAATCGGCCGCGCCGACGGCGGGCCACCTGATCGGAGAGACGGTGGCCGGGCTCGCCGCCGTCCTCGGTGTGCTGGTGCTGAGCCGACAGAACGGCACTGACGAACAGAAACAACCACCAAGGGAGAACGACGTGATGTCCACGAAGCCACTGCGGGTCGTGATCGGCGCGGACACGTTTCCGCCCGACATCAACGGCGCGGCGCGCTTCGCGCACCGGTTGGCCGTCGGCATGGCCGCGCGGGGCCACGACGTGCACGTGATCTGCCCGTCCGGCGACTCGCGGGCGAGCACGACCACCCTCGACGGCGTCACGGTGCACCGGATCGGCTCGATGCGCACGCCGTTCCACCCGACGTTCCGGGTCTGCCCGCCGTGGCGCGCGGCCGGTGCGGTGCGGTCGCTGTTCGCCGAGCTCGAACCCGACGTGGTGCACGTGCAGGCGCACTTCCTGATCGGCCGGTTCCTGGCCCGCGCCGCGCGCCGCGGCGGCGTGCCGTTGGTGGCCACCAACCACTTCATGCCGGAGAACCTGCTCGGCTACGGCCCGGTGCCGCCCGTGCTGCGCGCGCCGCTGTCCCGGTGGGCGTGGCGGGACCTGGCCAGGGTGTACCGCTCGGCCGTGCTGGTGACGGCGCCGACGCCGCGCGCCGTGCAGTTGTTGCGCGACAACGGGATGACCGGACCGACCGTCGCCGTCTCCTGCGGCATCGACCTCGACCTGTTCGGCCCTGCCGCGAACCGGCAGGTCGGCCGGCCAGAACCGGAGGTGGGCAGGTACAGCCCCTCGGTGTTGTTCGTCGGGCGGCTGGACGAGGAGAAGAACGTGCACGAGCTGCTGCGCGCCGCCGCGCGGTGGCCCGCCGACCTGGACGCGAGGATCGAGCTGGTCGGCGACGGTTCGCAGCGGGCGGCGCTGACCGCGCTCGCCGAGGAGCTGGGGATCGCGCACCGGGTGCGGCTGCGCGGGTTCGTCGACGAGGCCGAACTGGTGGAGGCCTACCGCCGGTGCGCGGTCTTCTGCATGCCGGGCACCGCCGAGTTGCAGAGCCTCGCGACGATGGAGGCAATGGCGGCGGGCAAGCCGGTGGTCGCCGCCGACGCGATGGCGCTGCCGCACCTGGTGCAGTCGGGCCGCAACGGGTGGCTCTACGAGCCGGGCGACGTGGACGCGCTCTCGGTGCGCCTCGCCGGGCTGCTGCGGGACTCGGCCACCAGGGCGCGGATGGGCGCGGCCAGCCGGGAGATCGTCGCTGGCCACGACCTGGACCGGACGCTGGACACCTTCGAGGATATCTACCTGGACGCGGTCGGCGTGGTCAGGGTGGGTGCGCTGCCCGAGGCGTCCTGACAAGCGAGGTTCGCGTTGTCATTTTGTGTCATGTCGTGTGACACGCGAACGATCGAATAGCTATCGAGTCTACCTGGACACTGCGTGACCGTCGCTACACGGAGGGAGGTGCCTACGTTTGGCCCTACGACGTCGGCCAATCGCCCTGTAACAATCGTTCATGCTCCGGCAAGCCCTGTCATGTGTTGTCATATAGTGGGCGCGCCGGTCATGCGGGCAGGGTCTGGTTCGGGTCGAACGAAGCTGGTGGTGGGGTGGGCGAGATGGTCGGTGGATCGGTCACGGCGACGAGGTTCGCGGTCGAGCGGGTGGGCGGCGCGCAGGTCGGCGGGTGTGCCGACGGCGAGGACATGTTCAGCACGATCTTCGAACGCTCCGGCATGTGCATGGCGCGCCTCGACCCGCAGTTCCGGGTGCTCGACGCCAACCCCGACTTCGTCCGCCAGTTCGACCGCGCGCCGGCCGAGATGACCGGGCGCGGCCTGCTCGACCTCATGCACCCGAGCGTCGGCGACCGGCTCGGCCGGCAGCTGGCCAAGCTGGTCGAGGGCCGCCGCTCCAGGGTCAGCGAGCACGTGGTGGCGCTCCGCGCGGGCGGCTCCGCGTTCACCGGCGAGCTGACCGGCGTCGCGGTGCAGGGCCACGACCGCAGGACCGGCGCGATCGTGGTGCTGATGCGGCCGGACGACCAGGCCGTGCCAGGGCAGGTCGTCGTCGACCGCGACCGGGTGCTGACCGAGGTCGACGCCAAGATCCTGGAGGGCGTCGCGGCCGGCATGTCCACCGTGCAGCTCGCCGCCCAGCTCTACCTGAGCCGGCAGGGCGTCGAGTACCACGTGAGCGCGATGCTGCGGAAGCTCAAGGCGCCCAACCGGCCGGCGCTGGTCTCGCGGGCCTACGCGCTCGGCATCCTCAGCGTCGGCAGCTGGCCGCCGAAGGTCCTGCCCAACTGCGTCAAGTAGCGGGGCGGCCCCGGCGCGGGGCCGGATGGCGTCAACCCGGAGAGGTAGCGCCGTTCATCCCTCGGGCCCCGGCGACTACGTACGTGGGGCGATGGCAGCGCACTTTTCCTTGTGAATCATAGGTTTCCCAGCCGATTCACAAGGAGGACGTGTCGTGATCCGTCGACTTCTTCCCCTCGGTGCCGCGCTCGCCGTCGGCATCGGTGCCCTCACACCGGTGGCGATGGCGAGCGCCGCGCCGACACCGCTCCAACTCACCCTGCCGGCGCCGACCGGACGGGAACCGATCGGCACGGTGTCGCTGCACCTGGTCGACCCATCCCGGCACGACGACTGGGTGCCGGGCCAACCTGTGCGCGAACTCATGGTGCAGCTGTGGTATCCGGCCGCCGACACCGAGAACTATCCGGTCGCGCCGTGGATGTCGCCGGGCGCGGAGAAGCATTTCCTTACCCAGTACGGACTTTCGACCGACCAGATCCGCCTGCCGGTGACGCACGGCCACGTCGGCGCGCCGGCGCAGCGGCGCGCGTGGCCCGTGGTGCTCTACTCGCACGGCTCGCACGACGACCGGAGCGGCGGCACCGCGGAGGTCGAGGACCTGGTCAGCCACGGCTATGTCGTGGTCACCATCGACCACACCCACTACGCCAACGAGGTCGAGTTCCCCGACGGCCGGGTCGTGCCCGAGGTGCACGACTCGGACGTGCCGCGCCAGGTCGCCATGCGCTCGACCGACACCAGCTTCGTGCTCGACCAGCTCAGGACGATCGCGGGCGGCGGCGACCCGGACGCCGAACACCGCCCCCTGCCTCGCGGCCTCGGCGCCGCGCTCGACCTGCACGACGTCGGCATGTTCGGCCATTCCTTCGGCGGTCTCACCACCGCGCAGGCCATGCACGACGACCCGAGGATCCTGGCGGGGGTGGACTTCGACGGACCGTTCTTCGGCGGGACGGCCGCCACCGAGGGTGTGACCGGGCCGTTCCTCGTGCTCGGCTCGCGCACGCACGACTGGCGCGAGCTGTTGCCGCTGCTGCACGGCTGGCACCGGGACCTCCAGGTCGGCGGCTCGGCGCACCAGTCCCTGTCCGACTGGGAGTTCCTGATCACCCAGGCGCAGCCGGTGCTGAAGTGGACACCGGAGCAGCTCGACCAGGCGATCGGCACCATCGATCCCGCGCAGGCACTGAAGATCGGCCGCACGTACCTTCGCGCGTTCTTCGACCTGCACCTGCGCGGCCGGTGCACCAGGCTGTTCGACGGGCCGACGCCGCGCTTCCCCGAGGTCCAGTTCATCAACTAGTTCGCCGTCACGCCACCGTGGCCGGCTGGGTCGCCGCCCCGTCGGCCGCGGTGGGCACCGCGCGCGTCGTCCGCAGCGGGGACAGCAGGACCGGCAGGACCGCGAACAGCTCGCCGAGCGTGCCGACCCACATCGCCTGTCGCACACCGACATACGTGCCGAGCACGCCGCCGGCCACGGCCCCGATCGGCATCGAGCCCCAGACCACGAACCGGAACGTGGCGGTGACCCGGCCGAGCAACGGTGTCGGGCACTGCCGCTGCCGGATGCTGACCGCCGAGATCTTGTAGGTCATGAAGCTGACCCAGCCGAGGCCGTTGAGCGCCAACGCGATCGCGAACCGCCAGTCGGCCTGGTACATCGGCACGGCGAGCAGCCACAGCGCGGCGCTCACCGCCATCGACAGCCACATCGCGGGACCCTGGCCGACCCGCGCGACGACCCGCGCCACCAGCAGCGCGCCGAGCAGCCCGCCAACCGCCTCGACGGCGAACACCAGGCCGCACAGGAAAGGCGACAGGTGGAGCTGGCCGGCGAGCAGCACCAGCAGCACCGAGGCGCCGATCGTGCCGCACAGGTTGGAGATCGCGGAGCTGATGGTGATCGCCCGCAGCAGTCGGTTGCCGAGGACGAAGCGCAGTCCCTCGGCGATCTCCGCACGCAGGTTCCCGGCCTTGGCGCTCGCCGGCCTCGTGTCGGGCCTGCGAACACCGGCAAGGAACAACGCCGACAGCAGGAAGGTGACCGCGTTGACGACGACCGCCACCGGCGCGGTGAGCGCCCCGATCACCGCCCCGCCGAGGCCGGGCCCGCCGACCGCGGCGACGTTACGGGTGACCTCCAGCCGGACGTTGCCCTCCACCACCTGCTCGGCGGTGACCAGCCTCGGCAGGTAGCTCTGAAAGGCCACGTCGAAGAACGCGGTGCAGACGGACATGCCGAACGCCACCACGTACAACTGGGGCAGGGACAACACATCCAGGCACGCGGCGACGGGAACCGAGCCGAGGAGCACGGCACGGCAGCAGTCGCCAACGATCATCACCCTGCGCTGCCGCATCCGGTCCACCCACGCGCCGGCCGGCAGCCCGATGACGAGCGCGGCCAGATACTCGAACATGACCAGCAGGCTCGCCTGGAACGGCGTGGCGCGCAGGGTTCCGATGGCCACCAACGGAAGCGCGACCACGGTCACGCCGGCGCCGACCTGGCTGACGGTGTCGCCCGCCCACAACCGCCGGAAGTCGCGGTGGAAGAGCAGGCTCGAACGGTTCGGCGTCATGGCCGTCAACACACCAGCTGGCGACGGGCGCGACCAACGTTTTAGCCTGGACGAAAAGGTCGGGGCACCGGGGGCGGCATGGGCGAGGTCAGGTTCGACGCGAACGACGTCGCCAACATCAGGTTCGCGATCTCGCCGCTCTGGGAGACCGTCGCGAGCCTTCGGGCGCTCGCCGACCCCGGCCGCCACGTCGTCCACCTGCCGTGGATCAAGACGGCAAGGACGGCGGCGCAGGGCCGCGACCTCGCGGCGCGGACGGCCCCGCTGCTGGGATTGACGGGGCGGGACGGCTCGCTGCCCGCCTTCCTGACGCCGCCGCCGAACTGCCCGCTCGCCGAGTTCGAGGAGGAACTCGCGATCGTGCTGGCCACCCCGGCGGCGCGGGTCAGGGCCGATCTCGAGGCGACGCAGCCGTCCTCGTTCGCCCGGGCCCTCGCCGAGGACCCCGAGCGGGAACTGCCCCGCCTGGTCGACGCGGTGCGCGGCTGGTGGCTGGCGGCGATCGAGCCGCACTGGTCCCGCATGCGGGCCGTGCTGGAGGCGGACATCTCGCACCGGGCCCGCCAGCTCGCCGAGGACGGCCTCGCCGCGCTGTTCGACAGCCTGCACCCGACGCTGCGCTGGGCGGGCGACCGCCTCGTCTCGACCGATCCGCGCAGCCCCGAGATCGAGCTGCGCGGCAGGGGACTGCCGTTGACGCCGAGCGTCTACGCCAACCGGTGCGTGTTGCTGGCCGGCGGCGCCGCGTCCTCGCCCGTCGCGATCTATCCCGCCCGCGCCGTCGGCACGCTGTGGGAGGGACGGCGGACCGACGTCGACGGGCTCGCGCGGCTGCTGGGCAGGAGCCGCGCCCGGCTCCTCGGCTACACGAGTTCGCCGAGCACCACGACGCAACTGGCCGCCCGCACCGGCCTGAGCCTCGGCGCCGTGTCCCAGCACCTCGCCGTGTTGCGGGAGGCCGGGCTGGTCACCAGCAGCCGCTACCGGCGCGAGGTGAACTACACCGCGAGCGATCTCGGCGCCGCGCTACTCGACCGGGCCTGACGACCGCCGTCCGGCCGCGCGTTCCGCTACGCGCGTCGACTCCGGCGGTCCAGCGCCAGAGCGAGCGCGAGCACCGTGCCGAGCGCGACGCAGAAGCCGCCGACGATGTCGGTGGGGTAGTGGTAGCCGAGCCCGACGAGCGTGCTGGCGACCGCGACCAGCACGAGCGCCGAGAGCGCCAACTGGGCCGTCCGCCACGCGCGGGTCAGCCCGGACAGCAGCACCCAGGCGGCCACCACCAGCGCGGACACGCTGGTGGTGTGCCCGCTGGGGTAGGACAGCCACTGCGCGTCCGCGCCGATGGTCCGGCCGGTGATCGGCTTGAGCAGCTCGGTCACGCCCAACGCCAGCGCGGGCCCGAGCAGCACGAGGACCAGGCCGGCCCAGCGCCGCCGGATCGCGCAGTACCCGGCCAGCGCCAGGATCGCCAGCACCACCGGCAGGGGGTCGGCGATGCGCAGGACGAGCCGCTGGAGCCCGAGGTGGGGGTCGAGCAGAGTGTTCACCGCGGAGGTCAGCGGCCGATCCACGCGGCCCGGCACGCGCCCGCCCGCGTAGACGACGCCGAGCGCGGCCGTCACGACGACGGAGCCGAGCAGCAGCCACACCGCCGTTCGCCGCCGCGCCTCGGGCAGCAGACGGCCGCCGGTCCGCGTCTGGTCCTGTGCCGCGTCGGTCACCCCGCCACCGTACGGGGCCGGCGCCGGGCGGTCCCGGTCAGCCGTTCCCACCCCGTGGACGGCGGCGATGTCCGGCAGCCAACCGGAGATCCGGTCCGGCGCGCACGGCGCGTGTCCCTGGCGACACGCGCGGCAACACCACTTCGTTACTCATCGAATTTGTTGATACCGGCGCGCGGCGCGCCCATGACCGGATATACCCAGCGCGACGTCTACTGGGGAGGACTCCATGAACGCGCTGCTGGCCGCACTGCCGCCACTGGTCGCGCTGATGTTGTTGCTGGCCAAGCGAAGCGCCGTCGTGGCGGCGTCGTCCGCGCTGCTCGCGGCGCTGGTCATCGCGGCGATCGCGTTTCCGGTGTCGCTCGGCACCCTCGGTGGGGCGCTCGGCCGGCTCGCGCCGACCGCGGTGGAGGTCGTGCTGATCCTGCTCGGCGGCCTGGTGCTCAACCAGCTGATGTCCGCGGCAGGCGCGCAACAACGGCTCGCCGAGGCCATTCTCGGCCTGTGCGGCTCGCCGACCCGCGCCGTCGTGCTGATCCTGCTGGGTGTCACGCCGTTCGCGGAGTCGGTGACCGGCTTCGGCATCGGCGTGGTCGTCGCCATCCCGCTGTTGCGCCAACTCGGCCTGCCGCCGGTGAAGGCGGCCATCATCGGCCTGCTCGGTCTGCTCACCGTCCCGTGGGGCTCCCTCGGCCCTGGCAGCCTGGTCGCCGCGCAGCTCGGCGGCGTCGACTACCAGCAGCTCGGCGTCCGCTCCGCGCTGCTGTCCGGCCCGCTGTTCCTGATCTCCGGCGTCGTCGCCCTCTCCGTCGCCTACGGCGTGCGCGCGGCCCTGGCCGGCCTCGGCGACCTGCTGCTCGGCGCGGTCGTGCTCGCGGCGACCCTGTGGGCGGTCAACAGCTTCGTCGGTGTGCCGCTCGCCGGCGTGCTCGGCGGCCTCGCCGTGATCCTGGTGCTGCTGCTGGTCTCCCGGCTCGCGCCGAACCGCGCGGCACGGCGTCCGGCCGACCGCGCCACCCGCTCGGCGGTGCTGCCCTACCTGCTGCTCGTGGTCGGCCTGCTCGGCAGCCGCCTGGTGCTGAACCTGGTCGGGAACCCCGCAGGCTGGAGCGCGGTGGCCAGTCCCGCGTTGTGGCTGCTGGTGACCTGCGTGGCCGGCCCGGTGCTGCTGGGCCTCGACACGGCGGGGGCGCGCGCCGGCTGGCTCGCCGGGCTGCGCCGCACGGCGCCGGTCGCCACCGCGACGGTCTTCTTCCTCGCGGTCGGCGTCGTGCTGACCGCGTCGGGGATGAGCGCGGCGCTCGCCGGCGCGGCGGCCGGGCTCGGGCGGCCCTACCTCCTGCTCGCGCCGTTCGTCGGCGGCCTCGGCGGCTTCCTGGCCGGCTCCAACACCGGCGCCAACGCCATGTTCGCGGCCAGCCAGGCCGCCGCGGCGCACGCGCTCGGTGTGTCGACGCTGACCGTCCTCGGCGCGCAGAACACCTCGGCGGCCCTGTCGATCATGGCGTCCGCGCCGAGGGTCGCCCTCGCCGCCCAGGTCGCCTCGACCGCCCCGGCCCAGACTCCGGCCCAGGCGCGGGTGCCGGCCCCGGCGGGCGGCGGCGCGGTGGCGACGACCGAGGCGGCCGAACCCGACGCCACCCCGCGCCGCGTGCTGCCGACCGTCGTGCTCACCGACCTCGCCATGCTCACCGTGATCGCGGTCGTCACGGCGATCACGGCCTGACTTCGCGATCACGGTGCTGGCGGTATCCGATCCGCTTCGAGAGGAGAACAATCGGGAGGCACGGGGAACAGAGACCAGCGCCGGGGGACTCTCGGAGGTGGTAGGTGACCGAGCGACACGCGCAGCCCGGCCGCGACGCGCCGGCCCTGGACTCGGCCGCCACCTTGGTGCGAGCCACCGCGCAGGCACTGCGCCGCCAACGGTTTTCCCGCCTCGGCCTTGACCGGACCGTCGGCGCGCGGCTGCGGTTGTCCCGCTGGCTGCCGCACGCCGCCCGCGACCGCGCGTTCGCGGCCGTCGGCGCGCTCGGCGGCGTGCCGCCCGGCCAGCTCGGCCACGTCGACCTCGGCCGGACCGCGCAGTGGGTCGTCGACCAGTACCGGCCCTCGGGGAAGCGGTACCCCGGGGTCGTCATCGGCGCGTCCAACGGCGCCGCCGTGCACCTGTGCGCCGCGCTGGGCATGCCGTGGCTGCCGCAGACCACGCTGCTGCCGATCCTGTGGCAGGGCAACGATCCCGACCGCCCGGCGGCCGCCATGCGATTCGGCCAGCAGGCCGCCGAGCCGCTGCTGGAGTACAACCCCGACGTCGTGCTGCACCACGTGCACGACGGCAACCAGGGCCGCGTCGGGATGAGCCGCACGACGTCCTTCCGGCTCAAGTGGTTGCGCCTGCCGCTCGCCTACCAACGGTTCGTCGACGAGCACGTCGAGCCGGGCGGACCGGTGCTGCTGCTGGACTGTCGGCTGCGCTGGCCGGCCACGAGGGTTGCCGAGCGGCACCTGTTCCAGACCGGCGGCTACGGCGGCCTCGACCCGGACGCCCACCTGCTCGGCAGCGCCGAGGTCGCGGAGTTCCTTGCCGCACAAGGATCGACGCTGCGGCACTTCGACGCGCCGCCCGCCGACGGGCCAGCCCCGGAGGGCGAGTGGGGCACCGCCCCCGAACTGGTCGCCGACGTGCTGGACTGGGCGGCCGCCCACAACCGGCCGGTGCACCGGATCAGCTTCGAGGACCCGCAGGCATTGTCCGCGCCGACCACCGAACTGCACCGGGAATGGTTGCGCACCAAGGGGTTCTCCGGCGACCGGCTGCTGGTCGAGTCGTACCTGATGGTCGATCCCGTCGGTGCGGCCAAGGTCGGGCTGGTGCCGTTCTGGACGGTGTTCCCGGTGCGCAGGGCGCAGGCCGGCCTCCAGCGCTACGTGGCGGACGTCGCGCCGGTGCGGGAGTTGCAGGTGCTGCTGTATCCGCACGGCGTTCGGTCGGCGGGCTGGGGCCCGCCCGCGTGCTGGGACAGCCTCACCGAGTTCGTCGACCGGGTTGAACTGCCCGCGACCGACCGCCGCAGGTACCCGGCCGACTACCGCGCGTTGCCGGCCTACGGTTCGCTGCTGCGCGGTCTGGCCGGCGGGACGCCGGAACTGCCCCTGCCGACGCTGTCGGCCGCCGAGGTCCTGGCCGGCCTGCGTCGCCTCGGTGGCACCGAGGTCTCGGTGATCGACGACGACGCCTCCGACCAGCCCCGGCACGGGCGGCGCTGACCGGCCGCCCGCGCCGGACGCGGTGTCGCTCGGGCGTCAGTCCCCCGCGCGGCCGCCGAACATCAGGTCCTCCCAGGCCCGCCACGCGGTGTACTCCGGCCGCCACCTGAACTGGTTCAGGCTGTCCGAGAAGCTCTGCGTCGGCGCTTGCACCGTGCGCAGGAACAGCTCGCCGACCCCGTCCAGCTCGACGAAGCTGATCGAGTCGGGCCCGGCGTCGAGCTGTTCGAACGCCTCCGGCAGCCCGAAGACCGGATGCGCCAACAGGTCGGCGACCTCGACCAGCGACGGACCGGCCGGCCATTCCACGATCAGCTTCGCGCCCTGCGCCCACGCGGTCAGCCACCCCGCGCGGCCGAGCAGCAGACTGCGGCGGAACACCGCGCTGCCAAGGGCCGCCGGCCCTGGCACCCGCCCCTCGGCGGCGATCCTGGATCGTTCCAGCGAGGTCAGCTCGCCCGGCTGGTCGAGCCCGATCCAGCGGGCGGGCGTGTGCCGCTCGCGCAGCCAGAGGTCGGCGAAGGTCGTCGCGGCGTGCCAGGCCCGCCGCCCGACGCCGGCCAGCACCACCCGCGCGGCGGGCTCGGTGTCGACCAGGTACAGCTCGACGCACCGGTCGAACTGCCGGTGCCGCAGCCCCGGCACGCCGTTGAGCTCGTCGAACACCACCCTCGGCAGCAGTTCGAGCAGCAACGGCCCGAGCGCGACCTCGTGCGGATGCAGCGTCAGCGTGTGGAAGGGCGCCCGCTCCAGCTCGACCGACCGCAGCAGCTGCGTCGGCCGCTCGCGGCCGTCGCCGGACCCGAGCTGGAGGTGGCTGGCCGAACTGGACACCGCGCGCAGCAGCCCCAGCTCCAGCTCCTGCTGCGCGACGCTCGTCGCCTCGGGAAACAGGGCGCGCCGCAGCTCGGGCGGCAGCACGGGCCGGTGGCCGGAGTCGGCGCGCAGCGCGTCGACGAGCGCGTTGCGGCGGACGTCGCCCAGGTCGGCCACGACGGGCCGGATCGCGGGGGTTGCCTGACTGGGGTTCTCGCCGGTGTAGCGACCGCGCAGGTCGACCAGCTGTTCGGTGAGTGACGTTCGTGCCATGACCAGTCCTCGGTTCCACCGCCCGGCTCGGCAGGACAAGGACGCAGTGGCGCGCGTCGCGTGATCGACAGGTGTTCCCGTGAGCAGGGGTACCTCAACCCTGCGGCGGATCTGCCACTCGTATGCCGGGGAGTGGCTCCTGCCGGGCGTCTGCTCACCACGCCTGGCCCGAAACTACCACGGGTCCAGCTACGGTGTTGGGGACAGACCGGTCAGTCGTTGATGGGAGTTCGTGGTGGGTGCCGAGGAGACCAGCTTCATCGAGTGGCGGGCGAAGGCCAAGGACGAGCGGCAGCACAAGCAGAGCTCGGTGAAGGTCATCGTCATCGCGGCCGTGCTCGCGGTGATCGCCATCGCGGCGATCCTCTACCTGGTGCTGTAGGGCGATGGAGGACGTCCGCTACGTGCGTTTTCACGCGAAGACCCCGAACGGACGCGGCAGCTACCCCGGCGTCTTCGGTCTGGTGAACGGCCTGTCCCGGACCGGGCGGCTGACCGAGGTCCAGGAGCGGTTCCGCGAGACGAACAACGCCTGGTACAACGCGAACTACACCGACCCGACCACGGTCGACCCGTCGGTCTACGACCGGGAGGCGAACCCCGGCGCCGCCGCGTGGTTCAAGCCCTCGGCGGCCCAGCTGATCGAGCGAGTCACCGGCTACCTGGAGATCCTCGACGCACACGGCGTCGGCTGGGTCCGGGCGGAGTCCACCGATCCGGGCAGGATCATCTACGAGGATGCCGAGCAGATCGTCGTGGTGCCGCACGCGCCTGCGGCCGGTTAGCTCGACCATCCCTCTGCCGTGCCGAAGGGGCACCTCCCGCGCAGCGGCGCTGCTGTTCGCGGGAGGTGCCCCTTCGTCGTGCGTCAGGGCAGGCCGGGCGGGTCAGTGCGCCGCGTAGCCGGTGAGCCGCTGTGGTGACACCCGCACGACCACGCGCACCGCGCCCTCCGCGTCCTGTTCGAAGGGCTTGCCGTCGTACTTCCAGGACAGCTTGTCGTTGAGCTCGACGCCGCCCGACTCCTCGATCTTGGCAAGGCCGCGGACCTCCACGTAGTTGTAGGGGTTTCCGTCCTCCAGGATGGTCACGCTGACCTGTGGGGTCCGCCGGATGTTGCGATCCTTGAGCCGCCCGGCGACCGTCGAGAACACCAGGTCGTCGCCGTCGCGGCCGATCCACATCGCGGAGGTCTGCGGGCTGCCGTCGGCGTTCACGGTGGCGAGCACGGCGAAGTTCCTGCCGTCGAGGAGAGCACGCACGGCGTCGTTCAGTTGCACAGTCACACCGGCAGGCTAGGCCCGCACACCGGGGACGCGCACGAAATCGGGACGAAGCAACACATTTCGCGACTCTGCTGCGAACAGCCGATTGACAGCCCGACACCGCTCGGCGAGGGTGTGCCGAGACCAAGTGGTATAGACCAACTTGGGTATGGACCACGTCTCCGGATGTGGAGGCGGGTTCCCGGCAGGAGGGGTCCCTGTGTCGAGCACCAAACGGTGGGCAGCCGCCGCGATAGCCCTGTTCGCTGCCCTGGGTGTGGCGGCAGCGCCGCCGGCCGGGGCGCAACAGCAGCCGCAGCAACAACAACAGGACAACCGGGCCAGGGACCGCGTGGTCTCGGCGTATTTCGCCGACTGGGACGTCTACGGGCGCGGCTACCGCGTCAGCGACATCCCGGTCGACAAGATCAACACCATCCAGTACGCCTTCGGCGTGCCGACCTTCGACAAGGCCACCGGCGCGGTCGGCTGCGGCATCCTCGACCCCTGGGCCGACTACCAGCAGGTGTACTACGGCGGCGCGGGCTCGGTCGACGGCATCGCGGACAACCCCAACGACCCGAACCAACACCTGTTCGGCAACTTCAACCAGCTCCGCAACCTCAAGGCCGCACACCCGGGTCTCAAGGTCGAGATCTCGCTCGGCGGCTGGTCGAAGTCCACCTGGTTTGCCAGCGTCGCCGCCACCGCCGACCGCCGCGCCGCCTTCGTGAAGTCCTGCGTGGACACCTTCATCCTCGGCAACCTGCCCACCGGCGGCTGGCCGGCCGGCGCGGGCGGCCCCGGCGCCGCGGCCGGCGTCTTCGACGGCATCGACATCGACTGGGAGTACCCGACCAAACTCGGCGCGGGCAACGTCGACTACGGCCCTGCCGACCGGCACAACGCCACCCTGCTGTTCCAGGAGTTCCGCCGCCAGCTGGACGAACTCGGCGCGACGACCAAGGCGCACTACCTGCTCACCGCCGCGCTCCCCGCGGCCACCGGCAGCACCGCCGACTTCGAGCTCGCCGCCGCGGTGCGGTCGCTGGACTGGGCGAACGTGATGACCTACGACTACAACGTGCCCTCCGGCCAGCTTTCCGCGCCCAACACGCTGTTCCGGCCCGACTGGCGCGACCCCAAGGCCGACGACCCCACCTGGAACACCACCGGCACGGTCGCCCACTACCTCCGCAGCGGCGTGCCCGCGAACAAGATCGTCGTCGGCGTTCCCTTCTACGGCAACGAGTACCTCCGCGTCCCCGGCGCGGACCACGGCCTCTACCAGAAGGCCGACAACAGCGGCCAGGACGGCAACAGCCTGGCGTGGGACGCGAAACCCCAGCCCTCCTACCACGACCTGGTCGACGTCGCCAAGGTCGTCGACAAGAACGGCAAGGGCGGCAACGGCTTCACCCGCTACTGGGACTGGTCCGCCGGCGAGCCGTGGATCTTCAGCGCCGCGCAGAACCACCACCTCTGCGGCGGCACGAACCCCGACGGCAGCTGCGCTTCTCCCTACCAGGCAACGACGACAACCACCATCACCTACGACGACCCCGCCGCGATGGCCGAACGCACCAACCTGGTCCGCGCCGCCGGCCTGCGCGGCGTGATGGCGTGGGAGATCAGCCAGGACTCCGACGACCACGCCCTCACCGCCAAGCTCGCCACCCTGCTCCCGCCGAGCGGCCCGCCCGGTCCGCCGCGGCAGCCGCTTCCCCCTGTGGTCAGCCAGGTTCCGACCACCGATCCGGTCGTGTTCGTCACCATCGACGATGGCTGGACCACCCCGGCCGACGGCCAGCGCCTGCTGCTTGACCAGCAGGCCAAGCCGACCATGTTCGTGCTGCCCGACGCGGTGGCCAACAACCCCGGCTACTTCACGACGCTGGAGGCGGCCGGCGCGGTGGCGGAGGACCACACCGTCAGCCACCGCGACCTCACCACGCTGCCCGAAGCCGAGCAGCAGAAGGAGATCTGCGGCGCGCGCGACCGCAACGCCACCACCTTCGGCGAGACTCCCAGCCTGCTGCGTCCGCCGTACGGCTCGTACAACACCGACACTCAGCGGGCCGCGGCGGCGTGCGGCATGCACGCCATCGTCAACTGGGACGCCGTCGTGGCGGACGGAAAGATCAGCTACTACAACGGAAGCCTGAAGGCCGGCGACATCATCCTGCTGCACTTCACCGCGAACCTGGCCACCGACGTCCAGGTCGCCCTCGACGCCGCCAAGGCGGCCGGCCTACACCCCGCCCAACTCACCAGCTACCTGCACTGAGCGGGCCGCCCACGACGGCGTGGGCCCTCGCGCGCTGAGTACCAGGACGGGTCCCGTGGATCTCCGTCCCGCCCGTGATCGAGTCGCGGCGGGGGAGGCCCACGGGGTCCGCCCTAGTGGATCCGTGTCCGCCTAAGGCATTTGTGCCCTATTGCAGGCTGGACCCGGTGGTTAGCTTCGCCTAAGAGCTCCTAACACAATGACTGTCCGACGGAGTGGCGTCCAGCTGACGCCTCGCCACGTTGTCGTCGCCCCACATGGCTCCGCCATGAGGGGCTCCTCCGCCTTGCGACGCGCCACCTGGACGCCACTCCCAGTCGAACGCCATCGTGTTAGGAGCTCTCAGTGGCGACGTCATGATCGTCCGGGCGCGGCACTCCACCCATCCCTGCTGTGGGGGAGGTACTCAGCCATGCACAACAAACACAACAGCGAGCAGGCGTCGACGACCGGGTCGGTCAGCCGTCGCACCGTGCTCAGGGCGGCCGGTGGCCTGGCCACCGCGTTGACCACCCTCGACCTGATCGGGGCCGGTGTCACGGTTCCGATGCGCAGCGCACTGGCCCAGGATGCCTGTGGGCTGCCGGACATCCAGTTCGACATCGGCAACTACATCGCCCCGCCGCAGACCGAGGAGAACAACGTCGTCGTCCGGTTCGGCCCGGTGAACACGACGTTCCTCACCGCGCGGTTGACCCGCACGCCGACCAAACAGGACCGGTCCTCGCTGGCCAACGCGCTCGCCGCGCTGGAGGCCAGCTACCCGTTCAGCGCGGGCGGCATCTTCACCTTCATCGCCTACGGCATTCCGTACTTCGCCAAACTGCCCGGCGGTCTGACCGGCCCGCTGGTGTCCGCCAGGATGCCGCGCCTCGCCGCCGACCACAGCCGCCTGGTGCTGGAGGAGGCGGTGGTCGGCCCCACGGACGTGTCCCCGCAGAATCCCGGCATCACCAAGCGACGGTTCAACGTGCCAGTGCAGGTCGAACAGAACGACGTCCTGATCACGATTCGCGGCGACGACTCCAGCTACGTCGCCGACGTGGTCAGGTGGTTCGGCGGGAGCAACTCGCTCGCCGGCCGCGCGGTCGCCTCACCGGTGCCGAGGCTGCTCACGTTCACGTCGAGTCGCGCGATGTTCCAGCAGATGGGCCTGCCGCGCTATGTCGCCGACCGGAACCAGCTGCCGTTCGCGAAGTTCATCCACCCGCACTCCCCGATGTGGATGGGGTTCGGCGACCAACAGGTCCAGGGCAGTGGACCGGCCGAGATCACCACCTGCGCCGGCAACTCATCGGCACGGCTGACCACGGCGGTCGCGGGAGACTACTTCGATAGCGCATCCGTCCAGCACCTGTCGCACCTCATCCTGGACATGGAGCAGTTCTTCGACTTCGACGCGGCCGGAAACCCAGGTCCGGACGGCGTCTTCACCGAACGCGTGCAGTACATGTTCCGATCGACGCCGCCACCGTCGCTCGGCAACCCGGACCAGTACACCGACGGCGGCGGCCCGTCCTTCCTGGAGACCACGTTCGCGGGCACCGGTGACGCCGAGAACAGCGCGAAAGGCATTGGAACTCCGGAGAACCAGCATCGGATCGGCCATCTGTCCGGCTTGCAGCGGTCGTCGCGGGCGGCCGACGGTACGCCGATCCACATCAGGATGGACGGGCCTGGCTTCGACAACCTGGACGTGCCGGACGGAAGCATCCAGCCGAAACTCCAGTTCACGGTCTTCGTGCCGAGCGCCGACTTCTTCGCCACGATGCGCCGCAACCAGGCGTCGCTCGACCTGGCCGCGGCGAACGCTGTTCCGGAGCAGGACAACGGGCTGGAGCGATTCATCACCGCCACCAGGAGGCAGAACTTCCTTGCCCCGCCCCGCCGGCACCGGGCCTTCCCACTGCTCGAACTCACCTGAGATGTAACCCGGGCACGTATCTAGTAGGGGAGTGCGCTTCGACAGACCGGGCTGCTCGTGGAGAGGACGCTGCCATGGACAGGCGTTGGGCGCGCGAGCTGGCCTCGAGGCTCGAGTGGCGGGGGAGGCACGGGGACGAGGCGCTCGTGCCCGTGCTCCACCCGAGCCTCACGGGAGGGGCGGGGCGGGCGCCGTCCGGCCGGGACTCGCCACCCCTGGCCGGCGGCTCCCGGCGCCGGTTCGTCCGTGGGGCCTCGATTGCCGCCGCCGCGGTGGCGACGGCGGTCGGGTTCGGCCTGGACCGCCTGGTGATCGGCGGCCAACGGTCGGTCGCTCGCCGTACCGGCACCGCGGAGCCGACCCTGGAGCCGTACTCCGGCCAGTGGCGCTTCGTCGCGGCCGGCAAGGACCTGCCGGAGGGCGGCGTGTGCCCGTTCGACCTCGGCGCGGTCGTCGGGTTCGTCGAACGCGCCGACGGCACGGTCCGCGGGATCGCCGGCGTGTGTACCCACCTGGGGTGCCGGCTGATGCTGGACACGCCGGCGCGGCAGCTCAGTTGCCCCTGCCACAACGCGGCGTTCTCGATGACCGGGGCCGTGCTGCGGCACCAACTCCCTGTCCCGCCGCCGGTCCTGCCCCGACTGTTGGTGCGCGAGGCCGGCGGCGTGATCCAGGTGTTCGTGCCGTAGTACGGCCCCGGTGGGCCGTCACGGGTTCTGCGCCTCCTTCGGACGCGGAGCCGCCGGGGTGCCGGAGTGGCGGCTCGCCGGCCTGAAATGGCTCAGGCGCAGGAGATGTGGCGGTATCGCGGTGTGGGGTCGGGCCCTGGGGACCGGCGACTTCCGCGTGGCAGCGGCCAGCACCAGACCGGCGGCGATCAGGACGACGTCCTTGATGACGTACTGGCCGGCCAGCGTCGGCTCGAGCGGATGCGTCCAGATCTCCCCTGGCACCAGGACAAGCGACGACATCGCGCCGGCCATCTGGACGAAGAACACCGTCAGCGTGAGGCGCGGCCAGAGGCCGGTGAGGAAACCGAGTCCTATCAACGTCTCCATCAACGCCAGCAGCGGCTGGGACACGCCAGGCGGGACCAGGTCGAAGGTGATGATCGACATGGCACGGGTGGCCAGTTCCACGGCGGGGCTCATGCCCGCGAAGAACTTCAGCATGCCGAACCACACGAACACGACGCCGAGGCACAGCCGTAACAGCGTGAGGCTGTGCGAACAACACCATGCCCCGACCCCGGCGGACAGGGATCTGAGACCATCGAACGACTTGTTGAGGCTCATGCGCTGGTTCCTGTTCTGCTAGGGAACCTGCCCGACCGTCACGTGGTGCGCGCAGTCACAGGAGGGCAGTTCATGGCGGACCGGACGGGAGTGGCGTCCCCGTCTCGGAGACGAACGTGAACTGGGCAGCGTCGGGCAGCGCCTCGACAGCCGGCGTCACGCGGGTCTTGCTCGACCACGGGACGGTGGGCTCACCCTCTCGGTGAGCCGCAGCGTCCCGGGCGCCGTGACACGGGTCGGCAGCCCTCGACGGCGCACATCAGCGCGCCCGCGTGTCATCTCGTCCATGGCATTCATCGCAACCTCGCCAGCAGGGGTTGGGTCGGTTCGCGCGTTACGACCAGAATTGTCCAGACCGACTGGAAAACGCACACGGACCAGAAGGGCTTAGGCGGACCCGGATCCCCTAAGCGGATCCGGATCCTTTGGAGGGTGCGCCGCCGCCTCGAGCGCTAGGTGTCAACCCAGGTTGACACCTGCCCGCACAGCTACCTAGATTGACGCGATGCGCCTCAGATCGACACGGTTGTTCGGTGCGGAGCTGCGGGCCGAGCTAGGCACCCCGACCCGGTTGCGAAAGCTGCCGAGCAGTCCCCGTTCCCGGGTGTGGCGGGCCGAGCTGAACGGCGTCCCCGCAGTGATCAAACAGGTCGTCGGCGGCCAGGATCCCGGTGTGCGGTTCGACCGCGAGGTCACCGCGCTCCGGCTCGCCGCCCGCGCCGATCCGCCCCTGGTTCCCGCGATCCTCGGCGTCGACCCCGACCGGCGAATCCTGGTGCTGGCGCGCGTGGACGCCCAGCGCCCACCCGAGGACTGGGTGGTGGACTACGCGGCCGGGCTGGCCCGGCTGCACGCGACCACCTCCGCCGCCGACCTCGGCAGCCTTCCCCGCTGGACCGCGCCGGGCGCGCACGACGTCGCGGCCTTCCTAGACCTGGCCCGCGCGCTGGAAACACCGGTGTCGCCCAAGGCTTCCGCCGAACTCGACGGTCTGCTGAACCGGCTCGACCGCCAGGCCGGGCACGCGCTGCTGCACGGGGATCCCTGTTACGGCAACGACCTGCACACCGCCGAAGGGGTCCGGTTCGTCGACTTCGAACAGGCGTCGCTCGGCAACGGACTCACCGAACTGGCCTACCTGCGCATCGGCTTCCCCACCTGCTGGTGCGTCACCGCGCCGACGGAACCCTTGCTGCGCAAGGCCGAGAACGCCTACCGCGATGCCTGGCGCGCCGTGACCGCCACCGATCTCGACGGCGACCTCACTGACGCATGCGCAGGCTGGCTGATCCGAGGCAGCGCGCTGGTCGAACGAGCGTGCCGCGACGGAACCGACTACCTGGCGAGGATCCCGCACCAGGACTGGCAGTGGGGCACCGCGACAGCCCGGCAACGGCTGCTCCACCGCCTAACCGTCGTAGCCCAACAAGCCACGCCCACGGCCGAGTTGACCACCGTAGGCACCCTCTGCGCAGCGATGCGCGACACCCTCCTAACCCGCTGGCCCACCCTCCAACCACTACCCGCAACCCGCCCCTAAAACCACCCCACAGACCGCGCCTCACCCCCGTAACCCATCAACGGGCCTTTTCGGGGCGGCGCTGCTGGTTACGGGAGCACGACGAGGCGCTTGCCGCGCATGTCGGTTCGCTGCCAGGCGGTCTCGATGTCGCTGAGCGGGACGGTCTCCACGTCGAAGGTGAGTTCGCCGGATCGCGTCCACTGCACGATCCGGCCGAGCACCTCGGCCATGGTGTCCGGGCCCAGTCCCTTGGCCGAGCCGTAGATCTCCACCCCGGAGGTACGCACACTCTCCGCGGCCAGCGCCAAGGTGGCCCCGGCCACCTCACCGACCTGAATGACCCGGGTCGGCTTCTTGGGGAACGCAAACGAATCCGGGACCAGTGAGCGCAGCAGGATTTCGGTGGGGCGACCCCACAGGTAGTCCACGACGACGTCGTAGCCGTCCCCCCTGGCATCGGTGAACGCCCGCACCAGTTCCTCATCGGACACCGTCGTGTTGATCACCGTGTCGGCGCCGAGATCCCGCACCTCGCGCAACTGGTCCTCGTCACGACCGGTCGCCACGATCCGCCCGGCGCCCGACAGTCGAGCCAACTGGACCGCGAGCCGGCCGCCGAACCCGGTAGCGCCCTGTACCAACACCGTCTCGCCAGCAGCGAAACCCGCAGCGGTCGTGATCGACATGCCGGTGAAGGCCGCGCCCAGCACAGTCGCGACGACCGGCTCGATGCCCTCGGCGATCGGCACGACGGCATTGCTGGCCACCACGGTCTTCTCGGCCAGCGCACCGTAGGGCAAGCGTGGGTTACCGAACCCGACCAGCGTGCCATCGGCCAGGGCGCCAACGCCGTCGAAGGCCGGGATCACCGGGAACTGGGCAACATAGTTCTTGCTGGCATAGTGCGTGCCGGCCGCGATCGCCTTGTCGACGTTCTCGACCGCGACCGCCCGCACCGAGATGAGTACCTCGTCGTCGCCGGGCACCGGGTCCGGGAAGTCCTCATACCGGGGCACGCCACCGGCCTCGTGCAACACCGCAGCCTTCATCACAGCTCCTGGCCGAAGACCGAGGCGATCCACCGCTGCCAGGCCGCCAGCACGCGCGGCCGACGGGCGGGCGAGTGGTTCCACCTGCCGTTCCGCGCATGGTGGTGCGCGACGGAGTGATGCCGCGCGCGGCCGTGGTGCGTCGTGCCCTGATGCCCGGCTGGGTGCTCGACGTGAGCGGGAACCCCGGGAATGCGATGCATCGCCGAATGTGCCAGGTCGCGGAACGTGTGCTGGGCTGTCATTGTCGTCATCCTCTCCGTTCTCTATCACCGATAGGGAGACTCTATCACTGATAGGCTGCGTGTGGGAGGTGCAATCAGTGACGTTGGACAGGCAGCAGATCGTCACGGAGGCCATCGCACTGCTGGACGCGGACGGCCTGGACGGGGTGACGCTACGCAAACTCGCCGCGCGGCTGGGCGTGCGGCAGCCCACCCTCTACTGGCATCTGCCCAACAAGGCCGCCCTCATCACCGCGATCGCCGATGCCATCCTCGAGCAACACTTTCCGGAGATGGCACCACCAGAACCCGGGCAACGATGGCAGGACTGGCTGATCGGCCTGGCCGAGCGGTTGCGCCGCGCGCTGCTGGCCCACCCCGACGGCGCCCGGGTCATCTCGATCTCCCAGCTGTCCCTGCGAATGGCCGCGATCTCCGAACTCGCGTTCAGCACCCTGGTCTCCTGCGGCGTCTCGTTGCGGCAGGCCCGCCTGATCGTGCTGACGGTGGAGCACTTCACCGTGGGCCATGTCCTGGAGGAGCAGGCCCCCCGTCCGGATGTGGATGCGGCGCCGGGTTTCGATATGGCCGCCTTCACCCAGACGTACCCGACTGTGGTTGCTGCGATCACCGAATACTTCCAACACGATCACACCGTCGACGACCTGTTCCGCGACTGCCTGAATGTGATCATCGAGGGCGCGACGACATCCAGCCGTCGTCCGGACGGACCGCCTTCCACGCCCATCACGCCTGGACCGCCATGACCGGCGGGACAGCACGCCGATTCCGCCGGGCTCGACGGACCTCACGTCGAACCGTTGGCTCCGCCGCGGGACCGCTGACTGCCCAACCGCGGGTCACGCCCCGGCGCCCTGCTAACGGAGCAAGATCACGTTCGTGGCACCACGTGAAGAAGATCCGCAAGTCCGACTCCGAATGCGCCACCCGCGGCATGAGCGTGTGTTGCCAGCAGGTATTCACGTCCGTGTGCTCGTTCTCAGTCGTAGTGTCGCAGGGATGGCCAGAGTTGTGCCCAAGTGCCGTGCGGTTGCCGGCACTCGTAGATCGCGGCGTGCTGGTCGATCTCCTGGTTCCGGATGTGATCCGGCATGGTGATGGGCCTGATTTCGTGCACCTCCGACCAGAACCGGTGCAGGTAGGGAAGCGTGAACTCACCGACGCACAGCACAGTCTCCGGGCTGCCGGACGGCGGTCCCCAGTCGGCGTAGGAGTTCTGCCCGCTGACGACCGGATTGCCCAGCCCCTCGGAGCGGCCGAGGATGGTGAGCGCGCCGGCTTCGCCGTAGTTGCTGGTGAGGATCGCTGTGCCCGGCGGCATCCTGGCCGCCGCGGTCTCGACCTGGGCGACGAACTCGGGCCAGCCGACGGTTTCCATGACCGTGGGGTTGAGCGCACGCAACGCATTCTGGGCGCGGGCCGGCAGCACGGGGTAGCCGATCACGACCGCGATCAGTCCTGACAGGACGATGACGGCTGGCCAGCGTAACCGCCTCCGGCCGGCGGTCATCTCGGCGCGCACCGCGCCTGCCGCGAACAGCGCGATCAGTGCGGGTGCCGGATAGTAGGGCTTGCCGCCGCCGAGGGTGAACACGACGACCGCGGTCGCCATGATCGCCAACGCCCACCGGTGGTCATGTCCCGGTCCCCAGCCCAGCCGACGAACCCCGAGCACGCACAACACGACGAGCGGCGGGCCCGCCAGCAGCAGCAGCAGAGGCAGCTTCGCCAACGAGCCGAGCGGCCCACCGGTCCGATCGCTGAGCACCTGCGCCATCGCCAGGTTCGGCCAGCCGTGCCGCGCGTCCCACACCACGTTCGGGACAGCCATGAGGACGGCAAGGGCGCCCGCGAGCCACGGGCCGGGCGTGCGCAGCGCGTCCCGGTGCCACACCAGGAGGCCGATCGCCACGCCCAGCAGCAGCACGACCACCGTGTCCTTGTTCTCCAGCCCGATGCCACCGATCACCCCGGCCGGCAACCACGCCGTCGTGGTGCGCAACCGCAGCGCCCTGGCGACGGCGACGAACATCGCTGCCCAGACCAGCTGGTCGGTCACGGGCGTGCCGAACAGCACCGATGCCGCCACGAACTCCACGCTGGCCGCGACCGCGCCGGCAGCAATGGTCTGGGCACGCGCCCCGCCCCCGAACTCCGCGGCCAACTTCCCGCCGAGCACGACGCAGCCGGCCTGGCACGCGATCGCGAACACCCGCAGTGGCAGCACGCCGCCGGGCAGCGCGGCGGCCCAGCGGGCCAGCAACGGGGTCAGGGGCGGCTGGTCGACGTAGCCCCAGGCCGGGTGCCGGCCGGTGATCACGTAGTAGAACTCGTCGCGGTGCCAGCCATATCGGGTAGCCACCACGAGGTGCACCACGACTGCGACGGCGGCGACGGCGAGCACTGGTCGCCACGCCAGCTTCGGCTGCTGCCGGGCAGCATCCACGGTTGTGGCCAGTTCATCGGTCTTATTCACGAGTCCCCCAGGAAGGCGCTGGTCAGGAGGTGGCGGACGGTGACCCGGCACTGGTCGTCGGTCAGCATCGCGGAGTCGGGGTCGCCCAGCCGGTGCCACGCGAACCAGGCCACGGTTTCGGCGATGAACCGGGCGGCCGTAGCCACGTCGGGCACTTCCCGCAGGTGACCGGACCGGATGCGCTTGCGCAGGTAGCTGTTCAGGGCGTCGAAGTGGCCCCGACGGCGCTGCACGAACCAGAACTGGAACATCTCCGGCAGTTCGCGGGCGCACTGCGCGACGAGCGCGAGAACGTCCTTGTTGTCTTCGATGAAGCTGTAGAGCTCGTCGACGATCTCGCCGAACTCCTCGCGGACCGTGTGGATCCGCCGCCGGGTCAACGCGGCGGCCAGCCTCGGGAACCCTTCGGCCTCCGTCCACCGGCGAGCCAGCGCGACGATCTCCTCCTCGGCGGACAGTTGCACCGGCGTGTCCAGGCCGTTCAGCAGGTCCGGGCCGATCGACCAGGCCAGCGCGACGTAAAGCAGTGCTTCCTTGCTCTGTACGTAGGTGTAAAGCGCGCCGTGGCTGAGGCCAAGCGCTTTCGACACGTCGGAGATGCCGGTCTCCCGATAGCCGCGCTGGGTGAACACTCGCGCGGCCGTCTCGGCGATGTCCGCCAGCGACCGCGTGGCCACTCGTCCTGCCATGGCCGCAGCCTTTCCTAACTGACTCAGTCAGTCAAGTTTGCGACGAGTGGGAGGGCAGGGATCGGGTCGCCCCAGCAACGGAAGCCGGCGGCCGGCCGAACGTCCGCTCATCGGCAGTAGAGGACGTTCGAGCCGGGTAGGCGCCGACGTCGCAGGACGACGCACGCACTGGTCGGTCCAGAGACCGCCGGCCATCCACGACCGTGGTGACAGCGCCCGCCTGGTCCTCGTCTCCGGCGGGGAATAGCGCACGGTCGGAATAAGTGCCCTCCACCAGTAATCAAGCACCTCAAACGCGGTTGTCTGAGCAGCCAACGAGACGCCGACGGGAACCCCTACCGGTGCGGCACACACCAACGGACCGATGGAATCCCCGACGTCAACGGACACCCTTGGAAGCTCACGTCACGCCAGTTCCGCAGAACGCTCGCGTGGTTCATCGCGCGCCGCCCCGGAGGCGCGATCGCGGGTGCTATTCACTACCGCCACTTGAGCATTCACATGTTTGAGGGCTACGCGGGAACCTCAGATTCAGGCTTCCGGGCTGAGGTGGAGGCCGAGCAGGCCCTGGCGCGCGGTCAAACGGCCCGAGCGCCCCACCCATCAAACGGCCAGAGCGTCAACCACACACGACCCTAGGGCCGCGTCAGAGCGGCGCGCACGATTCGCAGCGCCTCCTCCGCGTCCAGTCCAAGCCCCAGCACCGTCGACGCATAGTGCTCAGCCGCCCGTCGCGCCCGTTCCAGGCTGTGGTCGCCGCCCGCCGAGACGAACGTCCCGGCCCGTCCGCGCGTCTCGATCAGCCCGGCCTCCTCCAACTCCCGGTACGCCCGCGCGACGGTGTTCGCGGCCAGGCCGAGGTCGGCGGCGAACTGGCGCACCGTGGGCAGCCGAAGGCCGACGGCGAGGCTGTGGTCGGCGATGCCGGCGGCGAGTTGCGCGCGCACCTGCTCGAACGGCGGGACGGCGGACTGCTGGTCGATGCTGACGGCCGGCTGCGTAGGCACGGCACCACGGTATCGGCCGCCACCACCCAGCCGCCTCTCCCCGCACCCTCCCCGCAACGGAAGAACCCCGGCCGCCTCTCCCCGCAACGGGTGAACCCGATGGGCGGTTTAGCCCCGCTTGTCCTGGTCGATCTAGTCTCGGGACATGTCGGCAACCTCGCAGTCCCCAGTCGTCACGGTCGAACGCGGGCTGACCGCGGCCGAGGTCCGGCAGCGCGTCGCCGACGGCAAGACGAACGACGTCCCGGCGCGGGCCAGCCGCAGCATCGGCGAGATCGTCCGCGCGAACGTGCTCACCCGCTTCAACGCGATCATCGGCGCGCTGTTCGTCATGATCCTGATCGTCGGCCCGCTCAAGCAGGGCCTGTTCGGCCTGGTGATCGTCGTGAACACGGCGATCGGCATCTTCCAGGAGCTGCGCGCCAAGCGGACCCTGGAACGGCTCGCGATCGTCGGCGAGGCCAAGCCGAGGGTGCGTCGCGACGGCGAGACCGTCGAGATCCCGGTCAACCAGGTCGTGCTGGACGACATCATCGAACTCGGGCCCGGCGACAAGGTCGTGGTGGACGGCGCGATCGTTGCCGCCGACAGCCTTGAGATCGACGAGTCGCTGCTGACCGGCGAGTCCGACCCGATGGTCAAACACGACGCGGACGCCGTGATGTCCGGCAGCTTCGTGGTCGCCGGGACCGGCGCCTACCGCGCCACCAAGGTCGGCAGGGACGCCTACGCGGCCAAGCTCGCCGAGGAGGCCAGCAAGTTCACCCTGGTGCACTCCGAGCTGCGCTCCGGCATCGACAGGATCCTGCGCTTCATCACCTGGCTGCTGTTCCCGGCCGGCGCGCTCATCATCTACAGCCAGCTCACCGTGAAGAACCAGTCCGTCCCCGACGCGCTGCGCGGCATGGTCGCCGCGCTCGTCCCGATGGTCCCCGAGGGCCTGGTGCTGCTGACCAGCATCGCGTTCGCGGTCGGCGTGATCCGGCTCGGCCGCCGTTCCTGCCTGGTCCAGGAGCTGCCCGCGATCGAGGGGCTGGCCAGGGTCGACGTGGTGTGCGCGGACAAGACCGGCACGCTCACCGAGAACGGCATGCGCCTGTCCGAGGTGCGCACCCTCAACCAGGACGGGGCCGACGTCGGCGCGGTGCTCGCCGCCGTCGCCGGCACCGACCCGCGCCCCAACGCCAGCATGCTGGCCATTGCCGAGGCCTACCCGAACGGCCCGAACGAACCAGACGGGCCAGGCTGGCGGACCACCGCGATCGCGCCGTTCTCCTCGGCACGCAAGTGGAGCGGCGCGAGCTTCGACCAGCACGGCAACTGGATCCTCGGCGCCCCCGACATGCTGCTGCCCGCAGACAGCCCCGAGCTGGCCACGGCGGTCGAGGCAGGCGCGCAGGGGCTGCGCGTGCTGCTGCTGGCCCGCTCCGCGCGACCGGTCGACGACCCGGCCACGGCCACCGACGTCACCCCTGTCGCGCTGGTCGTGCTGGAGCAGCGGGTGCGCGCCGACGCCGGTGACACGCTGCGCTACTTCGCCGAGCAGGACGTCGCGGTCAAGGTGATCTCCGGGGACAACGCGGTGTCCGTCGGCGCGGTCGCCGGCACGCTCGGGCTGGCCGGCGCGGACCGGCCGGTGGACGCTCGCGAGCTGCCGGAGGACCAGGCTGAGCTGGCCGGCGTGCTGGCCGAGCGGACCGTGTTCGGGCGCGTCACGCCCGCGCAGAAGCGCGACATGGTCGGCGCGCTCCAGTCGCGCGGGCACACCGTGGCGATGACCGGTGACGGCGTGAACGACGTGCTCGCGCTCAAGGACGCCCAGATCGGCGTCGCGATGGGTTCCGGCAGCCCGGCGACCCGCGCGGTGGCGCAGATCGTGTTGCTGGACAACAAGTTTGCCACGCTGCCCTACGTCGTCGCCGAGGGCAGGCGGGTCATCGGCAACATCGAGCGGGTCGCGAACCTGTTCCTCACCAAGACCGTCTACTCCGTGCTGCTGGCCGTCCTGATCGGCATCGTGCGGCTGCCCTTCCCGTTCCGGCCGCTGCACCTGACCCTGATCGGCGCGCTGACCATCGGCATCCCGTCGTTCTTCCTCGCGCTCGCCCCGAACACCGAGCGGGCGCGCCACGGGTTCGTGCCGAGGGTGATGCGGATGGCGGTGCCGGCCGGCGTGGTCGCCGCGGTGGCCACCTTCGTGACCTACTGGCTCTCGCACGTCGTGGACGGCACCACCACGCAGGCGCAGGACACCACCGCGGCCGTCGTCACCCTGTACCTGGTGGCCGCCTGGGCGATGGCCATCGTCGCGAGGCCCTACGTGTGGTGGAAGATCGCGCTGATCGCGGCCATGTTCGCCGGTTTCCTGCTGGCCCTGTTCCTGCCGCTGGGCCGGCGCTTCTTCGAGCTGGACATCAGCCACGCCGGCTCGATGGCCACGGCGGTCGGCGCCGGGGCGGTGGCCGTCGCGGTGATGGAGATCGGCTGGTGGCTGGACGGCTGGTTCCGGCACGAGAAGCGCCGCCTGCTGGGCTGAACGAGCGCCTGATCGGTCGGGCTGAAGATCAACGCACGCCGTGCGGCACCTCACGGTCGGTGAACGGTCGGCTGCGGTTCGCGCCCCATCCGGCCCAAGGGTGATCCAGCGCACTTCGTCGCCCGGACCGGTCCGGTGACCGCGTGTCGGGCCGAAATGCCGGACAGGACGGAGTTCCGGGATCACAATTCCTCGTATGGGCTAACGCTTGGCGCGCGTCGCGCGACAGCCCACACGGAGGGATGAGAAATGAGCGTCGACACCCGAACGGACTCCGACCCCGCGTCACGCGCGGCTCGCGCCGGCATCGCCGTAGGCAGCTCGCTGCCGACCGAGCCGTGCAGCGTCGTCTGGAGCTGCGGACACGCCTACGTGCTTGAGGGCGCGCACGGCCGAGTCCGCTGGGTGGGCAGGGATGACCGAGGCCGTCCGAGGGCACTTAGTGGCGCCGATCTCCAGCGTCGCGGCTGGAGCCGCACGCCGGGGCGCTGACCGCAGGCTCCCGATCTTCCCGGGCCCCTGGCTCTCGATCTTCTGGGTGCGCAGCTCCCGATCTTCCGGGTGCGAGGCTCCTGATCTTCCCGGGTGCGCGACGCGCCCGAGGCTTACTCCGATCGCGTGTGGCACGCTTACCTCACCGCGCGGGGGAGGGTCAGGCAGTAGCTGCCGTCCGCATACCCAAAACCGCGCCAAGAAGCGAGCGGCAGGGGAGAGCACGTGGCGCAGCCAGGCAGCGTGTCGGCGCAGGGCGGGACCGATCCCGCCGACCGGCTGCTGACCATCCCCAACGTGCTCAGCGTGCTGCGGTTGGCCGGCGTTCCGCTGTTCCTGTGGCTGCTGCTCGGCCCGAAGGCTGACGGATGGGCGCTGGTCGTCCTCGCGGCCAGCGCCATCACCGACTGGCTGGACGGCAAGCTGGCCCGCTGGCTGAACCAGGCGAGCAGGCTCGGCGCGCTGCTTGACCCCGCCGCCGACCGGCTGTACGTGTTCTCCACGCTTGTCGCCTTCGTCGTGCGCGACATCATTCCGTGGTGGATCGCCGCCGTCCTGATCGGCCGCGAAGTCGTCGTCGGCGCCTTCCTGCCGATTCTGCGCCGTGCCGGCTTCGGCCCGCCCGAGGTGCATTACCTCGGCAAGGCGGCCACATTCTGCCTTCTGTACGCCTTTCCGCTGCTGCTGTTGGCGCAGGGCGGCTCCACGGCGGCCCAGCTCGCCCGCCCGTTCGCCTACGCCTTCACCGCCTGGGGCGGCGTGCTGTACCTGTGGTCGGCCGCCCTGTACGTCTACCAGGCGCTGCGGGCCGTGCGCGGGGGCGGCGGCAGGCGTGCGGGGAATGCCTGAGGTGACGCGGTGGATAACGCTTGGGATCATTGCCTTGCGGCACGTGTGAACGTCTCAATACGCTCGGCCGTCCGGCTGAAACGGGAAGATGACCAGCAAGAAGGAGAACACCGAAGGTGATTCCGGAGGAGCTCAAGTACACCCAGGAACACGAATGGGTTGCGCGCACCGGCGATAATTCCGTGCGGATCGGCATCACCGACTACGCCCAGGAGCAGCTGGGCGAGGTGGTGTTCGTGCAGCTTCCCGAGCTGGGCCAGCAGGTCGCCTCGGGCGACACGCTCGGCGAGGTCGAGTCGACCAAGAGCGTGTCGGACATCTACGCGCCGCTCGCCGGCGAGGTGATCTCCCGCAACGACGCGCTCGACCAGCAGCCGGAGCTGATCAACGAGGACCCGTACGGCGAGGGCTGGATCATCGAGCTGCGGCTGGACGACCCGGACGACCTGGACAGCCTGCTCGACGCCGCCGCCTACAAGCCCCTGGCGGAGCAGGGCTGATGTCGATCTTTCGACGGTTCCTCGCCCTGTTTGGGAGCCGCCAACGGCGTGGTAGTTCAGGCACGATAGGTTTGGACAGTCTCGATGGATCAGCCAGCAGGAGGAGAGCTCAGGTGAGCACGAACGACGGGCCAGGCGTTCCACCGGAGCAGTCTCCGGAGCGGACGTCCATTTTCCGTGCGGACTTCCTCGCGGACGTCGAGGGCGTCCCCGACGCCCCGGCGCAGGAGCCGGCGGTCGCCGGTGTCGACGCGCTTCCCGCTGGTTCCGCCCTGCTGGTGGTGAAGCGCGGCCCGAACGCGGGCTCCCGCTTCCTGCTCGACCGGGACACCACCAGCTCGGGTCGCCACCCGGACAGCGACATCTTCCTCGACGACGTGACGGTCTCCCGCCGGCACGCCGAGTTCCGCCGCGAGAGCGGGGCGTTCGTCGTGATCGACGTGGGCAGCCTGAACGGCACCTACGTCAACCGCGAGCCGGTCGACCACGCGGTCCTGGCCAACGGCGACGAGGTCCAGATCGGCAAGTTCCGCCTGGTGTTCCTGACCGGTCCGGCATCCGGGGGCCAGGGGGCTCAGTGACGGCGGCCGGGCGACCGCAACGCGGCGGGTTGAGTATCGGGGCGGTGCTCACGCAGCTTCGCCCCGAGTTCCCCGACGTGACCATTTCCAAGATCCGGTTCCTCGAGTCGGAGGGTCTGGTTCGCCCGGCCCGCACGCCATCGGGGTACCGGCAGTTCAGTCCGGTCGACGTCGAGCGGCTGCGGTTCGTGCTTGCCGCGCAGCGGGATCGCTATCTCCCGCTGAAGGTGATCAAGGAGCAGCTCGACGCGGCCGACCGGACCGAGGAGCCAGCGGCCCAGCCCGCGCGGCCGGCTCGCACGTTGGCCTCAGTGGACGGACTGCCGAGGGCGGTGCACTTCGCGGCGACCGCCGAGGTCAGGCTGACCCGCGAGGAACTGCTCGCCGACAGCGGGATCGACCTCGCCATGCTCGGCGAACTCGAGCAGTACGGGCTGATCAGGCCGGGTGCGGCCGGCTTCTACGACCCGGACGCGCTGCTCGTGGCCAGGACGGTGCGCGCGATGACCGAGTTCGGCATTGAACCTCGGCACCTGCGGGCCTTCCGCGCCTCGGCGGACCGCGAGGTGGGGCTGCTGGAGCAGATCGTCACGCCGCTGTACCGGCAACGGGACCGGGACGCGCGCGGTCGCGCCGACGAGGTGGTGCGCGAACTGGCCGCGTTGTCGGTGACCCTGCATACGCTGCTGGTGAAGGCGGGCCTGCGAAATGTGGCAGGCAGTTGACGATTTGATGCCGAGATGTCCGCTGTCTGGGACATCCGCATCGGGATGGTGTCGAACACGATGCAAAGGACAACGGGGGCGAGCATGCGGCCCGCTTGGCGGGTAGCGTCGACCGTGTTGGTGAGGGATCCTCGTTTCAGCGGGGACGCCAAGGTTCAGCGCGCTGAGGGAGGCGATACCCGATGAGCGAGATGCGCGTCGTCGGAGTGCGGGTGGAGCTGCCCGCCAACCAGCCGATCCTGTTGCTGCGCGAAACCGAAGGCGAACGGTACCTGCCGATCTGGATCGGCTCGGTGGAGGCCACAGCCATCGCGCTGGAACAGCAGGGCGTCCGGCCGGCAAGGCCGCTCACCCACGACCTGCTCAAGGACGTCATCGGCGCACTTGGCCGGGAGCTGGAGCAGGTCAGGATCACCGACCTCCAGGAGGGCACGTTCTTCGCCGAGCTGGTGTTCGACGGGGACATCCGGGTCTCCGCGCGGCCGAGCGACTCGGTCGCGCTGGCCCTGCGGGTCGGCGTGCCGATCCATGCCGAGGAGTCCGTGCTGGCCGAGGCGGGCCTGGTCATCCCTGACGAGCAGGAGGACGAGGTCGAGAAGTTCCGCGAGTTCCTCGACTCCGTGTCGCCTGAGGACTTCCGAGGCGCCGACACCTGATCGTTCCGTGTGCACAACGTGCGGACCCGGCGCCCATCGTGGCACCGGGTCCGCGCGTTTTCGCCGTGCTGGACACCGCACGTGCTGGACACCGCACTACAGGTGCGACACGAACCAGGCGACGATGGTCCGCAGGATGGCCGCCTGACTGTCCCGGTCCGCGATCACGTGCCCCTCGCCGGCGATCTCCTCGAACCGCACCGGCAGCCCGAGGTCGGTGAGCCGCAGGAACATGCGGTCGGAGTTCTCCACGGCCACCCTGGTGTCGTTGCTGCCGTGCATCAACAGCAGTGGCGCGCGCAGCCGGTGCGCGTTGTGCAGCGGGCTGCGCTCGATGAGCATCGCCGCGTCCTCGGGATCGTCGGGATCCCCGATCCAGTCCCGGCCGCGCAGCCGCCAGGTCGGCGGGAACGACCGGATGTCGTCGATGAGGTCGGACGGCCCGCACTCGCTGACCCCGGCCCGCCACAGCTCCGGCAGCCTGGTCAGGCAGCTCAGCGCGGCGAAGCCGCCGTAGGACGCGCCATAGACCCCGAGCCGGTCGCCGTCCGCCCAGTCCACCCCGCGCAGGAACCCGGCGGCCGCGGCCAGGTCGGCGAGGTCGCCGCCGCCCCAGTCGCGGTAGACCAGCCGCTGGTACCGCATGCCGCGCCCGGACGAGCCGCGCACGTTGGGCGCCAGCACGCCGATCCCGTTCGCCAGCAGCGCGTGGATCAGCGGGTCGTAAGCCGGATACGTGCGGAACTCGGGCCCGCCGTGCACGAGCACCACGACGGGTGACCTGTCCTCGCCGCTCGGGCGGTACAGCAGCCCGTCGACGGTCAGGCCGTCCGCGCTGTCGAACCTGACGATCTCCGGGGTGACCAGGCCGCCTGGCAGGTCCCGGCCCGCGTCGGTGAGCCGGCGCGCGCCCCCGGTGGCCAGGTCCGCGAGGTAGAGCTCGGTCGCCGCGTCCGGCCTGGCCAGCTGGACGAGCAGCGCCGAGCCGTCGTCGGTGAACCGCAGCGCGTGGCCGCCGAGTCCGTGCTCGGTGACGGCCATCCCGCGCGGCAGGCCGCGCACCGGCCCGCGGTCGCCGGTGCGCAGGTCGAGGCGGACCAGCTCGGTGTAGCCGTCGACGTTGACGCCCCAGGCCAACCACCGGCCGTCCCGCGACAGCGCCCCGCCCTCGACGTCGTGGTCGGGCGTGTCGAGCCACCGCCACTCGCCGTCCGGCGCGAGCAGCGCGACGCCGAGGAAGTCGCGGCCGTGCGTCGCGCACAGGTAGATCCCGTCCTCGGACCAGCCGATCGGCAGGTACTTCGACGGGCCGTCGTGCGGGGTGAGGTGCGTGACGGTGTCGTCGGCGGGTGTCCCAGGACTCGGCGCCAGGTCGACGGCGAACAGGTCGTGCTCGGTGTTCTGGTGCAGCCGAAGCACCAGCAGCCGCCGGGAGTCGGGGGAGAAGCAGACCGGCAGGTACCGGTCGTCGCCGCGCAGCACCAGCCGGTCCACGCCGGTGGCCAGATCCCGCACCAGGACGTCGAAGCAGCTCCGGTCCCTGCTGTTGCTGGCGTAGGCCAACAGCATGCCGTCCGGGCTGTAGGGGTCGCCGGTGGTCCCGTACGGGATGCCGATCTCGTGCCGCACGCCGGGCTCGTCGGCCAGCCTGCTCACCTCGCCGGTGGCCGGGTCCAGCTCGGCGAGCTGGTAGTCCTCCGCGCCGGTCGGGTCGGTCTGCACCAGCAGCCCCGTCCCGTCCGGCCGCCACACGCACCGCGTCACCACCCCGCCGACCGACAGCTCCCTGGCCGGCGTCGATCCGTCGGTCGCGCGCAGCCACACCTGAGGCCGCCCGCCCGCGTCGCTGACGTAGGCCACCGTCCGCCCGTCGGGGCTCGGCACCCCACCGCCGAGCGCGTCGACGTGCCGCACAGTTGTACTGCTCTCGGCGAGACTGCTCTCGGCGAGACTGCTCTCGGCGCGAGTCATCGTGCGGCCTCCGCGATCGCCTGCTGGATGGCGGCCGCGGCCACGATGCCGCGCCGGAACCAGCTCAGTTCCAGGTTCTCGTCCGGCGCGTGGTTGGCCTCGTCCACGTTGGCCAGCGGAACGCCGTAACAGGGCACGCCGAGCTGCTCGGTGAACGAGGCGATCGGCAGGCTGCCGCCGAGCGCCGGCACCAGCAGCGGCGGCTCGCCGAGTCCGGCGTTCGCGCCGGCCAGCACGGCCTCGGTGTAGGCGGTCTCTGGCAGCGTGCGCGAGGGCTGCATCGCCGCGCCGGTCGTGAACTCCACGCCGGGCGCGTGCCTGGCGATGTGGGCGCGCAGCGCGTCGGCCACGTCCTCGGTGCGCTGGCCGCCGACCAGCCGGATGTCGCAGCGGGCGATCGCCACGTTGGGGATGACGGTCCGGTGTTCGCCGGCGTCCTCGCAGGTCAGCGAGTTGATGGTGAAGGTGGGGGAGGTCAGTCGCTGGTAGTAGCCCGCCGACGCGGGCGGTTCGAGGCCCGGCGCGCCGATGTCGGCGAGCACGGTCGGCACGTCCACAGGAAGGTCGGCCAGCGCGCGCAGCTCGCCGGGGCTCAGCGGCGTGACGCTGTCGGCGAAGCCGTCCACCAGCACCCGGCCCTCCGCGTCGCGCATGGTGGCCAGCAGCTGGACGAGCTGCCAGGCGGGGTTCGGCGCGACGCCGCCCCAGTTGCCCGAGTGCAGCGGGATGTGCGAGCCGGTCGCGCGCAGCTCGAAGGCCAGCACGCCGCGCACGCCGAGCACCACGCAGGCGCGCCCGGACTCGTGCACCGGCCCGTCGCTCCACAGCGCGAGGTCGGGGCGCTCCGGCGCGATCCTGGCCCGCACCGCCTCGGCCAGGTGCGGGCTGCCGATCTCCTCCTCGCCGTCGAGCAGCACGGTCACCCGGCACGGCAGGCCGCCGGTCAGCTCGCGCAGCGCGCGCAGCCCGAGCAGCTGGGCGAGGTGTTGGCCCTTGTTGTCACCGGTGCCGCGCCCGTACATCCGACCGTCGCGCACCTCGGGCCGGAACGGCGGGCTGGTCCACTCGGTCAGCGGGCCGGGCGGTTGCACGTCGTAGTGCCCGTAGATCAGCACGTGCGGGGCGCCTGGCGGGCCGGGATCGGTGCCGATCAGCACCGGCCAGCCCGCCGTCTCGACGACCTCGGCGGCGAGCCCGGAGCGCTCCAGCAGCGCGACACCGTGGCGTGCTGCCTCGGTCATTCCCTCACCGGTACGGCTGACGCTCGGCTGGGTGATCCAGTCCGCCAGCTCGGCGAGCAGTTCGGCGTCGTGCCGGCGCACCCAGGCGCCGACCCGTTCGACCAGTTCGCGCACGTCGACTCCAAGTGGTTGCAACTTGTGAAATCGATAGCAGCAAAGCAAATCGGTTGTGGCGTGGCAAGGGCTGTCCTCGGCCGTGCTCGGTTAGCCTCGCGGAATGCCAGGTCAGCCCGATCGGGACCGCAACGCGACGGTCGAGGAACTGCGGGCGCTAGGGCATCCGCTGCGCTGGCGGATTCTGCGGCTGTGCCTCGACAGCGCCCGCACCAACCAGGAGCTGGCGCAGCGGCTCGGGGTGGCGCCGGCGACCGTGCTCCGGCACGTCCGGGTCCTGGTGCGGACGGGATTCCTGGCCGCGGAGCCGGTGCGCACCGGGGCGCGCGGGGCGCTGGAGCGGCCGTACCGGGCGACCAAGCGCACCTGGGGGCTCGGCGTCATCGACTTCGAGCAGCCGGAGCTGTCCAGGCAGGTCGACCTCGCGATGCTGGCCGCGCACCGGGCGGAGCTGATCGAGGCTGGCCCCGAGGCGAGCAGGGACGGCGCGCGGGGGACGCTGCGGCTCGGCGCGGAGTCGCAGGCCGAACTCCGCGAACGGATGGTCGAACTCATCAGCGAATTTGCAGATCGCAACGAGGCAGGTGGCGAGCCGCTCAGTTACCTGTGGTCATTGATTGCCCGCGAGCCCGACACGCACGGTGACCGACAGGGATGATCATTAGCGTTATCTCAACCTCTACTTGAGGGTGAGGTTCATTCCGCCCCGCGCGTCGCGTTGACCCGCCCGCAACCCCGACCTACCGTCGAGGTCGAGTGAATCGCCGTCATGTGATTCCACACGCGGCGAGGTCACGTCCGGCGTTCCCCTCAGCGGGACCGTCGGTGTCGGTCGCCGGTCGAAAGGCCGGACGAGGGGAGGCAGGCGTGGTCGAGGAAGTGCCCATCAGGGCCGAGGCCGGCGAACAGGGCGAACTGTTCCCGGACTCCTCGATGCCAGACGAACTCGTCGGATACCGGGGGCCAGCCGCGTGTCAGATCGCGGGCATCACCTACCGGCAGCTCGACTACTGGGCGCGCACCGATCTGGTGTCGCCGACGATAAGGAGTGCACAGGGCTCGGGCAGCCAGCGCCTGTACTCCTTCAAGGATGTCCTGGTGCTCAAGGTTGTCAAGCGGCTCCTCGACACCGGGGTCTCGCTACAGAACATCCGCGTGGCCGTTGAGCACCTGCGCAAGCACGGGGTGCAGGACCTCGCCAGGATCACGTTGTTCAGCGACGGCACCACCGTCTACGAGTGCACCTCGCCCGAGGAGGTCGTCGACCTGTTGCAGGGCGGCCAGGGCGTGTTCGGCATCGCGGTCAGCGGCGCCATGCGGGAGATCAGCGGCAGCATCCACGAGTTCCCCGCCGAGCGGGCGGACGGCCTGGAGATCAGCCCCATCACCGAGGACGAGCTGTCCCGGCGGCGTCGCGCCCGCGCCACCGGCTGAGCAGTCCCGGCACGTCTCGAAGGCGTCTTTCCTGACCCGCGATGTCAGGAGGGACGCCTTCTCGGCGCATTCGGACAGTGATATCGGCTGGCCGCAGCACTGTCGGCCGGTCGGCTCGGGGTAGGATTCGCTGGTAGTCGCTTACCCCACGCGGGAGAGCTCGGGTCGACCTCGGACCCGGCGCCGAAGGAGCAAATCCTCCCCGGAACCTCTCAGGCAGAAGGACCGCGCGGGTAGACGCCTCTGGAAAGCGGGTCGTGCGCGCGCGGACGACCCCGCCGACGGTGCAAACCGCGCCGGTGCCCGAACCCCGGGCACCCGGCCGGTGAAGCTCTCAGGCGCCCGTTGGCTCGGGCACGGACAGAGGGGGAGGGCAACGGCAGCAGTGCCAGATGACGAACAGCCGTATGCCCAACCGCCGGAGGCGCCCGCATGACTCAGGACCGCATTCCTCTCGCCGCTCTCGAGCACGGCACCCCCTTCGCCGACCGGCACGTGGGTCCCCGGCCCGCCGAGCTGGCGAGGATCCTCGACGTGATCGGCGTCGGCTCGCTCGAGGAGCTGGCCCAGCGCGCCGTGCCGCCGTCGATCCGGGAACGCGAGCTCGTGCTCGACCTGCCGGCCCCGGCCACCGAGTTCGAGGCGCTCGCCGAGCTGCGCGCGCTGGCCGCCCGCAACCGGCCCATGACGCAGATGATCGGCCTCGGCTACCACGGCACCGTCACCCCGCCGGTGATCCGCCGCAACGTGCTGGAGAGCCCGGCCTGGTACACGGCCTACACGCCGTACCAGCCGGAGATCTCGCAGGGTCGCCTCGAGGCGCTGCTGAACTTCCAGACCGTGATCGGCGACCTCACCGCCCTGCCGCTGGCCAACGCCTCCATGCTGGACGAGTCGACCGCCGCCGCCGAGGCGATGACCCTCGTGCGCCGCGCAGGCCGATCCAAGTCCAACCGCTTCGTCGTGGACGCCGACACGCTGCCGCAGACCATCGCGGTCATCGAGACCAGGGCCGAGCCGCTCGGCATCGAGATCGTCGTCGCCGACCTGTCCCAGGGCATCGAGGGCCTCGGCCTCGGCGGCGACTTCTTCGGCGTGCTGCTGTCCTACCCCGGCGCGTCCGGCGTGGTCCGCGACCATGAGGCGCTGATCGCCGAAGTGCACCAGGCTGGCGCGCTCGCCGTCACCTCGGCCGACCTGCTCGCGCTGACCCTGCTGCGTCCGCCGGGCGAGATCGGCGCCGACGTCGTGGTCGGCACCACCCAGCGCTTCGGCGTGCCGATCGGCTTCGGCGGCCCGCACGCCGGCTACATGGCCGTCCGCCAGGGCCTGGAGCGGCAGCTGCCCGGCCGCCTGGTCGGCGTGAGCGTCGACGCCGACGGCTCGCTGGCCTACCGGCTCGCGCTCCAGACCCGCGAGCAGCACATCCGCCGCGAGAAGGCCACCAGCAACATCTGCACCGCCCAGGTGCTGCTCGCCGTGATCGCCTCCATGTACGCGGTCTACCACGGCCCCGAGGGCCTGCGCGCCATCGCCACCAGGGCGCACCGGATGGCCACCGTGCTGGCCGCCGGGCTCTGCGAGGGCGGCGTCGACGTCGTGCACGGCGAGTTCTTCGACACCGTGGTCGCCGCCGTGCCCGGCCGCGCGGCCGAGGTCGTCGCGGCGGCCAGGGAGCAGGACGTCAACCTCCGCCTCGTCGACGCCGACCACGTCGGCATCGCCTGCGACGAGACCACCACCCGCGCGCACCTGTCGGCCGTGTGGAAGGCGTTCGGCGTCGCCGTTGCCGACGTGGACGCGCTCGACGCGGACACCGCAGACGGCATTCCGCCGGAGCTGCGCCGCACCTCCGAGTACCTGACGCACCCGGTGTTCCACGCGCACCGCTCGGAGACGGCGCTGCTGCGCTACCTGCGCGCGCTGTCGGACAAGGACGTCGCGCTGGACCGCAGCATGATCCCGCTCGGCTCCTGCACCATGAAGCTCAACGCCACGGCCGAGATGGAGCCCATCACCTGGCCCGAGTTCGCCGACCTGCACCCGTTCGCGCCGGTCGAGGACGCGGCCGGGATGCTCGAGCTCGTCGGCGACCTGGAGCGGTGGCTGGCCGAGGTCACCGGCTACGACGCGGTGAGCATCCAGCCCAACGCCGGCAGCCAGGGCGAGTTCGCCGGCCTGCTCGCGATCCGCGCCTACCACCGCGACCGCGGCCAGAGCGCGCGCGACGTCTGCCTGATCCCCTCCAGCGCGCACGGCACCAACGCGGCCAGCGCCGTGATGGCCGGCATGCGCGTCGTCGTGGTGCGCTGCGACGAGCAGGGCAACATCGACATGGCGCACCTGCGGTCCACCGTGCAGGAGCACGCGGACGACCTCGCCGCCATCATGATCACCTACCCGTCCACGCACGGCGTGTACGAGGACACCGTGCGCGAGGTCTGCGCCCTGGTGCACGACGCCGGCGGCCAGGTGTACGTGGACGGCGCGAACCTCAACGCGCTCATCGGCCTTGCCCAGTACGGCAAGTTCGGCTCGGACGTGTCGCACCTGAACCTGCACAAGACGTTCTGCATCCCGCACGGCGGCGGCGGTCCCGGTGTCGGCCCGATCGGCGTGCGGGCGCACCTCGCGCCGTTCCTGCCCAACCACCCGCTCCAGCCGACCGCGGGCCCCGCGACCGGTGTCGGCCCGATCAGCGCGGCGCCGTGGGGCAGCGCGTCGATCCTGCCGATCTCGTGGGCGTACGTGCGGATGATGGGCGCCGACGGCTTGCGCAGGGCCACGCTCACCGCGGTCGCCGCGGCCAACTACGTCGCGCGGCGTCTCGACGAGCACTTCCCGGTGCTCTACACGGGTGAGGGCGGCTTCGTCGCGCACGAGTGCATCCTCGACCTGCGCGGGATCACCAAGGCGACCGGCGTGACCGTCGACGACGTGGCCAAGCGGCTGGCCGACTACGGCCTGCACGCGCCGACCATGTCGTTCCCCGTGGCCGGCACGCTGATGGTCGAGCCGACCGAGAGCGAGGACCTGGCCGAGCTGGATCGCTTCTGCGCGGCCATGATCGCGATTCGCCACGAGATCGACCTGGTCGGCTCGGGGGAGTGGCCCGCCGAGGACAACCCGCTGCACAACGCCCCGCACACGGCCGCGTCGGTGACCGGCGAGTGGAACCACCCCTACAGCCGGGAGGTCGCGGTGTTCCCCGCCGGGCACGCCGCGCCGAAGATCTGGCCGCCGGTGCGCCGGATCGACGGCGCCAAGGGCGACCGCAACCTGGTCTGCTCCTGCCCGCCCCTGTCGGCCTACGAGAGCTGAGCGCGTTGCATGAAACCCCCGTCCGCGATCCTCGCGGGCGGGGGTTCCCGCATGTCCGGCTCACCCGCAGGGCGGCTGATAGGGGAGGTCGCCGCCGACGTAGCGCTGCCACTGCTCGGCGGTGAGCGTGTTCCTGGTGGCCGCGCAGATCCACGCGACGTCCTGGTCGACGTCGAGGCCCCACAACCGCACGGACAGGTCGCTGCTGCCGGTGGCGAGGGCGTGTCCGTTCGGGCTGAACGCGACCGCGTAGACGTAGTTGGTGTGGCCCTTGAGGGGTTGTCCGAGTGGCGTGGTTTTGTTGGGGTTGTTGGTGTTCCAGAGTCGGATGGTGGAGTCGGCGCTGGCGCTGGCCAGGGTGTGTCCGTCTGGGCTGAACGCGACTGCGTAGACGTAGTTGGTGTGGCCCTTGAGGGGTTGTCCGAGTGGCGTGGTTTTGTTGGGGTTGTTGGTGTTCCAGAGTCGGATGGTGGAGTCGGCGCTGGCGCTGGCCAGGGTGTGCCCGTCTGGGCTGAACGCGACTCCGTAGACGTAGTCGGTGTGGTCGGTGAGCGGCTCGCCGAGGGGCAGGGCCTTGGCGGGGTCGGTCAGGTTCCACAGTCGGATCGACTTGTCCTCGCTGCCGGTGGCGAGGGTGTGCCCGTCCGGGCTGAACGCCACCGACCTGACCACGTTGGTGTGGCCGACCAGTGGCTCGCCAAGGGGAGTCGCCCTGGTGGGGTCGCTGATGTTCCACAGTCGTACCGATTTGTCGGCGCTGCCGCTGGCGAGGGTGTGTCCGTCCGGGCTGAACGCCACCGACCAGACGGCGTCGGTGTGGCCGAGCAGAGGTTGGCCAAGCGGGGTCGGCCGGCCGGGGTCGGCGAGGTTCCACAGTCGGATCGACTTGTCGTAGCTGCCGGTGGCAAGGGTGTGCCCGTCCGGGCTGAACGCCACCGACAGGACCGTGTTGGTGTGGCCGGTGAGGGTGCCAAGCGGTGTGGGCCTTGCGGGGTTGGTGGTGTCCCACAGCCGCGCCGTGCTGTCGCGGCTGCCGGTGGCGAGCGTGTGTCCGTCGGGGCTGAACGCGACCGAGTAGACGTAGTTGGTGTGGCCGGTGAGCGGCGAGGCTGGCAGGCTCCACAGCCGGACCGTGCTGTCGCGGCTGCCGGTGGCGAAGGTGCGTCCGTCCTGGCTGAACGCGAGCGCGGTGACGGCGTTGGTGTGGGCGGTGAGGGGTTGCCCGAGCGGTGTGGGCTGGCGGGGGTTGCTGGTGTCCGTCAGCCGCACTGTCTGGTCGTCGCTCGCGGTGGCGAGGATGTGTCCGTCCTGGCTGAACGCCAGCGCGGTGACGGTGTTGAAGTGACCGGTCAACGGCGCGCCGAACGACGTGGGTTGGCTGGGGTCGGTGATGTTCCACAGCCGGGTCGTGTAGTCGGCGCCGGTGCTGGCCAGGGTGCGTCGGTCCGGGCTGAACGCCACCGAGAAGACGGTGCCGGTGTGGCCGGTGAGGGGTTGGCCGAGCGGCGTCGGCTGGGTGGGGTCGGCGACGTTCCACAGCCGCACGGTGTGGTCGGCGCTGCCGCTGGCGAGGGTGTGTCCGTCCTGGCTGAACGCCACCGAGTAGACGGAGTCGGTGTGGCCGGTGAGGGGCTGGCCGAGCGACGTGGGTTGGTTGGGGTCGCTGACGTTCCACAGCAGCACCGTGTGGTCGGCGCTGGCGCTGGCAAGGGTGTGCCCGTCCGGGCTGAACGCCACCGAGTAGATCGCGTCGGTGTGGCCGCTCAGGGGCTGGCCGAGCGCCGAGGGCCTGGCCGGGTCGGTGACGTTCCACAGCCGCACCGTGTTGTCGTTGCTGCCGGTGGCGAGGGTGTGCCCGTCAGGGCTGAACGCGACCGTCCAGACGATGCCAAAGGAACCGATCAGCGGTTGGCCGAGCGAGGCGGCTTCGCCTGGCGTGGCGGTGTTCCACAGCCGCACGGTGTGGTCGGCGCCGACGCTCGCGAGGGTGCGTCGGTCCGGGCTGAACGCCACCGACCAGACGGAACCGGTGTGCCCGGTCAGTGGCGTGGACAGCGGGGTGTTTCCCGCCGTGATGAGCCGGGTGTAGGTCTCGTCGCCGGGTTGTATGCGGTGCGCGACGAGGTCGAGTTGCGCGGACAGCGACGTGTCGGTGCCGCGCAGCTCGTCGGCCTCGGTGAGGATCCGGCTGTAGACGGCGAGATCGCGCTGGCGGAGCGCGTCGCGCTGTTGCTGGACGGCGATCACGGCGGTGGCGGTGGCGACCAGGGCGAGCGCGGCGAGGGCCGCGATGGTCGCGGTGCGTCGTCGAGTGCCTCGGCGGCGTGCCGTGGTGCTGGCGGTGAGGAACTCCCGTGCCGTCGGGCTGAGGTCGCCGGGTGCCGAGGTGGCCGCCCAGGTGTCCGCGGTGTCGAGCTGGCTTCCCCGGTACAGCGCGGACTGGTCGCGGTCGTGCTGGTGCCAGGCGGCCGCCGCCTCCTCCAGGTTCTGGTGGGTGAGCCTGCCGACCCGGTCGGTGTCGATCCAGCCGCGCAGCCGGGGCCAACCGCGAATCAGCGCTTCGTGCGTGATCTCGACGGTGTCCTGCTGTCGAACGAGCAGGCGCGCCTCGGTGAACGCGTCCACGACCGCCGCGACCTCCGCCGGGTTCGTGCTGCCGCTCACCAACTCGGCGTGGCGCACGCGTCGCCGGGTGTCCTCGGTCCCGTCGCCGATCTTGGTCAACCGCAGGAACAACCACTGCGCCGCGAGCCGCCCGGCGTCGTCCAGGTTGGCGTACACCTCCTCGGCGGAGTTGGCGACGGCGTCCTGGATGCGGCCGGTGTGCAGATAGCCCGCCACGGTGAGCGTTGAGCCGTTCCGCTGTTGCCAACTGACCCGCAACGCGTGTGCCAGCAACGGAAGCCGCAGTCGCCCAGCCTCGTGGGCGCCGGCCGCGTCCTCGCCGGTTCCGCTCGTGGTCCCCAGATCGTGCAGGAGCAGCTCGACCAGTCCCGGTTCGACGTCCAGTCCCGTGCCCCACGCGGGCCGCAGGATCGTCTCGCGCAGTTCCTCGTCCGACATCGGCCCGACCACCAGCGGGGCGTCCTGGAGTGCGGCGCGCAACCGGGGATGGTCGAGGCAGGCGGCGTAGAAATCCGCCCTGACCCCGACCACGACCAACCCGACCGGGTCCACACCCAGCCGGGAGTCCGCTCGGCCGCCCGCCAGTTCCACCAGGACTTCGATGAAGGCGCGGCGTTGGCGGTCGTCAACGCAGAGCGTGAACAGCTCCTCGAACTGGTCCACCACAACGACAACGCGTGCCCGCGGGTCGTCGTCGGTGCGGTCGCGCAGCGCGTCGGCGAGCATGGGGAGGCACAGCGACGGGTTGGCGGTGAGCCGTTCGACCAGTTCCGGCACGTCGGTGTCGGTCAGCCTGGCGAGGTTGGCGGCCAGCACCCACAGCGGGTCGACGGTGGGCGTCAGCACCACCTTCGGCCACCGGTCCGAGCCGGGCAGGGCGGCGTGGTCGAGTTTCGGGAGCAGCCCGGCGCGCAGCAGCGAGGACTTTCCCGCCCCGGAAGGCGCGATGACCACCTGCATCCCGCCGGTGTGTCGGCGGTGGTCCAGGCGGGTGACGAGTTCCGCGATAAGCGTGTCCCGCCCGAAGAACCAGCCGGCCTGCTCTGGCCCGAACGCGGCCAGCCCCGGATACGGGCAGTCCTGCGTGGCCGGGCCCGGCGTGGTGCGGCGCAGCTCGCGCACACCGTCGAAGTAGTAACGGTGTTGGTCTCGGCCGGCCTGGTAGACCTCGGCCGTGCCGGAGGCCCGCGCCTCGAGGTGGATCTCGTCGCCGGGATCCCGCGCCGGTTCCGGCTCCGCGTCAGGGTCTTCGCTGGGACTCATCGTTCATCCCCCTGGTGATGTGGTGATCACTCCGGGCCGACGCGGCCGACCGCGTCGCGTTCGGTCAGCCGCACGGAGGGGCGTAGGGCATGCCGTTGCCGACGTAGTTCTGCCATTGCGGGGCGGTCAGGGTGTCTCTGGTGGCCGAGCAGATCCGCCCGATGTCCCGCTCCACGGGCACCTCCCACAACCTGGCCGACTTGTCGGCGCTGCCGCTGGCGAGTGTGTGCCCGTCGGGGCTGAACGCGACCGAGTAGACGTAGTTGGTGTGGCCCGTAAGCGGACGGCCGAGAGCGGTGGGGTGGTTGGGGTCGGCGATATGCCACAGCCGCACCGTGGTGTCGGAACTTCCGCTGGCGATCGTGCGCCCGTCCGGGCTGAACGCGACGGAGTAGACGGTGTTGGTGTGGCCGGTCAGTTGGCCGAGGGTCTTGGGCCGCACCGGATCGGTGACGTCCCACAGCCGCACCGACTGATCGCCGCTGCCGGAGGCGAGCAGGTGCCCGTCCGGGCTGAACGCCACTGTCCAGACGATGTTGTTGTGCCCGGTGAGCGGCAGGCCGAGGAGCGCTGCCCGGCCGGGGTCGGAGACGTTCCACAGCCGCAACAGGCCGTCGGTGCCGCCGGTGGCCAGGGTGTGCCCGTCCGGGCTGAACACCACCGAGTTGACGCTGCCGCCGTAGCCCTTCAGCGGTTGCCCCAGCGCGCGCGGCCGCGCGGGGTCGGTGACGTTCCAGAGACTGACGGCCTTGTCGTAGCCGCCGGTGGCGAGGGTGTGTCCGTCCGGGCTGAACGCCACGGACATGACTGCGCCGGCGTGGCTGGTCAGTTGGCCGAGCGCCTTCGGCCGCGCGGGGTCGGTGACGTTCCACAGTCGGGCCGTCTGGTCGAAGCTGCCGGTGGCGAGGGTGCGCCCGTCCTGGCTGAAGGCCACCGAGGCCAGCGCGGCGGTGGACCCGATCAGCGCGCCACCGAGCGGAGTGGGTCCTCGGGGGTCGGTGAGGTTCCACAGTCGCAGTGACCTGTCGTAGCCCGCCGTCGCCAGGGTGCGCCCGTCCGGGCTGAACGCCACGGCGCGGACGGCGTCGGCGTGGCCGGTCAACAGGGTGTCGGGCAGGGCCCACAGCCGCACGGAACTGTCGTAGCTGCCGGTGGCGAGTGTCCGGCCGTCCGGGCTGAACGCGACCGAGGCCACGGCGTTGGTGTGACCGGCGAGCGGTTGGCCGAGCGGCGTGGGTTGGTTGGGGTCGCTGACGTTCCACAGCCGGACCGTCTGGTCGCCGCTCGCGGAGGCGAGGGTGTGCCCGTCCGGGCTGAACGCCACCGACAGGACGATGTTGGTGTGGCCCGTGAGCGGTTGGCCGAGGACCTTCGGCTGGGTGGGGTCGGCGACGTTCCACAGTCGGACCGTCTGGTCGCCGCTGCCGGTGGCGAGGGTGCGTCCGTCGGGGCTGAACGCCACCGAGATGATCATGTTGCTGTGACCGCCGGTGAGGGGTTGGCCGAGGACCTTCGGTTGGGTGGGGTCGGTGATGTTCCACAACCACACCGACTTGTCGCTGTCGCCGACGGCGAGCGTGTGGCCGTCCGGGCTGAACGCCACTGACCAGACGATGTCGGTCGGACCGACGAGTGGCTGGCCGAGGACCTTCGGTTGGGTGGGATCGGTGACGTCCCACAGCAGCACCGATTTGTCGGCGCTGCCGGTGGCGAGGATGTGTCCGTCGGGGCTGAACGCCACCGAGGACACGGCGTTTCTGTGGCCGACGAGGGGCTGGCCGAGGGCGATCGGCCGCGCGGGGTCGGCGACGTTCCACAGCGACACCGTCTTGTCGTTCTCGGCGACGGCGAGGACACGGCTGTCCGGGCTGAACGCCAACGAGTAGACGGCGTCGTGGATGTTCGTGGTCAGGGACTGGCCAAGTTGCGTCGGTCGGGTGGGGTCGGTGACGTTCCACAGCCGCACCGTGTTGTCCTTCCCGCCGGTGGCGAGGGTGTGCCCGTCCGGGCTGAACACCGCAGAGGAGACCTGGTCCTTGTGCGGGGGCAGCGGCGTGGACAACGGGGTGTTCTCGGCGTTGAGGAGCCGGGTGTAGGTCTCGTCGTCGGGCTGCATCCGGTGTGCGACAAGGTTGAGCTGGGCGGACAGCGACGTGTCGGTGCCGCGCAGCTGGTCGGCCTCGGCGAGAACCCGGCTGTACACGGCGGAGTCGCGCTGATGCACCGACTCACCCCGTTGCACGACGGCGATGACCGCGGTGGTGCTGGCGACCAGGGTGAGCGTCGCGAGGGCCGCGATGGTCGTGGTGCGTCGTCGGGTGCTTCGGCGGCGCGCCCTGGTGCTGGCGGTGAGGAAGCCCTGCGCCGTCGGGCTGAGGCCGTTGTGCGGCGCGGTGCTGGCCCAGTTGTGCGCGGTGTCGAGCTGGAATCCCCGGTACAGCAGGGACTGGTCGCCGCCGTGGTGGTGCCAGGCGGTGGCCGCCTCCTCGAGGTTCTGCTGGGTGAGCCTGCCGACCCGGTCGGTGTCGATCCACTCTCGCAGCCGGGGCCAACTGCGCAGGAGGACCTCGTGCGTGATCTCGACGGTGTCCCGTTGTTGGGTGAGCAGCCTGGCCCGCGTGAACGCGTCGACGACCGCCGCCGCTGCCGCCGGGTCGGTGCCGCTGTCCAACAGCTCGGCGCGGGGCACGCGTCGCCGGGTGTCCTCGGTCCCGTCGCCGATCTTGGTCAGCCGCAGGAACAACGACTGCGCCAGCAGGCGCCCTGCGCCGTCCAGGTTGGCATACACCTCCTCGGCGGTGGTGGCCACGGCGTGCCGGATGTGCCCGGTGTGCCGGTACCCCTGCACGGTCAGGACGGAGCCGTCTCGCTGTTGCCAACTGGCCCGCAACGCGTGTGCCAGCAACGGAAGCCGACCGGCCTCGTAGCTGGTGACCCCGTTCGCGCCGATCTCGGCCGTGCTGCCGAGGTCGTGCAGGAGCAGCTCGACCAGCCCCGGTTCGACCGCCAGCCCGACATCGTTGGCGGGAAAGCTGATCGCCTCGCGCAGTTCCTCGTCCGACATCGGCCCGACCACCAGCGGGGCGTCCTGGAGCGCGGCGCGCAACCGAGGATGGTCGACGCAGGCGGCGTAGAAGTCCACCCGCAGCCCCACCACGACCACGCCGATCGGGTCCCCGCCACCGGTCGGGCCGCCCGCAAGGCGGACGAGCACCTCGATGAAGGCGCGGCGTTGGCGGTCGTCCGTGCAGAGGGTGAACAGCTCCTCGAACTGGTCCACCACAACGACAACGCGCGCGTGCGGGTCGTCGGCGCGGTCGCGCACGGCGTCGGCGAGCTGGGCGACGCAGCGGGACGGGTCCTCGGCGAGGTCGCCGACCAACGTCAGCACGTCGGTGTCGGTCAGCCTGGCGAGGTTGGCGGCCAGCACCCACAGCGGGTCGACGGTGGGCGTCAGCACCACCTTCGGCCACCGGTCCGAGCCGGGCAGCGCGGCGTGGTCGAGTTTCGGGAGCAGCCCGGCGCGCAGCAGCGAGGACTTTCCCGCTCCCGAGGGGGCGATGACCAGCTGCATCCCGCCGGTGTGCTGCCGTTGGTCCAGGCGGGTGACGAGTTCCGCGACGAGCTTGTCCCGCCCGAAGAACCAGCCGGCCTGCTCGGGCCCGAATGCGGCCAAACCCGGATACGGGCACTCCCGCACTGGGTCGTCCCGCGCGGCGGCGCGCTGATCGCGCACGCCGCGGGGATGGTGGATGTGCTGGTCCCGGCCGGACTGGTAGACGCGGGCCGCGTCCGACGCCGTCGCCTCGAGGTGGATCCCGTCGCCGGGAACTCGCGCCGGTTCCGCTTCCGCGTCAGGGTTTTCGCTGGGACTCATCAACTCACCCCTCCGTGATGTGCTGATCCCCTCCGGCCTGGTACACGCGGCTGTGGTCCGACGTCGTCGCGGTCATCGTGACCGTCGTGCCGGGTGGCCTCGGGTCGGCCGACGCGGGTCGCGGGTCGCCGGCCGGCTCGCGCGCGCCGGCCGCCGACAGGACCTCCGGGTCGGACCGGTAGGGCCGGTCCGGGCGGCAGATCCAGCCGACCGTGCTGGTTTCCTTCACCGTCACCTCGACCGGTCGGAACGTGGCCGGATCGGCGACCGGGCTGTTGCGGACGACCTCGTCGAAGAACCACTCCGACGTGATCACCGCAAGCACGCCGGGCGACTCCGCCAGCGCGGTCTTCACCGCGCGCGCCTCAAGCAGGCGGAACGTCAGGTTGATCGCCCCGGCGGTCGCGCCGTGCTCGTCGATGGCGACCTCCCCGGCGTGCAGCGCCAGCCGCAGCCGGATCCGTTCCTCCCGCCGGTGCGTCGCGTTGTGCCGGCGCAGTTCCTCGGCCAGCGCGTGCGGCAGGGACTCCACGAACGGCCCCTTGGGTGTCTGCGCGGGAGCCAGCACGAACACGCCGTCGCCGCGATCCTCGTGCCGGCACTCGGCCAACGACATGCCCGCGTCGCGGAAGGCCCGATCCAGCGCGCGGTACAGGCCCTGCCGCACCGCGACCTGGTGCGGGGTGGTCCGGTTCCGGTCCCCGAACCCCTCCACGTCCACCGCCAGGATGGTGCGGTGGACGGCTGATCGTGACTCTGTCATCGCGGCATCACCATCGACATGCTCGCATCCGAACGCCGCGCGAACAGTGCCAGTTGACACACTTGCGGACATTCGGGTGGCGGCGCGGCCGGGCGGTGGCGGGTTTCCCGACCTGGTCCGTGTGTCGTGGAATGAAACCCGGTCGCCCGGCGTCGGCTGGCCTACCGTTGACCGAAGGTTGACGAGAGGAGTGCCGGTGCGGTTATGGGAGATCGTGGCGAGTCTGCCGACGGAACTCGGTTCCGAGCAGGTCTTCGGCGAGCCGTTCGAGACGGCTGACGGGACGACCATCATCCCCGTCGCGAGGATTCGCGGTGGTGGCGGCGGTCGCACGGGCGGCGGTCAGGACCAAGGGGGCGAGCTTGCCGGGAGGGCCGGCCTCGGTTTCGGCGCCGCACCGGCCGGGGTGTTCGTCGTCAAGGACGGCAAGGCCACCTGGGAGCCGGCGTTCGACGCCACGGCGGTGCACCGGCTCGGCGCGCTGATCGGTCTCGCGGCGGTCGTGTTGTTCGGCGTCGCCGCGATCCGCAGGCCGCCGTGGCCCGACGTCCGGATCAAGGTTCGGAAGGCGCTCGACTAGCGCGGTCCCGGGAGGTCAGCGGTAGTCGAGGCCCGAGAGCCGCCAGGTGAGCTTCCGGCGGACCGGCGGTAGGTGGCCCGCCAGCCGCATCGCCGCGTTGCGCAGCGGCCGGATCCTCGGCGGCACGGTGGCCAGCCTGGTGAGCCGGTCGGCGACGGCGACGACCTGCTCGGCCACCGGGCGGCGGGTGCGGGTGTACTCGTCGAGCGGACCGTCGCCGCCGCCGGTCATGGCCGCGTCGAGCGCGTGGCCGAGGGCGACCGCGTCCTGGATGCCGGTGTTCATGCCCTGCCCGCCCGCGGGGCTGTGCACGTGCGCGGCGTCGCCGGCCAGCAGCACCCGCCCGGCCCGGTAGGTGTCGGCGACGCGGTGGTGCACCCGGAACCGCGACCCCCAGCGCACCTCGCGCACCACGGCAGGGCGACGCAGCGGGCCGCGCTGGTCGAGCAGCGCCTGCACGTCGGCGACGGTCGGGTGCTCGGGGGCCTCGTCGACCGTGGCGACGAACCGGTAGGTGCCGCCGGGGAGCGGGGCGACCACCACCATGCCGGCGGCGGCGAAGAACAGGGTGACCTCGTCGGTGGGCAGGCTCCAGTCCATCTCGACGTCGGCGAGCAGGAACGACTCGCCGTAGGTGCCGCCGGTGAAGCCGATGCCGGCGTGCTCGCGCACCGCGCTGTGCATGCCGTCCGCCCCGACCACGTATCGCGCGGTGATCGCGTGCCGGTCGCCGTTCTCGTCGGCCACGGTCACCGTCACGCGCTCGGCGTCCTGGCTGACGTCGGTGACCGTGTACGGCCGGAAAACCCTGCCGCCCAACGCATGCAGGCGGTCGAGCAGGATCGCCTCGGTGCGGGCCTGGGAGAGCATCAGCGCGTAGGGGTAGCGGGTGGGCAGCCGGTCGAACCTGGTGCCGAACAGCTCGCGGTCCCGGTCGCGGGCGACCAGCCTGGTCGAGCGGACGCCCTCGGCGACCATCGTTTCGGTCGCGCCGACCTCCTCGAGCACCTCCAGCGTCCTGGCGTGCACGACGGCGGCCCGCGAGGTGTTCGCGCCCTCGGCCTGCCGGTCGAGCAGGACGACGTCGATGCCTCGGCCAGCCAGCGTGGCGGCGAGCGTCAGGCCGGTCGGGCCTGCCCCGACGATGACGACATCGGTGCTGGTGGGGAGCGTGTTCACGAGTTGCCTCCTGGGTCAACGAGTGTTTGCCAACGCCTGTTGGCAATGACGTTAGGGCGCGCCGACTGTCGTGTCAACAGGTGTTGGCCTACAGTTGTTGGCATGACTGACTCGACCGTGGCCCGCCGCTCCGACCGGACCCGCGCGGCGATCCTCCAGGCCGCCCGCGAGCGGTTCGCCGCCGACGGCTATGACCGCGCCACCATCCGGGCCATCGCGGCCGACGCGGGCATCGACCCGTCCATGGTGATGCGCTACTACGGCAGCAAGGAGGGCCTGTTCGCGGCCGCGGCCGAGATCGACCTGCGGCTGCCCGACCTCACCTCGGTGCCCCGCGCTGAGATCGGCGCGCGGCTCGTCGGGCACTTCCTCGACCTGTGGGAGAACGCCACCGGCGAGTCGCTGGTCATCCTGCTGCGCGCCGCCACCACCAACGAGGCCGTCAGGGCCGAGCTGCAACGCATCCTGGCCACCCAGGTCGCGCCGACGCTCGCCGCCGCCTGCCCGCGCCCCGAGGAGGTGCCGACCAGGATGGGGCTGGTGGTCACCCAGATCCTCGGCCTCGCCACCACCAGGTTCGTCCTCGACCTGCCAGTGGTGGCCGCGCTCGACCGGGCCACGATCGTCGCCAGGCTCGGCGCGACCGTCCAGGGCTACCTCACCGAACCGCTGTGAGCGTTGCGGCGCAGGGGATTGCGGCGACGGCCCGGCGAGCGGCGGCACGCCGCGCCGGACCCTGGCGCGCGGTGATCTTCAGCATGGGTTCAGTCGCGAGGCCTTGCCGCGCGGCCGGATCCGCGCGAGGGTGAGTCGCCGCCCCACCGACCGGTACGACGTACCGGAAATGGAGCGTGCGATGCGAGAGACGGACCAGGCCCACCCCGAGACTCGACGGCGGTCGAGGCGAATGGTCGCGGTCGGCGCGGCGACGGTGGCGCTGGTGCTGGCCGGGATCGCCGGCCAGCAGCTCGCCTGGGGACACACCGCGACGGACCGGTCTGCCGCGTCCGCGCCGGCGACCGTGCTGCTCGACGGCGCGCGGCTGGCCAGCAACAAGCAGCGGGTCGGCACCGATCCGACGCTGCGGGCCGACCTCGCCAAGCTGGTGTCCTCGGCCGACGCCGACCTCACCTCGGGGCCGTGGTCGGTGCTGGACAAGAAGCAGACGCCGCCGAGCGGCGACAAGCACGACTACCTCAGCCAGGCGCCCTACTGGTGGGCGAGCAAGCCGCCGACCGCGAGCAATCCGCACGGCTGCCCGTACGTGCAGAAGGACGGCCAGCGAAACCCCGAGGCCGACCAGATCAGCGACCACGCCGAGCGCGGCAGCGCCTTCGACGCGATTCCCCGGCTCGCGCTGGCCTGGTACTACACCGGTGACGTCAGGTACGCGCAGCGCGCCGAACTCGACGTGCGCGCGTGGTTCCTCGACCAGGCAACGAGAATGAACCCGAACCTGACCTACGCCCAGGTCATTCCGTGCAGCACCGCCGTGCGCGGCACCGGCATCATCGATTTCTCCGAGGTGTTCGAACCGGTCGTCGACGCCTTCGCCCTGCTCGACTCCGGCGCGCCCGGCTGGTCGGCCGCCGACCAACAGGGCATCAGGACCTGGCTCGGCCGGCTGCTGGACTGGCTGCGCACCAGCCAGCAGGGCAAGCAGGAGGCGCAGGCCGCCAACAACCACGGCAGCTGGTACGACGTGCAGGCGGCGGCGATCACCCTCTACCTCGGCGGGACCGCCGACGCGGCGGCCGTGGTGAAGGGCGCCGAGGCCAGCCGGATCGCCAAGCAGGTCAAGGCCGACGGCAGCCAGCCGCTGGAGCTGGCGCGCACGAGGTCCTGGCACTACAGCAACTTCAACGCGCAGGCGCTGTGTCGCCTCGCCGAGATCGGCCGGCACGTCGGCGTGAACCTGTGGTCCTACACCGCATCCGGCGGCGGCAGCCTGCCAAAGGCCGTCGACTACACGATCGCCGCCGCCGAGCACGGCAAGAGTTCGTGGCCGCACCAGGAAATCGGGACCTTCGACCAGACGATCGCGCTGCCGCAGCTGCACGCGGCCGCCGACGAGGCGGGGGACGCCAAGGCCAAGGCCGCGATCGGGCACGTGCCGGCCCCGTCCGGCGGCGATCTCTGGGCGCTGCTGCCCGCCTGCTGAACCGTTGTCATCCGATCTCCGGAGTAACTTCCTCACCATCGGCGCTGTTTGTCGCTTTCGCTCGACAAATCGATCCGAGGAATTCTTGACGGCCGACCCGCATGGCGACACAGTCGTACGGTGCTCGTCACGCCGCCGCCCGAGCGCACCACGGACCTCATCCCGGAAAGGCACAGCGATGTGGTGTAGAGGCGCAAGCGGAACCCGGTCGTCACGGAGGTTGGTGCTCGTCCTCGCCGCCGGAGTCCTGGCGGCGGGGGCGAGCGCGACGGCGGTCGCGGCCGGAGCGGCCGGCCTGACCGTGTACGTCTCGCCGACCGGCAGCGACAGCAACTCCGGCGCCGCGCCGGACCAGCCGGTGCAGACCCTCCAGAAGGCGCGCGATCTCGCGCGCGGCCTCAACCAGAGTCCCGCCGGGGACGTCACCGTCTCGCTGGCCGACGGCACTTACCAGCTGTCCCAACCGCTTTCGCTCGACGCGCGGGACTCCGGCGCGAACGGCCACCGCGTGGTGTGGACGGCCGCGGCCGGCGCGCACCCGGTGGTCAGCGGCGGCGTCGGCCTCACCGGCTGGCACCAGACCGATGCCGGCAAACACATCTGGGCCGCGCCGGCGCCGGCCGGCCTGCGCACCAGGCAGCTCTACGTCAACGGTGCGCGGGCGACCAGGGCGACGGGTGCGCTGCCGGTGACCGTGACCCAGACGTCCACCGGCTACACCGCCTCCGCCGCGACGATGGCGGGCTGGCGCAACCCCGGCGACATCGAGTTCGTCTACACCGGCGGCCTCGGCGCGTGGACCGAACCCCGTTGTCCGGTCGGCTCGATCTCCGGCAACACCATCACGATGGCGCAGCCGTGCTGGAACAACTCGACCAGGCGGGTGCTGCGCACCGACGGCTCGGGCCGCACCTACGAACTGGTCGGCAGGGCGTCGATCACCGAGTCGCCAACGGCCGTGGAGAACGCCTACGAACTGCTCGACCAGCCGGGGGAGTGGTACCTCGACTCGGCCAAGAGCACCGTCTACTACATCCCGCGCGCCGGCGAGGACCTGGCCACCGCCAAGGTCGTCGCGCCCGCACTGGAGACGCTGGTCTCCGGCCAGGGCACGGCGAGCGCGCCGATCCACGACATCTCGTTCAACGGGCTCCAGTTCTCCGACGCGACCTGGCTGTCGCCGAGCGGCCCAGAGGGTTTCTCGGAGATCCAGGCCACCTACCGGATCACCGGCACCACCGGCTACGCCACGCAGGGGCTGTGCCAGTTCAAGGCGGGCGGCACCTGCCCGTACGGCAACTGGACCAAGTCGCCTGGCAACGTGTCCTTCAACCACGACAAGGGAATCGCGTTCACCGGCGACGGCTTCGCCCGGCTCGGCGGGGCCGGCCTCGACCTCGGTGACGGCTCGCAGGGCGACCTGGTCAAGGGCTGCGTGTTCACCGACATCTCGGGCAACGGCCTGGAACTCGGCGGCGTCGACGTCACCATGCCAACCGCGGCAGGCGACCACACCAGCGGCAACCAGATCCTGGACAACCACCTGTACTCGCTGCCGGTCGAGTTCCACGGCGGCGTTGCCATCGACGTCGGCTACGCGGAGCAGACCACCATCGCGCACAACCAGATCGACCACACCGCCTACACGGGCATCTCGATCGGCTGGGGCGGCTGGCCCGACAAGATTAAGAAGCCGGCGGAACCCAACTACTCCAACAACAACACGCTCGCCAACAACCTGATCTTCAACCACATGTCGATGCTCGGCGACGGCGGAGCCATCTACACCAACGGAAACACCGGCGGCAGCCTGGCCACCGGCGAACACCTCGTCGGCAACGTGGTGCACGACCAGAAGAGCAACAAGGGCCACGCGCTCTACACGGACAACGGCGCGGGGAACATCACCCTGCGCGGCAACGCCGAGTACAGCAACGCGGCCAACGACTGGGGCAGCAAGCACGTCGACTACACCGCGAACAACGGCAACTACGACCCGCTCGACCTTGAGGGCAACTACTGGGAGACCGGGCCGGCCGACTACAACCAGAAGGCCGTCACCATCAAGGGCAACCACGTGATCACCGGCCCGAGCCAGATCCCGGCGAGCATCATCGCCAACGCCGGCCTGGAGTCCGCCTACACCGGCATCCTCGGCTGGCACCCGGCGAGCTGAGGCGGCCCGACCCGTCCCGCCCCATCGACGCGGTCGCCCCGGACCGGTCACGCGCCGCCCCTAGGTGCGTGACCGGTCCGATGGTACCGCGCGACCGTGCCCCCGCGTTCAGGAGTTGGGGTCGGGTCGGTTCTCGGCGTCCAGCTCGGCGATGAGCTGGACGGACATCTGGTGCATGCGGCCGAACAGGTCGCGGATGAGCCCGAGCTGCTCGTCGGTGTAGTCGCCCATGAGCCGCGTCCAGGCGGCGGCGACGCCCTGGTAGTGCGGGGCGATCTGGGCGGCGCGTTCCGGGACGAGGCTGATGATCACGCGTCGGCGGTCGGCCTGGTCGTGCTCCCGCCGGACGTAGCCCGCCTTGAGCAGGCGGTCGATCATGCGGGTGACGGCGCCCGTGGTGAGCCCGGTCCGCTCGGCCAGCTCGCCCGCGGTGACGGCGTCTCCGGGGCGCAGCGTGTTGAGGCAGCGCAGATCCGTGACATGCAGGCCGAGCCGGTCGGCGATGGCCTGGTGCAGCACCACGCCGTCGGTGGTGCTCTGCCGCGCGCCCGCGGCGATGTCCGACAGAAGTTGCTCACGTTGCTCGGCCACGGCCTTGACACCTCAATCTCACCCATGCAGTATCTGCATCACGCAACTATTGCTTCACGCTGTAGTTGATCCGATCAGCAGAATACTCCAGGGGAGTCGATCGACATGACCAACACCGCCCAACAGGACGCGGAGCTCGCCGTCCGCACCCTGTCCGACCGGCTCGGCGACGCCTGGGCCAGCGCGGACGCCGACGCCTACGGCGCGTTGTTCACCGAGGACGCCGACTACGTCAACGCCATCGGCACCCACTACACGGGCCGCGCGGCCATCGTCGAGTCACACCGCGCGCTGTGGCGGAAGATCTTCCGGGGCACCCGGCTGGAGGGCCGGATCACCCAGGTCCGCCTGCTCGCCGAGGACGTCGCCATCGCGCACGGCGTCGGCACGGTGCTGCGCGGGAGGCAGCGCATGACCAGGCGCAACGCCAAGGTGCAGTCCATGATCGCGGTCCGGCGGGACGGCCAGTGGCGGTTCGCCGTGTTCCACAACACCGAGTACCACTGGCTGAAGGAGGCGATCGGGTTCACCGTCGCCCCCGGCTCCGCCCCGGCCGACGCGCCCACCTTGAGCGTGCGCCTGTCCACCTGGGCCGCGGAGCCGACCGGATCCTCGCGCGGGATCACGTCGTGACCGGGACGGCGGTCCGCACGAGCACGGCAAGGACGTTGGTCAGGGCTGGCGCGGCCGGCCAGGTGTTGTTCGCGGTGGTGTTCCTGGTCGAGGACGCGACCCGCCGGGGATTCCAGCCGTGGCGGCAGTGGGTCAGCCACCTCAGCCTCGGGCCGTGGGGCTGGGTCAACATCGCCGCGCTCGCGGTGGCCGGAGCAGGCGCGGTGCTCGCGGCGGTCGGCGTCGCCAGGCTGCTGCCGGCCGGGCGGGCGCGGTGGCTGCCGCGCGCCATCGGCGCCTACGGCGGCGCGCTGGTCCTCGCCGCCGTCTGTCCCATCGACCCCGGCCTCGGCTGGCCGACCGGCCAGCCGCCCGCGCACACCCTCACCGGAGGGCTCCACCAACTCGCCGGGGCGACGATCTTCGGCGGGCTGACCGTCGCCGCGTGGGCGGGCCGCCGCTTGGCCGCATCCGGGCAGGCCGGCGCGCGATGGGCCAGGTGGTCGGCCGTCACCGGAGTTACCGTGCCCGCCAGCTTCCTGCTGTGCGGCATCCTGGCCGGCCTCGACTACTCGGGCGCCTGGCCGGACGCGCCGAGCGGCCTGTTCGAACGCCTCGCCCTGCTCGCCGGCACGGCGTGGCTGACCGCCTTCCTCGCGCATCTCGCCGCAGGACCCTCGGGCCCGGCCCCGAACGCCGGCAGGCCATAGGAAGTCGGGCGGACCGGCGCCTACTCGACCAGCGCCTGCCGACGCTCGCCGAACAGCGAGAAGACCCCGAGCCACGGCTCGGGGTCGCCGTCCCAGGCCAGCGTGCGCATCTGGTCAAGGCTGCGCCTGCCGGCGATCGTCCTGAGCAGTTCGAACGAGGACACCCGCAGCGTGCCGGCAGGCTCGCCCTCGCCGAGCACCCGCGTGCCGTGCTCCAGTTCGACGCGCAGCGCCGGCAGCCCGTCGGACCGCATCCGCTTGTCGACCTCCTGCAACGGCCGGGTCAGCGCCGACCGCACGGCCACGTTGTCCCGCTCGCCCGGCCGGCCGAGCGCCGTCCTGATGTCCTGTTCGTGCGACACGATCTCGGTGACCAGGATCGGGCCCATCGGCGAGTCGAACAGCCCGTCGGCGGCCTGCCGGTTGAGTGCCCACTCGGTGAGCGAGTCGTCGAGCGACCGGCCCCGGCGCTCCCGCACCTGCCGTTCACCCCACTCGCCAGTGTCGACGCCGTCGAACCGTCGTTCGGTGAAGTCGGCGAGCCCGCCGGCGAGGTGGGCGACCACGTCGCCGACCGTCCAGCCGGGACACGCGCCGACGGCGGTGTTCAGGTCGGCGTTCCTGGCCAGCTCGGTGATCCGTTGCCGAGCCGCGTCGTACACGTCCGCGTTGCTCATCGGTGACCTCGCTCCTGGAGTCGTTGCCGCTCAACGGGTTCTCGGTCAGGCTCCCGTCGCGCTCGCGCTCGCGGTCGCCTCGAACCGGCCGGCCGCCGCCTCGATCACCTCGTCCAGGACCTCGCGGGACCGGATCAGGTCGGCGATCGTGCGGTTGATGCGCTCCCGCTCCTCGGTCAGCTCGGCGACCAGCCTCGGCGTCGCGATCTCGGCGGGGCCGCCGTCGCTGTCCCGCATGCAGGGCAGCAGCCGCGCGATCTTCTTGCTGTGCAGCCCCGCCGCGAACAGCTCCTGGATGAGGATGACCCGGTCGACCGCGCTGCCCGGATAGTCGCGGTGGCCGCCGAGGGTGCGGCCGGACACCAGCAGCCCCTGCTGCTCGTAGTAGCGCAGCGACCGCTCGCTCACCCCGGTCCGCTGGGCCAGTTCACCGATCCGCATGCCACACCCCGGGAGCCGATTCGCGACTTGAATCTGACACTGATGTCAACTCCTACCGTACCCGTGGCCGACTTCGCCGCGGCCGCCCGCAACGCCGTCGACGCGCTGGCCGGCGCCTGACGAGACCGGCGATACCTGCCATCGACTGTCAGGTGGGGAAGACTGCCGGCATGCGCGCGAGCCGGCTGCTGTCCCTGCTGTTGCTGCTCCAGACCCGCGGCCGGATGACCGGGCAGCAGCTCGCGGAGGAGCTGGAGGTCTCGGTCCGCACGGTCTACCGGGACGTCGAGTCGCTGAGCGCCGCTGGCGTCCCGGTGTATGCGGACCGGGGCGCCAGCGGCGGCTTCCAGCTGCTGGACGGCTACCGGACCAAGCTGACCGGCCTGACCGGCGGCGAGGCGGAGTCGCTGTTCTTCGCCGGCATGCCGGGGCCCGCCGCCGAACTGGGGCTCGGCGCGGTGCTCGCGGCGGCCGAGCTGAAGCTTCTCGCCGCCCTGCCGCCCGAGCTGCGGTCCCGCGCGGGCCGGATCCGCGAGCGCTTCCACCTCGACGCGGCAGGCTGGTTCCACGAGGCCGACCGCGTGCCGTGGCTGACCGAGATCGCCGACGCCGTGTGGAACCAGCGCCGCATCGAGCTGCACTACCAGCGCTGGGGCCAGCCGAGAGAGGTCACCAGGCTGGTCGACCCGCTCGGCATCGTGCTCAAGGCCGGCAAGTGGTACCTGGTCGCGAGCGCGGAGGAGAAGATCCGCACCTACCGGGTGGCCAAGGTCCTCGACGCGCGGATCACCGACGAGAACTTCGACCGGCCGCCGGACTTCGACCTCGACGAGTACTGGCGCTCCTGGGCCGAGCGCTTCGAGGCGAGCGTGTACCAGGGCGAGATGGTGGTGCGGATCTCGCCGCGCGGCCTGGCCCGCCTGCCGCACCTCGTCGCGCAGCCCATCGCCAGGGCCGCGCTCGCGACCGCGGGCGAGCCCGACGAGGACGGCTGGGTGCGGGTCGTGCTGCCAACCGAGTCGATCAACCACGCCAGGGTCGACCTGCTCAAGCTGGCCGAGGACGCCGAGGTGCTCGAGCCGCCCGAGCTCCGCGCCGACCTGGAGCGCACCATCGTCGCCATGGCCGAGCTCTACGGCGCCCCCGACTCCTGACGTCCGGGGCGCCGTCGCCGCGTCAGGCGAGGCCGCCGGCCGCGGCGATGGACTGCCCGGTCACCCAGCGGGCGTCGTCGCCTGCCAGGAACGCCACCACGTCGGCGATGTCCTCGGGCCGGCCGACCCGGCGCAGCGGCGTCATCGCGGCGAACGTGTCGAACTGGTCCCGGATCGCGGCCGTCTCGTCGGTGTCGGTCAGGCCGGGCAGCACCGAGTTGACGGTGATCCCGCGCGGGCCGAGTTCCTTGGACAGCGCAACGCCGAGGTGCTCGACGGCGGCCTTGGTCGCCGTGTAGACGCCCTCGCCGGGGAAGCTCACCCTGGTGTAGCCGGTGGAGATGTTCACGATCCGGCCGCCGTCGCGCAGCTGCCGCGCCGCGTGCCGCAGCGCGAGGAACGTGCCTCGGACGTTGACCGCGAGCACCCGCTCGAACTCCTCGTCCTCGATGTCCACGACTGCCTTGTGCAGGTTGAGGCCCGCGTTGTTCACCAGGATGTCCAGGCCGCCGAAGGTGTCGCGCGCGGTGTCGAACAGCAGGGCGATGTCGGCGGCGACCGAGAGGTCGGCGCGCACCGCGACACCCTTGCCGCCGGTCGCCTCGATCGCGGCGACCACCTCGGCGGCCGCGTCGGCGTTGCGCTGGTAGTTCACGATCACGTTGGCGCCGTCCGCGCCGAGGCGGCGGGCGATCGCCGCGCCGATGCCCCGCGAGGAGGCCGTGACGATCGCGGTCCTGCCGGTCAGCGGAGCCGTTGTCGATGTTGTCATGCCGGCGACGGTAAAGTCTGACATCGGTGTCAGAGTCAAGCCCAGGGGAGGCCGGCGTGCGCATTGGAGAGCTGTCTCACCGCACCGGGGTGAACGAGCGCTTGTTGCGCTACTACGAGCAGCAGGGCCTGCTCGAACCGGAACGCCTGTCCAGCGGCTACCGCGTGTACCGCGAGGCGGACATCGGTGTGGTGCACCGGATCCGCACGCTGCTCGCGGCCGGCCTGAACACCGCGACGATCGCGCAGGTGCTGCCGTGCGTGCGCGACGACGGCGACCGGCTGATCCCCTGCGCGGGCCTGCGCGCGAACCTGACCGACGAGCTGTCCCGCATCGACAGGGCGATCGACGAGCTGCGCGCGTCCCGCGAGATCCTGCACGAGGTGATCGACAACACCGCCCTCGACGACGGGTCCGTCGGCACTGCGGCCTGACTCGCTGGTGCAGACACCGCGCTAACTCGCGGCCGGCCTGGCCCTGGCAACGGTCCTGGCCAGCCACAGGCACGCCGCCGCGAGCGGCAGCTCGCCGAGCACGGCCATCGCGACGGCGAGCAGCAGCGGGCCGCCCGCCTCGGCGGTGCACACGTCGAACCACGCGTCCACCAGCGCCAGCGTGCCGGTGACCGTCGCGGCAGTCGCCGCGCGCCGGTCGCGGCGGAAGCCCCACCACGCCGTCGCGGCGAGGCCAAGCGCCAGCGCCAGGTCGAGGCCGACCCAGGCCACGTTCCAGTGCCGCGCCTGCGCGGTGGCCGGCAGGGTGAAGCCGAGCCCGACCGACCACGGCACCATGACCAGCGCGATGACGGCGGCGACCGGCGCGACCCGCCGCGCCACCCATCGGGGCACCGCCGGTGCGACCACTGACACGTTCACGGGTCCACCCTGCCGGCGCGGCGCGGCCGCCGGTATCCGGGTCGTCCCTGATTCGACCCGCGGCCGACCCTGAGTCGGCGATACGACAAAGGGACGTCGAGGGGCCCGCGCTCAGCCGCTGATGGACAGCAGCTGGCCGAGCGCGGGCTCGATGCCCCTGCCGTCGTCCACAGTGGACAGACTCCCGCCGGTGAGCCTGGCGAGGTCCGAGAGCGCCTGACGGTCGATGTCGGGACCGATGCCGATGACGCTGATCGGCACCGGTTTGTCGGTCCGCACGAGCGCCGTGAGCTGGGTGGTGAGTTCCTTCGCGGTCAGGCCGCCGTCGTTCGCGCTGTCGGTGAGCACCACGACGCGGTTGTGCCGGCCGTCCTGGTAGTTCTGCGTCGCGGCCTCGTACGCGGCGGCGATGCTCGTGTACAGCAGGGGTTTGGGCGCGGTCATCGGCTGGAGCTGGCCGATGCCGGCGGTCAAGGCGTCGCGCTGCTGGCTGACCGGCGCGGTCGGCACGAGCTCGCGGTACGCCTTGCCGCCGTCGACGTCCCTGGAGAACTCCCACAGCCCGATCGAGCCGGACACAGCGCGGTTCACCTGGCCGGTCAGGGCGGCCCTGAGCCAGTCGATCCTGGTGCGGCCGTCGCCGCCGTCCTCGGTCATCGAGTGCGACACGTCGGCGAGCACGGTGACGACCTGGCCGCCGTCCTCCGCGCTGGCCCAGGACGCGGAGATCTGCTGCGTCGTGTTGGCGTCGGCGGCGACCAGGTTCTGCGTGGTGGCCGACCAGCGCAGCCCCGGCGTCGCCTTGGGATGGTCTTCGGTCGACCCGACCCGCAGACCGGCCGCGGCGAGCACCTTCTGCTGGTCGGGTGTGCGCAGGAACTCGCCGAACTTCTGCGCCCCACGGCCCTGCTCCTCGTTGACCCAGTTGCCGGCCAACGCCATGAACGGGAAGTCGGCGACCGGGTTGGGGCCGCCGGCCGGCACGCCGTAGAGCGGTTTGAGCGGGGGAGCGCCGTTGTCCTTGCCGGTGTTGCGGCGGTAGAGGTCGACCTCGAAGGTCGGCACCGCGCTGAAGCCCGCCGCGTTCACGTCGCCGTTGCCGTCGGCGACCCTGGTCAGCTTGTCCAGTGCCTCCGTCGTGGTGTCGGGCAGGCCGGACGGCCGGCTGGCGACGAGCTTGGTCAGCAGGTCCTTGACCGACCCGGTGCCCAGCATGTCGACGGTCACCGGCCCGATGCCCTGCTGGCTCGCCCCGGCCAGGGCGGACTGGATCGCCATCGCCGTCGGCGGGCTGATCGCCGGGTCGGGCATGGCGATCTTGAACGCGCCCCAGTCCGGCCGGCCGAACCGGGTCCACCCGTCCGGCGCGGACAGCAGGTCGGGCAGGTCGCTCCAGCGGAACCCGCTGGAGGACTGGAGCACCTGGGCCGCAGACTGCGGCATGGCCAGCAGCACCGGGCTGGTGGCGACCGACTGCGGCGGCGAGCCGACCAGCCCGTGGTTCTGCGCGGAGAGGCGGTTGGCCCACAACGAGGAGTCGGGCAGCCAGGCCTGCGGGCGCGGGCCGAGCTTGTTGTCGTCCCAGCCCTGGGTGAGGCCGTCGAGCACGACCTTCGAGTCGATCGACTGCACGTCGACGCGGATGCAGTGCTCCAGGACGACGGGATGCGAGGCGGTCCAGGTCTGCGCGACGGCGCGGACGGCGTCGGCGGCGCTCGGCGCGACCGCGACCCGCAGCACCGAGTCGCCCTGGCCGCAGCCGCCCGCCTGGGCCGCGGCGCGGCGGTCGAGGACGCCGCCGAGCCAGGTCCAGCCGAGCCAACCGATCAGGACCAGCACCACCAGGCCGACGATCGCGAGTGGCCAGCGTGCGACGCCGCGCCGGACCGTGGTTCGCAGCGCGCGGTGTCGGGCCATTGTCCCCTCCAGCGCCCGGTTACAGTCAGTGATTTTCTGCCGCAGCCGGCAGTCGGACGGATCATCCCCCGAAGCCCCGTCACCGGCGGTTGTCACGCTAACAGGTGAAGACTGAGGGTCAAGTGAAGTGACAACAGGTAACGAGAGCGTTGCGCAAGACGGTCCGCTCGGGTGCCCTCGCGGGCGCGATTCGGCGGCTGCTGGCGCGGTCAGGCGGCCAGCAGGGCACCGCTCAGGTCGATCAGGGCCTGCCGCAGCGGGCGGCCCTCCTCGGCGAACGCGGCCTGCCGACGCACGTACTCCGCGCGCCCGCGTTCCGTCTCCACCCGCACCGGCCGGTAACCGAGCGTGGCCAGGTCGTACGGGCTGGCCTGCATGTCCAGCTCGCGGATCCGGACGGCCAGCTCGAAGCAGTCGGCGACCAGCTCGGACGGGGTCGCCGGGTCCAGCTTGTAGCTCCACTTGAACAGGTCCATCCCCGCGTGCAGGCAGCCAGGCTGCTCGAACTCCACCTGCGTGGCGCGGGTCGGCTGGAGCGTGTTGCGCGGCGCGGCGTCTTGTGTGAAGAAGCGGAACGCGTCGAAGTGGCCGCACCGGATCGACGCCGACTCGACCACCGCGTCGGTGCCGGTGCCGCCGAGCCGCAGCGGCCACGCGTTGTGGCGGACCTGATCGGGCCGCTGCCGATAGACCATGGCCCACTCGTGCAGGCCAAAGCAGCCGAGCCGGGGCTGCCTGGTCGCGGTCGCGGTCAGCAGGGCGTGCACGAACTCCACGGTGGCGCGGCGCGATTCGGCGAAGGCCGCGGTGTCCAGGGTCACGCCGTCGGCGGTGCGGGTGTAGGCGGGCCAGCGCAGGTACTCCAGCGCGGACTCGCCCGCCAGCACGACGCCGGGGCCGGGGTGCCAGCGCTCCAGCCTGGCCGGCCGGTGCGAGTAGTAGGAGAACAGGAAGTCCAGCACCGGATGCTTCTCGCCGCGTTGCTTGCGCTCGTGGTGCGGGTCGGTCCAGCGGCGCACGCGGGCGGTGTGCGCGGCGCGGCGCGCCTGCCACTCGTCCTCGGCGAGCACCGCCGTTTCCCGCACTGGCAAGGAGTTCATCGTCTCGGTCCGCTCGCGTCCGGGTCCTGGTCGACCCTGCTGGCCGCGTTCCCAGCATACCAACGGGCCGCCGGGTGCCCGCTGAAGCAAAGGGGCACGTGATTCACTGTGGCCGATGCTCCGGCCAGAGGCGAATCAACCATTGCTCCTGATTGGCGAGCTCTTCAGTTTCTGCGCCATCGCGATAGCGTTGGGCGGCTTCTTTGCGTCCCCGACAGAACGCCCAGAGAGCGATATTTCCTGCGATGGGGATTTCCCACTCTTCGGCGTAGCCGAAGGACAGCTGGCTGACTCTGGCCGTACCCGTCGGCCAGGGCAGAAAGACTCTCTCGCTCTCTTCCCATTCGGCCTCGGGGCGGGGCGGCTGTTCGCTCCACACTTCAATGGACAGGTCTACCGTCAAGACCTCGATCTCGGTCAATATTTGTAGCTGCCCGTCTCCGTGGTAGCTCAGCAGTTCACCGTCAAAAACTGTGGTGTCGGGAGTGTGAGATTCGGGCGCTTCCAGAATGAAGCAACCGTAGTCACAGTCAACTGACGCCCGGTGATGGTATGTGACGCCCATTGTCATCCTGTCAATGAAGGTCGTGCGCGCTCGGCACCACCGAGGCGAGCACCAGCTCTGCCAGTCGCCGCGCGTCGGGGCCCGCGGTGTCGTCCGCGTCGATCGAGCTGACCACCGTGGCGCCCTCGATCAGGATCAGTAGCTGCCTGGCGGGCGCCGACGGCTCCGCGACGCCGGCCTCCAGCAGGCACCGCTCCAGCAGGACGCGGTACCGCGCGAGGTGCCCGCGCGTCAGGCCGAGGACGGCCACGCCGTCGCCCCGGGTGTCGGCCGCGGCGTTCACCATGGCGCAGCCGTGGAAGCCCGCCTGCCGGTACCAGTCCGCCAGCAGGTCGAACAGCGCGAGCACGCGGTCGGCACCGGGCGGCACGGCCTCGACGCCGCGTTCGAGCCAGTCGTGGATCCGCTCGCTCCGCTGTCGCAGCACGGCCTCGACCAGGCCGTCCTTGGACTCGAAGTAGCGGTAGATCGTCAGCTTCGACGACCCGGCCAGCTCGGCGATCTCGTTGACGCCGACGGCGTGCACGCCGCGCTCGTAGAAGGCCAGCGCGGCGACGGCGAGGATCCGCGCCCTGGTGTTCTCCGGGCTGAGCGGCTCACCGCGTTTGACCGGCAACTGGTCCTCCCTGGTGCGGTGGGGATCAAGCTGGTGCGGTGGGGGTCAAGTCTAACCAGGCCACCGTTCAGCATGTGGTCGTTCGTTGACCAAGATAATACCGATCGGTACCTTCTCTTGCATGGTCACGATGATCCCTGTTCGTCGGCTGTGGAGCGCGGTGCTGTGCGGCTACCTCGCCCTCGGCGCGACCCTCCAGGTGCTGCCGGAGTTCGTGGTGCAGCGGTTCCACGGCGGCCCGACGCTCAGCGGCACCGCCGTGGGGATCGCCTTCCTCGCCACGGCGTGCGCGCGGCCCGTCGCGGGCCTGCTCGCCGACACCGGCCGCGCGCGTCCCGTCGTGCTGCTCGGCGGGGTGCTCGGCGCACTCGGCGGACTCGGCCACCTCCTCGCGCCCGACTACGCCGTGCTGCTGGTCGCGCGCCTGCTGATGGGGGCAGGCGAGGCCGCGCTGTTCTCCGGCGCGCTGCCGTGGGTGCTCAGCGGCGCGTCCCCGCAGCGCCGCGGCCGGACCGCGGGCTGGTTCGGCCTGTCCATGTGGGGCGGCCTCGCGGCCGGGCCCGTGCTGGCCACCGCGCTCAACGCCGCAGGCGGCTTCACCGCCGTCTGGATCGGGGTCATCGGGCTCGCGATCGGGTCCGCGCTGCTGGTGCTCAGCACGCCGAAACAACCGCCGGTGGAACCGGTCGCCGCCGGCCCGCGCGGCGGGCTGGTGCCGGCCGGCGCGTCGCTGCCTGGCGTCGTCCTCGGCCTGTCCAGCTACGGCTACGGCACGATCGCCGCGCTGCTCGTGCTGCACCTGCGCGACAACCACATCGGCGGCGAGAGCGTCGGGCTCGCGTTGTTCGCCTTCGGGTTCCTGCTCACCAGGCTACTCGGCAGCCCGCTGGTCGACCGGCTCGGCGGCGCGCGGGTGGCCGCCTGCTCGCTCGTCCTGGAGATCCTCGCCCTGGTGCTGCTCGCGGTGGCCGACACGGCCGCGCTCGCGCTGCCGGCGACCGTGCTCGCCGGGGTCGGCGTCGCCCTGATGTACCCGGCGACGGTCGCGCTGACCCTGCACCGCACGGGCGCGCTGCGCCCCGGCGCCGCGGTCGGCGCGATGACCTCGTTCTGGGATCTCGGCATCATGGCCGCCGGGCCGCTCGGCGGCGCGATCGCCGCGTCCGAGGGCTACCCGCTGGCCTTCGTGCTGGCCGCGGTGATCGGGGGCCTGTCGCTCGCCCTGGTGGTCACCCTGCTGCGGGCGGGCCGCCGCGTCGGACCCGGCGCGGAGTTGGCCGACGCGACCACCTGACGACGCGACCACCTGACGGGTGGAAACCCGTGCCGGGACACGGGTTTCCACTGTCCACTCAGGAGGGTTGACCCACGTGAGTGCCGTCGCGGACGGTGCCGACGTACTCCTCGACGAGGTCCTCCAACGCGACCATGCCGAGCAGCGAGCCGTCCGGCCCGACCGCCCGCGCCACGTGGCTGTGCGCGCGCCGCAACGCGGCGAGCGCCTCGTCCAGCCTGGCGTCGCCGGGCAGCTCCGGCAGGCCCCGGATCCTTGCCCGGGGGACCGGCGTGCGCGGGTCCTCGCCCGCAAGGTCCAGCACGTCCTTCACGTGCAGGTACCCGGCCAGCCTGCCGTCCTCGCCGCGCACCGGGAACCGGGAGAAGCCGGTCGCCGCGACCGCCGCCTCCAGGTCGCCAACGGTCGGCGCGGCCGGCACCGTGGTCAGCCGTTCGGTCGGCACCAGCACGTCGGCCACGGTCCGCTCGGCGGAGGACAGCGTCTGCGCCAGCCTGCGGTGCTCCGAGTCCTCCAGCAGTCCCTCGCGCCGCGACTCGCCGATCAGCGAGGCCAGCTCGTCCGGCGTGTAGGCCGTGTCCAACTCGTCCTTGGGCTCCACCCGCATCAGCCGCAGCACGCCGTTCGCGGCCATGTTGAACAGCGAGATCAGCGGGCGCACCAGCCGGACGAACGCCACGTGCGCCGGCACCAGCCACACGGCGGACCGCTCGGGCCCCGCGATGGCGATGTTCTTCGGCACCATCTCGCCGAGCACGATGTGCAGCACCGCGACCAGCACCAGCGCCACCGGGAAGGACACCGCGTGCACCACCCCGTCCGGCACGCCGAGCGGCCGCAACCCCTGTTCGAGCAGGTGCGCGATGGCGGGCTCGCCAAGCGCGCCGAGGCCGAGCGAGCACAGCGTGATGCCCAGCTGCGCGCCCGCCAGCATCAGCGAGATCTGCTCGCCGGCGCGCATCACCGTCCGCGCCCTGGTCACGCCCCGCTCGACCATCGACTCGAGGCGATCGTGCCGCGCGCTGATCAGCGCGAACTCCGCGCCGACGAAGAAGGCGTTGGCCGCGAGCAGCACGACGGAAATGAAAATCGCAAAGCCGCCGCTCACGACGCAACCTCCTGCACGCGGGCCACCCGCAACTCGGCGACCCGGTGCCGGTCCATCGCCATCACGGTGATCCGCCAGCCGTCCACCCTGACCTCGTCGCCGACGTCCGGGATCCGGCCGAGCCGCGCCAGCACCAGGCCGGCCAGCGTCTCGTAGTCGCCGTCGGGCATCTTGAACCCGGTGGCCTCGGCCACCTCGTCGTCGCGCAGCAGCCCGGACACCATCCAGCTGTCCCTGCCGAGCGGACGCACCGGGGGAGCCTCCCGCCGGTCGTGCTCGTCGCGCACGTCGCCGACGATCTCCTCGATCAGGTCCTCCAACGTGACCAGGCCGGCCGTGCCGCCGTACTCGTCGACCACCAACGCGGTCTGGAGGCCCGAGCCGCGCAGCCGATCGAGCAGCGCGTCGCCCTCCAGCGTCTCGGGCACCGTCGGCACCGGGCGCGTGAGCGACCCGACCTTCGTGGTGCCGCGCTGGTTGATCGGCACGCCGAACGCCTGCTTGACGTGCACCATGCCGCGCACCTCGTCCAGGTCGCCGTCGTGCACCGGGAACCGGGAGAACCCGGTGTGCCTGGCCGCGTCGATCAGGTCGAGCACGGTGGCGTCCGCGCGCAACGCCTCGACCTGCACCCGAGGCGTCATCAGCTCCTCGGCGGTGCGGTCGCCGAAACGCAGCGACCGGTCGAGCAGCACGGCCGTGCGCTGGTCGAGGGTGCCGTGCGCGGCGCTGGACCGCACCAGCGAGCCGAGCTCCTGCGGGGACCGCGCCGAGCGCAGCTCCTCGGCGGGCTCGACGCCCAGCCTGCGCACCAGCCAGTTGGCCGAGCCGTTGAGCGTGTTGATCAGCCAACGGCACGCGGTGGAGAAGCCCACCTGGAACCCGGCGACCGCGCGGGCCGTGGCCAGCGGCCGGGCGATCGCCAGGTTCTTCGGCACCAGCTCGCCGAAGATCATCGACACGGCGGTGGCCAGCAGCAACGCCAGCACCAGCGCGAGCGGCTCGGCGATCTCGCCGGACAGGCCGATCGAGGTCAGCCCAGGTTCGATGAACGCGGCGATGACGGGCTTGGCGACGAAGCCAGTGACCAGCGTCGTGATGGTGATGCCGAGCTGGGCGCCGGACAGCTGGAACGACAGTGTGCGGTGCGCCACCTGGACGCGCTGCGCCTTGGCGTCGCCGACCTGCTCGGCGTGGCTGTCGACCTGGCTGCGTTCCAGGGTGGTGAGGGAGAATTCGGCGGCCACGAACAGTGCCGTGCCGGCGGTGAGGCCGACCACCGCGAGGAGGCCGAGCACGCTGAGGATGGTCCCCGTCATCGGACACCTCCTGCGAGGCCGGTGACGGGATTCGTATGGCAGCCGGGGCTGGTACCCGGCTCAGTACTACAGGGCTCTGCGCTGGCTGCTTCGGCGCTCGGAGGCGGGGCGACGCAGGGTGGAGCACTGCTGCCGGGTGACGGCGCGTCGTGCACGGAAGGTGTCACTCCTCGAAAGGGGATGTACGACTACTGGGCTCAGTGTAATTGGTCCGGCCGCATGCCTACCGGACTTTCCCTCCGTGACGGCACCCCACCAACAGGTGAAACGTCGCGGGACGGCCGTGGTGACGCCGGTCAGCCTGCCGTCCGCGCGGCCTGCCGGCCGGTGCTCTCCCTGAGCACGACCTCGCTCGCCACCCGCACGGTCCTCGGCTCGGCGGCGTTCTCGTCGAGCACCAGGCGCGCGGCCCGCTCGCCCATCTCTTCCAGCGGCAGGCGGACCGTACTCAGGGACGGCACCAGGTCGCGCAGGGTCGGAATGTCGTCGAAGCCGGCCACCGCGATGTCGTCCGGCACGCGCAGGCCGAGCCCGCGCAGCGCCGCCATCGCGCCGAGCGCCATCACGTCGTTGACCGCGAACACGCAGGTCGCGGCCGGGGCGGCGGCCCGAAGGCCGAGCGCGGCCTGGTAGCCGCCGTCCCTGGTGAACGCGCCGGGCAGCACGGCGGTGGCCGGCAGGTCGACGCCGGCCTCGGCGAGGCCAGCGCGGAAGCCCGCCACCCGGTCGCGAGCGGTGACCAGGTCCGGCGGCCCGCCGAGCACCGCGAACCTGCGGTGCCCGAGCCGCGCGAGCGCCGAAGCCAGCGCGCGGGCGCCGGACCGGTTGGCCGGCACCACGGTGTCGGTGGGCAACCGCGCCTGTGAGACACACGCCACGCGCCCACCCTGCTGGGTGAACGCGGCGATCTCCTCGCGCAGCCGCTCGGTGGCGGCGCGGTCGGTGCTGCGGCTGCCGGCCAGCACGATCGCGCGGGCCCGGTGCGCGCGGAGCGTGGACACCAGCTCCACCTCGCGGTCGGTGGAGCGGCCGGTGGTGCCGAGCACGACGACGAGGCCGGCGTCCTCGGCGATCCTGGTCACCCCGGCGGCGATGCTGGAGAAGTACGGGTCGGCGATGTCGTGCACGACGAGGCCGAGCAGCGCGCTGCTGTTGCGGGCCAACGCCTGCGCCGAGGCGTTGGGCAGGTAGCCGAGCTCGCGGGCGCCGGCCAGCACGCGCTCCCGCAGCGCCTCGCTGACCCGACGCGTGCTGCCGTTGAGCACGCGGGACGCGGTGGCCAGCGAGACTCCGGCGTGCGCGGCCACCTCGGCGAGGGTCGCCTGCCTCTGACTCATGCCCACCTCTTCGCTTCGCCCGTGTCGGCCCATGATGCCGTGCCTCGACCCGCGACCCGACGGGAAAAGGGCTAATCCAGGTCAGTCGGCCTGCGCGCGTTCCACCCGGAGCCCGGTGGTGACGATGGCGATCACGGACAGCGCGATGATCGCCTCGGCCCACCAGAACGCCGCGTAGTCCAGCAGCGAGCCCGACGGCGGCGAGCCGGGGGCCGCGTTGCGGAAGCCGACGAGCGCGAACAGCGTGGCCGCCATCCAGCCGAGCGCGGGCCACGGCAGCCCGCGCCGCTGCCCGATGATGATCCAGGCCGCGCCGGCCACCACCAGCGCCAGCGCCCACATGCACAGCATCATGAACCAGGCGAAGATCAACGTGCCCCGAGACCTGCTGATCCGGAGGTCCACCACGCTCAGCCCGGTGCGCGCCTGCCCCGAGTTGACGGCCTTGGGCAGGAACTGCCCGTCCAGGTTGTCCACGGTGAGCACGATCGGCACAGGCCGGTCCGATGCGGCGACCGCGAAGCCGATCGAGGTCCGGTAGGCGTCGAACGGGTAGTCCTGCACGACGCCGTCGGTGATCGACATGGTCAGGTCGGCCGGCGACATCCGCTCGTGCGCGGGGAACCGCAGCAGCCCCTGGGTCAGCGAGGACGTGTCCACGGTCAGCGGTTCGGCGGGCGTGAGGTCGTCGCCGTCCTGGAGGCGTCCCTCCACCCGCACGAGCAGATGCACGTGGAGCTGCCCCGACACGCCGTCCACCTGCTGCACGGTGGCGGCCAACTCCACCCGGTCCGGCGTGCCGGCGTTGCCGACCTCGTACCCGAGCGAGCGGCTGGACCGTTCGTCGTAGTAGAGCGCGATGCCGATCCCGGCCACCGCCATTGTCGCGATCAGCACGGCGATCACCCGGGTCACCCGACGCCTCATCCGCACATGATGTGGCGCGTTGACCCTGGGCGCGAGTTGTCCGAACCGCGCGTCGCGCGCCGTTTGAGTGATCGCGCGGGTAGTCGGACATACGCTGCGCGTAGTGGCTTGGGCCACTTGGCCGTACCGTCGAGGCGCAGCAGTACGGCCGTACGGCGTAACGTGCCTCGGCGCCGCATGCCGCCGGGACGGGCTGGACAACCAGGAGGACGTCATGAACTCGTTCCTGAAGGAACGAGCTTGCCAACCGCCGCGAGCGGTGGTTTCTAGGCTTGCTGCTGCCGTCCTAGCTGGCTGCCAGGATGGGCGCTGCGTCTGGACGCATGACCTCGCCCCAGCGCTCGACACCGCGTTGGTCGATGTTGAGCGCCGCGTTGTGGTCGGCGTGCCCAACGAAGCCGCACCGACCACAGATGAACGACGCCTGCGAGCGCCGGTTCTTTCTGTCTGTCCAGCCACAGCGGTGGCATCGCTGCGAGGTGTAGGCCGGATCGACCTGCACCAACACCACACCAGCCCGCTGGGCCTTGTAGGCAAGGAACTGACCAAGCTGGGCGAACGCCCAGGAGTGCAGCGTGGCCCGTTGGGGCTTGCGAAGCCGTACCCGGTCGCGGATTCCCGTCAGCTCCCCGACGGCGATCCCCCGTCCGGTGCGTTCAGCCTCGGCCACGATGGTCTTGCTGATCTGATGGTTCACGTCGGTGGCGAACCGGGCCTCCGTGCGGCGGCGTTTCCTGAGCAGCCGTCGCGCGGAGGTGGTCTTCTTGGCCTGCAACCGCTTCCGGATTCGTTGCTGCCGCTTGCGGTAGCGGTTCAGGCGCGACCCGGAGAACCGGTCACCGTCAGAGGTGGTCGCGATGTTGACGATGCCCAGGTCGACGCCGAGGAACCCGTTCACCGGTGCGCGCCGGGGCGTCTCGGGGGTGTCGATGACCGCGTGCAGCAGCCACACCCCGTCCCGGTGCAGCAGATCGGTTTCCCCGATCGAGGATCGGGAACGCAACAGGGCCAGATGCCCGGGGTTTCCGACGATCCGCACGTCTTTGAGTCGACCGGCGGTGGTCCAGATCGACACCGTGCCCCCGAGGCCGGCGTCGCCGAGCCGCCAGGACAGGCAGCGGGCGTCGAACGGCTGGCCCGCGTGCGGGCGGAACGCGATCGGGGTGTCCTCGACTGTGCGGCGTCGGTCCGACCCTGGCGGCCCGTAGTTGCCGGCCTTGAGGTTGGCCCGCAGCGTCGTGTAGGCGTCCACGGTCTTGCCGATCACCCGGATCGCGGGCTGTGCGGCCAGCCCGAACCGCTCCCGCAGTGCGGTGTAGAAGCGTTTCTGCACGTCGAACTTACCGAACACCCGGTTGGTGTGCATCTGCTCGGACAGCCAGGACGCGGCGGTGTTGCAGGCGTGCAGGGTGGCCAGCAGTGCCGACGCCTGCTCGGGCGTCGGCAGCAACCGCACCTGCACGACGTGCTTCACATTGATCACCATACCATTGGTCTATGTCACCACGATGGGAACCCAATCCCCATATACGCAGGGGACGCAGTGTCATTTACAACCTTCATGTCCACCTGGTCTTTGTCACGAAGTACCGACGTGGCGCGTTCACCGATCAGACCCTCACCCGCTGCGAGGAGATCATGCGGGACGTGTGCGCGAGCCTGGGTGCGGAGCTGCGCGAGTTCAACGGGGAGACCGACCACGTGCACCTGCTCGTGCATTACCCGCCAAGCCTGGCCCTGTCCACGCTGGTCAACAGCCTCAAAGGCGTCTCATCTCGACGCCTGCGACAGGAATTCCCCGCGCACGTCCGCCGGTACCTGTGGGATCAGCACTTCTGGTCGCCCTCGTACTTCGCCGGATCGTGCGGCGGCGCGCCCCTGTCGATCATCAAGGAGTACATCGAACAACAGAAGCGTCCCGACTGACGGCCCGCTACGCGGGCCGGACAAACCGGGATCGGCTCCTCATGGCCGTGAACGACCAGGCTTCCGCCGATTGGAGTTCAGGTGAACGTGACTGCCGCGAGCGTGAGCACTTCGGCTCCGCAAAAGGGGTTCTTCGGGCATCCGCGCGGACTGTCCACGCTGTTCTTCACCGAGATGTGGGAGCGCTTCTCCTACTACGGGATGAAAGCGATCCTGTTCTTCTACATGTCCTACGAGCTGACCAGGGGCGGCCTCGGCATCGAGTCGGGCACCGCGAAGTCCCTGGTCGCCGTCTACGGCGCCGCGATCTACATGAGCGGCATCGTCGGCGGATGGCTCGCCGACCGGGTGTTCGGGTCGCGCCGCGCGATCCTCTACGGCGGCCTGCTGATCATGCTCGGCCACGTCGTGCTCGCGCTGCCGGCGGGCGCTCCCGCGCTCTACGCCTCGATGATCCTGCTCGTGCTCGGCACCGGGCTGCTCAAGCCGAACATCTCCAACATGGTCGGCGGGCTCTACGACGAGCACGACCGCCGCCGCGACGCCGGGTTCAGCCTCTTCTACATGGGCGTGAACCTCGGCGCGTTCATCGCCCCCTACGTCGTCGGCACGCTCGGCCAGAAGGTCAACTTCCACCTCGGCTTCAGCATCGCCGCCGTCGGCATGGCGCTCGGGCTGGTCCAGTACGTGGTCGGCCGCCGCAACCTCGGCGCCGTCGGCGCCCTGCCGACCAACCCGGTCACCCTTGCGGAGCGGGCCAGGCTCGGCGTTCGCGTCGGCGTCGGCGTGCTCGCGCTGGCCGCGCTGCTGCTCGTGCTCGCGCTCACCGGCGTGCTCAGCGTGCACCTGGTCATCAACACGATCAGCACGCTGTCGGTGGTGCTGCCGATCGTCTACTTCACCTGGATGTTGCGCAGCCCCAAGACCAACGCGATCGAACGTTCCCGGCTGTACGCCTACATCCCGCTGTTCCTCGCTTCGGTGTTCTTCTGGTTCATCCAGGAGCAGGGCTCCAGCGTGCTGGCGCAGTACGCCGACCAGCGGGTCGACCTCGGTGGCCTCGGCTTCACCATCACCTCGTCCTGGTTCCAGTCGGTGAACCCGATCTCGATCATCCTGCTGGCCCCGGCGTTCGCCGCGCTGTGGGTGAAGCTGGGCGGCCGGCAGCCGTCCACGCCACGCAAGTTCGCTGCGGGTCTGTTCTTCGCCGGCCTGTCGTTCCTGGTGCTGGTGATCCCGGCGCTGCTCGACGGCACCGGCACCAAGGCCAACCCGCTGTGGCTCGCGGCGAGCCTCGTGCTGGTCACCATCGGTGAGCTGTGCCTGTCCCCGGTCGGCCTCTCGGCCACCACCAAGCTCGCGCCGAAGGCGTTCGCGGCGCAGACACTGGGCCTGTGGTTCATGTCCGACGCGGCCGCGCAGGGCGTCACCGCGCAGGTCGTCGGCCACTACACGGCCGCAAACGAGATCGCCTACTTCGGCATCGTTGGCGGGGTCGTGGCGGTGGCCGGCGTGGTCGTCTACCTGATCTCGCCGTTCATCCATCGCAAGATGGAGGGCGTCGACTAGCGGTACCAGTTGGGCCGGACGGCCGAAACACCCGTTCGGTACCAGGGAAACCGGGGTTCCCTTTGGGACACTCGGGTGCATGCGTGGGTCGTTCGCGACGCGAGTCGCGGTCGTGGCCGGGGTGAGCCTCGTGGTGCTCGGGGCGGCGCTCCTCGTCGTGCTGCACCTGCTGCCCGGCGCGGGCGGCGTGGACCCGGTGGACAACGTGCTCAGCGACTACGCCAGGCAGTCCGACGGCTGGGTGTTCCGGTCCGCGCTGGTGATCACGGCCGCGGGCTCGGCGGCGCTGTGGCTGGTGCTCGCGGACGGCCGGGTGCTCAGCGGCCGGCTGGTCACCGTGGTGATGACGGTGTGGGTCGGCTCGCTGGTCGGCGTCGCCGCGTTCACCAACGACCCGCTCGGCGTGAGCCGCAGCGTGCACGGCAGCCTGCACCTGCTGTCCACGATCGTCGCGTGCCTGTGCCTGCCGGTCGTCGGCCTCGCCACCGGGTGGCGGCACCGCAGGCATGACACCTGGGCGCGCCTGGCCGGGTCGACGATCTGGCTGGCGTTCGCCAAGATCGCGCTCCTGCTGCTGGCCGTGTACGTGTTGGTGTACAACGACTTCGCCGATGGCAAGGATCACACCGGCACCGGTTTCGGGCTGGTGGAGCGGGGCATGGTCGCGGTGGACATCGGCGCGCTGATCGTGTTCGGCGTGTGGGCCTGGCGGATCACCGGCCGGGCGCGCGGGGCGGCGGACGCGGTCCCGCCGCCGCACCGGGCGGAGACCGGCTCGCCGGGCTGACCCGCCTTGCCGAGTCGGGGGTGCCGAGTCGGGGGTGCCGAGTCGGGGGTGCCGGGTCGGGAGCGCCGAGCCGCCGATCGCGCACCGGGTCGGTGCCGGCTACCGCCGCGCAGTCGCACCGACCCGGTGATCCCTCGATCAGCGCACTACGGCGCGGGGGTCACGCTGACGACCGTGGCGTGCCACGGGCAGTACCGGTCGCCGGTGAGCGACCCGTCCTCGACATAGGAGGGGTGACCGTCGCAGAGCTCCATCGTCACATCGGCGAAGCTGAAGTCCTCGGGGTCGATGTGCCAGCTCCACCCGGTGTTGATGTCGGTGGAACCGCGCACGATCCTGCCGTTGGGGATGCGCGGCGCGGTGGGGTCGCCGTTGAGGTTGCGCAGCGCGTCGTCGATGTTCTTCTGGTTGGTCAGGCGGACCTGGTAGGTCTCGCCGGCGACGGAGATCTTGACCACCTGGTCCTGCTGGGTGGCCATCGCCGAGGATGGGGCGATGGTGAGAGCCAGTACCGCCGCCACACCACCGGCCGCCGCGATCAGCTTGCGCACGAGTGGACTCCTGTCGGTCGTCTGTTGTGCCCGGTCTGGGCGGATTCAGTAGACCGGTTCCGGTGATCGCGGCCAACAGGATGTCGATCACGACCGAACGAGTGATGACAGAAGATCCACAAGCGGGTAGGAACGCGCGAATGCGGTGGTCGCCGCGGCGGCGGTGCGGCGACCACCGCATCCTCAGCCAGTGTTACGCACGAATGCGAACCGCGCCGCCAAAACACGGCAAGTCGTGCCTGTCGTGCCCGGCCCGTGATCCGGCCTGTGCGCCACGTCACCGTCGTCGGCGCGTGGCGCGCCGGATCCCGCGCCGCCGGACGGGTCTCAGCCGGCCTTCGCGGCGAGGGAGCCGCGCTCGACGCCCGTGCTGACCGGCAGGCTGATGGCGCCCCGGATGACCCTGGACGGCCTCCGCCGGACCGGGCCGGCGACGCTCAGCCCGGGGAACCTGCGGAACAGCCCGCCGAGTGCGGCGGCGGCCTCGATCCTGGCGAGGCCGGCGCCGAGGCAGTAGTGGATGCCGGCGGAGAAGGCCAGGTGCTCCCGGTTGTTCGCGCGGGTCGGGTCGAACCGGTTCGGCTCGGCGAACACCGACGGATCGTGGTTGGCCGCGGCGAGCAGCAGCAGCACCCCGTCGTCCTTGCGCAGCACCACATCGTCCAGCTCGACGGTCTCCAGCGCGAACCGCGCGGTGTACTGCACGGGCGTGTCGTAGCGCAGCACCTCCTCGACGACGTCCTCGGCCGTCGACGGGTCCTCGACCAGCCTTCGGCGCGCGTCGGCGTCGGCCAGAAGCGCCAGCGCGCCGTTGCCGATCAGGTTCACCGTCGTCTCGAAGCCGGCGACCAGCAGCAGCTGGGTGGTGGCGAAAAGGTCCTTGCGGGCCAGGGGAACGTCCCCGTCGTGCGCATTGACCAGCTCGCTGACCACGTCCTGGCCTGGATGCTTTCTGCGGTGCGCGACCAGGTCGGTGAAGAACGCGTTCAGCTCGCCGAGCACCCGGCGCGTCTCGCGCAGCTGGGCGAGGTCGCGCGCGCCGTCCAGCGAGCCGGCGAGCGTCGCGCCCCAGCGGGCGAACCGCGCGTGCTCCCGCTCCGGCACGCCGAGCAGCTCGGCGATCACCCTGATCGGCACCCGCACGGCGAAGTCGGTCACGAGGTCGAAACCGTCCCGCTCCGCCACCTCGTCGAGGAACTCCTTGACCACCGCGTTGATCGACGGCGTCCGCTCGCGCAGGGCGCGCGGGGTGAACCAGGGCGCGACGAGCCTGCGCAGCCTGGTGTGCTCCGGCGGGTTGAGCGACAGGAACGAGTCGTCGATGGGGTTGACCGGCGTGTCCGGCCCGGTGCTGCTGAGGCCGAGGTCCACCAGGGAGTGCGCGCTGCCGGGCAGCACCCCGAACCGCTGGTCCCGCAGCAGCGCGTCGCACAGCCGGTGCGAGGTCGTCACGTGCATGCCCAACCGGCTGCGCACCAGGTCGCCGCGCGCCCGCAGCCTCTCGTAGAAGGGATACGGATCGCGCTCGGCCGGCAGCGTCGCCACCTGCGCCAACGGGTCACCGCGCCTGGCGTGCAACCACATGAACCCGCGTCCAGCGAGCAGCGCCAGTCCCAGCTTGCCGTCCCTGAGCATCGGCATGTCCGCCCCCTCCACGGTTCTTCCCCCACCGTGGACCTGATTCCGCTGTGTTTCAAGGGATTCGGGGGCGATGTCGCGCGGTGGTCAGGACGCGGGCCACCCGTTGGGGGTCGGCACCGCCTGGGTCAGTGCGGCGAGACCGGCGCCGATCGAAGGGATGTCGGCAACGGCTCGCTGCACCAGCGCCAGCACGTCGTCGCAGGCCTTGACCACGATCTCGATGTCCTGGTAGTCAGCGCCGCCGCCGTGCGCGATGACCCGGGTGCAGGCCTGCTGGACGGTGTCCTCCTGCGCGATCTGGAGCGCGGACGAACCGGTGCTCGTGGCGAGCTGGTCGAGCCCGGCTGCCACCTTGGCGCCCTCGGAGACCGTGCGCTGCGTGGCGTCGATCGCCTTCTGGTAGAAGGAGTACACGACGGTGGCGTCGATGTCGAAGTGCGATGCGGCGATCCCGGACCAGTGCTGCTTGGCGAGCTGCTGGCCCGCCCTGAAGCTGTCGCGCGCGTTGTTGTAGGGCTCGAGCGCGTGCTGGACGGCCGTGACGGCGGCGTTGAGGGCCGGCGGGTCGCAGTCGACGTAGTGCAGGGTGTCCACCGGGCTCAACGTGCCGGCGCGGCTGGACGCGGTGTCCAGCAGGAGCATGGCGTCCGACAACACGGCGGCGGACAGGCCCTGGTGCTGGAAGGCCAGGTTGGACACGGTCGTCGCGATCCCTTCTGGTGTTCGTGTTTTGGCGGCTGTCAGGAGCTCTCAGGAGTGAGCCGGGTCGACGGTGTTCATGAGGTGCTGGTTGCCCGTGTCGGACCTCTCGTAGTTGTCCGCCGCGGCGCGTAGCCGGTCGGCGAGTCGGGTGGTGGCTCCGTTGAGCTCGGCCGCCTCGCTCGCCCTGGCGCTGAGCGCCAGCATCCATTGCTCCGCCACGGTTTCCGCCTGGCCGGACGCGCCGAACGCCACGGACCCGACGGCGCCCTGCTGGATCTGCGCGTCGGTGACCTCGAGCGCCGCGGAGGCCGCGTCGAGCATCGCCGCGGCGTTGCGCAGTTGCTGTGGGTCGGTCTCGAAACCGCCGCCGCCTGGCCCCGTCATCGCCGAACCTCCGTGTCGCGTCCACCCGGTCGGCTCCGCGCCGAGGGCACCTGTTGTTGCGCCGCGCGAGCGGCCTGGAGCACGGACTGGGCCAGATCCTGCGCGGTGACCTGACCGAGCAAGCGCTCGTTCACCGAGACCTCCACGATCTCGCCGTGGCCGTTGACGCCGACCTCGACGAGGCACCAGTCGTCGCGCGCGACGATGACCTGCTCGTCGAGCTGACGCCGCTGGTGCAGCAGCCCCCGGTTGGCGCGCTCGCTCGTGGCGGCCAGCTCGTCCAGCGAGGGTGTTGGCCTGTCGTTCATCCGCGCCGCCCTCCGTCCGAGGGAAGGGTCGCACCGGCTGTGCGGTGTTGGCGTCCAACCGGCGATTGATATTCGCGGCCGCCGGTAAACCTGTGCGGTAGTCGTCCGTCGACTTGACGGCACCACTTTGTTGCCGGAGACTCTCGCATACTAAGATAGTTGTGAACTGAGAATAAGAGGTGGGGATCGTGGCGGAGGGGGAGGCCGGCAAGCTGCTCGTGCGGCTGTCCGACCAGGACCGGGAACAGGCCGTCGAGGTGCTCAACCTCGCGGTGTCCGACGGTCGCCTGAGCTGGGACGAGCACGCCGAGCGGGTGCGCCTGGTCTACCTGGCCCGCACCTCGGCGGAGCTGCGCCCACACCTCGCCGACCTCGGCGGGGTCACCGAGGTCGTGCCGGCGCAACGGGTCCGTGCGCTGGGTAGCAAGATCAAACGCGCGCCGGGGCCGGTCCGCCGGGTCGAGGCGCGGGCCACGTTCGGCGCGGTCGTGCTCGACCTGTGCGGGCTGGGTCCCGGGGAGCAGCTGGACGTCGAGGCGTCCTCGTTCTGCGGCAAGGTGTGCATGATCGTCGGCGACGACGCGCGGGTGATCGACGACGGCACCGCGGTGCTCGGCAAGCGCGCGCTGCCGGGGCCGCCGGACGAGCCAGGCGGCCCAGTGATCCGCATCGTCGGCCGCAGCACCCTCGGGAACCTGAAGGTGTTCCGGAAGAGTTCGTGGCGCGCGGTCTGGGTCTAATCCCTCAGGCGTTGCCTCAGGCGTGCGAGGTGACCTGGACCTGGCCTAGCAGCAGGCGATAGGTGGGCTCGTCGAAGCTGCCGGCCTGCGGGTGCGCGACGGTCGCCGCCGACAGCGCGACGGCCTCGCGCAGCCGGTCCGGCCACGGCGAGCCGGCCAGGGCGCCTGCGGCGAGCGCCGCGACCCCAGCGTCGCCAGCCCCGGTCGGGTTGCCGTCGATCCTGGCGGGCGGCGCCGCGCGCCACGTGCCGTCCCTGGTCACCGCGAGGAGCCCGGCGGGTCCGAGCGAGGCGACCACCGCGCCGGCACCCTGGGTGCGTAGCGCGGCCGCCGCCTCGATGGGGTCGTCGAGACCCGTCGCGGCGCGCAGCTCGGCGGCGTTCGGCTTGACGATGTCGGGGCGGCCGGCCAGCCCGTGCGTGAGCGGCGGCCCGTCCGAGTCGAGGATGGTGTGCGCGCCCGCGTCGCGGGCGAGGCGAGCCAGCTGCGCGTAGCTGTCCTCGGGCAGGCCGGGCGGCAGGCTGCCGGACAGCACGACCACCCGCGCGGCCGAGGCGAGGTGGCGGTAGTGCCGCAGAAACCGTTGCCAGTCCTCGGCTTCCAGCGTGTCGCCCGGCTCGGTGAACATGGTCGCGTCACCGTCCGAAGTGGACACGACGGCCACCGTCCTGCGGGAGTCCGTGGACACCTCGACCAGGTCGGCCGGCACGCCGGCGGCGGCGAGGTCGGCCAGGATGATCGCCCCGGTCGGGCCGCCGACCAGTCCGGTCGCCAGCACCGGTTGGCCGAGCGCGTGCAGCACCCTGGCGACGTTGAGCCCCTTGCCGCCGGCCCGCTGCTGGACCCGCTGCACGCGGTGGGTCTGACCGGTGCGGATCGCGTCGACCTCGTAGGTCAGATCCAGCGCGGCGTTGAGGGTCACCGTGAGGATCAAGGCTGGCTCCGAGGTTGGTCTGGGTCGCTACGGATGACTAGTATTGCATCATAACGCCGCATTCCGCGCACTAACGAGCATCGTGGCTGTCGGCTGGGCGAGTCGCGTCGCGCCCGGCGAAGCGGATCGTGGCGAGCCAGCCGAGCGCCGCCGAGGCGATCTCGGCGCACGCCATGACCAGCAGCACGGCGCCTGCGCCGAGCTTCGGCGTGAGCACGCCGCCGAGCGCGGCGCCGAGGGCGAACATCCCCGTCTTCAGGCTCGCCCCGGTCGTCGAGACCTGGCCGAGCAACGCGGCGGGGGAGTACCGCTGCCTGGCCGCGAACAGCGCCGCGAGCGTCGGCCCGTTCACGATGCCGGCGAGGAACCCGAGCCCGAGGAGCCCGGTGAGGCTGGTCGCCGCCGGCCAGCTCAGCATGACCAGGCCGTACAGGCCCACGGTGCAGAACACGATGCGCTCCGGCGGCCACCGGTTCAGGTGCCGGCCCACCACCAGCACGCTGACCAGGCAGCCGACGTCGATCGCCGCCCACACCCAGCCGTTGGCCTCCCGTCCGGCGCCGAGCTGCTCGGTGCGCAGCGGCAGCGCCACGGTCAGCATGCCGACGGAGCCGAGCCCGAGCGCGGAGGCCACCGTCGCCCCGCGCAGCGGCGGGGTGCGCAGCAGGTGCCGCAGGCCGGTGCGCACGGCCGTCAGCAGGGGAGGCGGGTCGCCGTCGGCCGGCTGGCGATCCGGAACTCGCAGGCTCAGCGTGGCCACCGCGCCGACCGCGGCGGTGATCCCGACCAGGCCGACCGCGGCGGCGGACCCGAACGCCGTGGCGACCGCGGCGGCGACCGCGGGGCCCGTGATCGAGGCGGTGTTGAAGACCGCGGCGTCCACCGCGTTCGCGCGGGTCACCCGGCCGGCGGGGACGAGGCTGGGCAGCAGGCTGGTGAAACCGCCGCTGGTCATCGGCAGGGTTAGCCCGGCGAGCGCGGTGATCGCCAAGGTCAGCGCGATCGGCGCGTGCCCGGTGGTGAGAACCAGCCCAGTCGCGACGGCCGCGAGCAGGATCTCGTTGCCGGCCAGGATCAGCGTGCGACGCCTGGCGCGGTCGAGCCACGCGCCGAGCACCGGCCCCGACAGGATCGAGGGCAGCGTGTAGGCGGTGACGGCCGCACCGGCGAGCGCCGGGCTGCCGGTGCGGTCGATCATCAGCAGCACGATGGCCACGGCGACCATCTCGTCGGCGATCCTGGCCAGGGTGGCGGCGACCAGGTAGCCGATCGGGATCGACCGGCCCGTCGAGAGCAGGGTGGCTGGCACGGGCCCAGCTGAGCAGAGTCGTCGTTGGCGCGGAAGCGAATTACCGCTGGTGTGGCCTGTCGGGAGCGGGGCGAGACGCTCCGCGCGGCCGACGCCGGTGGCTGGCCGAGGTCAACGGCCGGCGGTCGTGGTCAGGGGGCCGTGCGGCGGTGCCGGCGCACGGTCTCCTCGACCAGGTCGAGCACCGGTTCGAGGTCGTCGGCCGGCAGGCCCATGGCCAGGTGCGACACGAGCCCCTCCAGCACCAGCTCCAGGAAGCTGGACAGGATCTCGACCGGCACGTCGTCGCGCAGGTTGCCCGACTCGCGCTGCCGGTGCAGGCGCTGCCTGGTGGCGGTGGTGAGCTGCTGGGAACGCTCGGCCCACCTCGCCCGGAACTCGGGATCGGTGCGCAGCCGCCTGGACACCTCCAGCCGGGTGCCCAGCCAGTCGGCCGGGTGCTCGTGCTCGGGGTCGAGGCCGTCGGGGCGGTCCACCAGCAGCTCCCGCATCACCTGCACGAGGCCCTGCTCGGCGACGATGTCGGCCATCCGATGGGCGTCGTCCTCGGCAAGTGCGAGGAACAACGACTCCTTGTCGCGAAAATGGTGGAAGATGGCTCCCCTGGACAGCCCGGTGGCCTCCTCGAGGCGGCGGACCGTCGCGCCCTCGTACCCGAAGCGCGCGAAACAGGACCGCGCTCCGTCAAGGATCTGACGGCGGCGGGCGTCGAGGTGGTCCTGGCTGACCCTGGGCACCGAAGGATCGTCTCAGCCTGGGGCTGCCAGGTCCAATCCGTACGTACGTTTTGACCCGTCCGATCGAGTTCGATCTTCGGCTTCGTCGGCTTGATGATTTCAGTGTCGATCAAAAATGATTGGTTGCGGGTAAACGTTTTCCGAGGCTGGTATCCCTCTGTTGACAAGCCGATCCGTTGATGGTGGGATCCGGACCGTTAGGAAAGTTTCCTAACTTATTTGGTGCCCTGCACTCAGGTCCGCCGCCGCACTGTGCACCCCGATCCCGCTAGGGAGGCATCCGTGGCAACCCGATCCCGATGGCGCGCGACGCTGGCCGGTGTCGCCGCAGCGGCGACACTGATCGCCGTGGCGCCGTTCGCGCTGTCGACACCAACCTCCGCCGCCGAAACCCTGCTGTCCCAGAACAAACCGGCAACCGCGTCCTCGGTCGAGTCCGCGACCTACGCGGCCGGCAAGGCGTTCGACGGCGACACCGCCACCCGCTGGGCGAGCAAGGAGGGCCACGACCCCGAATGGGTCAGCGTGGACCTCGGCGCGACCGCGCAGATCACCCGTGTCGTGCTGAACTGGGAAGCCGCCTACGCCAAGGCATACCAGGTGCAGACCTCGCCGGACGGGGTCACCTGGACGTCCATCTACACGACCACCGCTGGCAAGGGCAAGGTCGAGCAGCTCACCGGCCTGTCCGGCGCCGGCCGCTACGTGCGCATGTACGGCACGAAGCGCGGCACCGCGTACGGCTACTCCCTCTACGAGTTCCAGGTCTACGGCACGGCCGGCGGCACCACCACGCCGCCGTCGGCCCCGACCAACCTGCGGACCACCTCGGTCACCTCGACCAGCGTCACGCTCCAGTGGGACGCCTCGACGCCGGGCTCCGCCGGGCCGGTCGCGTCCTACGAGATCGACAAGCACGGCTCGAAGGCCGGCACCGTGGACGGCAACACGCTCACCTTCACCGTCACCGGGCTGATGCCCAACACCCAGTACTACTTCAGCGTCTACGCGCTGGACGGGCAGGGCACGATCTCCCAGCCGAGCCCCGAACTGCCGGTGGTGACCGCGCCGTCGGACGACACCCAGCCGCCGACCGCGCCGGGCAGCCTCACGGTCACCGGCACGACGGCGAACACGGTCTCGTTGTCCTGGAACGCCTCGACCGACAACGTCGGGGTGGTCGGCTACGACGTCTACAACGGCGCGGCCAAGGCCGGCACGTCGACGACCACGTCGACGACCATCGACGGTCTCGCGCCGAGCACCACCTACCACTTCACCGTGAAGGCGCGGGACGCGGCGGGCAACGCCTCCGACGCGAGCAACCAGGTCGACGCCACAACGACTTCCGGCGGCGACACCGTCGGCGAGGTCACCCAGGTCACGACGGACTCCGACATCCCGTGGGGCCTGACGTTCCTGCCGGACGGCTCGGCGCTGACCGCCGAACGCGACACCTTCCACGTCGTGCGGATCACCTCCGCCGGCCAGAAGACCACCGTCGGCACGGTGCCGAACGTATCGACCACCAACGGCGAGGGCGGCCTGCTCGGTCTGGCCGTGTCCAGGGACTTCGCCGCCGACCACTGGCTTTACGTGATGCACACCAGCCCGTCGGACAACCGGGTGGTGCGGCTGAAGTACGAGAACGGCGCGCTGAACACGGCCTCCGAGCAGGTGCTGCTCACCGGCATCGTCCGCGGCCGCTACCACAACGGCGGCAGGCTGCGGTTCGGTCCCGACGGCATGCTCTACGTCGCGGCCGGCGACGCCCACCAGGACCCCAACGGGCAGAACCTGAACTCGCTCAACGGAAAGATCCTGCGGATGACCCCGGACGGCAAGGTGCCGGCGGACAATCCCTTCCCCGGCAAGTACGTCTGGAGCTACGGCCACCGCAACGTTCAAGGCCTCGCCTTCGACTCGAAGGGCCGGCTGTGGGAGTCCGAACTCGGCGACTCCACGATGGACGAGATCAACCTGATCGTGAAGGGCGGCAACTACGGCTGGTCCAACTGCGAGGGAACGGCTGACCACAACGGGTCCTGTAACACTCCCGGCTACATCGCGCCGGTGCGGACCTTCGCGCCGACCAACAAGAACTCGCCGAGCGGCATCGCGATCGTCAACGACACCATTTACATGGCCGAGCTGATGGGTCAGCAGCTGTTGCAGATGAAGATCACCGGCAACACGCTGGCGACGCCCAAGGCCTACTTCACCGGTTCCTACGGCAGGCTCCGCACCGTCGAGCCAGCCCCGGACGGCGGCCTCTGGCTGACCACGACCAACGGCGACAAGGCCGGCACACCGGGCCAGCTGAACAACAAGATCCTGCACATCGCGCTCAAGTAGCGAGCCGCTGACGGCCACCACAAGGCAGCCGACACCGAATGGGCCGGCCGGGCGAGTCCCGGTTGGCCCATTCGCCTGTGTGACGCCGGATTCTGGACCCACCGGCGCGTCCCGTCAAGGCTGAAAAACCGTGCCCCGCCTCACCTCGCGGGCGTCACTCCACTGGGGTGCGACTGTCGGTGGGGGCGTGTAGCGTCTTTGGCGGAGATCACAGGGGGTAGTGAAGGTGATGGCAGTGAGTAGCCTATCGGATGCCGAGGTGACACCCTCGGCGCTGCGCGATCGCGCGGAAGCGGAGGCATATGTCGCTTCCGTCTGTTTCAAGCACGGTCCACCGCGACTCCTCGGAGCCGAACTCGAATGGACCGTGCACCACGCGGACGACCCACATCGTCCCCTTGACGCAACCTGCCTCGCCGCCGCGCTCGGGCCCCACGCCCCGCGGACCCTCGTTCCCGACAGCCCCCATCGCCCGCTGCCCAGTGGCACCCCGCTCACGGTGGAGCCCGGCGGCCAGGTCGAGATCTCAACCCCGCCCCGCAGTTCGCTCACCGAGCTGCTGTCCACGGTGGCGGAGGACATCAACCAACTGACCGCACTGCTCCGGCCCGCCGGCCTCGTGCTCGGCGACCGGGGCGCGGACCAGCACCGGCCGCCGCGCCGGCTGCTGCGAGTTCCCCGTTACGCCGCAATGGAGACCGCGTTCGCGCCGCGCGGCTCCGACGGCATCACCATGATGTGCAGCACCGCCGGTCTTCAGGTGTGCGTCGACACTGGCGAGCGGGCCGACCTGCCGCAGCGCTGGGCAGCCGTGCACGCCCTCGGGCCGGTGCTGCTGGCCCTGTTCGCCAACTCGCCAGGGCACGGCGGGCGGCGGCGGGACTGGGCCTCGGCGCGGATGCGGGCCGTGCACGGCACCGATCCGGTGCGGACCAGGCCGGCCGCGGTGACCGCCGATCCGGCCGCGAGCTGGGCCCGCCGCGTCCTGGACACCCCACTGCTCGTCGTGCGGCGGCCCGGCCAGGACTGGAACGCGCCGCGCGGCGTGACGTTCGCGGACTGGCTGGCCGGGGCGTTGCCGACCGCGCCGACCACCGACGACCTCGACTACCACATGAGCACGTTGTTCCCGCCGGTCCGGCCGCGCGGGTACCTGGAGATCCGTTACCTGGACACGCAGGGGCCCGACCGGTGGATGGCTCCGGTCGCGCTGGTGACGGCCCTGCTCGGTTCCTCCGGCCCGGTCGACGAGGTGCTGGCCCGCACCGCGCCGGCCGCCGGCCGGTGGATGAGCGCGGCCAGGTACGGCCTCGCCGACCCCGGGATCGCCCGCGCCGCACGGGACATCGTCGACCTGGGCTGCGGTGCGCTCGACCGCACCGACCTGCCCGCCCCGCTCGTCTCCTCGATCGCCGAGGACCTACACCGCGCACTCGTTGCCACCAGAGGAGATGACCCGCGTTGACCAGCATCGACCACTCCGGCGGGCAGACCCCCGTCGACCACCGCGACCAGGAGACCCTGCGGGCCCACGTGGCCAGGGAACTCGCCAGGTCCAGGCAGCGCAGCACGTTGCTCACCGACGCCGTGGACGAGGACGACCTGGTGCGGCAGCACTCCAGGCTGATGTCCCCGCTCGTCTGGGATTACGCGCACATCGCCAACCAGGAGGAGCTGTGGCTGGTCCGCGACGTCGGCGGGCGCGAGCCGGTGCGCAGCGACATCGACGAGATCTACGACGCGTTCAAGCATCCTCGGTCCAACCGCCCGCAGTTACCGTTGCTGGGTCCGTCGGAGACCCGGCGCTACGTGGGAGAGGTGCGCGACAAGGTCCTCGACGTCCTTGACCGCAGCACGTTCGAGGGCAGCAGGCTGGTGGACAACGCGTTCGCCTTCGGCATGATCGTGCAGCACGAGCAGCAGCACGACGAGACGATGCTGGCCACCCACCAGCTTCGGTCGGGGCCGCCGGTGCTGCACGCGCCCCCGCCGCCGCGCGCCGAGGGCCTTGCGCTGCCGGCCGAGGTGCTGGTGCCGGGCGGCGGGTTCGTGATGGGCACGTCGACCGAGCCGTGGGCGCTGGACAACGAGCGCCCGCACCACGAGGTCTGGGTCGACGCGTTCCTGATCGACACCACGCCCGTGACGTGCGGCGCGTACCTGGAGTTCGTCGGGGCTGGCGGCTACACCGACCCGCGCTGGTGGACCGAGGCCGGCTGGGCGCACCGGCAGGCCGCCGAGCTCGTCGCGCCCGCGTTCTGGGACCGGGTCGGCGGGGTGTGGCTGCGCACCAGATTCGGTGTGGTTGAGCCGATTCCCGAGGACGAGCCGGTCGTGCACGTGTCCTTCCACGAGGCGCAGGCGTACGCCACCTGGGCCGGTCGGCGGTTGCCGACCGAGGCGGAGTGGGAGAAGGCGGCCAGGTTCGACCCGGCGACCGGCCGGTCGCTGCGCTATCCCTGGGGCGACGAGGATCCGACCCCGGAGCGGGCGAACCTCGGGCAGCGGCACCTGCGGCCCGCGCCGGTCGGCGCGTACCCGGCCGGCGCGTCGCCGACCGGGGTGCACCAGCTGATCGGCGACGTGTGGGAGTGGACCAGCAGCGACTTCCACGGCTATCCGGGCTTCACGGCGTTCCCGTACAAGGAGTACTCGGAGGTGTTCTTCGGGGCCGACTACAAGGTGTTGCGCGGCGGCTCCTTCGGCTCGGACCAGGCCGCGGTGCGGGCGACGTTCCGCAACTGGGACTACCCGATCCGCCGGCAGATCTTCGCCGGCTTCCGCTGCGCGCGGGACGTGCGGCCGGGGGAGTTCGACTGACGTGTGCCGCCATCTGGGTTACCTCGGTCCCACCGTGCCGATCTCCGCGCTGCTGCTGGATCCGCCGCACTCGCTGCTGCGCCAGTCGTACGCGCCGAAGGACATGCGGGCCGGCGGGACGGTCAACGTGGACGGCTTCGGGTTCGGCTGGTATCCGGGAAACGACGAGCCGCCGGTGCGGTATCGGCGCGCCACCCCGATCTGGGCGGACGAGAACCTGCCGGCGTTGGCGGCCGCGACGCGGACCGGCGCGCTGCTGGCCGCGGTGCGGTCGGGCACCGGCGGCATGCCGGTGGTCGACACGGCGTGCGCGCCGTTCACCGACGGGCGCTGGCTGTTCAGCCACAACGGAGTGATCCGCGGCTGGCCGGGGTCGGTGCGGGAGCTGGCCGGCGCGTTGCCGGTCGAGGACCTGCTTACGCTGGACGCGCCGACGGACTCCGCGCTGCTGTGGGCGCTGCTGCGGCACCGGTTGCGGGCGGGCGAGGCGCCGGCCGACGCGGTGGCCGCAGTGGTCGCCGCCGTGGCCGAGGCCGCTCCGCAGTCGCGGCTGAACCTGCTGCTGACCGACGGCGCGGTGCTGGTCGGCACGGCGTGGACGCACGCGTTGTCCGTGCTGCGCAAGGAGAACTCGGTGTTGGTGGCCTCCGAGCCGGTGGACTCCGACGAGGGTTGGCTGCCCGTGCCCGACGGCTCGCTCGTGCTCGCCACACCCTCCACAGTGGACTTTCGACAAATCGACGACGGTCGGCGCGGCGCCGACCGCGACCACGCGCCATCGGCGCCAAGGACAGGACGATGATGACCGAACCCGTGGTGGAAGTGCACCTGACCCCGGCCGACGCCACCGCCGCGCTGCGCGCCGACGTGCGAGCCGGCCTGACCGGGCAGCCGAAGTGGTTGCCGCCCAAGTGGTTCTACGACGCCCACGGCAGCGACCTGTTCGAGCGCATCACCCGGCTGCCCGAGTACTACCCGACAAGGGCCGAGCGGTCCGTGCTGGTGGCGCGGGCCGACGAGATCGCGGCGACGACCGGGGCGCACACCCTGGTCGAACTCGGCTCGGGTTCCTCCGAGAAGACGCGGCTGCTGCTGGACGCCCTGCGCCGCGCGGGTTCGCTGCGCCAGTTCGTGCCGCTGGACGTGTCGGCGTCGGCGCTGCGCGACGCGGCGGCGGCGATCATCGCCGACTATCCCGGCCTCACCGTGCACGGCGTGGTCGGCGACTTCACCGAGCACCTGGCGTTGCTGCCCGGCGACCAGCCGAGGATGGTGGCCTTCCTCGGCGGCACGATCGGCAACCTGCTGCCCGACGAGCGCGCCAAGTTCTTCGGCTCGGTGCGCGACGTGCTGGATCCCGGCGAGTGGCTGCTGCTCGGCACCGACCTGGTCAAGGATCCCGACGTGCTGGTGCGCGCCTACGACGACGCGGCCGGGGTGACGGCCGAGTTCAACCTGAACGTGCTGCGAGTGCTCAACCGGGAGCTCGGCGCGGACTTCGACCTGGCCTCGTTCCGGCACGTCGCGCTCTGGAACGCCGAGCACGAGTGGATCGAGATGCGGTTGCGGGCCGAGCGCGCGATGCGGGTCCGCATCCCCGCGCTCGACCTCGAGGTCGAGTTCGCCGAGGGCGAGGAGCTGCGCACCGAGGTGTCGGCGAAGTTCCGCAGGGAGCGGGTCACCGCCGAGCTGGCGGACGCCGGGTTCGAGCTGCGGCACTGGTGGACCGACGAGGAGGGCAGGTTCGCGGTGTCGCTCGCCCGCGCGACCGGGTAGGCGCGCTGCGCCGACTGCCGGAAAAAACCACCGATCTGCGGGTGTTGCGGTGATCTCCGGTGGTGGGAGTTTCGACGCGCTGTCGAAACGCAGGACCCACCACCGGAGGGCGGGAGATTCACCGTGGCGCAACAGTTCGGCGAACATCGGCGAAGAGGCATTCCGTGGCGTGCGGCCGTCGTGTCCGCGACGCTGCTGGTCGGCACCGTGGCGTCGGGGGCGGTCGCGAGCGCGCAGCCGCAGCCGCAGACCGAGGCGGCGGCCCCGCCGGTGACGTGGCAGAAGTGCACGGACCCCGCGGTCGTGGCGTTACCGCCCGACCAGCAGGCCAAGTACAGCTGCGCGACCTACCAGGTGCCGATCGACTACCGGCATCCGGACCGCGGCACCATCGGGCTCGCGCTGCTGCGCAGGGCCGCCGTCGACCAGGCCAACCGGATCGGGTCGCTGTTCCTGAACCCCGGCGGCCCCGGCGGCAGCGGGTACACGCTGCCCGTCGCGGGCGACCGCATCTTCCAGCCCGACGTTGTCAACCGGTTCGACCTGATCGGCTTCGACCCGAGGGGCGTGGCGCGCAGCGCGCCGCTGAAGTGCTTCACCACCGACGAGGACGCCCAGCAGGTGTTCAGCCGGATCACGCCGGTTCCGCTGACCGGGCAGCAGATCCACACCACGCTGGACGCCACCCGCGACTACACCGACGCCTGCGCGAAGAACGCGGGCCCGCTGCTGGCGCACATGTCCACCGAGGACGTGGTGCGCGACCTCGACCTGATGCGGCGGGGCGTCGGCGACAAGGCGCTGAACTACGTCGGGTTCTCCTACGGGACGCTGATCGGCGCGACCTACGCGAACATGTTCCCCGGCAGGTCGCGGGCGATCATCATCGACGGCAACGTCGATCCGGCGCTGCGCACCAGCGACGGCGTGGAGTACGACCGGGAACGCGCGCAGGGCTTCGAGATCTCCCTCGACGCGTTCCTCAAGCGCTGCGACCAGGTCGGCGCGCTCTGCGCGTTCTCCGGCGACGCGCGGGCGAAGTTCGACCAGACCAGGGACCTGCTGCGGCAGGGGCCGATCACGCTGCCGTCCGGGGCGAAGATCGACTTCGGTGCGTACGTCGGCCGGGTCGGCTCCGCGCTGTACTCGCCGCGCCGGTTCCCCGCGTTGGCCGCCTGGCTACAGGACATCTACGCGGCGGCGCACCCCGGTACCCCGGCGCGGGCGGCCGCGCTGGCCGTGTCGGAGCCGGTCGACGTGACGCGCGGCGGCCGCGCGGACATCCTGCCGGCCACCGCCGACACGCCCTACTCCTCCGACGACTCGTACTACGGCGTGAACTGCGTGGACAAGCCGTTCCCCCGGATTCCGCAGCTGTTCCCGCTGCTCGCGAAGTGGTGGGAGCAGGAGTCGCCGACCTTCGGCCGGTCGCAGGCGTTCGACCCGCTGCCGTGCGCGACGTGGCCGGTGCCGCACCCGGACCGCTACAGCGGCCCATGGCACGCCAGGACCCCCATCCCGGTGCTGGTGTTCGGCAACTACTACGACCCGGCGACGCGGTACGACTTCTCGAAGCGGATGGCCGAGGAGCTCGGTTCGGCGCGGCTGGTCACCTCGGATGCATTCGGGCACACCATCCTCGGTGGCAGCCTCTGCGCCGACCAGGCCGCCGCGCGGTACCTGGTCGACCTGACGGTGCCGAAGGCCGGTCTGGTCTGCCAGCCGAACAAGCAGCCGTTCCAGCCGTGAGGTGACGGCATCGCGCGCCGGCCCCCTCGGTCGGCGCGCGATGCCGTTCGGCGGCGAAACGCTGCGGTGAATTGCTGCTAGGGGACGAGGACCAGCCTGCCGCGCAGGCCGCCCCGGCCGAGGCGCTCGTGCGCGAGCGCCACCTCGGCAAGCGGGTGGACGTTGGCGACCCGCAGCGTCACCGCGTCGGCCTCGACGAGCTTGACCAGCTCGGCGAGCTGGGTGCCGTCCGCGCGGGTCCAGACGGCCGACACCCGGACGCCTCGCAGCGGCACCGGCGTGCCGCCGGCCACGACCGAGACGAACGCGCCGCCGCCGCGCACCGCGCTCAGCGCCCGCACCCCGAGCACCGCCGCGTCGATGACGCCGTGGGTGCCGCCAGGCACGAACTCGCGCACGGCGTCGGCGAGGCTCGCGTTGCGCGGCACGAAGAACTCCGCGCCGAGCGACCGCACCAGCGCCTCGTCCCTGGCGCCGGCCACGGCGACGACCCGCAGGCCTCTGGCGACCGCGAGCTGCACGGCGAAGCCGCCGACGGCGCCGGCCGCGCCGGTCACCAGCAGCGTCTGCCCCGGCCCGAGGCCGACGACGTCGAGGGCCTGGCGCGCGGTGAGGCCGTTGAGCGGCAGGGTGGCCGCCTCGGTGGCCGGGGTGCCGCGCGGGGCGAGCGCGACGGCCGATGCGTCGAGCACCACGTACTCGGCGTGCGTGCCGAGCGAGACGTCGAACCGGTCGGACAGGCCGATCACGTTGTCGCCTAACGAGAAACCGGTGGTCTCCTGGCCGAGCGCGTCGATCTCGCCGGCCACGTCCCAGCCGATGCCGAGCACCTCGCGCGGCTCGACCAGGCCGGCCTCGGTGAGGGCGCCCGACCTGGTGGCCAGGTCGACCGGGTTGACCGAGGCGGCGGTCATCCTGATCCGCACCTGGCCGCGGCCGGGCGCCGGCACCGCGACGTTGGCGATCTCCAGGACCTCGGGGCCGCCGAAGGACCGGACGACGACTGCGCGCATGGGCTCATCTCCTTGTGGTGCCTCGCGACGTTGTGCCTCGCGATCCGGTCGCGCCGGCGACGGTCAGGCGGTGCTGGTGTCGTGCGTCGCGCGGTGTGCGAGCACATCGTCCATGTGTGTCTCGGCCCAGGTCTTGAGGCCGCGCATCATGTGGTGCAGGGACAGACCGAGGTCGGTCAGCTCGTAGGTGACCGTGACGGGCACGGTCGGCGTCGCGGTGCGGAGGACCAGACCGTCGCGCTCCAGGGAGCGCAGCGTCTGAGTGAGCATCTTCTGGCTGACGCCGGCCAGCAGGCGGGAGAGCTCCGAGTAGCGCATCGACCGGGGCTCACCGGCGCAGTCGGCGCCGAACTGATGCGAGCCGTCGCTGCCCAGCGCGGCCAGGATCAGCGTGACCCACTTGTCGGAGATCCGGTCGAGCAGTTTGCGGCTGGGACATGCCGCCAGGAAGGCGTCGTACTCCGCCTTGCTCTGCACCCTCTTCTGGGCCCTCTTCTGGGCCGCTGTCATCGTCGCCATCGGCCACTCCTCCAACCCGTGGGTGCCCTACGCACTCCGAAGTGCCTACTTCCTGTCAGGAAGCTGCCTACCCATGATGAAGCAACAAGCCATTGGGCACCACCACCTGGCCCACCACGAAAGGCAGGGGAATGAGCACGCTCTCCACGTCGCTTCCCGGCGGCACCTGGAACCTTGGGGACCTGACCGTCACCCGGTTCGGCTACGGCGCCATGCAGCTCGCCGGCCCCGGGGTGATGGGGCCACCCGCCGACCCCGACGGCGCACTCGCCGTGCTCCGCGAGGCCGTCGACCTCGGCATCACCCACATCGACACCAGCGACGCCTACGGCCCGCGCGTCACCAACCGGCTGATCCGAGAAGCCCTGCACCCGTATCCCGAATCGCTGCGCATCGCGACCAAGGTCGGCGCGAACCGGGACGAGCAGGGCGGCTGGCCCCCGGCCCGACGGCCCGAGGATCTGCGCCGATCCGTCCACGAGAACCTCGAGAGCCTCGGCGTCGAGGTGCTCGACCTGGTCAACCTCCGGCTCGGCAACGCCGAGGGACCGCAACCCGGCTCGCTCGCTGAGCCGTTCGAGGCGCTCGTCGAACTGCGGCAGCAGGGCCTGATCCGGCACCTCGGCGTGAGCAACGCGACGGCGGATCAGGTCGCGCAGGCGCGGGCGATCGCGCCGATCGTGTGCGTGCAGAACATGTACAACCTCGCGTACCGCCAGGACGACGAGCTGATCGACACGCTCGCCGAAGCGGGCATCGCGTACGTGCCCTTCTTCCCGCTCGGCGGTTTCAGCCCGCTACAGTCCTCGGCGCTCTCGTCCGTGGCCGCCCGGTTGGGCACGACGCCGATGTCCGTCGCCCTGGCCTGGCTGCTTCAGCGGTCGGCCAATATTCTGCTGATTCCCGGTACCTCGTCGGCGGCGCACCTGCGCGAGAACGTTGCTGGCGCGGGACTCCAGCTCCGCGACGAGGATCTCGCCGAGCTGGAGTTCGACGCGCGCGAACCCGACTGATCACCGCGCGCCGGCCCAGCGCGGTCGGAGCCAGCGCAGCAGCCCGACCGCGCCGCCGGTGAGCAGCACCACGGCGGGAACCTCGACGCCGGCAGCACGAAGCCACAGCGCCGCCGCCGCGAACAGCAGGGCGGTGACCGCGCACAGCGCGCTGCGCCGCAGCCAGGCCAGCGCCAGCAGGGCGACCGTGAGCAGCAGAGCGGGTCGAAGGTCCACAATGGACATCAGGGCGAACGTCGTGCCGCCGCAGGCGAGACACGCGACGCCCAACCGGGTCGCGAGGGTGCTGCCGGGCGGACGGAGCTGGGTCCAGCCGAGCAGGCAGGCCCCCAACGCGGCCACCGCCCCGGCGACGGACGTGACCAGTGTGCCGCCGTAGGCGTCGCCGGACCGGACTCCGTCCAGGTACGTCAGCACCGGCAGTCCGCCGACCAGACCCGCGAGGCCGAGCGCCGCGAACCCGAGGGGCCTGCGCCGGTTTTCGGCCCGTCGCGCGTACCAGAGCGCCGTGCCGACCAGCAGCACGAGCGCGCCGAGCAGCCAGTACCCCGAGGCCGACGGGCTGCCGGCCGGCCAGCCCGCGAGGATGTGGAACGGGTCGGTCGGCGGGCCGTGCGAGACCGCGACGGCCGCGACGAGGCGGTCGGCCGAGTGCGGGCCGCCCGGCGGCGGCCCCGTCGTGCCGGCCGCGAGCCGCACGCCCAGCACCACCAGGCCCGAGAGCAGCAGCGGCAACCACACGTCGTTGCGATCTGCCCCCGAGTCCATCGCAACGTTCTACCGCACGGGAAAAGCGCGACGGCGCCGGGGCGGAAGTCCACCCCGGCGCCGTCGCGATCGAACAGGCTATGTCTATCTAGCTGCCTAGCTGCGCACCATCTTGCGGAGCACGTACTGCATGATCCCGCCGTTGCGGTAGTAGTCCGCCTCACCGGGAGTGTCGATGCGCACCACCGCGTCGAACTCGACGGTGGAGCCGTCCTCCTTGCGCGCCACCACCTTCACCGTGCGCGGAGTCTCGCCGTCGTTGAGGGCGGTCACCCCGGTGAAGTCGAAGGTCTCGGTGCCGGTCAGGCCGAGCGACGCGGCCGTCTGGCCCGCCGGGTACTGCAACGGCAGCACGCCCATGCCGATGAGGTTCGAGCGGTGGATCCGCTCGAAGGACTCGGCGATGACCGCCCGCACGCCAAGCAGCGAGGTGCCCTTGGCCGCCCAGTCGCGGGACGAACCGGAGCCGTACTCCTTGCCAGCCAACACGACCAGCGGCACGCCGGCCTCGGCGTAGGCCACCGACGCGTCGTAGATGGTGGTCTGCTCGCCGCCCGCGAGGAAGTTGCGGGTGAAGCCGCCCTGCACGTCCTCAAGCAGCAGGTTGCGCAGCCGGATGTTGGCGAAGGTGCCCCGGATCATCACCTCGTGGTTGCCGCGCCGGGAACCGTAGGAGTTGAAGTCCCTGCGCTCGACGCCGTGCTCGGTCAGGTACTTACCGGCGGGCGAGTCCTGCTTGATGGCGCCAGCGGGGGAGATGTGGTCCGTGGTGACCGAGTCGCCGAGCAGCGCGAGCACCCTGGCGTTCGCGATGTCGGTGACCGGCTTGGGCTCCATCTCCATGCCCTCGAAGTACGGGGGCTTGCGCACGTAGGTGGAGTCGTCGGCCCACTCGAACGTCTTGCCGGTCGGCGTCGGCAGCGACTGCCACCGCTCGTCGCCGGCGAACACGTCCGCGTAGTCCTTGGTGAACATCTCCGAGGTGATCGAGGACGCCACGACGTCGGAGATCTCCTGCGGCGACGGCCAGATGTCGGCCAGGTACACGGGCTTGCCGTCCTGGTCGTGGCCGAGCGGCTCGGTGGTGATGTCCTTGTCCATCGACCCGGCGAGCGCGTACGCCACCACGAGCGGCGGGCTGGCCAGGTAGTTCATCTTGATGTCCGGGTTGATCCGGCCCTCGAAGTTCCGGTTGCCCGAGAGCACCGAGACGGCGGCGAGGTCGGCGGACTGGATGCCGGCCGAGATCTCGTCCTGGAGCGGACCCGAGTTGCCGATGCACGTGGTGCAGCCGTAGCCGACCAGGTGGAAGCCGAGCTTCTCCAGGTAGGGCAGCAGGCCGGCCCGCTCGTAGTAGTCCATGACGACCTTGGAGCCGGGTGCCAGCGTGGTCTTCACCCACGGCTTGCGCGACAGCCCGCGCTCGACGGCCTTCTTGGCCAGCAGCGCCGCCCCGAGCATCACCGACGGGTTGGACGTGTTGGTGCACGAGGTGATCGCCGCGATGGCGACCGCGCCGTGGTCCAGCTCGAAGGTGTCGCCGTCGAGGGTCACCGTGGTGGGCTTGCTCGGTCGCCCGTTCGCGCCGGCCGCGGCCGACTGGAAGGCGGGCGCGTCGGAGGCCGGGAAGGACTCCTCGGACGCCTCGTCGACGGCGTCGGTCTCGGTGACGTAGTTGCCAAGCACCGAACGGAACGCGGACTTGGCGTTGGTCAGCTCGATGCGGTCCTGCGGACGCTTCGGGCCGGCGATCGAGGGGACCACCGTCGACAGGTCCAGCTCAAGGGTCTCGGAGTAGGCGGGCTCGACGGCCGCGTCGTGCCAGAGGCCCTGCTCCTTGGCGTAGGCCTCGACCAGCGCGAGCTGCTCGGCGGACCGGCCGGTGAGCTTGAGGTAGTCGATGGTCTCGCCGTCGATCGGGAAGATCGCGCAGGTCGAGCCGAACTCCGGGCTCATGTTGCCGATCGTGGCGCGGTTGGCCAGCGGCACGGCCGAGACGCCGGAGCCGTAGAACTCGACGAACTTGCCGACCACGCCGTGCTTGCGCAGCATCTCGGTGATGGTCAGCACGAGGTCGGTGGCGGTCGCGCCGGGGGGCAGCTCGCCGTGCAGCTTGAAGCCGACCACGCGCGGGATCAGCATGGACACCGGCTGGCCGAGCATGGCGGCCTCGGCCTCGATGCCGCCGACGCCCCAGCCGAGCACGCCGATGCCGTTGACCATGGTGGTGTGGCTGTCGGTGCCCACCAGGGTGTCCGGGTACGCCTGGCCGTTACGGATCATGACCACGCGCGCCAGGTGCTCGATGTTCACCTGGTGCACGATGCCGGTGCCCGGCGGGACGACCTTGAACTCGTCGAACGCCGTCTGGCCCCAGCGCAGGAACTGGTAGCGCTCCTTGTTGCGCTCGTACTCCAGGTCCACGTTCTTCTCGAAGGCGTCCGGCCGGCCGAAGATGTCGGCGATCACCGAGTGGTCGATGACCAGTTCGGCGGGGGCCAGCGGGTTGACCTTCGTCGGGTCGCCACCCAGTTGGGTGACGGCCTCGCGCATGGTGGCGAGGTCGACCACGCAGGGCACGCCGGTGAAGTCCTGCATGACCACCCTGGCGGGGGTGAACTGGATCTCGGTGGCGGGTTCGGCGCTCGGGTCCCAGCCGGCGAGGGCCCGCACGTGGTCGGCGGTGATGTTCGCGCCGTCCTCGGTACGAAGCAGGTTCTCCAGCAGGATCTTCAGGCTGTACGGAAGGCGCTCGGCCCCGTCGACCGCGCTCAGGCGGAACACCTCGTACGAGGCGTCCCCAACCGTGAGCGTGCCGCGGGCGCCGAAGCTGTCCTTGCTCGCAGGTGCAGACACGTCCAACTCCATCTCGCGACGGCGCAAGTCAGTCGGTAAAAGTCAGTTCGGTTTTCACAACTAGGGGCGAGTCTTGCGCACTAGTGGTGAGTGCGCTGACGGTGCCCTCTCCAGGTAAACAGTACGCTTGTCCTGTATACGAGTTCAACCCGGGTCGATCTAGGCTGCGTTCATGATCACCGTCGAACGGGTGAGCAAGCGCTACGGGCGCGGGGCACCGGTGCTGTCCGAGGTGGATCTCACCCTCGAACCAGGGGTCACCGTCATCACGGGTGGCAACGGCTCGGGCAAGTCCACGCTGCTGCGCATCGTCTCCGGCACCACCGCGCCGACCAGCGGCAGGGTGGGCGGGGTCCCCAAGCCCGTCGGCTACGTGCCGGAGCGCTTCCCCGCCGGAATGCGCCTGTCCACCGACGACTACCTGCGGCACATGGCCGCCATCCGGCGGCTGCCGACGGACGTGGCCAGGGCGCGCGCGGCCGAGCTGCTGGCCAGGCTGGCCTTCCACGGCGAGTCGACCGCGCCGATGGCCACGCTGTCCAAGGGCAACACGCAGAAGGTCGCGATCGCCCAGGCGCTGCTGGCCGAGCCCGCGCTGCTGGTCCTCGACGAGCCGTGGTCCGGGCTCGACGACGCGGCGGCCGTGGTGCTCGGCGAACTCCTCGGCGAGGCCGTCGACGGCGGGGCGGTCGCGCTGGTCACCGACCACCTCGGCCACGCGCGGCGGCTGCCCGGCGCGTGCCTGGTGCAGCTGCGCGCCGGCGTCCTGCAACCTGGCGCGGCCCCCAACTCGCTGGTCTCGATCGAACTGGACCGCGCCGCCGACCACCTCGACCTGTTACGCGCCATGCCGGGCGTCGTGCGCGCCACCGCCGCCGGGACGCGGGTCAGCGCCGTGGCGGCGCGCGAGCACAGCGACGGCCTGCTGGCCGAGGCGCTGAGGCTGGGCTGCTCGGTGCGCGGCGTGCGCCTCCAGAGCGGGGCGGCCAGGTGACGGCGTTGGTGCGGTACCTGCTGGCGGACCTCGTCCGGTCCCAGCGCTACCTCCCGGTGGTGATCGCGTTCCTCGCCGTGCTCGGCGTCCTCTACAGCGGCGATCCCGGCGATCCGGTGTCCGCCTACGCCGGTTCCTGCGTGATGGTCTACCCGATCGCGGCCTGGTTCGCCGTCGTGGTGGCCACCGCGGAGGACCCGGTGCAGCGCACGGTCACCGCGGTCACCGCGGGCGGCTGGGGCCGCCTCCAGGTCGGGGTCGCTGGCCTGGCCACGCTCGGCGCCGTCACGCTGTCCGTGCTCGGCGCGGTGGCGCCGGTCCTGATCAGCGGGCACCCCTACGGCCCGGTCGAGGTCGCGATCGGGCTCGGCGCGCACCTGTCCTGCTCGTTCACCGGCACGGCCGTCGGCCTGCTGGTGTCCCGGCCGGTGATCAACAGGATCGGCTGGACGGCCGTCGCCGCCATGGGCATCGTGGTGATCACCTTCCCGCTCAAGCGGATGCCGCCGGTCGGCGCGGTGCTCGGCCTGCTGTCGGACCGGGACGTCGGCCATGCCCTCCCGGTGCTCGCCGGCTCCGGTGCACTGGCGGCCGTCCTGCTCGTGGTGGCCACCGCCGTCTCCCGTTTCGCGGCCCGCCGTTCCTGACAAAGAGGGAGGCGCGCGACGCACTAGGGACGCGTCGCGCGCAGCAGATCGGGAAACGCCGCCAGGTACCCGGCCAGGGCGCGCGTGCCCGCCGCGACCGAGTCCACCAGCGGATGCCCGGCGACCGCCCGCAGGGCCAGCGCGCGGCTGCCGGTCAGGGCCGCCGCGATCGCGTCCCGCTCCGCCGCCTTCACGGCGCCCATCAGCGCTGCGCAGTGCGGGTCGACCGGGGCCGCAGCCACCGGGTGCGCGCCGTTCGCGTCGACCAGGCACGGCACCTCGACCACGGCGTCGGTGTCCAGCCCGGCCAGGCCCTGCCGGTTGCGCACGTTCAGGATCATCCGTGCGCCCCGGTTGCCGACGATGGCGTGCATGAGCCGCAGCGCGACCTCCTCGTAGCCGCCGCCGCTGACGTCGCAGGACTGCCGTTCACCGGTCCCGGTCACGGCCCGCGCCTCGGCCAGGTAGCTGGCCTCCCGTGCCGCCCTGGTCCGCTGCCACGTGGCCAGCGCGGACGACGGCTTCGCCGCCACCGCGCGGTAGAACTCCTCCTGCTGGTCGCGCAGGTACTCACCCCGCGTCGCGGGCTGCGTCCCGATCTGTGCCACGGTCTCCCTGGTGGCGTAGTAGTAGTGCAGGTACTCGTTGGGTACGGCGCCAAGCGCCCGCAGCCACTCCGGCGCGAACAGCCGCCCCTCCTCGAACGACCCGAGCGCCGCGTCGTCGGCCAGCAGCTCGGGCAGCCGGTCGCGGCCGTCGGCGAGCACGGCCCGCAGCCAGCCGAGGTGGTTGAGCCCGACGTAGTCGAACCACGCGCGGTCCGCGTCGAGGCCGAGCGTCGCGGCGACCCGGCGGCACAGGCCGACGGGGGAGTCGCAGATGCCGATCACCCGGTCGCCGAGCACCGAGGACATCGCCTCGGTCACCGCGCCTGCCGGGTTGGTGAAGTTGATCAGCCACGCGTCCGGCGCGCGCCGCGCCACCCGGTGCGCCAGGTCGACGGCGACGGGCACGGTCCGCAGCGTGTAGGCGATCCCGCCGACGCCGACGGTCTCCTGCCCGAGCAGTCCCTCGGCCAGCGCGACCCGCTCGTCCACGGTCCTGCCGGCCAGCCCGCCGACCCTGATCGCGGAGAACACCACGTCCGCGCCGTCCAGCGCGGTGTCCAGATCGGTGCTGACCCGCAGCCTCGGCCGCCACGCCGCGTCCCTGGCCTGCTGGTCGAGGACCGCCTCGATCGCGGCCAGCCGCGCGGTGTCCACGTCGTGCAGCACGAGTTCGTCGACCAACCGGTCGGGGTCGGCCAGCAGGCTCCCGTGCACCAGGGGCACCCGGAATCCGCCTCCGCCAAGCAGCACCAGTTTCACGGAACAAAACCGTACTGCCAGGTGGATCCATCCCGCCGATCTTGGTCGAAGGTGACATCGTTATCCGATGACGAGTGGTCAGGCGGCCGAGCCGGCCGAGGCGGAGATCTTCGACGTGCTGCTGTCCGGCACGGTCTTCCTGGACATCATCTTCACCGGGTTGCCCCATCCGCCGGCCGCGGGCACCGAGGTGTGGGCCGAGGGGCTCGGCTCCTGCCCCGGCGGCATCGCCAACCTCGCCGTCGCGCTGCGCAGGCTGCAACTGCGCACCGCGCTGGCCGCCGCGTTCGGCGAGGACGCCTACGGCGACTTCTGCTGGGACGTGCTGGCCGACCAGGAGGGCGTCGACCTGTCCTACTGCCGCCGGTTCTACGGCTGGCACTCGCCGGTCACCGTCTCGATGGCGATGAACCGGGACCGCAGCATGGTCACGCACGGCCACCGCGCCCCGGTCACCGCGGACGAGCTGCTGGTGTCGCCGCCGCGCACCAGGGCGTGCTTCGTGCACGTGCAGCCCGAGGACGAGCAGTGGGTGTGCACCGCGAAGCAACAGGGCGCGCTGCTGTTCGCCGACATCGGCTGGGACCACACCGGGGTGTGGGAGCCCGCGCTGCTGCGCAGGCTGGCCGGCTTCGACGTGTTCCTGCCCAACGCCGTCGAGGCGATGCACTACAGCAGGACGGACACGCCGGAGGCCGCCGCGAGGGCGCTGGCCGAGCACGTGCCGGTGGTCGTGGTGACCAGGGCGGGCTGCGGCGCGGTCGCCGTCGACTCGGCCACCGGCGAGGTGGTCGACGTGCCCGGCCTGAACATCGCCTCGCTCGACCCGACCGGCGCCGGCGATGTGTTCGGCGCCGGCTTCGTGATGGGCACGCTGGCCGGCTGGCCCCTCGAACACCGCGTGCGCTTCGCGAACCTGTGCGCGGCGCTGTCCGTGCAGCACTTCGGCGGCTCGCTGTCCGCGCCGGGCTGGGGCGACATCGCCGCGTGGTGGCGGACGATGGCCCGCCGGGCCGACGGCGACCTGCGCGGCTACGGCTTCCTCGACGACCTGCTGCCTGGCCACGCCGGCGTGGCGGTGCGCAGGGCGAGCGCCACGATCGGCTTGCGTCGCATGGCGTGATGGTCCGTGATGGCGCACTGTGAACGGTGGTAGTGGGGCGTGTCACGTGCCGGGCTCCGGGGAGGCTTCACCTGGTCGATGCAGGGGGCGGAGTAAGTTCGGGAACGACCTTCGGGGGACCGGATGTCGTTTCCGCTCGGTTCGCGAGCAACCTGACGACGGTCCCGAGCGCCTTATCTGGTGTCGTGCTCGGAGGCAGCGCGCACATCCCTACCTGAAGGAGTTGCGATCCGTGGTGGCCAGGCGGTCAGCGGGGCTGGTCAAGCTCATTGGACTCTGTCTCACGGCGGGCGTGCTAGTCGCCGCCGTGCTGTTTCCCGTCGTCGGGAGCATCGGCCTGGTGTCGAACCGGGCCGCCGACACGGTGGACCAGACGTCCGGCGATCTAGCCAAGGGTGAGTTGCCGCTGGTCACGACCGTTCAGGACAAGGACGGCAACGCGATCGCCTACCTGTTCAACCAGTATCGGATACCGACGCCCTCGGACCAGATCGCCAAGTCCATGAAGGCCGCGATCGTGGCCATCGAGGACCGGCGGTTCTACGAGCACAACGGCGTCGACTGGCAGGGCATCCTGCGCGCGGCGGCCAAGGCGGGCTCCGGCGGGGACACTCAGGGTGCGTCCACGCTCGACCAGCAGTACGTCAAGAACTACCTGGCGTTCGTGCTCGGCAAGGGCGACAAGGACGCCTACGAGAAGGCCACCGAGCAGACCGTGGCCCGCAAGCTCAAGGAAGCCCGCATCGCGCTCCAGCTCGAACAGCGGCTCAGGGCCGAGGGCAAGGACGCCAAGGAGGTGATCCTCACCGACTACCTGAACGTCGTGCCGTACGGCAACCGGACCTTCGGCATCGGCGCGGCGGCCCGCACCTACTTCAACACCACGCCGGACCAGCTCACCGTGCCGCAGGCCGCGCTGCTGGCCGCGGTCGTCAACGCGCCGAGCACGCTCAACCCAGGCACGGCGCCCGACGACGCCCTCAAGCGCCGCAACATCGTGATCGACCGGATGCGCGACACCGGGGCGCTCGGCCCGGACAAGGCCGCGGCGGAGAAGGCCGCGACCGAGTACAAGGCCGCGCCGCTCGGCGTGGTGTCGCCGCTGAACACGGTGTCCAACGGCTGCGTCATCTCCGAGGGCGACGGCCCGGCCAACGGGTTCTTCTGCTCGTACCTGATCGACTATCTCGCCAAGGCTGGCCTGTCCCTCGACCAGCTCAAGACCGGCGGCTACACGATCAAGACCACGCTGGACCAGGCCGCGACGAGGGCGGCCAAGCAGGCGGCCGAGCAGCAGGTGCCCAAGACCACCGACGGCATCGCGAACGTCATGTCGGTCGTGCAACCGGGCCAGGACAGCCACAAGGTGCGCGCGCTGGTGTCCAGCCGGGACTTCGGCAACGACCTCAACGCGGGCCAGACCGCGTATCCGTTGCCCAGCGAGGTCACCAAGTTCGGCGCGGGCTCGATCTACAAGGTCTTCACCGCGGCCGCCGCGATGGAGCGGGGCCTCACCGGGATCGACAAGACGATCAAGACGCCGGGCAACTACTGCTCGACGGTGTTCAAGGACGGCCGCAAGCCCTACTGCGTGAAGAACGCCGGCACCTACGGCGAGGAGATGACCCTCACACAGGCGCTGGCCACCTCGCCCAACACCGGCTTCCTCGGGCTGGAGGACCAGATCGGCAGCGTCGCCCCGGTGGTCGACATGGCCTACAAGCTCGGCATGCGCGAGACGATGCAGGGCGTCAACGACGATGGCGACCCGCTCAAGGCCGACAAGTCCAACGGCCCGTCTCTCGGCGACGCCACCAAGAACGAGAACCGGGGGTCGTTCACCCTCGGCGCCGGCGCGACGAGCGTCCTGGAGCTGGCCAACGTGTCGGCCACGCTGATGAGCGGCGGCAAGTGGTGCCCGCCGACGCCGGTTGAGCAGGTGCTTGACCGCAACGGCCAGCCGGTGCAGCTCAAGGAGCCTGCCTGCGAACAGGTCGTGCCGAAGGAACTCGCCTACAGCCTCGTGCAGGGCATGAGCCAGGACGACAAGGGCACCGGCACCTCGGCAGGCGCGGCCCGCAACAGCAGCTGGGACCGGCCGATCCTCGGCAAGACCGGTACCACCGAGACGAGCAAGTCGACGGCGTTCATGGGGGCCACCCCGCAGTACGCCGGCGCGGTGATGATTCTCAGCGACAGCCCGAACCCGGAGAACATCTGCGGTGGCAACGGCCGTCCGCTGTACCTGTGTGGCAACAGCGCCAACGGGATCGGCGGTATCTACGGTGGCACGGCCGCCGCGCCGACCTGGTTCAACGCCATGAAGGTCATCCACCAGAACCTGCCGGTCGAGCAGCTTCCGCCTGCGGACCCCAAGTACCGCTAGGGACTTCGTGTTGCACGTGCGCCCCGCAGGCCTCGGCCGGCGGGGCGCACGCGTGTCCGTGATGGACTGATAAAACTTTTCTTCCGTTTTGAGGCAACCTTCAACCCCGCTCGCGCGACTTACCTACAGGGGCGGGTCGTCGCAGGGGCGGCCCGCGGGTGAGGGGGTTGCGCTTCCGTGCGTGTGGGACGACGTCCAGTTGCGACGGTCAAGCTGGTCGGTCTGGTTCTTACCGCGGGGGTGCTGGTCGCCGCGTTGCTCCTGCCGCTGGTCGGCGGGCTCGGGCTGGCCACCAACCGCGCGAGCGACCTGGTCGAGCAGACCTCGGGGGAGCTGGCCAAGGCCGACCTGCCGCTGATGACGACCGTCCTGGACAACGCGGGCACGCCGATCGCGTACTTCTACGACCAGTACCGGCTTCCCACGCCGTCCGAACAGATCAGCAAGGCCATGAAGGTCGCGCTGGTGTCCGTCGAGGACAAGCGGTTCTACGAGCACAACGGCGTCGACCCCAAGGGCATCGGCCGCGCGCTGGTGAAGGGCAGCTCCGGCGACGGGATGACGCAGGGCGCGTCGACGCTGACCCAGCAGTACATCAAGAACTACCTCGTGTACGCCATCGGCAACGGCGACCGCGAGTCGTTCAAGAAGGCGACCAAGCAGACGCCCGGCCGCAAGCTCAAGGAGGCCAGGATCGCGCTGGACCTTGAGCAGCGGCTGACCCAGGAGGCCGGCGGCGACAAGCGGCGGGCCAAGGATCAGATCCTGACCAGCTACCTGAACATCGTGCCGTTCGGGAACTCGATTTTCGGTGTCGGCGCGGCGGCGCGCACCTACTTCAACACCACGCCAGACAAGCTGACCGTGCCGCAGGCCGCGCTGCTGGTGGCGCTGGCCAACAAGCCGATCCTGCTCGATCCCGGCGAGTCGCGCGACGAGGCCAAGAAGCGCCGCAACACGCTGATCGACACGATGCAGGCCAACGGCGCGTTCGGCGAGGACAAGGCCAAGGCCGAGCAGGACGCCAACCGGTACAAGGAGAGCGACCTCGGCGTCACCGACAAGGTCACCCGCCCGCAGAGCGGCTGCATCGGCGCTGGCAACCTGCCGGTCGACGGCTACTTCTGTAGCTACCTGTTCGACTACCTACAGAAGTCCGGGCTGCCCAAGGACAGGATCATGCGCGGCGGCCTGACCATCAAGACCACGCTGGACCGCAGGGCGAACGACGCCGCGCACCAGGCCGCCGCGCGGCAGGCGCCCCCGGATACCGCGGAGGGCATCGCCAACGCCATGGCCGTCGTGCAGCCGGGCGGCGAGCGGCACAAGGTGATCGCGTTGGCCGCGAACAAGGAGTTCGGCAACGAGGCGGGGCAGAGCGCCTGGGAGCTGCCCAGCATGGTGACCAACTTCGGCGCCGGCTCTATCTACAAGGTCTTCACGTCGGCGGCGGCCCTCGAACAGCACGCGTCGGGCATCCTCCAGCAGCTGGACAACCCGCAGGAGCACGTGTCGTCGGTGTTCAAGAACGGCACCAGGCCCTACAAGGTGACGAACTTCGGCCACTACCCCGACAAGATGACCATGCAGGACGCGCTGGCCCAGTCGCCCAACACCGCGTTCATCAAGCTGGAGGAGAAGGTCGGCGTGCGGGCGGCGGTGGACATGGCCGCCAAGCTGGGCATGCGGGAGACCACCCAGTACAAGGCACCCGGCCAGGACACCCCGCTCGGCGAGCGGTTCAAGCGGGACAACAGCGGATCGTTCACGCTCGGCCCCGACGCCACGAGCGTCCTGGAACTGGCCAACGTGGCCGCCACCCTGATGAGCGGCGGGAAGTGGTGCCCGCCGACGCCGGTCGTGCAGGTGCTCGACCGCGACAACCGGCCGGTGCAGCTCAACGAGCCGGCCTGCGAGCAGGTCGTGCCGACCGAGCTGGCCAACACCCTCGTGCAGGGCATGAGCAAGGACGACAAGCCGGGCGGCACCTCGTCCGGCGCGGCGGGAGCGGCCGGCTGGGACCGGCCGATCCTCGGCAAGACCGGCACCACGGAGACCAGCCAGTCGGTGGCGTTCATGGCGGCGACCCCGCAGTACGCGGGCGCGGTGATGACCTTCAGCGACGGCGGCAACCCGCAGACCATCTGCCCTGGGCCGCTGCGGCTGTGCGGGAACCGCAGCCAGGGCGGCGTGACCGGTGGCCACGTGGCCGCGCCGACCTGGTTCGACGCCATGAAGGTGATCCACCAGGGCCTGCCGGTCCAGCAGCTGCCCCCGGCCGATCCCCGGTACTCCTAGGAGTCGGCCGGGGTCAAGGAGCGCCCTGGTCGCGTCGGAGTCGCCCATCTGGGCGGCGTGACCCCGGCCGAGGACCTCTCGGTCGCCGGGCTGAGTCTCGACGGGAAGTCCTACCCGACTCCGGAGGCCCTACGAAAGAGCGCCAGCGCCGCCGTCGCGAAGGCCGGCGCGGACCACGCGAACCGGGACTACGCCAACGGCGAGTACCCGCTGGAGGACGTGGCCGAGGTCGCGGTGTGCGCGGCAGGCCTCGACAACGGCCAGAAGAAGCTGCTGCACGGGTTCCTCGCGTACGCCACCAGTGTCGCGGGCCAGGTGGAGCTCGATCGGAGCAGGCTCGGGCTGCTGCCGCCCGAACTGCTTGCCACAGTTCAGGAACTGCTCGCCGACCACCAGTGGTCGGCCTGGCCGGACCGCTGGTCCGCTGGTTCGCGCGCGCCGATCGCCCCGCCGGAGACCCCGGCGGGGCGATCGCGCGTCCGGCCCCCAGCGAGCCGCCGCCGGCACCCCGGCGCGGCGACGCGCCCGCGCCCCGCAACGGCACCGCCATCCGGGTATCGCGCATGTCACACCGCAACCGCCGCCCGTCACGTCCCGGTGATCGCGCCGGGATATGCTGGTCAGCCGCTGGTGGTTGGGTGCTTTTGGTCCCTGTCTACAAACTGGGGCCATCTGACATGCACTGCTTTCGACATTCCCCTACCAGCCGGTAGACGGAAGTCTGGACCCCGCAGAGGAGCCGGGGAGAGGGCTCCTCCTTGTGTGTCGGCTACAAGAAAGGCTCGCTTCGGTGTTCAGTCGTGTCGCCATCGTCAACCGAGGTGAGGCCGCGATGCGGCTCATCCACGCCGTCCGGGACCTCGCCGCGGAGACCGGGACACCGATCGAGACGGTCGCGCTGTACACCGACGTCGATCGGACCGCGACCTTCGTGCGCGAGGCCGACCTCGCCTACGACCTCGGCAGGGCCTCCGCCCGCCCGTACCTCGACCTCGCCGTGCTGGAGCGCGCGCTGGTCGAGACCGGCGCCGACGCGGCGTGGGTCGGCTGGGGCTTCGTCGCGGAGGACCCGGCGTTCGCCGAGCTGTGCGAGAAGGTCGGCGTCACGTTCGTCGGCCCGAGCGCCGAGGCGATGCGCAAGCTCGGCGACAAGATCGGCGCGAAGCTGATCGCCGAGGAGGTCGGCGTGCCGGTGGCGCCGTGGAGCCGAGGCGCGGTCGACGACCTCGACGCGGCGGTCCGCGCGGCGGGCGAGATCGGCTACCCGCTGATGCTCAAGGCGACCGCGGGCGGCGGCGGGCGCGGCATCCGCGTCATCAACAACGAGGCCGAGCTGGTCGACGCCTACGAGCGGACCAGCCAGGAGGCCGCGCGGGCCTTCGGCAGCGGTGTGGTGTTCCTGGAGCGGTTGGTCACCGGCGCGCGGCACGTCGAGGTCCAGGTGATCGCCGACGGCAGGGGCACCGCGTGGGCGCTCGGCGTCCGCGACTGCTCGGTGCAGCGGCGCAACCAGAAGGTGATCGAGGAGTCGGCCTCGCCGGTGCTCAGCCCCGCGCAGACCGCGGAGCTGAAGACCTCCGCCGAGCGGCTCGCGGTCGCGGTCGGCTACTCCGGCGCGGCGACCGTCGAGTTCCTGTACCACCCCGGCGACAAGCTGTTCGCGTTCCTTGAGGTCAACACCCGGCTCCAGGTGGAGCACCCGATCACCGAGTCGACCACCGGCGTCGACCTGGTCAAGCTCCAGCTGCACGTCGCCTCCGGCGGCAGGCTGACCGGCGAGCAGCCCGCCGAGCGCGGGCACGCCATCGAGGCGCGGCTCAACGCCGAGGACCCCGACCGCGACTTCGCCCCGTCGCCCGGCCGGATCGCGCGCCTTGACCTGCCGGCCGGGCCGGGCATCCGCGTCGACACCGGGGTCAGCGAGGGCGACACGATCCCCGCCGACTTCGACTCGATGATCGCGAAGATCATCGCCTACGGCCGCGACCGCGACGAGGCGCTCGGCAGGCTGCGCAGGGCGATGGCCCAGACCACCGTGATCATCGAGGGCGGCGCGACGAACAAGAGCTTCGTGCTCGACCTGCTCGACCAGCCCGAGGTGATCGACGCCAGCGCGGACACCGGCTGGATCGACCGCGTCAGGGGCGAGGGCAGGCTCGTCTCGCACCGGCACTCCGCGGTGGCGCTGGCCGCCGCCGCCATCGAGGCGTATGAGGAGGAGGAACGCGTCGAGCGGCATCGACTGCTCTCGACCGCGTTCGGCGGGCGCCCGCAGGTGCAGCACGAGAGCGGGCGGCCGCTGGACCTGAAGCTGCGCGGCGCCGGCTACCGCGTCAGGGTCGCGCGCGTCGGCGCGCACCGGTTCCGCGTCGGCATCGACACCGGCGCAGGCTCCGAGGCGCACACCGCGGACGTCGACCTGGACAGGTTCGACCGGCACACCGGCCAGATCACCGTCAACGGCACCCGGTTCCGCCTGGTCACCGACACGCACGGGCCGATCCACCTGGTCGAGGTCGACGGCGTCACGCACCGCGTCAGCCGCGACGAGGGCGGCGTGGTGCGCTCCCCGGCGCCCGCGCTGGTCGTCGCGACGCCGCTGGCCGTCGGCGCCGAGGTCGAGGCGGGCGCGCCGCTGCTGGTGCTGGAGAGCATGAAGATGGAGACGGTGCTGCGAGCGCCGTTCCGCGCGCGGCTCAAGGAGTGCGCGGTGTCGGTCGGCAGCCAGGTCGAGACGGGCGCGCCGCTGCTGCGGCTGGAACCGCTCGCCGACGACGGCGACGACACCGCCCAGGAGGCCGTCGAGGCCGTCGAGCTCGACCTGCCGGCCCAGACGGCGGGCGTTCCCGCGCGGGAAAGGACCGCGCGGGGGCTCCAGGACCTGCGCAGCCTGTTGCTCGGGTTCGACGTCGACCCGCACGACGAGGGCAGGGTGCTCGCCGACTACCTCGCCGCGCGCAGGGAGCTGGCCGACGCGGGTCAGCGTCCGCTCGCCGCCGAGGTCGACCTGCTCTCGGTGTTCGCCGACCTGTCCGAGCTGAGCCGCAACAAGCAGGCGGGCGAGGAGGCCGACGACAGCCACGTGCACAGCGCCCGCGAGTACTTCTACACCTACCTGCGGAGCCTCGACGTCGACCGCGCCGGGCTCTCGGAGACCTTCCAGGGCAGGCTGGCGAAGGCGCTCGGGCACTACGGCGTCACCGAGCTGGAGCGCACGCCCGAGCTTGAGGAGGCGGTGTTCCGGATCTTCCTGGCGCAGCAGCGCGCGGCCGCCGACACGACCGTCGTCATCACGCTGCTGCGCGAGTGGCTGCGCGAGGCCCCGCCGAGCGAGGCGCTGCGGGAGCCTGCCGGGCTCGCGCTGGAACGACTGGTCGCCGCGACGCAGGTGCGGTTCCCCGTGGTGTCCGACCTCGCCCGCGGCGTGGTGTTCGCCTGGTTCGGGCAGCCGCTGCTGCGCCGCAACCGCGCCCGCGTCTACGCCGACGTCCGCAAGGACCTGCGCCACCTCGACGCGAACCCGGCCGCGCCGGACCGCGCCGAGCGGATCGCCGCGATGGTCGGCAGCACCGAGCCGCTGGTGCGGCTGCTCGGCCAGCGGCTTGGCCGCGACGGCCTGGACCACGCGCCGATGCTCGAGGTGCTGACCAGGCGGTACTACGGCAACAAGGGCCTGGTCAACGTCCGCACCAGCGACGCGGCCGGCTGCACGTTCGTGGTCGCCGAGCGCGCGGGCTCCCGGCTGGTGTCCACCGCGGTCGGCTTCGACGCGCTCGGCGACGCGCTGCGCGGGCTGGCCGAGGTCGCTGGCGCGGCCGAGGACGACGTCGACGCCGACATCTACCTCGCGTGGGAGAAGCAGCCGGAGGGCTCCGACGCGATGGCCGCCGCGCTGCACGAGGTCGTCAGCGCGCACCCGCTGCCGAGCCAGGTCCGCAGGCTCACCACCACCGTCGCCGGCAGCGGCGGCGCGGTGATGCACCACCACTTCACCTTCCGCCCGACGGACGCCGGGATGAGCGAGGAACGGCTGATCCGCGGCCTGCACCCCTACATCGCGCAGCGGATGCAGCTGGAGCGGCTGCGGAAGTTCGACCTCACCCGGCTGCCGTCCTCGGACGAGGAGGTCTACCTCTTCCAGTGCGTCGCGCGGGAGAACCCGTCCGACGACCGGCTCGTCGCGTTCGCGCAGGTCCGCGACCTGACCGAGCTGCGGGAGCACGACGGCAGGCTGATCGCGCTGCCGACCGCCGAGGACACCATCGCCACCTGCCTCGACTCGATCCGCCGGGCCCAGTCGCTGCGGCCGGCGAAGAACCGCTTCCCGACCAACCGGATCGTGGTCTACGTCTGGCCGCCGAGCGTGATCACCCGCGCCGAGCTGGAGACGATCGCCGCGCGCGTGCTGCCGACCACCGCGGGCGCCGGGCTTGAGGAGATCCTCTTCATCGCCAGGCGGCGTGACCAGGAGACGGGCGCGCTGGTCAAGATCTCCGTGCGCATCACCTTCGACGCCTCGGGCGGCACCGAGCTGACCGTCGGCGAGCCCTCGGACGAGCCGGTCGAGCCGCTCGACGGCTACCGGCAGAAGGTGCTGCGCGCGAGCAGCCGCAACACGGTCTACCCGTACGAGCTGACCGGCCTGCTCGGCGCGTTCACCGAACACGACCTCGACGACGCCGGTGTCCTGGTGCCGGTCGACCGGCCGAAGGGCCGCAACAGCGCGGCGATCGTCGCCGGTGTCGCCACCACGCAGACCGCGCGGCACCCCGAGGGCGTCACGCGGGTCGTGCTGCTCGGCGACCCGACGAAGGCGCTCGGCGCGCTGTCGGAGCCGGAGTGCCGCCGGGTGGTCGCCGCGCTCGACCTCGCCGAGCGGATGGACGTGCCGCTGGAGTGGTATGCGCTGTCGGCGGGGGCCAGGATCTCGATGGAGTCCGGCACCGAGAACATGGACTGGGTCGCCGCCGCGCTCAAGCGGATCGTCGAGTTCACCCAGGACGGCGGCGAGATCAACATCGTGGTGGCCGGCATCAACGTCGGCGCGCAGCCGTACTGGAACGCCGAGGCCACGATGCTCATGCACACCAAGGGCATCCTGGTGATGACGCCGGACTCGGCGATGGTGCTGACCGGCAAGCAGTCGCTCGACTTCTCCGGTGGCGTGTCGGCCGAGGACAACTTCGGCATCGGCGGCTACGACCGGGTGATGGGCCCGAACGGCCAGGCGCAGTACTGGGCGCCCGACCTCGCCTCGGCGCGGGACGTGCTGATGGCGCACTACGACCACAGCTACGTCGTGCCCGGTGAGCAGCGCCCGCGCCGCGCCACCACGACCGACCCGTTCGACCGGGACATCTCGACCTTCCCGCACGCGGTGGCGGACAGCGACTTCGCCACGGTCGGCGAGATCTTCTCCGCCGAGGCCAACCCCGACCGCAAGAAGCCCTTCGACATCCGGACCGTGATGCGCGCCGTCGCCGACCAGGACCACCCGGTGCTGGAACGCTGGGCCGGCATGGCCGACGCGGACACCGCCGCCGTGCAGGACGTGCACCTCGGCGGCCTGCCGGTGTGCCTGCTCGGCATCGAGTCGCGCGCGGTGCCGCGCCGCGGTTTCCCGCCGACCGACGGGCCGGACACCTACACCGCAGGCACGCTGTTCCCGAGCTCGTCGAAGAAGGCCGCGCGGGCGATCAACGCGGCCAGCGGGAACCGGCCGCTGGTGGTGCTGGCGAACCTGTCCGGCTTCGACGGCTCGCCGGAGTCGATGCGCAAGCTCCAGCTGGAGTACGGCGCGGAGATCGGCCGCGCGATCGTCAACTTCCGCGGCCCGATCGTGTTCTGCGTGATCTCGCGCTACCACGGCGGCGCGTTCGTGGTGTTCTCGAAGGCGCTCAACCCGAGCATGACGGTGCTGGCGCTGGAGGGCTCGTTCGCCTCGGTGCTCGGCGGAGCGCCTGCCGCCGCGGTGGTGTTCTCCGGGGACGTCAACGCGCGCACGGCGAACGATCCAAGGGTCCGCGAGGTCGAGGCCCGCGTCGCGGCGGCGTCCGGCGCGGACCGCGCCGTGCTGACCGCCGAGCTGGACGAGGTCCGCTCGTCGGTGCGGGCGGAGAAGCTCGGCGAGGTGGCCACCGAGTTCGACCGCGTGCACAACATCCAGCGCGCGGTCGAGGTCGGCTCGGTCGACGCCGTCATCAGGGCCGCCGAGCTGCGGCCACGCATCATCGAGGCGATCGAGGCCCGGCTGGGCTGACGAGCGCGTGGCGTGCTCCGGCCGGTTGCCGCCGGCCGGGGCACGCCGCGATCGCGGGTCTAGCCGGCCGCGTCCGGCGGTCGATCGCTCGAACGGCGCAAACATTGGTGACTGAGTGTGTCGATCAGTGGCATCTGTCACCGAATCGCCCAGTTTGATCACTCAGAGTTGTCGATTTCGATTACCTCGGGTTACGTTCCCCGCCGCACATTACGACTCGGTCACGGGTCGGAAAAGCGGAGAGGAACACCTTGGCTCGGCACAGGACGACGCGCGGTCGCACCGCGTTCACCCCAACCCAGGCGTCGAAGCGCGCCAGGGGCACGCACCGACTCCCCGGCGGGCGCGTGTCCACCGTCGGCCGGATCGCCGTCGCGGCCGTCGCGGCCGGGGCGATCGTCGGCACGGCGGCGCTGCACACCGCGCCAGGCGTGGTGGAGGTCGGCGTGTCCCCGCTCGCCAACGGCGTGGACCTCGCCGCCGTGTTCGCGCCGCACCGCGATGCGACGAGCGCGGCGCCGCAGCCGATCGTCACCACCAGGCCCGCCGACCCCGCCGCCGAGGCCGGCAAGCTGGCCAAGGCCGCGCAGCTGACGGCCGACTCGCTGGCCAAGGCCGCCGAGGAGAAGGCTGCCGCCGACAAGACCGCTGCCGACAAGGCGGCTGCCGACAAGGCTGCTGCCGAACTGGCCGCCCGCGCGAAGGTGGTCAAGCCGACCGAGGGCACCTTCACCTCGGGCTTCGGCTCGCGTTGGGGCTCGATGCACTACGGGATCGACCTGGCCAACGCGATCGGCACGCCGATCGTCTCGGTGGCCGACGGCGTGGTTGTCGAGGCGGGCCCGGCCAGCGGGTTCGGCCTGTGGGTCCGGGTGCAGCACAACGACGGCACCATCACCGTCTACGGGCACGTGAACGAGACGCTCGTGCAGCAGGGGCAGCAGGTCCGCGCGGGCCAGGAGATCGCAACCCTGGGCAACCGGGGCGAGTCGACCGGCCCGCACCTGCACTTCGAGGTCTGGCTGCACGGCTCGGCGGCGGAGAAGATCGACCCGCTGCCGTGGCTCGCCGAGCGTGGCGTGGCCATCTCCTGAGACTCCAGGCACGAACGAACGCCCCCGGCATCAGCGTGCGATGCCGGGGGCGTTCTACGTTGCGCGGCTCAGTTGATGTCCCAGCACAGGTGGACCGTGTGGCAGTCGGTCATGGCGGGCGCGACGACCTTGGTCGACTGCACCGCCGTCGCGGCGTCCGCCGTGCCCACGGTCAGGCCCCCCAGGAGTGCGGTGGCGGCCAGCGCGGTCGCAACCGCCGCCTTCGTCACGATGCGCATTGTCATGGTTCGCTCCTCTTCGGTCGACCGGCGCAACCAGTTGATCGGTTGGCCGGTTCGAAAAGGATCATCGGCGGGCCTGTACCGGGCAACGCCCTCGGACGACCCCGGACGAATCCGGACGGGTCGCGCGACCGCCGGGCCCGCCCTCCGCTGGCCATACCGACTGGTCGGTATCGGGTAGGCTGTCGACGCCGATCGTGACGCGGAGGAGGCAACTGTGGGTCGCTGGGGCATCACCCTGCCGCTGACCGGAGTACCCCTGGCGGCGCACCGCACGCTGGTCGCGGAGCTCGCCGGGCTGGGCTACACCGACGTCTGGACGGCGGAGACCGCGGGCACCGACGCGTTCACCCCGCTGGCGCTGGCCGCCGAGTGGTCGCCGGAGCTGCGGCTCGGCACGGCCATCGTCCCCGTCTACACCAGGGGACCCGGGCTGCTGGCCATGAGCGCGGCCACCATCGCCGACCTGGCCCCCGGCCGGTTCGTGCTCGGCATCGGTGCGTCCTCGCCGGTCATCGTCGAACGCTGGAACGGCGGCACGTTCGCCGACCCGTTCGCGCGCACCCGCGACACCCTGCGGTTCCTGCGCCGGGCACTGGCCGGCGACAAGGTCGACGAGCGCTACGAGACCTTCACCGTCCGCGGCTTCCGCCTCGAACACGCCCCAGAGCAGCCGCCGCCGATCATGCTGGCCGCGCTGCGCCCCGGCATGCTGCGCCTGGCCGCGCAGGAGGCCGACGGCGCGATCACCAACTGGCTGGCCGCCACCGACGTGCCGACCGTGCGGGCCGCGCTCGGCCAGGACACCGAACTGGCCGCCCGCATCTTCGTCTGCCCGACCGAGGACGCCGACGCGGCCCGCGCGCTCGGCCGCATGCTGATCAGCAGCTACCTCACCGTGCCCGCCTACGCCGCTTTTCACGACTGGCTCGGCCGGGGCGACGCGCTGCGCCCGATGCACGAGGCGTGGGCCGCGGGCGACCGCAAGGCCGCCAACAAGGCCGTGCCCGACGCGGTCGTCGACGAGTTGGTCGTGCACGGCAGCGTCGCGCAGTGCCGCGAGCACATCGCCCGCTACGTCGAGAACGGCCTGGACACCCCGATCATCGCGCTGCTGCCCACCGGAGCCGACCAGTTCGACCTGGCGCGGGCGCTCGCCCCAAGGGCCTGACGATGGCGACACCGACGGCGGCCGACGAACTCAGCCCGGTGCGGGAACGCATCGTGCGCGCCGCCGTGAAGTTGTTCGCCGCCAAGGGTTTCGACGGCACCACCGTGCAGGAGATCGTGACGGCCGCCGAGGTGACCAAGGGCGCGCTGTACCACTACTACACGGCCAAGGAAGACCTGCTCTACGAGATCTACCGGTCGCTGATCAGCATCCAGATGGCCGACCTCGACCGGATCATCGCCGAGCACGCCGACCCGGCCGACACCGTGCGCGCCATCCTGGTCAACCTCGTCGAGACGACCGCAGCCAGGGTCGACGAGACGGCCGTGTTCGTCCGCGAGATGCAGAAGCTCGACGCCGAGTGCATGACGGCCTTCCGCGCGGAACGCCGGCGCTACCACGAGACCTTCCGCTCGGTGGTCGAGCAGGCGCAGGCGACCGGCCGGTTCTCCCCGACGGTGTCGGCGGAGACCGTGGTGCTGATCGCGCTCGGCGTGGTCAACCAGCTGCCGACCTGGTACCGGCCGGACGGGCCGAAGAGTCCTGACCGGCTCGGCAACGAGATCGCCGACTTCGTGTTGGCTGGCCTAGGAGTTGGCCCGTCCGCGTAGCGCCTCGAGCGCGCGGTCGGCGTGCACGGCCATCCGGAACTCGTTGCGCACCACCTCGATGACCGTGTGGTCGGTGTCGATGACGAAGGTGTGCCGCTTCACCGGCAGCGGGCCGAACCGGCGCTTCACCCCGAACTGGTCGGCGACCGCGCCGTCCTCGTCGGACAGCAGCGGATAGTCGAACGAGTTCGCGTCGGCGAACTGCCGCTGCTTGCTCACCGGATCGGCGCTGATGCCGACCCGCTGCGCGCCGACGGCGGCGAACTCCGTGCCCAGATCGCGAAAATGGCAGCTCTCCGCCGTGCAGCCCGGGGTCATCGCGGCCGGGTAGAAGAACAGCACGATCGGCCCGTTCGCCAACAACTCGGACAGCGCGCGGGGCTCGCCGTCCTGATCGGGCAGGGTGAAGTCGGCTACCAGGTCTCCTGGCTTCATGGGCGTTCCCTCCGCGCGGACGTCGCGGTCACGGTAGCGCGTTGTCAGCCCTTGATGTCCGGGGTCCAGCGGTATGACAGCTTTCTAGCTCCGCACCGGGCCAGCCAGGCGCGCCGACAGCCAGTCCAGCGCGGGCGGCACGAACGTCTGCCAGGCCGCCACGCTGTGGCCGCCCGTCGGAACCGTGCGGCTGGTCAGCTCCAGCGGCGGCTTCGACCGCTGCGCGAACTGCTGGATCTGCGCCGGCAGGTCGGCGTCGTCCAGCGCGGTGGCGAGGTAGAGCGCGACGGGCGGCACGGGCTTGTTCGCGATCCGCCACAGCGGGTCGTTCTCCTTGCGCGCCTGGGGATCTCCCCGGTACAGGTCCCCGGTGTCGTTGTCGGTGATGGGGGAGAGGTAGCCGGCGATCGACGCGGCGGCGGCGAACCGGTCCGGGTGGCGCAACAGCAGGTTCGCCGCGCAGAAGCCCCCGGTTGAGTAGCCGAGCATGCCCCGGCCCTGCCGGTCCGCGCGCACCCGGAACCGCTTGGCCACCTCAATCGGCACGTCCGTGCTCAGGTAGGTGTCGAACCGCGCGCCGCCCACCGCGTCGACGCACTCGCTGTCCTTGTCCGGCGCGGCGTTCTGCACCGGCAGCACGACCACCGTCGGGGCCATCCGCCGCTCGGCGATCTCCCGATCGAGGTGCTGCTGGAGGCCGACGGCGGTCAACCAGGTCTGCGGGCTGCCGGGAAACCCCGCGAAGGTCAGGATCATCGGGTACCGCACCCCGGCCGACGCCGAGCGGCCGTAGCCGGGCGGCAGGTAAACGGTGACGGACTGACTGACGCCGCTGCCGCTCGCGGTGAACTGGGTGAGCTGGCTGCCGCCGTCCGTGGGCAGGTCGGCTGCCTGGTCGGCGTCCGTGTCCTGCCCGCCGAACACCTGCGCCCAGCTGGTGTACACGCTCAGCTCCCGGTTGACCCCGGCCAGCGCGCCGGCCGCCGCCGTGACCACGCACAGCAGCAGTACCAGCAGCCGCCAGGGCACCCGCGCCCGGCGGAACCGGTCCCACGACCACGCCGCGAACACCACCGCCGCGACGGCCACCGCGACCGTGACGATCAGGAAGGCCTCGCTCGCCGGACCCATGGCCGTCCCTTCCGGTTACCTGGCAACGTCTTTCGAGGGAGCGAGCAGCGGCGGCGCGAGGTCCTGCGCCCACCGCAGCGCCGCCGGCAACCGGTCGTTGGGCTGGGCCGCCACGATCGTCCTTGGCACCCCGAGACCGTCGGCGGCGGCGCCCGACCCGGTGACCACGGCGACCGGCGCGCCGAGCCCTGCGATCGTCTTCGCCTTGGCCAGCACGGGATTCGTCGGGTTGTCGCGACCGGCGACCACCGCGGCGGCGGCGTACTGGTCGCCGTGCGCGGCGACCAGGTCGAGGGCGGGCTCGGCGGCGGACCCGACGCCAAGGGCCGCCCACCGGTTCGCGCAGACCCGCAGGTCCCGCCGCAGCGCGTCGGGCAGGTCGACGCCGAGCTGCCGATCCACCGCGCCGGGCCGGTCCGGCAGCCGCAGCAGCACCACCACGGCGGGATCCCCGTTCCTGGCGATCGCGCGCGCCGCCTCGTCGCCGACGTCGTTCCAGCCGCCCTGGCCCGCCGTCGCCGTGCGGTCGGCCAGCACGACCGCGACGGGCAGGCAGGCGTCCCGATCGGTGAAGTACTCCGGCGGGACGCTGATCCTCGGCGGCCTCGGCAGCCCCCATCCGCCGCCCGGCGGCTGCCAGTCGAACACCAGCCCGGCGTGCTGGCCGTCGGCGGCGCGCGCGTCGAGCCAGCCGGCCAGCTCGCCTGCCGTGTGCGTGGTCACCGAGGAGTCGGCCGCGCCGGCGACCATGGACCGCCAGGTCGGGTAGATGCCGTACGCGCGGTTGGCCACCAGCCCGACGGCGGCCAGCGCCAGCGCCTCGCACAACAGCAGCGCGACGACCCTGACCAGCACCGTGCGCCACCGCGCGCCGCCGGCGTCCCAGACCAGCGCCGCGCCAAGGCCCGCCGCCACGACCAGCGCGAAGGCGATCAGCAGCGTCGGGATCGCGGTCGGCGACATCGACTCCCCGTCAACTGGGTGGGTCGGGTAACTGGGCGCATCGGGCGGTGTGTCCCGGTTCCTGGCAGCTCATCCTGCAAGCGCCAGGCCCGTCCCGCCACTCGCCGGGTCCGGCACCAAGATCACCTGCCCGCGTTCGCACGGTCCGTGACATAGGGTCGGAGGTGGGCCGTGACGGCGCCGCGAGGAGGTGTGGCTTGACCAGCATGGGCGACGTCGCGCGCGCCGCGGGGGTGTCGGCGGCGACCGTGTCCAGGGCGCTGCGCGGCGAGCCGGGCGTCTCCGCGTCGACCCGCGCGCACGTCACCGAGGTGGCCAGGCGGATGCGGTACGCCATCGCCAGGGACGCCTCCAGCCTCGCGGGCGGGCGGCGGTACGCGGTCGCCGTGCTGACCACCGACGTGGGCCAGCGGACCTGGGGCGACGTGCTGGCCGGCGCCGAGGGCGCGCTGCGGGCCTCCGGCTACGACGTGCTGCTGTACGTGGTCGGCGACGAGGCCGCCCGCGCCGGGTTCTTCGAGGAGCTGCCGCTGAGCCGGCGCGTCGACGGCGTCCTGGTGCTGTCGGTGCGGCTGCGCGAGCACGAGGCGGCGCTGCTGCGCGAGCTGCCGGTGCCGGTGGTGACGGTCGGCGAGGGCGCGGCCGACGACTCGCCCGACCTGCCCGGCTCGCTGGACCTCGCGGTCCGGCACCTGGTCGGCCTCGGCCACCGGGACATCGCGCTCGTGCTGGCCGACTCGACGGCCGCGTGGAGCAGCTCGGCCGAGGACCTCGACGAGACCTATCAGGAGCTGCTCGGCTCCGCCGGGCTCGCCTCGCGCCCGGAGTGGCTGGTGTGGTGCTCACCGACCGTGGTCGGCGGCGAGGAGGCCGTCGCCGCGCTGTTCGACGGACAGGACCGGCCGACGGCCCTGATCGCGTCGAGCGGAGAGGCCGCGCTCGGCGCGTTCATGCGGCTGCGGCGCGACGGCTGGGCCGTGCCGGAGCAGCTGTCGATCGTCAGCCTGGACGGCCACGACATCGCGAGGGCCGTCGGACTCACCGCCGTCGAGGGCGCCGCGCGCGAACAGGGCGAGCGGGCCGTGCACCGGCTGCTGGCCCGCATCCAGACCCAGGACGCCGCCGCCCCCGAGCTGCCGACCCCGGCGGGCGCGGCCCTGGTCGAGCGCGGCTCGACCGCCCCTCCTCCCGCTGTGTGAATCGCCTGCTATGTGACAACGCCCGCTTGGTGAACCGAGAGAGGCAACTCCTGTGGCAGTGGACAGGGTCGACGAGCAGCTCGCGGAGCTCGCCGCGCGGCACGGCGTGGCCACCAGCTACGAGGGCGCCGACCAGCTCGAGGTCGACGTCGACCGCGCGGTGGTGGTCGCCGTCCTCGCCCAGCTCGGCGTCGACGCCGGCACCCCGGCCGACGTCCGGCGGGAACTCGGCGCGACCCGTGACCGAAGGGCCTTGCCCGGCACGGTGGTGACCAGGGCGGGACGGCCGGCGCGGCTGCCCGGCCCCGCCGTGGTGCGCTGCGCGGACGGCACCGAGCGCGCCGTGGCCGGCCTGCTGCCCGCCGACCTGCCGCTCGGCTGGCACCGGCTGACCACCGCCGACCAGGACGTCGCGCTGATCGTCGCGCCCGACCGGCTGCCCCGGCCCGCGCCTGCCTGGGGCTGGATGCTCCAGCTCTATGCGCTGCGCTCGCGGGAGTCCTGGGGGATGGGGGACTTCGGCGACCTCGCCACGATCGCGGCGCGGTCCCGGTCCGACCTCGGCGCCGGTGTGGTGCTGGTGAACCCCGTGCAGGCGATCGCGCCGACCACGCCGGTGCAGCGCTCGCCCTACTCGCCGGCAAGCCGCCGCTTCGCGAACCCGCTGTACCTGCGGATCACCGACACGGACGCGTTCGCCGAGGCCGATCCCGCGACCAGGTCGCGCGTCCTGGCGCTCCGGCCGCCCGGCGACACCGAGCTGATCGACCACGACGGCGTGTGGCTGGCCAAGCGAGCCGCGCTGGAGGCGCTGTGGGCGGACCGGCCGCGCGCTGTCGACGTCGATGCGGACCCGGCGCTGCGCGACTTCGCCACCTTCTGCGCCATCGCCGACCGGCACGGCCCGGACTGGCGGACCTGGCCTGAGGCGCTGCGCCATCCCGCAGGCCCCGCCGTGGCGGCGGCCCGCCGCGAGCTGGCGCAGGCCGTCGCCTTCCACGCCTGGCTCCAGCGGCTGTGCGCGGACCAGCTCGGCGCGGCCAGGCGCGCGGCGGCCGGCATGGCGGTCGGCATCGTGCACGACCTGCCCGTCGGCGTCGACCCCGGCGGCGCGGACGCGTGGGCGTTGCAGGACGTGTTCGCCTCGCGGGTGCGGGTCGGCGCGCCGCCGGACGCGTTCAGCCAGCAGGGCCAGGACTGGAACCTGCCGCCGTGGCGGCCCGACCGGCTCGCGGACGCCGGGCACGGCCCGTTCCGCGACGTGCTGCGCGCGGTGCTCGGCCACGCCGACGGCATCAGGATCGACCACGTCGCCGGCCTGTGGCGGCTGTGGTGGATCCCGCCGGGCGAGCCGCCGAGCCGGGGCACCTACGTGCGGTACGACGCCGAGGCGATGCTCGGCGTCCTCGCGCTCGAGGCGCACCGGGCGGGCGCCGTGGTCGTCGGCGAGGACCTCGGCACGGTCGAACCCGCCGTCACCACCACGCTGCACGAGCGGGGCATGCTCAGCTCGGCCGTGCTGTGGTTCCAGCGCGACTACGACGTCGCCGGCCATCCGATGGTGCCGCCGCAGCAGTGGACGGAGTCCGCGATGGCCAGCATCTCCACCCACGACCTGCCGACGGTCGCCGGTTTCCTGCGCGGCGAGCACGTCAGGGTCAGGGCGTCGCTCGGCATGCTGACCCGGCCGGTCGAGCGGGAGGAGGCCGACGCGGCGGCCGAGCTGCGCGGCATCGTCGACCTGCTCGCCGCCGAGGGACTGGTCGGGCCGGACCCCGACGAGCGGGAGCTGATCGTCGCGCTGCACGCGTTGCTGGCGCGGGCGCCGTCGCGGCTGCTGCTCACCTCGCCGCAGGACGCGCTCGGCGACCCGAGGCAGCCGAACCTGCCCGGCACCGTGGACCAGTACCCGAACTGGCGGCTCCCGCTCGCGGTGCGGCTCGAGGAGTTCCTGGCCGCCGACCGGGTCGCCGAGGCCGTCGCCGCGCTGCGCGCCGCCCGTCCGTCCCCTTCCTGAGCACCGTCGGTTACGCCGCGTCCACGCTGCGGTAACACGGGTCACGGAGTATGGTTTTCCGTTACACAGGAACATCATGTCGGCACACCGGAGGTGGCATGGCCGATGGCGGTCACCGAACGAGTGGGAGTTGTTGAAGATCGAGTCCGAGGAGCTGGCCCCGGTTCGTGGCCGGCGGCGCCCGACGTCGTGATGGGTCAGGAGGGCACGTTGCCCGCGCCAAGGCTCGGCGCCGAGGAGTCCGACGGGGACGCGACGACCGTGCTGCGCGCGGTGGTCGAACGCACGCTGGTCGCGGTGCGACCGGCCGACCTGGCCGGCGCGCGGCGAGCGGAGGAGCCCCTGCGTGACGCGCTGCGGGCCGTCGACTCCGACGGATCGGACGGTCAGCTGGTCCAGGGGCTGGCCTGCGTCGAGGCGGCCTGTGAACACCTGCGCTTCGGCGAGCTGACCGAGGCCCGAACGCTGTTGGTCGCGGCCCGTGGCCAACTCGGCCGCGCGCAGCCGGTCCCCGCGACGCGGCCCGTGGTTCCCGGCGTCGACCCGGTTTCCACCGGATGACGGCGCCCACCTCAACGTATCGACTGCAACTCAGTGCGAGCTTCACCTTCGACGACGCGGCGATGCTGGCCGACTACCTCGACCAGCTCGGCGTCGGCGCGCTGTACGCGTCCCCGATGCTGGCCGCCGCGCCGGGCTCGACGCACGGCTACGACGTGGTGGACCACAGCCGCGCGTGTCCCGAGCGCGGCGGCGAGCGCGGCAGG
>NZ_VUOB01000423.1 GCF_008386585.1 Solihabitans fulvus
TTAGGGCTGAGTGAGCTCCGGGGGCTGATAGCGCATCGTGGGGTCCGGGCTGGTCGCGGACCGCGTGTGTAGCTGTGGTCAGCCCCACAGGGCTTTAGCTGTCACCGTGAGCAGTACCGACCATAGAGCCGATGCCATCGTTCCGATGATGAATTGCTCGATAGCTGCGCTCGACTCCTTGTTGGCTTGCGCCGCGTCCGATCCCGGAGTCGGTTGCGACTTCAGCTCGGCGTAGCGGGCCAGAGTCTTGACGCCGAGGATGACAGCGATCCCGGC
>NZ_VUOB01000424.1 GCF_008386585.1 Solihabitans fulvus
GCGGCGGCGTGGGGTGGCGTGGGGCGGCGTGGGGCGGCGCGAGGCGCGTCCCGGGCGGGCTCCGCTGGACTAGCGTCAATACGCGCGTCTGTCCTCTAGCTCCACCTGTCGGCTCCGCTTGTGCGGCGGCGTGTCGTGTATGACGAGCTCGCCGTCCGCCGCGTAGTAGGGCGAGTGCTGGTGGATGACCAGGTGCGCGGGTTCCTCTTCCTGGATGGACACCAGGTTGCCGCCGCACGTCGTGCCCACCACGTACTTCTCCTCCCGCTCGCCGCCC
>NZ_VUOB01000064.1:0-80304 GCF_008386585.1 Solihabitans fulvus
ACACCGTTCGTGTTACGGACCCCGTCGATGTGCAGCAGGTCGCCGGGGGCGTGGCGTTGGTAGCGAATGCCGGAGCGCCGGCGGCGTAGGGGCAGGCCGGTGATCGGGTCGGTGGCGCGGGCGTGAGGATCGGTCTGCCAGTCCGGGGCGGCTCTCGTCGCGGTATCGGCGGATCCATTGGGGAGACCGTGGCGCGAGAGATCCCGAGTTGTTCGGCGACGCGGGCTGCCGGCCAGCTGGCGCGGTGGCGCTGCACGATCAAGTGGCGGGCGTAGACGGTGGTGCGGGCGTTAGCGGGGGCCACGAAAACCTTTGTGTGTGGTGTGTTCCTAGACAGCTCCACCACACAGAGAGGTCTTCTTCGTGATCACGGCGACTCGTCGCTGACACCGTCAACCACGTCCCAGGTCACGACACCTAGCGCAGCATGGCTTCCAGCAGATCGGAGCCGAGCCGGGCGCCCGCCACCAGATCAAGCTCGTACAGGACGTACCGGCCTCGGCGGCGCGTGCTCAGCAGGCCGGCCCTGCGCAGCACGGCGAGGTGTCGGGAGACCTCGGGCGCGGTCAGCTGCCAGGCATCGGCCAGCTCGCCGGTCGTGTGCGGCCCGCGCGCCAGGGTCCGACACAGCCGGAGCCGCACCGGGTGGGCCAGCGCCTCGAGGCGCTGCTGCACCACGTCGAGCGCGACCCGGTGCGGCGGTTCGGGCTCCGGCACGGGGTACTGGATCACCGGACGGCTGCGGCGGGCGTGCGCGTGCACCACATGGGGACGGCCGAACACGGTCGGGATGAACGTGATCCCATCGCCCGCCGCGCTGGTGGTGTCGTCCTGCAACTTGTCCAGCACGATCAGCTGCCGGTCGGCGTCGACGCGGATGGTCGGCGACACGGCCGCGAGAGTGTCGGCGAGGCCGCGGCGCACGAGCAGGTCGGCTTTGCGGCGAGCATCGGTCGCGAGGCACTGCCGGACGCTTCCCCAGGCGTCGGCGAAGAACTCCTGCTCACAGTCATCCAGCAGGCGGCGCACCTCGGCGCGCGCGGCCGGCGGGTCGGCGATGAGTCGGTCGGCGAACGCGGCCTGGCGGGGGCCGCGCGCCAGGGCGAGTTCGCGGGCCCGGTCCTTGGCGGCCGGGTCGGTCAGCGGCGACGGGGTGCGGAAGCTAAGGCGGGACGAGCCGCAGTTGGTGACCAGCGCGGTCGCCACATAGGACTCGTCGTCGATCCGGTCCACCGCGTCCAAATCCTCGGCGAGGGTGCCGGCGGGGTGACTGGGCAACAGGAAGTCGGGGCGGGAGGACCGCCACAGGAACTCCGCCGCCAGCAGTCGATCGGCGAATCCTCGGCTCAGCGACGCGAGGGTCGTGGTGATCCAGCCCTGAAGCTCGGGGTGGTGCGCGGGCTCGGCGAGCGCGTGCAGCATCGCGGACAGCTCCCCGAGCGGCGAGGCCGCGAACAGGTACCGGTCGCTGGGCAGCCCGGCGATGTCGATGGTCACGCTCACCTCGACATCGTCGCAGGTGGTGGGCGAGTCACCGGCCCCGATTGACGGTGATCGTCAATCGACGGGACTTTGCCGCCACCCGCCGCCCACGGTGGGCGCATGACGCTCACCAGAAACCTCACGCTCCTCGGGCTGCTGCGGATCTCCGGCGGTCGCCGGTACGCGGTGGCGCTGGCGGTGGACGCCCTCGGCGCGGGCCTGCTGCGCCCGTTTCTCCTGCTGTACGGGGTCACGGTGCTGGGCATGGGCCCTGGCGTGGCCGGGTTGGCGCTGTCGCTCGGCTGGCTGGCCGGGCTGGGCGCGCTGCCGGTGGTCGGCCGGTGGATCGACCGAGGTGGCCGGTCCACGCCGGAGATGGCGACGCTGCTCGCGCGGGCCGCCGGTGTCGGGGTGCTGCTGCTGGTCGGCGGCGCGCCGGGGTACTTCGCCGGGGCGGTGCTGCTGGGGTTGGGCAACCAGGCGTGGCCGGCGACGCACGCCGCCGTCGTGGCCACCCTCGCCGCCGGCCGCGATCGGGACGCCGCGTTGGCCGCCGCGCGGTCGCTGCGCAACGCGGGGCTCGGTGCGGGCGCGCTGATCGCCACGGTGGCGGTAGCGGGCGGAGCCGACGCGCTGCGGCTGGTGGCGGTGGCCACCGCGGTCGGCTACCTGGCGGCCGCGGTGTTGGTGGGCCGGATGCGGATTCGGGTCCGTCCCGAGGCTCGGGTGCGGGCCGACGTGCCGACCGACGTGCCGGCCGAGGAGGGGTCGGAGACGCGGTCGCCGCGCGGGTTCTTCCGGGGTGCCGATGGTCTGCTGCTCGGCGTCGCAAACCTGCCCTATGCGTTCTGTTTCGACGTGCTCGAGGTGGCGCTGCCCGCGTTGCTGGTGACCCACCTGCATGCCGCGCCGGCCTGGTCGGCCGGCATCTTCGTGGCGAACACCGTGCTGGTGATCGCGACGCAGGTCGTCGTGGTGGTGTGGCTCGGCCGTCACTCGCGCCGCTCGGTGCTGGCCGGAGCCGGCGTGCTGCTTGCCGTGTCGTACCTGGGTTTCTGGGCCGGCGACGGCCTTGGTCCGGTGGCGATCGCGGTGGTGTCGGTGCTCTACACGATGGGCGAGATCCTCTACACCGGCAGCGGCACCGCCCTGGTGATCGCGACCGCGCCGCCGCGCCAGCTCGGCAGGGCCCTGGCGCGCTGGCAACTGTCCACCGGGATCGGGCAGGCCGTCGCGCCCGCCGCGCTGACTGCGCTGCTGGTCGTCGGTCCCGGTGCGCTGTGGGGCGGGTTGGCCGGCGCGACGCTGCTCGCCGCCGGGGCGATCCGCCGGTGGGGACCGGTCGACGAGCGGACCGGCCGGGTCGGGCACGGCGCGCCTGGTCGAGCCAATGCTGACCAGAAGGTGGGTACCTGACAATTTTGTGCCTACTTGCCGGTCCGCGCGATTGATTCGACTATTGACGGCAGCGCGCCGAAACCGGCGCACTGGGGTGTCGAGAACAATCTGCATGGGAGTGTCAATTGCGCACGCGTAATTCCGGGGCGGCAGACGTGGCGAGCGTGGAGCCTGCGGCGGTCACGGTCATCGGCCTCGGCATGATGGGCGCGGCGCTAGCCGGCGCGTTCGTCGACCGGGGTCACCCGACCACGGTCTGGAACCGGTCGGCCGCCAGGGCGGACGCCCTGGTGGCGCGCGGTGCGAGCCGCGCGGAGACGGTCGCCGACGCGGTGTCGGCGAGCGAGGTGATCGTGCTCTGCGTGGTGGACTACGACGCGGCGCACGCCATTCTGGATTCGGTCGGAGACGCATTGTCGGGTCGGGTTCTGGTGAATCTCACCTCTGGCACGCCGGGGCAGGCGCGCGCCACGGCCGAATGGGCCGCCGAGCGCGGGGTCGATTATCTGGATGGCGCGATCATGGCCGTTCCGCAGGGCATCGGGCGGCCCGGGGCGCGGGTGTTGTTCGGCGGCGACAAAGCCACGCTGACGGCGCTGGAGCCGACGCTGGCGGCGATCGGCACCGCCGTGCACCTCGGCGAGGACGCCGGCATCGCGGCGCTGTACGACCTCGCCCTGCTGGGCATCATGTGGTCGACGCTGAGCGGTTTCCTGCACGGCACCGCGCTGGTCGGCACGGCCGGCATCGAGCCGAAGGCGTTCACGCGGCAGGCGGTGGAGTGGCTCGGGGCCGTTGGGACGTTCCTGCCGGGGTTCGCCGCCGCGGTCGCGTCGGGCGACTTCACTACCGACGTGTCCCGGCTGTCGCTGAATGCCGACGGGCTGGACTTGCTGGTGCGCACCAGCGCGGAACAGGGCATCGGCGTCGAGGTGCCGGCCCCGCTGCGCGACCTGTACGCGCGGGGTGTGGCCGAGGGCCACGGCGAGCACGCCATCGCCAGCCTGATCGAGCTGATCAGGCGGCCGGCCGGGGCGTGACCTGGCCATCCCGGGCGACCGGCCCAGTGGTCGCCCGGGATGCCGTATGCTGTACGGAGTCTATTCCGTACTGCGTACGTTGTTTTGGAGACGAATGCGCGTGGCTCGGGTTTCGAGCGAACAACTGGGGCGGCTGGCACGGTGTGCGGTCGTGTTCGAGGCGGGTGATCCGCCCCGCGCCGGGCGGATGGCCTTCTGGGATCCGGACGGAGGCGCGCTGCCCGAGGACGTCGGGGAGCGCGGCGAACTGACCATCGCGGCACCGCCGGGCGACGCGGGGACCACGCCGGTCCCCGCGCTGCGGCTGTCGGTCGCCGACGCGGTACCGGTGCTGACCGCCGCGCGGCGCGCCACCGACGCGCACCCGGCCGCGGCGTTCTGGGGCGCGGCGACTCTGGTGGCGCTGCACCTGGTCGCCCGAGGCCGGATGCTGCCCGGCGTGTCGGCCGGCGACTTCGACGCCTGGCGGGTCGGTCCGCTGGAACCGGCGGACATCGACCGCATCCGGGAACTGGCCGCCGCCATGCCGGCGCACGCCCGCGCGGTCCCCGTGGCCGACGGGCCGGCGCCGACGCTGCCCGACGCGGAGCCGCTGCTGCGCGGCTTCCTCGACGCCGTCGCCGACGGCATGCCGCGCACCTCGGCGGCCACCAGGGTGACGGGCGGGCTGCCCTTCGCCGCCGCCAGGCCCCAGAAGGTTCCCGCGCTGCGCGGCTGGGCCGACGAGGTCGCCGCTGGCAGGGACGCCGGCGTGCGGGCCTCGCTGCGCCTTGACGTGTCCGGCGGCGACTTCGACAACGGCGCATTCCGGGCCGTGGTGCAGCTGCACAGCCTCGCCGACCCGACGCTGGTCACCGACGCGGCGGAGCTGTGGGCCGGCGACGACCGGCGGTTCGGGCCGCGCGCCCGCATCGACGCGATGCTCGCCGTGCGCCGCGCCGCGCACGTGTGGCCGCCGCTGGAGCCGCCGCTGGAGCCGCTGCTGTCCGCCGCCGTGCCCGACGAGATCTCCCTCGGCGACGACGAGGTCGCCGACCTGCTCGGCTGGGCCGCGCCCCGGCTGGCCGCCGCCGGCGTCGACGTGCACTGGCCACGAGAACTCGTGCGGGCCCTGACCGCGCGCGCCGCGATCGGCCAGGCTGACGCGCCGCCGTCGAACCTGCGGTCCGTGCTCGGCGACGGCGCGCTGCTGTCCTTCGACTGGCAGCTCGCGCTCGGCGGCCAACCGCTGACCGCCGCCGAGCTGGACCGGCTGGCCGAGTCGCATCGGCCGGTCGTCCGGCTGCGCGACCAGTGGGTGCTGGTCGACCCCGAGCTGGCCCGCAAGGCCCGCGAACGCACGCTCAAGCCGTTGACCGCGATCGACGCGCTCGGCGCCGCGCTGACCGGCACCGCCGAGGTGGACGGGGAGCGCGTCGAGGTCGCGCCGACCGCGTGGCTGGACGCGCTGCGGGAGCGGATCGCCGACCCCGACGGCGGCGGCGAACCGGTGCGGCAGCCGACGGGGCTGGCCGCGACGCTGCGCGACTACCAGCTGCGCGGGCTGCGCTGGCTGGACCGGATGACCTCGCTCGGCCTCGGCGGCTGCCTCGCCGACGACATGGGGCTTGGCAAGACCATCACGCTCATCGCGCTGCACCTGCACCGGCAGACCGCCGAGGACACGGCGGGACCGACGCTGGTGGTCTGCCCGGCGTCGCTGCTGGGCAACTGGGAGCGCGAGATCGGCCGGTTCGCGCCGGGCACCCCGGTCCGCCGCTTCCACGGCACCGGCCGCACCCTGGACGACGCGACCGAGGGTTTCGTGCTCACCACCTACGGCACCATGCGGCTGGACACCGCGCGGCTCGGCGCGCACCACTGGGGCCTGCTCGTCGCCGACGAGGCACAGCACGTGAAGAACCCGTTGTCCGGCACGGCAAAGGCGCTGCGCGGCATCCGCACCGGCGCCCGCGTGGCGTTGACCGGCACGCCCGTGGAGAACAACCTCTCCGAGCTGTGGGCGATCCTGGACTGGACCACCCCGGGGCTGCTCGGCACGCTGACGGCGTTCCGGGCCCGCTGGGCCAAGCCGATCGAGGCCGACCACGACGCCGCGACCGCCGAGCGGCTGTCCCGGCTGGTGCGGCCGTTCCTGTTGCGGCGCCGCAAGTCCGACCCCGGCATCGCGCCGGAGCTGCCACCCAAGACCGAGACCGACCAGCCGGTCGCGCTGACCGTGGAACAGGCCGGGCTGTACGAGGCGGTGGTGCGCGAGACGATGACGCAGATCCGGCAGAGCAGCGGCATGGCGCGCCGCGGCCTGGTGGTCAAGCTGCTCACCGGGCTCAAGCAGATCTGCAACCATCCCGCGCAATACCTCAAGGAGCCGCCGGACCGGCTGGCCGGCAGGTCGGGCAAGCTCGAACTGCTCGACGAGCTGATCGACACGATCACCGCCGAGGACGGCGCGGTGCTGGTGTTCACCCAGTACGTGGCGATGGCGCGGCTGATCGAGCGGCACCTGGCCAACCGGGGCCAGCCGACGCAGCTGCTGCACGGCGGCACGCCGGTAGCCAAGCGCGACGAGCTGGTCCGGCGCTTCCAGGACGGCTCCGTGCCGGTGTTCCTGTTGTCGCTCAAGGCGGCCGGCACCGGCCTGAACCTCACCAGGGCCGACCACGTCGTGCACTTCGACCGCTGGTGGAACCCGGCCGTGGAGGAGCAGGCCACCGACCGCGCGTACCGGATCGGCCAGACCCGCCCGGTGCAGGTGCACCGGCTGATCACCGAGGGAACCATCGAGGACCGCATCGCCGACATGCTCGCCGCCAAGCGCGAGCTCGCCGACGCCGTGCTCGGCACCGGCGAGGCCGCGTTGACCGAGCTGTCCGACACGGAACTGGCCGACCTGGTGGAACTGCGGAGGGCGCGATGACCGAGCGGATCAAGGGTTTCCCGGCGTTCCCGCCGGGGGCACGTCCACGCGGGCAGTTCGCGCGGACGTGGTGGGGCAACGCGTGGATCAAGGCGCTGGAGGACACCTCCCTGGACGCCGCGCCGCTGGCGGTCGGCCGCCGCTACGCCCACACCGGGCTGGTCGGCACGATCACGGTCAGCCCCGGCCGGATCGAGGCGACCGTGCACGACGGCACCGACGACGTGCCCTACCGGACGCTGGTGTTGGTGGAGGAGCTGACCGACGCGGAGTGGGAGCGGCTGCTCGACCAGGTCGCCGGCAACGCGGGGCACATCGCGGCGTTGCTGGACAAGGACATGCCGCACGATCTGGTGGCCGCCGCCGAGGACGCGGGGGTGCGGCTGCTGCCCGGCATCGGCGACCTGGTGCCCGAGTGCGGGTGTCCCGGGTGGGAGCACCCGTGCAAGCACGCCGCCGCGCTGTGCTATCAGGCGTCCTGGCTGTTGGACGCGGATCCGTTCGTGCTGCTGCTGATGCGCGGTCGCGGCCAGGACGAGCTGTTGGCGGAGTTGCAGCGCCGCAACGGCGGGCGCCTCGACCGCGCCACCGAGCAGCGGCCGGCCGGCCCGGTCGGCGTGCCGGCGGCGCGGGCCTACGCGGCGGCGGTCGCGCCGCTGCCCGCTCCCCCGCCGGCGCCGGAGGCGGCAGGCCCTGCGCCGTCCGTCGCGTCGGCGCCGGGGTTGGCGCCGGACGCCGTGCGGTGGCTGGTCGCCGACGCCGCGCTGCGCGCCCGCGACCTGTTGGCCGGCGCGGAACCGTTGCCGCGACTGGATGTCTGGCGGGACACCGTGCGGCTGGCCGCGACCCACCACGACGCGTCGCTGTACGAACGGCTGCGGGAGGCGAGCGGTCGGCCGGCCGAGCTGGACCGCGCCGCGCGGGCCTGGGAGTGCGGCGGGTCGGCCGGTCTGGACACGCTGGAGCAGCCGTGGCATCCGGCAAAGGCCGACCTGGCCCGCGCCGGGGCCGCGCTCGCGGCGGCCGGGGACGACTGGCCCGGCGCCGGATCGCCGGAGTTCACCGCGTGGCGCAACCGGTGGACCGCCGAGGACCTGGCGCTGCAACTGCGTTACGGCCGGGACGGCCGCTGGTATCCCTATCGGCAGGAGGACGGCGAGTGGTGGCCTGCCGGCATGCCGGGCCGCGACCCGGCCGCCGCGCTCGCCGAACTCCTCGGTGGCTGACCCTCGTCGTCCGGNNCCGGACGACGAGGGTCAGCCACGTTCAGTTACCGCTGCTAACGAGTTGGGTGATTTCGGTCCGCCGCCGCGCCTCGATCACCGACGATGATCACCATGAACGGCACAGTCGCGGGCCTGCACCGCTATCCGGTCAAGTCGATGCAGGGCGAACCCGTCGACGCCGGTCAGCTGACCGAGCGCGGCCTGACCGGCGACCGCGTGTTCGCCGTCGTCGAGGAGTCCGGCCGCATCGGCAGCGTCAAACACCCGCGCAAGTGGGGCCCGCTGCTGGCCTGCCGCGGCCGGATCCTCGACCACGACGACACCGCGGCCGGGGTCGTGCTGCCCGACGGCGTCGAACTGGCCGCCGGCTCCGCCGAGCTGGACGAGCGGCTGTCGACGCTGCTGGGCCGTCCGGTGTCGGTGCTGGCCAGCCCGCCTGCCGACCCGATCCTGGAACGCGCCGACCCCGGCGTCCCCGGCACCGTCCCGCAGCGGACGCTCGGCACCGTCGTCGTGGACGAGACCGGCACAAGGATCACCTCGAACACGCTGGCCGCCGCCTCGGCGCCCGGCACGTTCTTCGACTTCGCGCCCCTGCACCTGGTCACCACCGCCAGCCTCGCGCGGCTGCGCAGGGCCAACCCCGACAGCGACTTCGACCCGCTGCGCTTCCGCCCCAACCTCGTCGTGGACGTCCCGGACCACGAAGGCTTCCCCGAGGACGACTGGGTCGGCCGGACGCTGCGCATCGGCGCGACGGTCCGCTGCCGGGTCGTGGTGGCCAGCCCGCGCTGCGTCGTGCCCACCCTGGCGCACGGCGGGCTGCCGGCCGATCCCGCCGTGCTGCGCACGATCGCCCGCGAGCACCGGGTCCCGGTGTTCGACCTCGGCGACCTGAGCTGCCTCGGCGTCTACCTCCAGGTGGTCGAGCCGGGACCGGTCCGCGTCGGCGACGCCGTCACCGTCGAGTAGCCCCGGCGCGGGTCCGGCGGGCGGCGCGGCCGCGGCGTCAGCCGGACGCCGGCTGGTCGTCGGTCCCGTACCGGGCCGTCAGCACGGTGTCGGCGTGCCGGTCGGTCCACTCCCCCAGCGCCTCGATCGGCACCAGCAGGTCACGCCCGGCCTCGGTCAGCTCGTACTCGACCCGTGGCGGTGCCTCCGCGTAGCGGCGGCGCGACACCAACCCGTCGCCCTCCAGCCGCCGCAACGTCTCGGTCAGCACCTTCTGGCTGATGCCGCCGATGGCGGCGCGGAGCAGGCCGGGCCGGCTCGGCCCCTCGCGCAGCGCGTACACGACGACCATCGTCCAGGTGTTGCCGAACATGTCGGCGGCCAGCCGCGCCTGGCAGTCGGCGATGAACACGTCCCGCGATCCGGTCGACACCGCACCAGTATCGTCCAGCGCGCCCCGGCCACGGTGATCACCCGTCGCCACGCGACCTCAGGTCCGCGCGGCGACCGCCTCGCGGACCGCGGGGGCGATCTCGTTGGCCCACCGCCCGGCCGCGACGGCCGTCGGGGTGTCGCCGACCGGGAAGTACACGAAGCCCGCCGCGTTGTGCTCGAGCACCGCACCGGTGAGTTCGTCCACCCACTGCCGCGCCGAGCCGCCCAGCCAGCGGCCCTCCTCGTCGCGCGTGGCGGCGAGCGGTTCCGCCGTGATGCGGCCGGGCAGGTTGTAGACCGTGACGATGTCGCCGGGATCCCGGCCGACGGCAGCCGCCGCCTCGTCGATGACCGGCCGGGAGTCCCGGTACCGCCCGCTGAGCCAGTCGGCGGCGTGCCCGGGCATCCACCCGTCGGCCACCCGGCCGGTGACGGCGAGGGACTTCGGCCCGCCCGACCCGGTCCACACCGGCACGGCCGGCACCGGGGCAGGCGTCAACTCGGTGACCCGGTAGAACTCGCCGTCGAAGGTCACCGGCGCCCCACCGCCGGACAGTGCCCTGACCAGCGTGATGCCCTCCTCGAGCGCGCGGACCGCCGCAGCGGGACCGAGCCTGGCCGCGCCGAGCCTGGCGATGTCGTCCCACAGGCCGCCCGCGCCCATGCCCAGCACGATCCGGCCGCCGGACAGGGCGGCCAGCGAGGTGACGGTGCGGGCCAGCATGGGCGCCGGCCTGCTCGGCAGGTTGGTGACGCTGACCAGGCCGGCGATGCGCGCGGTCCGACCGAGCACGACCCCGATCATCGCGTAGGAGTCGAGGCGGTCGCCGAAGTAGGGATGGTCGGAGACGGTGAACAGATCGAGCCCGTCGCAGTCGGCCTGCTCGGCCAGTCGCAGGGTGTCGGTCACCTCGGCGACGGCGGTCGAGCCGCCGATCCCGAACAGCGGCGCGCGTTCCGGCATTGTGGTGTCCACCTTTTCCTGAAATCGTGACTCGGCGTATTCTGGTCGAATGGGGAAGGTCGCTGGCGAGCAGCTGGATGTGGCAACCGCGCTGGTGCGCTCCGCATTCCTGGTGAATGCCGTCTACGCCGAGGCGGCCAGGAACTACGGGCTGACCCCGCAGCAGGGACAGCTGCTCTGCGTGCTGATGCCGCAGCCGTACGGCATGAGCGAGTTGGGCACGGTGCTGGGGCTGGCGAAGTCGAGCCTGACCGGCCTGGTTGACCGGAGCGCCCGGCGCGGGCTGGTGCGGCGCGGGTCGTGCCCGGATGACGCGCGCGCGGTCAGCGTGGAGTTGACCGCGGCCGGCCGCGAGCTGGCGGAGGACTTCTACACCGACACCTGCCGCCGGGTCGAGGCGCTCGCGGACGGCCTCGCCAGTGCCGACCGCGACGCGCTCGTCGACCTGGTCGGCCAGGTGGTGCGGGACAACAAGGTGCCCGTGGTCTTCATGACCCCGGACGAGGCCGCGGCGGGGCACTGACCGCGCGGCGGCTCGTGTGCCCGGGTTCGCCGCCTGGTCACGCGACGCCGAACAGCTCCACGAACCGGCCGACGAACAGGTCGGCGCCCTTGTACTCCGCGACGGCCGCCGCCGGCAGGACGGCGGGGCCGTCGTCGGAGGGCACCTGGCCGACGCCGCCGCTGGGGCCGAGTGGGAGCAGCACCGACGGGATCGGGGACGGCCGGTAGCTGGCCGTCGGCTGATCGCCCCGCACCGAGGCGAGGATGTTGCTCGCCACGACCTCGGCGTGCTGCATCGCGTAGCCGGCCATCTTCGCCTCGTCGAGGTCGGTGATGTCGCCCAGCGCGTAGATGTGCTCGTGTCCCTCGACGGTGAGCGTCTCGGTCACGCGGACCTGGCCCTGCGGCGTGCGAATCGTGACCAGGCCGTCGGCGAGGTAGTCGCCGTTGACGGTCACGCCGTGGCAGCGGAACCAGATGTCGGCGGAGAGCGCGCCGCCGGTGGTGTCGACGGTGAACGGAGCCGCCCTGCCGGGTTCGGTCGGCGGCTCCGCGGTGAGCGAGGCGCCCAGTCGCAGTTCGACACCCAGCGCGTCGAGCTGGCGGCGCAGGTCCTCGCGCAGCTCGGGCGCGAACCCGGGGACCAGCTGTTCGGCCGGGTCGAGGATGGTCACCCGCTTGTCCGGCCAGACGGCCTTGATCTCGCCGGACAGCTCCAGACCGACCGGCCCCGCGCCGACGATCAGCACCCGCTCGGCGGTCGCCAGCTCCGCGTGGGCGGCGCGGATCCGCGCCAGCGCCTCGCTCGCGGAGTCGGTGTCCGGCTTGGCGGGGAAGGGATAGCCGGAGCCGGAGGCGAGGACGAGGTAGTCGGCGTCCACGCGCTCGCCGGAGGCGAGGGTGACGCCGCCGGGATCCACGGAGACGGCCCTGTCGCGAACGACCCTGCCGCGCTTGAGGAGCCGGTCGTAGGAGAAGAAGATGTTGTCCGCCCAGTCGGGCTTGACCAGCGCGCGTAGCGATCCCGCCGCGTGCACGAACGCGTCCTTCGGCTCGATCAGGACTACCTCGGTGTCCTCGTCGAGCGCCTTGGCGACCGAGGCGCCCCCGTATCCCCCGCCGATGACCGCGACAATACGACTCATTGTGTTCTCTCCCCAGTGTTGTGAAACTTGAAGTTCGTGCTACGAACGATAGTAGTTCGTGACACGAACCGCAAACATGGGTAATCACACAGGCGACCATCCGTGGAACGGGACCGCGCGGCCGATAGGCACCGATCGGTGCCTATCGGGCCTCCTACTGTCGGCCGGGCAGCGACTGATCGACTCGGTCGCCGATCGAACGGGAGAAACCGGTATGCGGATTGGGATCATCGGCACGGGCGGCATGGCCGAGGCGCTGGGCACGGGCTGGGCACAGGCCGGCCACGAGGTGCTGATCAGCGGGCGCAGCAGGCAGAACGCCGACGCGCTGGCCGAACGGATCGGCCGGGGAGCCGCCTCGGGCGGGCTCCCCGACGCGGCCGGGTTCGGCGACGCGACGCTCGTCGCGGTGCGCGCCGAGGGTGTCCTCGACACCCTGCGCGCGGCGGGAGCGGCCGAGGGCACGCTCACCGGGCGCGCGCTCGTCGACTGCACCAACGCGATCGCGCACCCCGGCATGACACTGGCCCCAGAGGGGATGGCGCTGCGGATCGCCGAGGTGGCGACCGGGGCGCACGTGGTGAAGGCGTTCAACCTCGCCGCCAGCGAGGTCTGGGCGATGTCGCCGCCCGCCTTCGACGGCAGGCCGCTCGGGGTGCCGCTGTGCGGCGACGACCCGGCGGCTCTCGACGTGGTGCGGACCCTGGTCCGCGACCTCGGGTGCGCGCCGATGGACGGCGGCGGCCTGGCGCGCGCCGCCTACCTGGAGGGCATGGCGGCCTTCGTGATCGGCCTGTTGTTCAGCGGCCAGGACCCCAGGGCCGCGCTGCCGCCGTTCGACCTGGCCTTCGGCGCGGCGGCCTGACCCGCGTTCGGGTGGGCGGCGGGTCCACCGCCCACCCGAACGGTCGCGTTGCCCGTGGCGCGAGGGCACCCCTAGGGTGGACCGACTGCCCCTGGGACGAAACGTGCAACCGGTTGACTCCCTTGGGGCAGCTCGGTTTCTGTCGTGCGTGAGCGTGCCAAGGCGAGGTGTCCGCGTTGACCGACGCATCAAAGGCCGGCTCGGAGCTGCACAAGACGCTGACCGTGACCAAGGGCGTCGGCGTCGCCCTCAGCATGATCATCGGCAGCGGCCTGCTCGTGCTCCCCGGCCTCGCCTACGCCACGGTCGGGCCGAGCGCGATCTACGCGTGGCTGATCGCCGCGCTGGTCGTGCTGCCGCTGCTGCTGATCTTCGCTCACCTCGGCGCGCGCTACCCCACGGCGGGCGGAGTGCAGGGCTTCGCGCAGGCGGCCTTCGGCGCGACCGGCTCGGCGGTCACGTCGATGATCCTGCTCGGCGCGTGCGCGTTCGGCGGCGCCGCGATGGCCGTCACCGGCGGGAACTACGTGGTCGCAGTGTTCGACCGGCCGGGGCTGGCCGGCTGGGCGGCCGGCGGGTATCTCGTGCTGATCTGCCTGTTGCAGTCGGCGGGGTCGCGGCTGGCCGGCGGCGTCCAGACGGTGGTAGCGATGGTGTTGCTGGTACTGCTCGCATTGGTGGCGTTCGTGCCCGTGTTCGCGTCGGGCGCCCAGCTGCACGGCGAGATCGCCCCGCCGAGCCACTGGGCGGAGTCGCTGCCGGCCATCGGGCTGATCTTCTTCGCCTACAACGGCTGGGAGTTGGTGTCCTCCACCGCGGAGGAGTACCGGAACCCACGGCGGGACTTCCCGCTGGTCATCGGCATCACCTTCGTCGTGGTCGTCGCGGTGTACGTGGGGATCGCGGTGGCCGTGCAGGCGACGCTGTCGCAGGGCGATCCGCAGCTCGCGCACGCGCCGCTGGTCGCCGTGCTGAGCCAGGTGGTCGGCGGGGCCAGCGGGCAGGTCGCCGCCGTGCTCGGCGCGCTGATCATCTTCGCCACCCTGATGGGCGGCACGTGGGCGACCTCGCGGATCGTCTTCGCGACGGCGCGGGAACGGCTGCTGCCGCCGGTGTTGGCCAGGGTGCACGACGGGTCCGGCGCGCCCCGGCCCGCGATCGTGGTGTCGGGCCTGATGTTCGGCGCGGTGGTGGTCGCCTACTCACTCGGCGCGCTGAGCCTGGCACTGGTGTTCCGGCTGGCCGCGGTGAACTTCGTGGTCGGCTACGGAATCGCGGTGGCCAGCTACGCCAAGCTGACCGCCAAGCCGGGCCAGCGCCTGTTGGCCGTGCTGGCCGGGGTGCCGGTGCTGGCGCTGTTGGCCGGGTTCGGCTGGCTGCTGCTCTACCCCGCGGCGCTGGTGGCCTGGGCCGGCGGCCGGGACGTCATCCGCCGCCGCCGGCTCGCGCGCGCCACGTAGTCCGTGACGGGACACGGCACGCTCGTCGAGCTGAGCGGCGAGGGCATCAGCTCGACGGCGTTGCGGGCGACGTGCGTCAGCTCGTCGTTGTCGGCCGCAGCGCGTCCATGACCAGGCCGATCAGTCGTTCGATCTGCGCCGCGGTGTCGCCGTCGCCGCTGGCGACGAACATCCCCACCAGCATCACGGTGATGTCCTGCGGATCGACGTCGGCGCGAAGCGTCCCAGCTGCCACTCCGTCGGCGAGGATCGTGGCGACGGCATTGGTGACGCGTTCCCTGGTGGCCGGGGTGGAGATCCGTCCCGAGGCCCAACCCGCGCGGAGTGTGTCGGCCATGCCGCGTTTCGTCGCGACGAAGGCGGCGTAGCGCCGCATCCAGGCCCGCAGTGCCGCGTCCGGCGGAAGCTCCCTGAGCAGGGCGGGAACGCTGCCGGTGACGTCGTCGAGTTCGGCGGCGTACACGGCCTCCACCAACGCCTCGCGGGTCGGGAAGTGTCGGTACAGCGTGCCGATGCCGACGCCGGCCTCGCGGGCGATGTCCTCCAGCGGAATGGTGCCGTTCGAGGCCGCGTACGCGGCTCGCGCGGCCTGCACGAGCCTGTCCCGGTTGCGCAGTGCGTCGGCGCGCGGGGTGCGCGGCTTCTTTCCGGTCCCTGAGGGTGGGTCGACGGAACTCATAGCGGAGGAACCTCCGGTAAGTGCTACGGTCGAGATAAGCGGAGCTTCCTCCGATTCCCTCATCGTCTCATAAGGACGGAATCGCCCATGACCACGACCGCCACTCCCTCCCCTGAACTCACGGCCGCCGGCGCCCCGCGCGCCGGCGGAGGCGGGAAGATCGGAGATCACCCGGTTTCCCGCATCGGCTACGGCGCCATGCAGCTCAGGCGCCTGAGCGGCGACCGCGCCGCCGCGATCGCCCTCCTGCGCCGCGCGGTCGAGCTCGGCGTCGACCACGTCGACACCGCCCAGTTCTACGCCGACGGGTTCGTCAACGGCCTCATCCGCGACGCGTTCCGCCCCGAGGACGGCGTCGTGGTCGTCAGCAAGGTCGGCGCCGACCCCAGTCCTGGCGGCCCCGTTCCGCTGCGTCCCGCCCAGCGACCCGAGCAGCTGCGGGCCAGCGTCGAGGACAACCTCAAGTCCCTCGGCCTCGAGCGGATCCCGGTGGTGAACCTTCGCCGCCTGGACACCAGGCCGGGCCTGCGGGCCGAAGGCGACCAGGTGGTCGATCTCGACGACCAGCTCGCGGTGCTGACCGCGCTGCGGGACGAGGGCAAGATCGGCGCGATCGGCCTGAGCGCCGTCACCCTCGACGGACTGCGCCGGGCCCTCCCCGCCGGGATCGTCTGCGTCCAGAACCTCTACAGCCTGGTGGCGCGCGGCGACGAGGAGATGCTGCGGCTCTGCGTCGACGAACGGATCGCCTGGGTCCCGTTCTTCCCGCTCGGCAGCGCCTTCCCCGGCATGCCGAAGGTGGTCGACGCCCCGGCCGTCACCGCCGCCGCGCGATCCCTCGGCCGCACCCCGTCGCAGGTGGGCCTCGCCTGGCTGCTCCACCACACGCCGAACATGCTGCTCATCCCTGGCACGGCGGATGCCGGCCACCTGGAGGCGAACATCGCCGCCGGAACGATCGAGCTCGACGACGCCACGCTAGCCGCGCTGGACGCCACCGAGTCGCAGCCCGTCGACCTCGCACTCGACTGAGCCCTCGTCGGCTGGCGCGCCCGTGTCCCTGCGGGCCCGCTCAGCCGGCGAAGTGCGGCAGCACCATCTCGACCAGCGCGGCGACGTCGGCGTCGACCATCGGCTCGCCGGTCATGCCCATCCGGTGGAGCAACGTGCCGACGACGACGTCGATGAAGAACAGGACCCGGTTCTCCGGCTCGTCGAGTGCGTCCTGGAGTGCGATCCGGTAGGGGTCCTGTAGTCGCGTGGACAGGATCTCGCGCAGGGCCGGATCGCTGACCGCGTCGCTGAACACGCCCGCGAACGCATCGCCCACCCCAGGCTCGCTGATCTTCGCCGCGATCCAGTGGATGGTCGAGGACATGAGTTCGGCCTGGCCCGCGCCCTCCAGCGGCGCTGGGCCGAACGCGTCCAGCAGGCAGTCCACGATCAGCGCGCCCTTCGACGGCCAGCGCCGGTAGACCGTCGTCTTCGCGACACCAGCCGCCGCGGCGATGCGGTCCACGGTGGCGCGCGCGTAGCCCAGCTCGCGGACCGTGCGCAGCGTCGCGGCGAAGACCACGGCGTTGACGCCGGCGCGCGGGCGGCCGGGCGGCCTGGCGGATGTGGTCGAGGACATACCCGCACGATACCTTTTTTCGCTACCTTGGGTATCGATACCTGAAGTCGCGAAACTCTGTCGGCAAGGAGAAGTCATGAACGAGGTCACCGCCACGGTGCGGCCGCCGGCGCCGAACTGGTCGACGATGACGACCGAGGAACTGGTCGCCTACCGCGACGCGGAGAACCGCTTCCGGGCGTCCGACGCGGCGCGGGCGCTGACCGGGCAGCCGGATCCCGGCGCCGCGATCGTCTGGCAGGAGGTGGCGCTGCCCGACCGTGAACTCCCGGTCCGGGTGTACCGGCCAACCGCAGAGGCCGACGACCCAACCGGCCTGCCGCTCGTGCTGCACGTGCACGGAGGCGGATTCGTTGGCACGGCGGCGCAGAGCGACTGGGTGAACAGCCACCTCGCCGCCCACCTGCCCGCCGTCGTCGTCTCGGTCGAGCACCGCCTCCTGCACCCGGACAGTCCGCTGTCGGCGGCCGTCGACGACGGCTGGGACGTGCTCCGACACCTGGTGCGGCACGCCGACCAGTGGGGCGTCGACCCCGCGCGGACCGCCGTGTTCGGCGAGAGCTGCGGCGGGTTCATCAGTGCCGTGACCGCGATCCGGGCCAGGCAGGCCGGCCTGTCCCTGCGGGCGCAGGTGCTGGTCAACCCCGTGACCGAGGTGACCGAGACGATGTTCGACCACGCCTCGGTCACCCAGTACGCCGACAGCCCGACCCTCGCAATGCCGCAGCTGCTGCTGTTCCACCAGTTGGCCGTTCCGCCGGGCGCCGATGCGCGTGCGCTGTCGCCGCTGTGCGCCGACGACCTGGCCGGGCTGCCCCCGGCGCTGGTGGTGGTGCCGACGCACGACCCGGTGGCCGATCACGGCCGCCGCTACGCCGAACGACTCCATGAGGCCGGGACGCCCACCCGGCTCACCGAATATCCCGGAGCGGGACACGCGTTCCTGAGCCTGCCGGGCGTGGCGCCGCAGGCCGAGGCCGCACGGGCGGAGATCACCGAGTTCCTCCGAGGCGCCCTGGCCGCGTGACGGCGTAGGAGGCTTCCAACTGATCGACCGGCAACGGGGCGGCGCGTCGTCGCATGAGACTGGAGACGACGCGCCGCGCGGTCACTTACCGGCCGGCTCCGCCCATTCGACCAGTTCGAGCACGAGGCCGTTGGGGTCGGTGACCTGGAACAGTCGCTCGCCCCACGGTTCCTCGCGCAGCGGCATGGAGATCGTGACGCCCTCCTCCCGGAGCCTGCGCTCCTCGCCGGCGAGGTCCTCGACGACGAACGCGACGATCACGCCGGCGGCGTGCTGGTCGCGGAGCCCCTCGGGCAGCACCTCGAGGCCGCGCTTGAGCAGCACGATGTTCATGGCGTCCTCGCGGCCGAGCGAGGTGAAGCCCTCGGCGGCCATTTCCTCCCGGAAGCCGAAGTGGTCGACGAGGAACCGACTGGAGGCGGCGACGTCCTCGACGTTCAACGAGACGGTGGACCTGGTGATCTGCAAGCGGACTCCCGGGCTGTCGCGATCGTTACTCTGTACACCGTACAGGATACACAGTACGGTGTTGTGTGTGAGTTACTCCACGGTGCGGGAGAATGACGACTGTGCCCACGGATCGCAGCAGCGCAGGTGACCCGGCAAGGACCTTGGCCCTCCTGTGGCGGGAGCCGGGCCACGGCGCGTCCGGCCGGGGCCCCAAGCAGGGCCGCACGATCGACGAGGTCGTCAACACCGCCGTCGAACTCGCCGACACCGCGGGGCTGGAGGCGGTGACCATGCGCAGGGTGGCCCAGGCCCTCGACGTCGCCCCCATGTCGCTCTACACCTACGTGCCAGGCAAGGCCGAGCTGCTCGACCTCATGCTCGACACCGTCTACGCCCAGATGCCGCGCGCCGACCACGCGGACCGGCCGTGGCGCGCGCGGGTCGAGGCGATCGCCGAGGAGAACCGCGCGCTGTTCGAGCGGCACCCCTGGGTCGCCGCCGTGTCGACCGTCCGCCCGCCGCTCGGCCCCGGCCTGATGGGCAAGTACGAGCACGAGCTGCGCGCGTTCAACGCCCTCGGGCTCGACGACGTGGAGATGGACGCCGCCCTCACCTACCTGCTCAGCTTCGTGCAGGCCGCCGCGCGCGCCGCCGCCGAGGTGCGCGCCTCCCAGCACGACAGCGCGATGAACGACGAGGAGTGGTGGGCCGCCAACGGGCCGCTGCTCGCCAAGGCCTCCGACGCGACGAAGTACCCGACGGCGTCGCGGGTCGGCACGGCGGCGGGCGAGACGCACGGCGGCCCCTACAGCCCGGACTACGCCTACGCCTTCGGCCTGCGGCGCGTGCTCGACGGCCTCGGCGCGTTGATCGAGTCGCGCGTCGGCGACTGACCTCCTCGACGTCGCGGCGGGGCGTTCTGGCCAGATCCGGACGGGATGTCGACCATGACCGGATATGGCCAGACCGCGAGCGGCCACCCAGGACAGTCTTGCCTCCTCACCGCGCCCCGGCGCGCAACCCAGGAGGAATCAGCACGTGCTCGCAAAGGTGTTCCCCATCAAGCTCAAGGACGGCAACCAGGCGAAGGCGGAGGCCATCGTGGCTGCCTTCGCGCCCAAGGGGCCCGGCACGGAGGACGGCACGCTGTCGTTCCGCGTCTACCGCGACCCGAACAACGTCGACTACCTGCTGTTCGTCGAGCACTTCGCCGACCAGGCCGCCTACGACGCGCACACGGGCTCGGACGTGTACCGGGAGCTCATCGCGGGTCAGTTCGCCGAGCTGATCATGGAGTTCGTGGAGATCGACCACGAGCTGATCGCCAGCGTCTGACAGTCGTCCTGAGTGGACAGTGACGTCTCGGCGTCACTGTCCACTCAGGAGCAGGTGGACCGTGGCGAGCGCCCGCCATGGACGCCACGACTCGGACGCCGAGTCGACGTCCTCTGGCCGGATCCCGTTGCGCCGCAACGCGTGCTGCACGGCCGGGTCCGTCGCGGGGAACGCGTCGCGCGCGCCCAGTCGCAGGGCGAGGTGCTGCGCGGCGGCCTCGTCGACCCCCGGCACGGCGACCAGCGAGCCGACGAGGTCGGCCAGCGGCTCGCCGCCGTCGAGCCGCACCGATCCGGACGCGACCGCCCGCGCCAGCGCGCGGACCGTCTCACCGAGCCCGTCGGGCAGGCCGAGTTCGTCGGCGGGCACCAGGGCGAGACTGCTCGCGGCGGGAAAGGCGTGCGTGAGGCCCTGGCCAAGCCCGGCGACGGCCGGCCCGTTCGCGGCGACGAGCCGGCCCAGCGCGCTCCTCGCCTCGGCAGCGGGCAGCCTGGCGGAGACGACGGCGTGCACGGCGACCTCGAACGGCCCCCACACGCCGGGGACCCGCACGCCAGATCGGGCGGCGAGCAGCGGACCGAGCGTCGCGTCCGAGGCCAGCTGCGCGGAGGCGAGCACCGGGTCCGCGTCGATGCCGGCGAGCCGGGCCGCCCGTTCCACGACGTGGATGACGCCCTCCCAGTACGGCAGGTGCGCGCGCAGTTGGAGGTGGTCGGCGCCGCCGGGCCCCAGTTCCAGCACGCCCGGCGAGCCGTCCAGCGCGATGGTCCTGCGATACACGCCGGCCTCGACCGACTCGACGCCGGGAACGGCCCGCTTGGCGAGGAAGGCGACGGTGGCGTCCCAGTCGTAGGGGGCCGTGAACGGCAGCCGGAGCACCAGGCCGCCGTCGGCGGCGAGCCGATCGGCCCGCCTGCGCCGATCGCGCAGCTCCCGAGGAGCGGACCGGAACACCTCCCGCATCGCGCGGTTGAACTGGCGGAGGCTGCCGAACCCGGACGCGAAGGCCACCTCCGCGATCGACAGGTCGGAGTCGTCGAGCAGGCGCCGCGCGAAGTGCGCGCGGCGCGAGCGGGCGAACTGGTCCGGCGTCACGCCGAGGTGGTCGTTGAACATGCGCCGCAGGTGCCGCGCGGACACGCCGAGCCGCGCGCCGAGCGCCGCCTCGGTCGCCTCGTCCAACGCCCCGCCGATGATCAGCTGGACCGCTCGGCAGACCAGTTCGGGGGCCTCGTCCCCGGCCGTGCCGGCCACCCGGTACGGCCGGCAGCGCAGGCACGCCCGGTAGCCTGCGGCCTCCGCCGCCGCGGCCAGCTCGAAGGTCCGGACGTTCTCGGCGAGCGGTTTGGCCCCGCAGCCCGGTCGGCAGTAGATCCCCGTCGTCCGCACGGCCGAATACGTCGTCACCACACCAGGTTCGCGCGCGCGAAGGGTCGAGTCCAGCCGGATTCGGACACGATGGCGGCCGAGCGGTTCGGCCCGGCCGGAACGGCCAACCGACCCGCGCCGCTCAGGCCGCGCCGGCCCGGTACTCCTGCGGGCTGACGCCCCGCTCGCGTTTGAAGGCCGCGCTGAGCGCGAACGAACTGCCGTAGCCGACCCGCCGCGCCACCGCGCCGATCGTGGTGTCCGGCTCCCGCAGCAGGTCGGCGGCCATGGCCAGCCGCCAACCGGTCAGGAAGGTCATCGGCGGCTCGCCGACCAGCGCGGTGAACCGGCGCGCCAGGGCGGCGCGGGACACGCCGACGGCGTCCGCGAGGGTCGCCACGGTCCACGGGTGCGCAGGGTTGTTGTGCAGCAGGCGCAGTGCCTGGCCCACCGTCGGGTCGATGTGCGCGCGGTACCAGGCGGGGGCGGTGGTCTCCGGGCGGGCGAACCAGGTGCGCAGGATCGCGATCAGCAGCAGGTCTAGCAGCCGGTCGAGCACGGCCTCCTGGCCTGGCTCGTCCTTGACGATCTCCTCGGCGAGCATGCTGACCAACGAGCAGTCCCAGCTGTCCACGGGCTGGACCAGCAACCCCGGCAACGCGGCGAGCAGCCGCTGGCCGACCTCGCTCTCGAACTGGTAGGTGCCGGTGAGCAGCACGGTCGAGCCGTCGGCGCTGCTGCCCCAGGTGCGCACGCCGAGGCTCATCACGTCCGCGAGGTGCTCGCCGCTGGGCGTGCGGCACACCTGTCCGGGGTGGATGACGGCCTGCGGTGCGGTGGCCGGGTCGTCGGCGACCAGGTACGGCTCCGGCCCGCGGACGACGGCGACGTCACCGGGCCCCAACAGCACCGGGGCCCCGTCGTCGGGCACGATCCACACGTGGCCGCGCACCAGGGCGACGACGGTCAGCGGGGCCTCGTCCTGGATCCGCAGGCACCACGGCGGTTCGACGATCGTCCGGAGCAGGAACGCTCCCCTGGCCCGAAGTCCGTCCAGCAGCCCGGCGAGTGCGTCCACCGGCGCGAGTGTAGACGGCCGCGCATGGAACGGAGCCTCTCGACCATGGCCTGTAGCAGTGCCACCACCTTGAATGGTCATGTGATCAACGGATCGGTAACTGCCAGGAGGGCAACCATGGTGGACATGCTTCGGGGGCCCGTGCTGGTCGCGGCGACGATTGCCATGGGTCTGGTCGCGGGCCTGTTCTACGCGTTCTCGTGCGCGGTCATGCTCGGCCTGCGCCAGAGCGACGACCGCACGTTCGTGACCGCCATGCAGAAGATCAACGTGGCGATCCTCAACGGCTGGTTCATGGCCAGCTTCGTGGGCGCGCTGCTGCTGAGCATCCTCGCGGTGGTGCTGCACCTGCGCGGCGACCTGCGCGCGGTGCTGCCCTGGACCATCGCGGCGGTCGTGCTGTACCTCGTGACGTTCATCGTGACCGGCGCGATCAACGTGCCGCTCAACGACACGCTCGCCGCGGCGGGCGATCCCGGTGGTATCCCCGACCTGGCCGCGGTCCGCGCCCAGTTCGAGTCCACCTGGGTGCAGTGGAACCTGGTGCGCGCGGTGACCTCGACGCTCGCGTTCGGCTGCCTCACCTGGGCGCTGGTGGTGCACGGCCGCCTCGCGGCCGCGGTGGGCAGGGCCTGACGGTTCGGCGGCGGTGTGGGGTGGTTCGGCGACGGTCGCCGAACCACCCCACACCGCCGTATCGCCACGGGACCGGCGCGTGGCCTGGGAGACTGTCGCCCTCTGCGGAACCGGGCGGCCGCTGTCACATCGGCCGCGTCCGGTTCGTCAGAGCAGTGAGGGAACCCGACGAAGGACTGTGACCGATGGACGACAGCGACTGGCTGGCCGAGCGATTCGAGGAGAGCCGCACCCACCTGCGGGCCGTGGCCTACCGGATGCTCGGCTCGACCAACGAGGCCGAGGACGCGGTGCAGGAGGCCTGGCTGCGGCTCAGCCGCTCCGACACCAGCGACGTGGCGAACCTGGGTGGGTGGCTGACGACGGTCGTGGCCCGCGTGTCCATGGACATGCTGCGTTCGCGGGCGTCGCGCCGCGAGGACCCGCTCGACGAGAGCGCCCCGGACCCCGTGGTCGGCACCGAGGACGCCATCGACCCCGAGCACCAGGCGCTGCTGGCCGACTCGGTCGGCCCCGCGCTGCTGGTCGTCCTGGACACGCTCGCCCCGGCCGAACGGCTCGCGTTCGTGCTGCACGACCTGTTCGCGGTGCCCTTCGACGAGATCGCCGCCATCGTCGGGCGCTCCCCCGCCGCGACCAGGCAGCTCGCCAGCCGGGCCCGCCGCAGGGTGCAGGGCGCAGCGCCGGACCGGGAGGCCGACGTCGCCCGCCAGCGCAAGATCGTGGACGCGTTCCTGGCGGCCTCGCGCGGCGGCGACTTCGACGCGCTGCTCTCGGTGCTGGACCCCGAGGTGGTGCTGCGGTCCGACGGCGTCGGCGTGCTGGCCGGCTCGATGGCAGAGGTGCGCGGGGCGCGGGAGGTCGCCGGCACGTTCTCCGGTCGGGCCAAGGCGGCGCTGCCGGCCCTCGTCGACGGCGCGGCAGGCGCGGTCTGGGCACCGGGCGGAAAGCCGCGCGTGGTGTTCAGCTTCACCGTCACCGACGGCAGGATCGTCGCGATCGACATGCTCGCCGACCCGGACCGTCTCACCGAGCTGGACGTGACGGTTCTCGCGTAGTGCCGCGCCCGGTCCACCACGCCCGTGGTGGACCGGGTCAGCCGCGGAGCTCGTCGAGGAAGAACACGCCGACCCCGACGGCCAGCACCGCGGCGGCCGGCCACGCGGCCGGGTTGCCCCACCAGGTCGTCAGCAGCGCGCCCACCGCCGCGCCGCCGAGGAAGCCGAGGCAGATGACTCCGAACGCGGCCGCCTGCTCGGCCGCGCCGGCGTCGCGGCGGGCCACCGCGCGGAACGCGGCGCTGGTGGCCGTGCGGAGGTTCCCCGTCGTGATCACGCTGTTGAACGACCATTGGCGAAGCGTGCGGAAGGTGGTGCTCTGCACCGCGGCGACGAACGCGACCGTCAGCACGATGACGGTGTCGTTGAAGCCGGCCGGCAGCGCGCCGACGATCGCCAGCACCACGACCTCGACCACCAGGGCGACCCGCATCGGCCTGCGCACCGCGCGGGCGATCGCGGGCAGCTGCATGGCCTCCGCCGTGACCACCCCGAGGACGAACGCCACCAGCGGCGGCACGTGCCGCATCGCCGTCAGCCACTGCCCGCCGGCGACGGACACGCCGAGCACGACCATGTTGCCGGTCTGGGAGTTGGCGAACACCCCGTGGTGGCCGACGAAGGTGAACGCGTCGAGGTAGCCGCCGGCCAGCGACAGCAGCACGCCGAGCCGCAGCGAGTTGGTGGTCGGCTTCGGCGACCGGGCCGGGGTCGACTGATCCTGCGCACGCACGGCCGCATCGTAGGCGGCTAGCGCTAGCGAAGCATGGCGTCCACCAGGTCGGTACCCAGCCTGCTGACGGCGACCAGGTCCATCCGGTGCAGGGTGTAGCGGCCCCGCTTGTTCTTGCTCAGCAACCCGGCGCGGTGCAGGACGGCCAGGTGTCGCGACACCTCCGGCAGGCTGAGCTGCCAGGCCGCCGCGAGTTCCCCCGTGGTCTGCGCGCCGCGTGCCAACTGCCAGCACAGCCGCAGCCTCGCCGGGTTCGACAGCGCCTCCAGCCGCCGGGTCAGCACGTCGAGCGGCGTGGTCGCGCCCGCGTGCTCCACCGGGTACTGCACGACCGGCCGCCTGCCCGGCTCGTCCGCCACGACGACGTGCGGCCAGCCGAACGCGGTCGGCGAGAAGGTGATGCCGCGCGCGGTCGCGCTGGCGGTGCTCTCCCGCAGCTTGTCGATCAGCAACCTGCCGTCGGCCACAGCCAGGGCTGGCGACATCGACCGCACGGCGGCGGCGAGCCCCTTCGTCCTGTGCAGCTCGGCCGCGTTGCGCGCCTCGGTGACCAGACCGACCCGGACGCGCCGCCAGGCGTCGGCGAAGAACGCCTGGTCGCAGTCGGTGAACAGCCTGCGCAGCCAGGCCCGCACTCCGGGCAGGTCCGCGATCAGCCGGTCGACGAACTCCGCCTGCCTCGGACCACGCGCGTTCGCCAGCTCCCTGGCCCGGTCCATGGTCAGCGTGCGGTTGTTCGCGTCGGACGCGGCCGGGCGGCGGCGGCGGTCCGCGCCGCAGGCCGGGATGAACGCGGCGTGCAGGAACGCCTCGTCGTCGATGCCATCCAGGTCGTCGAGGTCCTCGGCCAGGGTGGCCCGCACCCGGCTCGGCACCAGGAAGTCGGCCCTGCCCACCTGCCAGAGGACGTCGGCCGACTGGATGCGATCGGCCAGGTCGGCGGGCAGCGCCGCGGTCACCGAGGTGATCCAGGCGTGCTGCGCCGGGTGGTGCGCCGCCGCGCTCAGCAGGTGCAGCGCGCTGACCAGCTCGCCAAGCGGCGACGGCCCGAAGGCGACCTCGGGCGCGGGACCCAGTTCGATGGTGAGTGTCACCGGGGCATCGTCGCAGGCCAGGGTCGGGATCAACGGCACGGTTGACGACCGTCCTCATGTGACGGGCGGCACGGTTGACCTCCACCTAAGTGGATCTTCTACGGTCGGCTGGTGAACAGGATTCTGGTGACCGGTGCAACCGGCACGATCGGCAGGCTCGTCGTCGCCGAACTGGCCGACGCCGGCCTTGACGTGCGGGCACTGGTCCGCGACCCGGGCGCCGCCGCGCTGCCCGACGGGGTCGAGGCCGCGACCGGCGACCTCTCGGACCCCGAGACGCTGGAGCCCGCACTGCGCGGTGTGCACAGCGTCTACCTGATGTGGCCGGGCATTCCGGTGCAGCCGAGGGTCGTGGAGCTGATCGCCCAGCACGCCGAGCGCGTCGTGTACCTGTCGACCGACGTGTCCGACCTGCCGGACGGCGAGCCGGCCACGTCCTACCACCAGGAGATCGAGCGGCAGATCAGGAACTCCGGGCTGGCCTGGACGTTCCTGCGGCCCATCGACTTCGCCACCAACACGCTGGGCTGGGCCGACCAGATCAGGCGGGGCGTGGTGCGATGGCCGCACGGCGGGGCGGCCAGGTCGCTGATCCACGAGCGCGACATCGCCGACGTGGCAGTGCACGTGCTCACCTCGGCGGGGCACGACGGCGCGAAGTACGTGATCACGGGTCCCGAGTCGGTCACCCACGCCGAGCAGGTGCGGATCATCGGCGAGGCGATCGGCCGCGAGGTGCGGTGGGAGGACCTGCCGGTGCAGGCGGCGCGCGAGCAGCTGACGGCGGCCTGGGGCAACGCGGCGTTCGTCGAGGCCAGGCTGGCGGCGTGGGGGTCGTTCGTCGACTCGCCCGAGCGGGTCACCGACACCGTGTCGCGGCTGCTGGGCCAGCCTGCGCGGACGTTCCAATCCTGGGCGCGGGACCACGCGAACGACTTCCGCTAGGTGGCCGGTCAGTCGTCCTGTGCCAGCACCGAGTCGAGCCATCCGGCGAGGTCGGCGGCCTCGACCTGGAAGTCCGCCGGGTCCAGGTCGCCGAGGTCGGAGGAGAACACCGCGGTCGCGGCGTCTCCCGCCCTGACGAGAAATCCCCGTCCGCCGCTGTCGTCACCGATGAGGACGAAGCCAGGGGCGTACTCGGCGACCTCGTAGGTGGTGTTGCGTTCGGCGATGGCGCCGGTCTCGTACACGGCGGTCCCGGCGGCGGTGAGCAGGCCGTCCGATACCATCCAGAACGCGATCAGCGGCTGTGGCAGCTCGATCCGAAGCTCGGCGCGCGCGACGGCGATGTCCGCCGCCGCCGCGCCGGTCGGCGCGGGGCTGGATCCGGTCATGGCCCACATCCTCCAACTACGGCCTTTCGGCACACACAGCCGTGATCATCCATGGTCCCGGGACCCCAGCTACTTTCGTCACAGTGACGGCAGGATCGGCGGGACTTCATTGCTCCCAAGGAGATCAGTGGTCGGCGAGCAAACCGAGCACCTCGCGCATCTCCTGGTAGGTGTCCGGAATCCTCGCGTGCTCTCCCAGCCGGTGGCGTTCGAGGCGGATGGCCCCGATGTGCCGGGCGCGGTAGATCAGCGCCCGCCACGCGGCGGAGCCGTCCGCCTCGTCCCGCCGACCGTAGGTCTCCCAGAACGGGTCGCGCTCCGCCCGCAGGCCCGCGATGTGCACGACCCAGTCGGCCGCCGGGTCGCCCCAGGAGGCCCGGTCGTGGTCCAGGACGCCGGTGATCGTCGGCTCAGGCGCGTCGGGGTCGAGCATCACGTTGGGCACCCACAGGTCGCCGTGCAGCAGCCTCGGCCGGTCGATCTCGTCCAGGACCGCGCTGCCCTTCGCGGCCGCGGCGACGACCTCACGCACATCGCTCGCGTCGAGGCCGGCGTCCACCAGGTCGGCCTCGGTGTCCTCGAGCGCGGAGACCAGCGCCTCGCCCCAGGTCGCGAACGTCGGCCCGGCCACCGGCCCGAACCGCTCGCCGGACACCTCGTGCACCCGCCGCGCGATCGTGCCGAGCTGACGGTAGAACCCGGCCCAGCTGGGCCGCGGATAGGCCCGCAGGCCAACCGACGCGGACACCCCGTCGAGCATCGTCTGCACCACGTAGTCCCGGCCGAGGACCTCGTGCGTCCAGTCCGCGAACAGGGTGCGCGGCATCATCGCCGCGATCGGCGCGAAGTGCGGCAGGCTCGCGTGCTCGTTGCGCATCAGGGCGCGCTCGATGCGGGCCTGCCGGTCGGGTCGCGGGGCGACCCGCAGGATCACCGGATCGCGTCCGGCGATGTCCACCCGCAGGGTGTTGTTGTACAGGCCGCCGCCCAACTCCACGGCCGAGACCACCGCGGCCCCGCCGCCGAACGCCCGTTCGCACATCGCCGCGACCTGCTCGGCGGACACCGGTTCCTGGAACGCGCCCGGGGCGCGTTCGATCGAGCTGAACTCCATACCGCCTACTCCCCCTGAACTCCATACCGCCTACTCCCCGCAGGTTGGGGTGGTCGCCACCACGAGCGTCCCCGTGATGGCGACCATGGGAATCATGCCTGCTGGGTGGGGTAGACGGTGATTCGGGACAGGTTCACATGCTTGGGCTGCGTCGCGGTGAAGGCGATGATCTCGGCGATGTCGGCCGATTGCAGCACGTCGATGCTGCCGATCATGTTGTCCAGCCACTCGGTGACACCCGCGTCGGTGACGTGGCTCTGTAGTTCGCTGACGACCACGCCGGGCTCGAGGGCGGTGACCCGCACGCCCTTGGGGCCCAGCTCGACCCGCAGGTTCGCGGACATGTGACTCACTGCCGCCTTCGAGGCGCAGTACGCGGCGAAGCTGGGGAAGATCGCGTCGGCGGCGACCGAGGAGACGTTGATCAGGTCGGCCGGCTTGCCGTCCTTGGCGACCTCGAGCAGGTCGGGCAGGAACGCGTGGATCGTGCGCAGCACGCCGGTGACATTGAGGTCGATCTGGCGCTCCCACTCCTCGAAGCGTCGCTCCTCGATCGGGTTGGGCAGCATCACGCCGGCGTTGTTGACCACCAGGTCGGCCGGGCCGAAGGTGTTCCGGACGGCGGCTGCCGCCTCGGTGACCGACCCGAGGCTGGTGGCGTCCGCCTCGACGGCGAGCGCCTGACCACCGTTGTCCTTGATCCGCTGCGCCAACTCGTCGAGCCGGTCGACACGCCGGGCAAGCAGGGCGACTGAGGCGCCGCGCTCTGCCAGCAGGGTGGCGGTGGCGGCCCCGATGCCACTGGAGGCGCCGGTGACGACTGCGACGCGGCCGGACAGGGGCTGGTTCATGTCGTTCTCCTGAGTACTCAATCTCGGATGTTCGTTGCGAACATGAGGACCATAAAGCGCTTGATGATCATCCAGCAACTAATGTGAGGCAAGGCACTGCTTCACATCGCTGATACGATCCACTACATGAGCTTGCCCATCGCCCAGCGCCTTGGTCACCACGTGAAGCGGGTGGAACAGGAGCTGATCTGCCAGAAGACCGCCGTGCTCAAGCCGCACGGCCTCAACCCGGCGCAGTACACCGCGCTTCTCGCACTCAGCCAGGAGCCCGGACTCTCCGGTGCGGGGCTGGCTCGGCGCTGCCTGGTCACCCCACAGGCGGTGTCCTCGCTGCTCGTTGCCCTGGAGGCGCGCGGCCTCGTCGAGCGCCGCCCGCACCCCCTGCACGAGCACGTCCTGGAAACCCGCCTCACCAAGACCGGCGAGGCGCTGCTGGCCAAGGCCGACGCCGACGCGAGCGCGGTCGAGGAACGACTCGGCTCGGCCTTCGACAAAGCTGAGACCGACCAGTTCCTGGCCTACCTCGCCCGCTGCTCCGAGGTGTTCGCCGAGATCAACGCAAGCCGGGCCTGACCGCGTCGTCGGCCAGGGGATGGGGTCGATGCGCTCAGCTGGGCGACTCGCTCAGCGCCTGGCCGACGAGGTCGACGGCGCTGCGGGACGGGTCGCGGGCGGCGTTGTTGTAGACCTGCTCGGTGGTGTCGATGCTGCTGTGTCCGACATCGGCCTGGATATGGACGAGTTGGGCCCCGGCCTCCACGGCGGTGGTCACGTAGAAGTGGCGCAACGCGTGCGGGTGCAGCGCATCGGCGACGTCAGCCAGCGGGCCGTCGGCCGTGGCGGCGAGCCTGCGCAGCAGCTGCCAGATCGCCTGCCGCTGGTACCGGCGACCGTTCCTGGTGACCAGCAGCGGTGAGCTGGACGCGGCCACCGTTCCCCGGACTGCGGGGGTGCTGAGGTCGGCGTTCGCGGTGTCGCGCAGCGTCAGGTAGGCGCGGACGGCCTGGTCGGCGTGGGTGTGCAGGTACACGACGCGGGTCTTGCCGCCCTTGCCGCGCACCCGCAGGGCGCGCCTGCCCCTGGTCACGTGCAGGTCGGCGCGGTCCAGGTCGCACAGTTCGGTGACGCGCAACCCCAGGGTGAACAGGGCGACCACGGCAACGGCGCGCGCGGTGTCCAGCGGGCCCGCGCCCTGCCGGGGTGTCGCCGCGGCGTCCAGCAGCGCGCGGACCTGGTCGATGGTGAGAATCAGCGCGCTGGTGGTGTTGCCGGTAGGCGCCACCAGGCCGAGCCTGCGGCGGTCCAGCGCGGCTGGATTGCCCTGCGCGAGCCCGACATCGGCCAGATGGGTGTAGAGCGCCTTGACGGTGGCGAGCATCCGGTCGCGGGTGGCCACGGCCGCGCCCGCGTCGGCCAGGTCCGACAGCCACGCCTTGACGTGGGTCGACCGTGCGGCCAGCGGGTCGACTCCGCGGGCCGCGCACCACCGCAGCCAGTGCAGTGAGCGCAGTCGTCCCGGTGCGGCGGCCGGCGGCCGGTGTCCCTCCCCCGGTCCCGTGGCGGGTCGGATCACCGCCCAGTATCCGGCGACCGCCCGCGTCCACGCGGTGTCCGGGTCACCGGGCGTGCTCCAGGCGTGCAGGTCGGTCGGGCTCACGGGCAGGCCGAGTCCCTGGGCGTAGGTGCGTCGGGTGCCACGGTTGCCGTAGCCGGCCAGCCACTCGACGATCTCGGTCAGCAGCGGCGCCGGATCGGCGACCCCGGGCCAGCGCTGGTCGTCCGGCGCGGCGGGCCCCCCAGTTCTCGCGGCCAGTCCCGCGGCCCGCTCGACCGCCTGAATCTCACTCACCGTCACCGTTGCGTCGCTTCCTGTCGACTGCTCCTGCCGCCTCCTAGCTTAGCTACAAAAGGTCCATTCTGTAGCTAACCTATATTGCACTTCTCGATACCAAAACCCTAGATTTGAGGTTCTGAAACCATCTACTAGGCTTTGCTCATGTCTGAACCTGGGATCGACGCGCCTTCGACGCAATCGGTGGGACTGTGTGGCTTCAGCCGATGCCGGGCTCACCTACCGGCGCCAGGACCGAAGGGCGGCCGTCCGGTCGAGTACTGCCCGGACCGCACCTGGCCCGGCGGAAAGACCTGCAAACAGCTCGCTGCGGCTCAGGACGCGCTCGCCCAGGCGCTCGGCGAACCCGCCGACGCTCCCGCGCTCACCGCGGCGGCCGCCGAGCTGGCCGAGGCCGGCGCCCGAATCCACGCCCCGCTCGCGGACGTGCTGGCCGCCCTGGAAACCATCAGGACGACCACCGCCGCCGAACTGACCGCGGCTGCCGCCCGGGTCCAGGAGAGCGAGGACGCCGCCACCCGGGAACGCGGGCTGCGGGAACAGACCGACCAGCGCGCCACCCAGGCCGACACCGACGCCGAGACCGCCCGCGCCGCCGCCGACCTCGCTGACCACCAGGCCGACAACGCCCGGACCGAGCAGCGTGCCGCCCAGGAACAGACAGTCCAGGCCCGCAAGGACCGCGACGAGGCCATCGCCGCGCGTCGAGAAGCCGAGTGCGCCAAGGACAAGGCCGAGACCGACCGGCAGCGCGCGGTCGACCAACTCGCCGCCGCCCACGAACAGATCACCGGGCTACAGACGACGCTGGCCGCCGAACGCGCCGCCGCCCTGGCACAGCTAGACCAGGTCCGCCGACAGGATCACCAGGTACAGGCGGACCTCCGCGCCAGGCTGACCACCGAACACGAGCAGCGGCTGCGGGACCGCGCCGAGGAATTCGACCGACAGACCCGGCTGCTGCGCGCCGCCGCCGACCAACGGGCCGCCGAACTCGCTGAGGCGACCCGGTCCTACGCCGGCTCCCTCGGCCAGTTCCACCAGCAACTCAGTGCCGCACGCGTCGAGCTGGGCGCGCAGACCACCGCAGGTACTGCCCTGCGCGCCCAGCTCGACGCCCTGCAGGCGGGCATCACCCGTGCCTTGGCGCACCCAACCGACGAGCAGCTGCGCCACGATATGGCGGCGCTGTTGCAGACCAGTTCCCCTAAGCCTGAGGCGACACGAGAGGAGAACTGAGCGGACGCGCCGCCGGAACGCGCTGCGGGCGTTGCGATCCGGGCGGCGACCGGGTTCACCCGCGGTGCCCAGCTGCCTCTTGTCCATGAGGGCCGACGCTGGCCGGTCCGATGACGGGGGCACCTCCGGTAATGGAGGCACCTCCGGTGATGGGGCCGTCCGGAATACTGAAGATCGTGAACGGAACACGGCAAGTAGTCGGTCTGGACCCGGTGCCTGGCAACATCCAGCCCAAGAAACTGCTCCTGCGTGCGCTCGCGGGAGAACGCACCGAGCGGCCGCCGATCTGGCTCATGCGGCAGGCCGGACGGTACCTGCCCGAATATCACCAGGTCCGTGAGGCCGCCGGGGGCATGGTGGGGCTGTGTAATTCGCCCGAGCACGCGGTCGAGGTCACCCTCCAGCCGATCCGCCGGTTCCCGCTTGACGCCGCCATCGTCTTCGCGGACCTTCCCCAGGTCGCCGCCGCACTGGGCCAGACCCTGGACTACCGTCCCGGCGACGGGCCGATCCTGACGCCTCCCGTCCGGTCGGCAGCGGACATCGCCGGCTTCCTCAGCGTCTCCCGTCTCCACGAGGAACTGGCCCCTATCTACGAGACGGTCAGGCAGCTGACACGGGCCCTGCCCCCTGAGACGGCCCTGATCGGCTACGCCGGCGCACCGTGGACCATCGCCACCTACATGGTCGAAGGACGCGGCGGCGGCCCGTCAGAGCACTCCATCATCAAGCAGTGGGCGCTGAGCGACCCCGACGGATTCCAGCCCCTGATCGACCTGCTCACGACCGCCATCACCGAGTTCCTGGACCGCCAGATCCAGGCAGGCGCGGAAGCGGTCCAACTGTTCGACAGCTGGGCCGGGATACTCCCGGACGTTCTCTTCGAACGCTGGTGCGTCAAGCCCGCCGCCGCGATCATCGCAGCACTGAAGGACAAGCACCCGGGCATTCCGGTGATCGCCTTCCCTCGGGGCGCCGGGCTGGCCTACGACGGCTTCGCCGAGGCCACCGGAGCGGACTGCATCGGCCTGGACGGCACAGTTCCCCTCGAATGGGCCGTGCAGAAAATGCAACGCGGCCTGGGACGTTGCGTGCAGGGCAACCTCGACCCTCAACTCCTGGTCGCCGGCGGCTCCGCGCTCCATGCCGAGGCAGACCGCATCCTGCGCGCTCTGAGCGGAGGGCCGTTCGTGTTCAACCTGGGACACGGCATCGTCAAGACCACGCCCCCGGAGCATGTCGCTGCCCTGGTCAGGCAGGTACGCGCCTGGCCTGCGTCCGTATCGCCGGACCGGCTGGGATAGTCACGCGCGAACTACGGGCCTTCCGCTCCCCAGCGTGCGCCGAGCCGCAACGTGGCACGGTCACCGCAGGTGACGCGGTGAGCCCGTAGTTCGCTGTCGCGCCAATTGACCTCGGCATGCCGGATGCCCGCCTGCCCGGGTGACCACGCGAGAATCAGGACATGGGATATCGCCTGCAAGCGGCCATCGCCACCGAGACCGTGCTCCGCGCCTTGGCAGACCCCGCGGAGGACGTGCGCATCGTCCCACTCGGTCAACACCTGTCGCTGCTGCCCATGACCGACGCGCTCTTTGATGCGGTCACCGTCGTCGGTGCGCCCCAGCTCGACGGCTTCTGGAAGGCACCCGCAGGCTTCGGCCGCACCCTGGCCGATTGCTCGGCGAACGGTCCGGTCGCCTACGTCGAGGCCGAATACTTCGGCGGTGCAGGCGAGCAGTCGGCCATGGTCTGGGACGTCGGCCAAGTTGTCCTCAGCTATCTCCACCTGGTCGAGAAGACCTCGGTTCCAGCCGTCGACACACCCATCTCTCGGGCACTGCGGCGGCTCGGAGTCACCAAGGGCGACCACCAGGACGAGTTTGACGCGGTTGGTCTCGGCCGGCACCGCGACACGGAAGACTGGCTTTCGTCCACAAGCTGATCAAGACGCGGTGGTTGGGGGACGGTCATGCAGGTGGGGTTGAAGAGTCTCATCAACCCGGAGCTCGCGGCGCACGTCGAAGAGTGTCGAGCGGCCAATGCCGTGTCGGTGGGCGGGAAGGGCCCGAGCACCTTGGACGAGCTGCGGGAGGCACGAGCCAAGCAGGATGCGGTCTCGTCTCACTCCGACTCGGCGGCTGTTGAGCAGGTAGTCGAAGCCGCTGGTCGGCGAGTGCCCGTGCGAATCCTCGCTCCCCGTGACACCGCGCCGCGCGGCGTCTATCTGGACATCCATGGTGGTGGCTTCTACATGGGGTCGGCGGCGCAGGGGGACGCGCGCAACCAGCAGCTCGCGGATGCTCTCGGAATCGCCGTTGTGAGCGTGGACTACCGGCTCGCTCCCGAACATCCATGGCCGGCCGCGCCCGACGACTGCGAAACAGCGGCACTGTGGCTCCTGGAGCAGGCCGAGGCTGGCTTTGGCACGACGCGGCTGGCGATCGGCGGCTTTTCGGCGGGAGCCACGCTTGCCATGACGACACTGCTGCGCCTGCGCGATCGCGATGCCGTCGACTCGTTCGTCGGTGCCGCCCTACAGTTCGGCACGTACGACATGAGTGGTCTGACTCCGGCGGGCCGGCTGATCGCTGATGAGTTCTTCATCCAGGCCTATGCCGGTCAGGTGACCGACCGCACCGCTCCGGACATCTCTCCGGTCTATGGCGACCTGCGCGGCCTGCCTCCGCTTCTGATGGTCGTCGGCAGCCTGGATGTCCTGCTGGAGGACAACCTGGCCATGGCGGCCCGACTCTCAGCAGCCGGCGGCGACGTCGACCTCCGGATCTACCCGGAAGCACGGCACGGCTTCACCTCCCGTTCGACCGGCATGGCCAAGGCCGCGCTGCGCGACATCGAGTGTTGGCTTGCGGACCGCTTCTCCGCGGCGTCCAGGTCGGTCTTGGCGAGGTCGTGACCGCGCGGGCCGCGCCGGGGAGCGTGGGTGCGACAGGGCCACCATGGGCGCGTCGGACGCACCTACTGTCGGTGTCATGCACAGCGACAACCGTCTCGGCGAGTACCTCAGGGCCCGACGGGAGCTCGTGCGGCCCGAGAACCACGCGATGCCCGCGCCCGGTCGGCGGCGGGTGCCTGGTCTGCGGCGGGAGGAGGTCGCGATGCTCGCCGGCGTCAGCACCGACTACTACGTCCGCCTCGAGCAGGGCAGGGAGCGGCATCCGTCGGCGCAGGTGCTCGACGCGTTGGCCGGCGCGTTCGGGTTGGACGCGGAGGCGGTCGCGCACCTGCACGGGCTGGCCGGGCCCGCTCCTCGGCGTCGGCGCCGGTCGGCGCGGCCCGAGCAGGCCGGTCCGGGCCTGGTCGCGTTGCTGGGGCGCTGGCGGGACACGCCGGCGCTGGTGCTGGGTCGACGCCTGGACCTGTTGGCGTGCAACGAGCTTGGCGCGGCGTTGTTCGGTTGGCTCGGCGAGGAGCGCAACCTGGTCCGCGCGCTGTTCCTGCGGCCGGACGCGCGGGAGTTCTACGGCGCGTGGGAGACGGTCGCGTCGAACTGCCTGGCCGCGCTGCGCGCGTCCGGCGACGTGGACGATCCCGCGCTGACCGACCTGGTCGGCGAGCTGACGCTGAAGAGCCCGGAGTTCGCCAGGCTGTGGGCTCGGCATGACGTGCGGACCAAGACCACCGAGGCCAAGCGGTTCCGCCATCCGTTGGTGGGCGAGCTGACGTTGCGGTACGAGGCGTTCACGGTCAACAGCGCCCCTGGGCAGCAGCTGGTCGTCTACCAGGCCGAGCCGGGCAGTTCGTCCGAGGGCGCGCTGGCGCTGCTGGGCAGCCTGGCCGCCGCGCCGGTCGAGGGCAGGAACTCGTCGGCACCCTCCGCTCTCGACGGCTGAGGGTGTTTTCCTTGACTCGCAACGACTCCGCTACGACTCCGTGGTGTCCGAGCGGCTCGCGGCCGCTCGGACACCACGGAGTCAGGGGTCAGGCCGCGGGGACGGGTTGCGGCTGGTGCTGCGTCTTCGGCGCTGTCCGCAGCGTGCGGAACGCGACGACCAGGCCGACGAGCACGAAGCCCGCGGCGGCGAGGAACGCCAGGTGGTAGCCCTCCCACAGCGCCAGGGTGGGTTCGGCGCCGTGGCCGAGGAGGCCGGTGGTGCGTGAGGTCGCGAGGGTGGCCAGGACGGCGAGGCCGACGGCGGCACCGGCCTGCTGGGTGGTGTTGACCAGGCCGGAGGCGAGCCCGGTGTCGGCGGGGTCGATGCCGGACATGGCGAGCATCATCAGCGCCGGCAGCGCCATGCCCATGCCGGTGCCCATGACGATCAGGGCGGGCATGACGTCGAGGACGTAGTCGCCGTGCTGGGGCGCGCGGCTGAGCAGCAGCAGGCCGGCGGCGATGGCGGCGAGGCCGGTGAGCAGCACGGCGCGGGTGCCAAGGCGCGCGGTGAGCTTCGCGGACAGGCCCAGTGAGATGGCACCGATCACGATGGGGCCGGGCAGGAACGCCAGCGAGGTCTGCATGGCGTCGTAGCCGAGGACTCGTTGCAGGTACAGGGCGGCGAGGAACTGGAAGCCGAACCCCGCGGCGTAGACGAACACGGCGACGATGTTGGCTCCGGTGACCTGGCGTGCTCGGAAGATCCGCAGCGGCAGCATCGGCCGGGCCGCAGTGGCTTGGCGCAGCACGAACGCGGCGAGCAGGATCAGCGCGACCGCGCCGCCGCCGATGGTCTGGCCCGCGGTCCAGCCGAGGTCGGCGGCGCGGACGATGGTGTAGACGCCGAGCGACAGGCCCGCGGTGCCCAGCACGGCGCCGGCGAGGTCGGCGCCCCCGCGCAGGCCGAGTCCCCGGTCGCGGTCGAGCAGGCGGGTGGCGACCACGAGCGCGAGGACACCGATGGGCACGTTGACCAGGAAGTTCCAGTGCCAGCCAAGGGCCTGGGTGATGACGCCGCCGCCGATCAGGCCGATGGACGCGCCGCCGGCGGAGACGAAGCTGTAGATGCCGATGGCCCTGGCCTGTTCGCCGGGCTGGGGATAGAGCCGGACGATCATGCCGAGGATGACGGCGGAGGCCAGCGCGCCGCCGACGCCCTGGGCGAACCGCCCGGCCAGCAGCAGTTCCTGGTTGCCAGCGACCCCGCACAGCAGGGAGGCCGCGGTGAACACCGCGAGGCCGGCGAGGAAGACGCGCCTGGTGCCGATGAGGTCGCCGAGGCGGCCGGCGAGCAGCAGCAGTCCCGCGAAGGCGAGCAGGTAGGAGTTCACCACCCAGGCCAGGCCGGACTGGCTGAAGCCGAGGCTGGACTGGATGGTCGGCAGGGCCACCGTGACGATGGCGCCGTCGAGAATGATCATCAGTTGCATCGCGCAGAGCACGGCGAGGGCGAGTGCGCGGTTGCCGGCGATGTGGGAGGGCGTGTCGGTCACGAGGTCATCTCCTGGGGTGCGAGCCACAAGAGAGACCGTAGCAGATAGTTTGTTTCTAGACGATCTGGTTCGGACTCACTTTTTGATCTGGCGGGCGCGGCGCACCGGCCGGTCGGACTCCACCGGCGTGGACAGGTGGCCCTCGACCAGGCCCTGGAGGGCGGTCACGAAGACCTCGCGCACGTCCTCGGGCAGCGCGTCGAGGGCGGCGGCGTGCACGCGGTCGACGATCTCCTGCCCGCGCAGGGCCATCTCCGCGCCGGCCGGGGTGACGGCAACGATGCGGGCCCGCCGGTCGGTGGGCGAGGGCCGACGCTCGGCGTATCCGGCGCGCTCCAGCTCGTCCATGGTCACGACCATGGTGGTCTTGTCCATCTGGCCGATCTCGGCGAGCTGGATCTGGGTCAGCTCGCCCCGCATGGCGTGGAACAGCACGCAGTGCCCCCGCTGCGTCATGCCGATCTCACCGAGCGCGGCGGCGAGCTGCGTGGCCAGCACGTGGCTGGCGTGGACCAACAGGCCCGTCAGGTCGAGGGTCGCCTGCTGGGGCGCGGTCCGCCGGGGCGTCGTGGTGCTCACCCCGCGATGCTACCAACCGATCCGTTACGGGATCGTTTTGTAATCAACTATCGGCGAGCCACCGGTCGATCCCGGCGCGCAGCCGCGCCTTGGTCGCCGGGGGCGCGAAGGACGCGTCGACGCCGGCCGAGGCGATCTCGGCGAGCACCGGGTCGCCCCAGCCGAACGCGTCGCGGACCAGGGCGTACTCCCGGGTCAACGTGGTGCCGACGATCGCGGGGATGTCGGTGTTCAGGGTGACCGTCAGCCCGGCGTCGCGCAGCCGGGGCAGCGGGTGGGCGGCGATCGAGTCCACGAACCCCAACGCGAGGTTGGAGGAAGGGCAGACCTCGAGCGAGATCGCGCGGTCGCGGACCTCGGCGGCCAGCTCGGGGTCCTCCAGCACGCGGATGCCGTGGCCGAGCCGGTGCGGGTGGCCGAGGTCGATCGCCTCGCGCACGCTCGGCGCGCCGCAGCTCTCCCCGGCGTGGTGCACCAGCCGCAGCCCCGCGTCCCGCGCCACGTCGAGCACCTGCGCGAACGGCGCGAGCGGGTGACGCTCCTCCCCCGCGAGCCCGATGCCGACCACGCCGGCCTCGGCGTGCCGGGTGGCCAGGCGAAGCGTCTGCCAGGCCCGGTCGACAGACCGACGCCGGGAGTGGTCCAGCAGCACCCGGCACTCGATGTCGTGGTCGGCCTGCCCCTGCGCGAGTCCGTCCAGCACCGCCTCCAGCGGCATGTCCTGGTCGCCGAGCCGTTCGCCGTGCGCGGCCGCGGTGAAGGTGACCTCGACGTAGCGGGTGCCCTGCGCGGCCTCGTCGGCGCAGAACTCCCTGGCCACGCGCGTGAAGTCCGCCGGTCGGCGCAGGCAGTCGCGGACGAGCGCGTTGTGGTCGGCGAACTCGGCGAATCCCGCGAACGCCGGCGGCCCGTCCCGCTCGGGGACCGCGACGCCGTTGGCCGCGCCGATCTCCCGCAGCGTGGACCACCGCACGGTGCTCTCCAGGTGCACGTGCAGATGGGCCTTGGGCAGCAGGGTGAGGTCTCGCACGTGCCGGGAGCATAGGCACCGTGCGCGGCGGCGGCACCGGAGTTTCCGCCGGTGCCGCCGCCGCGACGCGGGGTCACGCGCGGCGGCGCTCGCGCAGGAACGTCCCGGCCAGCAGCGCGCCGAGCAGCACGAGCCCCGCGTTGACCAGGACCGCCGTGCCGACGCCGCCGAGCACCGCTCCTCCGCCGGTGTCGCCGCCGGTTCGCGCGGTCACCACGGCGCTCAGCACGGGGATGCCCATGGTGATGCCGACCTGCTGGGTCATCGTCGCCAGGCCGGTGGCCAGGCCCTGGTCCTCGTCGGGCAGGCCCGAGGTCGCGGTGATCATGAAGCCGACGATCGCGATCATGTTGCCGACGCCGCCGACGGCGGTGGCCACCAGCAGCAACGCCAGCCAGCGGCCGTCGGCACCCAGCAGCGCCAGCGACGCCGTCGCGACAGCCTGGGTGCTCAGGCCGGCGACCAGCGCCGCCCTGGTGCCGATCCGCGCGATCACCCGCGCGCCCAGCACCCCGCCGACGACGGTGCCCGCGCCGAGCACCCCGAACGCCAGCCCGGTGGACAGGGCCGAGTAGCCAAGGACGCGTTGCAGGTAGAGCGTCATGAGGAAGACCAGGGACGTCTCGGTCAGGAACGCGATCAGCCCGGCCAGGTTGCCCCAGACCACGCTGCGGCGCTTGAGGATCCCGACCGGGACGAGCGGCGCGGCGGCGCGCGCCTCGATGAACCAGAACGCCACCAGCGCCAGCACTCCCACGGCGAGCGCGGCCACCGCGACGGGGTCGCCCCAGCCGCGCTCGCCCGCGGTGGTGAGGCCGTAGACCAGGGCGAGCAGGCCGCCGGTGACCGCGACCGCGCCGGGCACGTCGAGCCTCGCCCGCGCGGCCGGCCGGCTCTCCCGCAGCAGCGTCGGGGCGACCAGCAGCACGGCAGCGGCGACGGGCACGTTCACGAAGAACGCCCACCGCCAGCTCAGCAGGTCGGTGAGCAGGCCGCCGAGGATCGCGCCCGAGGTGAACCCGGCCGACATCAGCGCGCCGTTGAGGCCGAGCGCCCTGGCCCGCAGCGGACCCTCGGGGAAGGAGGTGGTCAGCAGCGACAGTCCGGCCGGCGTGACCACGGCGGTGGCCAGGCCCTGCGCGACGCGGGCAGCCAGCAGCAGCTGCGGCGAGGTCGCCAGGCCGCCGGCCAGCGAGGACGCGCCGAGCACCGCCATGCCGACCAGGAACATCCTGCGCCGCCCGACCAGGTCGGCGACGCGACCGAACAGCAGGGTGAACCCCGCCGCGCACAGCGCGAACGCCGTCACGATCCACTGGAGGTTCGCCAGGGAGAACCCCAGTCCCCTGCCGATCACCGGCAGGGCGACCCCCAGGATCGAGAAGTCCACGGCCAGCATGAACTGCGCGACCAGCAGCACCACCAGGACCAGCCGTTGCCGCGCGGTCATCGTGTCCTTGTCGGGACCGACCCGCGCGTCCGGAATCGTCGACATCTCCTCGTCCTTCCCTCACCGTCGTTGACGGGGAGAAGCCTCGGCGCGGCGGCCGGCCCTACCCAGTCCCCTGCGCCGCGTACGCCTGCGGGTCCTGCCAATGGCAGGGTCAGGCTCGCGGGTGGGGCATCAGGCAGACTGGCCGGCATGGACACCCCCGCGCAGCTCGGCGACTTCCTGCGGACCCGGCGGGCCAGGTTGCAGCCGGAGGACGTCGGCCTGGTCGCCTTCGGCGCGCGCCGCCGCGTGCCGGGGCTGCGCCGGGAGGAGCTCGCGCAGCTGGCCGGCGTCAGCGTCGCCTACTACACGCGGTTGGAGCAGGGGCAGAGCGGCAACGCCTCGGACGGGGTGCTCGACGCGATCGCGCGGGCGCTGAGGTTGAGCGAGGACGAGCAGGCGCACCTGCGCAACCTGGCGCGCCCGGCCAGGACCAAGCGTCGTGCGGCGCCGAGGCCGGAGTGCGCGCGGCCGGCCACCCGGGCGCTGATCGCGGCGGTGGAGGGTGTCGCGGCGGTGGCGTTGGACCGCCGCAACGACGTGCTGGCGTGGAACCCGCTCGGCCACGCGCTGCTGGCCGGGCACCTGGACTTCGACGGCCCCGACCGGCCGGGCGAGCGCCCCAACCTGTCGCGGATGCTGTTCCTCGACCCGCACACGCGCGAGCTGTACCCGAGGTGGGACGAGGAGGCCAGGCGGGCGGTGGCGTCGCTGCGGGTGGTGGCAGGCGGTGTCCCGGACGACCGGTTGTTGGCCGAGCAGATCGGCGAGCTGTCCATGAAGAGCCCGGAGTTCGCGGCGCTGTGGTCGCGGCACCCGGTGCACAAGTGTGCCTTTGGCACCAAGCACTTTCACCACCCGTTGGTCGGCGCGATGGAGCTGTCGTTCGAGGCGATGGCGCTGCCGGACGACTCCGGGCAGCGGGTGCTGCTCTACGGCGCGGAGCCCGGTTCCGCGTCGGAGGCCGCGCTGCGGTTGCTGGCCACCCTCACCGGCGGGCGCGTCCCGTCCGGTGTCGCCGCGATGCCGGCGGCGCGGCGGTGACGGCGGTCGAGTCGGTCGAGCTGTCCGTCGGGTCGCTGCTGCTGCGCCCGCCCTCGGTGGCGGAGGCGGCCGACGCGCTGGCGATGCTGCGGGATCCGTTGACGGCGCTGTGGAATCCCGCGTCGCGGGTGGTGGACGAGGCGACCGCGGCGGCGTGGTGCGCGTCGCTCGGCGACTGGGGTCCCGGGGACCACGCCACGTTCTCGGTGCTGGACGCGGCCACGGAACGCCTGCTGGGCAACGTGTCCGTGCACAACGTGGACCGCGAGCAGGGCACGGCCGAGATCGGCTACCGGGTCGCGCCGTGGGCCCGCGGGCGCGGGGTGGGCACGGCGGCGGTGCGCGCGGTGTCCGACTGGGCGTTCGGCGGCCTCGGGCTGCACCGGATCCAGCTGTTCCACGCGGTGGCCAATCCGGCGTCGTGCCGGGTCGCGACGGTGGCGGGGTACCGGTGGGAGGGCACGCTGCGGGAGTCGACCAGCTACGGCGACGGCCTGCGGCACGACGAGCACCTGCACGCGCGCCTGGTCGGGGACGCCGTCTCCGAGTAAACATGCGTGGTGCGCAAAATTGCTTGGCCAGAAAGTTTGCGCGCCACGCAAGATCGTGTGTAGTGTTGCCGGTGTGAGCGAGGGCGAGAAGCTGGGCCTGCGGGAGCGCAAGAAGCTGGAGACTCGCGAGGCGCTGGGCTGGGCCACGGTGCGGTTGGTGGTCGAGCGCGGCATGGACAACGTCTCCGTCGAGGACATCGCCGCCGAGGCCGGCGTCTCCCCCCGCACCTTCAACAACTACTTCTCCAGCAAGGCGGAGGCCATCGCCGCCCGCCACCTCGCCCGCGTCCGCCAGATCACCGTGCTGTTCCAGGCGCGGCCCGCCACCGAGCCGCTGTGGCAGGCCCTCACCGCCGCCGTCGTCGAACAGGCCGGCATCGGCCACGGCCCACCCGACCCGAAGTGGCTCACCGGGGTCAAGCTCATGATCGCCGAGCGCGCCCTACAGAGTGCGTTCGTCGAGGCCGCCATCGTCTCGGGGCGCGAGCTCGCCGTCGCCGTCGCCGCCCGCACCGGCACCGACGTCGACCGCGACCTCTACCCCCGGCTGGTGGCCGCCGCCGTCGGCGCCGCCAACCAGGTCGCCACCGAACAGTGGCTGGCCGCGGATCCGCCGATCCCCCTCGCGCCGCTGCTGCGCGAGGCCCTCGACCAGTTCAGCGCCGGCCTGCCCGACCCGTCGGCGTAACAACCCTCCTTCCCACAGCACCTCTGCTTCCACAGCACCTCCCAAGGCCCGGCTCCGGGCCTGTCTTCGGCGCGCCCTCGACCGGCCGCCGCCAACCTTTGAGGAGACTCCTGTGCCCAACGACGTCCTGATCGTCGGCGGCGGCCCCAACGGCCTACTGCTGGCCTGCGAACTCGCCCTGGCCGGCGTCCGACCCGTCGTGCTGGAGCGACTGTCCGAACCGACCTCGCTGCCCAAGGCCAACGGCCTGGTCGGCCGCGTCGTGCAGGCCCTGCACCACCGCGGCCTCTACGAGCTGTTCACCGGCAACACCACACCGCCGAACCCGGTGCCGTACTTCCAGTTCGGCGGCCTCCCCCTTGACATGTCCACAATGGAGGGAAACCTGCTCTACGCGGTTCCCGTGCCGCAGCGCCGCATGGAGGAGTTACTGGCGCAGCGGACCACCGAGCTCGGCGTCGAGATCCGCCGCGACCACGAGGTGCTCGCGGTGCGCCAGGACGCCGACACGGTCACCGTCGAGGCGCGCGGACCCGAGGGCGTCCACGAGCTCTCGGCGCGGTACCTGGTCGGCGCCGACGGCGGCCGCAGCGCCATCCGCAAGACATTGGGCATCGGGTTCCCCGGCATCACCGACGACTCGTTCGTGGTGCGCAGCGGGCAGGTCCACATCGGACCGCCCGTGGCGGCCCAGAACGGCGAGCTGACCGTGCCCGGCCACGGCCTGCTGCGGCCGGCGACGTTCACCCGCACCGAGCACGGCATGTTCGCGTTCGGCATGTTCCAGCCCGGCGTGTTCCGCGTGTCGCTGTCGGAGTGGGGCCAGCCGCCCCAGCAGGACAGCGCGGACCTGCCGATCGAGGAGCTGCGCGAGGCCGCGCGCCGCGTCCTGGGCAGCGACCTCGGCATGACCTCGACAGGCGCGCCGCTGACCCGCAACGGCAGCGGCACCAACTCCCGGCTGGCCGACCAGTACCGCCACGGCAGGGTGCTGCTGCTCGGCGACGCCGCGCACGTGCAGTCCGGCATCGGCGGCCCCGGCCTGAACCTGGGCATGCAGGACGCGATCAACCTGGGCTGGAAGCTCGCCGCCGAGGTGCGCGGCTGGGCCCCGGCCGGCCTGCTCGACACCTACCAGTCCGAACGGCGTCCCGTCGGCGAACGCGTCATCATGTCCAGCCGCGCGCAGACCGCGCTGCTGTCCCCCGGCCCGAACGTCACCGCACTGCGCGGGGTGCTGCACGAACTGCTCGGCGACGCCACCGCCGTCGCCAGGATCTCGCACCTGATGGCCGGCTCGGACGTCCGCTACGACATGCGCGCCACGGGGCCCGCGCACCCGCTGACCGGCGGCTGGATGCCCGACCTCGCCCTGGACACCGAGACCGGGCCGAGCAGCGTCGCCGCGCTGATGCGCACCGCCCGACCGGTCCTGCTCGACCTTGCCGGCCGCGACGACCTGGTCAAGGCCGCCCGCGACTGGGCCGACCGGGTCGACGTCGCCGCCGCGACCAGCGCCGACCGCCCCGCGGACGCGGTGCTGGTCCGCCCGGACGGGTACGTCGCGTTCGCCGCCGACGCCGACACCCCCGACGCGGCGGACGCGCTGCGGCACGCGCTGACCGAGTGGTTCGGCGAACCGGCGGAAACAGGAAAAGCGTGAGCGAGATTCCCGCCATCTCGGTACCGTTCAAGGTCTCCTGAACGCACCTCGACAGCCAGACGCTGGCAGTCTGGCTGCCTGGTGCTCGGGCGTGCCCCGACCGGCGCGGGGCGTTCCACGGTAGCGGCTAGCCGTCGACAAATGAGAGAGAATCCGTGTGCTGATCCGACTCCTGCGGGCGCAGCTGGCCCCGTACCGCAAACCCATGGCGCTGGTCGTGCTGCTCCAGCTCGTGCAGACCATCGCCACCCTCTACCTACCGACGCTCAACGCGGACATCATCGACAACGGCGTGGTCAAGGGCGACACCGGCTACATCATGAGCACCGGCGGCGTCATGCTCGCGGTGACACTGGTGCAGATCGTCTGCTCGGCCGGCGCCGTCTACTTCGGCGCCCGCACGGCCATGGCGGTCGGGCGGGACATCCGCAAGGCGGTGTTCACGCGCGTGCAGGACTTCTCCGCACGCGAGGTCGGCAAGTTCGGCACACCGTCGCTGATCACCCGCACCACCAACGACGTGCAGCAGATCCAGATGCTCGCGTTGATGACGTTCACGATGATGGTCTCGGCCCCGATCATGGGCGTCGGCGGCATCCTGATGGCGCTCAACCAGGACCTGCCGCTGTCGGTGTTGCTGCTGGTCATCGTGCCGCTGCTAGCCGGCATCGTCGGCATGATCATCGCCAGGATGACGCCGCTGTTCCGGCAGATGCAGACCCGCATCGACCAGATCAACCGGGTGCTGCGCGAGCAGATCACCGGCGTCCGGGTGATCCGCGCGTTCGTCCGCGACAACCGCGAGCGCGCCAGGTTCGGCTCGGCCAGCAACGAGCTGCTGGAGTCCTCCATCGGCGTCGGCCGGCTGATGGCGCTGATGTTCCCCTCGGTGATGCTGGTGTTCAACATCTCCAGCGTGGCCGTGATGTGGTTCGGCGGGCAGCGCATCGACAGCGGCGCGATGCAGGTCGGCGCGCTGACGGCGTTCCTGAGCTACCTGATGCAGATCCTCATGTCGGTGATGATGGCGACCTTCATGTTCATGATGGTGCCGCGCGCCGCGGTCAGCGCCGAGCGCATCACCGAGGTGCTCGACACCGACTCCAGCGTCGTCCCGCCGGCCAACCCGGTGCGCACCACGGCCGTGCACGGCCACCTCGAGCTGCGCAACGCGGAGTTCCGGTACCCGGGCGCCGAGCAGCCCGTGCTGCGCGGCATCGACCTGGTCGCCAAGCCGGGCGAGATCACCGCGGTCATCGGCAGCACCGGCAGCGGCAAGACGACGCTGCTCAACCTCGTGCCGAGGCTGATGGACGCGACCGGCGGCACGGTGCTGGTCGACGGCGTCGACGTCCGCCAGCTCGACCCGACCGCCCTGTCCGACGCGGTCGCGTTCGTGCCGCAGAAGCCGTACCTGTTCTCCGGCACCATCGCGTCGAACCTGCGCTACGGCAAGCCCGACGCGACCGACGAGGAACTGTGGCACGCGCTGGACACCGCGCAGGCCCGCACGTTCGTCGAGGCGATGCCCGACGGGCTGGACTCGGCGATCGCCCAGGGCGGCACGAACGTCTCCGGCGGCCAGCGGCAGCGCCTGGCCATCGCCCGCGCGCTGGTGCGCCGCCCCGAGGTGTACCTGTTCGACGACTCGTTCTCGGCACTGGACTACGCCACCGACGCGGCCCTGCGGGCGGCGCTGGCGCGGGAGACCGCCGAGTCGACCGTCGTCATCGTGGCCCAGCGCGTCAGCACCATCCGCCACGCCGACCGGATCGTCGTCCTGGACGAGGGCCGCGTGGTGGGCACCGGAACCCACAGCGAGCTGATGGACGGCAACGAGACCTATCGGGAAATCGTGCTGTCCCAGCTCACCGAGCAGGAGGCGGCGTGACGTCCCAGGCAACGCAGAACGGCGTCGGCGAGCGGCCGACGCCACGCCGGGGTCCCGGTCCCGCACCCGGCGGCATGGGCCGTGGGCCCGCCGCGTTCATGAGCGGCATGCCCACCGAGAAGTCGTTGGACTTCAAGGGTTCCAGCAAGCGCCTGCTGGCCCTGCTGCGCCCCGAGCGGACGCTGATCGTGATCGCACTGGTCACGGCGGCGACGACGGTGGCGCTGTCGGTGCTCGGCCCCAAGATCCTCGGCCACGCCACGGACCTGATCTTCGCCGGCGTGATCGGCAAGCTGCTGCCCGCCGGAGTGCCCAAGGCCGACCTGGTCGCGCAGGCGCGGAAGGACGGCCACGACACCTTCGCCAACATGCTCAACTCGATGGACGTCGTGCCCGGCCAGCGCATCGACTTCACCCAGGTCGGCCACGTCCTGCTGATCGTGCTGGGCATCTACGTCGCGGCCTCGGTGTTCATGCTGGTGCAGGGCCGGTTGACCACGGCGATCGTGCAGCGGTCGATGTTCCGGCTGCGCGACGAGGCCCAGGCGAAGCTGACCAGGCTCCCGCTGAGCTACTTCGACGGCCAGCCGCACGGCGAGGTCCTCAGCCGCGTCACCAACGACATCGACAACCTGTCCACGACGCTCCAGCAGACGCTGAGCCAGATGCTCAACGCGCTGCTGACCATCGTCGGGGTGCTGGCGATGATGTTCGTGATCTCGCCGCTGCTGGCGATCATCGCGCTGGTGACGGTGCCGGTGTCGGTGGTGGTGGCCGCGCGGATCGGCAAGCGCGCGCAGCCGCAGTTCATCAAGCAGTGGTCCACCACCGGTCGCCTCAACGGCCACATCGAGGAGATGTACACCGGGCACTCGCTGGTGAAGGTCTTCGGGCGGCGCGACGAGGCGGAGCGGACCTTCGCCGAGCACAACGACACCCTGTACCAGGCGAGCTTCCGGGCGCAGTTCATCTCCGGGATGATCCAGCCAGCGATGATGTTCATCGGCAACCTCAACTACGTGCTGGTCGCGGTGGTCGGCGCGCTGCGAGTCGCGTCGGGGTCGCTGACACTCGGCGACGTGCAGGCGTTCATCCAGTACTCGCGGCAGTTCAGCCAGCCGCTGACGCAGGTGGCGAGCATGGCCAACCTGCTCCAGTCCGGGGTCGCCTCCGCGGAGCGGGTGTTCGCGCTGCTCGACGCGGAGGAGCAGTCGGCCGAGCCCGGCACCCCGGCGCGACCCGCCGAGGTGAAGGGCCGGGTGGAGTTCGAGGACGTGTCGTTCCGGTACCTGCCGGACACGCCGTTGATCGAGGACCTGTCGCTGAGCGTGCAGCCCGGTCAGACGGTCGCGATCGTCGGACCGACGGGTGCGGGCAAGACGACGCTGGTCAACCTGTTGATGCGGTTCTACGAGGTGACCTCGGGTCGGATCACCGTCGACGGCGTGGACATCGCGTCGATGACCCGCGAGGACCTGCGGTCGATGACCGGCATGGTGTTGCAGGACGTGTGGCTGTTCGGCGGCACGATCGCGGAGAACATCGCCTACGGCGCGGCCGACGCCGACCAGGACCGGATCGTGCAGGCGGCGCGCGCCACGCACGTTGACCGGTTGGTGCGGACGCTGCCCGACGGGTACGACACGGTCCTCGACGACGAGGGCGCCGGGGTCAGCGCGGGCGAGAAGCAGCTGATCACGATCGCCCGCGCGTTCCTGGCCGAGCCGGCGATCCTGATCCTGGACGAGGCCACCAGCTCGGTGGACACCCGCACCGAGGTGTTGATCCAGCGGGCGATGAACTCGTTGCGGCAGGGCAGGACGAGCTTCGTGATCGCGCACCGGCTGTCCACGATCCGCGACGCGGACCTGATCCTGGTGATGGAGTCGGGCCGGATCGTGGAGCAGGGCACGCACGACGAGCTGTTGGCCGCCGAAGGCGCGTACGCGCGGCTGTACGCGGCGCAGTTCGCGCAGGCGGTGGCCGAGGTCGACTGACCTCCGTGTGCCGGTGGGGTGGTTCGTCCCGTGTGGACGGACCACCCCACCGTCGTTTTCCCGGCGGGTTCAGGTCCCGTGGCGCCGGATCGGCGGTCGCGGGGTTCAGGTCCCGTGGCGCAGGGCGTCGGCCAGTGCCGTCGCGGCCGGGCCGGCGAGGTGGCCGTGCACGAGTTCGGTGCGGTGCACCAGGCGCGGCGCGAGCACGGCGACGGCTACGACCCCGGCGGACTCGCGCGCCGCCGACGCGGGCAGCACCGCAAGGCCGTGGCCGCCCGCCACCAGCGCGAGCAGCGTCGCGGTGTCCGTGCCCTCGTACCGGATGCCGGCGCGGACGCCGTCGGACTCGGTGGCCGCGCGCAGGTCGGCCAGCGGCGCGGCGGTCTCGGGGGCGTCGATCCACCGCGCGCTCACCAGGTCACCCAGCCGCAGCCCGGCGCGGCCGCCGAGCGGGTGGCCGGGCGGCAGCAGCACCACGAGGGTTTCCTCGGCGACGGCGACCGTGGTCAGCGGGCCAGGGTCGGCCAGCCGCAGCGGGTCGCTCGGCGCGGCTACCCCGTCGACCAGCCCCAGCGTCAGGTCGCCCGCCGCGACGGCGGCGACGGTCGCGGCACGGCCGGCGACCCGCAGCGTCACCTCCAGGCCGGGCAGCGACCGTCGAAGCCGGGCCAGCGCGGTGGCCAACCGGTCCGGCGCGGCCAGCGGCGAGGCGCCGACCGTGAGCCGGCCCGGCGGCTCGCCGAGGACCCTGGCGACGTCGGCGCGGGCCGCGTCCAGGCGCAGCAGGATCGGGGCGGCGTGGTCGAGCAGCCGCGCGCCGGCCTCGGTCGGGCCGACCGGCCGCCGGTGCAGCAGCGGGGCGCGCAGGTCGGCCTCCAGCGCCGCGATGTGCTGGGACACCGCGGACTGCGTGTAGCCCAGTTCCCGCGCGGCGGCGGAGAACGAGCCGAGACGGGTGACGGCGACGAACGTGCGCAGCAGATGTGGATCCACCACATCAGTGTTGCTTATCGCGGATGCAGGAACCATCGTTGGCGCTGAACGCTCGGCGCGGGTGACGATGGTCGGCATGACCACCTTCCCCGCCGCCAGGGTCGCCCTCGTCGGTGACCGTTCCCCGCAGGTCCGCTCGCACACGCGCGTCCCCGTCCTACTCGACGCGCTGCGCGCGCGGGATCACCTCGACGTGGACGCGTACTGGGTCCCGACCGGCGACGCCGTCGACCCCGGCGCGCTCGACGGGTTCGACGGCGTGTGGCTGCTGCCCGGCAGCCCCTACGCGAGCGAGGCCGGCGCGGTCGCGGCGGTGCGCGCCGCCAGGGAGCGCAGCATCCCGTTCCTCGGCACCTGCGCGGGTTTCCAGCACGCGCTGCTGGAGTACGCGAGGAACGTGTGCGGCCTGGCCGGCGCCGCGCACGCCGAGAACGACCCCGACGGCGCGGATCCGCTGATCGTGCCGTTGGCCTGTTCGCTCAGCGGTCACGAGGGCGCGGTGCGCCTCGCGTCGGGGTCGCTGGCCGAGGCGGCGCTGGGTACGGACCGCACGGTGGAGCGCTACAGCTGCTCCTACGGCGCCGACCCCCGACACCTGGACACGTTGCGCGCCAACGGGATGCGGTTCACCGGCGCCGACGACGACGGGGACGTCCGCATCGCCGAGCTGCCCGGCCACCCGTTCTACCTGGCCACCCTGTTCCAGCCGGAGCTGGCCGGCGACGGGACCCGCGCGCACCCCATCATCCGGGCGTTCGCAACGGCGGCGGCCGCGCACGCGTCACCCGCCACCGGGGCGGTGGCAGGTTAGCGGGCCTTCGCTGAGTGTGCGCCGACCATCAGCGCCGCGAGATCCTCGGGTTCCAGGAACGACGGCGGGGGCGGCGGTCCCCACGCGCACAGGCCCCGCAGGCCGTGCAGGACCTCCGGGCTCCACAGGTCGTCCTCGGGCACGGTGTCCATGTCGGAGTAGTACTCGGAGAAGTTCCCGGCGGGATCCCTGAGGTACCAGAAGAAGTTCGCGCCGGCGTAGTGCCGGCCGAGGCCCCAGACGTGCCGCTCCGGGTGGTCCTCGAGCATCGACTGCGCGGCCCGGCCGATGTCGTCGATGTCGTTGACCTGCCAGCTGGTGTGGTGCAGGAAGTTCACCGGCGCGGCCATCAGCAGCACGTTGTGGTGGTCGGTCGAGCAGCGCAGGAACGCGGCCTGGTCACCGATGTGGTCGCTGACCTTGAAACCAAGGCCCTCGGTGAAGAACGCCATGCTGGTCGCCAGGTCGGTGCTGCCGAACACGGCGTGGCCGAGCCTGCGGGGACGGACCGGTTCGGTGCGGGTCGTGAAGGGCGCGCGGCCCCACCGGTCGATCCGGCCAGGCCCGTTGTAGGGGGTGGCTGGGGTGGGGGCGAACACGATGCGGGGCCGGACCGCGACCCGCACGACCGTGCCGGTGACGGGCTCGACGACGCGCAGCCGGTCGCCGTCCTGCTCGACGGTTAGCTCGCGATGGCGCAGGCGGCGCGCGATGGCCGCGATGTCGTCCCGGTCGTCGGCGGCCACCGACAGCTCCACCAGCCGGCGGGTCGGGGCGTGCACGATCGCGAGCTGCTCGCCGCCGTCGCTGGTGGCGAACGCGCCGCCGCCGAGATGGGTCAGGCCGAATTCGGCGTAGTAGGCGATGTTCTCGGCAACGTCGGGGACGCCGATGGTGACCTTGCCCAGTCCGTGCAGTGCCATGTCCGTGCCTCACCTCGGTGGCGTGTCGGCGGGGTCCTTCGCGTCGCGGCCGACCACGCCAGTGTCCTCCACCGCGGCGTCGCGACGCGGGGGCCAACCGGCGGAGAGTATGTGTGCTCGCAGCGATTCCAGGCAGGATGGGCACATGGCGATCACACCCCACGCGCAGTCCGATGCCGAGGCCGGTAGGACCGCGCTGCGCGACGTCCGCGTCTTCGACGGGCGCGAGTTGTCCCCACCGCGAACCGTGGTGATCGACGGCGGTGTCATCGGCACGGACGCCTCGGGCGCGCGCGTGGTCGAGGCGGGCGGCGCGGTGCTGCTGCCCGGCCTGATCGACGCCCACATCCACCTCTACGACCGCGACTCGCTGCGCCGGCTGCGCGACCACGGCGTCACCACCGGCCTGGACATGGCGACCTGGTCCCTCGAGCTGCTGGCGTCGCTGCGCGGGATTCCCGGCCTGACCGACATCCGCAGCGCGGGCACGGCGGCGCTCGGCCCCGGCGGCCAGCACGCGAAGTTCCCCGGCGTGCCGGCGGACGCCATCGTGCTCGATCCCGAGCAGGCGCGGCGGTTCGTCGACACCAGGGTCGCCGAGGGCTCCGACTACCTCAAGATCGTCGCGGAGGCGCCCGGCCAGGGCGGACCGGACCAGTCCGTGCTGGACGCCCTGACCGCCGCCGCGCACGCGCACGGCAGGAAGGTCGTCGTGCACGCCACCAACACGGACGCCTACTCGATGGCGCGCGCCGCGGGAGCCGACCTGATCACCCACGCGCCGCTGGACCGGCCCCTCTCGGCGGAGGAGGCGGCGGCCGTCGCGGCGGAGGGACGCGTCGTGATCCCCACCCTGACCATGATGGAGGGTGTCGCCGCGGCCACCGGCCGGTCCTTCGCCGCCGCGACGGGCAGTGTCGCCGCGCTGCACCGGGCCGGCGTGCCGATCCTGGCCGGCACCGACGCCAACTCGCAGCCAGGGGTGCCCTTCCAGGTCGCGCACGGCGAGAGCCTGCACCACGAGCTGGAGCTGTTGGTGGCCGCCGGGCTGAGCACTCTCGACGCGCTGCGCGCGGCCACCGTGCTGCCGGCCCGCCACTTCGGCCTCGACGACCGGGGCGCGATCGAGCCGGGCCTGCGCGCCGACCTGGTCCTGGTCGACGGCGACCCGCTGGCCGACATCCGCGCCACCCGCGCCGTTCGCACCGTGTGGTGCGGCGGCGTCGAACACTCCCCCACCTGACCCGGTCTCACCCCGACGGCGGATCGGCGGCCGGGATCGCCGCGCCGGCCGCCAGCAGTCGCTCCGCCAGCGCGCGACAGCGGCTCCCGAGCTCCGGCGGGTCGAGTGCCTCGAAGTCGTGTCCCAGCAGGAGCACGTGCATGACCACGGCGTCGAGGCTGCGGTCGGCGCCGCTGAGCACCTCGCAGCGGTCGCCGCCCCTCGGCCGGACGACGGCCGCCGACGCCGGAAGCTGCGCGCGCACGGTGTCGGCCGGGGCGTGCACGAGGAACCGCGCCTGGTGCGGGTAGACGCGGCTCGCCACGCCCTCCTGCACGTAGGTCGCCGCGTCGGGCGCCGCGCGCGGGGAGAAACGCCAGGTGCGGGCGGACACGTCGGTCATCCGGTCGACGCGGAAGGTCCGCCAGTCGTCGCGGTCGAGGTCGTAGGCGAGCAGGTACCAACGCCGGTCGGAGGTGACCAGGCGGTAGGGCTCGACGTGCCGCCGCCGCACCTCGCCCCCGGACGGGTAGTCGAAGCCGGCCTGGACCTCGTCTCGGCAGGCCCTGGCCAGCGTCATCAGGACCTCGGGGTCGACCGGCGTGCGGCCCCCGTCGAAGGACTCCACGGAACCGGACAGCGCGCGCACCTCGTGCCGCAACCTGGCTGGCAGCACCCGGTCGAGCTTGGCCAGGGCCCGGAGCGCCGCGTCGCCTGCGCCGGCGACCGCGCCGCCCGCGCCGACCAACAGCGACACGGCGGTGACGATGGCCTCCTCGTCGTCCAGGAGCAGCGGCGGCAGGTCCTGCCCGGCGCCGAGCTGGTAGCCGCCGCCGACGCCGTGGCCGGCCAGCACCGGATAGCCGAGCGCGCGCAGCCGCTCGACGTCGCGCCGCACCGTGCGCGAGGTGACCCCGAGCCGGTCGGCCAGCTCGGGGCCGGTCCACACGGGGCGTTGCTGGAGCAGCCCGAGCAGGGTGAGCACCCGCTCCGTAGTACCCCGCTCGTCGCCGCGTGCCGCGCCCATGTGACCTACCCTGCCAGAGATAGCGGACCGATCCTGTCCGCCAGTCACGTCAGGGTGGGTTCATGGACGCAGACGCACTCGACTGGAACCGGACGCTGCGCGAGCAGTGGGAGGTCCACTGGAACCACCAGCTCCGAGCCCGGCTCGACGGCCTCACCGACGACGAGTACTTCTGGTCGCCGGTGCCCGACGCCTGGAGCGTGCGGCCGCGCGGCGACTCGACGGCGCCCACACAGCTGGGTGCGGGGGACTTCGCGATCGACCACGCCGTCCCCGCGCCCGTCCCGCCTGCGTTCACCACGATCGCGTGGCGGCTCGGTCACGTCATCGTCGGCGTGCTCGCCGCGCGCAACGCGGCGCACTTCGGCGCGCCCGCGGCGGCGTACGAGACCTGGGCGTACGCGGACTGCGCGGCCACCGCGCTCGACCAGCTCGAGACCCAGCTCGGCAGGTGGCTGGCTGGGGTGCGCGGCCTCGGCGAGGCCGGGCTCCTGGTCCCGCTCGGCGACCGGGAACCCTTCCCCGAGGCACCGATGGCCGACCTGGTGCTGCACATCCACCGCGAGCTGATCCACCACCTGTCCGAGGTCTGCCTGCTGCGCGACCTCTACCGGCACACGAGACCCGCAACGAACGGAGCAACCCGATGAGTCGCCACCTCCAGGTCACCTTCGACGCCCACGACCCGAGGGCGCTGTCGTACTTCTGGCGCGACGTGCTGGGCTACGTCCACCCCGGCCCGCCAGGGGTAGACCTGCCCGCCGGCGCCGATCCGCTGGCCGCGTGGGACGACTTCCTCGCCCAGATCGGCGTGCCACCGGAGCAGCGCAACACGAGGTCCGCCATCGAGGACCCGGACGGGCACGGCCCTCGGCTGTTCTTCCAGCAGGTGCCGGAGGGCAAGGTCGCCAAGAACCGCGTCCACCTCGACGTCCGCGCGGCGCCCGGGCTGCGGGGCGAGGAGCGGATGGCGGCGCTGGACGCCGAGTGCGACCGACTCGTCGCGCTGGGGGCGATGCGGCTGCGTCGCGTCGAGCCCGCTCCCCCGCTGGACGCCGGCACCATCGTGATGGCCGACCCCGAGGGCAACGAGTTCTGCCTGGACTGAACCTAGCTCTAGCCACACAGGCCGGCGCGGACGGCCAGGACCGCCAGCCGCACCCGGTTCGGGCTCGCGGTCTTGGCCATCAGGTTCGACACGTGCGTCTTCACCGTCGTCACCCCCAGGTGCAGGCGGTCGGCGATCTCGGTGTTGGACAGCCCGTCGCCGATCAGCGCCAGCACCTCGCGTTCCCGGCCCGTCAGCTCGGCGGGCACCGGTGTCGCGGCGGCGGGCTCGACGCGCGCGGCGACCGCGCGGTCCACCAGGCGCCGCAGCACCGCAGGCGCGAACGGGCTCTCCCCGTCCACGACGCCGCGCACCGCGCGCAGCAGCTCCGCCGGGGCCATGTCCTTGGCCAGGAACCCGCACGCGCCCGCGGCCAGCGCCGGGTACACGTGGTCGTCGTCGTCGAAGGTCGTCAGCACCACGACCCGCGTCGTGGGCCGGGCCGCCATGATCCGCTGGGTGGCGGTCATCCCGTCCATGCCCGGCATCCGCAGGTCCATCAGCACCACGTCGGGGCGCAGCCGCTCGGCCAACCGGACCGCGTCAACGCCGTTCGCGGCCTCCCCCACCACCTCAAGATCCGCCGCCGAGTCGCACAGCATCCGCAGGCCCGCCCGCACCAGCTGCTGGTCGTCCACCAGCAGCACCCGGATCACGGTCGGCCCGCGACGGCGGGCAGCGTCGCGGCCAGCCGCCAGCCCGACCCGTCCGGGCCCGCCTCGAACCGGCCGCCGACCAGCTCCACCCGCTCCCGCATGCCGACCAGGCCGTGGCCGACGCGGTCGCCCGCTGGCGCGCGTTCGGCGCCGCCCTCGTCGCGGATCTCCACGCTGGCCGCGCCGTCCTCGCCCAACCGCACCACCAGCCGCGCCCGCGCGCTGGGACCGGCGTGCTTGCCGACGTTGGTCAGGCCCTCCTGCACCAGCCGCAGCACCGCGAGGCCGCGCACCGCGTCGAGCCCGGCGACCGCGGGGTCGATCGAGTCGACGACCTCGACGCCGGCGCCGCGGCCCCGCTCGACGACGGCCCGCAGCGACGCCGGCAGCGTCGCGGGCTCCACCAGCAGCGACCCGAGGTCGTCCTGGGCCACCGACGGGTTGCGTAGCACCCCGATCAGGCGCCGCAGGTCGGCCAGCGCGGCCGTGCCGCTGGTGTGCACGTCCTGCAACACCCGCGCCACCTCGGGCTCGAGGTCGGGCAGCACGTGTTGGGCGACGCCGACGCGCAGGACCATCGACGCGACGTGGTGGGCGACCAGGTCGTGGATCTCCCGCGCGATGGAGGTCCGCTCGGCCAGCCGTGCCTGCCGTTTGGCCTCCGCCGCGCGTTCCTGGGCCTGGCGGACCAGTTGCGCCTGCGAGTTCAGGTAGGCGCCGACCAGCACCGGCGCGCCGACCATCCACACCATCTGGAACAGCATCATCGGCGCGGTCGCCGGAAGCGTCGCGAAGTGGGTGACCAGGAACCCGACGGTCAGCGCCGCCGAGGCGACCACCGTTGGCGTGCCCCAGCGCCGCGCGGCGACCTCCAGCATCGCCGCGGTCACCATGACCTTCACCGAGACGGAGTCGTGCGCGAACCTCGACGGCCCGGCGAACAGCACCACCTGCGTCAACGCCACCGACAGCGGGAACAGGCCGCCCAGCGCGCCGGCGCCGGCGGAGGCCAGCGCCAGCGACCAGTCCACCCACGTCAGCGTCGTGCGGTCGGTCAGCAGCAGCAGGTAGCCGCTCACGCACAGGAACGGCAGCAGCACGCGCACCACCCCGAACCGGACGCGCGCGACCCTGCTGATCCACTCGATGGGCACGACAGCACGGTAACCCGCGTCCCGGCCGGTGATCTCCTCCCTGGGAAGGAGAAGCGTCCTCCCCGAGGCCGCCGGGTCGGGCCGTGACGAGGAGGCCCCGGCGCAGGCCCGGCGCGAGGCTTCCTGCCATGACACAACACGACGTCACGCACGACGTCTCGCTGCGCCAGGCCCTGCTCCGGCACCGGCCGCTGCTGGTGCTGTTCACTTTCGCAGTCCTCCAGGCCGCGATGTCGGTCGTCGGGCTCGCCGTGGACGACCGCGTCGTGACCGGCGCGCCGGTCTGGCTCAAGCCGTTCAAGTTCGGGGTGTCCGTCGCGATCTACGCGGTGTCGCTGGCGTGGCTGCTGGCCCGCCAGACCAGGCACCGCAGGCTCGGCTGGTGGATGGGCACCGCCGTCAGCGTCTTCATCGTCGTCGAGTTCGTGCTCCTGCTGACCCAGGTGTTCCGGGGCAGGGCGAGCCACTTCAACGTCGCGACCGCCTTCGACAGCGCCCTGTTCCAGATCATGGGCGCCTCCATCGGCGTGGTGTGGCTGTGCACGGCGGTCATCGCCGCCCTGGTGTGGCGGCAGCGCCTCGGCGACCGCGCCGACACCGCCGCCGCGCGGCTCGGTCTGGTGATCGCCCTGATCGGGCTGGGCCTCGCCTTCCTGATGGTGGGGCCGACACCGGGGCAGCGCGCCGGCTTCGCGCGCGGCGTCCACGACGCGATCGGCGCGCACACCGTTGGCGCGGCCGACGGCGGACCCGGCATGCCCGTCACGGGATGGAGCACCACGAGCGGGGACCTGCGGATCCCGCACTTCTTCGGCATACACGCCCTCCAGGCGCTGCCGCTGCTCGCGGTGCTGCTGCGGGCCCTGGCGCGACGCGGCGGCCGGTTCGCGCCACTGCGCCGCGAGGAGGTGCGGCTGCGGCTGGTGGTGACCTCCGCCGCCGGCTACGCGGGTGCGGTGGCGCTGGTGACCTGGCAGGCGCTGCGCGGCCAGTCGCTGGTCCACCCCGACGGCTGGACCCTCGGCGTGGCGGCGCTGCTGCTGGCCGGGACCGCCGCGGCCGCCGCCGCGGCGCTGCGCACCAGGGTGGTCGTCCCGGCCACGCTGCCGGCCGCCATGATCGAGGTGTCCTGATGGCCGAGTCACTGTTCGGCGCGGCGGCGCTGCTGGTGGTCGGGACCGCTGGGGCCGCCGTCGCGGCGCTGCGTGCCAGGGTTGTCGTCCCTGCCGCGCTGCCGGCCGACGTAGTGGAGGTGTCGTGATGGCCGAGTCGCTGTTCGGCGTGACGTTCCTGGCCGCGCTGCCGTTCTGGGCGCTGTTGATCCTCGCGCCGACGTGGTCGTGGACGCGGCGCGTGGCGGCCTCGCCGCTGATCGTGCTGCCGCCGCTGGTGATCTACGCGGTGCTGGTCCTGCCCGACCTGGCGACGGTTCTGCCGGCCGTGACCCATCCTCAGTTCGACGGGATACGGACGCTGCTGGGCTCTGGCACCGGCGCGGCGATCGCCTGGGCGCACTTCATCGCCTTCGACCTGTTCGTCGGCCGGTTCCTGTACCTGGACAGCCGGCGTCGCGACATCCACCCGCTGGTCATGGCGCCGCTGATGGTGCTGACGATCCTGTTGGCGCCGCTGGGGTTGCTCGCCTACCTCGCGGTGCGCCGCCCGGTGTCGCGGCGGACCCCGGCCCCGGGGACGGAACCGGTGTGAGCGGCGACGACCGGGGTGTAGGCCGCTAGGAGTGCGGGGTCGACGGGCCGCTGGAGGTCGCGGCGGGCTCGGGGCAGTCGCGGACCCGCCGGTCGCGCGGGTCGACCTGGAACCGTGCGCCCAGCTCGTCGGCCAGGGCGCGGCGGTCCACGCCGGCGGCCGGCACCAGCCACAGCGACGCCGGCACGGTCGCCGGGGTGGCCGCCGCGAGGAGGTCGGGATCGTCGCGGTAGAGGTCGCGGAACCGCACGTATCCCTCCTGTTTGGTGAGCGTGGCCAGCGACACCACCCTCGGTTCGCCGGCCAGCGCGGCGGCGGCGTCGCGCATGCCCTGGTCGGTCCGCAAATACAGGACGACCTGGTTGACGCACGTGTCGGGGCCCGCGCGCGGCAGGGAGCGGCCCGTCGTCGGCGTGCCCCCGCCCCGCGACACCACCAGCACGACCACCACACCCGTGGTGGCCACGGCGGTCAGCGCAGCGGCGATCCGCAGGCGCTGGGCCGCCGACCGGCGGAGGACATGCTTGGGCACAGGCCGACCTTGGCATGGACGCCGTGCCGCCGGCACCACTGGGCGGTGATTCCGGGCCGCCTGTGGCGACCGCGACACCCGTGCCCGCCCGCCGCTCCCGCCACCGGCGGGCGGGGCACGGGGTCAGCGCGCGCGGCCGGTATCCACCGTGGCCATGATGTCCTGCACGCGCTGGTAGGTCGGGATGGTCGGCTCGGCGTCGGGCACCGCGTCCGACAGCTCGGCGGCGACGCTCACCACGGCGTGCAGGGCGGCCCGGAACAGCAGCGAACCGGTGCTGATCCGCGCCACGCCCAGCTCCGCGAGCCGCGCGCGGCTGTGTCGGCCCGGCGCGTACAGCACGTTCAGCGGCGCCCGCACCGACTCGGCCACGGCCGCGATCGCCGCGTCGTCGGGCAGGCCGGGCACGAACACGCCGTCCGCGCCGGCCTCGACATAGACCCTGGCCCGCCGCAGCGTCTCCGCGACCGACTCCTGCTCGGCGGCCCGCAGCCAGTAGGTGTCGGTGCGGGCGTTGACGAACAGGCCGGGCACGCGGTCGCGGATCGCCGCGATCACCCTGGCGTGGCGCCCGGCCGGCACGAGCGATCCGTCGGCGCGGCCGTCCTCGAGGTTGATGCCGACCACGCCGTAGCCGGCCAGTTCGGCGGCGAGGTCGGCGACCCGCGCCGGGTCGTCGCTGAAACCGCCCTCCACGTCGACGGTCACCAGGCACGGCAGCGCAGTGATGCCGTGCGCCAACGCGAGGGTCTCCGCGCGGGTGGCTCCGGTGCCGTCGGGTTTGCCGCTGGCGGCGGCGACACCCAGGCTGGTGGTGCCGACGGCGGCGAACCCGTGGGCGGCCAGCGCCGCAGCGGAGGCGTGGTCCCAGGCGTTGGGCAGCACCAGCGGCGCGCCGGGGACGTGCAGGCCGGCGAAACGCTCGGCGTCGCTCATCATCGCCCTCGTTCCGGTCGGAGCGGTCTCGGTCGGAGCGGTCTCGGTCGGAGCGGTCTCGGTCGGTTCCGTCCTGGTCGGTTCCGTCATCGCGCGGTCACCAGCAGACGGGCCGGCACCCGCAGGTTCGCCGACGGCTCGTAGGCGAGGTCGGTCTCGACCAGGTCGCGGCCGGGCAGCACCGCGTCGAGGACCCCGGCGGCCAGCTCCAGCGCGTGGTCGGCGCCGGGGCAGCGGCGGGGGCCGTGGCCGAACGTCAGGTGCGGCGGCTCGCCGCGCTCGGGGTCGAACCGGTCCGGGTCGGCGAACACGGCCGGGTCGCGGTTGGCCGCGGCGAAGTCCAGCAGCACCACCGTGCCCGGCGCGAGGTCGACACTCGCGAGGCGCGCGCCGGCCACGCTGACCCTGCGGGTGGCGCGCACCGGCGGGTCAAGGCGCAGCGTCTCGGCGAGCACACCGGCCACCGGCCAGCCGCGCGCGGCGGGACCCGCGCGCAGCGCGTGCGCCACGGCGTTGCCGACCAGGCCCGCCGTCGCGTCGCAGGCCTGCACCAGCAGCCCGATGCGGGCGGCTACGGCCTCCGGTTCGGCGGGGCCGAGCAGTCCCACCAGCGCCGCGATCCCGTCGTCGGCACGGGACCTGGCCGCCGCGTCGGCCCCGGGGTGGTAGGCGGCGGCGACCGCCGCGACGCTCCGCACCGCGCGGTCCATGTCGGCGTCGGTGATCCCGAGCGTCGCGCACAGCACCCCGACCGGGACCCGCCGCGCCACCCGCGCCATCACGTCCACCGGCCGCGGCCCAGCCAGCTCCCGCAGCGCCAGGTCGCGGGCCCGGTCCCGCAGCGCGACCGCGTCGACACCGGCCAGTTCGGCCGTCGCGAGCGCGCGCCGCCGGGTGTGCGCCGGGCCTTCACAGAACCGCGACACGGTGGCCCGCAGCCACGCCAGGGTCGCCTCGGTGTCGGCCGGTTCCGCTTGGGGCACAACGAAATGCTCGTCGGCGAGCACCGCGCGCACCTCGGCGTGTCCGGTCACGGTCGGGTCGGAGTCGCTCATGATGTCGACCCTAGGTCGGTGACGTGTCGGCGCTGGCCGACACGTCAGCGCCGAGCTGACGTTCAGCGGGAGCGCGCCGACGGTGATGCGTGGCTGCTCTGGCGTGCCGCCACCGACGAGCGCAGCGCCGCCACGCACGCCGCGACCGCGGGATGCCCGCCCGCCCCGGCCCGGTAGGCCGCCTGGGTGCGCCGGTGCACCGGCAGCCGCGTCAGCACCACACCCTCCGGCGGGTCGCCCACACCTAGTTCCGGCACCATCGCCACCCCGAGGCCGGCGGCCACCAGCGCCAGCACCGTGCCGAAGTCGTCGGCGTGGTGCCGCACGCGCGGCGTGAACCCGGCGACCTGACAGGCCCGCACCGCCACCAGGTGGCACAGCGTGTCGGGGCGGCCGAGGATCCACGGCAGGTCCCGGCACCAGCCGATCGGATCGACGCCGACCTCGGGCGGGCGCGCCGACGCCAGGAACATCGCCTCGGTCAGCAGCGGCTCGCTGTCCAGCCCGGGGTCCCGTTGCTGCGGCACGAAGTCGTAGTCGTGCACCAACGCCACATCCAGCTCCCCGCCCCGCACCGCGTCGGGCACCTCCGCCGGGTCGACCTCGTCCACCCGCAGCTCCAGGCCAGGATGCCGGCGGGCCAACTCCACCAACGCCGCAGGCAGGATCGTGCGCGCCGCGGTGGGGAACGCCCCGATCCGCAGCGGCCCGGCCAGCCCGCCGCCCGCCTCGGCCACCGCGGCCGACGCCCGTTCCAGGACCGCCAACACGTCCTCGGCGTGCTCGACCAGGACCAGCCCGGCCGGCGTCAACACCACGCCCCGACCCGACCGCGCCAGCAGCGCGACGCCGGCCTCCCGCTCCAGCGCCGACAGCTGTTGGGACACCGCCGACGCCGTGTACGCCAGCGCCTCGGCCACCGCCGCGATCGTGCCCCGGCGCGCCAACTCCCGCAGCAACCGCAGCTTCCGCACATCCAGCATCAGCACAGCTTACGAATAACCCAACAAACCTGAACTGGACCTACCCGATGGCGGCCGGTGAGGCTTGGGCCATGACCCCCGGCCTGCACGGCATCCACGTCCCCCTCATCACCCCCATGACCGCCGACGGCGCCATCGACCCCGACGCCCTGGCCGCGCTCGCCAACCGCGTCCTGGACGACGGCGCCACCGGCCTGGTCGCCCTCGGCACCACCGCCGAGACCGCCACCCTCACCGACACCGAACGCCACACCGTCCTCGACATCTGCGCCGACGTCTGCCGCGACCGCGCCGCCACCCTCACCGTCGGGGCCGGCAGCAACGACACCCACGCCACCGCCGACGCCCTGCGCGCCCTCACCCGCTGGCCCAGGGCCACTGCCGCGCTCGTCCCCGTCCCCTACTTCAACCGCCCGGCCGAGGCAGGCGTCATCGCCCACTTCACCCACCTCGCCAAGCACAGCCCCGTGCCCATCGTGATCTACAACGTCCCCTACCGCACCGGCCAGACCATCACCGCCGCCACCCTGCGCCACCTCGCCGCCCTGCCAGCCATCGTCGGCGTCAAGCACGCCGTCGGCGGCATCGACCAGGACACCATCACCCTGCTCGCCGACCCGCCCGCCGACTTCGCCGTCCTCGCCGGCGACGACGCCTACCTCTCGCCGCTGCTGGCCATCGGCGCGGCGGGCGGCATCCTCGCCTCCGCGCACCTGCGCACCCGCGACTTCGTCGACCTCGCCACCGCCTGGCGCACCGGCGACCTGCCCACCGCCCGCGCCACCGGCCACCGCCTCGCCGCGCTGTCCACCGCCCTGTTCGCCGAACCCAACCCGGCCGTCATCAAGGCCGTCCTGCACGCACAGGGCCACCTTCCCAGCCCCGCCGTGCGACTCCCCCTGCTGCCGGCCAGCCCCGCCGCGCTGCGCGCCGCCCTCCAGCACGCCTGACCCGGACCCTGTTCACTCGAAACGCCACAACGCCGAACTCCGTCCGGCTACAGTTCGATCTGACCCGACCACGATCGGACGCACCGAACCAGGCAGGCCGCCCATGGACGACACCGACCGCGCGCTCCTCGCGCTCCTGCAACACGACGCGACCCTCAGCTACACCACCCTCGCCGGCGGCATCGGCCTGTCCTCCGCCGCGACCCACGACCGCGTCCGCAAACTCCGCGACACCGGCGTCATTCGCCGCACCACCATCGACGTCGACCCCACGGCACTGGGCCGACCCACCCTCGCCTACGTCCTGCTCAGCGCCGACACCTGGATCGGCGACGACGACACCGCCACCCGGCTACGCGCCCTGCCCTGGGTCGAGGAAGCCCACATCGTCGCCGGCAGCGCCTCCCTGCTCGTCAAGGTCCGCACCGCCGACAACACCGAACTCCAGGCCGTCCTCCGCCGCCTCTACGACATCCCCGGCGTCAGCGGCACCCAGACCATCGTCGTCCTGGACACCGTCTTCGAACGCCCCACCAACCCACACGGAAACCCCACCACCCATGACTGAGCACGCCCTCGCCTACACCGGCGGCCACCTCGACCGCGCCGCCGCCCTGCGCACCGACCCCGCCTGGATCGCCGACGCCCTCGCCCGACCCGACAGCACCGTCATCCCCCTGTGGCGCGACCGCTGCCTCACCCGCCACGGCCGGCCCGTCACGCTGCCCGCCCCGGCACTGCCCGACACCACCCCGGTGTTCCTCGGCCTGCGCGACACCACCGCGATCTTCGCCGCCGACCTGTCCCACCTCACCGAACCCGCGGCCCTGGACCACACCGGAGCCACCGACACCCACGACCTCCGCGCCGTCGTCAACGACCTCGCCCCCGCCGACGCCGCCACCATCGCCTACGCCAGGGGCATCACCCACTGGCACCGCAACCAACAGTTCTGCGGCGCCTGCGGCACCGACACCGACGTCCGCGACGGCGGCCACCTGCGCGCCTGCCGGAACCCCGACTGCGAGAAACTCCTGTTCCCCCGCATCGAACCCGCCGTCATCATGGTCATCCAGGCGCCCGCCACCGCCGCGGCGCCGGCACGCTGCCTCCTCGGCCGGCACCACGGCAGCGACGAGGACAGCTACTCCACCCTCGCCGGCTTCGTCGAGATCGGCGAGAACCTCGAGGACGCCGTCCGCCGCGAGGCCGCCGAGGAGGCAGGCGTGCGCATCGGCGCCGTCGCCTACCAGGCGTCCCAGGCCTGGCCCTTCCCCGCCGGGCTCATGGTCGGCTTCCGCGCCACCGCGCTCACCGACACCACCGCCGTGGACGGCGTCGAACTCCTCGACGCCCGCTGGTTCACCCCGGCCGAACTCCGCGACCGCGCCACCCGCCGCCCACTGGCCAGGACCGACTCCATCGGCGACCTCCTCCTACGGTCCTGGCTCGACGACCACCCCGCCTGATCCGGCCGCAGCCGATCAGCCCAACTCCTTCAGCGCCAACCGGGCCTCCTCCGCCACCACCCGACGCTCCCCCTCCGCGCCGAGGCCGAGCACGTCCCGCAACGCCAACCCGTAGGCCGTGTCCAACGCCCGCTCCGCCGGCACCTCGACATGCGGCCGCACACCGACGGCCTCCCAGTTGGTGCCCGACACCGGGTTGATCGCCCGCCCCGACGGCACCGCGGACTTCAGGTGCGCGGCCACCCGGTAACGCCCGCCGGGATGCGCGCCACCCCTGGTGACCTCGCCGACCAGCGTCGCCCGCCCCAGCTCACGCAGGTTGTAGCTCAGCTCCTCCCCGCCCGAGAACGTCGACGAGCTGGTGACCACGTACACCGGCTTGTCGCCGCCGAACCGCGCGCCGGGCACGTACGGCAGCGTCCAGAACTGCTTCGTGCTGTCGCTCGGCCTGAAGTACAGGTCGTTGAGGTGCGTCTCCTCGTCGAACAGGTAGCTGCACAACAGCGCCACCATGTCCGGATCGCCGCCGCTGTTGCGACGCAGGTCCACCAGCAGCACGTCCGCGTCGGCCACCAGGTTCATCGCCGCCACCGCCGCGGGCCCCGACACCGACGGCGAGAACAGCCTGCGCACGTCCAACAGCGCCACGTTGCCCGGCAGTCGCTCGACCCGGGCGAACCCGTGCCCTGCCAGCGCCGCCTCCCGCCGCTGCGCGGCCATGTCGTGCAGCTCCGGCGCGTCCTGCTCGGGAATCTCCGCCACGCTGTGCAGCAGGCGCAGGTGCTTGTCCCCGTTGACCGACTGGAGATCCTCGGTGACCACCCGTGCGAAACCCTCGTCGTCGGAGACACCCCGATAGGCGCCCTCGGCCAACCGCCGCGTCAACACCTGGCAGATCCGCTCGGCGACGTCGGGAAAAACATAGCGATCAGTGAGCTGCCCGACCAGCACGCCGATCTCCGGCGACCAGTCCCGTTCCGTGTCCATGGCGGGAAATCTACAAACCGCACCGAACAACGCACCCAGGCCCCTGTGGCTAGCCCCGCCCGGGCGGCAACACCAGACACGTCGTGGTCGCCGTCGCCAACAACCGGCCCCGCGCGTCGGTCAACGTCCCCTCACCCGTGACGACCTGACGGCCCCGATGCACCACCCGGCCCTCCGCGCGCACCACCGTACCGTCCAACGGCCCCGGCCGCAGGAACTTCACCGCCAGATCCAACGACGTGTACCCCACCCCCGCCGCCAACGTCGTGTGCACCGCACACCCCATCGCCGAGTCCAACATCGTGGCCGCCACACCCCCGTGCAACGTCCCCAACGGATTGGCCAACTCCGGACGGGTGCTCAACACGATCGCCACCCGACCGTCCTCCACCTCGTCGAACGCCATGCCCAACACCGCGCCGATACCCACCGACACGCTCTGCGCGTGAATGGACTGCATCAACTGCAAACCGTCCAACAACGCCATCGGACTCTTGCGCTCACTCACCGGCAAACCCCCAGCTCAGTCCGGCCGGAACGGACCATCCGCCCGCGCCACGCGCCAAGTTGACACCGTCAAGTTACCAGTGTCAACTAACTCCGTGAACGCACCCGCGCGACGCAGACGAGCCCGACCGGGCGACGGCGACCTCCTCCGCGAGGACATCCTGCGGGTCGCCGAACAACTCCTCCTCGAAACCGGCGACGACACCACCCTCACCCTCCGCGCCGTCGCCGCCCGCGCCCACGTCACCACACCCTCGGTCTACCTGCACTTCACCGACAAACAAGCCCTCGTCGGCGCCGTCTGCCTCCGCGTCTGGGAAGGACTCGGCGCCCGCATGCGCGAAGCCACCGCCGACGTCACCGACCCCTACCACGCACTCCGCCGCACCGGCACCGCCTACATCCTCTTCGGCCTCGACCACCCCGTGCAGTACCGACTCCTCATGATGCGACCACCAACCCCCGGCGACACCCGCTCGGAAAAGGCCGCGGCCGACGCCTGCTTCCACTACCTCGTCGACGCCGTCCGCCCCTGCGTCGACGCAGGCATCCTCGAAGGCGACCCAGCACAACTCGCCCTCCAGATGTGGTCAGCCGTGCACGGCTGCGTCACTCTCCAGATCTCCCAACCCGACTTCCCCTGGCCAACCGACCGCGAAGCCCTCGCCGAGGACGTCGCCAGAATGGCCGGACTCGGCACCGGCCTGCTCAGCCGCGTCCGCACCGCGCCACCCACCGTCACCGGCGTCGACTACGCCACCCAGTTCACCGCGACACGCACCGCACTCAACCCCGTGCCCGAAGCCGGACACGTGCCCCAGCAAGAGGGCCAGCCGGGATACGAGCGAAACGGGCAATGAGCGCCCAAAGCTGCTGGTCGGGCAGATGTACTCCGAAACCCTCGGGCAGCAAGGTGATCAGCTCGGTGTAGCAAAACCCGTGCTGGGGGAAGTTCAAGCTGCGCCTGGCTCACCTTCAGGCGCTCGACGAGCTCGGCCCGACCGAGGTGTGGCTGGACGTGTTCGGCGACGTCCTGGCCGGCGCGCGGGAGGCCACCGCACCGGCCGAGGGCGGCGTGCCACATCGGAACCGGCGGTGGTGGTGGCCGAGCGGGCCGGGCGGCTGCGCTCAAGACGCTCGCGGACGCGGGTGGGATCGAGCGGCTCTCAGCGGCGCACGAGGTGGTGGCGGCGCATCACGGCCACAAGGCCACAACTACCTGCCGCTGCTGGAGAAGTTCTACAAGAGCCACCGCCGCGGCCCGCAGGCGACGTGCCACCTCGAGGATCGGGCTCCTGACGACCGAGGGCAGCCGCTCGGGCCAGCGTCTGACCGTTCCTCGGCCGGATCAGCCGCTGCGCTCGACGCCGTCCGGCTCCCCGGCGCCCGGCATCGCTTCTTCCGGCGTCAAGGAGCTCTCCACCGCTCCCGGAGCCAGGGCGCCGGCCCCGGTGGCCGCAGCGGTGACCGCCGCGCCCTTCATCAACCGCCGGCGGTCAGTCCCGCTGCCGCTGATCTCAGATTCCGTCATACGACTGACCCCTTCTCACGATCATCTAGCAACGCGCACCCGGTCCCCGGCCGACTCCAGACGTTGGCTCGACTGCCGATCGACAGAAGCGCGAACACGGGCCCCGTACCGGCCCGGCGAACGCGCTCCCAGCTCGTCGTTGACATCGTCATCCCAAGCAGCAGGCGACGCGACCGGGATCAGCCATCCGTGGGGGACGAACCGGAGCGATCTGCCTTCTCATGAAGGTCATTTCCGAGAATCCGTCCGCGCGGCGACTGCGCGTGTCGATATCCGAACTCGCGTGCACGGACAGGCGGACCGCGCCCGGGCCCTCCGCCAGTCCCTGCCGCTCTGTCCGGGATGGAACGTGAGAAGAAGGGCCAGCACCCGTCCCCGGCCACCGTGCTGCGCATGCTCCGCGACCAAGTCACCGCGGCAGCCACTACGTGACCGGCAATCGCGCTCCGATACTTACCCGGACCAGCCGAAACGTCAGTCAATGATCAACTCATGGCGGCTTTTGGGGTTACCTTGACCGCACCCCACATCCCCATCGGCAAACGCAAACCCGGCCTCGCCAGAATCTACCGCGCCCTGGCCGACGCCCGGCGCCTGATCAGCCGGACGCCACCGCGAATACCGGCTGGCCCCCAGCAACACACGCGGCGACCCGGGACTCATCCCGACCGAGCGAGCCGGAACCCGAGGTCGTCGATCCGCAAAGACGGATGACTCCTGCGCCGACACGACGCCCGACAGCTCCGAGGCACGTCATACGCGCCACCACCGCGAAACACCCGGTACGCGCCGTAAACCCTCGGGTCGTACAGGTCCCAGCACCACTCCCACACGTTGCCGATCATGTCGTGCAGACCCCACGCGTTCGGCGCCCTCGTCCCCACTTCGCGCACCGCGCCGCCGGAGTTCCCGCGATACCACCCGATCTCCGCCAACTCCCCGTACCGAACACCGGAGTCCCCCGCCCGGCACGCGTACTCCCACTCCGCCTCCGACGGCAACCGCCAACCCCCGGCCGACCAGTCACACACCACGTCCAACCCGTCCGGATCCACGCCGAGCGAGTAACAGCGCGCCAACCCCGCCGCGTCCGACAGCACGTTGCAGAATCGGACCGCCGCCAACCACGACACCTCCGTCACCGGCGTCCCCGGCCCCGCAGAACTCGACGGCACCGCACCCATGACGGCGCGGTAGAACTCACCGGTCACCGGAACGGGCGCCAACCGGAAAGCCTTGACTTCCACCGGCCAACTCGACCGAGTGCCCTCGTCCCGCAGCACGATCTCCCCGGCCGGAATCCCGACCATCCGTTCCGCGAACACTCCACCCAGCTCCGACGCCCGGCTCACCGCGGACCGTCAACCAACACGATCCGCACCCGTCAGGAACTCCAACTCGGCAGCCGCCTGCGCCGGCACGAAATGACCGACCCCCGGCAACATCCGCACCACCGCGTGCGGCACGACCGCCTCGAACCGGCGCTTGGTCACCGCCGAATCCAGCATCACGTCCAACTGCCCAACGAACACCGCGACCGGCATGGTCAACCGCCGCAACGCGTCATCCCCGAACACCGGAAGATCACCGGAGCGGTACCGGAGGTTCCTCGACACGAGCAGCACCTGCTCGACAACCATCGCCTCGGCCGCCGGCCCCAACGTCGACACGGCAGGACCGAGGACCCCTCGCACCGTCGCGCGCCTACCCCAGCCACCCAACAGGCCCAACACCATCGCCTTGAGCAGAAACCCCTTCTTCTGCCTACCCACCCCGGTCGGGCACACCAACACCAGCCGCGCCACCCTGCCCGGCGACCGCGTGGCGAAGTCCAACGCCAACCAACCGCCGAGGGACATCGCCAGCACCGACACCCGGTCCAACCCGAAGAAGTCCAGCACCGCACCCAGCCACACCGCGTACCTGTCGGACTCGAACGGCGGCCGCGACGGCGCGCTCAACCCCGGCTCGCCGATCACATCCACGGCATACACCCGGAACCGCTCCGCGAGACCCGCGACCCGGTCCACCCACTGCGCCGAGTTCGAGCCGGAACCGTGCAGCAGCACCAGCGGCGGCGCGTCGACGGGACCGGACACGATCACGAACGTCTCGCCCTCCGCAGTCGGCACCCGCACCTGCTCGCTGTCCACCGGCCAGTACTCCAGCCCCCGCAGATAGCGCTCGCGCAGCAGCCGGGCCCCCTCCTCGGATCGATAGATCCCGCTCACGCTTCCCCCTCCTCGACGACGGCGCCGATCAGACCGAAGACGGAGGCGCTCGTGGCCAGGCCGCCGAGCACGACGATCTTCAGGTGGGCGCGCTGCTTGTCGTAGATCGTCTCGATGCGCAACTGCTGGTCGCCCTCGCGGCGATGGGCCGTCGCGGTGGTCAGCAGCAGGCTCACCCGATTGGCCTCATCGGGACTGATCGCGTCGATCTCCACGAAGCTCGACACCTCGACATGGCGATGGCGCACGACCGAGTCCCGGGCGGCGGGCTCGACGGGCTGCCCGGTGAACGCCTCCAGGTCCGCGCGGGCGATGCGGTACTGCTTGCCGATGCGGACGGCCTTCAACCGCCCGTCCCTGACGTAGCCGCGCACCGTCCGCACGTGCAGGCCCAACCGGTCGGCGACCTCATCCGCCGTGAACAACTCCTGTTGCATGCGAACTACCGTAACATGCCTCAAACATCCTCATGTTACGGAACGATAGGGAAGTTCAGGGAAGCTAGGACAGCGGCGAGAGCACACTCGTCAACGCGCCGATCCCCGCGGTGACCGCCTCCGGCATCGAGCCGTAGGAATCCGACGCGTCCGACACGAGCAGCGCCACCGCGTACCGCGAACCCGCCCCCACCAGCCCGGTCGTGTTGAACGCCGCCACCGAACCGCTGGTGCCCCACCCCTGCTTGATCGCCCACGTCGCGTGCGGCAGGCCGTTGGGAATACCGAAGAACTGGTCCGTGCCGTCAGCCGCGGTCTGCTGCGCCCCCGACAGCGCGCCCAGGATCAGGTCGCGGTCGGCCGGCGCCAGCTGGTCGGTGATGTACCGGTACACCGCGACCACGTCCTGGGCGGTGATCTGCGTGTCGCCCCACTCCCCCGGGTCGGCCGGCGGCTGCGTCCCCGTCAGCCCCATCAGGCTCGCCATCCGCGTGATGATCGCCGGACCGCCGTCCGCGTCCCACAGGCCGTCCGCGATCCCGTCGTCGCTGGCCGAGAGCATCTGGTGCAACTGCGCCTGCGTCGCCTCGTCGGGCACCACCCAACTCCCGCTGTCCAGCACGTCCAACGCGATCAGCAGCTTCACCACCGACATCGAGGCGAACTGCTGGTCGGCGCCGAGGCTCGTCACCACCGCACCGGTCTGCCGGTCGAACACCTCGAGCCCGACGCCGGCGTCGGGCACCACGGCCCGCACGGCCTGCTGCACCCGCGCCGCGGCGGCGGCCTGGTCGGCGGGCGAGAGCGTCGGAACGGGCACCGTGGTGGTCGTGGTCGGCGGCACGGTCGGCGTGCTCGACTCGGTGGTCGTCGTGGTCGTGGTCGTCGTGGTGGTGGGCGGACTGCTGGCGGTGGACTGAGACGCGACCTGCTGTGCCACGGCCGAGGGCCCCGAGGTCGACGCCATCACCACCGTGGCTGTCACGCCGACGGCGGCAGCCCCGGCCAGCGCCACAGACACCAGCAGCATTCGCTTCATGCCTAGGAGACGAACCAGAAGGCCGTCTGGTTACCCGCTTTCACGGAGTTCTCAGGCAGCTTTCAGTCAACGTCCAGGTGTCAGCTCGGTGTCCCGGCGTTCGGGCTCGTTTCTGAGTGAAGGATTAACTTCATTCAACACTGAAGTAATCGATATAACTGCATATGCACGAACCCGCTACCCGAGCGAACTCCGCTGGGCCGAACGGGTGAGTCGGCCGGCGAGTGCCACGACGAGGTCACGGAGCTCGTCCGGTCGCTCGATGACGAACGGCAGGTCCAGCGACGCCAGCACGGCGGGCAGCCAGTCGAGCCGCTCCACCCGCAGTTCGACGCGGGACCAAGGCGCGGAGTCCGCGCCGCTCACCGAGGGCGACTCCGCCACGATCGCGAGGCCGGCGGGGAGCCGAGCGCGGATCTGCTCGGCAGTCCCCTGGACCCGCAGCGTCACCTCGTGCCGGTACGGAGCGCTGGCGAGCCCCGTCAGCACCCGCTCCGCCGGGTCGAGTCCGTCGGGCGGCGCGAACGACCCGGGCAGGGTCCGTGCACTGGCGATGCGATCCAACCGGAACGTCCGGTGTTCGCCGATCTCCGGATCGGCACCCGTCACGTACCACCTGCCCGAGTGGGCAACGAGCCCGTGCGGGTGCAGCGTGCGTTCGCTGTGCCTGCCGTCGGCGGCGGTGTACCGGATCGAGACCGGCCGGTGATGGCTCACCGCGTCGGCGATCGACAGCAGGACCGCGGCCTCCGGAGCGGGTGCCTGACCGGCCGGAGCCGTGAAGGCGATGGAACCGAGCACGGCGTCGAGTCGGCGACCGAGCCGCTCGGGCAGCACCCGCCGGATCTTCGCCGCCGCCGTCTCGCCCGCCGCGCCCGCGGCCGTCAGCAGGCCGGCCCGGCGCCCAGCGACCAGGCCGAGCAGGACAGCCAGCGCCTCGTCGTCGCTCAGCATGAGCGGAGGCATGCGGTAACCGGAGGCGAGCCGGTAGCCGCCGTAGCGGCCACGCACCGATTCGACGGGCACGTCGAGGTCGACGAGGTGGTCGACGTACCGCCGCACCGTGCGCTCGTCCACGTCGAGCCGGTCGGCGAGTTCGGCCACGGTCCGGATGCCGCCCGATTGCAGGAGCTCCAACAGGGTGAGCACGCGAGCAATGGGTCGGGACATGCCCAGAAGTCTCCCTCGCATACCGGGCGGATTCTGCCCGGTATCCGTCCTAGCGTGCGGTCACCAGCACTGACCGACCAGGAGAGACCCCATGAACTTCGTCTCGATCCGCATCATCACCGGCGACGTCGCCCGCCTCGTCGACTTCTACGAGCGCGCCACCTCGGTGCCGGCGAACTGGGCCAACGAGGACTTCGCCGAGCTCAGGACCGCCTCGGCCACCCTCGCGATCGGCAGCACCCGCACCGTCCCTCTGTTCGCGCCCGGCTCCGCCCACCCGGTCGACAACCGAAGCGTCATCATCGAGTTCCTCGTCGACGACGTGGACAGCGTGCACCAGAACCTGACCGGCTTCGTGGAGGACTTCGTCAACGAACCCACCACGATGCCCTGGGGCAACCGCGCGCTCCTGTTCCGCGACCCCGACGGCAACCTCGTCAACTTCTTCACCCCGGTCACCCCAGCCGCCATCGAGAAGTTCGCCCGCTGACAAACCCCCAGACGGCGCCTACCTCGTCGGTGCGGCCGGCCGCCCGCGCGCCTTCTGTTGCGCCGCGCGGGCGGCCTGGAGCACCGATTCCGCCAGGTCCGTCGCGGTCGCCTGCTCCAGCAACGCGGCGTTGACGGCGACCTCGACCACCTCGCCGTCGTCGTCCACCGCCACCTCGACCAGCGCCCACTCGTCCTGCGCCCGAAACACCTGCCGCTCGCTCCGCTGACGCCGGGACAACGGCGCCCGATCGGCGTGCTCGGCAGGCTCGGCCGCAGCGAGCATGGCGTCAAGCGAGGGCAGCTCCGGATGGCCCGACATCGTTCCCCTCCACGGTCACGCCGCACGCGGCGACCATGATCGGATGCGGCCGGCGGCGGATCGGTTCCCCCGGTCCACCAGGAACTATCCGCCGCCGCCGGACGTCCCTATGACATGGCCTGGTCTCGCGCGCAGCTCGACACACCCCGAGGACGGGCCGCTCCCCCGTTCTCCGGCGAGGCCCATTGGGTCCGCGCCACCGTCCACGCCGGACGCCCCAGGAAGCGGGCCGCTCCCCCGGAGCGCGCCAACTGGCTGGAGCCCTCCTTCGACCTGCCGGTCAAGGGCACGCCGCCGCAGCAGGCGACCCGGCCGCGCACACTCCTGCACGGTGCCACCTGGGGCCTCGACGACGAGTCGCTCCCCTCCCCCGACCTCGGCTGACCCGGCATCGCACCGACGGCCCGCCGGAACGCCCTCAGGGACGCCCTCAGGGACGCCTGCGGGCTCGCAACACGGCGTCGTGGATGGTGGTCTCCCTGCCCTCCGCGTGGTTGGTGAGCCTCGGGCGCGTGTCGGCGGCCAGGATCTCCCACCGCTCCGGATCGAGGGAGTCCGCGATCTCCTCGGCCGAGTAGAACATCTCGGGCACCGGCGGCCGATGGCTCGTGGTCTCCAGGTCGACCGGGTGGTGGCCCACGATCAGCAGCGTCCCACCGGGCGCCACCGAGACGGCCAACCCGGCGAACAGCGGCCCGCGCTGCTCCGGCGGAAACTGCATGAACTGGGCGGAGACCAGGTCGAAGGTCCCCTCGACCGGTGGCACTGCGGTCAGCAGGTCCCTGCGCACCCAGCTGATCCGCGCTGCGGCGTCCTGGTCGAAGGCCTCGGCGTGCTCCTCGGCGCGCCGCAGGGCCGCCGTGGCGAAGTCGACCGCCGTCACCCGCCAGCCGCGCACGGCCAGCCAGATCGAGTCGGCCCCCTCGCCGCAGCCGGCGTCGAGCGCCGTGCCCGGAGCGAGGTCGGCGACGTCGGCCACGAGCTGCGAATTGGGCCGCCCGCTCCACACCGCGGTGCTGGAGCCGTAACGCTCCTCCCAGTACTGCTCGTCGAACATGCGACAGAACTCCTTGTCGTCAAAGGGAAAAAGGAACTGGCGGGCAGGTCTGGCCTCAGACGCCGTGGCGGCGGTCGCCGAGCACCAGCTCGCAGGCCTCCCGCTCGGCCTCGGCGGAGAACGGCTCGTGGCGGTTGTCGAGCTCGGCGACGGCGTGCCGCACCTCTTCCTGGACCAGGTCGGCGTTGAGGGCCGCGCCCGCCCTGAGCCCGGCCGCGGCGGCGAGGATCACCTGGGCCCCGAGGTCGGTGACGTTGCCGGCCACCCATACCCCGGGAACCGCCGTGGCCCCGGTGGGATCGGCCGGCACGTGGGTGCCGAACACGTGGCCGCCCACCAGCTGCTCCACCGGCTCGACACCGAGGCCGCGGAGCAGGTCGGTGCGGGCGGTGAACCTCGGCGCGACCACCACGGCCTGCCGTGCGACGCGCTCGCCGGAGCGCAGCAACACACCCGTCAGCCGGTCGTCCGTCGTCTCCACGGCCGCGACCTCGCCGGACACGAGCGGGATGCCCATGGCGGCGAGCTGGTCGCGGTCCTCGCGGCCCAGCTCCGGCGCGGTGTGCTGGAACACCACCACGTCCGCGCTCAGCTGCCGGAACAACAGCGCCTGGTGCACCGCGAACGGGCCGGTGGCTAGAACGCCGATCGCCTGGTCGCGCACCTCCCAGCCGTGGCAGTACGGGCAGTGCAGGACATCGCGGCCCCACCGCTCGGCCAGCCCTGGGAGGCAGGGCAGCTCGTCCACCAGGCCGGTGGTCACCAGCAGCCGCCGCGCCAGCACCGTTCGGCCGTCGGCCAGCGTGACGCGGAAGGCCGGGTCTCCCTCCTCGCCGCCGACGCGCTCGGCCGAGGTGGCCAGGGCGCCGACGCGCTCGCCGCCGTAGCCGGTCACCTCGGCGCGTCCCTCGGCCAGCAGGTCGCCTGGCGCCATGCCCTCGCGCGCCAGGTAGTTGTGCACGTGCCCGGCCGGCGCGTTGCGCGGCTCGCCCGCGTCCACCACCAGCACCGAGCGACGCGACCGGCTCAGCGTCACCGCCGCGCTGAGCCCGGCCGCTCCCCCGCCGACGATCACCACGTCGTACTTCGTATCCACCACGCGCTCCCTCGCTCAACGACTGTGCGCAGAGGACTGTGTGCGCGTCGCGGCGAGTTTGACAAGCGATGTTGCCGGTATGGCAAACCGAGGTTCACTTCGGTTAACACTGAAATCATCGAGCAAACTGCATATGCAGGAAACGGGGTTCTGGGCCGCCGCACCCGTTCGGCGGCTACGGTCGGCCGGCGGCCGGCAGGAACCCGTTGAGCGCGTCTGCCACCAGCTCGGGTCGCTCCAGCGTCTGCATGTGCGGGGTGGCCGGCAGCTCCTGGAACCTCGCTCCCGGGATGCGGCCGGCCAGGTCGGACAGCACCTCCGGCCGGATCGCCGCGTCGGCCCCGCCGGCCAGGACCAGCGTCGGCGCCGAGAACTCGCCGAGCCTGCCCCGCACGTCCAGGGTCCGGTAGGCGCGCCACATGGCGGCCCAGTCGGCCGGGTCGAAGCGCAGGAGGCGCTCGCGCGCGTACCGCACGCCCCAGCCGTTCTCCGCGAGCGCGTCGGCGGTGAACCAGCGGGTCAGCGTCGACGCGACCATGGCCCGCATGCCGTGGGCCTCCGCTGCGACGGCCCTGGCCTCGAAGGCCTCGGGGAAGGTCACGTCGACGGTGGCCAGCAGCGCCAGCGACTCGACGCGCTCCGGGTACGCGACGGCGGCGGCCTGCGCGATCGCGCCGCCGAGGGACAGGCCGACGACGTGCGCCCGATCCAGGCCGAGGGCGTCCAGGACGCCGACCAGGTCGCGGGCCGTGTCGGCCATGGTGAACGGGGTCGGCGCGCCGGCGGCGTGACCGTGGCCGCGGAGGTCGTAGGCGAACACCCTGCGGCCCTCGGCGATCCGGTCCAGCACCGGTTCCCACATGCACCAGTCCACCCCGAGTGAGTGCACCAGCAGCACGGCGGGACCGGCCTCGCCCCGCTGAGCCACCAGCGTCTCGTGGTCGGCCAGCGTGACCTGGCTGGTCCTCGGCGGTCGCGGCAGGCCCGCGTCGGTCAGCGCCCGGTCCACCATGGCCAGCGCGTTGAGCCCACGAGGGAAGCCGGCGTAGAGCGCGACGTGCTCGCAGAGCGCGCGCAGTTCCGCCGGTGACACGCCCTGGCCGAGCGCGGATTTGGTGTGCCTGGCGAGCTGCGCCTCGGCTCCCCCGATGGCGGCGAGGATCGCGACGGTGGCGATCTCCCGGTCGGCGCGGCCGAGTTCGGCGTGCGCGAGGGTCGATGCCGCACTGTCCAGCACCGTGTCGTAGAGCTGCGGTGACCGCAGGCGGACCTCCGCGAGGGCGTCCTCCGGCGGCGCGCCGATCAGTCCCTCGAACTCGCGTCGGCCCCGATCGCGGCGGTTCATGGCGGGCTCCCCTGTCCTCGGTGCGCCCTGGGCGGCGCTCCCGGGCAATCCTCGGCGCTGCCGGTCTTAGTTGTCCAAGATCTCATCGGACTGGTGGTCAGTCGTCTGTCGTCTCACCGGGGCCGGTGGCCAGCGTGGGGTGGCGGCCGACGAACTCGATGAACGCGGCGAGCGCCGGGCCGGGGCGGCGGCCTGCGGACCAGGCCAGCGTCGGCGTCCAGACCGGCTCGGGGTCGAGGCGGATCACGCGCACCGGCTGCCCCGGCTCCTCCGCGACGGAGCGCGGCACGACGGCGGCGGCGACCCCGAGGCTGGCCAGCGCGCGGGCCGTGCCGTAGTCGCGGGTCTCGAAGCGGAACCGTGGCGCGGCGCCCGCGGTCGCCAGCGCCGCCAGGACGATGTCCCGCACCACGGCGCCGGGCGGATAGGAGACCAGGTCGAGCCCGTCGAGCGCGGCGACGCGCAGCCGACGCCGGCCGGCCAGCGGACCCTCCGTGGACGCGATGAGCACCAACGGTTCCGTGCCGAGCGGCAGGCAGGCGAGGCGACTGTCGTCGGCCTGCCGAGAGGCCGCGAGGATCGCCGCGTCGAGCCGGCCGGCGTGCAGGTCTGCCGTCTTTTCCTCGGTGGTCAGCTCGCGCAGCTCCACCTCGATCGCCGGGTTGGCGCGGCAGAACTCGGTCAGCAGCCTGGCCAGCCGCACGGTCAAGCCCCTGGCGCTGCCGAGGCGGATCCGGCCGCGCGTGCCGCCGGCCCAGCCGAGCATCTCCTCCTCGACCGCCGCGAGGTCGGACAGGATCCGCTCGGCGTGCTCGAGCAGCGTCGTGCCGGCTGGCGTGATCGCGACCCGGTGGTTGTCCCGCTCGAACAGCGTCAGGCCGAGCTGCCGCTCCAGCTTGCGGATCTGTTGCGACAGCGCGGGTTGCGCGAGGTTGAGCGACTCGGCGGCGCGGGTGAAGTGCAGCTCCCGTGCGACGGCGCGGAAGTACTCCAGCTGACGCGAACTGATCATCGGTGGACTATCTCATCGGTGCGTCGGTCAGACCATGCCCGTCTCGCCGCTGTCCGCATTCGTTCGGTCTATGGCCTTCCGTTGTGCCGCCACGTGGTGGCTTGTCCAGACCAGTCATTGGTCTATACCTATGACAACCGGTGTTCCCTGCACACGACCGGGAGACAACCCATGAACCGAAAACTGGCCACCCGCCTTACCGGGGCGGCCTTCCTGACCGCGGTTGTGGCCGCCGCGCTGACCGCGCCGGCGGTGTCCGCGGCGGCCAGCACGACTGGGCTGACCACGACCCCCACCCTCGACCGCGCCGGGGCAGCCGCCTCGCCGCAGATGCTCGCCGCAATGCAGCGGGACCTCGGGCTGACCGCGAGCCAGGCGCACGACCGAATCGCCAGGGAAGTCCGCGCCGCCGCGACCGACCGGACCCTCACCGGCGCGCTCGACGCGAGCTACGGCGGATCCTGGCTCGTAGCGAACGCCGACCATCTGGTGGTGGCGGTCACCGACCAGGGCGCCGCGACCACGGTTCGCCAGGCGGGGGCGGAACCCCGCCTCGTCTCGCACAGCCTGCGCGAGCTGAACTCCATCCAGGCGCAGCTCGACCGGCACGGTTCGGCCGCGCCGAGGTCGGTGCCCGGCTGGCACGTCGACGTCACCACCAACAGCGTCGTCGTGCTCTACCACCACGACACCATCGACGCGGCGCGCGCGTTCGTCGCGTCCGCCGGCGTCGAGGCGACGCGCGTGCGGCTGGTCGAGTCGACCGAGTCGCCCCGCCCGCTCTACGACGTGCGCGGCGGCGATGCCTACTACATCAACGGAAACGAGCGGTGCTCGGTCGGCTTCTCCGTCAACGGCGGCTTCGTGTCCGCTGGCCACTGCGGCACGCCGGGCTCGACGACCGCCGGCGTCAACCAGGCCGCGCAGGGCACGTTCCAGGCCTCGACGTTCCCCGGCCGCGACTACTCCTGGGTCGCGGTGAACTCGAGCTGGACGCCGCGCGGCGTGGTGAACGACTACAGCGGCGGGGAGGTCACCGTGGCGGGCTCCACCGAGTCCCCGGTGGGCTCCTCGGTGTGCCGGTCCGGCTCGACCAGCGGCTGGCACTGCGGCACGGTCCAGGAGCAGAACGCGAGCGTGACCTACCCCGAGGGCACGGTCAACTCGCTGACCAGGACCAACGCCTGCGCGGAGCCGGGTGACTCCGGCGGGTCGTGGCTGACCGGCCAGCAGGCCCAGGGCGTCACCTCAGGCGGTTCGGGCGACTGCACCTCCGGCGGCACGACCTACTTCCAGCCGGTGAACCCGATCCTGGCCGCGTACGGCCTCACGCTGATCACCTCGGGCGGCAACCCGCCTCCCCCACCGCCGACGGGTTGCGGCGGCCTGGCCGCGTGGTCGGCGAGCACCGCCTACAAGCCGGGCGACGCGGTGTCCTACAACGGGCACAAGTGGAACTCCACCTGGTACTCGACCGGCGCCCAGCCGGACGCGCCCGGTTCCTGGGCGGTATGGCAGGACGCCGGCTCCTGCTGATCGCCCCATGAGGACGGCGGGTTCGGCCGGATTCACCCTCCACACAGGCCGGACCCGCCGTCGTTCCCCCGATCAACGCGCCGGGGACAACTCCCAATTCGTCCACAGTGGACGGTATCCGCAGCGGTTCCAGAACGGCGCCGACAGCGGGTTCAAAGCCGCGTGGTGCAACAGGATGGCCGCGGCCCCCGCGCGGTCGGCGGCGGCGTGCGCGCGCCGGATCAACGCGGCCCCCACTCCCCCGCCCCGGTGCCGCTCGGCGACCGACTGGCAGGACAGGTAGGCGGCGGGCGCCGCCGCGACCAGCGGCGCGAACCAGGACGACTCGCTCGGCGGCTCCATCCTGGTCACCCCGATCACCTCGCCGTCGTGCTCGGCGACCCACACCCACGGCCGGTCGACGGCCAGGGCGGCCGCGCACACCTCGCGGAACAACGCTTCCGTGTTGGCTCGCTCCGCCGTCCCGCTCACCTGCTCGGCATAGCGGGTTTCCGCCAGGTGCAGCGCGACGACCGCGTCGAGGTCGGCGAGGTCGGCCCTGCGCACCGGGACGCTCGGCGAGGGCGGGGTCGGGCGGCGGGCGGGGGCGGACCGCGATCACCGTGTCCGGCACCAACCCGTGCGCGCGAAGTGGTTTCGTCATGGCCACATCCCGGCTCGGCCAGCTGACGATCGCCGAGGAGTCCGGCCCCGGCGGCAGGTCGGGTCCGGCGAGTTCCGCGCGCCACCTGGCCAACAGCGCGGCCAGCGCGTCGGCGTCGGTCACCCGCGCGAACAGCCGACGTTGGTCGAGCGCGCCCCAGGTGGCCACGAGGTCGTTCGGGTCGATCAGGAAACGGCGCGCGAGCCCGACCCCGCCGGGAACCACCAGCAGCGCTTCGCCCGCCGCCGGCTCCGGCAAGGCGCGCACCGCGGGCAGCAGCGGATCGACGGCCCGCATCCGCTCCCGATGCGCAGCCACCACCGCGTCGTCCGGCATGGCTCCCCTCTCCGCGTGATCCTCTGCGCGTGATCACTCGAAGTCCACCGCACCTCGGCGACGCGCGCCAGAGGCCAGCTCGAACTCCTGCCGAGGATCAGCGGGACGGCGCAGCGGCCGTCCGGGTCACGCGGTGCCGCCGACCACCGCGTCGGAGGACGCGGCGGCGTCCGGCTTCGGCTTGGGCGGGACGACCCCGGACAGGTCTCCCCCGTTGTCGTTGACGCGCAGCACGAACGGCCGGGTCTCGGTGTACTGCACCACCGACACCGAGCACGGGTCGACCACGATTCGCTGGAAGCCGTCCAGGTGTACGCCGAGCGCGTCGGCGAGCACCGCCTTGATCACGTCGCCGTGGCTGCACGCCACCCACACCGCCCCTGCGCCGTGCTCGGCCGCGACGCGCGCGTCGTGCGCGCGGATCGCGGCCACCGCGCGCGCCTGCACGGCCGCGAGCCCCTCCCCTTCAGGGAAGACGGCCGCGGACGGGTGCTGCTGCACGACCGACCAGAGCGGTTCCTTGGCCAGGGTGGCCAGTTCCCGGTTGGTCCAGCCGCCGTAGTCCACTTCGGACAGATCCGGCACCTCGACCGCGTCGAGGCCGCGGGCGGCCAGCAGCGGCGCGACGGTCTCGGCGCAGCGCTGGAGCGGCGAGCGCACCACCGCGGCCAGCGGGATCTTCGCCAGCCGGTCCACCAGGGCCGCGGCCTGGGCGACCCCGGACTCGTCCAGCCCGACCCCCGGCGTCCGTCCGGCGAGCACGCCGGAGCCGTTCGCGGTCGAACGAGCGTGCCGGAGCAGGATCACGGTAGCCACCCGGCGAGCTTAGAGCTCCTAACACGATGG
>NZ_VUOB01000064.1:80338-182617 GCF_008386585.1 Solihabitans fulvus
CATTGTGTTAGGAGCTCTCGGGCGCAGCGTGATCGAGGGCGGGGATCAGGTCGCGGGGATGAGGCCCATCGACAGCAGGCCGAGCACGACGATGCCGAGGAACAGCCGGTACCAGACGAACACCGAGTAGCTGTGCCGGGACACGTACCGCAGCAGCCAGGCGATGGTGGCGTAGCCGACGGCGAACGCGATGGCCGTTGCCACGATCATCTGCGGCGCGGACGGCAGCAGGCCGGGCCCGCCCTTCTCGAACACGTCCGGGATGCTCATCACGCCGGAGGCGAACACCGCGGGAATGGCCAGCAGGAACGAGAACCGCGCCGCCGTCTCGCGGGTGAGGCCGAGGAACAGGCCCGCGCTGATCGTGCCGCCGGACCTGGACACGCCGGGGATCAGGGCGAGGCACTGCGCCAGGCCCATCACCAGGCCGTCCCGCGCGATGAGCTGGTCGACGGCCCTGCGCTGCCGGCCGAGGTGGTCGGCGAGCGCCAGGACGCCGGCGAACACGATCAGCATGGACGCGGTGATCCACAGGTTCCGCGCCGAGGTGCGGATCAGGTCCTTGAGCAGCAGCCCGAGCAGGCCGATCGGGATCGACCCGATGATCACGTACCAGGCGAGCCGGTAGTCATGCGTCGCCCTGGCCGAGCGGCTGAAGATGCCCTTGAACCACACGGCGATCAGCCGCCCGATGTCCTTGGCGAAGTAGATCAGCACGGCCAGCTCGGTGCCAAGCTGCGTCACCGCCGTGAACGAGGCACCCGCGTCGTCGCCGAAGAACAGCTCGGAAACGATGCGCAGGTGCCCCGACGACGAGATGGGAAGGAATTCGGTCAGTCCCTGAACCAGACCAAGAATCAGCGCCTGAAACCAGGTCAACTACCCACTCCCGCCGCATCCAGAGCATCCACCGCGACGCGCAGCGCCGCGATTCCCTGCTCCAGATCCTGCATCATCGGCAGCACGGTGAGAGTGGTGACCCCGGCGCCGGCCAACGCCTGCATGCCGTCGGCGATCCGCTCCCTTGGCCCGAGCAGCGAGGTCGCGTCGAGGAACTCGACCGGCAGCGCGGCCATGGCGCCCTGGTAGTCCTTGCCGAGGAACTTGTCCTGGACCTCGGCGGCTTCCTTCTCGAAACCCATGCGCGCGACGAGGTCGTTGTAGAAGTTCTTCTGTCGGCTGCCCATGCCGCCGACGTACAGGCCGGCGTAGGGCCGCACCGCGTCGGCGCAGGCGCGCCAGTCGTCCCCGACCACCAGCGGCACGGACGGCACGACGTCGAACCCGGCCAGGTCCTTGCCCGCCTTCTCGCGGCCCGCGCTGACCTGCGCGAGCGAGTCGGCCGAGTGCTCGGCGGAGTAGAACACGGCGAGCCAGCCGTCGGCGATCTCGCCGGCTAGTTCGAGGTTCTTCGGGCCGACGGCGGCCAGGTAGACCGGGATGTGCTCGCGCTCGGGGTGCACGGTGAGGGTGAGCGCCTTGCCGGGGCCGTCGGGCAGCGGCAGCGTGTAGTGCGCGCCGTCGTAGCGCAGCTTCTCCCTGCGCAGGGCGGCGCGCACGATGTCGACGTACTCGCGGGTCCTGGCCAGCGGCTTGTCGAAGCGCACGCCGTGCCAGCCCTCGGACACCTGCGGGCCGGAGACGCCGAGGCCGAGCCGGAACCGGCCCTGCGAGAGGGTGTCCAGGGTGGCGGCGGTCATCGCCGTCATGGCCGGGGTGCGGGCCGGGATCTGCATGACCGCGCTGCCGACGTCGACGCGTTCGGTGTGCGCGGCGATCCACGACAGCACCGTCGGTGCGTCGGAGCCGTACGCCTCGGCGGCCCACACCACCGAGAAGCCCAGCCGGTCCGCCTCCTTGGCGAGCGCGAGGTGATCGGCGTCGTTTCCGGCGCCCCAGTATCCGAGGTTCAGTCCCAGTCGCACGAGCCGAACCCTACCGGTCGGTAACAAATTCGGGAACTCGAGTGACGGCGACCACTCGACCGGGTGGGCAACACGGTGCCACGAATTGGGGGTCTGACCGGCTGTGGATCATCCAAACCCTTAGGCTCGCGCACGTGGAACACCGAAACCTCGGCCGTAGCGGTCTGCGGGTTTCCCGAATGGCACTCGGCACGATGGGCTGGGGCCGGGAGACCGACGTGGATGAGGCCGCAAGTCAACTGCTCGCGTTCGTCGACGCGGGCGGTTCACTCGTGGACACCGCCGATGTCTATTGCGAGGGCGAGAGCGAACGCATTCTCGGCGGGCTGCTCGGGGACGTCGTTCCACGCGACCAGGTCGTGCTCGCCACCAAGGCGGTGGCCCGGCGCGGCGACGGGCCGTTCGGCGGCGGTGCCTCCCGGGGCGCGCTGCTGTCCGCGCTGGAGGGTTCGCTGCGCCGCCTCAGCGTCGACCACGTCGACCTGTGGCAGCTGCACGCCTGGGACAGCTCGGTCCCGCTCGAGGAGACCCTCGCCGCCGTGGACACGGCCGTGGCCAGCGGAAAGGTCCGCTACTTCGGCGTCTCCAACTACACCGGCTGGCAGCTCGGCACCGCCGCGGCGCTCCAGCGGGCGCAGCCCGGTCGCACCCCCGTGGTCGCGAGCCAGGTGGAGTACTCGCTGCTGGAGCGCGGCATCGAGCGCGAGGTCGCCGGCGCCGCCGCGCACCACGGCGTCGGGCTGCTGCCCTGGGCGCCGCTCGGCCGAGGCGTGCTCACCGGCAAGTACCGCAACAGCACCCCGGCCGACTCGCGCGGCGCGTCCGCGCACTTCGCGCCGTACGTGGAACAGCACCGCACCGAGCGCGCGGCCAGGATCGTGCAAGCCGTGGTCACCGCGGCCGACGGGCTCGGCACGTCCCCGCTGGCGGTGGCGCTGGCCTGGGTCCGCGACCGGCCCGGCGTGGTCGCCCCGGTCGTCGGCGCGCGCGACACCGCGCAGCTGACCGGCTCGCTCGCCGCAGAGGACGTCGAGCTGCCCCCGGCGATCCGCGCGGCGCTCGACGACGTCAGCGCGCCCGAGTTCGGCTACCCGGAACGCCACCTCGGCTGACGGCGCGCTTCCGATTTGTCCGCGCGACTTCGTCCGCGCGACCCCGGTCGCCGAGCATCGGTCGAAGACGGCACCGGGCTCGGCCCCGGCTCGATACAGTGAGCCGTCGCCGGTCGACGCGGAGCTGTCATGAGGTTTCTGGTCCTTGGTCCGATCGAGGTGTTGGGGTCGGGCGGCCCGGCGAAGGTGGCCGGGGCCAGGCAGCTCGTGCTGCTGGCGACGCTGCTGCTGAACGGCAACCGGGTCGTCCCGCTCGGGGACCTGGTCGACGCGCTGTGGGACGACGGGCCGCCGCCCAACGCCGACGTCGCGTTACGCACCTACGTGTCCCGGCTGCGCCGCGCCATCGCCGCCGTCGAGCCGGACGCGGACCGGCGGCTCACCTTCGCCTCCGGCGGCTACCGGCTCACGGTCGAGCCGGGCGAACTCGACCTCGACGCCTTCCGCGAGCACGTGCGGCGCGCCCGCGCGGGCGACCGGCCCGAGGACGTCGCCACGGAGCTGAGCGCCGGCCTCCGGCTGTGGCGTGGACCGGCCCTCATCGGCCTCGCCGGCCGCAGGATCCAGACCAACGCGGCCGGGTTGGCCGAGGAGCGACTGGCCGCGACCGTCGAGCGGATCGCCGCCGACCTGGCGCTCGGCCACGCGGCCGACCTCGTGCCCGAACTGCGCGATCTCGTCGCCGCGCACCCGCTGCGGGAGCAGTTGCACGGCCAGCTGATGCTCGCGCTGTACCGCTCTGGCCGGCAGGCCGACGCGCTGCTGGCGTTCCAGGACGCCCGCACGGTGATCGCCGAGGAACTCGGCGGCGACCCCGGCCCCGAACTCGTCCGGCTGCACGAGGACATGCTGCGGGGCGCGCCGGCGCTGGCCGCTCCCCCGCAGGTCGACCAGAGACCTCGGCGTGACGACCTGCCCGGCGACATCGCGGACTTCACCGGCCGCGACACCGAGCTGCGCGACCTGCTCGGCGAGCTGCCCGAGGGCGGCGCCGTAGCCATCGAGGCCATCGACGGCATGGCCGGCATCGGGAAGACCGCACTCGCCGTGCACCTCGCGCACCGGCTCGCCGACCGCTACCCCGACGCGCGCCTGTTCATCGACCTGCACGGGCACAGCACCGAGCGGGAGGCCGCGTCTCCCGCCGCCGCGCTCGACGTCCTGCTGCGGGCGCTCGGCGTGCCCGGCGAGCGCATCCCTCCGGACCTGGACACCCGGTCGGCGTTGTGGCGCGCCGAGCTGGCCGACCGGCGGGCGCTGGTGGTGCTGGACAACGCGGCGAGCGCGGCCCAGGTCCGCCCGCTGCTGCCTGGCGGACCCAACTGCCTCGCGCTGGTCACCAGCCGGCGGCGCCTCGCGGACCTGGACACCACGCGCACGGTGTCGCTGGACGTGCTGCCGCCGGACGACGCGGTGGCGCTGTTCACCAGGATCGCCGGCCGCGACCGCGCCGATGGCGAGCCCGACGCGGTCCGCGCGGTGGTGGAGCTGTGCGGCCGGCTGCCGTTGGCCATCCGCATCGCGGGCGCACGGCTGCGCACCAGGCGAACCTGGACGGTCGCGCACCTGGCCGGGCGGCTGCGGCAGGGACACCGCAGGCTGGCGGAGCTGACCACCGGGGACCGCAGCGTCGCCGCCGCGTTCGCGCTGTCCTACCAGCATCTGTCCGCCGACCAGCAGGGGCTGTTCCGGCTGCTGGGTCTCGTGCCGGGCCACGACTTCGACGCCTACGCCGCCGCCGCGCTCGACGACCGCGAGCTCGGCCCGACCACGCGGCTGCTCGAGGACCTGGTCGACGTGCATCTGCTCCAGGAACCGGTGGCGGGCCGCTACCGGTTCCACGACCTGTTGCGCCAGCACGCCAGGAACACGGTGGCCGCGACGGAGACCGCGCAGCAGCGGGACGCGGCGCTGGACCGCCTGTTGGACTACTACCTGCACGCCGCGAACGCCGTCAACGATCAGGTGGACCCGAGCGGCAGGCGGATCACGCTCGGCGGGGTCGGCCCACCGGCCCGGCTGCCGGCGTTCGACAGTTACGACGCGGGGCTGGCCTGGTGCGAGGCCGAACACGCCAACCTCATCGCGGCCATCGCGCACGCGGCCGAGCAGGGCAGGCACACCCACACCTGGCAGCTGTCGCACCTGATGTGGTCCTGGTTCCAACACCGCAGCCGCCTGCACGACTGGCTCCGGACCCACCAGCTCGCGCTGGCCTCCGCCCGCGAGCTCGACGACGCCAGGGGCCAGGCCGAGATCCACAACAACCTCGGCACGGCGCACACCTTCACCGGGCAGTACGAGCTGGCGCTGGAGCACACGCGCCAGGCGCTGCCGCTCTATCGGAGTGTCGGCGACCGGCGCGGGGAGGCCTCGGCGACCAACCGAACCGGGGTCCTGCACAAGCGCCTCGGCCAGCACCAGGAGGCGATCGACCACTTCGAGCTGGCGCACGCGCTGTGCGAGGAGATCGGCGACCGGCGTGGCGAGGCGGCGACGCTGAACAACCTCGGGCTGATGTTGTCCATGGTCGGCCGGCACGAGGACGCGCTCGATCGGCACCTGCGGGCGCTGGACCTCGACCGACAGCTCGGCGACCAGCGCAACGAGGGCATGACGCTGAACAACCTCGGCTCCGCGCACCGAAAGCTCGGCCGGCACGAGGAGGCGATCGGCCGCTACCGGCGGTCGCTGGCCATCCACCGCGAGATCGGGGACACCGCGGGCGTGGCGAGCACGTTGAGCAACCTCGCCCTCGCCTACGGGGGACTCGGCAGGCACGCCGACGCCCTCCACCTCCAACGGCAGGCGTTGGCGCTGGCCGAGGAGCTGGACGAACCCGACGCGGTCGGGTCGGCGCACAACGACCTCGGCGACACGATGCTGGCCACCGGGCGGCCCGACCTCGCCGGCGACCACTACCGGCAGGCGCTGGACATCTCCGCGCAGACCGGGAGCCACTACGAGCAGGGCAGGGCGCACGTCGGCCTCGGCCGCACGCGGCGAGCCGAGGATCCCGCCGCCGCGACCGAACACCTGCGGCAGGCGCTGGAGATCTACGCGCGGCTGGGCCTGCCCGAGGCCGAGGCGGTGCGCGCCGAACTCGCCGCGATCCCCGGCGAATGACCTTCCGGGCGCACGGCCGGTCCGGCCCCAGGGACACGGCCGAACGGGTCTGAACCGTTGCCGCGCGCGACGCGCCACCGCCCCGCACGTGACCACCGACCGTTCGTCGGGGATGCTGGTGGGACGTCCTGAACGCGTTGCCGGGTCGCCGACGAGGCCGATCCGGTCGGAGGAGGTTCCACGTTGCGTCGCCTGGCCGCCGTCCTGTTCACCGGGTCAGTGCTGGTCGCGGGCTGTTCGTCGAGTCAGGGGGACCAGGATCCGCTCCAGGTCGCGGCCACCCTGCACGCGGCGACCCCGGCCAACTCACCGCAACAGAACACCACCCCGCCCGGGACCGTGCTGCCGTTGGACGGCCGCGCCACCGCCGTCACCGTCGACCCGGCAAGCCGGACGCTGGCGGTCGCCGTGGCGGCCCCGCCGTCGGTGCGGCTGTACTCGCTCACCAACCTTTCCGCACCGGCCCGCACCGTGCCGCTGCCCGGCGAGGTCGACCATCTCGACCTCGCCTCGGGGCAGGTCGTCGCGTCGGTCGCGTCGGCGGGGCAGGTGCTGCGCATCGCGCTGCCGGCGGGGACCGTCACCGCGGACAAGCGCGACGGTGGACCCGCCGACACCGCGACCGTCGGCGCGCGGACCCTGGTGGCGCTGCGCGACAGCAAGGCCGTGACGGTGTTGGACGGCGCCGCCACGCAGCGCACCATCGGCGGGATCACCAGCCCGGACCAGGTCCTCGCGGTCGGCGACCGCGCGGTGGTGCTCGATCGGCTGCGCTCGGCCGTGTTCGACCTCGACCCGGACAACTCCGCCGTCGGCGCCGGGCTGCGGGCCGGCAACGGCGCGACCAACGCCGTGGTGGACCGGTTCAACCGGGTGCTGGTGACCGCGACCGACGGCAACGAGCTGCTGGCGTTCTCGGCCAACCCGCTGATCATGCGGCAGCGGTTCCCCCTGCCTGGCTCCCCCTACGGCATCGCCTACGACGGCAAGCGCGACCTCGCCTGGGTCACGCTGACCGCACGGAACGAGGTGGTCGGTTTCGACGTCGCCGGAGGAGAGCCAGTCGAGAAGCACCGTTTCGCCACCGTGGCCCAACCGAACTCGGTCGCGGTGGATCCGGACAGCGGACAGGTCTTCGTGGTGTCCGCGAACGGCCAAGGGATACAGGTGATCAGTCAATGAACGAAGGGGTGATCGACGGGGACTGGGAATACCGGCCGCTACGGCTGCCGCCCGGGGTTTCCCGCCGTACCGCGGCCACACAGCTGGCCATCCACGCCGAGTTCGCCGGGTGGGAGCTGTCCAGGGTGCTGCTCTTCGCCGACGGCACCCGCAAGGTCTGGCTGCGCCGCCGACGAACCGCCGGCGCGATGCCCGGAGTCATCCTGTGATCCTGTCGCGGGCCGCGACCCCGTGACGGCGAGCCACGCGCCGACCACCATGCCGGCCGAGCCGGCCGCCTGCGGCAGGTTCATCGCCTCGCCGAGGAACAGGTAGCCGCAGCTCGCCCCCGCGACGGGGACGACGAACATCATCAGCGCCGCGCGCGCCGGGCCGACCCTGGCCACGCCCTGGTAGTACAGGACGTAGGCGACGGCCGTCGGGAACACGGCGAGGTAGCCGATGTTGAGCCAGAAGCCCGCGCCGAGCGAGCCCCAGTGCACCGCGGGCATGGCCGGCGCCGCGACCACCCCGAGCAGCACCGCGCCTGCGACCGTCGCGTAGGTGGTGGTGCGCAGCGCCGGGATCCTGGCCAGCACGCGGCGGCCGAGCACCGTGTACGCCGACCAGCACACCGCCGCCGCCACGAACAGCAGGTCGCCGCCCAGCCGCGCGCCGTTCGCCGCCGAGGCGCTGCCCGCTAGGAACACCACCGCGCCGGCGACGGCGGCGGCGAGCCCGACGACCCGCCGCCCCGACAGGCCGGTGCGGGCCGCGACGGCCACCACGACCGTGGTGACGACGGGGCTCAGGACGGGGACGATCACGCTGCCGTCGATGGACGGCGCGAGGGTCAGCCCCCAGAACAGGGCCAGGTTGTAGCAGAAGACGCCGAGCGCCCCGAGCAGCGTGATGGCGAGCCTGTCCCGGCCCGCGACCCGTGGCCCCGGCGCGCCGCGCCACCGCAGCACCAGCCACAGCATCAGCGCGCCGCCGCCGAAGCGCAGGAACGCGGCGACGGAGTGCGGCACCACAGCTGTGGTGATCTTCGAGCCGGCGAAGGCGCTCCCCCACAGCAGCATGACCGCGACCAACGGCAGATAGGTCCGCGCGCCGCGCATCACGGGTGCAACACCAAGCCCTTGCACGCCTTGTCCACCGCGTTGCGCGGCCCGTGCACGGCGACCCCGACCAGGCGCAGGTCCTGCACGGCAACGGCCAGCACGGCGGCGCGGTTGTCCTCGTCGTTGCCGGTGCCGAACAGCTCCTCGGTGTAGACGGCGGTGGCGAGCTCGCGGGTGACGGCGCGGTCGCGCATCGCGGCGAGCGCGGCCGCGTCGGCCTCGTAGACCACCACGGGCAGCCGGAACATCGGCAGGTACTTCGTGCCGGAGGCGTCCTGGTAGGCCTCGCCGGTCACCTCGGGGCCGCCGAGGGCGAGGCCGCTGGCCAGGAACGCGGTGACGTTGAGCTGCTGCCACGGCGCGAGGTCCGCGCGGACCGCGATGGCGAGCTTGGTGTGCGCACTCATGCCGAAGATCGTCGCCGAGGGCGCGCGCCGAATATTGAACGCTGGTGCGGCGGCCGAATGGGTGAGAATGACGCGGTGGCGCGACAGCAGGGGCGGGACTGGGCGAGGTACTGGCGCTCGGCCGACCGGCCGTTGGAGGCCATGCACGCCCACTTCGCCGAGCACGCCTATCACCGGCACAGCCACGAGACGTACTCGTTCGGCGTCACCGAGCGGGGTGCGCAGGCGTTCACCTGCCGGGGCGCGGCGCACACCAGCGCGGCCGGCATGGTGATGGCGTTCAACCCGGACGAGCCGCACGACGGCCACGCCGACAGCGAACTCGGCTTCACCTACCGGATCGTGCACATCGGTCCCGAGCTGATCACGGGCCTGCTCGCCGAGCGGGTGCCCGGCCGGGCGGGGCTGCCGTTGTTTCGGGAGCCGGTGGTCTTCGACCCGGTGCTCGCCGACGCGTTGCGCGCCCTGCACGACGGGCTGGCCACGGGCGGCAGACTGCGCCAGGACGAGCTGCTCGCAGACACGGTCGCCGCGCTGGTCCGCAGGGCCGCCACCGGGCCGGCCGGGGCACTGGCGGCCGCGCCGACGACCGGTCGGGCGGCGGTGCGCGCCGCGGACCTGGTGCGCGACCTGCTCGACGCGGCGTTCGCGGAGGATCTCGGCGCCGACGACCTGGCCGGCGCGACCGGGCTCAGCCGGTACGCGGTGTACCGGGCGTTCCGCGCGGTGCACGGCATGTCCCCGAGCGACTACCAGCGCCAGGCGCGGCTGCGCGCGGCCAGAGGGCTGCTGGCCGCCGGTCGCGGTGTCGCGGAGGTCGCCGCCGAGGTCGGGTTCGCCGACCAGGCGCACCTGACCCGGTGGTTCGGCCGGTACTACGGGATCACGCCGGGCGCCTACCGCAGGTCGGCTGTGTAGGACGTGTCCCGGGGATCTCTTTCCTGCTGAGCGGGGCCCAGCCGCCGCCTCGCCGCGTTGCGCCCACGCGCCCTAGCCGGCTACCGCGTGGGTGCGCCGGCCGCCTCGTAGCCCGCGATGAACCGTTCCATGGCCAGGTCGACGCCGTCGCGGTCGCCGGTGGCCAGCAGGTCCAGCAGCAGGCCGCGGGTCACGGCGAGGATCAGCCTGCCGTTGGACCTGGCGAGTTCGGGCGGCAGGCCGCGTCGGACGCCGGACTCCACCAGCGGCTCCAGCCAGGCGTCCACGACGCTCTCCAGCAGCGGGCCGGTGCCGGGGTAGCCCTGGAGCGCCTGGCCGTAGAGCTCGAAGAACAGCCGCTCGTGCGGCCACTGCGCCGGATCGGACAGCCGCTGCCAGCAGCGCCGGATCAGGTCTCCCGGAGTGCGTTCGCCGTCGAGGTGCAGCGCGACGACGGCGGCGCGTTCCCGGCGTTCCATCGCGCGGATGACCTCGACCAGCAGGCCCTCCTTCGAGCCGAAGTGGTAGATGAGCATGCGGTGGCTGGTGCCGATCGCGGTGGCCAGCCTGCGCAGGCTGAGGTCGCCGACGCCGTTGGCCGCGACGTAGTCGCCCGCGGCCTCCAGCAGCCTCGCCTTGGAATCCGTCATGCCCCGCCGTCCCCGTGCCCGCGCGATCCGTGTTCCACATGGTACGTCCGGCTACGCCGGCAGCCCGATGACCGCGACGACCGCGGTCGCCCGGTCGCAGCGCAGCACCGCGGCGGGCTCGGCGCGCAGCAGCAGCGCGTCCAGCGGTCCGAGCGAGTGCCGCGCGCTGCCAAGGACGTCGACGCTGCCCTCGAACACGACGACGGCGGCCGACTCGGCGGCGGGCAGGTCGACCGGTCCGGTCACGCGCAGGATCTCGACAGTGGCCGGGCCGTCGGCGGCGCGGGTCATGACGTTGAAGTCCACGACGGGGCCGTCGAGCAGCCGGCAGCTGGTGGCGCTGCCGCCGGAGAACACGAAGGGCCGGTACGGCCGGTCGATCCGGTGTGTGGCGCCGTCGACGGTCAGCTCCATGCCGGCGCCCTCGAGCAGGGTGATCACGCGGTGATAGCCGGGGAACGCGGAGAAGTCGCCGTCGCGGGCCACGTCGGCGACGCTGATCCGCCACGCGAAGTCGGTGAGCTCGCCTGCTCTCGGGTGCGCCGCGACTTCCCTGGTGACGCCGCCGTGGTTCTTCCAGGGCGCCGGCGTGCGCCCGGCCGCCGGGAGCAGGGTCATGGCCATCGCGCGAGGCTCCGTTCCGCCGGGGTGTGGATCACCGACGCTACCCGGGCCGGGCGCGGTCAGGCCGGCTTGCGCGCCTCGATCAGGAAGCGCGTGGTGTGCGCGAGGAACGGGCCGTCCCGCCGGATCTGCTCGTGCAGCTCCCTGAGCCGGTCGCGGTGCCGGTCGACAGTGAAGCCGGGCACCATCCAGATCACCTTCCGCAGGAAGTAGACCACCGCGCCGATGTCGAAGAACTCCGTGCGCAGCGACTCGAGGCGCAGGTCCAGCACGGTCAGGCCGGCAGCCTCGGCCGCCCGGCGCGCGTCGTCGGGGTGCCGACCGCGGCGGACCTCGGCCGGCTGGGGACCGAGGAAGTACTCGACCAGCTCTAAGACGCTGGCCGGACCGACCTGCTGGGATAGGTAGGTGCCGCCCGGCCGGAGGACCCTGGCGATCTCCGTCCACCACACGGTCACCGGGTGGCGGCTGACCACGAGGTCGAAGGCGGCGTCGGCGAAGGGCAGCGGCGGCTCGTCCTGGTCGGCGACGACCGCGACCCCGCGCGGGTGCAGCAGCGCGGTCGCCTTGGCGAGGTTGGGCGGCCACGACTCGGTGGCCACGGTCAGGGCGGGCAGCGCGGGGATGCCCGCGAGGACCTCGCCGCCGCCGGTCTGGATGTCCAGCGCGGCCGACGCTCGGGCCATCCGCTCGCCCATCGCGCGCTGGTAGCCCCAGGACGGGCGCTGCTCGGTGGCGCGACCGTCCAGCCAGGAGAAGTCCCAGCCGTCGACGGAGACCGCCTCGGCCTCGGCCACCAGGTCCTCGAATGTCCGCGACATGGGGTGATCTTCGGGCCGTCGTCGCGGCCGCGCCACCGCATTCCCGACGCGGGCCTACAGCGCGCGCTGCATGAGGATCGTGTCCAGCCACTGGCCGTGCTTGTGTCCGACGCCGACGAGCCTGCCGGCGTCGGTGAAGCCGTGCCGCCGGTGCAGCGCGAGGGAGGCCGAGGCCGCGGGCCCGTCGGCGACGACCGCGATGATCTGCCGGACGTCCCGCTCGACGCAGCCCTCCACCAGGCGTCGCAGCAGCGCGCCGCCGAGCCCCTGGCCGGTGGCGGTCGCGGCCAGGTAGATGGAGTTCTCGACGGTGTGCCGGTAGGCGGGTCTTGGCCGGTAGGTGCCGCAGTAGGCGTAGCCGGCGACCCGGCCGTCCAGCTCGCCGACCAGGAACGGCAGGCCGAGCGACCCGACGGTGTCGAAGCGGGCGCGCCAATCGGCCTCGGTCGGCGGCACCTCCTCGAAGGTCGCGGTGCTGGTCAGCACGTAGTGCGCGTAGATCTCCGCGACGGCGGGCAGGTCCGCCGGCCGCGCGTCCCGAATGAGCATTGCCCCACCTCCGTCGACATTGGTCGTGTGATCATGCCGCGCGCTGGGCGCGCCGAGAGGCGGAAGTGGCGTACGTCCCTTCGGTCTCTCAGCGCGCGGCGGCCGGACCACTGTGGGTCCAGTGGGTTACCGCGCCGGCTGGCCGAACCAGCGGGCCAGCGCGCGGTCGAGGCCGTCGGCGACGTCGTCGCCCGCCCAGCACACGTGGCCGTCGGGCCGCACCAGCACCGCGCTCGCGTCGACGCCGGGCACCGGCTCGGCCGGCACGACGCCCACCCGCCCGCCCAGCTGGGCGCTCGCGGCCGGGCCGATGCCGGCCCCGAGGTCGAGCAGCACTCCCCCGCCGTGGCCGGCGAGCCGGCTGAACCGGGTCGGGCCGGCGTCGGTGACCAGGTCGACGTCGGGCATGCGGCGCCCGAGCAGCTCGTGGGCGGGCGCGTCGGGCATGTCGTAGCGCAGGTCGAGCGCGGACATCATGCCCGAGATGTACCGGTTGCCGTCGGGTGTCGTGACCAGCTCGGTGACGACCTCGCGCAGGGCGGCGACCTCCGTTCCCTCGCCGATTCCCATGAACACGCTCTGCGCGGCCGCGTTGCGCAGCACGCGCGCGCCGACCGGGTGCCGCTCGTCGTGGTAGGTGTCGAGCAGGCCGTCCGACGCCCACCCTCGCAGCTGCGCGGCGAGCTTCCAGCCGAGGTTGAACGCGTCCTGGAGGCCGAGGTTCACGCCCTGTCCGCCGGCCGGCAGGTGGATGTGCGCCGCGTCCCCGGCCAGCAGCACCCGGTCGGACCGGTAGCGCTCGACCTGCCTGTTGGCGTCGCTGAACCGGGAGGCGTGTCGGATCCGCGCCAGCGTGGTCTCCGGCCCGTAGACGGTGTGCAGGGCGGCCTGCACCTCGGCGTCGGTGACGGGCGCGTGCCGGTCGCGCCGCTCGGCGTTGCCGAAGATCATCCGATACGCCCCGTCGCCGAGCGGGTGCAGCAGCGTCCAGTAGCCGCCGCCCCGGCGCATGTAGTCGCCGAAGAACCGCTGGCCGGTCGGCACGAGGTCGGACGTCGCGGCGAACTCGATGTCCGCCGCGACCGCCGACATGGTGCCGGCCTTTCCAGGGAAGGCGAAGCCGGCGAGCTTGCGCACCGAGCTGTGCGCGCCGTCGCAGCCGACCAGGTACCGGCCGCGCAGCCGCGACTCGCCGTCCGGTCCCCGCGTGCCGGCGGTGACCCCGTCGTCGTCCTGGGTGAGGTCCACGAGTTCGTGGCCGCGCAGCACTGGCACACCCAGTTCGGCGAGGCGGTCGGCGAGCAGCCGCTCCAGCGCGACCTGCGGCAGCGTCACCGGGTTGGGGTGGCGGGTCTGCCACGGGGTGTTGTCCAGCGCAACGGGCAGCCCGGCGAAGTGGCCGCCGGGGCGGGATCGGTCGGCCTCCGACAGGTGGTCGAGCAGGCCGCGCAGGTCGAGCACCTCAGCGGAGCGCGGCTGGAGCGAGCCGGCCTTGGACTGTCCGGTCGGTTCGGCGAGCCGGTCGAGCACGACGGTGTCGATGCCGGCGAGCCCCAGCTCGGCGGCGAGCATCAGGCCGGTCGGACCGGCGCCGACGACGATGACCTCGGTGTTCATGGCACTGCCCCTTCGCTAGATCTGCATCCAGGCGAGAAGTATACCCAGTGCAGTTATCGCCCGAGTGCGTGATCCCGGTTACGATGGGGCGGTGTTGTCCTCGGATGAGCAGTTGGGACTGCGCGAGCGCAAGAAGCTGCGCACGCGCCAGGCGATCTCGGACGCGGCGGTCACGCTGTTCCTCGCCGCAGGCTTCGACCACGTGTCGGTCGCCGAGGTCGCCGAGGCGGCGGAGGTGTCGCGGCGCACGCTGTTCGCGTACTTCCCCACCAAGGAGGACCTGGTGCTGCACCGGTTCGCCGACCACGAGGACGAGCCGGCCAGGGTCGTGCGCGCCAGGCCCGACGGCCAGCCGCCGCTGGACGCGCTGCACGAGCACCTGCTCGACCGACTCGCGCACCGCGACGCCAACACCGGCCTCAGCGACGACCCCGAGGTGATGGCGTTCCACCGGCTGCTCACCGACACGCCCAGCCTCGGCGCGCGCCTGCTGGAGTACCTGGACCGCGGCGTGCGCACGCTCGCCGACGCGCTCGCCGGCAGCGGCGACGACCTCACCACGCGGTTGGCCGCCGTCCAGGTGATCAGCGTCCAGCGCGTGCTGGCCGAGGACAACGTGCGGGCCATCACCGGGGGCGCGACCGCCGACGACCGCTACCCCGTGGCGGTCGCGGCCGCCGACCATGCCTACGACCTACTGCGCGCCGGCCTGGCCGAGCACCTTCGGTGAGGCCGCCAGTGCCAGGGTGCGGCTGAGATCAGCCAGCCGGCCCGGCCGACGCGCGCCGGCCGAGCCGGTCTCACGCGCGCGGCGGCGACGTGAAGCCGCCAACGACCTCGCCGGCGAGTTCGGCGAAGGTGATCGCGGTGTCGTCCTCGAAGAGCGGGCCGACGATCTGCGCGCCGACCGGCAGGCCGCCCCTGGTCAGCCCGATCGGCGCGCTGACCGCCGGCAGTCCTGGCAGCGACGCGTGCGACACCCAGAAACCCAGTTCGTGGTAGGGACGCTCGCCCTCGGGGGTGGCGATGGCGCGCTCCGCGAACGGCCTCGTGTCGTGCGGGAACGCCGGGGTGAAGCTCGTGGGGCACAGGAACACGTCGACGTCGTCGAAGTACTCGGTCCACGCGGCGCGGGTGGCCAGCCGCCGACGCTCCTGCTCGACGACCTCGGCGAGCGTCGCGAAGCCCGCGTCGCCCTCGTGGAAGGCGAAGAACAACCCGAGCTGGAAGGCGAAGGACTCGGCGGCGCGCACGGGATCGACGCCTGAGGGCCAGCCGGGCACGATCCTGGCGCCCGCCGCGGCGAGCGCGTCGACCGCGTCGGACAGGACCGCGCCGACCTCGCTCGAGACCGGGGCGTGCGGATGGTCGGTCACGACGCCGACGCGGAAGTCCGCCAGCCTGGTGTGCCGGGGCGCGGGCAGCGTCCAGGAGTGCGCCTTCGCGACGGGCCCCTCCGGGCCGGCGGTCACCCGCAGCGCGGTGCGCAGGTCGCCTGCCGTGCGCGCCAGCGGGCCTGCGGAGGACAGGCGCGTCAGCTCGCTCGGCTCGGCCGGCGGTCCCGGCGGCTGGAAGCCGCGCAGCGGCACGATGCCGACGCTGGGTTTGAGGCCGTACACGCCGCAGAAGCTCGCCGGGATGCGGATCGAGCCAGCCAGGTCCGATCCGTACTCCAGGAACGTCATGCCGGCCGCCAGCGCCGCCGCGCCGCCGCCGGTCGAGCCGCCCGGCGACCGCTCGAGGTCCCACGGGTTGTTGGTCCGGCCGTACACGTCGTTGGCCGTCTGGCCGGAGTCGCCGAGCATCAGGGGCACGTTGGTCCGGCCCAGGATGATCGCGCCCGCGTCGCGCAGCCTGCGCACGACGGTGGCGTCCCAGTCGCCGACGTGGTCGCGAAACGCGGGATTGCCCCAGGTGGCCGGCAGCCCGGCCACGGCGAAGCAGTCCTTGATCGTCATCGGCACGCCGTGCAGCGGCCCGAGGTCGGCGCCGCGCGCCACGGCCGCGTCGGCCCGCTCCGCCGCGCGCAGCGCGTCCTCGCGCCGGAGCTCAACGATCGCGTTCAGCGCCGGGTTCGTCGCGTCGATGTGGGCCAGCAGGAGCTCGGTCACCGCGCGCGAGGACACCACGCCGCCGCGGATCCCGGCCGCCAGCCCGGTCGCGGACTGGAACACAGTCTCGGTCATGCCCGCAGGTCTACGGCCTCACACCGTGTCAGGGTCAAACCGACACTCGGTGATCACCCGATGTGTGGCCTAGTTGCGGGCGACGATCCAGGTGAAGTTGGCGTTAGAGGCGACGGTCTACTAGCCCGATGCGGACCGGCACCGACCAGGCGATACCGTCCTCCGCAGCCCCCGCCTCGTTCCCGCACGCATCCGGCACTGACGCCTCGTTTCCGGCACGCACTGTGCCGAAAACGAGGCGCTTGTGCCAGGAGGTTGCGCTGTGCGACCTGCGGTTGTGCAGGTGCGTGCCGGTCAGCTCGCCGCAGCGCCGGAGCGGGACGACTGCGCCTCCTGGCTAGGGCTGGGGGAACACCGCGTCGACCGCTGTCGCGTTGATGCCGTGCGATCGTCGCCACCAGCCTGCGGGGTAGCCGAGGTCCATGTGGCGGGCGGTCACGTCTTCGCGTTCGGCGAAGGGGACGAACCCGTTCAGGAACCCCGGGTGGGCGGGATCTTGGAGGATGTCGGCGATCGCGAGGATCTCCATGACGCCCAGGCGTTCGTCCTGATTGGACCGCATCGCGCGGAGGGCGCGTTCGCCGTTGGTCGCGGTGGCCTTGGGCGGCAGGTCGGCGAGGTCGGACAGGATCTGGCGGCGGATTCGTTGGTCCTCCGCGGTGGGTTCCGGCTGGTCCTCGTGGGCGAAGCGGTCGAGGGCGAACCAGACGAAGGCGGGTTCCAGGAACCGTGTGCCGCCCCACTTGTGGCGTTCGAAGTTGAAAATGCTCCGGTCCACCTCGCGGTCCGGCCAGGCGCCGCAGACCTGGCACCCGTAGTCACTGTGAAGATAGGTGTGGTCCGGCATCGATCGGGCGACCAGGAAGCTGCTCAGGACCGGGCGATGGCGTAGCGATCGCGTCGACAGGCTCGCCACGAAGGCGTCGGAGGCGGCGCGCAGTGTCGTCTGGTCCGCGGCGTCGCGCACCAGGGCGATCAGCTCATCGTGGCCGATGGCGAGGGGCGGGAACATGTAGCCGGCCTGCTCGGCGTAGGCGCGGTCTTCCGGCGGAGGCCGGTCCGCCGTCGGCTTCAGCCACCCTGTGGGACCCCAGTAGGCACTGTTCAAGATCCGCAGGGCGCGCTTGTCCATTGATCCTCCGCAGTCAGTTCGGTGTCCAGGATGCTGAACATCTCCGAGTCGGGCCACCCGTCCCGCAACAGCATGTGATGCCGCAGCCGGCCCTCATACGTCATCCCGAGCTTCCGCAGCACCGCGACCGACGCCTCGTTCCGTGGATCGCAGGTCGCCGAGATTCCGACAGGTCGCCGGCGAAGGCGGCCGGGGTGCTGTCGGCGGCCTTCACCCGGGCCTGGAACAGCTCTTTGAGATCGACGTGCTGATGGGTCAGGTGCCAGCGCGGAACCCCGGCCTCCACGGCCAACTGCGACACGTTTCCGACGGAAACGACGACGCCAGCAGCGCGGGCACGACCCAGAGGAACCGGAGATCGCGGCGGCAGGAAACGCGAGCAGAGCAGAGCTGAGCTGCGGTTACGACGGCGGCACCGTGCTGCACGGGGTGAACAAACTCCGCCGCGACCAGCCGACGCCACTCCCGTTCCATGACTCGAGGTCATCGCTGTCGGCAAAGCGGCGGGCCGGATCTCAGCCCTGAAGCGACACGCGTGGCTGTTCGCCGCGTTGGGCGAGCAGCGCGTTGTAGCGGCGTTCGACGTCGGCGCGGTCGGACTCCTCGGGCACTGTGGCGAGATTGGCTCGCTGGATCATGGCCGCCTGGTCGAGGAGCACCTGGCTCTGCTCGCTGTCTCTGGTCTGTTCCATGATCTTGGCGAGGGCGTCGAGCTGCCTGATCATGACGGCGGGCATCCCAACGCCGGCCTGGCGGATCTTCTCGAACGCGCGCTGCACCAGCCGGTCGTAGCTGACCTGGTCGGAGATGACGCGGATGTCGCCGCGCTGGTCCCGGTGCACGCCAACGGGATGCCACACCCCGGCGATCTTGCACAGGCTGTCGCCGAGCCAGTCGATGCAGGTCATGGCGGTGAACGTGTCGTTCACGGCGGGAGACAGCGCACGAATGGCGATCTCGACGAGCTGGTCGATGCCGAAGGACACGTCCTGGGTGAGCGTTCGGTGTGGCCCGGTCAGCTGGGCACGCTGGAGGTGGTAGGCGACCTGGGCGGCCGCTTCGGGCGGCCAGACCACGGCGAGGGGATGGCCCTGCACCAGGAAGTGCCCCGGCCGGTAGGGAAGGTGGATCACCGCGTCGAGGCGGGCGGCGATCCGCACGAGGGACTGGTGGCGGACGAACTGCAGGTAGCCGCTGCTGGGTGTGGGCACGACGCCGCCAAGCTCCTCCATCGTCGCGAGCAGGTTGGCCAGGGACGGTCCGTGCTCGGCGGCCGGTTGCTCGGGACGCCCCGGTGTGCCGCGTTGCACCGCGACCGACTTGGCCAGGTCCTCAGCGATGCCCGCGATCACCTGGGGGAGTTGGATCTGGGTGGCGATGTGGTTGATGAAGTAGATCAGGACGCCGAGGTCGATCACCGCGAGCGCGAACGACACCGTGATGGAGATGTGCGGCACGAGGTCGCCGTGGTCGCCGGGGCCGATCGACACCAGCGTGAGGACGTCGTAGACGAAGGTGGCCACGAAGGTGCCGAGCGTGATCTGGGTGCCGCGGTCGCGGATGAAGTTGCGCAGCATCCGGGGGCCGAACTGCGTGGACGCGAGGGTCAGCGTGACGATGGTGATGGAGAAGACGATGCCGACGACCGTGATGACGGCGGCGGCGATGGCGGTGAGGATCTGCCGTGCGGCGTCGGCGGTTCCGCTGATCACCCAGGAGGACAACGAGAAGTCGCCGTCGTAGACGGCGCGGTCCAGCGCGAAGGTCGCGGTGAACAGGGCGACGGCGGCCAGGACCTCGATGGTCGGCACGAGCCAGAGATTGGTGCGCAGCGCCTCGCGGCGCCATTCCGAGATCATGGTGAACTCCAGACGGGTCGACACTGTGCCGACCAGACTTCCCGGCTCACCTACCGGGAACCCTACCCCGCGAGTTCACTGGACTCGGTCGGCGTCACCGAGTTGAGACGGCCCGGACCGGGTCCGCGTAGTGGACGGACCCGGCCCGAGGTTCGGTCAGGAGGCGCCGGGCCGGTGTCCGTGGTTGGCCTTGTTCTTCCGCCTGGACCGCTTCTTGCGCGCGCGCTTGGACATCGGGGACTTCCGCTCGATTCGTTGGTGGGTCAGGAAAGCCTGGTGAGGTGCGCGCTGAGCTTCAGCAGCCGCGCGGTGGCGCGGCGATCGGCGACGCATGGCGCGGTGGCCGCCGGTTGGAGCCGGTCGTAGAAGGCCCCGTTGGTGACGTCCTGGCGTGGCGAGCAGAGCGTGGCGACGACGTGGCCGCTGTCGTGGGCGGCCGGGGTTGCGGTGCCGTGCAACCGAAGCAGGGCGCGGTCGGCGGTGCCGGGGTCGACGCTGAGCGCGGTGAACGCGCCCGGCCGCAGCTCGGTGAGCGCGCGGGTGAACATGGTCAGGGCGAGCTTGGACTGCGTGTAGGCGGCCAGCCGGGTGTAGCGGTGGGCGCGGTTGATGTCGGTCCAGTTGACGCTCGCGCCGCGGTGCAGGGTGGAGGACAGGTTCACCACGCGGCTGCCTGCGGCTCTGCCCATCGGGCCGTCCAGGAGCCGGGTCAGCAGGAAGGGCGCGAGGTAGTTGATCTGGAGCGTGAGTTCGTTCCCGTCCTCGGTGCTGACGCGGTGGTCGGTGCCGGCGGTGGCGGCGGCGTTGACGAGCAGGTCCAGCGTGTTGTGCGCTTCGGTGACCTGCGCGGCCATCCGCCTGACCTCGTCGAGGTTGGCGAAGTCGGCGGCGATCGCGTGCAGCCGCGACGGGTCCGCGCCGGCGGCGGTCAGACGGGCCACCGCGTCCGCGCTCTGGCCCGGCGTGCGGGCGTGCAGCAGGACGGTGTGGCCGTCGGCGACCAGCTGGCGTGCGGTGTCGTAGCCGACGCCGGTGCTGGCGCCGGTGACCAGGGCGGTCGGCGGAGTAGGTGTTGCCGTGGACATGATCCATCCAGAGAGGTGCTCGGGACGTGGGCCCGCGACGAGCGGTGCTCGTCGGACAGCGGTCACCCACATCGATTGGGGGAGAAGCGAAACCGCCGAGAGGCGGTGGCACGAACGGCTAGCGCGTCACCACAGAGAGGGAGCCGCAGGCCGTGCCGGTACTCGGGGGCTGGTCGTCGTGACGCAGTCCGCGGGGCGCGCTGGTCAGCGGGCTGCGCGACGCCGGCGCAGGGCAGGCGGCAGCGTCATCGCGCCGCTGCGCGGGCTGCCACGGAATGCCGCTGACCATGTCGGCCATGCAACAGGCTCGGGGACCCCGGGACAAGCGGACTTACGCGATCCTTTCGGCGACAGGGGTTTCCTTGGCGTTGGGGTCGCCGTGGGGCCGGTCCGACGAGGAGCACCGGGCAACCCAGGTCGCTGACCGCGGCACCCGCGCCGCGCCCGATCGTGGTGGCGCACGACCAGAGTCGTTCCGTGCGGTCGTGCGGGTCCGGTCTTAGCGGAATCCGAACACGGGCGCGATCCGCGCGAGCTGTTCGTGCACTAATGTCCGAATCACACGGAACATCCGAAACGGCGCAAGGAGTTGCCCATGTGGGCGCCACTGTCTGTCGCACTGCTCATCGGGACTGTCGGCACGGCGACCCGAGGTGATGTCGGACTCGCGGTGGCCTTCGGCGCGCTGTTCCTGGTGGCCTTCGGCTACTTCGGCGCCAGGCGCCGCTTCAGGTGAGGCCCGTCGGTCACCCGCACGCTGTTCACCCGGCCCACGAGGTTGCTGAGCACATCAGCCTCGTGGGCCGAGTGCGTGCAGCGACCTTGCGGATCAACCGAGTTGTGGAGTTCGGTGCGGCTCCGACTGGCGGCAGGGCCCGATCAGCTCTCAGCCGGTGTCATCGGGATTTCATTGGCTGCCACTAACGTGTCATCCAGGGCATTACGGGAAACAAGGGCGCGACCGGTCGTGGCGGCGTTGCCTGTGTGGTTCTGCGGCTGCCCAGTTGCCTCGGCCGTCGTTGTCGAGTTCGCCGGTGGCGGTCCCCTTGTCGACCGGCTCGCGCTCCGGGTGAGTCAACCCAGACAGAGAGAGGGAATTTCTTGCGCACGAAGTTCATCAGGTCAGGTTGGGCGCTGGTGGCCGGCGTCACCGTGTTGGCCAGCATGGCGCTGTCGCCACTGGCCAGCGCGGACACCGCGACGCACGCGACGACTCAGAAGGCCATCGACAACCTCAGGATCGCCGATGACGCTCCTGGCTCGGCGGCCGTGGTCCGTGCCGGCGGCACCCTCTGGAGCCTCACCAGCGGCACCAAGATGGAGAACCAGAACGCGCCCTTCGGCCCGCACGACAGAACCCGGGTCGGCAGCCTGACCAAGTCGTTCACCGCCGCCGTCGTCCTGCAGTTGGTGGCCGAGAACCGGGTCAACCTCGACGCCTCGGTCGAGACCTACCTGCCCGGGGTGGTCAACGGCAACGGCTACGACGGAACCAAGATCACGGTGCGGCAGTTGCTCAGCCACACCAGCGGGATCTTCGACTACCTCGAGGCGCTGGAGTCCGACCCGGCGAATCTGGCGGCACAGCAGAACCGGACGCACACCCTGGCCGAATTGGCGTCGTGGGGCCTGTCCAAGCCGCAGTACTTCGCGCCGGGAGCGGGGTATCACTACTCCGGCACCGGGTACATGCTGCTGGGGATGATCATCGAGAAGCTGACCGGCAACAGCTATGCCCAGGAGCTCAACTCCCGGATCATCACCCCGCTTGGCCTGTCGGACACCTACCTGCCGGTCCCGGGCGACAAGAACCTGCCCGACGGCGGTGTGCACGGCTACATCACCAGGAGCGTCTTCGGTTTCCAGTTCTTCGTCGACCTGACCAGCGTCGTCGAGCCGAGCATGGGCATCTCCGGCGGTGGCCTCGTCACCAGCGGGGCGGACGCGACCACGTTCTACCAGGCCCTCATGGCGGGGAAGGTCGTGCCGGCGGCACAGCTCGCCGAGATGATCAAGCCGACCAACGCCCCCGGCTCCTCGGCGCCCAACTACGGCCTTGGCATGGACCGGTTCGACCTGCCCTGTGGCGGTTCGGCCTGGGGTCACTACGGCCGGTGGTTCGGCTACGCCTCGATCGCCGCCGCCACCCCGGACGGCCGGGCGGCCTTTGTCACCACCAACGTCCTCGACATGGTCGCGGACACCAGCAACGGCTCGGGTGCGTCGAGCAAGGTGCTGAACGACACCCTGGCCACCGCACTGTGTGACCAGGGCTGACCGACTGTCCAGTGAGGGGCCCGTCCGCGCGCCACGGACGGGCCCTTCGCCGTGTGGGGCACGGCGAGCGTGTCGTACGTGCCCGGCAGGGACAGGCTGCCAAGGCTCGCCTGGTCCGGGAGGCCGGCGAGCCAGTCCGGGTGGTGCGCGTCGGACTCCCGGACCAGGACAGCAGGTAAAACCGTTTCGGCGGAATGCGATCCGTGCCCTAGTTTCACGCCCATGGCGCCACGGTTGATCCTTCCCGACAGCTCGACCGACGATCTGGCCGAGGCCGCCTGCGCGGAGGACTCGCTGCTGCTGCCCGGCGTGCGGGCGATCTGCGCGCGGCACAGCGTGGACGAGGTCGGCGACGCGGACATCGCGCGGTTCGCCGACGGCTCGCTGCCGGTGTTCGCGCTCGGTCAGGATCTCGTGCTCAAGCTGTACCCCGCGGTGGACTTCGACGACTACTCGGTCGAGGGCGGCGTCCTGGCCGCGGTGCACGACCGGCTGCCGGTCCCGACGCCGGGTGTCCGGGGTGTCGGCGAACTCGACGGCTGGGGCTACGTGCTGATGGACCGCCTGCGCGGCGAGCCGCTGGACGAGGTGTGGCCGACGCTGGACGAGGAGGCGACCGACCGGCTCGCCGACGCCCTCGGCCGGGCCCTCGCCGCGCTGCACGACGTCGACGCGCCCGTCGTCGACACCCTGGATCCGCGGGACTGGGGCGCGTTCCTGGCCACACAGCGGGAGAGCTGCGTTGCCAGGCAACGGAAGCGGGGCCTGGACGAGCGGTGGCTGGCGCAGATCCCGGAGTTCCTCGACCGCGTCGCGCTGGATCCCGAGCCGCGCGGAGTACTGCTGCACACCGAGGTGATGCGCGAACACCTGCTCGCGGCGCGGGGGCCGGACGGCTGGGCGCTGACCGGGCTGTTCGACTTCGAGCCTGCGATGCGCGGCGACGCGGAGTACGAGTTCGGCGCGGTCGGCATCTTCTTCTCCCGAGGGGACCGGCGCGTGCTGCGGCGGGTGTTGACCGCCTACGGCTACCCGCCGCACGAGCTGGACCACGCGCTGTCCCGGCGGCTGCTGGCGCACGTGCTGCTGCACGTCTACAGCCACCTGCCTTGGTATCTGCGGTTGATCCCGGTCGGCGACGGGGTGACGACGCTGGACCAGCTGGCCGAGCACTGGTTCGGCGTGTAGTTCGCCGGCCCGTCAGCGGGTCATCGGGCCAGCGTGTGGCAGAGGTCCTCGTACGGGCCGATCAGGTGCAGCACGGTGCGGCGCTTCTGGCCGCCGACCATGACGACCCGTTCGGCGATGTAGCCGCGCTCGCTCACCACGACGAACTTGTTGTGCGGGGTGTCCTGCGTGGTCAGCGCGGCGGCGATGCCGGGGCCGGACAGCACATAGGAGTCCGGTGTCGGGTAGGACAGGGTGCCGTTCCCGGAGATGTCCCGGTCGACCGACCGGCCACTGTCCACATTGGTCACCCGGATGACGAGCTTGCCGGTGGCGGTGGCGAACACCGGCGCGCCTGCGTCGTTGCTCCAGGTGCGGGTGACCACCTCGTTGGCGAGGAACTCCAGGCGCGTGTGGAACCGGCAGACGACGCCGGCCGGGAAGTCCTGGGTCGTGTATGTCACGGGCTTGGTCACCGGGCCGTGCCAGCCCGGTTCGTCCACGCGCGCGGCCGCGTCCGGCGCGGTGAGGTCCGCGTCCGCCAGCTGTGCCGCCTCGGTCGGTCGGGCGGGCGGCGCGGCGGAGGCACCGGGCTGGGTCAGGCTCGACCCGCCGATCGCCCCGACCGTCAGGACCGCCACCGCCAGTGCCACTGCCTTGCTCATCTGGATCCCCCTTCGTCGCGGTCAGTCTCGGTCGGGGGTCGGGCGGGGCGCGATGTCTTTCCGGCTCAGCGGAAACTGGACATGGCCGACGCGGCGGCGGGACACTGTGGGGTGCTGCGCATCCACTTCACGCCGCAGGACCTCATGCGGACCAGGTTCGTCGCGGAGCCCGCTCCCCTCGCGGAGCTGGTCATCGCGCTGATGGTGCTGCGGCGAGGGGACGCGGACCTGTTCGACCACTGGCGGCACGGCGCGCGACGGGTGTTCCCGCGCGAGTCGCTGCCGCTGTTCGATCTGGTGCTGCCCGACCGCGGCCCGGACTTCCTCGACTCGCTGCGCGGGGACTTCGAGGGCGGTCTAGACGAGGTGCTGTCCGCGCCGAGGCGGGAGGTGCGGCTCGCGTTGCGCACGCTGGAGTCCGCCGATCACCCGGTGGCCGGCTGGGTGCGTGACCTCGCCGACGGCGACCGGGCCGCCCAGCGGGTGCTGGAGGTCGCGCTGCGCGGCGCGCACGAGGCGCTGGTGCGCCGGACGTGGCCTCGGGTGGCCGGGAGCTTCCACGCGGATCTCGCGCGGCGCAGGGAGTTGGTGCTCGCGCAGGGCATCGGGGCCGCGTTGACGACGCTGCACCCGACGGCCCGGTGGAACGGCAGCACGTTGGAGATCGCCGCGGGCGGCCACCGGGACGTGCGGCTGCGCGGGGACGGGCTCACGCTGATGCCGACGGCGTTCCTGGCGTCGGTGCGGCCGCTGGTCGGCAGGGCCGTGCCCGGCAGGGCTCGGCTGCTGGTCTATCCGGCCAGGATTCCGCTGCCGCTGATCACGGCGGGCGACGCTGGCGCGGACCTGCCGCTGTCGGTGGCCGCCTTGCTGGGCCGCACCCGCGCCGCGGTGCTGGAGGCCATCGCGACGAACCCGGCCGCCAGCACGGGTGAGCTGGCGCGCCGGCTCGGCATCTCCTCGGGTCGGGCCAGCGAGCACGCCACGGTGCTGCGGCAGGCCGGGTTGATCAACAGCCATCGGCACCGCAACACCGTGCTGCACGCCCCGACACCGCTCGGCGCCGACCTGCTCAACGGCGCGACCGCGCGCCGCTGACCGTCCTCGGCCGCCGTGGACAGGCAGCCGTGGCCAGGCGGTCGTTGACGGGCAGCCGGGCGCCGGGTCGCGTCAGCCGCCGCAGGCCGCCGCGCGCGGCGTCGAGTCGGCCTGCGCCCCTGCCCTGATCTTCTCCAGTTGGTCGAGCAGGGTGTCGAGCCTGGCGGGATCGTCGAGGTAGCCGAGCACGGCGCGGTAGAACGCGTTGCGCATGGCGGCGGGCATCAGGTCGGAGGCGTCGAAGCACACCATGCCGGCCGAGGTGAGGATCGTCGCGATGCCCTTGCTCACGTCGTCGCGGTAGACCTCGCCGCCGACGTTCCTGCTCACCGAGAAGGCGTTGCTGCCGGGGATTCCCGGCCAGATCCGCTGCGCCTCGTCGGTGGACAGGAACCGCATGAGCGAGCGGGCCTGCGGCGTGTCGCGGAACATGCCGGCCAGGTCGGCCGACACCTCGCTCGGCTGGTCCTCCGGCCGGCCGGACAGGCCGGGGAACCGGAAGAACCGGAAGTCCCTGCCTGGCACGGGCGCGCCGCCGGGCAGGCCCCGGTAGCCCTGGTAGCTGGCCATGATGAACGAGCCCTGGTGTTCCAGCGCGCAGCCGGGCGGGTCGGTGAACATCGAGCGGCCCGCGTCGCCGAAGCCGGTCAGCAGCGCCGATCTCGGGACCGGCCTCGCGCCGTCGGGGCCGGTCAGCAGACGCCCCCAGGTCAGCCACGCGTCGCGGACCCGCTGGTCGGTCCAGGCCAGCCGGCCCGTGGCCCACTGCTGGTAGACCGCCGGTCCGGCCTGGTGCAGCAGGATGTCCTCGATCCAGTCGGTGCCCGGCCAGCCCGAGGTCGGCGTGGCCTCCATGCCAAGGCACCACGGCGAGGCGAGGCCGCCGCCGAGCGCCATGAGCAGGTCGAGGTTCTGCGGCGGCGGCGACGTGAGGCGGGCGGGGTCGTACCAGACCAGGCTCTTCACATCGGCCTTCACCGGCACGCCGTAGAGGTGCTCGGTGCCCACCCGCGCGAGGGTGTGCCACTGCGGCCCGTAGGCCACCTCCTGGTCCGGGGAGATGACATCGTCCAGCGGGAGCAGCAGGCGCCGCTGCGCGTAGTCGGACAGCTCGCCGGGGCTGGGCAGCATCGCCACGTCGGGCGGGTCGCCCTTGTCGATGTCGGAGGCCAGCACCTGGCTCAGTGCCCTGGTGCCCTGGAAGTCGACCTGGATGCCGGTCCGCGCGGTGAACCGGTCGAGCACCTGTTGGAAGGCGGCCCGTTCCGCACCGGACCAGGACGCGAGCACGGAGACCGTGCCGGGCGACGCCGAGCCGCACGCGCCGAGGGCGGCGTCGGCCGCCAGCGCCAGCGCCAGCAGCAGGCCGGCCGCCTGTCGGGTTCGGCGCGGCGTCATCGGGCCCGGTGCCGGTACTCGTCGAAGCGGGGCTGCATCCCGACCAGGACGAGCAGCGCGACGGCTCCGGAGGCCGCGTAGATCAGGAACTCCAGGTTCGTGTTCCGGCCTGCGGCCGTCAGGCTCATGGCGACCTCCTGGGTCTCCGTCGTGTTCTGGCTCGGTTCGACCTGCCGGGCCGGGCCGCCCGAGTTGTCCCTGACGAACGCGGTCACCACCTCGCCGCAGCCGGCTGCGCACTGCGGGCTCAGCAGCTGGGCGAGCCGCCATCGACCCGTCGCGTCCACTGTGGACGTTCGGGTTTGTCGCGCCAGCACCACGGAGGCGACGGTGGCGCTGGTCGCGTCCAGCCTGCTGCGGACGACCAGGGTCAGCGACGCGACCCCGAGCAGCGCGACGACCAGGGCGGTGGCCAGCAGCAGCGCCGGGTTGACCGCGCGGCCGAACCGGCGGCGCAGGAACGCCTGTGTGACCACCAACAGCGCCAGCAGCGCGAGGCCCGGCAGCGCCCACCACAGCGCGGCGGCCCGGTCGAGCCAGCCGGTGGACAGCTGCCTGTGCAGCGCGTCCTGCTGCGCGGCGCGCAGCTGGTCCAGTTTCGCGAGGATGCCCTCGTCCTGGTGCAGCAGTCGGGTCGCGGACCACAGGTCGGCGACGCCGAGCAGGTCGTGGTGCTGCGCGAGTTCGGCGTCGGCGTGCTCGATCAGGCCGGTGTACTCGACCAGGAGGCCACCGACCAGTTGCAGCGCGCGGCTGCCCTCGTCGCCAGTGACCTGTTCACCCGCCGCTCTGGCCAGGTCCTGGCTGGCCACCGCTATCTGAGCCTGGTGGTCCTGCCCCGGTCCGGCCAGTTCGACCCCGCCGCCGGCGAAGCTCGCCACCGCGGCGACGTCCGCGCGCGCCAGGGCGTCCTGCGCGGCCGTCACGTCCAGGATCGCCGCCGACGTCCTGGCGCCCACCGTCCCGACGACGTCCCGGGCTCCCTGGAACGCCAGCAGCGCCGGCACGAACACGGCGATCGCGCCGGCCAGCAGGCCGATCCGCTGCCACCGCAAGCACAGCGCCGTGGTGCTTGCTCGGCCGCTCACCCCTGCGGCTCCAGGGTGTGTCCGCACAGCACGCAGCGGCGGGCCGTCGGCGGCGACACGCGGCCGCAGTGCTGACAGGTGCGGTCCGCGCCCGTCACCGCGACCGGGTCCGGCGCGAGCAGGTCGGACGGGCGGATCCGCGTCGAGTGGCCGGAGCCGACGGCGACCGACAGCAGGTCGCGCGCCTCCAGGTTCTCCCTGACCCGCACCAGCCCCGCCGCGCCGTCGACGATGTGCACCAGCCGCCGCAGCCGCCGCAGGCTGTCGTCGTTGCCCGACTCGGTGGCCAGCCGGACGGCCTCGCCCCACCGCGCCCGCGCGCCGTCGTGGTCGCCCGCCGCGAACGCGTCGTACCCGGCGAGCATCGCCTCGGCCAGCTCGGTCTGGCCGGTGTAGTGCGCGACCTTCGCGTCGACCTGGGTGACCAGCTTGAGGTCCTCGGTCCAGTGCACCAGCAGCGGTTCCGGCCGGCCGAGCACCGCGTCCGCCTGCCCGCCTGCCGGGACGACCGCCAGCTGCACGCGCGCGATCTGGAGGTCCTCGTGGGTGGGTGATCCGGCTGGGTCGACCGCGAGGCATACCTGGAAGTCCCGCTGTTCCGGCCCCCACGCGCCGGTGCCGAACTCCCAGGTGCGGTCGCCGAGGTCGACACCGAGGTCGGTGAGGTCGCTCTGCACGGGAAAGACCTGTTTGAGGAACAGGATCCGGGTTCCCGGCAGGGTCCTGACGCGGATCCGCACGTCCGGCACCGACCTGCCAAGCGCCGCGCGCAGCACCGTCCTGAAGTCCTCCACCAGGTCCGCGTCGCGGCGCGCGGAGTCGGCTGTGCCGCGCAGCACCGACACGATCCTGCGCAGCTCGCGCGGCTCCCACCCGTCGCCGATGCCGCGCGCGTCGCAGGCGAAGCGGCCCTCGCAGGCGGCGAGCACGCGCTCGAACTCCTCGCGCGTCTCGTGCTCGTTCCTGCCGTCGGTGAGCAGTAGGGCGTGCCGGATCGCGGCGGGGTGCGGGGCGAACAGCTCGTTGGCCTTGCGTAGCCACGATCCGATGGCGGTGCCGCCGCCGCTGACCAGCCTGCCGGCCGCGGCCCGCGCCTCGGCCCTGGTGTCGGGGTCGGCGACGGCGAGTCGCGCGGTGGCCGGGTACACCATGCGCGCGTCGTGCGTGCCCTCCACCACCGCGAACAGCACGCCGTCGCGCAGCAGGTCGATCGCGGCGGCCGTGGCCTGCCTCGCGGCGGCGAGCTTGGTCGGCGGCTGGTCCATCGAGCCGGAACAGTCCACCAGGATCACCTCGGCCGCCTCGGCCTCCCCGGCCGGCAGGCCAAGCGCGGCGACGGACACGACGGCATGCACCGCACTGTCCGATGTGGACAGATATGGGCTCTGGCTGACCTCGAGGGTGAACTCGGGCGCGTCCCGCATCGACTCGGCTCCCTTCATCGCCACGTCCTCGGCCGGACCCGGTTGGCTCGGTCCACCAGCACGCCGTGGTCGTCCGCGTCGCGCGCCTGGTAGGCGATCCGGCGCAGCGACTCCTCGACCAGGCCCCGCAGGCCGCGTCCGGTCACCGGACTGCCGAGCACGTCCCCGCCGTCGAGCGGCTCGCCGCCCGCGTCCGTCTCGACCCACTCCAGCGTCGCCTCGCGCAGGGCCGTGACCAGGCGGTCGCGGGCCGGGCTGTCCCCGTAGCGGCCGTCCAGGTAGAGGTCGGGCAGCCGCGTCACCGCCGCGCGCAGGTCCGCCGCGGTCGGCAGGCCGGTCCCGCGCGGCGGGTCGACCGCGATGCGCCCGAACAACACCCGCACGGCGGCGATCATCGCGACATCGCGGTGCGGCGACTTCTCCGACACCCCGTCCAGCGCCGCCACCGCCTCGGCCCGGTCGCCCCTGCCCAGCGCGATGCGGGCCAGGCCGAAGGCCGCGCCCGCCTGGGCGTGGTCGCGCAGCCACACCGCCTCGTAGAGGCGCCCCGCCTCGGCGGGTTCGCCCAGCAGTTCGGCGCAGTAGCCCAGCGCGAGCTTGGGCGCGTCCTCCCCAGGCACCGCCGAGTAGACCTCCTCGAAGCACGCCCGCGCCCTGGTCGCGCGCGACGCCGTTGGCTCCGTCGTGGGCCCAGTCGTCGGCCGCTCGCCGGCGACCGACCGGGCCGGGTCCTCGCCGGCGAGCGCGAGCAGGCCGCGGTGCCACGCCATCCGCCAGTCACGCCGCGCCGCGGCCTCCAGAAGTCTGGCCACGTCGGCGGCCTGCTCCGCCGGCTCCTGCGGCGAGGGTTCCTGCGGCGAGGGCGACAGCAGCTCAGCTGCCCTGACCAGCCGCTCCCCCGCCCGCACCGGCTCGGCCATGGCCAGCTGGGCGCGACACGCGCTGAACTCCACCTCGACCGAGGCGGGGCCGTCGAAGGTGGCCAGCGTCGCGAGCAGCCGCTGCGGGTCGGGCGCACCCGCCGTGGCCAGGAAGTTCGCCGCGGGATCGGCCTGGTCCACCAGCGGCGGCGGCAACCGCGTCGCGACCTCCTCGGCCGTCGGCCGCCCGTCCCACAACACCCCAGCATGGCCGCCGGCCGTCCAGTGCCGCAGCGGCGGCACCACGCCGAGCCCGCCGTCCAGCAACGCCGTGACCTGCGCGAACACCTGCGACGGCTCGGGGCGTTCCCGGCCGTCCTTGAGCGAACCGAGCTCCCTGACCACCGCCCGCAGCTGCGCGGCCATCTCGGCGGCCGAACCGAACCTGCGGTCCGGGTCGCTGTCGGTGGCGCGGTCCAGCACCCGGCGGAAGGACCGCAGCCCGAACGCGAAACGCGGCGCGCGCGGCCCGCCCGACTGCCCGGCCACCCAGTCGTCCGTCGCGTGCAACAGCGCGCCGAGCGTCCGGCCGACGGTGTGGATGTCCGAGCTGACGGTGAGCCCGCGCTCCCGGATCTCCCGCAGCGGCACCTGGTAGGGCTCGGTGCCCACGATCGGGCTGGTGCGGTCGCCGAAGCGGCGGACCGCGCCGAGGTCGATCACCTTGAGCCGGTTCGGGCCCCTGATCACGTTGTGCGGCTTCATGTCGCAGTACAGCAGCTCGCGGTCGTGCAGATACTGGAGCGCGGCCAGGATCTCGTGTCCGTAGGCGGCGACGTGCTCGGCCAGCAGGCCGCCCTCCGCCCGCGCCCGCTCCTTCACCTCGTGCAACGACTGCCCGCCGACGTACTCCATCACGGTGTAGCCGATCTGCTCGCCGGACTGCGGATCGGGATGCGTCACGAAGTTGAAGATCCGCACGACGTTCGGGTGGTCCAACATCGTCAGGAAGCGCCGCTCGGCCACGGCCAGCCGCAACGCGTCCCCGTCATGGGTGTTGATCAGTCCCTTGAGCGCCACCAGGTTTCCGTCCAGATGGGTGTCCCTGGCCAGGTACACCCAACCGAGGCCGCCGCTGTCCAGGCAGCCGATCACCTCGTACTGGTCGCCGACCAGGTCACCGGGCCGCAGCTTTGGCACGAACGAGAACGGCTCGCCGCAGTCGGGGCAGAAACCCTCGGCCAGCGCGGGCTGCCCGCCGTAGGCCGCGCCGACCTTGGCCGAACAGCCGCGCACCCCGCAGGTCCTGCCGTCCTCCGGCGGCGGCGGGTGGCCGCGCACCCGGCTGGCCGGGTCGGCGAACTCCAACACCGGCAGGGAAACCAGGTCGGCGACCACCCACCGCGACTCGCCCCGCGACCGCCCGCTGCCCGACCCCGCGGCCTCGCCCGGCGCCAGGACCGCGCTCGACGGACGCGACCGCTCGGCGCCGGCAGACTCGGCGCTGGCCGGCTCGGGCGGACGTCGACCGCACGTGTCGCAGAACCCGGTCTCCTCGACGGAACCCCCACAGCCGGGGCGCGCGCAGGACGTCACGACGCCTCCCCGATCCGTCGGTGCACCGCGTCCTGGAAGCGCTGCACCAGCGTCGCGGCGACGTCGAGATCGCACCGCTCCCGCCACAACACCTCGTGCGCCGCGCGATACCGCCTGCCCAGCTCGATGTCCTCGCCGAGCCCGTGGCCGCCCGCCATCACCTTGTAGGACGCCAGCCGCCCGCGCAGCTCCTCCCGACGAACCGACAACCCGTCCAGGTGCCCGGTCGCGTCCGCGAGCACGGCCAACGCGTCCTCGGCGGCACGCTCGGCCGCGTCGATCTCGGCCAACACACCCATCCGGCCCGCGCCGCTGTTCAACGCCCGCAACGCGGCCAGCCGCAACCGCAGCGGCAGCACGACAGCGGGCGCCACGCGCGCCACGACCACCCGCGCCGCCACGTGCTCGTGCCGCCGCCGCGCCGCCAGCTCGGCCGCCTCCACCGTGCCGATCTCGGCGGCGAGCCGGTCCAGCCGCTCCCCCGCCAGCTCCCCGATCAGGTCCAGCGTGAGCCGCAGGCTCGGCGAGGACACCGACCGGAACCCGAGCAACAGCCGGCTGCCGCGCCGCGCCAACGGCCACAGCGTCAGACGGACCAGGTCCTCCGGCCGCTCGGCCTCGTCGACACCGGCCACCACCAGCCGCAGCCGCGACCGCGTCGCCCGCAGCCAGCCGCTCGGCTTCGCCGACTCGTCCAGCGGAACACCCAGCCGACCCACGATCCGCCGGGTCGCCTCCGACACCGTCAGGCCGGCCGCGTCCATCGCCAGGTCCACGCTGCCCGTCGGCGGGACCGTGTCCGCCAGCGCGCGTGACACGACCTCGTCGGGCGGCCGCAGCTCCCGGTCCGCCAGCACGACCGCCCGCCGCACCACACTGGACAGCGGCGAGTCCGCTTCGCCGGTGACGACCACGGTGACCCCGGCGCCGCCGGGCCTGCGGCACCACGCGGCGATCCGCCTGGCGAAGTCGAGGTCCCCGACCCTCGGGTCGAAGCGCCGCACGAAGCTGGCATCGGTCGCCGGATCGCCGCCGACCCACCGCGCCGCCGCCGGCAACTGCCGCACGACCGCCTCCACCGGCAGCATCCACGCGGGGTTCACGCCGACCAGCACGCCCACCACGTGGCCGGTCTCCTCCTCCACCACGGCCGCGCCCGGCGACAGCGACGGCTCCCCGAACCCCTCGACGACCAGCCGCAGACCCTCGCCGTTCGGGCCGCACGCCGCACCGAGACGGCCGTGCACCCGCCCGACGCGGACGGCCGTGCCCGCCCCGAGCGGCACCCGCCGCAGCGACGCGAACGTCCCGCCGGGACGCTCGCGGTCCAGCCGCAGCAACACCACCTCGCCGCGCACCTCGGCCGCGACACGCGCCAACGCCGCGGGCGCATCCGGTGGGGTGTCGGGAAACTCGATCACGACCGGCGCGTCGGGGCCGGGCAGGATGCGCGCGCAGGTCAGCACGTGCCCCGCGGCCAGCATCGTGCCGGACCCCAGCGCAGGCCCCCTGATGTCGCAGACACGCACCCGCCAGGGTTCCGAGGCCGCGAGCGGTCGTTCCCCCACGCCGCCGGACCCTACGCCCGGTCAGGCGGCCGGCAATCGCGGTTGTCCCGCAGTTACGCCACCGGGCGACCGATTCACCCGAACGGACCGACACCCCGGCCGGAGACCCGCAGAGGACTCAGGACGGGTCGAACAGGGCGCTCACCGACTCGCCGTTGTGGATCCGGCGCATCGCCTCAGCCAGCGCGGGCGCGATCGACAACACCCGCAGCTTCGGCACCCGCTCGCCGACCGGAATGGGCACCGTGTTGGTGCACACGATCTCCAACACGTCCGGCTGGCTGGCGAGCTTGGCCAGCGCACCCGCCGCGAACAGCCCGTGCGTGCACGCGACGCGAACGGACCGCGCGCCCAACTCCCGCAACCGCACCAACAGTTCGAGCACGGTGCTGCCCTTGGCGATCTCGTCGTCCAACACGATCACGTCCCGCCCGTGCACCTCGCCGATCACCGAGCTGATGACCACCCGGTCGTCGGCGAACCGCTGCTTCGCGCCGGCCGCCACCGGCACACCCAGCAACCTGGCGAAATGCGCCGCCTCCTTGGCGTTGCCCAGATCCGGCGACACCACGGTCACGTTCGACAGGTCCTGCCCACGAAAGTGCGCGGCCAACTCCCGCAACGCGTGCAGATGATCGACCGGGACACTGAAGAAACCGTGCACCTGCGGGGAGTGCAGCGTCATCGCCAACACCCGGCTCGCGCCCGCCGCCACCAACAGGTCGGCCACCAGCCGGCCGCCGATGGAGATCCTCGGCGCGTCCTTCTTGTCCGACCGCGCATAGGCGTAGTGCGGCATCACCACCGTGGTCCGCGCCGCCGACGCACCCCGCGCCGCGTCCAACATCAACAGCAGCTCCACCAGGTTCTCCTGCACCGGAGTCACCAGCGGCTGGATCAGGAACACGTCCCGTTCCCGGCAGTTCGCCTGGAGCTGCACCTCGAGGCAGTCGTTGGCGAACCGCTGCACCCGCACCGGGCGCAACGGAACCCCCAGGTTGGCACAGATCTCCGCCGACAGCTCCGGGTGCGCGCTGCCACCGAACACCGCGATGTCCCGCACGATAGGTATCCCTTCGCCCGACCAGGCAAGATCACCCGAATGCTACTGGTCGGACCGCAACGACCGATTGTCGACCGCGTCACCCCGCGACCAGACGCCCGGCCAGCCGCCCCCGTCAACCACCCTCGTCAGCCGCCCGCCACCGACGGAATCACCTGAACCTCAGCGCCGTCAGCCAACTCCGTGTCCGCGCCGTCGATATGCCGACACTCCTCACCGTCCACATAGAAGTTCACATACCGACGCAACGACCCCGTCTCGTCACGCAACCGCCGGTTCAACGCAGGAAACCGCTCCGCGAGCTGATCCAACGCCGCACCGAGGGTCGCTCGATCGGTCAACTCGACCGTCAGCTCCGGCGCCCCGCCAACGGCCGGGCGCAACACCCCGGGCAACAACACCGTCACCCGCATCACCTAGACCACCGCCGCGCGAACACACAACACATCCGGCAGATGCGCGGCGATCCGCTCCCACCGATCGCCCTCGTCGCGACTGCCGTACACCTCACCGCACCGCGCCCCGAAATACACCCCGGCCGGGAACGCGTCGTCCACACACATCCCGTCCCGCAACACAACCGACCAGAAACCGCTGGCCGGCAAACCCTTCGTCAGCGCCGTCCAACTACCGCCGCCGTCCTCGCTGCGAAACACCCGACACCGCCCCTCCGGAGGGAACCGCAGCCCGTCCGCGGTCAACGGGAAGGTGTAGATCACGTCCTTACGGGTCGGATGCGTCAGCATCGGAAAACCGAAATCGGCCGGCAAACCCTCCGCGATCGACTGCCAACTCGCCGCGCCGTCCTCGCTGCGATACACACCGTGGTGGTTCTGGAGAAACAACCGATCCGGCCAGCTCGGATGCTGCGCGACCTTGTGCACGCACTGCCCGAACTCCGGATACTCATCCGGCAGGAAGTACGCGCGGATACCCGCGTTGCTGGCCTGCCAGGTCTCCCCACCGTCCCCGGTCCGATACACACCACCCGTCGACATCGCCACCACCACCCGCCGAGGGTCCGTGGGATGCGCCAGCACCGTGTGCACGGCCTGACCGCCATACCCCGGCGTCCACCCCGACCGGTGCGGGTGATCCCACAGGCCGCGCACCAGCTCATAGGTGACACCGCCGTCGGTCGACCGGAACAACGCCGAGGGCTCCACCCCCGCGTAGACGACGTCGGGCTCCGACTCCGGCCCCGGCGCCAACTGCCACACCTGCGCCAACGCCGTGTCCGTGTCGGCCGGAAACGCCACCGGCGCGTGATCCGGCTCCCGCCAGGTCGCGCCGAGGTCATCGCTGGTCGACACGCTCGGCCCGAAATGCTCGCTGGTCACCCCCGCCAGCAACCGAGGACTCGACCGACGCGTGTCAATGGCCACCGCGTACACCGCCGTCATCGGATGATGCGGGCCCGCCAGATCCCAGCTCCGGCGGCCGTCCGTGCTGGTCGCCAACCACAGGCCCTTACGGGTGCCGATCGCAAGTAGCACCGTGTCCGCCATCAGGCCACCTCCGGGTCCGCCTCTCCGACCACCCGGCACGCTACGCCGCTCCCCCGACCATCGCCCGCTATGCGCCGCCACCACGCACCTGACACCGCCCGACGAACCCGACGATCAGGCCCCGTCGGCCACCAATTCCTCCCGCACCCGACGCCGCACCCCGGCAACGGCCTTCGACCTGGTGAACGCGTCGGCCACCTGCGCAAGCCACGCGGTCTCGGCCGCCACATTGGCCTGCACCTCGTGCGGCACGCCGAACGCCGGATCGGACCGGTAGCGACGCCCCGCACCGGCCGCCTCGATCGCCGCCGCGATCGTCGCCGCCTCCACCGTCGCGGCCAACGCCGACGAACCCACCCCGCCCGCAGCCTCCGCCGCCCACCTCGGGGCCTCCGGATGGAAGTGGGCACGCAGCGCCAGATGACCGTCCCGGATCTCGATCACCCTGCGATACAACGCGAACTCCGCGTCACGCGGCACCCGCCGCGGCTCCCTCGGCGCCAACGCGATCTCCGGAACGGCCGCGTGCAGCGCCGACCACAACGGGCCGATCCGCCGATAACCCCGATAGGCACGCAACCACCGAACCCCCCGGCCAAGCCGCGGCCCCCACGCCGTCACCGTCAGCCCCGTCGCACCCAGCACGAGACAACCGGCCCCCAACACCGTGGACAACCCGTCCTGCGGACCACCCTCCCGACCGGTGAACAACACCGCGCGAACGTCGTCAACCGTCCACGCGGCCCACAGAATCCCGGCGGTCGCGCTGTACATGATCAACCGAAGGCCGAGCCGGGGCGTACTCGGCTGGACGTGCCTGACGTGCCGACCGATCTGCCGCAGAAAAATCGCCAGGCACGCCCCGATGTAGCCGAGGAAGATCACGTGATAGACCGCCATCAACGGCTTCCCGTTGTCCCCCACCACGATCTGGCCGTCCACGTTGCGCGTGCCGGCCGCGAGGAACAACACGACCGAAGCGAGCGACAACCCGCCCCCGACCACCAGATGCCACCGCACCGCCCGCCGACCCGGCTGACCGGACTGCACCGCACGCCCCGCCAACGCCAGAAAACCCAACGCCGCCATCGTGAACCGATCCCCGACCAACGGCGCCAGGTTCGCCACCGGCTCCACCCGCCCCACCGCGGCGATCGTCCCGGGAGCCAACACCGCCATGTTCACACCAAGACACAGACCGACCCCGCACACGTACCGCAGCAACGGGTTGGCCGGACCACCCCGCGCGGCCACCAGCTTGTAACCGCACACCAGCACGACCACCGCGCAGGACAGATAGGCCGCAACGTCAGGCACGGGGCCGCCGACGCGCGCGCGTCTCGAACAGCGGACCCAACCTGGCCAGACCGTCCGCCGCCTCGGCCGACGCGGCAGGCGGCGCCTCACGGGTCGCCCGCTGCGAGATCAGCGACGCGATCACCTCCGCCTCCCGCTCCTGCTCGACGTCGTACACGGTCCGACCAAGCACGCGCCGCACCAGCTCCGGCGACAGATGCGGCAACAGGATCTTCGACACCGGCGCGTCCAACGTGGTCGTCCCCGCGTGCCCGCACAACAGGTGACCCACCTCGTGCAACAGGATGTGCTGCTGGTGCAACGCCGTCGTGTTCGTTGGATACAGGATGTACTCGGCCCGGTCAGTCGTCGCGAGCATGCCGCACGGCGTGTACGCCTGCGCCGTCACCGGCACCAGTTCGATCGGCCGACCACGCCGCAGCGCCAACGTCGCGACCAGCGCCTTCGGATCGAACGGGACCGGCAGCGGCAGGTCGCCGACGATCCGCTGACATCGCTGCCAAAGCTGCTTGTCCCGCCTGTCCACGACCCCTCCCCCGCACCCACCGAGCTACTGACCTCGGCCGGCCTCGCGCCGGGCGATCGCCTCGATCATGTCACTGATCGTGGCGAGCCCGTCCGGCGAAAGAGTCACAGCGCGCAGCGCCACGTCGCGGACCCCGGAGTCGCGCAGCGCCCCGAGCAGCTCCAGCTCCTCCGCGATCACCGCGCCCTGCTCGTCGTCGAAGAAGTATGCGGGCGGAACCTGGAAGAACTGGGCGAGCGCCTCGAGATGACGCTTGGTCGGATTGTCCCGCCGACCCGTCCGCAACTGCCACAGATAGGTGGCCGAGAACGTCTCGCCGGTGGCCTCCCGACACGCCCTCGCGACCTCCTCGTTGCTGTAGGGCTCACGGTTGGGGCGACGAACGATCCGGAAGAGCGTGTCGATCTTCCCCGCGAGCACCGACGCGCCCGACGCCGAGTCAACCACCGCCCACCTCCTGCCCAACCGCGCACGTCCGACGTCAGCACCGATGGACCACGAATCGGCGCGGCTTCATCCTAGTTCACCGCTGACAGTCGCCGTGCCGCCTTTCACCAGGGCCGACGCAAATGGCCTCAACCGGAAGGATGAGGCAGGTTCCACCTTGGTGCCGTTGTCCGGAACGCCCCGCGCGAGTGAGCTTGTCCCACCGGCCACTCGCCGGAAATCGGCTATCGCAATGGGGGCACCATGCGCACAACCCGGTTCGCGCTGACCGCGCTGACCGTGATCGGCACGCTGTTGGCCGGCGGCTACTCCGCCACCGCCGCCGCGCCCACCGACACCGACCAGGCCCTCGCCACACCGGCGCGCTACCTGAACCAGACCATCGACTGGCAGCCCTGCCTCGACCCCAACCACATCCCGCCGGGACTGCCGCCCGGCTCCGAACGCCTACAGTGCGGCAGCTACACCACGCCAAGGGACTGGCACCACCCCGAACACGGACCCGACCTCACCATCGCGGTCAGCCGCCTGCGGCCCGTCAACGGCCAACCCAAGGGCACCGTGCTGACCAATCCCGGCGGCCCCGGCGCGGCGGGACGCACGCTGCCGCTCGTGTTCCTCGCGTCCAACCGCACAAAGCTGTTGGACAGCATGGAGATCGTCGGCATCGACGTGCGCGGCACCGGCAGCAGCAGCGCCGGCAGCTGCGGTGACGACAACTGGGTCGGCCAGGTCGACCCGAGGGACCGCAGCGACGGCAACCTCGACCTTCTCCTGTCCACGGCCCAGTTGCAGGCGAAGTTCTGCCAGGTGAAGTCCAGCGACCTCGGCCGGTACATCACCACCGAGCAGACCGTGCGGGACCTCGACCTGTTGCGGCACCTGCTCGGCAGGGACAAGGTCAACTGGATCGGCTACTCCGGCGGCACCTGGCTCGGCGCCTACTACGCCACCTACTTCCCCAACCGCGTCGACAAGTTCGTGCTCGACTCCAACGCCGACTTCACCGGCACCTGGCACGACGTGTTCGCCCGATTCGGCCTCGGGTTCGAGCGCCGCTTCCGGGAGGACTACCTGCCCTGGGTCGCCACGTACGACTCGGTCTTCCACCTCGGCGTGACCGGCGAGCAGGTTCGCCGGCAGTACGAGAGCCTGCGGGCGGCACTGACCGCGCGGCCCGTCGCGCTGCCCGACGGCAACCGCTTCACCGCGCCACTGCTGGACTTTCTGTTCGTCAGGGCCATGTACAGCAAGTCCAGCTTCTCCGCGGCCACCAAGGCGTTCAACACCCTGATCCAGGTCGTCGCCGCACCGACCGACGCCGGCCGGCAGGCCCTCGTCCCGGTAGCGCGGCAGCTGGCGAAGAACGACGACGCGGAGAACGCCACGTTCCACGCCATCATGTGCAACGACATGCAGACCCCGCTCGACCCGCAGGGCGTGCTCGACGAGTCGGGGCGCCAGGGCCGGCAGTACCCGCTGGTCGGGTACTTCGTGCTCATCGCGCCGTGCACGTACTGGCACCGACCCGACGTCCAGCTCAGGACGCCGACGGGCCGGGGCGTGCCGCCGGTGCTGATGGTGCAGTCGCAACACGACCCGGCCACGCCGTACGAGGGCGCGCTGCGAGCCCACCAGCGGTTCGCCGGCTCGCGGATGCTGACCGTCACCAACGAGGGCGACCACGGCCAGTACGCGTTCACCAACCCGTGCGTCAACGACACCGTCGAGGCGTTCGTGGTGGACGGCCGGGTGCCGACCGCCGACCTCAGCTGCGCCGGCGTCGGCCTGCCCGTGCCGACCGCCGAGGCGGCCCTGGTCGCCGCGCAGCCGGGCAACCCCATCGAGCAGGCCGAACGATTCAGCGAGCTGGCCGGCCCACTCCCCCGCTGAGGTGCCCGGTTTTGGGTCGAAAGATTAACTTCATTCAACACTGAAGCTATCGAACTTTTTTGCACCAATGATGTCATGAAGCAGACGAAGGGGGCGACGCCGAGCGTCGCCCCCTTCGTCCGTCAGCTCACATCCGTCAGTTCGCGGGCTCCAGCACGAAAACGGGAATCACCCGATCGGTCTTCGTCTGGTACTCGGTGTAGTCCGGCCAGGCCTCGACGGCGCGCTCCCACCACAGCGCCTTCTCCTCGCCGGTGACCTCGCGCGCAATCATGTCCTGCGGGGTCGGGCCGTCCTGCAACTCGACGTGCGGGTCCGCGACCACGTTGTGGTACCAGACCGGGTGCTTCGGCGCGCCGCCGAGCGAGGCGACCACGGCGTAGCGGCCATCGTGTTCGACCCGCATCAGCGGAACCTTGCGGATCTTGCCGGACTTGGCTCCCCTGGTGGTCAGGATGATCACCGGTTTGCCCATCATCATGTTGCCCTCGGCGCCGCCGGAGCTCTCGTACTGCTCCACCTGCTGCTGCACCCACTCGTTGGGATTGGGCTCGTATTCACCAGTCAGAGGCATGCGACCAGTTAGTACCAGTGACCGAGCCCGCGCGCGAGTCGTCTGCTCCGGCGCGCGCCGGAGCGGACGACCCCGGATCAGCCGATCGCGAACACGTACTTGATCTCGACCGGGTTCTTCGGCGCGCCGTCCGGGCCGCCGTCGGTGGTGCCCGCCGCGCCGATCCGCTTGAGCGCGTCCATGCCGAACACCACGCGGCCGAACGGCGTGTAGTTGGGGCGCAGCTTGGTGTCCTGGTACACGAAGAAGAACTGGCTGCCGTTGGTGGCGGGCCCGGCGTTGGCCATCGCCACCGTGCCGGCCGGGTAGGTCGCGCCGGTCAGGTTCTCGTCGTCGTACTTGTAGCCGGGGCCGCCCTCACCGGTGGCCAGCGGGTCGCCGCACTGGAGCACGTAGATCCGTTGGGTGGTCAGCCGGTGGCACTTGGTGTCGTTGTAGAAGCCCTGCGCGCCGAGGTGCCGGATGGAGTGCGTGGTGCACGGGGCCTTGTCCGCGAACATGTCGATGACGATCGGGCCGAAGTTCGTCAGCAGCACCTCGCGGAACGGGCGGGTGCTGGCGTGCGGCGAGGGAAAGCTCACCGGGCGGGCGGCCGGCGGGTCCGGCAGGTAGGTGCACGTCGCCGAGTGCGCGGCCGCGACGGCGTCCGGCTCCGCGGCACTGGCCGTCGCCGCCGTCATCGGCGCGACGACCGCGGCGGCCATCACCGCGGCGCACAGCAGTCTCGAAACGGTTCGCATGGTTCTCCTCGTCAGGCTGGAAGGTCGTTCGCTGCCCGTCTCCGATCGATCCCCAGGGGGATGATCACACGGAGGCAGAGCATTCCGAACCGGCCTGACCAGCACAAGGGAAAGTTCACGCGGCCCGGCGGCGTAGCACCTCGGCGGTGGCCTCGTCCGCTGGCAGGAACGCCTCAAGCATGAGCTCGGCCAGCGTGACGTCCAGCCCGGTGCCGAAGGTGGCCAGGGTGGTCAGCAGCCGCAGCTCGCCGTCCTCGGTACGCAGGCGCAGCGGCACCGCGAAACCGAGGAACCCCGCGCCCCGGTCGATCGGGTGGTCCGCGAGATAGCCCTCCAGCTCCGCGAGCAGGTCCGCGAGCCGGTCGTCGGGGTTGCGCGCGATCTCCTGCCGCAGCCGCTCGGTGATGTGCCTGCCCCACTGGTCGAGGTTGACGATGCGCGGCGCCATGCCGTCGGGGTGCAGGGCCAGCCGCAGCGCGTTGAAGCCCGGCGCGACCAGGACCGGGTCGCAGCCCTCGGTGAGGACGCCGAGCGCCGCGTTGACGGCGAGCGTCTCGCCGTAGCGGTCGGTGACGATCGCGGGGTAGGGCTGGTGACCGTCCAGCACCTGGCGCAGCGCGGCCATCACCGGCCGCATGCCGGGATCGGTCGGCGCGGTCTGCGGGTAGACGGGCGCGAAACCCGCCGTGTGCAGCAGAGTGTTGCGCTCGCGCAGCGGCAGCTCCAGCGACTCGGCCAGCCGCACCACCATGTCCCTGCCCGGCCTCGACCGGCCCATCTCGATGAAGCTCAGGTGCCGCTGGGTGGTGCCCGCGCGGAGCGCCAGCTCCAGCTGACTCAGTCTGCGGCGGGTCCGCCAGTCGCGCAACGTGCTGGCGAACGCGGTCGGCGCTGTCGGTGCTGTCACGGACGTAGTTCAGCTCCTTCCGGGGCTCGGCGCCATTCCCTGCGGGGAATTGTCGGCGTCGCGGACTCCGCACATGATCGTCTCCATGAGCGACGACCTGCGCCTCGGGGTGGCGCTGCCGGCCCCGGTGCGCCCGACTCCCGCTCGTAGTCCATTCCCACAACCACGTGAGGACACCACCATGAGTGACGCCACCGAGTTCGCCAGCCGCTTCGCCGCGCAGTGGAACGAGCCCGACGCGGAGCTCCGCCGCGCGAGCATCGCCGAGCTGTGGGCCAAGGACTGCGCGCACTTCACGGACACGCGGGAGTTCCGGGGGCACGAGGCGATGTTCGACCGGATCACCGAGGCGTACGAGCAGTTCGTCGGCACCGGCAAGTACCAGTTCGTCTCCGCGGGCAACGCGGTCGGGCACCACGACGGGATCAAGTTCAACTGGCACATGGTGTCCTCGGCCGACGGCACGATCGCCGCAGTCGGCTTCGACTTCGTGGTGCTGGACGCGGACGGCCGCATTGGCCTCGACTACCAGTTCAACGAGCCGTCCTGACAGCGCGGGCCCGGCCCGCTCATTCGCCGGGCGGATCGTCCAGCGCGTCGAGCTTCCGCCTGGTGCTGTCGGCGTCGTCGTGGCGCTGTTGGGCCCGGTACAGCTCCAGCGCCTCCTGCCAGACCGCGCGGGCCTGGTCGCGCTGGCCGAGCGCCAGGTGTGGGTGGCCGAGCCGGTCGAGGGTGTTGGCGGCCTCGATGGTGTCGCCGAGCTCGCGGAACAGGGCGAGGGACTGCCGGTGGAGGTCGACGGCCTGCTGGTGTTGGCCGGTGCGGTGGGCGATGTGGCCAAGGGTGTCCAGGGCGTACGCCTCGCCGTCCGGGTTGTCGTGCGTGCGGTGCAGGGCGAGCGCGGCCTGGCAGTGGCCCCTGGCCCGGTCGTGGTCGCCGGCCTGGGCCGCGTGCCAGCCCACCTGGTTGAGCGCGTCGGCCTCCCAGACCGGGTTGTCCAGGGCGCGGTACAGCTCGAGGCCCCTGGTGGCGTGCTCAAGGGCTCTCTGGTCGTCCCCGCGCTGCTCCCAGGCGTGCGCGAGCAACCGGTGCGTGTGCGCCTGGTTGGTGCGGTCATGTTGTTCCACGGCAAGGGAAAGGGACTGGCTCAGGTGGCCGGTCGCCTCGTCGTGCTGCCCGACCTCGGTGTAGGCGTAGCCGAGCACCCGGTGGGCGCGGGTGCGGGTGGTGGGGTCGGGCAGGTGTTGGGCGGCGGCCAGCCCGGCGCGCCAGACCGCGAGCCGGTCGTGGCGGCGGCCCCGCCGGTCCTGGAAGGTGCCCAGCGTCCAGGCCAGGTTCCACACCGCCTGGTGCCAGCCGCGGGTGGTCGCGGCGCCCTGGGCGGCCAGCAGGCACAGGTGCTCGGCGTCGAACCAGGCCAGCGCCGCCGCGTAGTCGGCCAGCTGATCCGGGACGCAGCCCGGCGCGGGCTGGTCGAGCTGGACCGGCGGGCGGTGCGGGTCAAGGAGTCGGTCGGCGAGGTGGGCGGTGTGCAGGTAGAAGTCGACCACCCGCCGCAGCGCGTCCTCCCTGACCTCCGCCGACAGCTGCCGGCCCGCCATGCCGGTGGCGTAGCGGCGAATCAGGTCGTGCATCAGGTACCGGCCGTCGCGGTCGCGGCTCAGCAACGACGCCTGCTCCAACGCCAGCAACAACGTCCGCGCCTGCGGCAACGGCAGACCGATCAGGCTTGCTGCGGCCGGCGGGCTGATGTCCGCGCCGGGCGCGAGGGCCAGCAACCCGAACATCACCTGTTGGTCGGCGGTCAGCGATCGATAGGACCAGGACAGCGCGGCCGGCAGGCTCGCCGAGGGGTCCTCGTCCTCCAACGCCTCCAGCCCGATCTCCCGCAGCTCCGCGGCGAACTCCGCCAACGGAACCCTGGGGTGGATGTTGGCGCGGCCGGCGATGATGCCCAGCGCCAGCGGCAGCCCACCGCACAGCGCGACCAGTTCCGCCACCGCCGCGGGCTCCGCCGCCACCCGGTCCGCGCCGACCCGGTAGGCCAACAACGCGTGCGCCTCCTGCGCGCTGAGCATGCCAAGGGGCAGCTGGCGCGCGCCGTGCCTGGCGATCAGCCCGGTCAACGTCCGACGGCTGGTGATCACCACGGCGCACGAGTCCCCGCCGGGCAACAGCGGCACGACCTGCTCGGCGTCGGCGGCATTGTCCAACAGGATCAGCATCCGCCGCCCCGCGACCAGGCTCCGGTACAGCGCGGCCTGGGCCGGCAGGTCGACCGGGACACGACCCGGCTCAACACCGAGCCCGTCGAGAAACCCTCGCACGGCCGTACCCGTCGGCAGCGGCTCGCTGTGCGGGCTGAACCCACGAAGATCGGCGAACAGCTGCCCGTCGGGGAACTCCGCGAGCTGCTGGTGCGCCCAGTGCAGCGCGAGCCAGGTCTTGCCGACTCCCCCGCCGCCACCGATCGCCGACACCACCACCGGGGCCCCCTCGGCGGCCGCGTCGTCCAGGGCGGCGGTGAGCGCGTCCAGCTCGCGGTCGCGGCCGACGAACGCGCCGGGCGGCGCGGGCAGCTGCCGGGGCACCGGCCCGGACGGGGCCGCCGGCTGCGCGTGGATGGTCGCGGCCAACAGCTCGTCCCGCTGGGACGGCCGCAACGCCAACGCGTCGGCCAGCAGCTGCACGGTCATCGTTCTCGGGTCGGTGCGCTCGCCGGTCTCGAACCCTCGGATCGTGCGGACGCCGACGCCGGAACGCTCCGCCAGCTGCTCCTGCGTCATTCCGGCCTGCCGACGCAATTCCCGCAACAACGCACTGAACCGACCCGTCACGTAACGCCCTTCGATCCCGACAACCGTGCCCGATCCCGACGCTAGCGCGGAAGCCGGCCACCCGAGGCCGATTCCCGACGCCGCCGCATGATCATCTCAAAGAGCGGCGACCCCGCCCCAGTGGCCGGGTCCCACGGCGGGCCGGCGCGCCTCGCGTCTTCGATCAGTTCTCCGGGAAGCTCGCGAAATAGCCGGCGGCCATGTCCTCGTCGCCGTGCCCGAGGGCCGAGGCCCTGGCGAACCTGGCCTGGCAGGCGGCGATCAGGTCCAGGCTGAGCCCGGCGCGTTCGGCGGCCGCCAGCACCAGCCGGGCGTCCTTGTCCGCGTTGTCGACCGAGAAGCTCGTGCTGAAGTCGCCGGACACGATCGCCGCCGACTTGGCCTGGAAGTAGCCGTTGTCCGTCGGTCCGCCGGTGACGACGTCGACGAAGTCCTTCGGGTCGACACCGAGCCCCTTGGCCAGCGCCAACGCCTCGCCGACGCCGTGCGTCAGCGCGATCACCCACGTGTTGAGCACCAGCTTGAGCCGGCTGGCGGCGCCGGCCGTGTCGTTGTCGGACACCCACACCGTGCGCCGGCCGATCGCGTCGAACAGCGGCTGGACCTGGTCGCGCACGCTCGACGGACCGGCCGCCAGCACCACCAACTGCCCGAGTTCGGCCGGCTGGCGGGTGCCCCACACGGGCGCGTCGACGAACACCAGGCCGTGCTCGGCGGCCAGCGCGGCGAGCTCGTCCACCGCCTCGCCGACGGTGCTCAGCTGCACCCAGACCACGCCGTCGCGCAGGCCGGGCAGGGCCGAGGTGATCACCTCGGCCACCGACGGCGCGTCCTTGAGGATCGTGACGACGACGTCCGCGCCGTCGACCGCCTCGGCCGCGGTGTCGGTGACCCGGATCCCATGCGGCACAAGCTCTTCGGCCCTGCTCCTGGTCCGGTTCCAGGCCCGCACCTCGAATCCGCGCCTGGCGAGGTTGCGTGCCACCGGAGATCCCATGATGCCCGTGCCGAGCACGGCGACCCTCGGCTGCGACCCTGTTGACATAGACAGTGCTCCTCACAGGTTGTGGTGCGACATTTCCCTTGCACCCCAAGGGATTACCGGTTCCGTGCGGGGCTACAGGGCCGCGAGCACGACCTCGACGACGCGTTCCAGCGCGGCGCGGTCGGCGGTCTTGCCGAGCACCCGCAGGCCGTACATCGAGTTAAGCACGTAGCACGCGAGGTCCCGCGCCGGCAGGCCGTCGGCCAGCTCGCCGGTGGACCTGCCCTCCTCGATGGCCGCGCACAACGCGTTCTCCATGCGGACGAAGACGTCCTTGACCAGCGCGCGTACCTCGGGATCCCGGTCGGCCAGCTCGACGGCCGCGTTCACCGCGAGGCAACCGCGCGGGCCGTCCGGCTCGCCCGGCGAGGTCTCTTTGACGACGACGGTCATCAGCAGCGTTCGGATCCGGTCCCGCACGGCGCCCTTGCCGGTGAGCATGGCCGCCTGGCGCCTGGTCCACTGGTCGTCGTACCGGCGCAACGCCTCCAGGAAGAGCGCGGCCTTGCTGGAGAAGGTGTTGTAGAGGCTGCCCCGCCCGAGACCGGTGGAGTCGACCAGATCCTGCGCCGTGGTCGCCGCGAACCCCTTCGACCAGAACGCGGTCATCGCGTTGTCGACCACCACGGCCGGATCGAACTCCTTGGGACGAACCATGTCGGCGACGCTAGCAGTTCTGTAACGCTCATTCAAATACGGCGGCGGATGCTCGTCGAGTGGTCAGGCGGTGTTCACGCGAAGGCTGTTGCCGCCCCGCCCCGGCTCGCTAGCGTGAATCCGTTTCAGTTCCTTGGTGTGCGCCGGCCTCGGCGGCCGGCGACGGGTGCTCGGGAGGCGAGATGGCGATCCACCGGCTTCGGCGCGCTGGCGTGCTCGGCAGCGCACTGGCCCTGGCCGCGCTGGCGACGATGTCGGCCGCCGGTCCGGCCGGCGCGACCACGGCGACGGCGCCGCTGTCGCAGGTCACCGGCACCGGCGTGCACAACACCTACAACCCCGCCGACTACGGCTATCTGGCGCAGGCGCTGGACACCGGCACCAGCATGATCGAGCTGGACGCGTGGACCGACGTGATCACCGGCGAGTGGAAGGTGAGCCACAGCAACCCGTTCGGCAACGCCAACAACTGCGTCGACGCGGCCGGGCCAGCCGACCTGTACCGGGGCTCCGCCAACAAGGACCTCGGCTCATGCCTGGACGACGTGCGGATCTGGCTGGCCGCGCACCCCTCCGCGGGACCGGTCTACCTCAAGGTCGAGCTGAAGAACGGGTTCGAGGCCAACCTCGGCATGGGGCCGGCCGAGTTCGACGCGGTGCTGTCCGCGCATCTCGGCGGCGCGCTGTTCCGCCCCGCCGACCTGATGGCGGGCCGCTACCCCAGTCCGGACGCCGCCGCGCGGGCCAACGCGTGGCCGACCAGGTCCGCGCTCGCCGGCCGGGCGCTCGCCTACGTCATCCCCGGCACCGTGGAGCTCGCCAACCCGTTCGACACCCTGCACACCGACGTCGAGTACTCCCGCTATCTGCGGGATCTGGCCGCCGCAGGCCGGATCGGCCAGGCGACCGCGTTTCCCGCCGTGCTCGGCGCGGCCACCGGCGACCCGCGCACCCAGTACTCCGACGCGAGTCTGCGCCCGTGGTTCGTGTTCTTCGACGGCGACGCCGCCAGCTACGTGAAGCAGGGTGGCACGGACTGGTACGACATCAACCACTACATCCTGGTGATGACCGACGCGCACAACGTGCCGCCAACGCTCAACGACACCGCCCCGCCCATCCCGCAGGCGCAGGCGAGGGTGGCGCAGCTGGCCGCCGCGCACGCCAGCGTCGTGTCCTCCGACTGGTACGCCCTGCCCGCCGTCCTCAGCGAGGTCCTGCCACGGGGCTAAGAGTTCCTAACACGATGACTGTTCGGCTCGCCATTGTGTTAGGAGCTCTAAGTGGCCGTCTCGCTCGTGGCCGGACCGGACTCGCCGTGCCCCCGGTGGTCGTAGGCGATGACCTGCACGGCCTCGCCGAACGCCGAGGGCAGCTGCTCGACTACCCGGTGCCAGCTGCGGTGGTCGAGCGCGTAGCCGTGGGCGAGCACGACCGTCAGCGCCGCATCCGGTGGGCCGCTGCGGACCAGGTGCAGCTCGGTGCCGTCCTCCAGTCTCAGCCGCTCCGCCGCCATGCCGGACTCCTTTCGGCCGCTCCCGTTACCTACTTTGCAGTAACTTCGCGCGCCGCCGGCCGGCTGTCAAGTGGAACCGGGTCGCGCCGGTACCGGATCGGGCTGCCGGACACCGAGCAGCGCGAGCAGCACCGCGCCGACGCCGATCGCGCCGAACGCCGCCCACGCCGACCAGTTCGCGTACTGGAACAGCACCGCGCCGAGCGCGGGACCGACGGCGTAGCCGACGCTCTGGGCCGCGCCGAGCGCCGCGATGTACCTGCCGCGCACCTCGGGCGGCGCGATGATCGCGGGATACGCCGTCAGGGACGGGGCCGCCGCGATCTCACCGAGCGTGCGGACGACGGTCGCGACCACCAGCAGGACGATGCCGGCGCGCACCCCGTACAGCACGACGCCGGTGGCGATCAGCCCGACGCCGCACGGGATGGCGCGGCGCAGCGGCCAGGTCTGCACGACCTTGGTCAGCGGCAGCTCGAACAGGATCACCAGCAGCGCGTTGGTCGCCACGAGCGCGCCGTACAGCGCCGTCGGCATCCCCCACGCGTGCAGTTGCAGCGGCAGGGTGGCCAGGTACTGGCACTCCACGATCGCCATCAGCACCAGCGACCCGACGACCAACAGGTAGCGGCGGTCGCGGAGCACCACCCGGTAGCCGCCCTGCCGCCGCTCGGCCGTCCTTGCGGCGACGTTTCTGGACACCGCACGAGGCAGCCAGGCTAGGGCGACCGCGCCGAACACCAGCGAGGTGCCCATGTTGGTGAGGAAGACGACGCGGTAGGACAGCGCCGCCAGTGCCGCGCCGATCAGCGGTCCGAGCATCGCGCCAAGGTTGAGCGCGAGGCGGTAGACCGCGGAGACCATCACCAGTCGCCGCGCCGGGGTCACGGCGGCGAGCAGCGAGCTGGCCGCCGGCAGGTACGCCTGCGCGGTGAGGCCGGCGGCCGCGCACAGCGCGACCAGCGGCGGGTAGGCGTGCACGAACGGCAGCGCCCCGACGAGCGCGCCGCCGAGCAACGTCGAGCCGCCGATGGTGCGCCGCGCGCCGAACCGGTCGGTGACCACGCCGCCGAGGAACACCCCGCACAGCGCGCCCGCGCCGTAGGCGGTCAGCGCGAGCCCGGCCGCCGACGGCGACACCCCGGTGCCGGTCAGGTACAGCACCAGGTAGATCTGGATGAACGAGCCCATCCGGTTGATCGCGACGCCGACCAGCAGCAGCGCGGCGGGGCGCGGCAGGCCGCGCAGCGTGGCCAGCACGCCGCCGGGGGCCTCGTCGGCCACGGTCACCGGGCGGGCACCGCCTCCGGCAGCGCGAGGTGCAGGTTGTCCAGGATTCCGTAGCAGTCCCGCAGCAGGGTCTCCGCATCGGCGGCCCGCAGGTAGAAGATCCCGGCCCAGTTCAGCGCGCCGTCGCTGGGGTCGTACCTCGGGATGAGGGTGCCGCGCGGCAGCGTCTGCTGCTCGACGACCGACACCGACGTGCCAGCCGAGACGAGCGTGGACCAGTCGAGCTCGCGGTCGTCCCAGATCCGCTGGTCCCGCCACGGCCGACCGGCCGAGTCGGCGGCGATCATGGCGAGCGTCGCGGCTGCGCCCGTGCCCGCGGTGCGCATCCGTTCGGGGTATTCCACCCGCTCGCCGAGCAATTCCCTAGTGAGCATCGAGATCATGTCGAGCCCGAACACGTCCTCGATTTCCCGGACCAACATGCAGCCACCGAATCTGGCGGCGGACTCGATGACGGTGAGTTCGCCGTCCGGCCCCAACATGATCTCGGTGTGCGTGCCGCAGGTATCGAGTTCGAGCGCGTCCACGGCAATCGTCGCAACTTTTTCCACTCTTCGCTGCAATTGCTCCGAAAGGACGCACGGCGCTAGGTTCGCAGGTTCGATGAATGGCGGAACTGTGGGCATTCGGCCGGTCAGGCTAATTGGATGGTAGGTGCCGGAAGAAACGATTCCCTCGACGCTTACGTATGGACCGTACCGTTTGTCGGTTTCATACCACCCTGAGGTCGAGCCGTTAATTATCTCCTCGACGAGGAACGTCGCGTCGGTGCCGGCCTCGCGCAGCTCGCCGATGCCGGTCGCGCGAACCCTGCCGACCGCCGCGTTGGCCGCGGCCCAGACCCGCTCGGCGTCCTCGACGCCGCCGAGCTCGGCCTGACCCATGGAGCCCGCGCCCCACGCGGCCTTGAGCAGCAGCGGCGGGGTCAGCTCGGCGCAGCCGGCGCGGAGGTCGCGCAGGCTCGCCACCCGACGGTAGCCCGGCACGGGGACGCCGGCGTCCGCCCAGGTGTCGCGCATGAGCCGCTTGTCCCTGGCCCGCAGCACGCCGGGGCCCGCCCCGCGCAGGCCGAGCCGGGTGGCGGCCTCGGCGACCGGCACCATGGCGAACTCGGACGTGGCGATGACCGCGTCCGCGGCCACCCGCTCGGCGTGCCCGACGATCAGCTCGACCAGCGCGTCCCCGGTCGGCGGCGGGCCGTCGAGTTCGGTGACCGAAGCGCACAGCGGGCGCCACAGCTCCGTCTCCACCGAGGGCAGCGGCACGATCGCGAGCACGTGCAGCGCGCCGCACGCGGCGATGGCCGGCAGCGAGTGGGCCAGCGGAGTACCGCCGCGCACGTACACGAACAAGATCTGTCTCACCGGCAGACTCCCGAATCAGTTCTGATCATTCCTGATCAATCTCGGACACGCGACAATGAATTTATTGACCCTAGCTACGGAGTTCGGACAGCGCTAGTGTGGGTGACCGAGACACATTATGGACGCTGCGGCCACTGGTTGACGCCGGTCGGTCGAACACCTGTGGAGAGCTAGCCCGTTCGGAGCATGAGAAATACAGTGAAGCCGCCTGGGTTACGTTCCTGAACAGGCGGTCGACGACTGCGCCTACTGGGGGGCCAGAATAATGCTGCCGTTATTAGGTGACACCTTTGTCGTGCAGTCTCCAGACTTTCAGGGATACGTCGTCGTCGACGCGATGGTCGGCGGTCGCGCCGTTGGCGGAACCAGGATGACCCCCGGGGTGACGCTCGACGACGTCGCCGGGCTCGCCAACCAGATGTCCCTGAAGCTCGCGCTGGCCGGGCTGCCGATCGGCGGCGCGAAGGCCGGCATCCGGTGCGCGCTGCCCGAGGGCGAGCGCCGGGACCGCGCGCTGCGGGACTTCGGCCGTTGGGCGGCCCCGCTGCTGCGCGACGGCGTCTACCTCGGCAGCGACCAGGGCGTCACCTACCGGGACAGGGCGATCCTGTTCGAGGCGGCCGGTTTCGACGAGTCCGCCATCTCGCCGCGGCGCCCGCTGCCCTGCTCGTGGGGACAGCTGTGGGAGCACCTGGCCGACATCACCGGCCACGGCGTCGCCGAGGCGACCTCGGTCGCCGTGTCCGGCGAGGGCAGGACCGTGGCGCTCCAGGGCTTCGGCATCGTGGGGCGTGGAGCCGCCCAGGAGCTCACCCAGCTCGGCGCCATCGTCGTGGCGGTCGCGGACCGGCTCGGGGTGGTCGCGGCGCCGGGCGGGCTGCCGCTGGACCTGGTGCTCGCGGCCACCGACGCCGCCGGCACGATCGATCGGACCGCCCTGCCGGACGGCCTGCTGCTGTCCGGCAGGCCCGACGCGTGGCTGGACGTCGACGCCGACATCCTCGTGCTCGCCGCGGGCGGCGGCGCGCTGCACGCGGGGAACGCGGACCGGGTCCAGGCAAGCCTGGTGGTCGAGGGCGCCAACTCGCCGTGCACGCGGGACGCGCTGCGCGCGCTGGCCGCGCGCGGGATCCCCGTGCTGCCGGGAATCGTCGCCAACTGCGGCAGCGCGACCGTGACCGCCCTGGTGCTGACCGACTCGCTGCCCGGGGTCGACGACGCTCCCGACGTCGCCTCGCTGACGAAGTACCTGTTCGACCGGGTCGGGTCGCAGGTTCGGGACACCACCCGCGAGGTGATCGCGCGCGCGAACCGTTCTGGCGTCTCGTGGTACGAGGCCGCCGAGGACCTGGCGCGTCGGCGGTTGCCGCGCGCGTCCGGACCTGCCCCAGCCCGATCCGGCCCGACCCGATCCGCCCAAACCCGATCTGCCCAAACCCGATGGCAGAGCCAATCGCAGACAGAAAGGACCAGCACGATGTCCAGTGACACCATGCCCGATCTGGCGCACGCGACCGTCGGCAAGCCGTCGACGCGGTTGTCCGATCCACTCCCCCAGGCCCAGGATCCCGGCGACTTCGTCGACGGACTGACCAACGAGGTGCTCACCTCTGCGGCCGCGAACATCGGGCCGTTCTACGAGCGCCTGATCGCCGGTCGCATTCCGCTGTCGGGCGTCCAGGCGTGGGTCAAGCAGTGGTACGTCGACTCCAGGATGTTCCCGTCGGTGATCGGCCAGATCGCGGCCAACGCCGGCTACTTCTACGACGCCCGCCAGGTGATGGGCGCGAACTTCGCCGAGGAGCTCGGTGAGTTCAACCCGCTGCGGGAGCACCCGGTGACGGTGCGGCAGCTGGCCAGGGCGCTCGGCGTCAGCGACGAGGAGCTGGAGTTCACCGAGCCGTACCCGGAGACGCTGCTGTACGTGGAGTACCGCCAGCACCTGGTCCGCGACTACCACTGGCTCGAGGGCCTCGCGGCCGGCAGCTTCGCGATCGAGCTGACCATCCCCAACCGGTTCAGGAAGATCGCCGCGGCGCTGTCCGCGCAGTTCGGCCTTGACGACGAGGCGCTGGAGGTGTTCCGCATCCACGCCGGCGACGAGCGGCTGGAGCTGGACTACGGCGGCGACGACAAGCACGCGGGCGAGGCGCAGGACCTGATCCGCAAGTACGCGGTGACCGCCGAGATGCAGCACAGGGTGCGGCTGGCCATGTGGCGCTCGATCGAGGCGCGCAAGGTCTACCAGTGGGGCCTGTTCCGGGAGATCTGTCTCAAGCACGACCCGTTGTGGTCGACCATCGTGGCCGGCAGCGACGCGCCGGCCGAACAGACCGTCTGATCACCGCGGCCGGGAAACCCTGCTGGGCAAGGGAAACGCCGGCCCGCGGTGCCACACCGGACAAGGAGGACGTCATGCAGGTGGCCCCGGCGATCGAGGCCGTGCTGGCCAGGTTGGAGGAGCGGTCGGCCCGTGAGCAGCCCGAACTGGAGCGCCTCAACGGCGTCGGCGCCGCGGCCACCCGCGCCGCGGCGCCGGGGCTGATGCTCGATGTCGGCCCGCAGGTCGGCAGGCTGCTCAACGCGCTGGTGCGGATCACCGACGCGAAGTTCGTGCTGGAGGTCGGCGGTTCCGTCGGCTACTCGACGGTCTGGCTCGCCGAGGCGCTGACGCACACCGGCGGCCACGCGCTGTCCCTCGAACCGGAGCCGGACAAGGCGGTGCAGCTCGGGAACAACCTCGCCGCCGCCGGCCTCGGCGACCACGTCGACGTCCTCGTGGAGGACGCCGGCGCGGTGATCCCCAGGCTGGCCGGGCCGTTCGACGTGGTGCTGATCGACCACTGGAAGGACCTCTACGTCAGGGAGTTCGACGCGGCGTGGCCGAAGCTGCGCGAGGGCGGCGTGATCGTGGCCGACAACATCTGCCGGCCGACCGCGACGGCGGACCTGATGCAGGAGTACGTCGAGCACGTGCGGAATGCTCCTGGGGCCTACTCCTTCACGCTCGACATCGGCAACGGCGTCGAGCTGACCTGGCGGACCAACACCGAGGAGGCGTGATGATCGAGCCGGTCGGGCAGGTGTGGCTGGACGGCAAGGTCGTCGACGCGGAGGACAGCAGGGTCGGGCTGCTGACCCATTCGCTGCACTACGGTTTCGGCGCGCTGGACGGCTTCCGGTCCTATCGGCAGGACGGCGGCGGGGTCGCGGCGTTCCGGCTGGCCGACCACCTCGCCCGGCTGCGCTCCTCCGCGTCGGCCATCGGCCTCGAACTCGGCCACACGCATGGGGATCTGGTCGAGGGGGCGTGCGATGTGTTGCGCACCAACGGTCTCGACGACGCCTACGTGCGGCCGCTGGTGTTCGTCGGCGAGCCCAACATCATCTTCGCGCACTGGCTCAACCCGGTGCACGTGGCGCTGGTGCCGTTCGCCTGGTCCGGCTACTCCGACCGGGACGCGGACGCCGGCACCACCGCGCAGGTCTCCCCGTATCCGCGCCCCAAGGCGCATGCCGCGCTGTACAACGCGAAGCTCACCGGCAACTACCTGCTGAGCGTCATCGCGTTCGGGCACGCCAGGTCCAGCGGCGTGCAGCAGGCGATCTTCCTGGACGAGGACGGCTTCGTCTGCGAGAGCACCGGGGAGAACCTGTTCGCGGTGCACGGGAATCTCGTGTCGACGCCCCCGGCGACCAGGTCGCTGCTGCCGGGGCTGACCAGGGCCACGGTGCTGGTGCTGGCCGCCGAGCTCGGCTACGAGGTCGCGGAGCGGGACCTGACCGTGCCGCAGCTGCACGACGCCGACGAGGTGTTCACCACCGGCACCGCGTCCGGCGTGCTGGCCATCCCGGAGTTGGACGGGCGGCGGATCGGTGACGGCACCGCGCCGGTGGCGCGCGCCCTCCGGCAGCGTTACCTGGACGCGGCGCGCGGTCGGCTGCCCGAGCACGCCGACTGGCTCACCATTCTCTAGGCCGCCCAACGGCTCTGGGCCCGACGCCCTGAGCAGATGATCTGAGCCGATCGGGCCGACGGCGCGCGACCGTCGGCCCACTTGGTTAGCCTGCCCTCCGACGGCACACTCGGAAGGGCGGCTCAATGACCAGCCTGCGCGACATTCTCCAGCGGCACGTGGACAACGGATCGATGCCGGGCGCGGTGGCCCTGGTCGGCCGGGGCGACGAGGTCGAGGTCGCGGCGGTCGGCTCCGTGGACGTCGAGGGTTCCGCCCCGATGGCCAGGGACTCGATCTTCCGCGTCGCCTCGATCACCAAGCCCGTCACCGCCGCCGCGGTGCTGATGCTGGTGGAGGATGGCCGGATCGCGTTGCACGACCCGGTCGCGCGGTGGCTGCCCGAGCTGGCGACGCCGACCGTGGTCCGCACGCCGGGCGGTCCGGTCGACGACGTGGTCCCAGCCGCGCGGCCGATCCTGGTGCTCGACCTGCTCACCTCCCGCGCTGGGTACGGCTTCCCCGCCGACTTCACGCTGCCGGTGATCCAGGTGATGTTCGAGGAGGTGCAGCGGGACGGCCGCAACCCGCAGAGCATGCCGGCGCCGGACGAGTGGATGGCCACGCTGGCGCGCATTCCGCTGGTCCACCAGCCCGGCGACGCGTGGCTGTACAACACCTGTTCCGATCTTCAGGGCGTGCTGGTCGCCAGGGCGTCCGGCCAGCCCTTCCCCGAGTTCCTTGCGGAGCGGCTGTTCGAGCCGCTCGGCATGACCGACACCGGATTCGGCGTGCCGGCCGACCGGCTGGACCGGTTCACCAGCTTCTACTGGACGGAGCCGGACGGCGGACTGCGGCTCGCCGACGCTCCCGACGGGCAGTGGACCACCCCGCATGCCTTCCCGTCCGGCGCGGGCGGCCTAGCCTCGACCGTCGACGACTGGTATGCCTTCGGCCGGCTGCTGAACGCCGGGGGGATCGTCGACGGCAGGCGGCTGCTGTCGGCGGAGTCGGTCCGGCTGATGACCACCGACCATCTGACCCAGCCCCAGCGCGACGCCAGCCGGTTGTTCCTGGAGGGTCAGGGCTGGGGTTTCGGCGGCTCGGTCGACGTCGCGGCCCTCGACCCGTGGAACGTGCCGGGACGCTACGGCTGGGTCGGCGGTACCGGCACGGCCGCGCACGTCACGCCGTCGACCGGCGCGGTCAGCATCCTGCTCACCCAGGCCGGCATGACCGGGCCGACCCCGAACGCCGTGATGCGGGACTTCTGGCGGTACGCGGCGAACGCCTGACGGTCCGCCGGTGACCTTTCCTGGACACCGCGCTAGCCGATGGCGACCTCGGGCGGCAGCTTGCCGCCGCCGACGCCGGGCACGCCCCGGAACCGGTACGGGCCGCCCTCCTGGCCGGGCTGCACGGTCCATGCCTCCCCGGGGCCGCCGCGCGCCAGCACCGCCAGCAGCGTGTCCACGACGTTGTCCGGGGTGAGCAGCGGGAAGTCCAGCTGGTCGAACTCCTCCCTGGCCGCGCCGAGCAGCAGGGTGTCCACGAACCCTGGGCACAGCGCGCACAGCGTGATCCCGTCGGCCGCGAGCGCCGCGCCGGCCGCCCGGACGTAGCCGACCACCGCGTGTTTGGTCATCGTGTACAGCGGGTCGGCCGGCATGGCGGTCAGCCCGGCCAGCGAGGCCATCACGACGATGCTGCCGCCGCCCGACCTGCGCAGGGCGGGCACGGCGGCGCAGGTGCCGAACACGACGTGGTCGACGTTGACCCCGACGACACTGCGGTACCTGGCCACGTCGAGCGCGTCGTCGACGGCGCGCTGGCCACCGCCGACCCCCGCGTTGAGCAGCACCAGGTCCAGCCGGCCGAACTCGGCCTCCGCGCGCCCGACGGCCGAGGGCATCGTGGCCGGATCGCTGACGTCCCCGACCACCGCCAAGCCGCCGACCTGCTCGGCGACCCGCCGCGCGCCGACCTCGTCCACGTCGACCACGGCGACGCGCGCGCCCAGCCCGGCCAGCCGGCGCGCGGCCGCCGCGCCGATGCCGGACGCGCCGCCGGTGACCAGCGCGCCTTTGCCGCTGAGTTCAGCCGTGGTTGCCATGGCGCTCCTAGGAGTTGCGCAGGAACCGATCCAGAACCCTCGTGCCGAACTTAAGCGCATCCACCGGCACCCGCTCGTCGACGCCGTGGAACAGGCCGGAGAAGTCCAGGTCCGGCGGCAGCTTCAGCGGGGCGAAGCCGAAGCACCGGATACCGAGCTCCTGGAACGACTTGGCGTCCGTGCCGCCGGAGAGCATGTACGGCAGCACGTGCGCGCCGGGGTCCTCCGCGGTGATCGACGCCGTCATCGCGTCGACCAGCGCGCCGTCGAAGGTGGTCTCCACCGGCGGCAGGCTCAGCCACTCGCGTTCCACGTCCGGGCCGAGGATCTCGGCAAGCTCGCGGTCGAACGCCTCCTGGCGGCCGGGCAGGATCCGGCAGTCCACCGTGGCCTCGGCGACCGTGGGGATCACGTTGGCCTTGTAGCCGGCGGACAGCATCGTCGGGTTGGCCGTGTCGCGCAGCGTCGCGCCGATCATCCGCGACACCGCGCCGAGCTTGCCGACCGCGCCCTCGAGGTCGTCCTCGGGGAAGTCGATGCCGGTGATCTCGGTGACGCCGGCGAGGAACTCCCGCACCGAGTCGGTCAGCACGATCGGGAACCGGTGCTGGCCGAGCCTGCTGACCGCGGCGGCCAGCTTGGTGACCGCGTTGTCGCGGTGCAGCATCGACCCGTGGCCCGCCGTGCCGCGCACCCGCAGCGTCAGCCAGGCGATGCCCTTCTCGGCGGTCTCGACCAGGTAGGCGCGGACGTCGTCCTTGAGGGTGATGGAGAACCCGCCGACCTCGCTGATCGCCTCGGTCGCGCCCTCGAACAGCTCGGGCCGGTTCCGCACGAGCCAGCGCGCGCCGTAGGTGCCGCCCGCCTCCTCGTCCGCGAGGAACGCGAAGATCAGGTCGCGCGGCGGGGTGATGCCGTCGCGCTTGAGCCGGCGGGCGGTGGCCAGGGTCATCGCGACCATGTCCTTCATGTCCACCGCGCCGCGGCCCCACACGTAGCCGTCCTGGACCGCCCCGGAGAACGGGTGCACAGACCATTCCGACGCGTCGGCCGGCACGACGTCGAGGTGGCCGTGCACGAGCAGCGCGCCCCGGCTCTGGTCGGCGCCGGCCAGCCGCGCGACGACGTTGCCCCGGCCCTTCGCGCCCGACTCGACGTAGGTCGTCTCGAACCCGACCTCGGCGAGCTGCTCGGCGACCCATTCGGCGGCGACGCGTTCGCCGACCACCGTGGCGGGGTCGCCGGTGTTGGTGGTGTCGATGCGGATCAGCTCGCTGGCGAGCGTCACCACCTCGTCCTGTGCCACGCGCAGTCCTGGGTCGTTGCTCAGATCCTTGGGCTCACTCACTGGGTCTTCCTATCATTGCTGGCGGGGGCGCGCCGAGAGCCCGGGCCGTCCCGGTCGCGCCGCGTCGATCCAGCGAAGCCGATCGCGCGCATCGTCCGGTCGCTCCCGTCACCAAGATCGCCTGTTCGGCGTAGCCAACCAGGCGCGGCGGGTCGTTGCTCCTCCATTCCATCCTCTGGACGGACTTGACCGTTTGGCGTTGCTAGATCCATCCGTTGCGCATGGCGTGCAGGGCCAACTGGAAGCGGTTGGCCGCGCCCGTCCGCGACATCAGGCTTTCCAGATGGCGGAACAGTGTCCGCCTGCTGACGCCGAGGCTGCGGGCCGCCTGGTCGTCGCCGATGCCGGCCGCGAGCAGGCCGAGCAGCCGCCGTTCGCTCGGTTGCAGGTAGGGCCCCTCGGTGCCGGCGCCGAGACTGAGCGGCAGCGCCGCCCGCCAGCACATCTCGAACAGTCCCACCAGCGCCGACAGCAGGCTGCACGGCCGGATCAGCAGGGCGGACTGGTTGGCGTCGGCGTCGCCCGCCGACAGCGACACCACGGCGCAGTCGTCGTCGATGATCATCAACTTGACCGGCACGTCGGGCAGGATCCTGGCCTCCTCGCCGGACTTGGCGGCCGGTACCACGTTGCCGGCCAGGTACTCCGTCCGTTCGAGCGCGACCTTCGCGTAGACCACGCGGTACCGCACGCCCCCGGCCAGGTTGTCCAGCTCGACCTGGTTGGCGTCGGCGTCGGCGTAGTAGGGCGGCGAGTCGAGGCCCCGGACCTCGGTGTGCGCGGACCGCTCCAGCTGGTAGATGCGGTCCACCACGGCGGGCCCGTTGATCACCTCGATCAGGTGCTCGGCCGGGTCGCCGCTGATCGACCGGCGGAACACGTCGAACGCGTTCATGGCCGTGATCCGCGCCTGGGTCAGCTCCAGATCGCGGCGCCGGGTCAACAGGTCGAGGCCGGGTCCCGGCGGGATGGGAGTGACCGAGGTCCGGTCCGCGTTGACGACGCTGACCAGTCCGGCGTCGGCCAGCGCCTCGAAGCACGAGTGGACGCTGTCAGGGTGGCGTCCGGTGTTCTCGGCGAGTGCGCCGACCGTGGAAGTGCCCTCTGCCAGTAGTTCCAGGTAGACCTCCGCTTCATCCTTTTTCAGGCCAAGTGTCATCAGATGGTCGATTGTGTCGGGCACCATGAGCAGCTCCCGCAGGGTTGTGAGCCGTCACATTTGAGCCAGTGGCACGTGAGCGCCACCACAGCGCTCGTTCCCGTTGTACACAACTGACACCGCTGGGTGAAACAACCCATTCGGTCACACTCCCTTGGAGGGAACGTGCGCAGTGTCAAGCGAGGGCTTGTCGCCATTGGCGGACTGGCCGCGCTGTTACTGACCGCCCCGTCAGTAACAGCGATCGCCAGCCCGGCATCACCCCAGGCCGTCCCTGCGGCCGCCCAGTCCACCACCCACGTCTGCGACCAGGCCGTGAAGCCCGGTTTCGCGACCTGTTTCGCGTTGAAGCGGACCGACCACATCACGCCGAACCTGCCAGGCGGTTACGGGCCGACCGACCTCCGGTCGGCCTACAACCTCACGGCCAGCGGCAGTGGCACCGCGACGGTCGCGATCGTCGACTCCAACGACGACCCGAACGCCGAGTCGGACCTGGCCACCTACCGATCGACCTACGGCCTGCCCGCCTGCACCACGGCCAACGGCTGCTTCAAGAAGGTCAACGAGAACGGGCAGACCAGCCCGCTGCCCGCCGGTGACACCGGCTGGGCCGGCGAGATCTCGCTGGACGTCGACATGGTGTCGGCCATCTGCCCGGCGTGCCACATCCTGTTGGTCGAGGCGAACCAGCCGCAGATGGCGGACCTGGGCACCGCGGTGAACACGGCCGTGTCGATGGGCGCGAAGTACGTGTCCAACAGCTACGGCGGCTCGGAGGACGGCACCGAGAACAGCTCGGACTCCAGCTACTTCAACCACGCCGGTGTCGCGATCACCGCGAGCACCGGTGACAGCGGCTTCGGCGTCAGCTACCCCGCGTCCTCGCAGTACGTCACGGCGGTCGGCGGCACCACGCTGAACCGTGGTGGCGGCACGCGCGGCTGGTCGGAGACCGTGTGGAGCGGCGCCGGCAGCGGCTGCTCGGGCTCCGTGCCCAAGCCGTCGTTCCAGAACGGCGTGAACACCAGCTGCGCCAACCGAGGCGAGGGCGACGTGTCGGCGGTGGCCGACCCGGCGACCGGCGTCGCGGTCTACCAGACCTACGGCGGCAGCGGCTGGGCGGTCTACGGCGGCACCAGTGCCTCCGCGCCGATCATCGCCTCCGTCTACGCCCTTGCCGGCACCCCCGGCGCCTCGGACCGTCCCGCGGCCTACCCCTACAGCCACACCACCAACCTCTACGACGTCACCTCGGGCAACAACGGCAGCTGCGGCGCGCCGATGTGCACCGCGGGCCCCGGCTGGGACGGCCCGACCGGTCTCGGCACGCCCAACGGCACCGCCGCGTTCACCGCGGGCGGCGGCCCCTCGCCCGTCTCGGTGACCAACCCGGGCAGCCAGGCCGGCTCCGTCGGCACGGCCGCCAGCCTTCAGCTCAGCGCCACCGGCGGCACCTCGCCGTACACCTGGACCGCCACCGGCCTGCCGGCCGGCCTGTCCATCAGCTCCGGCGGCCTGATCTCCGGGACGCCGACCACCGCGGGGACCTACTCGGTCACCGCGACCGCGAAGGACAGTGCCACCCCTGCCGGCACTGGCAGCGCGACGTTCAGCTGGACGATCAGCGGCGGCGGCCCCTCGCCCGTCTCGGTCGCCAACCCGGGCAGCCAGACCGGCTCCGTCGGCACGGCCGCCAGCCTCCAGCTCAGCGCCACCGGCGGCACCTCGCCGTACACCTGGACCGCCACCGGCCTGCCGGCCGGCCTGTCCATCAACGCCTCCACCGGCAAGATCTCCGGCACGCCGACCACCGCGGGGACCTACTCGGTCACCGCGACCGCGAAGGACAGCGCCAGCCCGGCCGGCAGCGGCAGCACCACCTTCAGCTGGACCATCAGCGGTGGCGGCGGCTGCACGGGTCAGCTGTTCGGCAACTCCGGCTTCGAGTCCGGCAACACCACGTGGTCGTCGACCTCGGGTGTGATCGGCCAGAACGGGCCGTCCGAGCCCGCGCGCACGGGCACCTGGAACGCCTGGCTGGACGGTTACGGCTCGTCTCACACCGACACGCTCTCCCAGTCGGTGACCATCCCCGCCAACTGCCACGCGACGCTGTCGTTCTGGCTGCACATCGACACCTCGGAGACCACCACCTCGACGGCCTACGACAAGCTGACCGTCAAGGCTGGCTCGACGACGTTGTCCAGCTACAGCAACCTCGACAAGAACACGGGCTACGCGCAGAAGACGTTCGACGTCTCGTCGATGGCGGGTCAGACCGTCACGATCCTGTTCACCGGCACGGAGGACTCGTCGCTCCAGACGTCCTTCGTGATCGACGACACGGCGGTCACCCTGAGCTGACACCGAACTGATCGCCACACCCTGCGGATGACCGAGGGGGCGGGTCGCGTTCGCGCGATCCGCCCCCTCGCCGCTGCCGCGACCCTGTTGGAGTGCAGGGCAAACGGCTCAGTGTCAACTCCGGAGGCCATCATTCTGGCGACCTCCTGACGACAAAGGTTCAACTATCGGTCATCCGACTCTACGGTGCGAAAATGAGCGAATCCCCTGCCGCTTCCGCGCCACTGATCCAGGTGTCCCCTGACTGTCCCTCCCTGGACACGTCGCTGACCGTCCGCCTGCTGCACTGCCCGCCCGACGGCCTGGTCACGGTGTGCGCCAACACTCCTGAGGGCGTCGGCCGCACGTGGCGGTCCGCCGCGACCTTCCGCGCCGACGGCGAGGGCCGCGTCGACCTCACCCGCCAGGCCCCGGTCTCCGGCGACTACACCGGCGCGGCGGCCATGGGCCTGGTCTGGTCGATGACCCTGGACGACACCGCGCCGCGCGGCGAGCCGAGCGTGCTCACTCCCCTGCCGCTGACCCTCACCGCCGAGATCGCCGGCCGGCCCGTCGCGGCCGCCAGGGTGAACCGGCTGCGGTTGCCCGATGGCGTGCGGCGCACGGTGATCCGCGAGCGCGACCTGGTCGGCACGCTGTTCACGCCGACCAGCTGTCCGAGCTGTCCCGGCGTCATCCTGCTCGGCGGCTCGGAGGGCGGCTCGCACGAGGCCGACACCGCGCTGCTCGCGGCGCACGGGTTCGCCGTGTTCGCCCTGGCATACCTCGGGATGCCGGGGTTGCCGACGCGCCTCGCCGAGATCCCGCTGGAGTACTTCGGCACGGCGATCGACTTCCTGCGCGAGCAGGACCGGGTCGAGGCCGGTCCGCTCGGCATCGTCGGCCGCTCGCGCGGCGGCGAGGCCGCGCTGCTGATCGCGGCGACACACACCGAGATCGGCGCGGTGGTCAGCACGGTCGGTTCCGGCGTGATGACCGCAGGGTTTCCCCTGGACACCGAGGCAGCGCGGGTGCCGACGTGGACGCTGGGCGGGCGGCCGCTGCCGTTCCTGCCCAGCGTCCGCACGCCGGAGGTGGCGGAGCAGCTCGCGGGCGGCGGCCCGGTGGAGATGCGGACTGCGTTCCTCGCCGGGATGCGGGACGAGGCCGCGCTCGCGGCGAGCGCCATCCCGGTCGAGCGCGTCAACGGCGCGGTGCTGCTGATCTCCTCCGGCGACGACCGGGTCTGGCCGTCCGCCGCGCTCAGCGACGTCGCGCTGCGCCGGCTGGAGGACGCCGACCATCCCTTTCCGTACCACCACGTGAGCTACCCCGAGGCCGGGCACGCCATCGCCGGCGCGCCGCACGTGCCCGCGACCGGGCTGGCCTCCGCCGGCCCCGGCAGGTCGCTCGCCTTCGGCGGCACACCCCGCGCGAACGCCGAGGCGAGGGCGGACGCGTGGCGCAGGACCATCGCGTTCCTCGCCGCCAACCTCACCGCCTGAGCGCGCCGGGCCGCCGCGAACTCCGCCGGGTTCGCGGGGCCGGAAGGCCTGGTCGCGGGCGAGGCGGCCCACTGCCGGACGGGGGTGGGACAGGTCAGTCGACCACGCGCAGCACGAGCTTTCCCGTGGTGCGGCCCGTTTCGCCGAGTTCGTGTGCCTTCGCCGCCTCCGCCAGCGGCAGCACGGTGTCGAGCTCCACCCTCAGCTGCCCCGACTCGACCAGTTCGGCGATCCGGCGCATGCCCGCGTAGTCGGGTTCGACCAGCATCGCGAACGCGCGCACCCCGAGTTCTTCCGCCAGCGCCGGCACCTCGTCGGCGAGGTCGAGGATCGACACGAGCGTGCCGCCGGGGCGCAGGGTCCGCAGCGACCTCGGCCCGTAGTCGCCGGCAATGGGGTCGAGCACGACGTCCACGTCCCGCACCGCCTCGGCAAAGTCGACCTTGGTGTAGTCGATCGCCTCGTCGACGCCGAGCTCGCGCAGGAACCCGTGCTTGGCCTCCCGCGCGGTGCCGATCACATGCGCACCAAGGCTTTTCGCGATCTGCACGGCAAGGTGCCCGACGCCTCCGGCGGCGGCGTGCACCAGCACCCGCTGGCCCGGCTCGACGTGCGCGGTCTCGGTCAACGCCTGCCACGCGGTGAGCGCGGCCAGCGGCAGCGCCGCGGCGTGCACGTGGTCGATGCCGGCCGGCTTGCGCGCGAAGTGCCTCGGCGGCGCGGTCACGAACTCGGAATAGGCGCCGACCCAGGTTGGGAAGCGCGGCATGCCGAACACCTCGTCGCCGGGCCGGTACAGCGTCACGCCGAAGCCGACCTGCGCCACGACGCCGGACACGTCGAAGCCGAGGGCCGGCGGCACCTGCCCCGCCCTGCCGTGGGCGCGGGCCTTCCAGTCGGTCGGGTTCACGCCGGCGGCGTGCACCCGCACCAGGATCTCGCCGATCCCCGGCTCGGGGCGGTCCACCGTCACCTCGGTCAGGACCTCCGGTCCGCCAAGGGTTTGCTGCCTGATCGCCCGCATCTGCTCTGTCACGGTCACCAGCCTGCGGGATCTACCGACAGATCGACAGTGGCCCGATGGCCAACATGTGAAAGAATCGGGCCATGCATCGCGTGGTCGTACTCGCCCTCGAGGGCGTCATCCCGTTCGAACTGGGCATCCCGTCGCGGATCTTCCGGTCGGCGGCCGACCGGTCCGGCCGCTCCCTGTACGAGGTGATCACGTGCAGTCTGGACGGACGACCCGTCCGCACCACTGAGGACTTCAGCATCACCGTCGAGCGCGGCGCCGAGGCCCTGGCCACGGCGGACACCGTGGTCATTCCCGCCGCGCACACCGCCGGCCTCGACGACTTCGGCGCAGGCCGACTGCCCGACGGCCTCGCCGACGCGCTCACGCTCGTCCGGCCGGGCACCAGGATGGTGTCGATCTGCACCGCCGCCTACATCCTCGCCGCGGCCGGTCTGCTCGACGGCCGGGCCGCGACCACCCACTGGCTCGAAGCGGCGCACTTCCAGCGCACGTTCCCGCGCGTGCGGGTCGACCCCGACGTGCTGTTCGTCGACGACGGCGACGTGCTCACCTCGGCGGGCGCGGCGGCCGGGGTGGACCTGTGCCTGCACATCGTGCGCCGCGACCACGGCAGCGAGATCGCCAACCAGGTGGCGCGCCACTGCGTGGTGCCGCCGTGGCGGGACGGCGGTCAGGCCCAGTTCATCGAGCAACCGGTGCCGGAGCCATCGATCGCGACGACCAGCCCGACCAGGGCGTGGGCCCTCGAACGGCTGGGCGAGCCGCTGTCGCTGGCGGAACTGGCCGCGCACGCCAGCACGAGCGTGCGCACGTTCACCCGCCGCTTCCGCGAGGAGGTCGGCGTCAGTCCGGGCAGCTGGCTGACCCAGCAGCGCGTCGAGCTTGCGCGTCGCCTGCTGGAGACCACCGACCTGCCCGTGGACGCGGTCGCCAGGCAGGCCGGGCTCGGCACTGCGACCTCGCTGCGGCAGCACCTGCACGCGGCCGTCGGCGTCTCCCCGATGGCCTACCGCCGCACGTTCCGCACCGACCGACCCGCCCTGTCGGCGCGGGCAGGTTGACCTGACATGCGTTCGAACAGGTGTGCTACCTTTCGATCATGACCTCGGTGTTCCTGCTCGTCGATGCGCAACGAAACATGCTGCTGCCGCCCGAACCGGTGCCGGCCGCCGCGACCGTCGCCCCGGTGCTGGCCGACCTGCTCGGCCGGGCGCGCGAGGCCGGCGCGGTGATCGTGCACGTCCGCAACAACGGCTCCGAGGTCGACCCGGACGCCCCCGGCACGCCGGGCTGGCAGCTCGTGCACGAGGTGCGCGACGGCGAGCACCTGGTGGACAAGCACAAGCAGGACGCCTTCGCCGGCACACCGCTGGCCGAGCTGGTGCCAGCCTCCGCCGACGTCGTGGTGGCCGGCATGCAGAGCGAGTACTGCATCCGCGCCACCTCGCTGGCAGCCCTTGGCCGGGGCCACCGGGTGACGCTCGTCCGCGACGGGCACGCGACCTACGCCGACGGTGAGCCGGCGGAGGCGATCTCGGGCCGGGTCGAGGACGAGCTTCGCGCAGCCGGAGTGTCCGTGTTGGACAGTGCGGACATCACCTTCGCCTAGCGCGCCAAGGCTCAGTAGGTGACGGTGATCGCGCGGGCCGGACCGTCGACGCGGACGAACCCGCCGTAGGGCATGACGACCTGCGGATCGGTGTGCCCGAAGTCGACGTCGAAGGTGATCATCGTGTCGGGCGCGTACTCCTCGAACGCGCGGAGCACGGCGTCCCGCTGGTCCTCGCGGTAGGCGGCTCGCTGCCCGGGGCTGTTCCTGACATCGATCGAGGACGTCTTCGCGCGGCCGACGAGCGCGGCGGGGAACTGGCCAAGCAGCCCGCGCTCCCCCATGCTGCGCAGGATCCGGTAGACCTCGTCCGCGCTCGGCAGCTCCTCGGAGGTCTCCAGCAGCAGCACCCCGCCCGCGTAGGTGTCCGAGGGCTGGATGGCTCGGTCGGCCATCAGCATCCAGCTGAGCACCTCCAGGTTCCCGCCCCAGCTCCGCCCCTCGACGACGCGGTCGGCGTTGCGCCAGCTCCAGCCCTCGCACGCGTCCATGACCGGTTCCACCGCGAAGGTGGCCGGGTCCGACCAGTCGCGGTCGGTGTCGCCGTAGGACGTCACCTCGGTCAGCGCGAACTCGCCAGGGGTGAACAGCGCGGCGTGCACCGACTCGGCCGTCACCGGGTGCATCGCGCCCGCTCGGCCGAACTGCACCATGACCGCGCCGCCGTGGAAGCCGACGATGCCGAGATTCCACAGGTACGCCAACAGATTCGTGTTGTCGCTGAAGCCGAAGAACGGCTTTGGGTTGGCGCGCAACAACTCCGCGTCCAGGTGCGGCAGCACGGTGAGTTGGTCGTCGCCGCCGATGCTGGACAGCACGGCGGTGATGGTCGGATCGGCGAACGCGGCGTGCAGGTCGGCCGCTCGCGCGGCCGCCGAGACACCCATCTTCCGCGTGGTCGGGTACTCCACCGGGACCAGGCCGAAGTCCTCGGTGAGGCGGCGCAGCCCCAGCTCGAAGGGCAGCGGGAGCAGGCCGGGCAGCCCGGAGGACGGCGACAGCACCGCGACCCGGTCACCGGGCCGCGGCTTGTCCGGATAGATCAGCTCAACCATGCCTCGAACCTAGTACGGTGTCCGCCGAACGACCCAACCAGCGGGCACGGCGCGCCGGCATCGACCGCCGCGCTCCCGGCCACTCCCGGCCACGCCCGGCCGATCAGCCCCGGTCGGCCCAGGCCAGGGCGTCCGCCAGCTCCGGGTATCCGCGGATCTCGACGACGAGCCCGTCCACGACCCGGAACACCTGGTACCGCAACGCTTCCTGACCACCGGCCACGATCCGCACCTTGCACACGACCGCGCCCGACCTGGTCTCGGTCTCGTCGACCCACACCCGCAGCCCGTTGGCCCGCGCGGTTCCGTACCAGCGCAGGACGTCGCCCCGGCTGTGGCAGGTGTCGGCGGTGTCCTCCTCGCCGCCCCAGCGCACGTTCTCGTGCAGCAGCGGGCCGAGCAGCTCGGGGTCGCCGGACTCGACGGCCGCCGCCAACGACGCGGCCGGCCCGTCGACCAGCTGCCCGTCGACCGGCTGCCCGAACACGTGCGGATTCGCGGCGCGGACCTGGTCGGCGAACTCGTCGAGCCGCACCACCTCGACACCCGCCGCCGCCAACTGTTCCGCGCCGTCGCAGTCCACGAACACCAGCGGTTCCCGCAGCGCGAACACCACCCGGCCGACACCGGCCGCGAGGATCAGCTGGGTGCAGGAGCGCGGGCGGGACTTCCGCACACTGCACGGTTCCAGCGAGCTGTAGACGGTCGCGCCGGGCAGCCGGTCGTCGGCCGGATCGAGTTTGACCAACGCCGATTCCTCCGCGTGCACGTGCTCGTCGGTCTCCCGCGAGTAGCCGGTGGCCAGCTCGACACCGGCCGCGTCGACGATCACCGCGCCGACCGCGAAGGCCGTGGCGGACGGCGGGCAGTGCGCGGCCAGGTCGACGGCCCGCTGGAGCCAGCGCCGATCCCGTGCCGCCTGGGTCTCCGTCATCGCCTGCGCTCCTCAGGTCGGGCATCGCGTCCCGGATCCAGATCCGCAGCGGTCAGCAGATACCGCAGCAGCACGACATCCCCGATCGGCCGCGCCTCGGCGAGCGTCATCCGCCGGTCCGCCGTCCACGGGAAGGCGCCGTCGCCGACGAACCTCGGGGCGCGGCCGTCGCCGACGAAGAACGGCGCCACGACCAGGTGCAGCTCGTCGACCGCGTCGGCGGTGAGGAACTGGGTGTGCATGTCGGTACCGCCCTCGACCAGTAGCCTGCGCACGCCGCGCGCGGCGAGATCGGCGAGGACACCGGGCACGGCAGGCCGGTCGCCGGTGTCGACGACCGTGGCCGCGTCGCGCAGGCGCGTGGCCAGCGCCGCCGCGACGGAGGTCGGCGCGTAGACGAGCCGCTCTGCCGGCCCCTCGGTGAAGAACCTGGCCGCCGGGTCGAGGTCGCCGCTGGCGGTCAGCGTGACCTTGGTCGGGTTCGCCGGTTCGCCGCGCGCGACGCGGGCCGCCCGGCGATGGGGGTCACGGACCTGGAGCCTTGGGTCGTCGCGCCGGATGGTCGCGCCGCCGACGAGGATCGCGTCGCAGCTCGCGCGTACCTTGTCGACGCGATCGAAGTCGGCGTCGTCGGACAGCAGCAGGCGCTTGTCGGTCGCGTCGTCGATGTAGCCGTCGGCGGTCATCGCGCAGCTGAGCAGCACGTACGGCCGGTCACCCATGACAGCACCCTAGCGCGGAACGGGTGCCGACCCCGGACCACGCGGCCGGGTCCACACTCCCGGGTCGCAGTGGGCGCGGGCCAGGACGGACTCGATGCGGCAAACCCGGCCGCACGGCGAATTCTCCGCAAACCGGACCCTCGACCGAGGTGCCGAGGGTGCCCATACTTGGCGGCATGGCGCCGAAGTGGCTCATGTCGCTGGCCGTCCTGACGCTCGCCGTCGCCGCGCTCGACGGCGCGGCGACCGCCTCAGCCGCGCACCACCCGCGAGCCGCGCGAATTGTCGCGGGCCCGGGTCATCCCGCACCGGTGTTCGCCGTCGACTGGCCGACCTACCACCGGGACAACACCCGGCACGGCACCGCCCCGGGACTGCCCCGCGTCGGCGCCCTGTCGGTGGCCTGGCGTGCGCCCCTGGACGGCGCGGTCTACGGGCAGCCGCTGGTGATCGGCGGCCGGGTGATCGCCGCGACCGAGCACGACACCGTGTACGCGCTGTCGGTCGCCAGCGGCACGGTGCAGTGGTCGACCAACCTCGGCAGTCCGGTGCCGTTGTCGAGCCTCCCGTGCGGCAACATCGACCCGCTCGGGATCACCGGGACACCCGTGTACGACCCGGACACCGGCCGCGTGTTCGTCGTCGCGGAGACCAACGGCGGCAACCACGACCTGGTGGGTGTCAACGTGACGACCGGCGCGGTCGAGGTGCGGGTGCCGGTGGAGCCGCCGATGGGCGATCCCCTTGCACACCAACAACGCGGCGCGCTCACACTGCTCGGCGGCCGCGTCTACGTGCCCTACGGCGGCCTGTTGGGCGACTGCGGCAGCTACATCGGCTCGGTGGTGTCGGTGCGGACCGACGGCTCGGGTCCGGTGCAGAGCTACGCGGTGCCGACCACTCGCGAGGGCGGCATCTGGGCGCCGGCCGGCGGTGTCGTCGACCAGGACAGGCTGCTGTTCGCGGTCGGCAACGGCGAGTCAAGCACCGCCTTCGACGGCAGCGACTCGGTGCTGGCCCTGTCCCCCGAACTCGGCAGAGTCGACTTCTTCGCGCCGTCGACCTGGGCCGACGACAACGCGCGCGACCTCGACCTCGGCTCGGCCAGCCCCACTCTCGTCGGCCCCTACGTCCTCACCGCCGGCAAGCGCGGCACGGGTTACGTGCTGCGGCACGACAGCCTCGGCGGCGTCGGAGGAGAGGTGGCCCAGGCGTCGATGTGCCGGTCCTTCGGCGGCAGCGCCGTCGACGACGACGGCACCGTGTACCTGCCGTGCACCGACGGCACCAGGGCCATCGCCGTCGACGCGGCCGGCAGCCCCACCGTCCGCTGGCACGCGGCGGTCGCCGCGCGGGGATCGCCCGCGGTCGGCGGCGGGGCCGTCTGGGTTGTGGACTACGACGCCGGCACCCTGTACGCCCTGGACCCGGCGAGTGGCCAGGTGCTGGCGCAGGTGGCCGTCGGGACGGCGCCGCACTTCGCCTCGCCGACGCTGGCTCGACAACGCGCGTTCGTCGGCACCATGGCGGGCGTCACCGCCGTGAACGGTGCCTGAGCCGCGACGCGTTCCGCCTGCCCTGGCTGAGGCCACTGGCTACAGGAGCCGGGTCAGGGCGTCGGCCGAGGCGCTGCCAGGCTCCGGCTGATAGACGATGATCACCTGGCCCCCGGCTCCGGCGATGGCGAGGGTCTGGCGGCGTAGGGTCAGCGGGCCGACGTCGGGATGGTCGAACCGCTTGGTCTCGTCGCGGGACGGCCGCACGTCGTATCGGCCCCACAACGCGCTGAACTCGTCGTGGGGCTGCAGGTCGGCCACGAGTGCGGCAGTCCGTGGGTCGCGCGGATCGGCTGTCACTCGCAGGGCCGCGACCGTCTGTTCGGCGATGTCCGGCCAGTCCGGAAACAGCCTGCGGGTGGCGGGGTCGAGGAACATGTCGCGGACCAGGTTGCGACCGGGGTGGTACATCGGGGCGAGCGCCATGGCCGCTTTGTTGGCCATCAGCACATCGAAACAGCGGTCGCGGACGTACGCCGGAGTGCCGCCCCACGAATCGAGCAACTGCCGCACCTCGACGCGGGCCTCACCGGGCTCGTGCGGCTCGGCCGGCGGGGCCGCGACGGCGCGCAGGTGGGCCGCGGCGTCCGGGTCGAGGCGCAACGCTGTCGCCAACGCGGCCACGACCTGTGTGGACGGGTTCCGGTCGACGCCTTGCTCCAGCCTTGTCAGGTACTGGACGGAGACGCCGGCCAGCCGCGCGAGTTCGTCGCGGCGCAGTCCGGCCACTCGGCGCCGACCGTAGGCCGCGAGCCCCACCTCACCGGGCCGCACGCGGGCCCTGCGCGCCTGGAGGAACTCGCCGAGTGGGTTGTCGTGTGTCATCGCCTGTCGAGGGTATCCCTGTCAGGGGGCTCGCTGGCGGTTCACCGCAGCGGCATGGTCGAGGCCATGAAGACATGGTTCATCACCGGGGCGTCGCGCGGTTTCGGACGCACGTGGACAGTGGCGGCGCTCAAACGCGGTGATCGGGTCGCCGCGACGGCACGCCGGCCCGAAACGCTCCAGGAACTGACCGAGACCTACGGCGACCGCCTCCTGCCGATCGCGCTCGACGTGACCGACCGCGCCGCGGTCTTCGCCGCGGTGGACCGCGCCGCGCACGCCTTCGACGGCCTGGACGTGGTGGTCAACAACGCTGGCTACGGCCTGTTCGGCATGATCGAGGAGACGACCGAGGAGCAGGCCAGGGCCCAGATCGACACCAACCTGTTCGGCCCGCTGTGGGTGACTCAGGCCGCCCTGCCGATCATGCGGACGCAGGGGCGGGGGCACCTCGTCCAGGTGTCCAGTATCGGCGGCATCGCCGCCTTCCCGACACTGGGCGTCTACAACGCCTCCAAGTGGGCACTCGAGGGGATGAGCGAGGCACTGTCCCAGGAGGTCGGCCCGTTCGGTGTCAAGGTGACGATCGTCGAGCCAGGGCCCTACGGCACCGACTGGGCCGGGGTGTCCGCGGCGCACACCGACCCGATCGCGGCCTACGAGCCGATCCGGCAGGCCCGCCGCGCCGGCGCCACCGCCCGCGCACCGCGCGACCCGTCGGTGACCGCGGACGTCCTCCTCAGCCTGGTCGATCTGCCGGAACCGCCGCTGCGGCTGTTCCTCGGCAGCTACCCGTACCCGGTCGCCGAGAGGGTCTACCAGCAGCGGCTCGCCACCTGGCAACAATGGCGCGAGTTGGCCGAGTCAGCATGACCCACCCGGCCGCCCGGCGGTCGGCGCGCTCATCCGCGACCACACTGCCAGCGCCGGTCGAGTACTCGTCTCCGGCGAGGAACAGCGCACGGCCCCGGGGAGCGCGCCGTCGCGCGGCAGTGAATCGGCCGGTCAGGACGCGGGGTGGTTCTCGTCCCAGCTCGGCCGCCCGGCCCGCACCGTGCCGACATGGTGGGAACGGTCGACCAGGTGCGCGATGTCCGCGTAGGGGTCGGCATCGAGCAACAGCGCGTCGGCGACGGATCCGACGGTGATCGTCCCCGGTGTCGTCGTCTGCTGACCGATCTTCTCGGCCGAATGCCGGGTACCGGCCGCCAGGACCGCGGGCAGCGGCAGGCCCGCCTTTGCCAGCAACTGCAGTTCTCGCAGCAGGGCGGCGGGCCGCGAGGGCATCAACATGGCCACGTCGCTCCCCGCGGTGATCTTCACTCCCGCATCGTGCATCAGTGCCAGCGTGCGCATCGCATAGTCGAAACGGACGCGGGCGTCCTGCGCGGAATGCCGAGGGAACTCGCGCCCGTAGATCGGGCGGCTGGTGATCTGCGGGATGTCCTCGGGCGTGGCGAAGCCGTCATCGACCAGCGTCTGCAGGTAGCCGGCCTCGCCGTTGCGCGCGATCTGTTCCCAGGTGACCAGGGTGGGACAGTAGTAGGTGTTCGTCTCCGTCAGCAGTGCGGCGATGTCGCGGGCCTCCGCAGTGCTGCGGGGATCCTGCGGCCGGAAGGCGTGTTCGATGCCATCCGCGCCGGAGGCCACCGCCTCCTCCAGATCGATGCGCTCGTGGACATGCACGAGCACCTTCCTGCCCTTCTCGTGCGCGGCCGCGACGATGGCCTTGAGGGCGTCGAGGGGCAGCTTGTCCGGAGCGCCGGGCTCGCCGTCGTAGATGCACTTGATGAAGTCGACCTGATCGGCCAGCTCCAGTGCCCGCCGATAGGCGGTGTCGGCATTGTCGGTCTGGTAGGCGATGGAGGCGCGCTCCGGATCGTCCAGGACCGGCCAGCCGTTGATTCCGGTGAACACCGGCCCGGCGAAGAACAACCCGGCGGCGGTGTCGGTGGCCCTGCTGCGGTAGTCGCGGGCGGCGAGCTCGGTCTCCAATGGTCCGCCGAGGTCGACGACGCTGGTCACTCCACCGCTGAGGAACTCGGTGAGCAGTTCGGAGATGTACTTCGCGCGCTCGTTCTCGGGCTTGAAGGAGGCGAGTCCGCCCAGGTGGGTGTGGCTCTCCCACAGGCCCGGCACCAGGTAGCCACCCCGCGCATCGAACACGAAGGCGCCACTGGCCGCCGGCCGCGCATCGGCCGCCGTCCGGATGGCGCTGAACCGCCCGTCGGTCACCACCACTTCCGCATCGGCGATCGGGGCGGCCCGCTGCCCGTCGATGACGGTCACGTTGCGAATGATCACGTGTGTCTCCCTGTCCGATGACCACATTGCATAGGCTCCTATGCATCCGAATGTATAGGAGCCTATGCAACAGGTCAATAGGACCCTATACACTTGGCGGTGTGACGCACCCCAGGTTCGACTCCGCGCCCGCCGCGTTGATCAACTTCGCCTCGCGTGCGTTGACCCGGGTCAACGACCGGCGGCTGCGACCGCTGGGGTTGACCTTCGCGCAGATGCCCGTGCTGGTGGCGCTGAGCAAGACCGGCGCGCTCCCCCAGAAGGAACTGGCAGTGCTGGCCAGGATCGAGCAGCCGTCCATGGCCCAGCTACTCGCCAGGATGGAGCGTGACGGCCTCATCCGGCGCACCCCCGCCCAACATGATCGACGGGTCAGCCTGATCTCACTGACCGAAAGCGGACTGGCAAAGCTCACGCAGGTGCGCTCGGCGCTGTTCGAGACCAACGATCAGGCGCTGCGCGGCTTCAGCACGGCAGAAGTCGATCTCCTGCTGGGTCTGCTGAACAGGCTTGTCGACAATCTCGACGAGAGTCCCGCCGACAGCCCGTCGGATGTCACGGTGACAGGCCCCGCATCCGCCGACGATCACGCATCCGTCCGCAGGCCATGACCAGGCGCCCCGTCCACCCGGTGCGGCGCAACCAGTATTCGAAGCTCGTCGAGCCGAGATGCAGGCAGCTCAGGTTGAGGTGATCGCCCGGGTGACCGCCGTGATCGTTGGCGTGCCGGTGCCGGGGAGTCGGGCCACGAAAATCCGGCGGATCTCGGGTGGTGCGCCCTGGACCCGCAGGGAGATCACGCCGGGCGGAACAGCCGGCGACAGGCCCTCCGGAATCGTGGTGACGCCGAAACCACCGGCGACCAGGCGCAGTTTCGTCAGCCAGTCACGTGCGCTGTGGACGATGCGCGCCCGCCCCGGCAGGCCCGGCCAGACACCGAGCAGCGGTTCCGCGCTCGATGAGGGGGTGGCGATCCAGGGTGCGTCGACCAGTTCGTCGACGTGCACGGAGGTGCGGCCCGCGAAGCTGCCGGTGGCCGACGCCGCCACGAGAAGTTCGGTGTCCCGCACGGTCGTGATGTGCAGTCGCGGCGACTCACCGTCTGGTGGCCGGTGCGGTGGGCGAGAGGTGAGTACGGCGACGTCGATCGAACCGGTGCGCAACGCCCGAGCCAGGCTGGGCGTGGTGCCTTCGCGGGTGGTGACCTGGACCCGTGGCGCTGTCCTGGCGAGTCGGTCGAGCGCGGCGGGCAGGATCACCGGTCCGGCGCTGGGGACCAACCCGAGCCGCACCAGCTCCGTGCGGGGAGCCGCGCCGGTCAGGTCGCGTTCGGCGGCGTCGACGGACTCCAGGATCGTTCTGGCATGGCGCAGCAGCGTCAGTCCGGGCTGGGTGAGCCGCACCCCGTCGGTCCGCCGTTCGAACAGGGTGGCGCCGGCGTCGCGTTCGAGGGCGACCGCCTGGCGCGAGACGGCGGACTGCGTGTAGCCCAGCTGTGCGGCGGCCGCGGTGAAGCTGCCCGACTCGGCGATCTGGCACAGCACCCGGAGGCTCGCGCTCGACACGTCCATGCTGACTACGCATACCAGAGATGCCGGATCTTCGCTTCCCGCATGCCCCTGCGCTGCCTAGCGTGGCGAGGAACGAGACAGAAGGGCTTTCCCATGCGTGCAGCGACACTCACCGCGTTCGGCTCCCCGCTCACGGTGCACGACGTACCCGACCCGGCGGCCGGCGGTGGTGAGGTGCTGGTCGAGGTCCTGGCCACCTGTGTGCCCCCGTACGCGGCCGAGGTGTTCGGCGGTGAACGGCGCTATCCGCTGGAACCACCGGTCGTGCCGGGTGTCGGCGGCATCGGCCGAGTGGCACGCGTGGGACCGGACGCGACAAGGCTGAAGGTGGGAGACCTGGTGTGGTGCGACTCGACGGTCCGCGCCCGCGACGACGCCCTGACACCGGACATCACGTTGCAGGGCTGGAGCTCCCGAGGCGAGGGCGGCGCACGACTGGCCCGCCACCTGCACGACGGACCGTTCGCCGAACTCATGCGGGTTCCCACCGAGAACGTGTACTCCCTGCCCGCCGGGGCGGCGGTCGATCCCGCACGCTGGTCCGCGCTGGGCGTGCACACCATTCCCTACGGTGGGCTGCTGGCTGGCCGACTCGCGGCCGGGGAGACGGTGCTGATCAGTGGGGCGACTGGCAACCTCGGCAGCAGCGCGGTGGCCGTCGCGCTCGCCATGGGCGCCGGGCACGTGGTGGCCCCCGGGCGCAACCGGGCCGTCCTCGACCTGCTCGCCGACCGGTTCGGCCCACGGGTGAGCCCGGTCGAACTCAGCGGGGACGAGGACACCGACCGCGCGGCGATGGCCGCGGCCGCCGACGGCCCGATTGACCTCGTGCTCGATCTCCTACCGCCCCAGGCACCCGCCTCGGCGGCACGCGCGGCGGCCATGACCGTGCGCGAGTACGGGCGGGTCGTGCTGATGGGCGGCGTCGGCATGCTCGGCGGCGCGGACCTCGCCCTGCCCTACCCCTGGATCATGCGCAACTCGGTGACCGTACGCGGCCAATGGATGTACCCACGCACCGCGAACGCCGGCATGATCCGGCTCATCGCGACGGGTGCCCTTGACCTCGCCCCCGAACGCGTCACCCGATTCGGCCTCGACCGGGTCAACGACGCGGTCGCCCACGCGGCCGCACACGGCGGGCCCTTCGACCGCACCGTCCTCACGCCGAGGGCGTGAGAGCTCCGCAGACAGCGGCGTTCGACCGGGCGTGGCAATGAGGTTGGTGGCGGCGCTGGGTGCGCCGCCACCTACCCGGCTCAGACCAGCTTGTGCACGGCTGCGGCGAACTGGTCGGCGACCGCCGTGGAGTGCCGCAGGTACAGGGCGGGCTCGACGAGTTCCAGTTCCAGCACCAGCAGGCCGTGGTCGCGGGTGTTGAGCACGTCGATCCGCGCGTACAGCGGCGTCGGGGTGATCCAGTCGTAGGCCGCCCTGGCGAACTCCAGTTCCTGCGCGGTCGGCTCGAGCGGCGCGCCGACGTGGGCGACCTCCAGCGAGGTGTGCATCCCCGACGGGCGGCGGACGCTGTGGGTCTGGTCGCCGCCGAGCCAGATCACCGAGGTCTCGCCGGTGGTCTCGAAGTCGTACAGGTACGGCTGGATCAGCGCGTCACCCTGGTGCGCCAGGCCGTCCAGGTGGGCCTGCGCCTCGTCCAGGTTGTCCTCGGACACCTTGACGGTCCCGTGCGCCGACGCCGACACCGCGGGCTTCACCACGGCCTCCGCCCAGCCCCTGGCCGCCAGCACGGCACGCAGGTCAACGGTGCTGCCCCGGTCGACCCATTCCGTGGGAATGCTGGGAAAGCCGTCCTCCATGAGCCGCAGCAGGTAGGACTTGTGCGAGTTCCACCGGATGACCTCCGGCGGGTTCTGGAGCGAGGTGAGCGGCTCGACCCGGTCGACCCACTCGATGAACTCGTCCCGCCGCAGGTGGTAGTCGAACACGGACCGCACGACCGTCACCGGCGCGGCGGCCCAGTTCACCGAGGGGTCGTCCCAGACGGCCACCTCGGTCTCGACACCCCTGCGCCGCAACGCGTGCAGCAGCTCCTGGTCGTCGGGGGCCAGCTCGGGCAGGTGTGCCGCGGTGACGAGACGGACGGATGCGCTCATGCCGACTGTCCTTCTCTGTTCATGGGCTTCCCGCCGTTCATGGACTTCAGGTAGGTGAGCATGTGGTCGAACTGCCGCCTGCCCGCGGCGGACGCCAGGTGGGCGCCGTGCACCACGTCGCGCACCTCCTGGTCGCTGAGCAGCGGCCGCTGGAGCCGGAGTCCATCGGACAGTTCCCTGCTGTGCCTCGGGTCGATCTTGACGTGCGCGGTGAAGTAGATCCGCACCTCGTCGTCGAGGATGCCGACCCTGGTGAGGCCGTCGAGGATGTTCACGAAGTGCGGCTCGACCCAGCTCTCGAACACCAGGAAACACCCGTACGCCATCATCTTCCGCGACGGCCTGGTGAGCAGCGCGGCGTTCATGTTCGAGGTGAACTTCGCGAACCACGGGTGGCTCTCGCGGTACTCGTAGAGCGCGTCCCACCCGTCGGTGGCCTCCAGCAGCCTGCGCAGCCAGTAGGTGTGGAAGTTCTCCAGCTTGCCCCTGCCGACCTCGTCCCACAGGTTCGCCGCCGCGACGGCCTTCTGCATGCCTTGCAGGCCAACGACAAGCAGCGCGACCTCGTCGTCGACGACCTCGTTGCGGATCAGCTCGCACTGGAGGAAGCGCTCCAGTTGTTCGCGCGTGGCCTCGTCGCGCAGGTACGCGAACAGCGGGTGCCCGACACCGGGGTTGGTGGCGGCGACCACGTCGAGGTAGTCGGCCGCCTCGAACTGGTCGGCGAACTTCGGCTCGGCGTCGCTGATCGACCAGTGGTCGAACAGTTCCCGCTCCAGCCGGATCTTCGTCGCGAACAGGGCCTCCTCGGCCGCGTCGTCGGTGTGCCGGGTGAACGCGCCGTCGCGGTAGCCGAACCAGTGCGCGTAGACCTCGGCGAGGTGGCGGTGCACGAACCGCCCATGCCGCTCGGTGTCGCCGCGGAGCCGGGCGAGCAGCGCCTGCTGTTCCTCGGCCGATGCGGACATGAACGCCACGAGTTCGGCGTCGAATCCCTCGAACTTCGGCACCGGCGGCCAGTACCGCTCATACAGCCTGGCGGTCCCGTCGGCCGGCGGCTTGAGGCTGCCGGCGGACAGCGAGGACGGCTCCTGCTGTTTGATCGCGCTCTCCGAGGCTGTCTTCGTCGGAGCACTCACCTGAAACCACTCTCCCCCATCACGAACTGGATCTCTCGAACTGGATCTCTGGAACTAGGCCGGTCAGACTCCGGTCAGCGGCGGGTTCCCGCCGAGCACGGAGAGGATGTTGTCGACGGCGAGGTTGCCCATGGCCTGTCGCGTGTGGACGGTCGCGCTGCCGAGATGCGGGCTGAGCACGATCCGTTCCTGCGCAAGGAGTTCCGGCGTCACCTCGGGCTCGCTCACATGGTTGTCCACGGCGGCGGCGAACAGCGCGCCGGACTCGACGGCCGCCGCGAGGGCGACCTCGTCGACGACTCCGGCGGTGATGCTGACGAGCACCGCGCCGGCCGGCAGCAGCGCGAGCCTGGCCGCGTCGAGCAGGCCCCTGGTCTCGTCGGTGAGCGGGCAGCTCACCACCAGCACCTGCGCGGTGGACAGCAACTCCGGCAACGGCAGCCACTGCGCGTCGGGCTGGTCGGGCAGCGGTCGCCGGTTGTGGTAGCTGACCGACATGTCGAACCCGGCGGCCCTGCGGGCCACGGCTCGGCCGATGCGGCCCATACCGAGGACGCCGAGCCGCGCGCCGGACAGTTCCATGCCGAGCAGGAAGTTCGGCGCCCACGTCCAGGGCCGGCCGGCGCGCAGCCACCGCTCGCCCTCGCCGAGCCGCCGGGCGGCGGCCAGCAGCAGCGCGAAGGCGTGGTCGGCGGTCGCCGCCGTGAGCACGCCGGGTGTGTTGGTGGCGACCACGCCGCGCGCCGCGCACGCGGCCACGTCGATGTTGTGCGTGCCAACGGCGTGGTTGGCCACGATGCGCAGCCCAGGGCCCGCGGCGTCGAGGAACTCCGCGTCCACGACGTCGTCGAGCGTGGCGAGCACCGCCGCGCTGCCGCGCGCCGCCGCGAGCAGGTCGGCCCGCGGCATGGGCAGGTCGTCGTCGTGCGCGGTCACCGCGCAGCTCGCGGCGAGGCGGTCCAGCACACCGGGCGCGAGCCTGCGGGTGACCAGCACGGGCTGGCGCGTCACGTGCGCTCACCCGCCGGGACGGTGGCGGCCGGAGCCGCCGGGTCGACCCGCGCGTTGCGGCCGACCGCGACCGCGCCGAGCACGACCACAGCGGCGATGATCGTGACCAGGTCGAGGGTCTCGCCGAGCAGCAGCACCGACCAGCCGAGCGTCAGGATCGGCTGGACCAGCTGGAGGCGGCCGACCCTGGCCACGCCGCCCCTCGCCAGGCCCTCGTACCAGGCGAAGAACCCGAGGAACATGCTGATGACGCTGAGATAGCCGAGGCCGGCGAGGGACTTCGCGGTGACGTCGTGCGGCGGTCGGGCCAGCACCGTGATGACGGTGATCGGCACGGTCGCCGGCAGCGCGAGCACCAGCGCCCAGCAGATCACCCGCCAGCCGCCGTACTTCCTGGCCAGCACGCCGCCCTGGGAGTAGCCGAGGCCGGCGACCACGACGGCCGCGACCAGCAGCACGTCGCCGAGCTCGAATCGGCCGTGCCCCTGGATGATCGGCAGGCTGAGCACGCCGGCGAGGCCGATCGCGAGGGCCGCCCAGTAGCTGCGGCGCGGCCGTTCCCCGGCCAGCAGCACGGCGAATCCGGCGGTGGCGGCCGGAATCAGGCCGGTGACCACGGCGCCGTGCGAGCTGCCGACGGTCTCCAGCGCGAGCGAGGTGAACAGCGGGAACCCGACGACCACCCCGATCACCACGATCAGCAGCGGGCGCAGTTCCGCCTTGGGCGGCAGCAGCGGTTGCCGCTTGGCGAGCAGGACGAGCCCGGCGAGCACGGCGGCGACGACCGCGCGGCCGAAGGCGACCGTCCAGCCGCCGAAGGCCGGGTCGGCGAGCCGGGTGGCCGGCAGCGTCATGCTGAACGCGAGCACTCCGAGGAAACCCAGCAGCAGGGCGTGTTTCTTGCTAACCGTCATCGCGGCAGGGTAGAGCGCCGTCACGAGCTCCACCGCTCGGTTTCCCCGAAGAATCCGTCGATCGGCACAGTGCGCTGCTGCGCCGCGGCCCGTTCGTGCACGAACACGCCGACGGCGAGGTCGAGCACGCCGAGCCCGAACGGCGAGAAGATCTTCGGCTTGTCCTCGGTCAGCGCGATCTCGCCGAGAACGAGCTGGGCGAGGGTGCCGTCGATGAACTCGCGGTTGCCGGTCGCCTGCTCGGCCAGGTGCGGCGAGGTGTTGGCGGTCAGGCAGTGGTCGATGTCGTCGAGGACGTTGTGCGCGGCGGTGATGATGTCGGGGCCGATGTCGCGGAGCGAGACGTTGAGCACGACCTGGCCTGGCGCGAACGAGTCCTGCTCGGTGATGTAGGGCTCGGCGGCCGTGGTGGCGAGCACGACCACGTCGGCGCCCTTGATCGCCTCGTCCAGGCTGCCGACCGAGCCTGCCGACACGCCGAGGTTCTGCCGGACGTGGTCGGCGAGCAGGTCGGCGTACTCGGCGACCTTGTCGAAGACCGCGACCTCACCGATCTGCCACTGCTGCGCGGCGAAGAACTCGGTGATGTTGCGGGCGATCACGCCGGACCCGACCACGGCGATCTTCTGTGCGACGCGGCCGCCGACGAGCTGCTCGGCGCCGAGCACGGCGGAGGCCGCGGTGCGCGCCGCGCTGATCTGGGACGCCTCGAGGCAGGCGAACGGGTAGCCGGTCTCGTAGTCGTTGAGCAGCAGCACGGCGGAGGCCCTCGGCACGTTCCTGCTGACGTTCTCCGGGAAGCTGCCGATCCACTTGATGCCGGCCACGTCCTGTTCGCCGCCGAGGTAGGCGGGCAGCGCGATGATCCGCGCGCTCGGCTTGTCGGGGAACCTCAGGAAGTAGCTGTTCGGGTTGACCGAGTCGCCCGCGTGGTGAGTCAGGTACGCCTGCCGCACGACGTCAACGATGTCCGGCCTGGACGCCGTGATGATCTCGCGCACGACGGTTCCGCCGACCACGTCGAATGTGAACACCTGAAATCAACTCCCAGCGGCGAGCGGTGCGCTCACCATGTCGCGTCGTGTCAGTACGTCCCGCCCGAAGCGGGCGGTCACCCAGTCGTCGTTGTAGATCGTGTCCAGGTAGCGCTCGCCGAGGTCGGGCGCGATGGCCACGACCCGGGAGCCGGGCGCGAGGTGGCCGCCGTAGCCGCGCACGGCGGCCAGCACGGACCCGGTCGAGCCGCCGACGAGCAGCCCGTGCCGCCGCGCGAGCAGCCGGCAGGTCCACACCGCCTCGGCCTCGTCGACGAGCAGCACCTCGTCGAGGTTGTCCATGCGCAGCAGCTCCGGGGTGCGGCTGGTGCCGAGCCCGGGGATGTGCCGGGGGCCGGCCGGGTAACCGAACGTGACCGATCCCCTGGTGTCCACCGCGATGATCCGGGTTTTCGGCGAGAACTGCCGGAAATACGCCGCGCAGCCCATCAGCGTGCCCGTGGTGCCCGCGCCAACGAACAGGTAGTCGATCGCCTCGATGGACCGAAGAATAGAGGCCGCGGTGCGTTCCCAGTGCGCCCTCGGATTTGCCGCGTTCGCATACTGGTTGGGCCAGACCAGCTCGTGGTCCAATGCGAGCATTGCCTTGAGATGGGCGATTCTGCTGCCGAGGAAGCCGCCGTTGGAATCGCGGTTGGCGACCACGACCACCTCCGCGCCCAGCGCCCGCATGGTGGCCACGCTGCGGGCGGACGCGTTGGGGTCGGTGACGCAGGTGAACGAGTAGCCCTTGATCGAGCAGACCATGCTCAACGCGATGCCGAGGTTGCCTGACGAGGACTCGACCACGCGCCCGCCGTCGGAGAGCACGCCCCTGCGTTCGGCGTCCTCGATGAGCGCGACAGCGGTCTTCAGTTTCACCGATCCAGCTGGATTGAGCCCCTCGATCTTCAGGAATATCTCCGAATCGATGACCAGATCCGATAATCGCAGAAATATGTCGTCGGTGACAATATCGTAGGCGCGATCGGTAATCACAGCTCCCCCAGAACCGTTGCACAGCACGCCACATACTCTGTGAACATTCTTCACGATTACGTCGCGTAGCCCCCAGGCCGTCACAAGTCGATCTTCCGTTCAATTTCCGAACGTTACAGCGGCGTTACAGGAAGGGTCAACTGTGATTGCAATCACAAACAGTCGTGTAACCCGTGCGTTGCGCCACCAACCATGCCCGACGACTACTCCTGTTGGCTGAAGATCACGTTCTTCTTGCTCTCATCGGGTGACGATTAATGTCGCTTAGATCGCAATGTTGCAAATACCTCCCGTCCAGCCGCGAACAGACGCCCGGACAGCGGTGCCGCCCGGATGCCCCTTCGGGTACACGATCAGAGCCGACCAGCCGACGGGTCCACCGCGGCTTCCCGCTGCTCGGCGCGCTGGTGGGAGGCCCGCGCCCGCACGCCCGCGTACGAACGACGCCGGTCCAACAGCGTCGCCTCGGGCACTTCCCGGCGTGCCGCGTCCTTTCCGGACCGTTCTCCGGGAATTCGCCAAACCTTCGCGCCCTCGGCCCCGATCACCCGGGGTAGGGCCTGCCCCACCACCAACACGGCGGCTGACCCGGTCGTTTCACATGATCGCCATCCCTAGCGTCGAGGCATCGACTTCTGGGGGTTCACATGACGATCAGCACCGGCGCGCGTTCCGAGGACGCGCCTCCGCTGCCGGCGGGCACGCAGCGGCGGGCCGACACCGGCGACCACCTCGTCGACCCGGTGCGGCCGCGCCTGCGGGGTTGGCTGCACGCCGCGGCCACGCCGCTGACGTTCGTCGCCGCCACCGTGCTGCTCGCGGCCGCGCGAACCCCGGCCGGCGTGCTGGCGGCCCTGGTCTACTCGGCGACCTCGCTGCTGCTGTTCGCCGTCTCGGCCACCTACCACCTCGGCAGGTGGCCGTCGCGGATGCGGGATCTGTTGGCCCGCTGGGATCACGCGAACATCTACCTGATCATCGCGGGCACCTACACCCCGCTGGCGTTGCTCGCCCTGCACGGCTCGACGCAGCTGTGGGCGCTGCTGTTGGCGTGGGGCGGCGCCGCGGCCGGGGTGGTGTTCCGGCTGCGGTGGCTGTCCGCGCCGCGCTGGCTCTGCACCGGGCTCTACCTCGCGCTCGGCTGGGTCGCGGTGTTCTTCCTGCCGGAGGCCGGCCACGCTGCCGGTCTCGGGCCCGTCGCGCTGATCATGGGCGGCGGTCTGCTCTACACCGTCGGCGGCGTGGTCTACGGCCTGCGCCGGCCCGACCCGTGGCCGCGCTGGTTCGGCTACCACGAGGTCTTCCACGCCTGCACCATCGCCGCGTACGCCGCCCAGTACGCCGGCATCCTGCTGATCACCACGCGGATGGGCTGACCGAAACCCCTGCGCGGCAACGGGAACTCAGTCGAGCAGGGCCATCGGGCGCAGTCCGGCCGGCACCGGTCGGGGGTCAGGGTCCGGCGCCCACCTGCCGTCGGCGAGGCGGTAGTTCCACCGGGGGCTGTGCCGCGCCAACGTGTCCACGGCGTGCAGCAGCCGGTCAACGTGCTCGCCGGTCGTGCCTAGCCCGATGCTCGCGCGCAGCGCGCGGCCGGTCTGCTCGGACCCGCACCGCCGCAGGATGGTGCCGGTGCCGATGTGCGCGCAGAACATGCCGTCCCTGACCCCGATGCCGTGCTCGGCCGACAGCGCGGTGGCGACGAACGCGAGATCCGCGCCGTCAACGGCGAAGGACACCACGCCGACCCTGGGATTCTCCGGGTGCCACATGCTCAGCAGCCGCACCCCGGGGATCGCGCCGAGGCCGTGCCGCACCCTCGCCACCATCGCCTGCTCGTGCTCGGCGATCCTGGCCAGCGTCGCGGGCGGCAGACTCTGACAGGCGACGGACAGCGCGTGCACGCCGACCACGTTGGGCGAGCCGGCCTCGTGCCGGCCCGGCCCCGCCGACCAGTCCACGTCAAGGTGGTCGCCGCCGTCGCTGACCAGCCGGGTCGCGCCGCCGCCGACGAGGTAGGGCTCGGCCGCCTCGAGCCAGTCGCGCCTGCCGACCAGCGCGCCAGCCCCGAACGGCGCGTACAGCTTGTGTCCACTGAGGACGATCCAGTCGACGCCCCACTCCTCGGCGCGCAGTTGGCCGTGCGCCGCCAGTTGCGCCGCGTCGAGCACGCAGCGCACGCCGTGCCGGTGCGCCACCTCCGCGAGCTCCGCGACCGGCCACAGCTCGCCGGTCACGTTGGAGGCCGCCGTGATCACCACCAGTCCCGGCCCGTCCTCGCGACCGGTGAGTGCCTCGTCGAGCAGGGCGACGGCCTCGGCAGGCGAGGACGGCAGGGCGACCCGCCTGGTCCGCGAGTCCCGCCAGGGCAGCACGGCCGCGTGGTGGTCAGAGTCGAAGCACCACACGGTGGTGCCCTTCGGCAGCGTGCGCGCGAGCAGGTTCATCGCGTCGGTGGTGTTGCGGGTGAACACCGTCGTCGCGTCCGCCGGCGCGCCGACGAACCGCCGCACCACCTCGCGGGCCTGCTCGTACAGCTCGGTGCACACCTGCGAGGCGAACCCGGCGCCCCGGTGCACGCTCGCGTACCAGGGCACCAGCTCCTGCACCGCGTGCCAGACCGTGTCCAGACAGGGCGTGCTGGCCGCGTAGTCGAAGTTGGCGTAGGGCACCGACTCACCGGACACCAGCGGCACCCGCAGGCCCGCGCTGACCAACGTCGGCAGCGCGTCGTACTGCGGCTCCCGACCGGAATCTCGGCCGGCATTCACCGGGGCCGGGTGATTGACAACTGATGAAGACATCGAGTGAATCCTCCTACCGCAAGCGAATCGGTGACTGCGGCATCGACGGACGCCGGCACGAATCGAGGAATGGCGGCGACGCGGCGCCGCACGCCGGACAGCCTGCTACCGACCCGGCGGCGATGGCGCGACTATCGGTCTATTGCCTACCCTCACCACAGAAATCGAATGACGGCGGCGGCGCCGAGCGACCGAACAGATTCAGGACAAAGGGATTCAACGGCCGATCGAGGACGCCACCGGCGCGAGACCCAGCTCCGCGTGCAGCATTCGGTGGTAGGCGGCCCGATGATTGATCGCCTCGGTCCGGTTGCCGGCAGCCAGGTGCGCCCGGATCAACGCCTCGTGCGCGCTCTCCCGATACCGTTCCGCCTGCACGGCCGCGAGCGCCGCGTCGACGGCCGCGCCGAACCAGCCGGCCGAGGCCAGCCGGTCGGACAGGGTTTCCAGGCAGTGCAGGCGGAGCTGCCGCCACCGTGCCTGATGCGGCTGCAACCAGTGCTCCTCCTGCCATTCCGGCAGCAGGTCGTCCTGGAGGTCGCAGCGCAGCGCCTCGCTGAGCTGCCGTTCGCTCATCGGCACGGACAGGTCCAGCACGCGGGTCATGATCGACCGCGCGGCGCGGACGTCGACCCGCACCGAAGGGTCGAGCCGCACGCCGGTGCTGGTCGCCTCGATCGCGGTCGGGCAGCTCCTGGCCAGCCGGTACAGCGTGGTGCGCAGGTTGGAGCGGGCGCCGCTCTCGGTGACGTCGGGCCACAGCAGCTGCGCCGCCGTGCCCCGCGCGATCACCCTGTCGTGCAAGGCGAGCAGCGCCAGCAGCCGTTGGCCGCTCGGCCCGACCGACAGTTGACGTTGGCCGCGCGAGAGCTGGCAGGTGCCGATCAGCCGCAGCCGCAGGTTCTCCGCGCCGACGGCCGTCGGAAGGTCGGTCAGTTCCCCGTTGCCGATCCTGCGCAGGGCCCCGGCGTCGGCGGCGGCCAACCGGCCGGCCGGCAGCGCGCCGTCCTCGTTCCGGGGCCCCACTATCAGGCCGTCGGCATCGTGCTCCTGTGTTTGTCGCGTACGAGTTTTCATGCGATATCCCCCAGTCACCCCAGAGCCCGGGTACGGGGCGACACGCTACCCACATCACCTGGGCACACGACCACCCATCAGCGTTATCGATGCGCGCGGCGCGGGATTTCGATTGGGCCATCGGCAGCAACGCCGCAAGCACCTGCCGACTGGGGAAAACACCAGACTTCCGCGCCGCGCCGACGCCAGGCCGTTGACCAGCCCAAGAAGCTCTGTGGCCGACATAAAATTCACAGTCCAGTGGAGCAACTCCGTTGCCATTCAACGACATTTAGCGAAGGTCACGAACTGTTCGCGCAACCGATTCTGAACCTTCGGGCAGGCTGCCACGGCGCTGTCACGGCGCAGTCACGCCGGCTAACTAGCGTGCTTGCCGTCGACGCCGGGGAGACCGTTCGACCGGTGCACCCGGACTTCCTGCTCGCGCAAAGGAAAAGTCAAGTATGACGTTGTCAACAACCCAGCGGCACAGACCCGTTTCCCGCCTGCGTCGTCGAATTGCGAGCGGAGCGACGCTGGTGCTGGTCGGTGCCGCATTCGCGACGGTCAGCCCGGCGGTCTCCGAGGCCTCGCCCCGGTATTCCGGCGATTCGATCGTGGTGAAGTGGAACCAGCAGACCGAGAACAACATTCTGAGCGTCTACGAGACGGCCAACTCACCGTTCGGCCCGCCGACGGTGGACGCGCGGGCGTTGGCCATCACGCACACCTGCATGTTCGACGCGTGGGTCGCCTACGACGGCCGCGCGGTGGGCACGCAGCTGGGCGACCAGCTCCGTCGCCCGTGGTGGGAGCGGACCCAGCGCAACAAGGAGACGGCGATCAGCTACGCGGCCTACCGCGCGCTGCTCGACCTGTTCCCCGCGCAGACCGCCACCACCACGGCGTTCATGCAGAGCCTCGGCTATGACCCGAACAACACGAGCACCGACACCGGCACCGCCGCCGGCATCGGCAACGTGGCCTGCGCGGCGGAGCTGAACTTCCGTCACCAGGACGGGTCCAACCAGCTCGGCACGCCGGCCTACGCGGACACCGTGACCGGCTACCAGCCGGTCAACCCGCCGCAGCCGGTCGACTCCTTCGACAAGTCCACCGTGGTGGACCCGTCGAAGTGGACGCCGCTGATCGTCAACGGCAAGACCCAGCACTTCCTCAACCCCCAGTGGGGCCAAACGAAGCCCTTCGCGATCGGGTCGGCAGACGGCTACAGCGTTCCAGCGCCGCCCGCCTACCCCTCGGCGGCCATCACCTCGTCGATCAACAACGTGCTGGACTACAGCGCGAACCTGACCGACGAGCGCAAGGTCATCGCCGAGTACTGGCTCAACGCCGACGTCACACCGCCGGGCGGGCAGCAGGCGTGGGCCCGTTTCGTCGCCCGGCGCGACCACCACAGCCTCGACCAGGACGTGAAGATGTTCTTCGCGCTCAACATGGCCGAGGACGACGCGGCCATCGTGTCGTGGAAGGTCAAGCTGGAGTACAACTACGCCAGGCCCAGCACGCTGATCCGCTACGACAAGGCGGGCCAGCAGATCCAGGCCTACGGCGGTCCGGGCAAGGGCACGGTCACCATGGACGGCAGCAACTGGAAGCCGTACGTGTCGACCCCGGCCTTCCCTGCCACCGTCTCCGGGCACAGCACGTTCTCCGGCGCGGCCTCCGAGGTCCTCAAGGACTTCACCGGCAGCGACACGTTCGGTGACTCGTTCGTGTTCAAGGCCGGCACCTCCAAGATCGAGCCGGGCATCACGCCAGCAAGCGACGTGACGCTCAGCTGGCCGACCTTCAGCTCGGCCGCCGAGCAGGCGGGCATCTCGCGCCTGTACGGCGGGATGCACTGGGACTTCGACAACCAGCCCGGCATCACCCTCGGTCGCCAGGTCGGTCACGACGTCTGGAACCGCGCGCAGCAGTACTTCCACGGCTGCGCGTGATCCCGGCGTAACGGTGACCCATCCAAGATTCGAATAACGGTCCGCGGAAAACCGCGCTCCCACCATTCCGGGGCAGTCGCCCTGGAATGGTGGGAGCCGCGCGGACCACTCGTGACCTGCACAATCCCGACCAATCGGGCCTGAAGAGCCGTCCGCGCCCCGAAACCTCGACCCCACACCGAAAGGTGACTGAAGTGACTGACACGCCCCCGCCCACGGTGGCGCCTCAGACGGAGCCGGCGACCAGGCCCGTGTGGTGGAAGAGCAAGGCGCCCGCGAGCCCCAAGCTCAGCAAGGCCGTCATGGCCACGGTCGTCGGCACGGTGATGCTGCTGCTGCTCGCGCTGATCGGCGACGTGACCCACCAGATCCTGCTGACGCCGCCCTTCGCTGCCAGCGCCGTGATCATCGCCGGCAGCCCGGCGTTGCCCCCGGCGCAACCGCGCAGCGTGATCGGCGGCCAGCTCGCCTCGGCCGTCCTCGGCCTCCTCGTCTACGCGCTGTTCGGCGCGTCCATCTGGACCGCGGCCATCGCCGGCGGCGTCTCGCTCGGCGTGATGATCGTGCTCAGGGTCGTGCACGCGCCTGCCGCGGCACTGGCCGCCCTCGTGGTCGCCCAGCACCCCGAGCCGGTGCACGCCCTGGTCCTCGTCGTCGCGGCCAGCGTGCTGCTGGTCCTGTTCGGCGTGATCGCCGCCAGGCTCCGCGTCGGCGCCAACTACCCCGCCTACTGGTGGTGACCCCGACGTCGCCGCCCCGCCCAGCCGGGTGACATCGCACGAACCCTGGCCTCGAACCACCGGAAAGAGCTGAGGTATCCGATGGACCGCACCGACTTACTCGTCGACGCCGACTGGGTCACGGCGCACGCTGACGACCCCAACGTCGTGCTGGTCGAGGTGATGGACCAGAACGGCGCGAGGGACCGGGGCCGCATCGCCGGCGCGGTCCGCATCGAGTGGACCACCGAGTTGCAGGACCCGGTGTGCCGCGACTTCCTCGACCAGGCCGCCTTCGAGAAGCTGTTGTCCGCCAAGGGCATCGGCAACGACCACACCGTGGTGCTCTACAGCGGCAACCACAACTGGTGGGCGGCCTCGCTCTACTGGTACCTCAAGGTCTACGGGCACAACGACGTGCGCCTGCTCGACGGCGGCCGGGCCAAGTGGGAACTCGACTCCCGGCCGCTCGTCGAGGAGGAGCCCGTCCGGCAGGCGACCAGCTACGTCGCCGCGCCGAGGGACCTCACGACCAGGGCGACGCGCGACGACGTGCTCTCCGCCATCGGCACGCGGAACCTGCTGGACGTCCGGTCCGTGCCCGAGTACACCGGCGAGCTCGTCGCGCCGGCCGGCGTGCCGCAGGACCCCTCGCTGAAGCGGGGTCACGTGCCGTCCGCGCGCAACATCCCCTGGGAGAAGGCCACCAACCAGGACGAGACGTTCCTGCCAAACGACGAGCTGGCGAAGGTCTACGCCGACGTGGACTTCGACCGGGAGACGATCGTCTACTGCCGGATGGGGTGGCGCTCCTCGCACACCTGGTTCGTGCTGCACGAGCTGCTCGGCAGGCGCGGCATCGCCAACTACGACGGCGCCTGGGTCGAGTACGGCGCGCTCGTCGCGGCGCCCATCGCGAAGGGCAACGAGGCCTGATCGTTCCGACACCGCACCGACAACCCCTGGGGGACGGATGTCCAAGGTAGAAGTGATCACCAACGTGCTGCGCAGCGGGTTCGAGCTCGACGAGCTGTCCTGGGTGCCGTGGGTCGAGCCGGGCAGGGCCGGCGTGGACCACTACCCGCTGTGGACGCCGAACCCGGAGACCGGCGAGGAGTCGATCGGCCTGCTGCTGCGTTTTCCCCCCGGCGCGCACGGCGACTTCCACGAGCACCTGGGCTTCGAGCTTATGCTGGTGCTCGAAGGCTCGCTCGACCACAGCGACGGCACGGTCTTCGAGCAGGGTGACCTCGTGGTCGAGGGGCCGGGCACCCGGCACCAGATGTCCAGCGCCAAGGGCTGCACGGTGCTCGCCATCCGCACAAGGCCGGCGGCTGCGCGCGAACCGAAACCCGGCGAGATCACCGTCGAAGTGTAGTCACCGCAACCCTTTCAGCCCCGCATCGCAGGGTGCCAGCCGGGTCAGGCCGGCGCCCTGCGGTGCTCCGGCGTGCCCGCAGCGCGCCCTTCATCTGTTGCGCCGCGCGCCCGTTCGCCGGGCCCGCAGACTGGGGTTACTCGCATGCATTCGCCTGTGCCGCAACGCAGACGCGTCGTCCTGTCCACGGTGTCGTCGGACTCGCACACCTGGAACCTCGTTTTTCTCCAACTGCTGTTGCAGGAACTGGGCCACGAGGTGGTGAACCTCGGGCCGTGCGTGCCGGACGACCTGGTGGTCGCGGCGGTCCGCGAACACCGGCCGCACGCGGTGGTGATCAGCTCCGTCAACGGGCACGGGCACCTGGACGGCGTTCGGCTGGCCCGCGCGCTGCGCGCGCATCCCGACACCAGGGACGTGCCGGCCGTGATCGGCGGCAAGCTCGGCGTCGCCGGCGCCGACGACGGCGCGATGGCCGCCGAGCTGATCGCCGCCGGGTTCGACCGGGTGTTCATCGACGCCGGCGAGCTCGACGCGCTCACCGGCTACCTGGCGATGCTGCCCGCCCGGGACCGCTTACAGGTGACGGGGGCACGGTGAGACCCGGCGCGACCGGGCGCGGGCCGGGCGCCGACCTCGGCGACTACGTCCGCGCCGCGGCCGAACGAGGCGAACTGGTCGTGCAGCCCCGCATGGGCATGGCCGACCCTGACCTGATGGCCGAGGGCCTGCGCGCCGTCGCGGCCGCCCCGGCCCGCACCGCCGGCACCATCACGCTGGACAGCTACACCAGGGTCGCCGACCACGACGGCGCGCGGGCCGCGCTGCGGGACGGCCGCGACCTCAACGGCTTTCCCATCGTCGTGCACGGACCCGAGGTGACCGCGCGGGTCGCCGCCACGGCCGGCCCCGCCATCCCGGTGCAGGTGCGGCACGGCTCGGCCACCCCATCGACGCTGTTCCGGGTGATGACCGAGGCCGGCCTGTCGGCCAGCGAGGGCGGCCCGGTGTCCTACTGCCTGCCCTACGGCCGCGTCCCGCTCGCCGAGTCCGTGGCGTCCTGGCGCGACGCCACCGCCGAACTCGTGGAGTCCTGCCGGGACAACGGATCCAGGGCGCACCTGGAGACCTTCGGCGGCTGCCTGCTCGGGCAGCTGTGCCCGCCGTCGCTGCTGGTCGCGACGAGCGTGCTCGAGTCGCTGTTCTTCGCGCAGCACGGGGTGACCAGCCTGTCGCTGAGCTACGCGCAACAGACCGACGCCACCCAGGACATCGAGGCGCTGGCGGCGATGCGGCGGCTCGCCGGCGCGCTGCTGCCGGCCTCGGTCGACTGGCACCTCGTGCTCTACACCTACATGGGCGTGTACCCGAGGACCAGGGACGGCGCGCGACTGCTGCTGCGGGACAGCGCCGAGCTCGCGGTGCGCGGCGGCGCGGAACGCCTGATCGTCAAGACCACCGCGGAGGCGTTCCGCATCCCCACGATCGCCGAGAACGTCGCCGCGCTCGTGGACGCCGACAGCACCGCGCGGCGGGCCGCCGCGCTGCCGACGGCCGAGCTGGTCGACCCGACGGACGTGCTGCGCGAGGCGACCGGCCTCGTCGAGGCGGTGCTGGCGCTCTCCGACGACGTCGGCACCGCCCTGCTGCGCGCGTTCGCCACTGGACTGCTGGACGTGCCGTTCTGCGTGCACCCGGACAACCTCGGCCGCACCCAGGGCGCCATCGACGACAACGGCCGCCTGTACTGGGCGGAATCGGGCAACCTCCCGCTGCCCGGCGGCCCGCGCAGCAGCGGCCGGCGGCTGACCTCCGCCCAGCTGCTCGGCATGCTGCGCGCCGTGCCGGCCCGCTACGAACAGGCCGCCCTCACCAGATCTTCGGCACCCACTCTCGATCCTGCTCTCACCCCTGCAACCAGCTCTTCGGCACCCATTCTCGATCCTGCAAGCAGATCTTCGGCACCCATTCTCGATCCTGCAAGCAGATCTTCGGCGACCACCATGGAGGCCTCGGTGACCGCGACAACAACGATCCCGGCATCGCCGCCGCAGGCCGCCACCGACTGGTCTGCCGCGCCGCACCGGATCGCCGTGCTCGGCACCGGTTCGCGCGGGCTCGCCGTGCTGGAGCGGCTGGCCGCCCGACTCGCCGAGGACACCAGTGGCCGCAGGGTCGAGCTGTACGCGATCGACGCCGTGGAGATCGGCGCCGGCCGGATCTGGCGCACCGACCAGGCCCCGTGGTTCCTGATGAACACGCCGGCCTGCGAGGTCACCATGTTCTCCGGGCCCCCGGACGACGGCCCGGCCAGGCCGAGTGCGGGGCCGAGCCTCGCGCAGTGGTGGCAGCGGGTCATGCCGGACACCGCGGAGCCCAACGGGTACGCCGAACGCGGCCTCTACGGGCGGTACCTGCGGTTCGTGCTCGACACCATCGAGGCGAGCCTGCCGGAGACCGTCACTCTGGAGCGGGTGCGGGCCATGGTGCACGCGCTCGACCGCACGCCGCAAGGGCACTACCAGCTGATGTTGTTCGACGGCCGGGTCATCGAGGCGGACCGGGTCGTGCTGGCCACCGGCCATCCGAGGACCGAGCTGACTCCAGGCCAGCGCGCGCTGGCCGCGTTCGCCGAGGCCCGGCCGAGGCTGCGGTACTTGCGGGGCGATTCGCCAGCGGACATGCCGCTCGACGAGATTCCGTCCGGCGCGACCGTGGGCATCATCGGCATGGGCCTGTCGTTCTTCGACGTGATGGCGGCGCTGACGGCCGGCCGCAGCGGGCACTTCGCCGAGAACGACACCGGCGAGCTGGAGTACGTGGCCAGCGGGTGGGAGCCGCGCATCGTGGCGGGCTCGCGCGGCGGCGCGCCGCTGCCCGCCAGGGGCCGCAACCAGAAGGCGGCCGACCACTCCTACCGGCCGAGGCTGTTCACCACTCAGCGGGTGCGCGCGGCGCGCGCGGAACGGAAGCTGGACTTCCGCGCCGACGTGCTGCCGTGGATCACCGCCGAGGTGGACCTCGTCTACTACGAAACCGCGCTGCGCCAACGGTTCGGCGCCGGCGCGGCGACCGCGTTCACGGCTCGCGCCGTCGCGCTGGCCGAGCACTCCCCCGGGCTGGCCGACCCGGCCGGCCTGACGGCGACGGCCGAGCTGGTCGGGCCCTCAGGGACGCCAGAGTCGGGCGGGTTGGCTGGATTGGCCGCCGAGTTCGGGCTCGCCGACCAGCCGCCGCTCGGGCTGTTGCGGCGGGGCAGGCCCTTCGCCGGGTCAAGGTTCGCCGATCCGGGGGACTTCGAGAAGTCGCTCGCCGAGCTGGTGCGCGAGGACCTGGTCCAGGCCGCGCTCGGCAACGTGGACGGACCGGTCAAGGCCGCCCTTGACGCGCTTCGCGATGTGCGCCAGGTGATCCGCACGGCCGTCGACTTCGGCGGGCTGACCCCGGAGTCGCACCGCCGCGACTTCCTCGACTGGTTCGTGCCGCTGGCCGGGTTCGTGTCCACGGGTCCGCCGCTGCACCGGATGCGGCAGTTCCTCGCGCTGCTCAACAGCGGCGTGCTGCGCGTGGTCGGCCCCGACGCGTCGTTCGGCATGGACGCCGACCGAGACCGGTTCACCGCATGCTCGCCGAACGTCGAGGGATCGTTGGTGCGCCTGGACGTGCTCATCGACGCCCGCATCCCGACGCCGGATGTGCGCCGCGACCCGGCACCGCTGATTCGCGGGCTGCGCGACTCCGGCGTGCTCACCAGCTTCCGGAACACGGGCGGGGACACGGACTTCGACACGGGCGGGGTGGCGGTGACCGACGCGCCGTTCCACCCGATCGGCGCGGACGGCCGACCGGATCCCGGGCTGCACGTGCTCGGCATCCCGTCGGAGCACACCAGGTGGTTCACCCAGGTCGGCAGCAGCCGACCCGGCGCGTGGGGGTCGTTCATGCGCGACGCCGATGCGATCGCCGGCAGCGTCCTCGCACCCATCGCGGCGGACCGGCCGCTGACGTCGGCGAGGCCGGGCCGGTGACCCCGTCGCGTCCCACGCAGTACTGGGCGGGCCGCAGGACCGAGGCACACCAACGGTTCCGTGCCGCGCGGGACCTGTTGCTCAGGCACCGCGCGGACCATCGCGCCGCCTACGCCGAGTTCCGCTGGCCCCGGTCGACGACGTTCAACTGGGCGCTGGAGTGGTTCGACGTCATCGCCGAGGACAACGCGGCGTCGGCGTTGGAGCTGCTCGCCAACGACGGGACCGCGCGGCGCGTGTCGTTCGCCGACCTGTCCGCCGGGTCGGACTCGGTGGCGAACTGGTTGACCGGCCTCGGGATCCGCCGGGGCGACCGGGTGCTGATCGTGCTCGGAGCGCAGCACGAGCTGTGGGAATGCGTGCTGGCGTGCCTGAAGATCGGCGCGGTGGTGATCCCCAGCTATCCGAGCCTGACCCGCACCGAGGCGGCCGACCGGGTGCGCCGGGGCGGCGTGCGGCACGTGGTGTGCCGGGCCGACCTGACCGCGCTGTTCGACGACATACCGGTGCCCGGCGGTCGGATCGCCGTGCCGGGCTCCGTGCCTGGCTGGTCGGACTACTCGGCCGCGGCGCTGGACGACCGACCGTTCCTGCCGACCGGCCCGACGCGCTCGGACGAGCTGGCGTTCTGCTACTTCACCTCCGGCACCACCGCCGCGCCGAAGCTGGTGGGGCACACCCACGCGAGCTACCCGGTCGGGCACCTGTCCAGCCTGTTCTGGAACGGCCTCACTCCGGGCGACCGGCACCTCAACGTGTCCGCGCCGGGCTGGGCGAAGCACTCGTGGAGCAGCCTGTTCGTGCCGTGGTCCGCCGAGGCCACGATCCTGGTGCCGCCGGACGGCCCCGCGCGGCCAGAGTTGTTGCCAAGGCTGCTGATGGACGCGGCGGCGACCACGTTCTGTGCCCCGCCGAGCACCTGGCAGGCGATGCGCCCGCACCTCCGCTCGGCCCGGCCGCCGCTGCGCGAGGCGATGAGCGCGGGCGAGCCGCTCGCCGGCGATCTGTCCGCCGAGATCGGGCGGTCCTGGGGTGTGGCCGTGCGGGACGGCTACGGGCAGACCGAGACGACCGGGCTGATCGGCACCACGCCGGGGCTCACGCCGCGCGCGGGCTGGGCCGGCCTGCCGTTGCCGGGCTACCGGATCGTGCTGCGCGATCCGGCCACCGGGCGGTTCGGCGACACCGGAGAGATCTGCGTCGACCTGACCGACGGGCCGGTGGGTGTGTTGGTCGGCTACCTGGACGACGCCGAGGCGACCGGCCGGGCGCTCGCCGACGGCGTCTACCACACCGGCGACCTCGGCGAGCGCGACGCGACCGGCTGGATCCGGGTGCTCGGCCGGCGGGACGACGTGTTCAAGTCCTTTGACCACCGCATTTCCCCGTACGAGCTGGAGGCCGTGCTCGGTCGGCACCCGGCCGTCTCGGAGGTCGCCGTGGTGCCGCGCGCCCACCCGATCGGCGGCGCGGTGCCGCACGCCGTCGTGGTCGCCGGGCGCGGGCACGCCCCTGGGCCCGCGCTCGGCGAGGCGCTGCTCGCGCACGCGGCGCTGCACCTCGCGCCGGACCTGCGGCCCCGGTCGGTCGAGTTCGCGGATCGGTTGCCGCGCACCACGTCCGGGAAGATCCGACGCGCGGAACTCCGGTGAGGCGTGCCGGATCGCCTATCGCAAGGCCGCTCAGACTCCAGTCATCCCGTCATGCCAAGACGACGCTCGTGGCGCTACCTCGCTACCTGCGACCACATCACGACCGCGGTCAGCTCTCCCTTGCCCTCCACGGTGATCTTCACGGTCTCTCCCTTGTGCACCGGCATCGCCAGCATCTCGCCGCTGCCGGCGGACTTCAGCGTCGCGACCGCACCCGAAGTGTGCATGGCGAAGGTGAGGGTGGCCGGCCGGACGGGGTTGGGCGCGGTGAGCTTCGACAGGAGATAGCCGTCGGTGGGCGTCTGGTAGGTCATGGTGGTCGGCCGCGTCGTGTCCAGGATCCTGTCCGGGGTGTGGGCTGGCGGCGGCTTGGTCTCCTGGCCGACCGGCTCCGGGTCGCCGCTGGCGGCGACCGCGCCCGTCTGGGCGGTGGTCAACAGCCCGATCGCCAGTGCCGTCGCCAGTCCGATCACGCGCATCCGCATCGAGTGTGCTCCCTGGTGAGTCCGCTACCGCATCCGACACGGCTGTTCCTACCGGCGCCCACCCGCCACTCCCGGCATACACCCGGCCGTGGGCGTGCTGCGGGCCGACCGCGCCGACCTGGTCGCCGGACGGGCGCTTGACTCATCGGATGACTCCCTCCTAACCTGAACAACACCGCCGTCTGAAAAGGTTTTCAGGACGGAGAAATCGGATGATTATGCGTCATCTGCGGATACTTGCCGTCGGGGCCGCGTTGTTCGCCGCGGCCGCGACGGCCGGTCCCGCCGCCGTCGCGTCGACCGCAGGCGACCCCAATCCCTGGGGCGACCCGAACCTCGTGTCGATGTTCGACGGCAAGACCCTCAACAACTGGACCTCGGCGAAACCCGGCGGCTGGACCGTCGCCAACGGCGTCATCCACGGCACCGGCACGGCGGGCCGAGGCTGGCTCCGCTACAACACCCAGGTCGGCAACTTCCGCTGGATCTTCAACGTCCGGCAGGTGTCCGGCAACCACGCCCCCACCGTCCTCATCTGGGGCACCATCACACCGATCCGGGACGCGCTGAGCGCCATCCAGTTCCAGCCGCCCAACGGCGGCCACTGGGACTACCGGCCGGGGCACAACAACGGCGGCGGCAAGGAGTCCACCTCGTTCCCGCACACCAAGTGGGACATCCACCAGTGGAGCCAGTGCGAGATCCTCGGCAACCAGGCGACCGGTGTCGCGCGGATGGCCTGCTGTCCGCTGCCGACCGGCGCGACCACCTGCAAGGCCGTCGAAGTGCTCGACTTCAAGGACGCCACGGCAGGCCGGGTCGGGCCGCTCGCCATCCAGGTGCACAACAGCGGCATCCAGGACGAGTACCGAAGCCTCTTCGTCGAGTCCCCGGTCGCCGACCCCGGCAAGTTCGTCACCACCTGACGTCCCGCGTTCCACCGTCCGAGCGCGCCGTGCGGTCCTCGGCCAGGGGGCCGCACGGCGTGCTCACCTTCTTCGCGGCACAACAACCCGATCGTGGCGTGGGTTCTCCGTACGCTCGACGGCAGGACCTGGTGCGTCGAACGGCACGGACATGTGGGCAGCCCTGACACGCTCGACCGCGGTGGCGGTGACGCTGTTGGCCGCGCTGCCCTTCGCCGCCCAGCCGGCTCCCCCGCCGCCGCCGATCATCCCGCCGATCCCGCCGGTGATCATCCCGCCGCTGCCGACGGTGGAGATCCCGCCCATCCCGCCGGCGCCGGTGATCACCATCCCGCCGATCCCGCCCGCGCCGACGATCGTCCTGCCGCCGTTTCCCCAGCTGCCGCAACCGCCCGCAGAGCAACCGTCCGCGGGGCAGCCGCGCGGGCCGCAGCCGACCGGCCAGGCCACGCCGGGCGCGCCGGCTCCGGTCACCGGCACGCCGAGCCCGACCGCGGCGGCGAGCCCGCCGGCCACGACCGGCCCGACCGATCTGCCGCCGCTCACCGAGGCGTACGCGCCGTACCGGCCCGCCGTGGACGCGAGCACCGTGTCGGACGATCCGAAGGTCGTGTTCGTCGTGCTGGCGGCCGTACTGGCCGCGGCCTTCACCAGTCGGTCCGGCCGGCACCGTCAGCGCTGAGGGTGTCAGTGCGCCGACCCGAACCGGGCCAGGACAAGGCGAAGCTGGTCAGGCGGCAGGTCGAGCGCGCCGTGGTACGGGCTCCTGATCAGGAACAGCACATACACGGCGACGGCGATCACGACGCCCTCGGCGAGCAGCGAGATGAGCGAGGACGAGGTGTGCGGCAGCCCGACGATCATGGCGTGGCCGATCGCCGTGAACGCGGTCACCACCACGGCGAGCAGCAGTCCCCACGGCAGTCCGGTGAGGGTGTCGCCGATCCGGCTCTGCCGCGCGTCGGCCGCGGTGTTCCACTGACCCACCGCGAGGGCACGCGCCGACTGCTCGGCCGGAGTCGTCGCCTGGAGCGCGAGGACCTGGGTGGTGAGGCGGCCGGCCAGCGCGTCGGCCGCCTCGTCGGACCGCTGTAGTTGCAGCTCCGGCCATTCGCGGTCGACCAACCGCCTGGTGTAGTCGCGGATTCCGCCGCGCAGGTCGTCGTGCGCCGGCAGCGCGCCGACCACGTCGTAGAGCCGGGTCAGGGCGGCGCTCTCGTCCCGGAGATGGGTCCTGGCCCGGTCGTAGGACTGCCACGCGATCACCAGCGACAACCCGAACGCGGCTAGGAACATGGCGTTCAGCATCGCGCCGACCGGAGCCGTGGTCTGATCCTGCCATCGCTCCCGGCGCTCACCGACGGTCGCGCCCTTCAGCGCCATGGCGACCGAGAGGATCAGCACGGCCGCCGCTGCCGCGACGACGAGACACCAGATCACGATCTCCGTCATCGACTCGCCCACCCGGTTCAGCGGAGCTGGTCCGCACGCACCGATTCGGTTCGCCCACTCGACACTACAACCGGATCATCCGGTCATCGGTCGCGCGGAGGACACCTCACTCCGGAGGGCCGCCGACCACCCCTGCGGCTGACGCGGAGGGCACGAATCGTTGCGGGCCGGGCGAAACATGCCTCGGCGGGGTCCCGCGAACGGCGCAACCCGTTGGACCGTCCGGGGTCAGCCGACCTCGCTGACCGCCTTGGGCTGATCGGCTGGGGCCGCCTTGCGCAGTGGCAGCACCTGGCGCAGCCGGGGCTGGGCGCGCTGCGCGGGCGCGGCGCGGAGGGCGGACGCCACGACCAGGCCCGCGACGACGAGCACGACGTCCTTGATGACGTACTGGCCGGTCAGCGTCGGTCCCATGGGGTGCGCCCAGATCACGCCGGGCAGCAGCACCAGCGGGGACATCGCGCCGGCCATCTGGACGAAGAACACCGCCAGCGTGGTGCGCGGCCAGCGGCCGGTGAGGAACCCGACTCCGATCAGGGTCTCCATCAGCGCGAGGAGCGGACGGGACACGGCGGGTGGGACCAGGTCGAAGGTGATGATCGACATGGTGCGGGTGGCGAGCTCGGCCGCGGGGCTCATACCCTCGAAGAACTTCAACAGGCCGAACCACACGAACACGATCCCCAGACTCAGCCGCAACAACGTCACGCTGTGCGAACAGCACCAATCGGCGAGTCTGGCGGGGCGCGATCTCGGGCCACCTGACGACTGGTTCACGTTCATGCGCTGGTTCCTGTTCTGCTCAATGGGAACCTGCCCAACCCCTCACGTGGTGCGCGCAGTCACAGGAGAGCAGGTAACGACGGACCGGGCGGAGCGGGAATGTCGACCTCCGGGACGAAGGCGAACTGGGCGACGTCCAGCAGCGCCTCGACGGCGGGCGTCATGCGGGTCTTCTTGGACCACAGCATGGTCACCGACCAGCGGGCCTTCGGCAGGCTGGACACCACGACCAGGTTCGGATCCGGTCGGGCGGCGACCACGTGCGCCGGCAGCATGCCGACGCCGAACCCGAGGCTGACCGACTCGCGGACACCCTCGACGGAGCCTGCCTCCACGACGTCCGGCGGCGCCTCGAAACGGGCGCGCAGCAGCTCGGGCAGGCCGCGCTGCGAGACGCAGGTCGGGTCGAACACCAGAACCTGTTGCGCCCAACCGGTTTCGAGGCCGACCCTGGGTTGGCCGAACGGGCGGCCGTCGTCGGACCTCGCCCCGACGACGGGCACGAAGTCCAGCTCGCACAACACACTGGCGGCCAGGTCCGGGGTGCCGCCGCCGCGGTCGTCGCGGTGCGCCGAGGTCAGCACGAACCCGAGGTCGATCTCCTCGGCGCGCACCGCGGCGATCACGTCGGCGGAGCTCAGCGTCCTCGGCGCGACGCGAAGTCCCGGCCGGATGCGGCGGTTCTGCCGCACGAGGTGACCGAGGTGGTGGTCAACCAGGGCCGGGGACACCCCGACCGTCACGCGGCCGGCCGCGTCGCCCTCCGGGCTGACGGCGGCGACCATGTCGTCGACCACCGAGAACATCTGCATGACGTAGGTGTGGAAGGTCTCGCCGGCCTGGGTGAGCCGGACGCCGTTGGGCAGCCGCTCGAAGAACGGCGTGCCGAACTTCGACTCCAGCGCCCGCACGTGGCAGGTCACGCTGGACTGCGAGTAGCCGAGGCTCCTGGCTGCCTTGGTGAAGGAGCCCGTCCGGGCAACCTCCCGGAACGTCCTGAGTTGGTGCAGGCCAAAGTCCACCGTGTGCCCCCCATCGCCAGTTGACTCATCCCGCCGGGAGTGCCACCCCGGCGAGAACCTTCCCGCCACACCACGTCCGCCGCCGCGGGCCACCACCGATCATCGTGGTCCGCAGCGGTGGCGCGTCCGGCTTTGCCGGCAAACCAACTAATGAGAAGCCGTCACCGCGACGTCCACGGCCGGGAAGTCGAGGTCGGGCTGCGCGAGGTGGTTGAAGTAGTTGGAGAACACGTTCAGCGCGATGTGGCCGATGATCTCGGCCAGCTCGGCGTCGGTGACGCCGGCCGCGCGCGCCTGCTCGACGACGTCGTCGGTGAGCCGGCCGCCCGAGCGCATGGCCTCCCTGGCGACCTGGAGGACGGCCGTGGTGTGCGGGTCGTCGCTCTCGGCGCGGCGGGTGGCCAGCAGCTGCTCCTCGCTGAGGCCGACCTTGCCGCCCCGCATGGTGTGCGCGGCAACGCAGTAGCCGCACTCGTTCTCCTGCGCGATCAGCAGCGCGAGCTGCTCGCGGACGCGGGCCCGGAAGCTGCCGGCCACCAGCGCGTCGCGCATCGCCAGGTACCCCTTCAGCGCTGCCGGACCGTTTGCCATCGCGGCGTAGAGATTCGGCACCCTGCCGAGCTGCCGGTTGGTGTCCTCCAACAGGGCACGCTGCTCATCGTTCGCGGTTTCCGCGGTGAGCTGGGGCATGCGGGACATCGGAAGCCTCCTCGAAGTGTGGCACCAAAGAACTTTGGTACCGGTCGGTACCGTTCAGACGGTACTGATCGGTACCGTCCGTGTCAACGTCAAGTCCCGCACCATGTTTACGAATAAACGAGACAGAGTGGTACCATCTGTCCGTATGGCCACCCGAGCACGCGAGCGCCTGTTGGACGCGGCAGAGGAGCTGTTCTACGCGGAGGGCGTGCGCGCCGTCGGCGTCGAGCGCATCCTGGACGTCTCCGGCGTGGGCAGGGCGTCGTTCTACCGCCACTTCACCAGCAAGGACGACCTCCTTGTCGAAGTGCTCCAGATCCGCGACCGACAGTGGCGCGCCTGGCTGTCCGGCACCATCGATGGCTGGCACCTACCACCCGGACAGCGTCCGCTCGCCGTCTTCGACGCGCTCGCCGAACGGTTCTCCAGGGACGACTTCCGCGGCTGCGCCTTCATCAACACGATGGTCGAACTGGCCGACCGGACCAGCGCGGCGCACGGCGTCGCCGCGCAGCACAAGCAGAAGGTGATCGACTACCTGGACACCATCCTGGCGGCGGCGGGCCACGCCGACCACGAGGCGACCGCGCGCCAGCTCGCGCTGCTGGTGGACGGCGCGATCGTCACCGCGCTGCGCGAGGGCACGCCCGACGCCGCCCTGCGCGCCAAGGAGATCGCCAGGGCCATCCTCGCCTCCGCGCGCTGACCTAGCGGGACGAGGCGGCCCACAAGGACCGGACGTGACCGAGGTGCTGCCGCATCAGCCGCTCGGCACCCTCCGCGTCGCCGGCCAGCAACAGGTCGAGCAGCTCGACGTGCTCGGCGGCCGAGGCCTCCAGCTCCCCCCGGTCGGCCAGTGCCGGCAACGCGTACAACCGGGACCGCTTGCGCAGGTCCCCCACCACCCGCACCAGGTGCGGGTTGCCAGCCAACGCCAACAACT
>NZ_VUOB01000425.1 GCF_008386585.1 Solihabitans fulvus
GCTTCGGTGGCGGTCAGCTGCTTCTCCTTCTCTTCAAGGTCCTTGTTGGCCTGCTCCAGTTTGTTCTTGTTCAGGATCAGGTCTTCCTCCACCTGGGCGAGCTTCTTCTGGAGTTCGCGGACTTCCTCGTTTACCTTCTCAGCACGGAGGTTGGCGTCTCTAGCCTGCTGTTCGCAGGTGTCGGCCTTGTCCATGGCATTGTCCTTCTCCAGCTTCATCGCCTGCATCTTCTTCTTGATCGCGTCCATTTTGGTGGTTTTGTTTTTTCAGCTCCCTTAGATGAAAATATGTCGAGTCGACGCGTG
>NZ_VUOB01000426.1 GCF_008386585.1 Solihabitans fulvus
TGTTCTTATGGGTCTTCGGATTGCCATATATTTATCCAGTTTCATAATGTCCGGTTATTTTACTGAATCTAGTGGATTTTGACTTGTCTTTTGGTATGAGGCGATTCAGGTCTCGCTCAATTCCATCAGAAGGGTCGGATGTAATTTTCTTGAATTTTGAAGTATCTGATAAAAGTTCGATTAGATTTCCTTGGTAGTTGCTCCTGTTCATAATAACGAAGGTGTTACTTTTGTCTGCTTTTCTGATTGTTATGGTTTCCTTTTTGATGAACTCCCTAATTTTGTAATAATCTTCTTTCGTAATCAAATCTTTGGTGTTGTCTCTTCTTTCTTTCAAGCCGAATC
>NZ_VUOB01000427.1 GCF_008386585.1 Solihabitans fulvus
GAATTTGGCGGTTTATATGAGTGTTTCGCGGTTTATCTGAGTGTTAAACGGTTTATCTGAGTGTTTAACGGTTTATCTGAGTGTTTGGCGGTTTATCTGAGTGTATGGCGGTTTATCTGAGTGTTTGGCAGTTTATCTGAGTGTTTGGTGGTTTATCTGAGAATTTGGCGGTTTATATGAGTGTTTCGCGGTTTATCTGAGTGTTAAACGGTTTATCTGAGTGTTTAACGGTTTATCTGAGTGTTTGGCGGTTTATCTGAGTGTATGGCGGTTTATCTGAGTGTTTGGTGGTTTATCTGAGAATTTGGCGGTTTATATGAGTGTTTCGCGGTTTATCTGAGTGTTAAACGGTTTATCTGAGTGTTTAACGGTTTATCTGAGTGTTTGG
>NZ_VUOB01000428.1 GCF_008386585.1 Solihabitans fulvus
GAAAAGACACGAGCTTTTTAGACATAACCTTCTTAAAAAGCTAAGAAGGGATAGTTTTTTAGTCGAATTGAACGATATTATAAAGTCTCCTAATTACATTGGCCATCGCAACCATCAGCATAAGATAGGACAAAAAGATTGTAGAACAGACAGGAATAAGGAATCGTTTTTTCCTTTTACGATTAGGGAACACAATAGAAATATAAACGCGTAGGTTGGTGTTATACACCCCCTGCCACACACCATCTTCGGTGGCTCGCAGGGTATTCTTCAGATTCAGATAGATTATATGTCTGGCATCGAGAAATAAAAGGACGGCATCTAATGTAATTTGATTCGTCAGTGTAGTATGGAATGTCGAGAGATTTAGAATAAATCTTCACGAGTATCAAT
>NZ_VUOB01000429.1 GCF_008386585.1 Solihabitans fulvus
GGTACACGAAGCACAGAGAGGTGGCTCCGGCGGCACCACCGGAGGCCAGATTACCAGCGAAGTAACGCCAGAACTGCGTCTTCTTGTCAACACCGCCGAGGAACACCTGCTTGTACTTGTCCTTGAAGGCGAAGTTGAGCGCCTGGGTCGGGAAGTACCTGATGACGTTGGCGAAGTTACCACGCCAGAATGAAAGGAGACCCTGCTCCTTGGGGATACGGACGAAGGCATCGACGATACCCTTGTAACGCTGGTCGGCGGCGATCTGCTTGCTGACGTG
>NZ_VUOB01000065.1 GCF_008386585.1 Solihabitans fulvus
TAAGCAGCGACACGCTACTAGTCCGGCAGGACCACGGAGACGATGCCGGCGAGGTGCGCCAGCCTGGCCACCTCGGCGGCGCGGAACATCGGCCCACCGGGTCTGCCGACCAACAGCACCCGGTCGGGCTTGCCAAGCGGCGTCGCGGCGAGTTCGGTGCCAAGCTCCCGCCAGGTCTCCGGCACCCAGTCCTCCTCGCCGTCGAGCACGGTCGCGCGGTGCAGCGGCAGCCACGGCGGGTCCTGCAACGTCCGTTCGGGGGCCGCGGTGCTCGCCGCGAGCCGCCGCAGCTCCCGGCCCTCCTGGCCGATCACGATTGCCCAGCCGGCCCGCACGATCCTCGGCACGCCCTCGGCGAAGATCTCCAGCCCGCGCTTGGGCTCCTCGGCGACCTCCTCGACCAGCTCCAGCTCCCGATGGGTGTCCAACACCCCTGCGTACGGGCGAACCGCGTCCACCTCGACGCCCTCGATGGACTCCGCGGCGGTGATCAGGCCGTCCGGCAGCCGGCCTGAGGGCAGCTCGACGACGAGGTCGTCGATCGCCACGCCGGAACCGCGCTCAACCACGTCCACGCTGAGAATGTCGACCCCGATCTCGCCGAGCGCGGAAGCCACCGCGCCGAGGGTGCCGGGACGGTCCGGGAGCTGGACCCGGATCAGGAAGGACAAGGCGAACGCCTCCTGCCTCGTGCGCGAACGTTCCCGTCCGTGCCTGTCAAGACGCGAGAAGGCGTGAACGCTGGCCTCTCGCGCCGATGTCAGCCGCTGATTCTCGCAGACCGAAGATTACTTTCCGACCCTCCGTCCGTGTTGCGACCCGGTAAAATGCGGCGCTTTCCGGCGAGTCCTGGTGGAACCCGGTCGAAGCCCCCGCTGACCTGCCCATAGACTCCCCCGGTCCCACGAAACCAATCGCATCGGCGAAAACCGGTGCACACCGGGGGTTGAAGGAGTGCCCAGCATCTCCCGCGACGAGGTCGCGCATCTGGCTCGGTTGGCCAGGCTCGCCGTCACAGAGGACGAACTGGACCTGTTCGCCGGCCAGCTCGACGTCATCCTCCAGGCGGTCGCGCGCGTCGGCGAACTCGCCACCAGCGACGTTCCGCCGACCTCGCACGCCGTGCCGTTGACCAACGTGTTCCGCGAGGACGTGCTCCGACCGGGACTGCGCCAGCAGCAGGCGCTCGCCGGCGCCCCGGCCGCCGAGGCCGGCCGGTTCCGCGTGCCGCGCATTCTCGGGGAGGAATGATGAACGACCTTATTCGCAGCACGGCGGCCGAACTCGCCGCGCAGATCCACGCAGGCGAGGTCTCCGCCGTCGAGGTGACGCAGGCGCACCTCGACCGCATCGCGCAGGTCGACACCGCGGTGCACGCCTTCCTGCACGTCGACACCGAGGGCGCGCTCGCCGCGGCCCGCAAGGTCGACGCCGACCGCGTCGCAGGCCAGCAGCCGGCCTCCGCGCTGGCCGGCGTCCCGTTGGCGCTCAAGGACGTGCTCACCACCGAGGGCGTGCCGACCACCTGCGGCTCCAAGATGCTGGAGGGCTGGATCCCGCCGTACGACGCGACCGTCACCAGGCGGCTGCGCGAGGCCGGCGTGGTCATCCTCGGCAAGACCAACATGGACGAGTTCGCGATGGGCTCCTCCACCGAGAACTCCGCCTACGGCCCCACCCACAACCCGTGGGACCTCGACCGGATCCCCGGCGGCTCCGGCGGCGGCTCCTCCGCGGCGCTGGCGGCCTTCGAGTCGCCGCTGTCCATCGGCACCGACACGGGCGGCTCGATCAGGCAGCCCGGCTCGGTCACCGGCACCGTCGGCGTGAAGCCCACCTACGGCACCGTGTCCCGCTACGGGCTGGTCGCCTTCTCCTCCTCGCTGGACCAGGCGGGCCCGTGCGCCCGCACGGTGCTGGACGCGGCCCTGCTGCACGAGGTGATCGGCGGCCACGACCCGCTGGACTCCACCTCCATCGACCGGCCGCTGCCGCCGGTGGTCGCGGCCGCGCGCCAGGGCGCCGACGGCGACCTGTCCGGCGTGCGGATCGGCGTGGTGCGGGAGTTCGCGGGCGAGGGCTACCAGGCGGGCGTGCTGGCGTCGTTCACCGCGGCGGTCGACCAGCTGCGCGCGCTCGGCGCCGAGATCGTCGAGGTGTCCTGCCCGAGCTTCACCTACGCGCTGTCCGCGTACTACCTGATCGCGCCGAGCGAGGCGTCCTCGAACCTGGCCCGCTTCGACGCGATGCGCTACGGGCTGCGCGTCGGCGGCGACGACCCGTCGCTGTCCGCTGAGGACGTCATGTCGCTGACCCGCGAGGCCGGCTTCGGCGCCGAGGTCAAGCGCCGCATCATGATCGGCACCTACGCGCTGTCCTCGGGCTACTACGACGCCTACTACGGCTCGGCGCAGAAGGTTCGCACCCTGATCACCAGGGACTTCGACGCGGCCTTCGAACAGGTCGACGTGCTGGTCTCGCCGACGACGCCGACCACGGCGTTCAAGATCGGCGAGCGGGTGGACGACCCGATGGCGATGTACCTGTCCGATCTGTGCACGATCCCGTCCAACCTGGCCGGCAACGCGTCGCTGAGCGTCCCGAGTGGACTCGCCGAGGAGGACGGTCTCCCTGTCGGGCTCCAGATCATGGCCCCGGCGATGGAGGACCACCGGATGTACCGGGTGGCCGCGGCCTACGAGGTCGCCCGCGACGCGGCCCAGGGCGGGCCACTGATCCACCGAGTGCCGGAGGTGTCTGTCTGATGGGTGCGGTCAAGAAGGCGAGCGGCCTGTTCGGCCTGCTGGGTTCGGCCGTCGGTGTGGCCGGCGCGGTCGCCGGGCTGCGCGCCGCGAGGGCGAAGAACGACAAGCTGGCGCTGGTCAACGCCGTGGCGAGCATCGCGGCCGCGGCGACCGGTGTCGCGCTCGCCCTCCGCGCCATGCGGAAGGGCGGGGAGAAGTGACGCGGGTGGCGGATCTGATGGACTACGCCGAGGTCGTCGAGCGGTTCGACCCGGTGCTCGGCCTCGAGGTGCACGTCGAGCTGTCGACCAACACCAAGATGTTCTGCGGCTGCCCGACGACCTTCGGCGCCGAGCCCAACACGCAGGTCTGCCCGACCTGCCTCGGCCTGCCTGGCGCGCTGCCCGCCGTCAACGGCAAGGCGGTCGAGTCGGCCATCCGCATCGGGCTCGCGCTGAACTGCGAGATCGCCGCGTGGTGCCGGTTCGCGCGGAAGAACTACTTCTACCCCGACCAGCCGAAGAACTTCCAGACCTCGCAGTACGACGAGCCGATCGCCTTCAACGGCTACCTGGACGTCGTGCTTGAGGACGGCGAGGTGTTCCGGGTGGACATCGAGCGCGCGCACATGGAGGAGGACACCGGAAAGTCGCTGCACGTCGGCGGCGCGACCGGCCGAATCCACGGCGCGGACTACTCGCTGCTGGACTACAACCGGGCTGGTGTCCCGCTGATCGAGATCGTCACCAAGCCGCTGGAGGGCGCAGGCGAGCGCGCGCCCGAGGTGGCCAAGGCGTACGTGTCGGCGCTGCGGGACCTGCTGCGCGCGCTGGACGTCTCGGACGTGCGGATGGACCAGGGCTCGCTGCGCTGCGACGCGAACGTCTCGCTCAAGCCCAAGGGGCAGGCGGAGTTCGGCACGCGCACCGAGACCAAGAACGTGAACTCGCTGCGCAGCGTCGAGCGGGCCGTGCGGTTCGAGATGTGCCGGCAGGGCGCGGTGCTCGCCGAGGGTGGCCGGATCGTGCAGGAGACCCGGCACTTCGACGAGTCCAGCGGCAGCACGTCCGCCGGTCGCACCAAGGAGACCGCCGAGGACTACCGGTACTTCCCCGAGCCCGACCTTGCGCCGGTCGCGCCGAGCACCGAGTGGGTCGAGGAGCTGCGGGCGACCCTGCCCGAGCTGCCCTGGGAACGCCTCAAGCGCATCCAGGGCGACTGGCAGCTCACCGACGCCGAGCTGCGCGACCTGGTCAACGCGGGCGCGGTCGACCTGATCGCGGCGACCGTCGACGCGGGTTCCTCGCCGGCCGAGGCCCGCCGCTGGTGGGTGGCCTACCTGACGCAGCAGGCCAACACCAGGGGCATCGAGCTGGTCGAGCTGTCCATCACGCCGGTCCAGGTGGCGCGGGTGATCGAGCTGGTCAACGGCGGCAGCCTGACCAACACGATGGCCAAGGACGTCGTGGACGGCGTCCTCGCGGGCGAGGGCTCGCCGGACGAGGTGGTCGAGGGGCGCGGGCTGAAGGTCGTCTCCGACGACTCTGCGCTGGAGGCCGCCGTCGACGAGGCGCTGGCCGCGCAGCCCGACGTCGCGGAGAAGATCCGCAGCGGCAAGGTGCAGGCCGCGGGCGCGATCGTCGGCGCGGTGATGAAGGCCACCAAGGGCCAGGCCGACGCGAAGAAGGTGCGGGACCTGGTCATCGCCCGCTGCGGCGGCTGACCGGCCACAAGGCACAACGAGAGGGCCACCACGCGAGTCCGCGTGGTGGCCCTTTTCGTGTGGACGGGACGCAGAGGACGGGATCGGACAAGAACCTGATGTGACGACTTCAACCGACAGACTGACGGCACGAGGCCCCGCACCCGGTCCGCCTGCCTCCGTCGAGCATGACCGGCCGGATCTGGCGGGACCTGGCGCGAAGGCCGAGTTCGCGCGGCTCTTCGACTCCTACGCCCGCACCCTGCGCGGCTACCTGGCGGGTCGGGTGGGCGCGCACGCGGCCGACGACCTGGTGGCCGAGACCTTCCTGATCGCCTTCCGCAGGCGGGACAGCTACGACGCGACCCGGGTGCCGGTGCGCGGCTGGCTGTACGGGATCGCCACCAACGTGCTGCGCAACCACCGCCGCGACGAGATCCGCGGCCTGCGGGCCACCGCGCGCGCCGGTCACTTCGGTGGCTCTGAGCACAACGAGCCGCACGACAACCGGGTGGCCGCCCGCGTCGACGCGGAGCACCGGATGCGCGGGCTGGCCGACGGGTTGGCCGACCTGAGCGACGACGAGCGGGACGCGTTGCTGCTGACCTCCTGGGCAGGCCTGGAGCCCGGCGAGTTGGCCGCGGCTCTTGGGGTGCCGGCCAGCACGGTCCGGACCCGGCTGCACCGGGCGCGGCGGAAGCTGCGCGGCATCGACATCGAGCAGGGCACTGCGGACAACGGCGGGGAGAACGACCATGCGTGACAACCTGAACACTGGACCGTTGAGCGAGTCCGACCTGGACGAGGCGCTGCACCTGCTGCACGTCGAGGCCCGCACGGCCGACGCGCCGATGACGGACCTGCGGGCCAGGGTGCTGGCCGATCTCGACAAGGCCGAGCCGGCGACCGTCGCGAGCACTGCCACCGTCACGCCGATCGGCCGGGCGCGCGGCAGGCGGAGGTTTCCCGCGCCATGGGCGTCCGTCGCGGCCGCCGTCGTGGCCGCGGCGGTGATCGGCGGCATCGCGCTGCACGGCTCCTCGCCGGCGCCGACCGACTCGACCGCCGGGGCCGCCGGCACGTCGAGCGCCCAGCAGACCAAGCAGGGCGGCGTCGAACTGGTGACCGCACAGCAGGCGCTGGCCACCGCGGCCACCCAGGTCGGCGCCGGCAAGGACACGCCGCTCGCGCCGGGCCAGTTCCGGCACATCAGCCTGCACGCCTGGTGGTCCACGGGCACCATGATGGCCTCCGACAGCAAGGGCAACCCCACCAAGGGCTTCAGCTACCTGCGCGAGCAGACCATCGACCGCTGGGTGCCGGCCGACTACCGCGACGACTGGCTGGAGCGCAGGAAGCTGACCGGGCGCAAGACCTGGCTCGGTGGCACCGAGCCGGAGTCGGCGATGAACCGGCCCGAGCCCGACGCCGACATCCAGAACGCCGAGTACCACGGCAAGTGCGGCGACTTCTTCCCCAAGTCCAAGCCGGCGAAGGTCTGCGGCGACGCGAACGACTGGGACTTTCCGGAGTACTACGCCGGCCTGCCGAGGGACCCCGACCAACTGCTGGCGCGCTGGACCAAGGACACCTCCGCGAAGGGCAGCTCGCCTTCCACCATCCTCTACTACGTCACGCAGATCCTCGGCACCGGCCTGGCGCCCGCGGACGTGCGCGCCGCCGCGTACCAGGCCCTGGCCAAGCTGCCCGGCATCCAGGTCATCGACCGGGCGGCAAACCTCGACGGCGTGGTCGGCATGGCGCTGGGCATCGAGGACAACAAGGCCGACCGGACCGAGCTGATCCTCGACCCGAAGACCGGGCAGTACATCGGCGACCGCGTGGTGGCCGTCCATCCGACCACGCCGTGGATCAAGCCGGGCACGGTGACGAGCTTCACCTCGCAGACCAGCACCGCGGTGAGCGAGCAGGGCGCCAAGTAGCCCGATCCTCGGCTACGGCACAGGGAAGGCCACCACGCGACTCCGGCGTGGTGGCCTTCCCTTTTGTCGTCGGACGTCGTCTGACGACGTCGGGCGGTCAGTCGCCGCCGCCACCGCCGCCGCTGGTGTCCGGCCTGACCAGGATGACCACCCTGTCGTCGCTGGACACGGGCTTTCCGCCGGCCTTGTTCACCGTGCCGCCGATCATGTACTGCTCGTCGACCAGGTCGAGCGCGCCGAGCAGGCCGAAGCCCTTGTCGTCCTGCATGCTCAGTTGCGGCTTGTCCTTGAACGAGCCGTCCTGGTTCAGGTGCATGCTCTGCATGCCGGGGTTCTTGGCCGTGGCGACCGTGATCATGTCGCTGTAGGCCGCGCAGCCGGTGACGCCGGGCCGGTCAGGCCAGGTCCACGCGGCGGTGCCGAGCGCCTGGCCCGACTTCACCGCGTAGAGCAGGTCGCCGCTCGCCACCCGGTCGGTCACCCAGGTTCGGGTGCCGTCCAGCGAGGTGCAGATGCCGCCGGGCGAGTGCAGGCCGCTGGCCACGACGGGTGAGTTGGCGGTGGGGTTGTCCTTGGCCGGCTTGCCGGACGTGTCGATCCGCAGGACCTTGCCGGACAGCGAGTTGGGGTCGGCCGCGGCGTCCGGCTTGCCGCCGTCGCCGGTCGCCAGCAGCAGCGCGCCCTTGCGGTCGGTGGTCAGCACGCCCTGGTTGCCGGTCGCGCCCTTCGGGATGCCGGTGAGCACCGGCTTGGGCTGGTCGCCGGGCGCGATCCGCAGCACTCGGTTGTCCGTCGCGGTGGTCACGTAGGCGAAGATCAGCTGGTCCTCGCCGTAGGTGGGGGACAGCGACAGTCCGGTCAGCCCGCCGTCGCCGGTCGCGTCGACCGGGACGGTCGCCAGCACGATCGGCTCGGCGCCCTTGGCGACCTGGAGGATGCGGCCGGTGGTCCGCTCGGCGGCCAGCGACTTCACCGCGCCGCTTGCCGGGTCGCCGCCGGGCAGCACGGCGACCGCCGAGATCGGCGAAAGGCAGGTGGCGATGACGGCCGGGTCGAAGTCCTTGCAGCCGTTGGGCGGCGGCACCGAGGTCGGCGCCTTCGGCTGACCCGGCTTGCCGGGGATGCCCTGGCTGTCCTGGCCGGGCGCCTGCGGCTGCGGGCCGGCCTGCGGGGTCAGCCTCGGCTGCGGCTGCCAGCTCTCCTGGGGCGGCTGTGCTGGGAAGCTGGCGCAGCCGGCGAGCAGCAGGCCGGCGGCGGCCGACACCAGCAGCGTGCGGATCACGGCTGGTCGAGACGCGCGGCTGGGACGGGACACAAGAGTGAACCCTAGGCGCGACGCCGTGAGCCGGGGGTGAGTGGTCCGCGCACCGACCGGTACCTGGGCTTTCTGGGCGGCGGCGGCTCCTCGTCGTGCATGGCGCGGCGCACTGCGTCCACGCGGTCCAGCAGCAGGTGCAGCTCCTCGGCCACCACCCTCGGCGACTCCAGCGGCAGGAAGTGGGTGTTCGGCAGCACCCGCAGCCGCGCCTGCGGCAGCGGGCCGAGCGGCCGCCGGACGCTCTCCGGGCTGGCGAGCAGGTCGTAGCGGCCGGCCAGCACGGTCGTCGGGCAGCTGATCCCGGTGAGGTCCTGGCGTGGCGCGGCGCCAAGCGCGAGCGCGAGGGTGAAGTACCAGGTCCAGTCGTGTTGGAAGAACTGCCGGACGGCCTGGCCGATCGTGTCCGGCGCGCTGACCGAGGACAGCAGGCCGCTGTGCCTGAGCAGGAACGTGGTCGCGGCGTTGACCGGCACCCGGTGCAGCACGGCGTCCAGCAGCGGGCCCACCGCGCGCAGCACCGTGGCGCCGCCCCGGCCGAGCAGCCTGCGCAGCTCGGGCGGCAGACCGGGCAGGCCGAGCACCGCCTCGAAGGAGTCGCCGGGCGCGCCGGTGATCAGCAGCAGCCCGGTCACCCGCTCGGGATGCCGCAGCGCCAGCTCCGTGGCCACCGTGACGCCCATCGACCAGCCGAGCACCACGCAGCGCTTCAGGCCGGCCGCGTCCAGCACGGCCACCGCGTCGTCGGTGTGGTCGGCCAGCGTGATGCGGGACTCGTCGGCCGGGCGGGTCGAGCCCATCGTGCCCCGGTGGTACCAGCTGTGCACGCGCACCCCGCTGGTCGGTGCCAGCAGCGCGGGCCATGCCTCCGGCATCGTGCCGAGCCCGGGACACAGCAGCACGTCGGGCCCGGCGGTCCTGGTCCACCACGCCCTGATCCGGGTGCCGTCGGCCGATCTCACGTCAGCGACGCTCGGCCCTGCAAGCGGGCCTTCGGAGTGCTCGCGCATCCGACCAAGTCTGCCGGTTATGGCAAGGGTTCGCCGTACTGCGATGTGCTGATCGTCGGGACGTTCCTACGGACGGGTTACGGTGCTCTGCGTGAAGATGATCGTGTTGGTTCCCGACGACCTCGGCCTGGCAGTCATGTCCGAAGTGGACGGTGTGCGGGCGGTCCGCTACACGCCGGGCGAGCCGCTGCCGCCGGAGGCCGCCGAGGCCGAGGTGCTGGTGCCCAGGTTCCTCGCGGGCATGGACGTGCCCGCGCTGCTCGGTGGGCTGCCGAGGCTGCGGCTGGTGCAGCTGCTCACCGCGGGCGCGGAGCAGTGGATCGGCCAACTCCCCGACGGCGTCGCGCTGTCCACCGGGCGGGGCGCGCACGGCGGCAGCACCGCGGAGTGGGTGGTCGGCGCGCTGCTGGCCATCTACCGCGACCTGTTCTCGTTCGAGCGGTCCCGCGAACGGTCCAGCTGGGACCACCACACGACGGACACCATGCAGGGCAAGCGGGTGCTCGTGGTCGGCGCTGGCGACCTCGGCGACCAGCTGCGCCGCCGCATCGAGCCCTTCGACGCGACCGTCACCCTGGTCGGCCGCGCGGCGCGGGACGGCGTGCACGGCGTCGACGAGCTGCCCGACCTGCTCGGCTCGCACGACGCCGTGGTGGTCGTGGTGCCGCTGACCAGCGAGACCAAGGGCATGGTTGACGCCGAGTTCCTCGCCGCGATGGCCGACGGCGCGGTGCTGGTGAACGCCGCGCGCGGGCCGGTGGTGGACACCGACGCGCTGCTCGCCGAGTTGACCAGCGGTCGGCTGCTGGCCGCGCTGGACGTCACCGACCCCGAGCCGCTGCCCGAGGACCATCCACTGTGGACCGCGCCGGGCCTGCTGCTGACGCCGCACGTGGCCGGCAGCTGCCGTGGCCTCGGGGAACGCGCCTACGCGGTGGCGAAGGCCGAGATCGCCAGGTTCGTCGCCGGGCGGGAACCGGCCAACCTCGTGCGCGGCGAGTACTGATCACGTTAGAGCTCCTAACACAATGGCGTTCGATCAGGGAGCGGCGGCCAGGTGGGCGAGATGTCTCGCAGGGGTCGTGACCGGAGGAAGGAGGCATGACGGAGTCATGGTGACTGACGACAACGCCGCAGGTCGTCTGCCTGGGCGTCGCGCGCCGAACAGTCATTGTGTTAAGAGCTCTTAGTCCGTTCGTAGTAATACGCACCGCCAGGTGGCCGCTCGCGGGCTCCGGCCCGTGGGCCTACCGTGCCGGAGCGTGACCACACACGACGAAGGGTCCTACACGGTCGGGGGAGTACGGGAAGGAGCACATCACCTCGACGAGCACGCGTCGTACTTCGACGACTCGGCCTACGAGCGGGCCGGCGGCTACGAGCCGGCTGGCGCTTACGAGCCGACTGCGGCCTACGAGCCGACCGCGGCCTACGAGCCTGCGGATGGCGCCACGTTGACGGAGCCGACGTCCAGGCTGGACGACGGCGACGAGGAGCCGCGCAGGCTCGGCTGGCACGCCGGGGCCGACATCGGCCTGATCGTGCTGCGGCTGGCGCTCGGCGGCAGATTTCTGTTGCACGGGCTACAGGAGGTCTTCGGGCTGTTCGGCGGCTCCGGCATCTCCGGGCTCAGCAGCTTCCTGGCCGAAGCGGGTTTCCAACACACCAGGGTTCTCGCCTGGGTCTGCGGTGTCACCGAGTTGGCCGGCGGCGGGCTGCTGGTGCTCGGCCTGTTCACGCCGCTGGCGGCGGCAGGCCTGCTCGGCCTGCTGGCCAACGCGATCACGCTCAAGTGGCGCGGCGGCGTGCTCGGCGCGAACGGCTACGAGCACGAGGCCATGCTGGCCGCGGCGGCGTTCGCGCTGCTGTTCGCCGGCCCCGGCCGGGTGGCGCTGGACAACGGCCGGCCGTGGTTCCGCCGCCCGGTGCTCAGCGGCTTCCTCTGTCTGCTGCTGACGGCGGCCGCCGCCTGCGTGACCCTGCTGGTCCTGCGCCACTGACCCGAGGCCCGTCATGAAGGGGCCCACCAGGACACCGAACGTCCTGATGGGCCCCTTCATGACCTACTTGTTGACGATGACTTACTTGTTGACGTCGCGGACCGCGCCGGTGGAGGCCGCGGTGGCCATCCGGGCGTAGGCGCGCAGCGCGGTGGACACCGGGCGGACCCGGTCGACCGGCTGCCACGGGCGCTCGCTCGACTCCATCTTCGCCCTGCGCTCGGCCAGCACCTCGTCGTCGACGAGGAGTTCGAGCCGCCGCTCGTGCACGTCGATCAGGATCTGGTCGCCGTCCTGGACCAGGCCGATCACGCCGCCGCCCGCCGCCTCCGGCGAGACGTGCCCGATCGACAGGCCCGACGAGCCGCCGGAGAACCGACCGTCGGTGACCAGCGCGCACTTCTTGCCGAGCCCCGCGCCCTTGAGGAACGCCGTGGGGTGCAGCATCTCCTGCATGCCGGGCCCGCCGGACGGGCCCTCATACCGGACGACCAGCACCTCGCCCGCCTGGATCTCCCGCTTGAGGATCGCCGACACGGCCTGCTCCTGGCTCTCCACCACGCGGGCGGGGCCCTGGAAGTGGAACAGGTCCTCGTTGATGCCGGCCGCCTTGATCACCGCGCCGTCCTCGGCGAGGTTGCCGCGCAGTACGGCCAGCCCGCCGTCCACGGTGTAGGCGTGCGCGAGGTCGCGGATGCAGCCGCCCTCGGCGTCGGTGTCCAGCGAGGACCATCGGTTCTCGGTGGAGAAAGCCTTGGTGGTGCGCACCCCGCCCGGCGCGGCGTGGAACAGCTCGACCGCCCGCTCCGACGGCGACTCGGCGCGGATGTCCCATTCGCCGAGCCACTGTTGCAGGGACGGGCTGTGCACGGCGTGCACGTCCCGGTTCAGCAGGCCCGCCCGGTCCAGTTCGCCGAGGATGGCGGGGATGCCGCCGGCCCGGTGCACGTCCTCCATGTGGTAGTCGGAGTTCGGCGCGACCTTCGACAGGCACGGCACCCGCCGGCTGATCGCGTCGATGTCCTCCAGCGTGAAGGGGATCTCGCCCTCGTGCGCCGCGGCGAGGATGTGCAGCACGGTGTTGGTGGAGCCGCCCATCGCCATGTCCAGCGCCATCGCGTTCTCGAACGCCTTGCGGTTGGCGATGGAGCGGGGCAGCGCCGACTCGTCGTCCTCGCCGTACCAGCGCCGGCACAGCTCGACCACGGTCCGGCCGGCGTTTTCGAACAGCTCGCGGCGGGAGGCGTGCGTGGCCAGCGTGGAACCGTTGCCGGGCAACGCGAGGCCGAGCGCCTCGGTGAGGCAGTTCATCGAGTTGGCGGTGAACATGCCGGAGCAGGACCCGCAGGTCGGGCACGCGGACCGCTCGACCTCGGCGAGGCCGGCGTCGTCGACCTCGGAGCTGGCGGACGCGGAGATCGCGGTGATCAGGTCGGTCGGGGCTTGGGCGACGCCACCGACCACGACCGCCTTGCCGGCCTCCATCGGGCCGCCGGAGACGAACACCACCGGGATGTTCAGCCGCAGCGCGGCGTTCAGCATGCCCGGCGTGATCTTGTCGCAGTTGGAGATGCAGACCAGGGCGTCGGCCTGGTGCCCGTTCACCATGTACTCGACGGCGTCGGCGATGATCTCGCGGGAGGGCAGCGAGTAGAGCATTCCGCTGTGTCCCATGGCGATGCCGTCGTCGACGGCGATCGTGTGGAACTCGCGCGGCACGCCGCCTGCCTCGCGGATCGCGTCCGCGACGATGTCGCCGAGGTCGCGCAGGTGCACGTGACCCGGCACGAACTGCGTGTAGGAGTTGGCGATCGCCACGATCGGCTTGCCGAAGTCGTCGTCGGTCATGCCGGTGGCCCGCCACAACGAGCGGGCGCCCGCGGCGTTGCGGCCGTGGGTGGTGACGCGGGACCGGAGCTGGGGCACGGCTCCTCCAGAGGGAGAACAGCAGTATTCGATAACGAGGCGCCGGGTGGGCACCCTGGTGGGGAGCGGTGTTTTCGAGGCTACTCCGCGGCCGAGGGGTCGCCCATCCGACCGCCGCTCATGGCGGCCAGCAGTGACAGGTGCCTTGCCCGCACCGCGGGCAGCGGGACCTCGGTCTCGTCGTCGAGTACCGCCACGGCCCACGACTTCGCGCCGACCTTCACTGCGGCGACCTCCGCCCACGGCAGGTCGCGCCCGCCGAAGGTGGTCCTGGCCACCAGGCGTTCCCGGTCGACGACCGTCCGGTTGCGCACCACCCACACGCCGATGGCGAGCGGCACCAGGTAGATGACCTGGAGGCCCGGCTTGGCGAACGCGATCGGCGTCGCGCACATCGCCGCGAACAGGACGGCGAGCAGCGCGATGCCGGGGACGCGGAACACCAGCTTCGGCGGCAGCTGGGGCTGGGGCTCGTGCGGTGTCGTCGCGGCCTCGTCGCCGCTGGTCTCGGCGGGCCGGTCTTCGGTGTCCACACACCAATGGTCCCATCCCACTTTCGGTGGACCTCAGCCGGCCGGCTCGGCGCGACCGGTCGGCGGACGGTCGCATAGTCGCAGGTCAGGGCGATCTGGACGCGGGTAGGTCGCCGAGCGAGGCGTCCACCATCCGGGAAGGTTGTCCCGCAGAGTTGACGGTGCCCGAAGCCGGCCGTTACCGTCAGAGCCATGCAGCGCACGCTCGTTCTCGTACTTTCCAGGCGCGTCGACGCCTAGGCAGAACTGCTGCGTCGACGCGCGACCCTCGTACGGCCACACCGGTCGGCGGGGGTTTTTTAGTGCCTGAAGATGTCACCCCGACCCACGAGGCAGACCAGATGACCAGCGCAACCTCGCGACAAGCCCCGGCTCAGGGCGAGACTCCGTCGCCAAGCACAGGTCCACGCCCAGGGCCCCGGCCCAAGCCGACGCCACCCGGCGGCGCACCCGTCCGGGTAACCGGCGCCCAGTCACTCGTCCGCTCGCTCGAAGCCGTCGGCTGTGAGGTCGTGTTCGGCATTCCAGGCGGCACCATCCTGCCGGCCTACGACCCGCTGCTCGACTCGACCAAGGTCCGGCACGTCCTGGTCCGGCACGAACAGGGCGCCGGGCACGCCGCAACCGGCTACGCGCAGGCCACCGGCAAGGTCGGTGTGTGCATGGCCACGTCCGGCCCCGGCGCGACGAACCTGGTCACCCCGCTGGCCGACGCCAACATGGACTCCGTGCCCGTCGTCGCCATCACCGGCCAGCAGAGCAGGGCGCTGATCGGCACGGATGCCTTCCAGGAAGCCGACATCTGCGGCATCACGATGCCGATCACCAAGCACAACTTCCTGGTGACCGAGCCCGCGGACATCCCGAGGGCGATCGCCGAGGCGTTCCACATCGCCTCGACCGGCCGGCCCGGCCCGGTCCTGGTCGACATCCCCAAGGACGTGCTCCAGGAGACCACCACCTTCTCCTGGCCGCCCGAGCTACGGCTGCCCGGCTACCGGCCGACGACCCGGCCGCACAGCAAGCAGGTCCGCGAGGCGGCCAAGCTGATCAGCGGCGCGCAGCGGCCCGTGCTGTACGTGGGCGGCGGCGTCATCAAGGCCGACGCGCACGCCGAGCTGCTGGCGCTGGCCGAGCTGACCGGCATCCCGGTCGTCACCACGCTGATGGCCCGCGGCGCGTTCCCCGACTCGCACCCGCAGCACGTCGGCATGCCTGGCATGCACGGCTCGGTCACCGCCGTCGCCGCCATGCAGCGCGCCGACCTGCTGGTGGCGCTCGGCGCGCGGTTCGACGACCGGGTCACCGGCCAGCTCGCCACGTTCGCGCCGGACGCGGCGATCGTGCACGCCGACATCGACCCGGCCGAGATCTCCAAGAACCGCAGGGCCGACGTGCCGATCGTGGGCGACTGCAAGGAGATCATCGCCGAGCTGATCGAGGCGGCGCGGGCCGAACACGAGACAGCGGGCGGGAAGCCCGACCTGTCCGAGTGGTGGACCCAGCTGGACTCCTGGCGCGACACGTTCCCGCTCGGCTACGACTGGCCTGCGGACGGCACGCTGTCCCCGCAGCACGTGATCGAGCGGATCGGCGCCCTGGTCGGCCCGGACGCCCTGTACACGGCGGGCGTCGGCCAGCACCAGATGTGGGCGGCGCAGTTCATCCGGTACGAGAACCCGAGGTCGTGGATCAACTCGGGCGGGCTCGGCACGATGGGCTTCGCCGTGCCGGCCGCGATGGGCGCCAAGGCTGGCGCGCCGGACAAGCAGGTCTGGGCGATCGACGGCGACGGCTGTTTCCAGATGACCAACCAGGAACTGGCCACCTGTGCCATCGAGGGGCTGCCGATCAAGGTCGCCGTCATCAACAACGGCAACCTCGGCATGGTCCGGCAGTGGCAGAACCTGTTCTACGGGGAGCGGTACTCCCAGACTGACCTCGGCACGCACAAGCACCGCATCCCGGACTTCAAGCTGCTCGCCGAGGCCTACGGCTGCGCTGGCCTGCGCTGCGAGTCGCGGGACCAGGTCGACGAGATCATCAAGCAGGCCATCGAGATCAACGACCGTCCGGTGGTGATCGACTTCGTGGTGGGCAAGGATGCCCAGGTCTGGCCGATGGTCACGGCCGGCAAGAGCAACGACGAGATCCAGGCCGCCCGGGGCATCCGCCCGCTGTTCGACGAGGATGACGTCTGACCATGACTAGGCACACGCTGAGCGTTTTGGTCGAGGACAAGCCAGGCGTCCTCGCCAGGGTCGCCGGGCTGTTCTCCCGGCGCGGTTTCAACATCGAGTCGCTCGCGGTCGGGCGCACCGAGCATCCGGACATCTCCAGGATGACGATCGTGGTGTCGGTCGACGAGCTGCCGCTTGAGCAGGTCACCAAGCAGCTCAACAAGCTCGTCAACATCATCAAGATCGTCGAGCTGGAGACGTCGGCCTCGGTGCAGCGGCAGCTCCTGCTCGTGAAGGTGCGCGCGGACGCGACGGTGCGCAGCCAGGTCCTGGAGACCGTGCAGCTGTTCCGCGCCAAGGTCGTCGACGTGTCGCCGGAGGCGGTGACGGTCGAGGCGACCGGGACGTCGGAGAAGCTCGACGCGCTGCTGCGCATGCTGGAGCCCTACGGGCTGCGCGAGATCGTGCAGTCCGGCATGGTCGCGATCGGCCGGGGCGCCCGCTCCATCACCGCGACCGCGGTGCGCTAGCCATCAGGTTTCCGCTGTAAGGAAGGGAAGTACAGAGCAACATGAGTGCCGAGATCTTCTACGACGACGACGCCGACCTGAGCATCATCCAGGGGCGCAAGGTCGCCGTCATCGGCTACGGCAGCCAGGGCCACGCGCACGCGCTGAGCCTGCGCGACTCCGGTGTGGACGTTCGGATCGGCCTGCCGGAGGGCTCGAAGTCCCGCGCCAAGGCCGAGGAGGAGGGCCTGCGGGTGCTCACCGCGGCCGAGGCCTCCGCCGAGGCCGACCTGATCATGATCCTGGCCCCGGACACCAAGCAGCGGCACATCTACGCCGAGGACATCGCGCCGAACCTGTCCGAGGGCGACGCGATCTTCTTCGGACACGGCTTCAACATCCGCTACGGCCTGATCGAGGCGCCGTCGGGTGTGGACGTGGCGATGGTCGCGCCGAAGGGCCCCGGCCACCTGGTGCGCCGCCAGTTCGTGGACGGCAAGGGCGTGCCGGCGCTGATCGCGGTGCACCAGGACGCCACCGGCAACGCCCAGGCGCTCGCGCTGTCCTACGCCAAGGGCATCGGCGGCACCCGCGCCGGCGTCATCAAGACCACCTTCACCGAGGAGACCGAGACCGACCTGTTCGGCGAGCAGGCGGTGCTCTGCGGCGGCGCGAGCGCGTTGGTGCAGACCGGTTTCGAGGTGCTCACCGAGGCCGGCTACGCCCCGGAGATCGCCTACTTCGAGGTGCTGCACGAGCTGAAGCTCATCGTCGACCTGATGTACGAGGGCGGCATCGCGCGGCAGCGGTACTCCATCTCCGACACCGCCGAGTACGGCGACCTCACGCGGGGCCCGAGGGTCATCAACGCCGCCGTGAAGGACGAGATGCGCAAGATCCTCGGCGAGATTCAGGACGGCACCTTCGCCAAGGAGTGGGTGGCCGAGGACGAGGCCGGTCGGCCGAACTACACCCGCCTCCAGCAGGAGGGCGAGCGCCACCCGATCGAGGAGACCGGCAAGAAGCTGCGTGGCCTCATGTCCTGGGTCGATCGGCCGATCACCGAGACGGCCTAATAGTCGTACTGTGCAATGGGCCCGCCGCGCATAGTCGCGGCGGGCCCAAAGGCGTTTCCTGGCGGTCGTTCGGCCGGTATATCTTGTTACCGACCGGCACCGGTCGACTACCCGTAGCTACCAGATATTCAGGGGACGGCAATGACGACGGAGAGCGCGCCGATCTACGACGACAAGGCCGAGGTGCGGGGCAAGCTCGACCTCACCGATGCCGAGTGGCAGCGCAGCGACGAGGGCGACCAGGAGGGGGAGCACGTCGAGGTCGCGTTCGTGCCGCACACCGACGGCGTGACCTACGTGGCGATGCGCAACTCGGCGCACCCCGAGGGGCCGGTGCTGGTGTTCACGCCGTCCGAATGGGACGCGTTCATCGAGGGCGCCAAGGACGGCGAGTTCGACGAGCCGTGGTGACCAAGGGCTCCTGACGCGGGCCCCGGCCGAAACAATCTTTTTCCCCCGCGCACACGGGACCTCGCTACACTGCGCCTGGTCCGGACACAGAGTCGTGACCGGTCGGCGCGGGCCCCGTGACGCAGGGGCAGGATCCAGACCCCCGACCGGCTGAGCGCGGCAACGCACCCAGCGACGCCCGCGCTCGAAGACGTCCAACGACTTCTGGGAGCAAGCCCCGTGACCAACCTCAGCCGACCCGTGGTCCTCATCGCCGAGAAGTTGGCGCCGTCGGTGCTCGACGTGTTCGGCGACGAAGCGGAGATCCGCCACGTCGACGGCACCGACCGGCCCGCCCTGCTCGCGGCGGTCGCCGACGCGGACGCCCTGCTCGTCCGCTCCGCGACCAAGGTGGACGCGGAGGTGTTCGCCGCCACCGACAAGCTCAAGGTGGTGGCGCGGGCCGGTGTCGGCCTGGACAACGTCGAGGTGCCGGCCGCCACCCAGCGCGGCGTGATGGTCGTCAACGCGCCGACCTCGAACATCGTCTCCGCCGCGGAGCACGCCGTCGCGCTGCTGCTCGCGGTGGCCCGCCAGGTGCCGGCCGCGGACGCGAGCCTGCGTGGTGGCGCGTGGAAGCGCAGCTCCTTCTCGGGGGTCGAGCTCAACGGCAAGACCGTCGGCGTCGTCGGCCTGGGCAAGATCGGCCAGCTGTTCGCGCAGCGGCTCGCCGCGTTCGGCACCGAGCTGATCGCCTACGACCCCTACGTCTCCTCGGCCCGCGCCGCGCAGCTCGGCATCGAGCTGGTCAGCCTGGACGAGCTGTTGGAGCGCGCCGACGCGATCTCCATCCACCTGCCCAAGACGCCGGAGACCAAGGGCCTGATCGGCGCGGAGCAGCTGGCGAAGACCAAGAAGGGCGTGCTGATCGTCAACGCGGCGCGCGGCGGCCTGATCGACGAGGCCGCCCTCGCCGACGCGGTGCGCAGCGGCCAGGTCGGCGGCGCCGGCATCGACGTGTTCGTCACCGAGCCGACCACCGAGAGCCCGCTGTTCGAGCTGGCGAACGTGGTCGTCACCCCGCACCTCGGCGCGTCGACGGCGGAGGCGCAGGACCGCGCTGGCACCGACGTGGCCCGTTCGGTGCGGCTGGCGCTGCGCGGCGAGTTCGTGCCGGACGCGGTGAACGTGCAGAGCGGCGGCGTGGTCGGCGAGGAAGTGCGGCCCTACCTGTCGCTGGTGCAGAAGCTCGGCACGGTGCTCGCCGCGCTGTGCCACCGGGCGCCGACCTCGGTCACGGTCGAGGTCCGGGGCGAACTGTCCAACGAGGACGTTTCGGTGCTGCCGCTGGCGGCCCTGCGCGGGGTGTTCTCCGGCGTGGTCGAGCAGCAGGTCACCTTCGTCAACGCGCCGGGGCTGGCCGAGGACCTCGGCGTGGCCGTCGAGCTGGTGAAGGAGCCCGAGAGCGCCAACCACCGCAGCCTGGTGACCGTGTACGCCGTGCACGCGGACGGCACGCGGCTCAGCGTGGCGGGCACGATCACGGGCCTCGACCAGGTGGAGAAGCTGGTCGCGGTCAACGGCAGGTACTTCGACCTGCGGGCCGAGGGCAACGTGCTGCTGCTGGAGTACCCGGACCGGCCCGGCGTGATGGGCACGGTCGGCACGCTGCTCGGCGAGGCCGGCGTGAACGTCGAGGCCGCGCAGATCAGCCAGACCAGGGACGGCTCCAACGCGGTCATGCTGCTGCGGGTGGACCGCCCGGTGGACAACGCGGTGCTCGACCCGATCGGCGCGTCCGTCGGCGCGAAGACCGTCAGCGCCGTGTCGTTCTGAGCAAGACCTGACCGGATCCTCTGATCCGATCCAGTACTTTCGTATGCCGACCCGGCCGCCTGGTGGTGGCCGGGTCGGTTTTTGGCGTAGTGGCCCCGTTTTCGTGAACCTGCCCCAAACAGGTCTTATCGCTCCAAGCACCGTCCGTGTAACAGTTCTCGTCTGAGTGGTCTCGATCGAGCATCGTTCACTCGTTTGGAGTATCCGACGGTGGGCAATCAGCGATTAGGTTCCGTCCCGAGGTCGGACCAGGAGTCGTTGAGGGCACGACGCCACGCCGCTCATCCGAGGGGGCCAGTTCCTTTCTGTCCCGGATGCGCGCACGGTCGGAGACGACCTCGAGTGAGGGCAAGCTGTGAGGAGCTTCCGTGTGACACGGGGCGCTGGCCGCATCGCGGCCAGATCCGCTGTCGCGGTGCTCGCCGTGATCCTGGCCGGTTCCACCGGTGTCGGGGCTGCGGTTGGCCAAGAGCAGAACCAGAACGACCCGCTGGCGCAGTCGCTGCCCAGCCACAAGGGCCTGCCGACCGGCGATCTGACCAACAAGATCGAGCCGAAGCTGGCCAACGCCAACGGCGTCGTGACCGCGTTCGTCGAGCTGGACAAGAAGCCGGCCGTCGACGCGTTCAACGAGAAGAAGAGCCAGGGCGGCAGCAAGGACCAGGCCAAGCAGGCGGCCAAGGACGCCAAGGCGGACACCGCGCAGACCACCGACAAGGTCGTCGCCGACCTCACGTCGAAGGACGCTGCCACGACGGTGGTCGCCAAGACCGCCAACGCGGTTCCCGGCATCACGGTCACCGCCAACGCCGACAAGATCCGCGAGCTCGCCGCGCGTCCCGACGTCAAGGCCGTCTACACGACCGTGCCAAAGGAACGCACGAACGCCGACGCCGTCCAGCTGACCAAGGCGCTCAACGTCTGGCAGCAGTACGGCAAGTTCGGTGACGGCGTGCGCGTCGCGATCATCGACGACGGCCTCGACTACACGCACGCGGACTTCGGCGGCCCCGGCACGCCCGAGGCGTACAAGGCGATCGACTCCACCAAGGTCGACCCGTCCTACTTCCCGACCGCCAAGGTGGTCGGCGGCTACGACCTCGCCGGCAACAACTACGACGGCGCGGGCAAGAAGGCCCCCAACAAGCCGGTGCCCGACCCCAACCCGCTGGCCTGCGGCGAGCACGGCACCCACGTGGCCGGCTCCCTCGGCGGCTTCGGCGTCAACGCCGACGGCAGCACCTTCCGGGGCGACTACTCCAAGCTCACCTCGGCCGACCTGGACAAGATGCGGATCGGGCCAGGCACCGCGCCCAACGCCCTGCTCTACTCGTTCAAGGTGTTCGGCTGCGAGGGCTCGACCAACCTGACCAGCCAGGCCATGGACATGGCGCTGGACCCGGCTGGCGAGGGCGACTTCTCCGACCACGTCGACATCGTCAGCCTGTCGCTTGGCAGTGACTTCGGCGCCCCGGACGACCCCGACAGCCTGTTCGTCAAGAAGCTGGTCGCCAACAACGTGCTCCCGGTCATCGCCGAGGGCAACGGCGGCGACCTCTACGACGTCGGCGGTTCCCCCGGCAACAGCGTCGAGGCGCTCACCGTGGCCAGCACCCGGGACGGTCACGCGCTGCGTGACGGCGCCGAGGTCACCGCGCCGGCCGACGTGACCGGTGTCAAGGCCGGCCAGTACAGCCAGGCCTACACCAAGTTCGACACGCTGAACCTGACCAAGCCGGTCGTGGCGATGTCCGACGCCGCCAACAAGGACGGCTGCCTGCCGTTCTCCGCAGCCGACAAGGCCGCGGTGGCCGGCAAGTTCGTCTGGCTCGAGTGGGACGACAACGACGCCTCGCGCCGTTGTGGCTCGGTCGGCCGGTCCGGCAACGCGAAGGCGGCGGGCGCCGCTGGCGCGCTGTTCTCCTCGACTGTCGACACCTTCGGCGCCGGCATCACCGGTGACACCGACATCCCGGTCTACCAGTTCACCGGCAGCGCGTCCAAGCAGGTCCGCCCGGCCCTGGCCGCCGGCACCCTCCAGGTGCGTCTCGACGGCAAACTCCGCACCCAGGTGCCGACCTTCGACGCCGGCATCGTGGACACCCCGAGCTCCTTCACCTCGCGCGGTGTGCGCGGCCCGGCCGTGAAGCCGGACGTCGCGGCGCCGGGTCAGGACATCTCCTCGGCCCTGCGCGGCAGCGGCAACGACCGCCTGGTCATCAGCGGCACCTCGATGGCCACCCCGCACGTCGCCGGCATCACCGCGCTGGTGCGCCAGGTCCACCCGGACTGGACGCCGGAAGAGGTCAAGGCGTCGGTGATGAACACCGCCAACAACGACGTCTACTCGGGCGCCAACAAGACCGGCTCGATCGAGGCCCCGCAGCGCGTCGGCGCGGGCCGCATCGATGCCAAGGCGTCCATCGACAACCAGGTCCTGGCGATGAACCAGGACGACCCGGGCGCCGTCAGCGTCTCGTTCGGCACCGTCGAGGTCGGCGGTCCCGTCTCGCTGACCAAGACCATCAAGGTCGTCAACAAGGGCGTCAACGCCGTCGAGCTGGGCGCCGCCTACCAGGCGATCACCCAGATCCCCGGCGTCAGCTACCAGCTCTCCAGCGACACCGTGAAGCTGAACCCGAAGGGCGTCAGCAGGATCAAGCTGACCCTGAAGATCGACGACCCGTCGGCGCTGCGCAAGACGATCGACCCCACGGTGCAGACGACCCAGCTCGGCGTCGCCCGCCAGTTCCTGGCGGACGCCTCCGGCCGCGTGGTGCTCACCCCGCGCAGCGGTTCCACGGTTCCGCTGCGGGTGCCGGTCTACTCGGCGCCCAAGCCGGTCTCGAAGATCACCACGGCCGACTCGCTGCGTTTCCGCGGCAGCGATACCCAGGAGATCCTCAACGTCAAGGGCAAGGGTGTCGACCAGGGCACTGGCACCCAGGCGTACCGCTCGCTGATCAGCGTGCTCGAGCTCCAGGGCTCGAAGGCGCAGCTCCCCGAGTGCAAGAAGAACGTCATCGAGAACTGCACCCTGAACAAGACGGCCAAGGGCGGCGACCTGCGGTACGTCGGTGTGACCTCGACGGCCCCGCTGGCCAAGGAGCAGGGCAAGGCCGGTGACTCGCTGCTGGCGTTCGGCCTGGTCACCTGGGGCAACTGGTACAACCTTGGCAGCAACACGATTCCGGCGATCGACATCGACACCAACGGCGACGGCAAGCCCGACTTCGAGGTGTTCGTGACCAAGCCGTCCGGGACCGACGTGCTGCTGGCCCAGACGGTCGACCTGAACAAGCAGAAGGCGGACGGCTCGTTCCAGGTCGTCGACCAGGAGGCCGTGAACGGTCAGTTCGGTGACGTCGACACCAACGTCTTCGACACCAACACGATCGTGCTGCCGGTGGCGCTGACCGCGCTGGGCATCGACCCGAGCAAGGACAGCGCGCGCATCTCCTACACCGCCAGCGTCGCGGGCTTCTACACCGCCCCCGGCGACAAGACCGGCCTGATCAGCTCGATCAGCACCCCGATGTCCTTCGACCCGCTCAAGCCGGGCCTGTGGACGCAGGGCGGCGGTGACGCGGCGATCGGCTACGTGGCCAAGCCGGGCACCGCGCTGGTGGTCAACCGGGACGCGGCCGCGGCGGCCGTGGACAAGTCGGACAGCCTGCTGGTGATCGACCACCACAACGCCTCCGGCGACCGCGCCCACGTGGTCAAGGTCAACGCCGACCGGCAGCGCCCGGCGCCCGGCGGCCGTCCCGGCCACCGGCTGCCCGGCGGCATCACGGCGGCAGAGTGACCGCCTTCCTGCGGTGAACAACTGAACAAGGCAGGACCCCTGTGAAGGCGAAGCCCGGACGGCGAGGAGACTCGCGGTCCGGGCTTCGCCCGTTGAGGCGCGGATGAGCCCCGACAGGCGTAGAACTGGAACGGGTGACCCACAGAAGTGGCACGTGAACCATGTGGGTGTCCCGCAGTACGGGAGAGATCAACCCGGAAGTGTGTCCGGCATGCAGCCAACAGGCTTGCTGCCGGTAGCCTTCGGCAGAGGCAAGGGTCCCGCTGTTCGGGGACCGATACCCGGGAGGTGTGTAGATGCGGCTCGCGGTGATCCCAGGTGACGGGATCGGGCCCGAGGTGGTCGCCGAGGCGCTCAAGGTGCTCGGCGAGGTCGTGCCGACGGCGGAGATCACCCGCTACGACCTCGGCGCGGCCAGGTGGCATGCCACGGGAGAGCTGTTGCCCGAGTCGGTGCTCGCCGAACTGAGGCAACACGACGCGATTCTGCTCGGCGCGGTCGGCGACCCGTCGGTGCCGAGCGGGATCCTGGAGCGCGGTCTGCTGCTGCGGCTGCGCTTCGAACTGGACCATCACGTCAACCTGCGCCCGGCGCGGCTGTACCCGGGCGTGCGTAGCCCGATCGCGGACCCGCCGGAGATCGACATGGTCGTCGTGCGAGAGGGCACTGAGGGCCTCTACGCCGGCAACGGTGGCCTGCTGCGCAAGGACACGCCCCACGAGATCGCCACCGAGGTCAGCATCAACACCTCGTTCGGCGTCGAGCGGGTCGTGCGGGACGCCTTCACGCGGGCGGCCAACCGCCCGCGCCGGCACCTGACCCTCGTGCACAAGACCAACGTGCTGACGCACGCGGGCTCGCTGTGGTCGCGGGTGGTGGAGGAGGTGTCGCTGCAACACCCCGAGGTGACCGTCGCGTACCAGCACGTGGACTCGGCCACCATTCACATGGTGACCGACCCCGGCCGGTTCGACGTGATCGTCACGGACAACCTGTTCGGCGACATCCTGACCGACCTCGCGGCGGCGGTGACCGGCGGCATCGGGCTGGCGGCCAGCGGCAACCTCGACGTGACCCGGCGCAATCCGAGCATGTTCGAGCCGGTGCACGGCAGCGCGCCGGACATCGCGGGGCAGGGCATCGCGGACCCGACGGCGGCCGTGCTGTCCGTCGCGTTGATGCTCGACCACCTCGGCGAGCAGGAGTCGGCCCGCCGGATCGAGGCCTCGGTCGCCTTCGACCTGGCGACCAGGGACCACCAGTCGCCCGGCGCGACCTACGCGATCGGCGACCGGCTGGCCGCGTTGGTCTCCTCGAACGTCCGCACCGGCGCCTGACCAAGCAGCACACTCCGGGCCTGTCACACCGACTTCTGTCGGTCGCGACAGGCCCGGACTGCTGTCCGGGCCCGCCCGATGGTGTTCACCATGTGGGAGAAAGTGCCCAGGGCTTGGTTGGTGACTGTCCCCTGTGGCACCATGCGACCGTGGCTTTCCGCGCTGTGATCATCATTTCCGAGCGCGTCGGGTAGTGCCTTCCAGCACCCGACGCGCCGACCTCTCGCATCCGCGGGGGGTCTTTTTGTTTTCCGGAGTCAGTCATCCCCAGTCCGACCGTTTGACCTCCTACCTCCGCGAGGAGCAGAACCAGTGACCCGCACCAGCCCCGCCGGCACGCCGCTCGGCGACTCATTCCACGTGTACGACACCACGCTGCGCGACGGGGCCCAGCGCGAGGGAATCTCGTACTCGGTGGCAGACAAACTCCTGGTGGCCAGGCATCTCGACTCGCTCGGCGTCGGGTTCATCGAGGGCGGCTGGCCGGGCGCGATGCCCAAGGACACCGAGTTCTTCGCCAGGGCGGCCGCGGGCGAGCTGGAGCTGAAGCACGCGGCGCTGGTGGCCTTCGGCGCCACCCGCAGGCCCGGCGCGAAGGCGCACGAGGACCCGCAGGTGTTGGCGCTGCTGCACTCCGGGGCGCCCGTGGTGACGCTGGTGGCCAAGTCCGACCGTCGGCACGTGGAACGGGCGCTGCGCACCGACATCGCGGAGAACTGCGCGATGGTGCGCGACACCGTGCGGTTCCTGGTCGGCGAGGGGCGGCGGGTCTTCCTCGACGCCGAGCACTTCTTCGACGGCTACGCCTACGACCCGGCGTGCGCGCTGAAGGTGCTGGAGTCCGCGGTGGACGGTGGCGCGGACGTCGTCGTGCTGTGCGACACCAACGGCGGACAACTGCCGACCGGGCTCGCCGAGACGGTCACCGACGTGGTGGCCCGCACCGGCTTCCGGGTCGGCATCCACTGCCAGGACGACACGTCCTGCGCGGTCGCGAACTCCGTCGCGGCCGTGCAGGCCGGTGCGAGCCACGTGCAGTGCACCGCGAACGGCTACGGGGAGCGGGCCGGCAACGCCGACCTGTTCGCCGTAGTAGGGAATCTCGTGACCAAACTCGGCATGCCCGTGCTACCAGCCGATTCGGCAGCCGAGCTCACCCGCGTGTCCCATGCCCTTGCCGAGATCGCGAACATCGCCCCCGACACCCACCAGGCCTACGTCGGGGCGTCGGCCTTCGCCCACAAGGCGGGACTGCACGCGAGCGCGATCAAGGTGGATCCGGAGCTGTACAACCACATCGATCCGGTCACCGTCGGCAACGGCATGCGGGTGTTGGTCACCGAGATGGCCGGCCGGGCCAGTTTGGAACTCAAGGGACGTGAGTTCGGAATTGACCTGGCCGGTCAGCCACAGGCGCTGAGCAGCGCCGTGCGCAAGGTGAAGGAGCTGGAGGCGAAGGGCTGGTCCTTCGAGGCGGCGGACGCCTCGCTGGAACTGCTGCTGCGCAGGGAGATGCGGGAGGACGCCGACCTGCCGGCGGCCGAGCCGCCGTTCACCCTGGAGTCCTACCGGGTGCTGCTGGACCGGCGGCCCGACGGCGCGATCGTGTCCGAGGCGACGGTGAAGGTGCGGGTCGACGGCGAGCGGGTGATCGCGACCGCGGAGGGCAACGGCCCGGTGCACGCGCTGGATGCCGCGCTGCGCAAGGGACTGCTGCCGCACCTGCCGTGGCTGGACACCGTCGAGCTCGCCGACTACAAGGTGCGGATCCTGACCGAGCACCCCGGCACCGACGCGGTGACCAGGGTCCTGGTGGAGTCCACCGACGGCGACCACGAGTGGACCACCGTCGGCGTGCACGGCAACATCGTCGAGGCAAGCTGGCTGGCCCTCTGCGACGCGCTGGTGCACAAGGCCATGCACGTGTCCCAGCTCACCACCTCTTGAGACCGCCCGGCCACATCAGAAGCCAAGCGCCCCAGGCAGATCGGCGGCGTCGGTGACCACCAGGTCGGCCCCGGCCGCGCGCAGCGTGTCCGGGGCCACCAGGTCGGCGAAGCCGACGACCCGCATCCCGGCCGCTCGCCCCGCCGCCACACCGATGGGGCTGTCCTCCACCACCGCGCAGGACTCCGGTCGCGCGCCAAGCTTCTCGGCGGCGAACAGGAAGATGTCCGGGGCCGGCTTGCCGTTGGCGACCATCGTGGCGCTGAACAGCTTGCCGTCGAAGAAGTCCGTCAGCCCCGTCCGGTCCAGCCGGAACGCGATCTCCTCCGGCGTGCTGCTGGAGGCGACGCACACCGGCACGCCCTCGGCAGCCAACCCGGTCAGCACGTCGGCCATGCTGGGCACGGCGACCAGCTCGGCGACCAGCCGCTCGTTCAGCCGCCTGGTGCGCTCCTCGGCCATGTCGGCCCGCAGCGGGTGGCCGAGCTCGCGCTCGATCTCGGCGAAGCAGGACGACGCCGACCGCCCCATGTAGCGCGCGACACACTGCTCGAAGCTGGTCGGCAGCCCCTCGCTCGTGATGAGCGCCGCGAACACCTCGTTCGCGATCCGCTCCGAGTCGACCAACGTGCCGTCACAGTCGAAGATGACCAGCTCAGGGCGGCTTTTCTGATTCACACCCACCACGCTAGCCGACCAGCCATCACCCCCCCGCGCCAAGTCCACAATGGACCGGTTCGTCGAGCTGACCCCGCGCCTCCCGTTCGCTATGGTGATCCGGTGCGCATCGCTCGAATCGCCCACCCCGAGGGCCTGTCGTTCGTCTCCGTCGTCGGCGAGGGTGACGACCTGGTCGCCGAGGAGATCGCCGAACACCCCTTCGGCAAGCCGAACCTCACCGGCCGTCGCTGGCCGCTCGCGGACGTGCGGCTGCTCGCGCCGATCCTGCCGCCCAAGATCATCGGTGTCGGGCGGAACTACGCCGCGCACGCCGAGGAGCTTGGCAACGCGCTGCCGGACAACCCGCTGATCTTCCTGAAGCCGCCGACGTCGGTGGTCGGCCCCAACATGCCGATCAGGCTGCCGGCCGACTCCGCGCAGGTCGACCTCGAGGGCGAGCTGGCCGTGGTGATCGGCACCATCGACGGCCGCCCGTTCAAGGACGTCCCTGCGGCCCGCGCCGCTAGCACCATCCTCGGCTACACGATCGCCAACGACGTCACCGCCCGCGACCAGCAGCGCGCCGACGTGCAGTTCACCAGGGCCAAGGGGCACGACACGTTCTGCCCGCTCGGCCCGTGGATCGAGACCGAGCTTGACCCGGCCGACCTGGCGATCCGCACCGAGCTGGACGGCGAGGTGAAGCAGGACGCGCGCACCTCGCTGCTGCTGCACGAGATCCCCGAGCTGATCGAGTTCATCTCCGGGATCATGACGCTGACCCCAGGTGACGTGATTCTCACCGGCACGCCCGCCGGCGTGGCGCCGATGAAGCCGGGCCAAACGGTGTCGATCACCGTCGAAGGCATCGGCACGCTAAGCAACCCGGTAGCAACCCGGTAGCTGCCCACTAGACAGACCGCACCCACCCCTGCCGCCGGTCGGAGCAACAAACCTAACTGGTGAGTAACTCCCCTCACACTCTGCCGTACCAACCGGTAACTTGCGTGTTTCATCGGGTCGACGTGCCCGGGAACGGGCGAGCTGACTGGCTGGCACGCGGAGGTGACCGATGGCGGAGGCGGAGCCGACGCGCGTCCTGCTGGTCGACGCGTCGCAGCTGGTCACCGAGGGTCTGCGCATCTCGCTGCACCGCACGCAGGCGTTCCGGGTCGTCGGCATCGCGCACACCGTCGCCGACGCGCTGCGCAGCCTGCGCGGGGTGCTGATCGACCTCGTGGTCACCGACGTCGACGTGCCGGGCGCCGGGCCGCTGCGCACGGTGCACGACGCCGTCCAGCACCGGCCCGAGGCGCCCGTCATCGTCCTGTCCGGGGTGGACAACCCACAGTGGGCCAGGGCGGCGCTGGACGCCGGCGCCGATGCCTACCTGCTCAAGACCACGCCCCTCCAGGAGCTGCTGCCCACCATCGTCAGCGTGACGCGGGGCGCGCCGCCGGTCATCGACACCCGGCTGGGCCTCCGCGCCGACATGCCGGGCAGGCTGCTGCCGCACGCGACCCTAGGCCGGCTCAGCGCTCGCGAGTTCGACGTCCTCGCCGAACTGGCCAAGGGCCTGGACAATCACATGATCGCGGAACGGTTGTTCATCAGCACCGACACCGTGAAGACCCACGTGAAGGCAATTCTGCGCAAGCTAGGCGCGCGCGACCGAGCGCACGCCGTAGCGATCGCACTCAGCGGCGAATCCGTCAATTACGCGCTGGGCCCATAACCCGCCCCCCCGACTCCCACTAACACCACCGAACAACGCCATAACACCCACCGCCCCGCAACGCAATACTCCGCCCGCCCCCATCGCATCACCCCCATCATCGCCACCGCCATCACTCCGCAGCCAATCGCCCCTCCGCAACCAATCGCCCCCTCCCCTCCGCAGCCAATCGTCGTCAGCCGTTCCTCCTCGCGAATGTGGGCGCGTGCTCCGGCTGGAGCCCGATGGCCACCAGGTATGCGGGAATGCCCTGGAGTAGCGGAAAGCGCTGGAGCAACCGGATCGGCGCGGGCGCCCGACCGTCGGTCGACGGCGGGATCGCGCCGTCCAGCGTGGGGCTCAGGAATCGCGTGTGCGCGGCGCGCTGGACGGCCTGGGTAAGCGCTGTGGGCAGCCAGCGCCGCCGCTGCACCCTGGCCAGCTCAGCGGTGCGCACGCGGCCCCTGCGCAGCGGCGCGGCCAGGAGTCGGGCGGCGGCCACCGCGTCCTGGACCGCGAGGTTGATGCCGACCCCGCCGATGGGCGACATGGCGTGCGCGGCGTCGCCGACGCAGAGCAGCCCGTCGGTGTGCCAGCGCGGCAGGCGGTCCAGCCGGACGTCCAGGAGCTTCACGTCGTCCAGCGAGCCGACCGCGTCGACCCGGTCCGCGAGCCAGGGCACCAGTTCGCCGAACTCCCGCCGGAACGCGTCCACCCCGGCGGCCCGCAGGCGCTGGTCGTCGCCCTTGCGGATCAGGAAGGCGACCTGGAAGTAGTCGCCTCGGTTGAGCAGCACCGCGGCGCGGCCCGTGCTGAACCTGCCGAGCACGCCGGTCGGGTCGCCGTCGTGGCGGGGGAGCCGGAACCACCAGACGTCCATTGGGGCGCCGAAGGAGCGGGTCCGCAGCCCGGCGCGCTCGCGGACCAGGGACTGGCGGCCGTCGCAGGCCACCACGAGGTCGGCGGCCAGTTCGCCGGTCGCGCCAGTCGAGGTGTCGACGTACTGCACGCCCGCGATGCCTCCCCGTTCTCGGCGCAGGCCTGTGACCTCGGTGTTCATCCGGAGCGTGAAGGTCGGCTCGGCCCGGCCGGCGTCCGCGAGGACGTCCAGGAAGTCCCACTGCGGGACGAACGCGATGTGCTTGTGCGGGCCGGGCAGCCGACGCAGGTCGGCGATCATGGCGGGGCCGCTGTCCAGCACGATCTGAGCCTTGTCGATCAGCTGCTGCGGCACGCGGGCGAAGGCCGGACCGAGGCCCAGCTCGTCCAGCAGTGTGAGTGTGGAGGCGTGCACGGTGTCGCCGCGGAAGTCGCGGAGGAAGTCGCCGTGCTTCTCCAGCACCGTGACCTCGACACCCGCCCTGGCCAGCAGTAGTCCGAGCACCATGCCGGCGGGTCCGCCGCCGACTACGCAGCACGTGGTGCGCTCCATGAGAACCCCCTGGGTCGGCCAAATTTCAACGGTAGTTGAATAACCTGAGCATGCTCTCGTAGCGCAGCGGGGTCAAGCGGTTCCGGGCGGTGTCCCGATTCGGTCATATGCCACGCGACTGGTCACGAGTCGAAGTGTGTGGACAGGTCGCATCGACTGGTTCATTGCCGGAATCGAGCGATTCTGCCGTGTTGCCTTCTGCACCATCAGGAACCGCGCGATTTCACGATGCGACGAAGTGGCGACCGCTCGTTCGGGCGATTGCGTCACGCGCACGGGCGAGCGTGCAAGTCATGTTTTGGTAACAGTGTCGAACTTGACCGTGACAGAATTTCAAAGAATCACCTCCTTAGCCGCATCGCCGGAGGGGGGTATCCGCCTAGCCTCGCGGGGTGACGTCACCATCCCCCGCTTTCGCCCAAGAGAAGAAGACACGAGAAATCCGCGCCGTGTGCCTGGATGTCGATGACACGCTCGTCGACTACACGACGTCGTCGCGAGCCGCCCTGACCGACATGGTCGGTCACGCGGGGGCGTGGGAGTTGTGGCAGCGGATCACGGACGAGCACTGTGCGCGGCTGCTCGCGGGGGAGCTGGACTACGCGTCGATGCGCAACATCCGCACGCGGGCGTTCTTCGCCGAGCTGGGGGAGTTCCTCGACCAAGGTGAGGCGACCAAGCGCGAGGTGCGCCGGCAGGCCGTGCTCGCGGAGGGCTGGACGCTGTTCGCGGACGTGCTGCCGTGCCTGGACTGGCTGCGGGCGACGGGTCTGCCCATCGCGGCCGTGAGCAACGCCTCAGGTCACCACCAGCGAGTGAAGATCGCCTCGCTCGGACTGGCCGAGTACTTCGATCATGTGTTGATCGCCGGCGAGGTGGGTGCGGCGAAGCCCGACCCAGTGATCTTCCACACGGCGTGCCTCGGGCTAGGCGTCGCACCGACCGAAACCGTCCACGTCGGCGACCGCCTGCACGCCGACGCGATCGGCGCCAGAGACGCCGGCATGCGCGGCGTGTGGCTCAACCGGCACGGCCCGCAGGACGGTTCGCTCCCCGACGGGATCAAGGCCATCAGCAGTCTCGCCGAGCTGCCTGAGCTGCTGATCTGCGAGCTGTCCGGGGTGTCCGTCTGACCTGGTAGGCCGCCTCCCGACGGGCTCGCCGAGCGCTGCCGGGGGCCCGATTTCCATTCGAGCGGGCACCTGGTCTAGTATCTTTCTTCGGCAGCACGAACAGCGGGACGGCCCAGCCGGAGCGTTGATCGGAAAGCCAATGGGGTATGGTGTAATTGGCAGCACGACTGATTCTGGTTCAGTTAGTCTAGGTTCGAGTCCTGGTACCCCAGCGGTTTGGAAGAACGAAATCCAATCTGATACAGTTCTTCTGCAACCAAGGCCCCGTCGTCTAGCGGCCTAGGACGCCGCCCTCTCAAGGCGGTAGCGCGGGTTCAAATCCCGTCGGGGCTACAAGATCGAGGAGATCCTCGTCTGCTTACGCAGACGGGGATCTTTTCGCATTTACACTGGGGGGCCGAGCCCCCCAGACCCCCAGCCGGGAGGGCTTCGCCCCCCGGACCCCCTGCTCGGCCTGCGGCCTTCGCTGTTGGTGGGCTCGCCTTCGGCTTCGCTCGCTTCGGTGGGCTCGCCTTCGGCTTCGCGACTTCGGTGAAGCTTGCCTTCGGCTTCGCGCCTCTCTCGGGGTGGCTCGCCTTCGGCTTCGTGACTTGGGCGTAGGGCTCGCCTTCGGCTTCGCTGCTCGAGTGGGCTCGCCTACGGCTTGGCGCCTCTTGGGTGGGCTCGCTTTCGGCTTCGCGCCTACCTCGGGGTGGCTCGCCTTCGGCTTCGTCTGTTTCTGCTCGGTGCTGTCGCGACGGTTCCTGTCCCGCCTGGCGTGCTCCCGCCCAGCGCTGCCGCACGTCCTCGCTGACGCTGACACCGTCCGCTCCGGTCGGTGCTGCCGCAGCCCGCTCACGCTTGGCGCTGGCGTGACTTGCTCGCCACTACCGCTACGGCTTCCCGTTTCTGCTCGGCGCCGGCGTGACCCGCCACCCCGCCACCCCGCCACGCGCCACCCACCACGCGCTACTGCTCTCCGCCCTCTGCTCTCCGTCTTAACCCCTCCCGCACGTGCTCCTCCGCCTGCCCCTCTCCCGCCTCTCTGTGCTCTTCACCTGGCCTCACCGCTGAACCGCAGCGTGCCGCCAGGGAGCCGATGGTCGTCTGTCTACATAGGGAGGCTTCGCACCATCCCGTATGACCGGGCGTAGCCCAACCGCGCGGGTCAAGGGGGCACATCCCGCGCTCTGGCACCATCCGCTGGAACTGCCCCCTTGACGCGTGTGGTTGCCTCAGGCGGTCATACGGGATGGTGCGCACCCTCACGCAACCACCTGCTCAACAGGCGCGCTCCCGCACTCCAACACCATCCTGGTGACCTGCCCGTCCGGCGAGGACATTCTCTTAATCCCTCAACGCGACCAGCCGCCCACACCACCGCGGCCCCACGGGACTGCCGTGCCATCGCACTCCCGCGCATCCCTCAACGCAACCACCCGCCCGCACCACCGCAGCCCCACAAGACCGCCACACCACGGCCTCTCACGCCCCACCACCGCAACATTTCCGCAACATCTCCGCAACCACCCCAACTACCCCGACCACCCGCACCAACAGCACCCGCACCAACCACCACCCGCACCACCCACTACGAACCCCTCACACCCCCACCACACGCCTCACAGCCGCGACTGCAACGCCTCCGCAGCCGCCAACAGATCCGCGGCCCAGCGGGCACCTGGGCGTCGTCCCATCCGATCGATCGGTCCCGACACCGACACGGCAGCGACCACCGCACCCGAACTGTCCCGTACGGGCGCGGAAACGCTCGCCACTCCCGGTTCCCGTTCGGCGACGCTCTGCGCCCAGCCGCGCCTGCGCACCTCGAGCAGCGTCCGTTCGCCATAGACCGCGTCGGCCAACAGGGAACGCTGCGTCGCGGCGTCCGACCATGCGGCCAGGACCTTTGCGCCGGAGCCCGCAGTCATGGGCAGTCGCGCGCCAACAGGCACAGTGTCGCGTAGGCCACTGGGCGGCTCGGCCGACGAGACGCACACGCGCTGCATGCCGTCCCGCCGATACAGCTGCACGCTCTCCCCGGTGATGTCGCGCAACCGAGGCAGCACCGACGACGCCGCGTCGAGCAGCGGATCCGTTGCCCCACCGGCCAGTTCGGCCAGTGCGGCACCCGGCCGCCACCGACCGTCGGCCCCTCGGCGCAACAGCCGATGCACCTCCAGTCCGACCGCCAACCGGTGCGCGGTCGCTCTTGGCAGGCCGGTTCGATTGCACAACTCGGCGAGCCCACATGGATCTTTCGCTACGGCGTTCAACACGGCTACCGCCTTGTCCAGCACGCCGATCCCGCTATGCTGTCCCACGTCTCGATACTAACTTCCCGACATATGGGAAGTCCAGACCTTGGGATCGAGACCTGATCACGACCTCGGCGAGACCCGACACGACCTGGCCGAGAAGACGACGAGAAAACGCCGAGAAAACCTCGATTGGCAGGAGCGGAGAAGCGATGGGCCGCACGCTCGCGGAGAAGGTGTGGGAGGCGCACACGGTGCGCCAGGGAACCGGCGCGGAGCCGGATCTGCTCTACATCGACCTCCACCTTGTGCACGAAGTCACCAGCCCACAGGCGTTCGACGGCCTGAGGTTGGCCGGCCGCAAGGTCCGCCGCCCCGACCTTCACATCGCCACTGAGGACCACAACGTCCCGACCACCGACATCGAGCTGCCGATCGCCGACCCCGTCTCGCGCACCCAGGTCGAGACGCTTCGCCGCAACTGCGCGGAGTTCGGCGTCCGGCTGCACCCGATGGGCGACGCCGAGCAGGGCATCGTGCACGTGGTCGGCCCGCAGCTCGGCCTCACCCAACCCGGCATGACGGTGGTCTGCGGCGACAGCCACACCTCGACGCACGGCGCGTTCGGCGCGCTCGCCTTCGGCATCGGTACCTCCGAGGTCGAGCACGTCATGGCCACCCAGACGCTCCCGCTGCGCCCCTTCAAGACGATGGCCATCACCATCGACAGCGCCGACGGCACGCTCCCGGCCGGCGTCACCGCCAAGGACCTCATCCTCGCCGTCATCGCGCGGATCGGCACCGGCGGCGGCCAGGGCTACGTCCTGGAGTACCGCGGCAGCGCGATCCGCGCCCTCTCCATGGAGGCGCGGATGACCGTCTGCAACATGTCGATCGAGGCGGGCGCCCGCGCCGGGATGATCGCCCCGGACGACACCACCTTCGCCTACCTCAAGGGCCGCCCGCACGCCCCGCAGGGCGCGGACTGGGACTCGGCGGTGGACTACTGGCGCACCCTGCGCACCGACGACGACGCCGAGTTCGACGCCGAGGTCCGCATCGACGCCGCCGACCTGGCCCCGTTCGTCACCTGGGGCACCAACCCGGGCCAGGGCCTCCCGCTGTCCGCGCTCGTCCCCGACCCCGAGGCCATCGCGGACGAGAACGAGCGGGTCGCCGCCGAGAAGGCCCTGTCCTACATGGACCTGGTCCCCGGCACCCCGCTGCGCGAGATCGCGGTCGACACCGTCTTCCTCGGCTCCTGCACCAACGGCCGGATCGAGGACCTGCGCGCCGCCGCCGACGTGCTGCGCGGCCACCAGGTGGCCGACGGCGTCCGGATGCTGGTGGTGCCCGGCTCGATGCGGGTGCGCGTGCAGGCGGAGTCCGAGGGCCTGCACGAGGTCTTCCTCGCCGCGGGCGCCGAGTGGCGGGCCGCGGGCTGCTCGATGTGCCTTGGCATGAACCCCGACCAGCTCAAGCCGGGGGAGCGCAGCGCGTCCACCTCCAACCGCAACTTCGAGGGCAGGCAGGGCAAGGGCGGCCGAACCCACCTGGTCTCCCCGCTCGTCGCCGCCGCCACCGCCGTCCGGGGACGCCTGTCCTCGCCGGCCGACCTGTCCTGAGGAGGGCTCAAGTCATGGAACCGTTCACCACGCACACCGGCGTCGGGGTCCCGCTGCGCAGGTCCAACGTGGACACCGACCAGATCATCCCGGCGGTCTACCTGAAGCGGGTCACCCGCACCGGCTTCGAGGACGGCCTGTTCGCCGCCTGGCGCGGGGACGAGCACTTCGTGCTCAACGCCGAGCCCTACCGCGCGGGCAGCGTCCTGGTCGCCGGCCCCGACTTCGGCACCGGCTCCTCCAGGGAGCACGCCGTCTGGGCGCTGGCCGACTACGGCTTCCGGGTGGTGATCTCCGCCAGGTTCGCGGACATCTTCCGGGGCAACTCGGGAAAGCAGGGCCTGCTCGCCGCCCAGTGCGAACAATCCGACATCGAACTGTTGTGGAAGCTGCTGGAGACCGAGCCCGGCACGGAGGTCACGGTCGACCTGGCGGCGAAGACTGTTCGCGCCAAGGATTTCACCGCCTCCTTCAGCATCGACGACTACACCCGCTGGCGGCTGCTCGAAGGCCTGGACGACATCGCCCTGACCTTGCGGCACGCCGAATCCATCGCCGACTTCGAGGCGCGGCGGCCCTCCTGGCTGCCCAGCACGGAACCCGTTTCGACGGGCTGAATGGGCGCCGCCGGATTCCCCGCGCAGCCAGGGAATCCGGCGGCCCCGGGACGCTCCCGGGCCTCCCAAACGGGGCGATCTGTCCCCCTAGAGAGCGGAATCGACCACGCCACAACGAAAAATCTGGCGTGGCGATTGGTATTTCTGTTCTGTTGGGCTTACCGTGGCACGGAAGTCGGCCCAACTAGGGCCGTGAGCGTCCTGGGAGGGACTGACGGTGAACAAGGCCCAGCTCATCGAGGCGCTCGCCGAGCGCCTTGGCGACAAGAAGATCGCGGGTGCCGCGGTCGACGGTATCGTCGATGTCATCGTGCGCAACGTGAACAGCGGCGAGAAGGTCAACATCACGGGCTTCGGCGTCTTCGAGAAGCGTGCCCGCGCCGCCCGCACCGCGCGCAACCCGCGTACGGGCGAGACGGTCAAGGTGAAGAAGACGAACGTTCCCGCGTTCCGCCCGGGTTCGACGTTCAAGGACGTCGTCAGCGGCGCCAAGAAGCTGCCCCGTGTGACCGCGGCGAAGTCGGCTTCCGCCGGCACCACCGCCCGCGCGACCACCCGCTCGGCGGGCACCGCCCCGGCGACCCGTGCCGCTGGCACGCGTGCCGCCTCGACCCGCAGCACCAGCACCCGGAGCACCAGCACCAGGGCGACTGCTGCGGCCACCAAGGCTCCTGCGGCTCGTAAGACCACCGCAGCAGCGAAGCCGGCCACCAAGGCTCCGGCCGCCAAGAAGGCGACGGCGGCCAAGGCCACCACCGCCAAGGCGACCACCGCCAAGGCCACGACCGCCAAGGCTCCTGCCGCCGCCAAGAAGGCCGCTCCGGCCAAGAAGGTGACTGCTGCCAAGGCAACGACGGCCAAGGCCGCCGCGCCCAAGAAGGCCACCACCCGCAAGGCGGCGGCCAAGTAGTACCCGCTTAGTTCGGCAGCGTTCTGGGCCCATGGTGCGAATCCCCTACGCACCATGGGCCCAAGCGCTGTCCGAGACTGATTAGCCGACAGTCAGCCGACACGCGGTAGATGCCCGGTCGAGGCCCAAAGAGCCAGCCGAGCCCAAAGACCCGGTCGAGGCCCAAAACGCCGGCCAGCTCCCGGTAGCCGACGCGAGCGTCGGAATCCCTACACGGCTCTCATCCCAGCGAGCCGAATCCCGCAGCCTCGAATCCCGCCGAGCCGAATGCCGGCGCACCGAATACCGTTGTGCCCGACACCGTCGCGCGGTGCGGCTCAGGCGCGCATCGCCGGGGCCGGGAGAGGGCTCGGCAGATAGTGCGCGGCCACCAATTGGGGCACTCCGTCCGAATTGGACACCGCGTGACCGGCGGCGAAGGACAGCACCCATACGCTGCCCTTCTTGCAGGCGATCGTGCCGAGGTCGAGGCCGCCGCGCCGGGCCAGCTCCGTGACGAGGTGCGGGATAACGCCGCCCTGGCTGGACACCACCGGCGCCCCGCCGCCGGCCAGGATGTCCATCAGCCTGGCCGCACCGATTTCCGGGTTGGGCCAGTAGCCCTCCTCGGACAGCAGCGGCTCGCGGACGACCGGCGCCGCGAGATCCTCGGCCAGCCCCTCGACGGTCTGTACGCAGCGCACCCTCGGCGCCGCATGCACCCGGTCCGCGCCGAACAACGGCAGCAGGCCGCGCAGCGCCTCGGCCTGCCGCCTCCCCGCCGGGCTCAGCGGGCGCAGCTCGTCGTCCCCGGCCCAGTGCTCCCGCTTGCCAGCCTTCGCGTGCCGCGTCAGCAGCAATGTCCGGGTGTCCCTGGGCAGGGCGGCGAATTCGGCGAGCACGCCGCGATCGTGCGGATAACTAAGCAGTGCCGCGGCCTCGGGCACGGGCAGCCAACGGAGTTCGTCCACCTCGTCGTTGACCGCGAACTCGCCGCCCGTCGCGCGCGCCGAGAAATAGTCGACCACCTTCGTCGCGGCGCGACCGCGCCGCACGATCGGGTACTCCACCCGGCCGAGAAAGGGCCCGAGCACGGCCGTGCAGCCTGTTTCCTCCGTCACTTCCCGCACGGCCGCCGCCGGCACGGTCTCCCCGCTGTCGAGCTTTCCCTTTGGCAGCGACCAGTCGTCGTAGCGGGGGCGGTGCACCACCGCAACGGCGGGCTCACCGCCGTCAGGCCCCGGTCGCCACAGGACGGCTCCCGCGGCCGGAATCCGGTCCCTGCCGACGGTCTCGGGGGTCCCCGCCGTTGCCGGCGGTCGCGCCTCGCCAACCATGAGTCCCGCCTCCGGGAGTTGCTGTGCCATGAGCCTGATCCGCCGCGCCTGCCGCCGTCAGCCCAGTGCCCGGTGCAGGCGCAGCAACTCCACCTGGTGGTCGCGCACGCGGGTGCCGTCCGCCGGGGACGCCACCCACTCGCCGTCGGAGTGCAGCACCCAGCACCGGGTCGCTGGGTCCAGCGCGGAGTCCAGGATCGCGTCGATCTGCGGCACGGACCGCCGGTCGGTCACCTGCAACTCCACCTCGACCCTGCGGTCCAGGTTGCGGTGCATCATGTCCGCGCTGCCGATCCAGCGCTCCTCGCCACCGACGAAGTGGATGATCCGCGAGTGCTCGAGGAACCGGCCGAGGATCGACCGGACCCGGATGTTCTCGCTCAGTCCAGGCAGGCCCGGCTTCAGCGAGCAGGTGCCGCGCACCACGACGTCGACGGGCACCCCAGCCTGCGACGCCCGGTACAGCGAGTCGATGACCTGCTCGTCCACCAGGGAGTTCACCTTGATGCGGATGCCGGCCTCCTGGCCGAGCCGCGCGTACTCGATCTCCCGCTCGATGCGTTCGATGATGCCGCGCCGCACCCCGTACGGCGCGACCAGCAGGCTGCGGTACCGCTCCTGGTTGGCGTACCCGGTCAGCTTGTTGAACAGGTCAGTGAGGTCCGCGCCGATGGTCGGCTCCGCCGTCAGGATGCCGATGTCCTCGTACAGCCTCGCGGTCTTCGGGTTGTAGTTGCCCGTGCCGATGTGGCAGTACCGCCGGATCGTGGAGCCCTCCTGCCGCACCACCAACGAGGTCTTGCAGTGCGTCTTGAGGCCGACCAGCCCGTAGACGACGTGCACGCCCGCCTTCTCCAGCGTGCGCGCCCACTTGATGTTCGCCTGCTCGTCGAACCGCGCCTTGATCTCCACGAGGGCGACGACCTGCTTGCCGGCCTCGGCCGCATCGATCAGCGCGTCCACGATCGGCGAGTCGCCGCTGGTGCGGTACAGGGTCTGCTTGATGGCCAACACATGCGGGTCGGCCGCCGCCTGCTCGATGAACCGCTGCACGCTGGTGGAGAACGAGTCGTACGGGTGGTGCACCAGCACGTCGCCCTCGCGCAGCGTCGCGAACACGCTCTTGGGCGTCTCCCGCTCCCCGAACGCGGGGTGCGTCGCCGGCACGAACGGCGGGTCCTTGAGCTGCTTGCGGTCGAGGCCGTGCAGCTGGAACAGGCAGGACAGGTCGAGCAGGCCGGGCACCTGCATCACGTCGTGCGGGTCCACCTCCAGCTCGCGCAGCAGCAGCTCCAGCATGTGCTCGGTCATGTCGTCGGCCACTTCCAGCCGGACCGGCGGGCCGAACCTGCGCCGCGCGAGCTCACGCTCCAGCGCCTGCAACAGGTCTTCGTCGCGGTCCTCCTCGACCTCGAGGTCGGCGTTGCGGGTGACTCGGAAGACGTGGCACTCCAGCACGTCCATGCCGAAGAACAGCTCGTCGAGGTGGGCCGCGATGAGGCCCTCCAGCGGCAGGAAGGTCGCGGTCTCGCTGCCGCGCTGCGCCTCGACCCGCACCAGCCTCGGCACGTTGTCCGGCACCTTGACCCGCGCGAAGCGCTCGCCGCCCTCCTTCGGATCCCGCACGGTCACCGCGAGGTTCAGCGACAGCCCCGAGATGTAGGGGAAGGGGTGCGCAGGGTCGACCGCGAGCGGCGTCAGCACCGGGAAGACCCGCTCGCTGAAGTAGTTGGACAGCCGCAGCTTCTCGAAGTCGTCGAGGTCGGACCAGCTCACGATCCGGATCCCGTGCTCGGCGAGGCCCGGCCGGACGTCGTCGAGGAACGCCCTGGCGTGCTGCTCGGCCAGGTCCTGGGTCCTGGCCCCGATGGCCTCCAGTTGCTCGCGCGGGGTCAGCCCGTCGGCGCTGCGCACGGAGAGGCCGGTCTCGTCGCGGCGCTTGAGGCCGGCGACCCGCACCATGTAGAACTCGTCCAAATTGGACGCGAAGATCGCCAGGAACTTCGCCCGCTCCAGCAGCGGCTGCGAGGCGTCCTCGGCCAGCGCCAGCACCCTGGCGTTGAAGTCGAGCCAGGACAGCTCCCGGTTGAAGTACCGGTCGTCCGGCAGATCCGTGATGACCGCGTCCGCGTTGGTGGCCGCGGGCGGCGCGGAGGGCACGGCCCTCGCCCCGGCTGCGCCCGCTGCTCCGGCGGCTCCGGCTGCTGCTCCGGCCGGCTCCACCTCGGCGACGGCGGTGCCGCCGGACGGCTTGCGCTCGGCCGCGCTGGTCGCCGAGGACGGGCGACGAGGTCGTCGGCTGGCGCCGCCGTTACGGGGCGTGGTTGACGGCGAGGCGGCGCTGTCAGCTCGCGCCGTCGCCCGGTCGTCGCTTCGGTCGGTGCTCACGGGCGCCATTGTTCCTCACGAACGCGAGCATTGCCCTGAGCAAGACGGGCAATGAGGTGAACAACGCGTCAATGGTTCAGACCGGACGGGACACCGAGACGACCCGGCCGTCTGCCGAGCGGCGCACCGCGACCCGCTGGCCTTGCCGCAGTGTCCGCCAGCCACCCTCGGTGACGGCCTCGGCATCGGCGTCGACGAGCAGTCCGTCGTCCCGCAGCAGCGTCACGGAGCCGTCGCCGGCCACCGAGTACACGGTCGCCTGCTCGTCCATGCCGCGATTCTAGGTCTCGCGGGTGCGGCTCGTGGGTTCGTGGGGCGGTGGAGCCGTGGGGCTGTGGGTTACAGCGGGCACAGGCGGGCGGCGGTGTGCGAGCCGAGACCTAGTTCGCCGGCCAGCACGAGGTCCTCCTCGGTGTCCACATCGCAACGCAGCGACGGCCACGGCCCGAGCAGCGCCACCGCGCCGGAGTCCCGGTGCGCGCCCGCCGAGCCGACGCCGAACCTCGGGCCGAGATCCCCGCCGGGCGCGGACAGCAGGAGGGTGGTGCCGGTGCCCTGCCGGTCGGGGCAGAACGCGCGCCGCCCGGCCGAGGCGCGCACCGCGGCGGCCAGCTCCTCCGGGCGCAACGCCGGCAGATCCGCCTGGAGCGCGCCGACGACCGAGCGCGGATCCCGCCCACGCAGCAGCGCGGCGCCGAGTCGCAGTGCGGTGTTCAAACCGGATTCCGGGCGTTCCTCCGACAGCACCTCGACGCCGACGGCCCGCAGTTCGGCCGCGACGGCCGGATCCGACGTGACGGTCACCACGCGGCGCACGACATCGGCCGCGTGTGCCGCCGTCGCCGTGTCCAACGCGAGCGCGAGCGCCAGCGCGGCGTGCGCGTCCGGATCTCCCGCGCCGCCGTCGGCCGCCCCGACCAGGCGGGACTTCGCCCTGCCAAGTGCCTTGACCGGGATCACCAGGTCCACTTTCGTGCGCACCAGGCCATCCTGCCCGATTCCGTCCGCACGTGACGGTCGTCGACCCGCCCCGCTGGACCTGGCCGACCCCGCAGGGGAAGACTCTTGCCGGATCGCCTGTCCTACGGATCGAGACAGGAACCACAGGCTGGAGAGAGGGAGTAACACGTGGCCAAGGAGAAGGGCGGCTTCTGGGTCGGGTTCGCCGCGAGCATCGTCTATCCGGTGACCGCGCTGCTGGCCCGCCGCAGGAACGTCGGCGGCGAACGGATTCCGCGCACGGGCGCCGCGCTGCTCGTCTACAACCACGTGTCCCACCTCGACCCCGTCTTCGACGCGGTGTTCGTGCACAAGAACACCCGCATCCCGAGGTTCCTGGCCAAGCACAGCCTGTGGACGATCCCGCTGGTCGGCAAGGTCCTGATCGGGACAGGCCAGATCCCGGTCTACCGGGGCACCGCCGACGCCCAGCAGAGCCTGCGCGACGCGCACCAGGCCCTGCGGGACGGCAAGGTCGTGGTGATCTACCCGGAGGGCACGATCACCCGCGACCCCGACGGCTGGCCGATGCACTCGCGCACCGGCGTCGCGCGGCTCGCGCTGGAGAACGACGTGCCCGTCATCCCGGCGGCCAGGTGGGGCACGCGGGACATCTACGACCAGTACAACAAGAAGTTCCGGCCGTTCCCGCGCAAACTGGTGGTGCAGCGCGTCGGCGAGCCGGTCGACCTGTCCGCCTACCGGGAGCGACCGCTCAACAACGCGCTGCTGCGCGAGGTGACGGATCTGCTGATGGGACAGGTGAAGGAGCTGCTGGCTGAGGTTCGTGAGGAGCCAGCGCCTGAGGGCTTCTACCGGGCTAGTGCCAAGAAGAGTGAGGCCTCGAGGGGCGAGGCTGCGGAGGGCGAAGTCTCGAAGGGTGAGACCTCGAAGGGCGAGGCGGAAAAGGGCGACGCGAAAAAGGGCGAAGTCTGAGATGGGTATGCAGCGGATCACCGTGCTCGGCGCAGGATCCTGGGGCACTGCGTTTGCGAAGGTGCTGGCCGACGCCGGTCGCGACGTCGTGCTCTGGGCGCGGCGGCCCGAGATCGCCGAGTCGATCGTGCGGGACAGGGCCAACCCCGGCTACCTGCCTGGCGTGACGCTCCCTAGTGGACTCACCGCGACGACCGACGCCGAGGCCGCGCTGGCCGACGCGCAGGCCGTCGTCCTCGCGGTGCCCAGCCAGACGTTGCGGGCGAACCTGGGTGCGTGGCGCGACCTGCTGCCGGTCGACGCGACGCTGGTGAGCCTCGCCAAGGGCGTCGAACTCGGCACGCTGCGGCGGATGAGCGAGGTGGTCCGCGAGGTCGCCGGGGTGGACGAGGCGCACGTTGCCGTGGTGTCCGGCCCCAATCTGGCCATGGAGATCGCCACCGAACAGCCCACCGCGACGGTCATCGCGTGCACCGACCACGACCGGGCCGTGGAGCTCCAGCATGCGTGCTCGACCGGCTACTTCCGCCCCTACACCAACACGGATGTGATCGGCTGCGAGCTGGGCGGCGCGTGCAAGAACGTGATCGCGCTCGCCTGCGGCATGGCCGCCGGGCTCGGCTTCGGCGACAACACGATGGCGTCGATCATCACCAGGGGACTGGCGGAGACGGCCAGGCTCGGCGCCGCGCTCGGCGCGGACCCGTTGACGTTCGCCGGGCTCGCCGGGCTGGGCGACCTGGTGGCCACCTGCGCGTCGCCGCTGTCCCGCAACAGGTCGTTCGGCGAACGGCTCGGCCGGGGCGACACGCTCGCGCAGGCGCAGGAGGCGGCGCACGGCCAGGTGGCCGAGGGCGTGAAATCCTGTTCGTCCATTCGGGAGCTGGCCGCGCGCAGCGGCGTCGACGTGCCCATCGCCGACGGCGTGCACCGCGTCTGCCACGAGGGCATGGACGCGCGCGTGATGGCCGCGGCACTGCTCGGCCGCGAGCGGAAGGCGGAGTGGTCGTGACCGCGTCGCCGGACGCGGCGGGACACTGGGGCGACGGCACGCGCTGCGTCCACTCGGGCCAGGCGGACCGGGTGGCAGGCGGGCCGTTCCTGGCCGGGCCGGTGATCGCCGCGCCTTACCACCTGGCCGGGCCGGGCGAGCCGCCAGCGCAGGACTTCTACGGGCGGGGCGGCAACCCGACCTGGCGGGCGCTTGAGGACGCCATCGGCGAGCTGGACGGCGGCCACTGCGTGCTGTTCCCGTCCGGGATGGCGGCGATCTCGACGCTGCTGCGGCTGCTGCTGCGCGCAGGCGACACGCTGGTGCTGCCGTCGGACGGCTACTTCGTGGCGCGCCAGTTCGTGGCCGCCGACCTTGCCGCTCTCGGGCTGACCGTCCGCGAGGTGCCGACGGCCGGGCCGTGGCCGGAGGGTGTGTTCGACGGCGCGCGGCTGGTGCTGCTGGAGACGCCGTCCAATCCCGGGCTGGACGTGTGCGACATCGCGGCGCTGGCCGAGCGGGCGCACGAGGCCGGCGCGCTGGTCGCGGTCGACAACACCACGGCGACGCCGTTGGGTCAGCTGCCGTTGTCGTTGGGCGCGGACATCTCAGTGGCCAGTGACACCAAGGCGCTTGCCGGGCACAGCGATGTGCTGCTTGGGCATGTCAGCGTGGCCGACTCTGCGTTGGCTGAGGAGTTGCGCGCCGCCCGCACCAGGGCGGGGTCGATTCCGGGGCCGTTTGAGGCGTGGCTGGCGCATCGCGGGCTCGGCACGCTGGATCTGCGGCTGGCTCGGCAGGCGGCGAACGCGGCCGCGTTGCACGAGGCACTGTCCGGGCATCCCGCGGTGACCGGCCTGCGCTGGCCGGGGGCGGCGGAAGATCCCGCGCACGAGGCGGCCGCGCGGCAGATGCGCCGGTTCGGTGGGGTGCTCACGTTCGAGCTGCCGTCGGTGGCGGCCGTGGATGCGTTTCTTGCGGAGAGTCGGTTGGTGGTCGCGGCGACCAGTTTCGGGGGGCTGCACAGCAGCCTGGACCGGCGGGCGCAGTGGGGCGACCCGGTGCCTGAGGGGCTGGTGCGATTGTCGGCCGGCTGCGAGGACACGGCGGATCTGGTCGGGGACGTAACGGGAGCGCTGGCTGCGCTGGCCTGACTCGCTTTGGGTGGGACGCACAAAAGCCCCGGCCGGCGACTCGCTTAGCTCCCTGCCGGTTTCTGAGCTACCTGTGTTTTTGGGCCTCGCTTCGCTCGGCNNCCTCAAGTCGGCCCCTTCAGCTTCTCGGGCCGACTCCGCTTCGCTCCGTCGACCCTCCTGCGCCTCCAGGGACCGACGGCGAACTCGCACACCCCGCACCGCCACAAAGTGGAAAAACGCGTGGGCCCGCGCCGTCACAAAGTTGAAGACGCGGGGCGCGAGGCGCCGGACGTGGAGTGTGGGGTGCTGGCGCGAAATGTGGGTCGCCCACCTGTGGAAATACCCCACCCACCCTGGGGGACGTGCCCTTGGCCAGCGTAGCCACCTGCGGCCGTGCGGGCGGGTGGCGTGGGGCGGCCTGTGGATAACGGGTGGGTTGTGGATAGCTGGGGCGAGGTCGGGGGTTCCCGCTCGCGGGGTGTGGGGCGTGGGGTGTGGTGCGCGGAGTGTGGGGCGTCACCACCCGGCACGTGTGGGCCCGCGCCGTTACTGGGGCGGTGGGTGGCTCTATTGGGTGAGGTTGGGTTCATTGGGTGGGACGGCGTTGACCGGGGTGGGGTTGGGTGGTTGGGTGGCTGACGTGTTGCTGCGCGCGATGATCGTGGGACGGGGTCACATCGACCTTCGTCGGGTCGCGAGCGCGCTGTGTCCGATCGCCTGATCACTTGAGACCGGGCCGGCCTTGGTGCCGGCTACTGCTCGTGACCTCGTGAGGACATTCCAGCTCATGTTCGCCGTTCCCGAAAACACTGTTGCCCTGCCCGCTGCGCGGGCCGTGTCGCATCCCGCGCTCGTTGCCGCGCGGTTCGCCCAGGAGCGCCAGCGGTGGGCGCATCTCCTTCGTTACGACCCGGACACCCGCTTCTCCGCGCTCGTGGAGCGCACCGAGGAGCAGGAGGTCTGGCTGATGAGTTGGCTGCCCGGCCAGCAGACCGACCTGCACGACCACGGCGGCGAGTCCGGCGCGTTCACCGTGGTCAGCGGCGCGTTGACGGAGCTTGTGGCGCACACCGACGGCGCCGGGCGGGCGGTCGAGGTGTTGCATCGGGTCGTCGCGGGCCAGTCCAGGGTGTTCGGCCCGAACTACGTGCACCAGGTCAGCAACGAGGGCCCGGATCCCGCCGTCACGCTGCACGTCTACCGCGCCGAGCGGCGCATGACGTCCTACCGCTTCGACCCGGTCGACGGCCCCCGCGCCGTGGGCCCGGAGCGCGGCGCGGCGCCACGGACCCACGGCTCGTCCTGACCTACTGCCAGGTGTCGGTGATCGGCGTGGCCGCGCACGCGCTTCCGGTGCAGGCCAGGCCGTACATGTCCTCGATGGTGCGCAGCACGGAGTAGTGCGTGATGCGCTCCGCGTAGCTGCCGGCCTTGACGTGCTGGCCGCTGAAGATGGTGGGAATCTGGTTGCTCGCGCTGCTGTCGTCCTCGTCGAAGGTCACCGCGAGGACGCTGTTGTGCGTTTTCGCCCACTGCACGTAGCCGTCTAGATTCGCCTTGACCCATTTGTCGCCGGTGGCGACGCTACAGTCGTGCATGTCGTTGCAGAGGTTGGGCACGACGAACGACACGGTGGGCAGCGCCGCGAAATTGGTTGGGAATTGGGTGTAGCGCAGGTTGGAAGAGGCGGGGACATTCTTGAAGTTGACCCATGGGTTGTGCTTGCGGGCATACTTGCCGCTGGTGCAACCGGTGTAACCGTCGGACGGCATGCTTTCCGAATAGCCGGCGAACGTGGCGCCCGCCCCGATCAGTTCGCTGCCGAGGTTGGCCGAGGTGTAGGTGTGCGGGCAGGAGTCGTCGGTGACGCCCTGGGTGGAGCCGGAGAACAGCGCGAGGTAGTTCGGCTCGCTCGGGTGCGTCACCGCGAACGACTTGGTGAACTTCGCCCCGGCGTTGGCCAGTGAGTTGAGGTACGGCGCCGACGAGCTGCCGATGATCTGGCTGTAGGAGTGGTTCTCCATCACGAGAACGACGACGTGGTCGGGTCGCGGGACCGAGGCCAGCGCCAAGGGCTGTTCGGCGGCCGCCGCGACCGAGCCGCCGAGCAGGCCGGCCGCACCGACGGCGGCCACGAGCAGGCTCGTCATTCTGCCGATTCGCATGAATTCCTCCTGATTGTGAGCCTGGCCACAACGTAGACGAGGATTCGGCAGTGGACTAGCCGGTTCGTGGCCGCACCATGAATTGGCGGCGAATCTGTGGGTAAGAGCGGGAATGCAATAACCGATCTGGTGGAATTGAATCACAGTTGACGGTTTGCCCCCAATGCCGAGGCGTGATCGGCATTGGGGGCAAAAGGTTAGGTTGGGAGGTTGGGAGGGTTGGTAGAGGGTGGGGCAGGGGTGGGTTGGGTGGGGTGGTTAGAAGGCCCAGGTCCACCAGGTGAAGGTGGTTGAGCCGGTCGTGCCGGCGGTGTCCTTGGCGGTGAGCGTCACCGTGTAGGTGCCGCCTGTGGTTGGGCTGCCGGTGATGGTGCCGGTGTTCGCGTCGATGGACAGGCCGGTTGGGAGGCCGGTTGCCGACCACTGGTAGGGGGCCGTGCCGCCGGTGGCGCTGTTGTCCAGCGACACCTGGTCGCCGGAGAAGTTGAGTTGGGTGCCTGGGTTGGCCACGGTCACCGGGCCGCTGTCGCCCTTGCTGATCGTCCAGTTGAAGGTCGCGCTGCCCGTCTTGCCCGCGCTGTCCTTCGCCGTGACGGTGACCTTCGATGTGCCTTCTGTGGTCGGCGTGCCGGTGATGGTGCCGGTGCTCGCGTCGATGGACAGGCCGGTCGGGAGGCTGCTTGCCGACCACTGATAGGGGGTCGTGCCGCCGGTGGCGCTGTTGTTCAGCGACACCGACTTGTTGACCGCGCTGGTCTGGTCGCCGGGGTTGGCCACCGTCACGTCGCTCGGCGGTGGGTTGCCGCCACCGGGCTTCAGCGCGCCGACGCCGTTGGGGGTGCCCAGCCCGGTCGGGCCGTCCCAGCCGGTGCCGGCCGAGCACATGGGCGCCCCGCAGCTGCCGTTGTTGCCGCCGGTCACGTCGTTGAGCTGGTCGGTGTGCGCGTACGGGTAGGACGCCGGGTTGTCGTTCGATCCGGGGGTGCCGGCCAGCGCGTACATGGCGGCGACCAGCGGCGTCGCCAGGCTGGTGCCGCCGTAGACCAGCCAGCCGCTCTTGCCGTAGCTGTCGTAGATGCCGAGGCCGGTCTGCGGGTCGGCCACCGCCGAGATGTCCGAGTTGGCCTTCTTTGCGCAGCTGGTGTGCGAGTTCTGCTGCCAGGACGGGACCGTCTCGTAGGCCGAGCAGCCGGAGCCCGCGCCGCTCCACGCCGACTCGGACCAGGGCCGCGTGCCGGAGGAGTGGTTCAGCGAGGTGCCGCCGACGGCCAGCGTGTACTTGGACGACGCCGGGTACTGGGTGCCGCCGTTGAAGCCGCTGTCGCCGGTTGCGAACGCGAGCAGCACGCCTGGCTTGTTGAAGTAGGTCTCGTCGTCGCTGGTCTGGCTCGAGCTCTCGGAACTGCTCCAGCTGTTCGAGATGAACTTCGCGCCGAGCTTGGCCGCCTCATTGACGGCCGCGTACATATTGGGATTGTTGTTGTCGTCGGATTCCACCAGCAGGATGTGACACTTGGGGCAGGCCGCCGACACCGCGTCGAGGTCGAGGCTGATCTCCGCGCCCCAGCCGGAGTCGCCGGTCGGATAGCCGGTGCCGCCGCGCTGGTCGGCCTTGCGGAAACAGCCGTTCGCGGTGCTGCATTCGGGCAGGTTGTACTGCTTGCGGTAGACGGCGAGGTCGGACTCGGCATTCGGGTCGTCGTAGGCGTCCACGATGGCAACGGTCACGCCGTCGCCCCCGGCGGGCAGCTGGTAGGCGGACTGGATGTCCGAAGGGCCGTACCCGGACGGGGCCGCGGCCGCGTGCACGCCGAGGCCGCCGTGCACATCCGTGCGCTCGAGTGCCAGGCAGCGGGCGCGTCCCGGCAGAGTGTCGCCGCAGGCGCGGACGGTCGCGGGGGTGGCCGCCGTGCCAGGAGCGGCGGCGGCGGTCGGCAGCGCGAGGGTCGCGCCCGCGCCGGCCACCAGTAGTGCGGCGCTGATGACGCGCGCCGCGGCTAATGTCCTCATACTGATCGATCTCCCTTTGTTCGCAGGGCGGGATAGTCGATCCGCGCGGCCCGTTCCTTTCTTTCTCGTCCGGACCCGGCGCGGTGAACTGGACGTTAATCCGCCCGGGCGAAATGAGGGAGAAGTGCGAGGCAAAACGTAAATAATGTGATGTCAACAGACTTTAACTTCAACTCTGTTGCCGCGCTCGTCGACCGGGTCCGACTAATGGGCCTTGCGGGCGGCGGCGTGGTGGATGACACTCCGCAAGGTGCAGGCCGCCGGGGCGTCGCTGCGTGCGCCCAACGCGCAGCAGGAGCTGGACGAGGCGCTCGCCCATGGGCCGTTCTCCCGCGCGCTGACCCTCGCGGTCGAGGCGAGCGGGCTGAGCCTGCAACGCCTGCAACACCGGCTGGCGCAGGTCGGGGTGCACGTCAGCACGACGACCCTGAGCTACTGGAAGACCGGCCGCAGCCGGCCGGAGCGCCCGGACTCGCTGCGCGGCGTGCGGGTCCTCGAGGACGTGCTCGGGTTGCCGCGCGGCGCCCTGCGCGACCTGCTCGGGCCGAGGCGGCCGCGCGGACGCTGGGTGGCGCCGGCCTCCGGCAGCGTGCGGATGGAGCAGATGTGGGACCGGCCCGGCGTGGTCGGGCCGCTCATGCAGTGGCTCCAGGCGCCGCCGATCAACCCGCTGCGCAGGCTGAGCCTGCACGAGTCGCTGCACCTCGGGCCGGACCGCACGCAGCGGCAGCTGCGGGTGCGCGAGGTGGTGCGCGCCGAGGAGGACCGGATCAGCCGGACGTTCGTGGTGTTCCGGGGTGACACACCTGGCCGGCCGCCGGCGATCTCCTCGACGCGGTACTGCCGGCTCGGGCGCGTTCGCTGCGACCAGGAACGCTCGTTCACCGTCGCCGAGCTGGCCCTTGACCGGGTGCTCGCCGAGGGCGACACCACGATCCTGGAGTACGAGGTCGACCTCGGCGACGTCGAGCCGGACAACGTCTACCACCGCGCGTTCCAGCTGCCGACACACCAGTACGTGATCGAGGTGCACTTCGCGGAGGAGGCCGTGCCCGCGCGGTGCTACTCCAGCCGCATGGACACCCCGGCCGGCCGCGAGGAGGACCTGCGGGAGGCGTGGATCAGCTCGGCGAACATCGCGCACGCCGCCCACATCGACCTGGCGCCCGGCCTCTACCGGATGCACTGGGACTGGGGCTGATCCGGCGGGCAGGTCGCCCGAGTTGTGCACAACCGGTCGCGCCATCCACAGGCGGCCGTGGTTCGGCGGCCTCGATCGGGATCGCCGATAGACTGGCCAAGGGCACGGCCCCCTGAGGTGGGCGGGGTTTCTCTACTGGGTGGGGTTCTTCCGTTGGGAGGGGCTCCGGCTCCGTTTGGCGGGGCTCCGGCTCCGTTGGGCGAGCGACCCGCTGTTCCCCGCATGAAGAAAGGGCGGCGCTGCCCGCTGCGTAGCCGCGTCGGCAGGGCATCGTCGGCCGCGTGCGTCAGCTCCCGTACTGCTTGGTGTCCGGGTGCTCGATGAGCAGGACGTGGGCGGTTCCCTCGGCAACTGGGCGGTGCTGCATCCCTCTGGGGACGACGAACAGTTCGCCGGCCTTCAGCACCACCGGGTCCCGTTCCTCCAGCTGGATCTCAAAGCTGCCGTCCCAGCACAAGAACAGCTCGTCCTCGTCGTGGTAGTGCCAGGGGAACTCGCCTTCCAGCCGTGCGAGGCGCACGACGGTCGTGTCATTCACCATCGCCAGGTTGTGCTGCTGGAAGGCCCCGGGGAGTGCGGCAATGGCCTCGGGCACCGATACCGCGGCAAGAGGCCGCAGGTCCTCATGTCGTGTGGTCATGCCACGAATCCTCGATGTCATCGTGGCCAGGTGACAGAGCCAACATGCCACAATTGGTCCTCCGAACGAACCACTCGCCTTGGCCGCGTCCGGCTCGAAAGAACTCGCTCATGTCGATTGCCCCAGCCGAGCTGACTGACCGCCTTGGCCGGTGGTCGGCCGGACGTGGACCGCTGTACCTCCTTCTCGCCGCGCAGCTGCGGCGCCTCATCGACGAGGGTGAGCTGCCGCCCGGCACTGCACTGCCACCTGATCGGGCCTTCGCGTCCGCGCTCGCGGTAGGGCGCGGGACCGTCGTGGCCGCGTATGAACAGCTGCGCGTGGAATGCCGGATCATTCGGCGTCAGGGAAGCGGTACCCGCGTGGCTGGGCCGTCACGTCCTGAGCCTCGGCCGACCACAGGCTCGCCGGTTTTCCTCCACCTGCTGGAACCCCAGGACGATGACGTGATTCTCCTGGCGTGCGCCGCACCCGCCTCGCCTCCGCCGATCCTGCTGTCGGCTTACGAGCGGGCGTTGTCCCAGCTGGCCACGATCACGAGCGACATCGGGTACCACCCATCGGGCCTCTGGCAACTGCGCCGTGCTGTCGCCGACCACTACACGCACCGTGGGCTACCGACCGATCCTGATCAGGTCCTCATCACCAACGGCGGACAGCAGGCTCTCTCCCTGCTGGCCCGCGCCTTCGTCGAGCCCGGCGGCACGGTAGTCGTCGAGGCACCCACCTATCCCGGCGCGCTGGAGGCGTTCCGCGAACAGACCGCGTCCTTGCAGACGCTTCCGGTCGGCTTGGACGGCTTCGAATCGGCGGCCCGTGCTGCTCGCGGCCCGGACCTCGCCTACCTCGTGTCCACCCACCACAACCCAACCGGCGCGGTACTGCCGTCGCTGCTGCGCCGACGGCTCGCAGTGGCCGCCGCCCATGCCGACGTGCTGCTCATCGACGATGAAGTCCTCGCCCACCTGGCCTTTCCCGGGCAGCGAATACCCCCTCCTGTCGCCGCGTTCGGCGCAACGGTCGTCTCAGTGGGCTCGCTCAGCAAGAGCGTCTGGGGTGGGCTCCGCATCGGCTGGATACGAGCCGCACGGCGCGTCATCGACCGCCTCGCCAGGCTTCGAGCGGTTCACGATCTCGGCGGGAACCTCCCAGCACAACTCGCCGCTGCCTACCTGTTACCCCGCCTGGAAGGCCTGTGTCAGGACATCGCGGCAGACCGCCAGACCCGCCATGACCACCTGCGTGCCGAACTGGCACGACGGCTGCCGCAATGGCAGGCCCCACCCGTCACCGGGGGTCAGACCCTGTGGGTGCGGCTCCCGCACGGCGACGGGGACTCCTTCTCGCAGACGGCCCTCCGCCACGGCGTCGCCGTGCTGCCCGGCAGCGGACTGGATGCCTCAGGGGGTAGCAAGGAATTCATCCGAATCCACTTCCTTGCTACCCCGGACACGCTGAGCGAAGCGGTACACCGCTTGACCACCGCCTGGCACGCCTACGGAGATGGTCACGACGGAGGCGCCCCAGCACCCCGGTCGATGGCGATATGACACGGCCGCGCACCCCAGCCAAGGACTGCTGCGCAGTCACGTACCTTCGCGCGCCCCGCGCAACAAAGGCGTGCCCATGCCCGAGATCGTCCTACCAGCCGCGGTTGGTGACGTGCTCCGGCACGGCGATGTCCTCGGGCAGCAGCGGGCAGGGTTCCGGGGCGCCCCACTGGCTGCGCACGGGCAGCACGCCTGCCCAGGCGGTCCCTGCGGCGACGTCCTCGTCGTCGTCCGCAGGCGGGCCGCTGCGGATCTTGACCGACGCCTCGGTCAGGTCGAGGGCGAGCAGCGTGGTGGCGGCCAGTTCGCGGGCGTTGGGCTCCCTGGCGTGGTCCCACGAGCCCGGCGCGAGGTGTTCGGTCAGCACCCGGAGGCCGTGCAGCTTGGCTGCGGGCTCGGTCACCGGCACGGCGACGCCGTGGATCACCGCGGAGCGGTAGTTGACGCTGAAGTTGAACACGGCCCGCGCGTAGACGATGCCGTCCAGCAGGGTCACGGCGACGCACACGTCCGTGCCGGCCGCGGCGCGCATGGTGTGCGCTCCGCTCGATCCGTGCAGGTAGAGCGTGTCGCCGTCGCGGCCGTACCCAGTGGGCAGCACCAGCGGCGCGCCGTCGGCGACGACGGACAGGTGGCAGATCAGCCCGGCGTCGAGCACCGCGTCGAGCGCGGCGCGGTCGGTGACAGCGTGCTTCTTACCCCGTTGAATGGTGCTGCGTGGGGTCGGCGACAGGCTCGGGCGGGTCATGTGGCCAGTGTGGTCCGTAAAGTGGCATCCTAGAAAGGTCCATTTTTAAGGAAAGACGGAAGGCCACTTTCCGTGCCAGAGAACGCCCTCCCCACGGCCCTGCCGGTCAGCCTCGACCGCGAGTCCACGGCCCCGCTCGCGGTGCAGCTCGCCGACGCCCTGCGCGCCGCCGCCGCGGCCGGGCAGCTGCGCAGCGGCGACCGCCTGCCGTCGACCAGGGCGCTGGCCACCCGCCTCGGCGTCAGCCGCACCGTCACCGCCGCCGCCTACGAGCAGCTACACGCCGAGGGCTGGATCGCGGGCCGGCACGGCTCCGGCACCTACGTCACCACCACGCCGCCCGGCGCGGTGCGCGCCAAGCCCCGGCGGCCGGCCAGCGCGCCGGCTGAGACCGAGGTGGTCGACCTCGCCCCCGGCGGGCCGTGGGCTGGCGGCCTCGACCGGGCGGCCTGGCGGCGGGCCTGGCGCGCGGCGGCCGACGCCGTCCCGCTGTTCCGGCCCCAGCGCGCCGGCCTGCCCGAGTACCGCGCGGTCGTCGTCGAGCACCTGCTGCGGCACCGGGGCCTCGCCGTGGAGGGCGGGCTGCGTGAGGACGTCGTGCTGGCCACCGGCGGCACCACGGCCGCCGTCGCGGAGCTGGCCGTCGCGGTGCTCAGTCCCGGGGACACCGTCGCCGTTGAGGAGCCCGGCTACCAGCGGGCCGTCGAGGCGATGCGCGCCGCTGGCCTGCGCGTGCTGCCGGCCCCGGTCGACCACGAGGGCCTGCTGGTGGAGGCCGTGCCGAGGGGCGTGCGTGCGGTCTACTGCTCGCCGGCGCACCAGTACCCGCTCGGCGGGCGCATGTCGGCCGGCAGGCGGGTCGCCCTGGTCGAGCGCGCGAGGCGGGACGGCTGGCTGGTCATCGAGGACGACTACGACGGCGAGCTGCGCTACGACGTCGCGCCGCTGCCGCTGCTCGCCGCGCTGGCCCCGGACGTCGTGGTGCACCTCGGCACCACCAGCAAGATCCTCACCCCGACGCTCGGCGCGGGCTGGATGGTCGCGCCGCCGCCGGTCGCCGCCGCCGTCCTCGCGCACCGCGAGCGGACCGGCACCGGGCCGGCCGCCGCGGGCCAGCGGGTGCTCGTCGAGCTGGCCAGGCACGGCGACCTCGGCCGGCACCTGCGCAAGCTGCGCAGGGAGCTGGCCGAGCGGCGCGCCCTGCTGGTGGACGCTCTCGCCGCCGCCGGCATCCCGGTGGTCGGCGACGATGCTGGCGCGCACATCGTGGTGGCGCTGCCGTCGGACCAGGCCGAGCAGGACCTGTTGCGCGCGGCCAAGGAGCGCGGCCTGCGGCTGGACGGCCTCGGCCGGCACCACGCCGGCCGGCCGAGGACGCACGGTGTGGCGATCGGCTACGGCGCGTGTTCCCGCGCGCAGCTCGCCGGTGTGCTGCCGGATTTGGTCGAACTGCTCGGTCGGGCGAAGTCCACGCCCGGGTAGGGTCGCTTCCCATGACTCAGCGCAAGACCCGGGTGGCGGTCGTCTTCGGCGGGCGCAGCACCGAGCACGGCGTCTCCTGTCTCTCCGCTGGCAGCGTGCTCGAGCACCTGGACCGGGAGCGGTTCGAGGTCGTGCCGGTCGGCATCACCCGCGACGGCGCGTGGGTGCTCGGCTCCGCCGACCGCACGGAGCTGGAGACCCACGAGCGTCGGCTGCCCTCGGTCACCGAGGGCGCCGCGCTGGTGCTCGCCGGCGACCCGACCAGCGGCGGCCTCGTCGCGCTCGAACGTGGTCGGGAGGGCGAGCTGCTCAGCGCCGTCGACGTGGTGTTCCCGGTACTGCACGGCGCTTTCGGCGAGGACGGCACCATCCAGGGCCTGCTCGAGCTCGCCGAGATCCCCTACGCCGGCCCCGGCGTGCTGGCCAGCGCGGTCGCCATGGACAAGGAGTACGCCAAGAAGCTGCTCGCCGCCGAGGGCCTGCCGGTCGGCAGCTACGCGGTGCTGCGGCGCGACCAGGACACCCTGGCGCAGGCCGACCGCGACCGCCTCAGCCTGCCGGTCTTCGTGAAGCCGGCGCGGGCGGGCTCGTCCGTCGGCATCACCAAGGTCACCGACTGGGCCGACCTGGACGCGGCGATCGCGTTCGCCAGGGAGACCGACCCCAAGGTGATCATCGAGACCGGCGTGTCCGGCCGCGAGATCGAGTGCGGCGTGCTGGAGTTCCCCGACGGCCGCGTCGAGGCGTCGCTGCCCGCCGAGGTGCGCATCGTCAGCGAGAGCACCGACTGGTACGACTTCGACGCCAAGTACCTCGACGACGTCTGCGAGTTCGACATCCCGGCCAAGCTGGACGACGCCGTGTCCGAGCGGCTGCGGGCCATGGCGGTCACCGCGTTCCGCGCGCTGGACTGCCAGGGGCTGGCCAGGGTCGACTTCTTCGTCGACGACCGGGGCGAGCTGATCATCAACGAGGTCAACACGATGCCCGGCTTCACGGCGATCTCCATGTACCCCAAGATGTGGGCCGTCACGGGCGTGGACTACCCCACGCTCCTGACCACCCTCATCGACACCGCGATCGCCCGAGGCACCGGCCTCCGCTGACGGATGTCACGAAGGGACCCGTCAGGACGTTGGGTGTCCTGACGGGTCCCTTCATGTCACTGCTTTGCCGGGAGTGTGGCGGCGATGGTGGTGGAGATGTCCTGCAACGGTCCCGTTCCCGCGTCGGCTGGCACGGTCAGCGCCACGTACACGGGTCGGTCAAGGACGTACCAGGTCGCCGCGCCGTCGCCGTCCACCTCGAGCCACTTCACGCCGTTGATCTCGCGCAGGTTCGAGGTCTGGGTCAGCTCGCTCGGCTTGTCCAGGCCGCAGCGCAGCACGACGGGATCGTGGCTCGCGTCGCCCCACGCCGTCGCGCCGACGGGTGCTGGCGCGGCCAGCTCGCGCCGGGTCAGCGTCGCGCCGCCGGACACCAGCTTGGCCGGCAGCGCGCCGGCCAGCTTCACGCAGTCCTGCGAGCCTGCCGAGGGTGCGGGCACCGGCACCAGGGGCAGCGGTCCTGAGCGGTCGGCGGCAGGCGAGCTGCTCGCGGCCGCCGAGGAGTCGCCCCGGCCGCCCGTGCCGAGGAACAAGCCCGCCGCCGCGACGGCGACGGCGAGCAGCACGGGCAGTCCGATCACCACGACGAGCAACGGACGGGACAGCGGGGTGGACCTCTCGGTCAGCTCGTCGTCGGGCACCCCGCTATGACAACACGGCCTACAGGTGGACCACCGGACAGGTCAGCGTTCGAGTGATGCCCTCCACATTCTGGATGCGGGCGACCACAAGCTGGCCGAGCTCGTCAACACTGTCCGCAGCGGCACGGACGATGACGTCGTACGGGCCGGTGACGTCCTCCGCCGTGGTGACCCCGGGAATCCCGGAGATCTCTGACGCGACGGCGGCTGCCTTCCCGACCTCGGTCTGGATGAGGATGTATGCGTGCACCACGGCGTGCCCCTTCGTCTCGACGGGTTAGGTCGGGGTAGGAACGTGAGCAGCAACGTACCCCAGTCGGGGGTCCGAATGCTCAGGATGGGAGGCAGTCTTGCGTCCGGACGCGCCGCAGAACGCGGACACCGTCGCCGGAGTGGGTGAGTTCGGTCTCATCCGTCGAGTGACGCAGGGCAGGATCCAGCCGCCCAGCACGTTGCTCGGTCCCGGCGACGACGCCGCAGTCGTGGCCGCGCCGGACGGGCGGGTCGTGGCCACCACCGACGTCCTCGTCGAGGGCGTCCACTTCAGGCTGGACTGGTCGACTCCCGAGCAGGTCGGACGCAAGGCGGTGGCCGTCAACATGGCCGACATCGCCGCGATGGGCGCGACGCCGACGGCGTTACTCGTCGGCCTCGGCTGCCCGGCCGACACTCCCGCGACACTGGTGGACGAGCTGTCCGCCGGTATGTGGCAGGAGGCCGCCGTGGCCGGGGCCGGGGTGGTCGGCGGTGACATGGTCACCTGCGAGACCCTGGTGATCTCGATCACCGCGCTCGGCAGTCTCAACGGCGCCGCTCCGGTCACCAGGGCGGGCGCCCAGGTCGGCGACGTCGTCGCGGTATGCGGCCGGCTGGGTTGGGCCGCCGCGGGGCTCGCCGTGCTCGGCAGGGGCTTCCGGTCGCCGGTCGCGGTGGTCGGCGCGCAGCGGGTGCCGGAGCCGCCGTACGCGGCGGGGCCGCAGGCCGCGGCGGCGGGCGCGACCGCGATGGTGGACGTCTCCGACGGGCTGCTCGCCGATCTCGGCCACATCGCCGTGGCCTCGGGCATCGGCATCGACCTGCGCACCGATCTGCTCGAGGTGCACCCCCGGCTCCAGGACGTGGCCTCCGCGCTCGGCGCGGACCCCCGGCACTGGGTGCTCACCGGCGGCGAGGACCACGCGCTCGCCGCGACCTTCCCCGACCCGCGCGGCGTGCCGGAGGGCTGGCGGACCATCGGCACGGTCCGGCACGGCTCCGGTGTCACCGTCGACGGCATCGCCTATGAGAAGCCGGCGGGCTGGGAGCACTGGCGCTAGTGCGTTGGGATCAGGGTCTGGTCGTTGTCCCGGCGAAACACCTACTGTGACGGCCGTGGAGCTGAGGACGACCGCCTACGACCATCCCGACGCGGCGAAGCTGATCGCCGAGGTCCAGCAGGAGTACGTGCGCCGCTACGGCGACCAGGACGTCACTCCGGTCGACCCGGCGGAGTTCGCCTCGCCGAACGGCCTGTTCCTGGTCGGCTACCTCGACGACGAGCCGGTCTGCTGCGGCGGCTGGCGCGCGCACGACGGCCCGCTCCCGGACTTCCAGGTCGGCGACGCCGAGTGGAAGCGGATGTACGTGGTGCCCGCGGCGCGCGGCAGGGGCCTGGCCAGGGCGGTGCTCGCCGAGCTGGAGCGGACCGCGCTGGCCGCGGGCAGGCGGCGGGCCGTGTTGGAGACCGGCACGGAACAGCCGGAGGCCCTCGCGCTGTACGCCTCGTCCGGGTACGCGCGGATTCCGAGCTTCGGGCACTACAAGGACCACCCGGAGAGCCGCTGCTTCGCGAAACTCCTGGAGTAACCGGTCCGGCCGGGTGTCGTTGCGTCCCATGGGCTACAACTGGTGGCCCGATGGGCCGGCCGAGGAGGACACGTGGCGATCTACGCGCTCGGGGAGTACACGCCCGTCATTCACCCGGACGCCTACGTGCACCCCGACGCCACGGTCATCGGCGACGTGCGGATCCACGCGCACGCCTCGGTGTGGCCGCAGGCCGTGCTGCGCGGGGACTACGGGCGGATCGAGATCGGGGCGCGGACCAGCGTGCAGGACGGCACGGTGATCCACTGCATCGAGGTGCACCCGGTGCTGGTCGGCGCGGAGTGCGTGATCGGCCACAACGTGCACATCGAGGGCGCGACCATCGCCGACAAGTGCCTGATCGCCTCGGGTTCGGTGGTGCTCAACGGCGCCGTGGTCGAGACGGGCGCGATCGTCGGCGCCGGCGCGGTGGTGTCCTTCGAGGGGCATGTGCCCGAGCGGCGGATGGCGCTAGGCGTGCCGGCGAAGATCCGCGAGGGCTATGTCGTGCCCGAGGGCGCGTGGCAGTTCGCGGTGGACAAGTACGTGCGCAACATCGCCACGTACCGGGAGAAGCTGCGCCGCCTCGACTAGGTCTCAGTACTAATCTGGAGGCGATGACGACGTCTCGGACCTGCGCGGAAGGGCATCGTGGGCGCTCATGTTGACTCGCCGGACGAGCTGACCGGGGTCGAGGCCTCGGCGGCTCCGGTGTCCGGCGAGGCCGACGCCTGGCCCGCAGGCAGCCTGCTCGGGCGGCTCTCCGACAGCGTGCGGTCCGCGTTGCTCATGCAGGGGCGGGTCAGCTCGTTTCCCGCCGGGACAACCCTCGTTCGGGAAGGCGAGACGTCGACTCACGTGTTGGTCCTGATGACCGGCATGGTGAAGGTGACCGCCACGACGGAGGGTGGTCACACGACCCTGCTCGCCATCCGGGTCGCCGGTGACATCATCGGCGAGCTGGCGCCCATCGACAGCGCACCGAGGAGCGCCAGCGTCGTCGCGGCCGTGCCGACCAGGGCGGTGATCATCACGGGCGAGGCCTTCCTCGGCTTCCTCGCCGGGCATCCCGTGGCGAGCCTGGAGATGATGCGAGCCCTCTCCGCCAAGCTGCGGTCGGCCACGAGCGCGCGGGTGGCGGCCGGCAGCTACACGGTGGTCGCGCGCCTGGCGCAGGTGCTGCGGGAGCTGAGCATGTCCTACGGGGAGAAGCGGGACGGCCTGCTGGGTATCGGCGTGCCGCTGTCGCAGGCCGACCTGGCCGCCCTGGTCGGCGCGTCCGACGCGGCGATTCACAAGGCGCTGCGCGTACTTCGGGAGTGCGGCGCCATCGACACCGGCTACCGGCGGATCGTCGTGCGCGACGAGGTGGCGTTGAACGCCATGGCGGAGCAGACGGGCTGACCGCGCGCGCCTCGGGCAGAGGCCGGCGCGTCTGGGTGAGGTAGGCCTGCGGGCTACCACCCCCACAGGCCTGCCTCGATACTGGCAACCAGGCTCGGCAAAGACGCGAGGCGTCAGCAGTAGGAGGCTAGCCTGGCCGGTCGTCAGGGAACCTTGTAAAAGTATGAGATCTGCACAATTGCGGCGAGCGAGGGTTATACCCGTCTCGTAGCCCACACACCTTGTAGAAGTGGCTCTTTTTCGAGGTTCTTTCGCCGGATGCCTAGGCACGCCACCCGCCCGGGATTACGCTGGCGCCACCTCGATCAGCGTGGATCCGCTCCACTACCAGGGCATCGACGGTCCACGCCTCCGGTCGAGAACAGGCTCGGCAAAGGTGGAGGGTTGCTCATGGACCGTCAGATCGTCGTGGTGCTGGCCAGCGTGCTGGTCGTCTTAGCCGTGGTGGGGCTCGCCTGGTTCGTGCTGGCGAGGGTGGCCAAGGCCGCCCCGGCCAGAGTGGCAACGGTGGTCGTCGCCCTGGCGACGTTCGTCAGCTCGGTGGCCGCCGTCATCGGTGCCTTCGGGCGCTGAGCGGGATCCTGAAAGGGACGCGGAAAGCAGCACATGAGCAGACGCCGGAACACGCACCCGTCGTTCGACCCGCTCGACACGATGACGCGGCAGCTCCTGTTCCGGCGTCTGCGCGGCCTTGGTCTCCCGCAGGGCGACTTCCTCGTCGCGGGCAGCGCACCCCTGCTGCTGCACGGGTTCCGGCACCGCATCGCGGACCTCGACGTGCTGGCGCGGGGCCCGGCGTGGACCATGGCGCAGCGGTTGGGATCCGTCGAGGCCGCGCCCTACCAAGGGCGCAGCACCGTCAAGGTGGCCGGCGGCTCGATCGAGATCCTCAACGGCTGGTTCCCCGACTGGCTCGTCGAGGACGACCTGTTCGACCGCGCGGACCGCGTCGGGGGCCTCTGCGTCATGTCGCTGGAGGACACCCGCCGCTGGAAGGAACGCCTGGGGCGCAACAAGGATCTCGCCGACCTCAGGCAGCTGGGCGCCGGCAGGCGACGCCTGGCCGTCGGTGCCGACCACGCACCGATGTGCGCGACCTGCGTCGCTCGTGCCGTGGCCTGAGTAGGCCGGGGTCCTCGGCCGGAAACCCTTGGCGCTACTGTTTTCGGGTGGCGCGTCCTCTGAACGAAGTCGTGGAAGCAGGCTGGGCCGAGGCACTGGCCCCTGTGGCGGACCGCATCGCGGCGATGGGGGAGTTCCTCCGCGCCGAGGTCGCCGCAGGCCGGACGTACCTGCCGGCCGGGGAACATGTGCTGCGGGCGTTCCAGCAGCCCTTCGACCAGGTGCGGGTGCTCATCGTCGGCCAGGACCCGTATCCGACGCCGGGGCACGCGGTCGGCCTCAGCTTCTCGGTCGCGCCCGACGTTCGGCCGATCCCCAAGAGCCTGATCAACATCTACCGCGAGTACACCGAGGATCTCGGCTATCCGGTGCCGTCCAACGGAGATCTGACCCCGTGGACCGAGCGCGGCGTGCTGTTGCTCAACAGGGCGCTCACGGTGACGCCGCGCAGTTCCAACTCGCACCAGGGCAAGGGCTGGGAGGAGATCACCGAGCAGGCGATCCGCGCCCTGGCCGCGCGGGACGCGCCGTTGGTGTCGATCCTGTGGGGCCGCAACGCCCGCAACCTCCGGCCGCTGCTGGATCCGTTGCCCTGCATCGAGTCCGCGCACCCAAGCCCGATGTCCGCGAGCGGCGGGTTCTTCGGCTCGCGGCCGTTCAGCCGGGCCAACGAGCTGTTGGTGCAGCAGGGCGCCGAGCCGCTGGACTGGAAGCTTCCTTAGATGACGGGGAGCGTGCTCACCGCCCCGGTCGACTTCGCCGGTCCGGGGCGGACGCTGTTCCTCGCCGGCGGCATCATGCACTGCCCGCCGTGGCAGGACGAGGTCGTCGCCGCGCTGGCCGACCTCGACGTCGTGCTGCTCAACCCGAGGCGTGCCGCGTTCCCGATGGGCGACCCGGACGGCGAGGTCGAACAGATCGACTGGGAACACCGCCACCTGGCGATCGCCAGCTCGGTGCTGTTCTGGTTCCCCGCCTCGGATCCGGCGCTGTCGGTGCAGCCGATCGCCCTGTACGAGCTTGGCTGGCTCGCGCACAGCGACCGGCCCATCGCGGTCGGCGTCGACCCCGCCTACCCGCGCCGCCAGGACGTGCTGCTCCAGCTCTCACACGCCCGTCCCGGCCTGCCGGTGCACGACACCCTGCCGGACACCGTGGCCGCGGCGAGGAGCCTGCTGACCGGGCTCGGCTGACCGGGCGTCGTCGGCGGCTCGGGGCACCCACCCTCGTCGGGCCGCGCGCGGCGATGAGAATTGGGGGCTGCGTCACACTTTTCGTCGCTGCGGCCACTAGGTCTGGCCACAGCGAAGCGGCCCGGACGGAGAACCGTCCGGGCCGCTTCGGGCTGTGTTCAGGGGGCGGCGTCAGCCGCGGACGACCTTGCCGGCCTTCAGGCAGGAGGTGCACACGTTCAGACGCTGGCGCTGCGTAGCAGTAACCTTCGCGCGCACGCTCTGAATGTTCGGGTCCCACCGACGGTTGGTGCGTCGGTTCGAGCGCGAAACGTTGTGACCGAAGCCCGGTCCCTTGCCACAGACGTCGCAGACGGCAGCCACGTCAGACTCCTTCAGGTTTGTTCAAGCTGTACTCAACGCCCAGGCGGACGCGAATGCGTGCACAAGCCTCAGCCGGGCCGGGCAACCCAGACAGGGTAACCGGTCGCGGGCGGCGCAGCCAAACCGGGTCGTCGCGGCAGTCGTTACGCTCGCGGTGACCCGGCGGTATTCCACGGCAGGGAGGTCGGTGCGTGGTGCAGGCGCTGGACGCGGCGGCGGTGCGCAGGTGGGCCGATGCGTGCGTGCGCTCGCTGGACAGCCAGCGCGAGGCCATCGACCGGATCAACGTCTACCCGGTGCCCGACGGCGACACGGGCACCAACCTCCTGCACACCATGCGCTCGGCCCTGGACGCGCTGATGCGGGCCCCCGCCGAGGCGTCCTCCTCGGTCGGTCCCGCGGTCGCCGCCATGGCCAGGGGCGCGCTGGCCGGCGCGCGCGGCAACTCCGGGGTGATCGTCTCGCAGGTGTTGCGCGGGCTCGCCGAGGTGTTGCAGGGCACGTCGACCGCGTCGGGGGCCGGGCTGCGCCGCGCGCTGCGCAGGGCCGACGAGCTGGCCACCGCTGCCGTGGCCGAGCCGGCCGTCGGGACGGTGCTGACGGTGCTGCACGCCGCGGCCGACGCGGCGGCCGACAGCGCGTCCGACGAGCTGGACGACGTGGTCACCTCGGCGGCGGGTGCCGCGGCAACGGCGCTGGCCGAGACGACCCGCCAGCTCGCCGCGCTGGCCAGGGCCGGGGTGGTCGACGCGGGCGGGCGCGGGCTGGTGGTGCTGCTCGACGCGCTCGCCGCCGTGGTGACCGGCCGGGAGGAACCCCGCGCGGAGCGGATCGCCGACGCGGTGCTGCCACGGACGCAGGAGTCGCTGACCACGGGCCGGGAGGGCGGGTCGGCCGAGTACGACTACGAGGTGATGTACCTGCTCGACGGGGTCGAGGAGAGTGTCGAGGGGCTGCGCGGCGCGCTCGGCGCGCTCGGCGACTGCGTGTCGGTCGTCGGCGACGGCGCCGAGCTGTGGACCGTGCACGTGCATTGCAACGACATCGGCGCGGCCATCGAGGCCGGGATCAGGACGGGCCGGCCGCACCGGATCACGGTGGCGCGCTTCGCCGACCAGATCGCCGCGCAGGCCGCCAGGTTCGTGTCGGAGCGGGTCGTGGTGGCGCTGGTGCGGGGCGCGGGGGCCGCCGAGCTGTTCCGCGGCGAGGGCGCCGTCGCGCTCGACCTGTGCGCGGCGGGGGACGTGACCGAGGCCGACCTGCTCGCCGTGATCAGCGGCACGCGGGCCAGCCAGGTCATCGTGTTGCCCGGCGACACCGAGCTGGTGGACCTGGCCGAGGAGGCCAGGCGGCAGGCGATGGAGGCGGGCCAGGACGTGCTGGTCGTGCCGACGTCCTCGCCGGTCCAGTCGCTGGCCGCGCTGGCCGTGCACGACCCCGGCCGGCGGGCGGACGACGACGCAGTGGCGATGGCTGAGGCGGCCGCGGCGACCCGGCGCGGCGAGCTGACCGTGTCCGGCAGGGAGGCGTTGACCTGGGTCGGCCGGTGTCAGCCCGGCGACCTGCTCGGCCTGCTCGACGGCGAGGTGGTGCTGATCGAGGCGGGGCCAGCCGACGCCGACGACGTGTCCGACGCGGCCTGCCGGCTGGTGGACCGGATGCTCGGCGGCGGCGGCGAGCTGGTCACCGCGCTGCTCGGCGGCGACGCGCCCGACGGGCTGGCCGAGACGCTCGAGCAGCATCTGCGGGCCAGCCACCCCGGGGTCGAGCTGACGGCGTACGTCGGCGGCCAGCCCGACGCCCTGCTGCTGTTCGGCGTGGAGTGACCCGATCGTGCGCGGGGAGTGCCCGGCACGGCGACTGACCGACGCGCCTGTCGGGGCGTACTGATTGAATCGACCCCGATGACTTCGTTCGAGGACAGGCTCGAGCCGCTGCTCGGCGGCAAGACGGCCAAGGCACTGGAGACCGCCCTCACGCTGGGCACGGTCGGCGACCTGCTGCGCCACTACCCGCGCCGCTACGCCGAGCGCGGCGAGCTGACCAACATCGCCGGGCTGGAGATCGGTGAGCACGCGACCGTCCTCGCCAAGGTGCTGAAGGTGACCAAGCGCCCGATGCGGCAGCGCAGGGGCACGCTCACCGAGGTCATCGTCACCGACGGCCAACGGTCGCTGAGCTGCGTGTTCTTCAAGCACGTCAGGGACATGGACAAGCTGCTGCCCGAGCGGCAGGGCCTGTTCGCCGGCAAGGTCACCGCGTTTAACAAGACCCTCCAGCTCGCCCACCCCGACTTCCAGCTGCTGGAGAACGACGACGACCAGCAGCAGGTCGAGGAGTTCGCCAAGGCGCTCATCCCGGTCTATCCGGCGGCCAAGGACATGCCGTCCTGGGTGCTGGCCCGCTGCGTCGAGCAGGTCCTGGCCACCTGGGACGGAACAGAGGATCCGCTGCCTGCCGAGCTGCGCAAACGCTTTCACCTGGCCGATCTGTCCGACGCCCTGCGCGAGATCCACCTCCCGGACGGCTGGCCCGCCGTGGAGCGCGCGCGGCAGCGGCTCAAGTGGGACGAGGCGCTGGCCGTCCAGCTCGCGCTCGCGCAGCGCCGCCGCGCGGCGGCCGACAAGCCGGCGCGGGCCTGCCCCCGCCGGCCCGGCGGCATCCTCGACGCGTTCGACCAGCGGCTGCCCTTCGAGCTGACCAAGGGCCAGCGCGAGGTCGGAGAGGTCGTTCAGACCGAGCTGTCCGGCCGGCACCCGATGAACCGGCTGCTCCAGGGCGAGGTCGGCTCCGGCAAGACGATCGTGGCGCTGCGCGCGATGCTCCAGGCCGTCGACGCCGGCCGGCAGGCCGCGATGCTCGCGCCGACGGAAGTCCTTGCCGCGCAACATGCCCGCTCGCTGCGGGAGATGCTCGGCGACCTCGCGATGGCCGGCGAGCTCGGCTCGGCGGACCAGGCGACGAAGGTGACGCTGCTGACCGGTTCGCTGTCCGCGCCGCAGCGCAAGCAGGCCATGCTGGACGTCGCCTCCGGCGCCACCGGCATCGCGGTCGGCACCCACGCGCTCATCCAGGACAAGGTGTCCTTCGCGGAACTCGGGCTCGTGGTCGTCGACGAGCAGCACCGCTTCGGCGTCGAGCAGCGGGACGCGCTGCGCGGCCGGTCCGGCGAGGACGGCAGCCCGCACGTGCTGGTGATGACGGCGACGCCGATCCCGCGCACCGTGGCGATGACCGTGTACGGCGACCTTGAGGTCTCGGCGCTGCGCGAGCTGCCGCAGGGCCGGTCGCCGATCAAGACCTCCGTGGTGCCGGTGGCGGAGAAGCCGGCCTGGCTGGACCGCGCGTGGCAGCGGGTGCGCGAGGAGGTCGCCGCGGGGCACCAGGCGTACGTGGTGTGCCCGAGGATCGGCGAACAGGCCTCGGTCGGCGAGGACGTCGACCCGGACGGACCCGACGGCGAGCCGCCTGCCGAGACCGGCTCGGACCGCAGGGCGCCGCTCGCCGTGTCCGACGTCGCGCCCGCGCTGGCCGAGGGACCGCTGAAGGGCCTGCGGATCGGCATCCTGCACGGCAGGCTGCCGGCCGACGAGAAGGACGCGGTGATGCGGGCCTTCGCGGCCGGCGAGATCGACGTCCTGGTGGCTACTACCGTCGTCGAGGTCGGCGTGAACGTGCCGAACGCGACCGCCATGGTCATCATGGACGCGGACCGCTTCGGCGTCAGCCAGCTGCACCAGCTGCGCGGTCGGGTCGGCCGGGGCAGCGCGCCGGGGCTGTGCCTGCTGGTCACCGAGGCGTTCGGCGGCACGCCGACCAGGGACCGGCTCGACGCGGTCGCGTCCACTCTGGACGGTTTCGAACTCGCCCAGCTCGACCTTGAGCTGCGCCGCGAGGGCGACATCCTCGGCGCGGCGCAGTCCGGCAAGAAGTCCGCGCTGAAGATGCTGTCGCTGCTGCGCGACACCGAGCTGATCGAGGAGGCCAGGGTGGAGGCGCAGCGCGTCGTCGCCGAGGATCCTGACCTCGCCGCGCACCCTGGGCTCGCCGGCATGGTCGGCGACCTGGTCGACGAGGAACGCGCGGAGTACCTCGAAAAGGCCTGACCTGCGCGGACCGCCGCCTGGCCCTATCGTCGACGTCGATCGACAGGGTTTGCGAGGACTGGAGGTCGGCGATGCGCCGTGGGCTCGGCGGGTGCTGCGTGCTGGTGCTCGTGCTGCTCGCGTCGGTCCTCGGTGGCCCGGTCGCGGTGGCGGGCCGATCGGCCGCGAAGGTGTTGGGCCCCAACGAGGCGCACTATCCCCGGGTGATCCGGTTGGCGCACTCCGGGGCCGCGAACGGCCGGATCGTCGCCGCCGTGGTGCGTGACCTGAACGGGGTCGGTGGCGGCGAGATCTTCGAGAGCGCGGACGGCGGCGCGTCCTTCGCCCAGCTGGGTAGGATCGCCGATCCGTTGGGCGACAACGGGGTGTGCTGCGCGGACCTGTTCGAGCTGCCGAGCCAGGTCGGCTCGCTGCGGCCGGGCACCCTGCTGTGGGTCGGCGCGTTCGGCGAGGCCGCGCGGCCTGTTCCGGTGATGTCGCTGCGGATCTGGCAGAGCACCGACCGGGGCCGCACCTGGTCCTACCTGTCCGCCTGCGCCGAGGCCGCCGACGGGAGACGGCTGTGGGAGCCGGAGTTGGCCGTGGATGCCGCAGGCCGGCTGGTGTGCCACTTCTCCGACGAGGGCGGCGAGCCGGGGCACAACCAGGTGATGGCCAGGACGGTGTCGACCGACGGGGTGCGCTGGACGGATCGGACCCTGACCGTGGCCGTCCCGCAGCAGCGGGTCCGGCCGGGGATGCCGAACGTGCGCCGACTGCCCGACGGCGACTTCTACCTGACCTACGAGCTGTGCAACCAGCTTGGGCAGTACTCCTGCGCGACCTACTACCGGCTGTCCAAGAACGGGTGGGACTGGGGCGATCCGGCCGACCAGGGCACCCTGTTGCGCGGCAGGGACGGCTCGTACTTCATGCACACCCCGACGATCGCGCTGACTCCCGGCGGCCGGCTCCTGCTGGTCGGCCAGGAGCTGTGGACGTCCGACGGGCACCACGCGCCGGGCAACGGGACGACGGTGTTCGTCAATGACAGCAACGGAATCGGCGACTGGTCGGCGATGCCGGCACCGGTCCCGGTGCCGGGAGCCAGGGACGACCAGTGTCCGAACTACAGCTCGACACTGCTCCCGGTCGGCGGCGACGTGCTCGAGGTCGCCACCGACTACGGCGCCGATCACGTCTGCCGGGCCTGGTTCGCCTCCGCGCGGCTACCGGCGACCTGATTCGGCGATCCGGCGATCCAACAGAACGAACGACGGTCCGGAGGACAGCGATGCGTGGTGGAACTGTCAGGGCGGGACTGCTCGTGGTGCTGCTGCTTGGCGCGCTGGCCGCTCCGGCCGGGGTCGCCTCGGCGGCTGGCCCCGCGTTGCTGAGCCAGAGCGTGGCGCGGTATCCGAGGGTCATCCGGCTGGCGCATTCCGGCGCGGCCGACGGACGCGTCCTCGCCAGCGTCGCCACCTACCGAGGTCAGGCCAGCCTCGGCGCGGTCTTCGAGAGCACGGACGACGGCGCGTCCTTCCAGCAGGTCGGCACGGTCGACGATCCGGCCGGCGGCAGCGCGGGGCTGTGCTGCCTGCACCTGTTCGAGCTGCCGCAGCAGGTCGGCGACCTGCCGGCCGGCACCCTGTTGTGGACGGGGAACTTCGGCCACAGCCCGGGACCGGACGGGCGGATGTCGCTGCGGATCTGGCGCAGCGCCGACGTGGGACGTACCTGGTCCTACCTGTCGACCTGCGCCGAGTCGCCGAACCGGGGCGAGCTGTGGGAGCCGGAGCTGTCGGTGGACGCGGCCGGTCGGCTGGTCTGCCACTTCTCCGACGAGAGCGAGGGACCCGCGCACAGCCAGACGCTCGCCCGCACGGTGTCCACCGACGGCGTGCACTGGAGCGGCAAGACCGACACGGTCGTCAGTGGGGACCCCGAGCTGCGGCCGGGGATGGCGATGGTGCGCAGGCTGCCCGACGGCGACTACTACATGACCTATGAGCTGTGCGCCCAGCACGGCCAGTACTTCTGCGCCGCCTACTTCCGGGTGTCCAAGGACGGATGGGACTGGGGCGATCCCGCCGACCTCGGCGCGTTGGTGCGCAGCGTGAACGGCCGGTACTTCATCCACGCGCCGACCATCGAGACGACGCGAGGCGGGCGGCTGGTACTGATCGGCCAGGTGCTGCTGGACGCCGACGGCGCGGTCGCCAAGGGGAACGGGACGACGCTGTTCGTCAACGACGCCAACGGGCGCGGCGACTGGACGGAGTCAACGGCGCCGGTCTCGGTGCCGGAGGCGGCGGACGACCGCTGCCCGAACTACAGTCCGTCGCTGCTGCCGAGCGCGGATGGGCGGCGAGTGCTGGAGATCTCCACCAACTACAGCGGGGACAACGTCTGCCGGGCCTACTTCGCGACCGGTTCGCTACCCAATAATCCGGGGTGATCGCGCCCGTTGCGACGTAGGCTGGGCGCGGCTCGCCGATCGCAGGCCCGACCTTTCCCGGCGTCGTTCGCGACACAACCGCGGGCTTCTTCGCCGGTGTCGTTGACCTGTAGGGAGTTTCGATGCGTGTCGCCCCGCCACCGCCCGCCGCCCGCCTGTCGGCCGTCGCCAGTTCCCCGGTCAGGGAGATCCTCGCCCTGACGGCCAGGCCCGGGGTGATCTCGTTCGCCGGCGGCCTGCCCGCGCCTGAGCTGTTCGACGTCGACGGGCTGCGCGCGGCCTTCGACGAGGTGCTCGCGAAGCAGCCGAGGCGGGCGTTGCAGTACTCCCGCACCGAGGGCGATCCCGTGCTGCGCCAGGCGATCGCAGACCGACTCACTCGCCGCGACCTGCCGACCGCCGCCGACGACCTGCTGATCACCACGGGCTCGCAGCAGGCGTTGACCCTGATTGCCACGACGCTGCTGGAGCCAGGTGACGTCGTGCTGGTCGAGGAGCCGAGCTATCTCGCCGCGCTCCAGTGCTTCCAGCTGGCCGGCGCGCGGCTCGTGCCGGTGCCCTGCGACGAGGACGGCCTCGACCCCGTCGCGCTGGCCGAGCTGGTCGACCGTGAGCGGCCCGCGCTGCTGTACCTGGTGCCGACGTTCCAGAACCCGACCGGCCGGACGCTCACGGCGGAGCGTCGGCGGGCCGTCGCCGAGGTGGCGGCGAGCCGGGGGCTGTGGATCGTGGAGGACGACCCGTACGGCGAACTGCGGTACCGGGGCGAGGCGCTGTCGCCGATCGCGGCCCTTGACGACGCGGCCGACCGCACGATCCTGCTCGGCACCTTCTCGAAGATCATGGCTCCCGGCCTGCGCATCGGCTGGCTGCGCGCCCCCGCCGCGCTGGCGAACTCGTTGGTGGTCGCCAAACAGGCCGCCGACCTGCACACGTCCACGATCGACCAGGCCGCGGCCGGCGTCTATCTCGGCGCGGTCGACCTGGACGAGCACATCCGCCGGTTGCGGGCCGCGTACGCGCCGCGCCGGGAGGCGCTGCTGGCCGGGTTGCCCGAGGCACTGCCGGCCGGGAGCACGTGGAGCGACCCGGACGGCGGCATGTTCGTCTGGGTCCGCCTGCCCGGCGTGGCCGACGCGTCGGAGTTGCTGCCGCGCGCGCTGGCCAGGGACGTGGCCTTCGTGCCGGGCGCGCCGTTCTTCGCGACCCGGCCCGACCCCGCGACGCTCCGGCTGTCGTTCACCACGCACTCGCCGGAGGAGATCGCCGAGGGCCTGCGCAGGCTCGGCGCGGCGCTCGCCTAGGGCCAATCGCGGTGTTGTCGCCGCGCCACCCGTGTCATCGAGATTTCATGGGTCGCCAATAGCGTGGCTCGATCTGCTGCGCCGTGTCGCAGCGTCGAGACCATGGACCAGGAGATCTCGGAGCTTATGAAGAGCGCGCTGTTCGCCCTGTTCGCGTTGGCGGTGCTGGCGACGGCCGGCTGCGGGAGCCAGCTGGCAGGCCTGTCGGTCCCCGCTGCCAGCGGCACCCTGACCACCCCGGAACCGTCCACCAGCGCGCAGCAACGGCCGACGACGAGCACCCCGAGATCGAGCACCAGGCCGAAGAGCGGCATCGGTTCGGGCGCCAACGTGTTCGCCGCGCTGAACTCGTGCGAGATGATCGGCCCCGACCAGCAGCCCTTCCCGCTCGGCACCGGCGAACGGATACACCCCGGCGCGCACGGTGAGTCCTGCGTGTACTCCCCGCCGCGCAGGGCGGCGGTGTCGGTCCAGTTCCTCGACTCCACCAGGGCCGACGAGATGAAGGACCACGCCAGCACCAAGGGAAAGGTCGTCCCCCTCACCGTCGGCAAGCACAGTGCGCTCCAGATCGACAACGGGATCGCCAGCTGCATGGTCGTGTTCGCCGTTGGCGAGGCGGACAGCGCCAAGGTCTCGCTGGAGGCGGCGGAGGACTCGATCGACGAGCTGTGCGGCCTCGCCAAGAGGATCGCCGAGGTCGTCGAGCCCAAACTGCCGGTCGTGTGACGCCATCCGCGCGCACGGCTGAGGGAGATCGATGAAGGCGCTGGAGCCTGCCGACCCGCGCGCCATCGGCCGCTACCGGGTGCATGCCGAACTCGGCAGGGGCGGCATGGGCCGGGTGCTGTTGGGTTCGACCGCCGACGGCAGGCTGGTCGCGATCAAGCTGATGCAGGCGCAACCCGGTGCGGAGAACGACTTCCGCGAGCGGTTTCGTCGTGAGGTGGCCGCATCCCGCGCGGTGTCCGGCACCTACACGGCGGCCGTCATGGACGCCGACCCCGACGCGCCGGCGCCCTGGCTGGCGTCGGTGTTCGTGCCAGGCCCTCCGCTGAACGACGTGGTCGCCTCGGCCGGTCCGCTGCCGGAGGAGTCGGTGCGCCGCCTGGCGGCCGGCTTGGCCGCAGCCCTGCTCGACATCCACCGGGCCGGCCTGGTGCACCGCGATCTGAAGCCCTCCAACGTGTTGCTCGCGGCCGACGGTCCCAGGGTGATCGACTTCGGCATCGCGCGGGCCGCCGACGGGATGGACGGCAGCGACCTGACGCAGACCGGTTTTCTCATCGGCACCCCGGAGTACATGTCCCCGGAACAGATCGAGGGACACGCGCTGACCCCGTCCAGCGACATGTTCAGCCTGGGCTGTGTGCTGATCCTCGCGGCGACGGGTCGAAGCCCCTTCGCTGGCGGTTCGGCGACGCGGACCCTGTACAACATCGTGCACGGCCAGCCCGTCGTCACCGGACTCCCGACCGGGCTGATCCGCATCGTCATGTCCTGCCTGGCCAAGGAACCCACCGTGCGGCCGAGCCCGGCCGAACTCCTTGACCTGGCAGGGGAACTGCCCGCCCTGGCGCGGGCGTGGCCTGCGGCGGTGCACGGGATGATCGACGCACAGCAGGCCGAGGCCGCGAGGTTCCACCACGCGCCCGCCGAGCAGACCGACCAGCTGACGGCCGTGCCGGCGGCCGACGCCACTGTGCACCAGCGGCCGAACACCAACGTCTACTCGCACGTGTTGCCGCCGACCGGCCAGCGCGGGAAGCGCGGACGCGTCAGGGCGATCGCCGTGGCGAGCGTGGGAGTCGTGATACTGCTCGGCGTGTTCCTCGTGGCCACCAGGTGGAACGGCCGGGACGCCGTCGCCGGCAGTGCGTCAAGCAACCCCACCCAGGGTTCGTCGTCGAGTTCCGCTTCGCCGACGTCCGCTCCACCGACCTCCGCGAACCCGGAGCTGACCTACAGCGGCCTTCGGCGGTTCGTGCAGGAGTACGTCCAGGCGGCCAACGAGGACGCCGCCAACGAGAAGGCCGACCGGGTGAAGAGCTTCAACTGCACCGGGAACTCGGCAGGCTGGGTGTACCTGTCCATGGCGGTCGACCGCACGCACCCGCGCGCCGAGGTCCGCGACGTGAAGCTGCTGACCGAGGTGAAGGGGTCTGCGGTGGTCGGCTTCACGCAGAGCCCCGGGGATCCCGTACCGGAGGTCACGCTCCAGCTGGAACGTCGAGGAGCCGGCAGTTGGTGTGTCGCCTAGGTAGGCGACGGAAGCCAGCGGAGCCGCATCTCGCCGATGATCTGGTTGGATTCGAGGGTGCGTTCGGCCGAGCTGCTGCGCCAGGTCGCGGATTCGTCCGGGAAGTAGGTGAGGGCGCCGAGGCCCTCGCCGAAGTCCATGCCCCAGCCGATGGTCGGGGTGTTGTCGCTGCGGAACACGCCGTAGATGGCGAACAGGCGCGGTGCGTGGTCGACGGCGACCGCGTCCAGCAGCTTGAGGTGTTCGGCAGTGGTGAGTTCTTCGCTGCTCATGCCGATGAATCTAGGGCGAAACATTCCATCTAATAAGTCGCTCGATAGCGTGAATGCCGGTGATGTTCCTCGGTTGGCTCGGCAGACTGGTCGCATGTCGGTCCAGCCCGATCCAGCACTGATCAACACGCAGCTCGGCATCGAGTTGCGCCGCCTCCGCGAGGAGGCCGGTATCACCTCTGGCGACGCAGCCGACCGGGTCGGTTGCAAGCAGCCCAAGATGAGCAAGATCGAGAACGGGCACCAGGGGATCACGCCCGACGAGATCCGGGCGCTCGGCGAGCTGTACGAGGCTTCGCCGGAGCAGATCGACTACCTGGTCGAGCTGACCTTGCAGCGCCCGAAGCGTCGGCGACGGGCCTCGACGGGGGATGCCGTGCCGGACTGGTTCCGACGATTCCTTGCCGTGGAGTGGGATGCGTCGGAGGCGCGGATCTACGAGGTGGAGAGCGTGACCGGCCTGCTCCAGACCGAGGAGTACGCGCGGTCGATGATGTTGACCTGGGAACCGGAGGCAGACGAGCGGCTGATCGACAAGCAGGTCGCGACCCGGATGAACCGCCAAGCAGTACTCAAACGCACGGGTAGGCCGTCGCTGCGGTTGGAGGTTGTGCTGAGCGAAGCGGCGTTGCACCGAGTGCAGGGCAGCCCGAAGATCATGCGCGCGCAGCTTCAGCACCTGATCAAGATGTCCAAGCGGCCCAACATCACGCTTCGAGTGTTGCCGTTCGATGCAGTTGACCGGGTCACAGTGCCGGCTGGCTTCATGTTGTTTCGGCTGTCCCAGCAGAAGCTGTCGATGGTGTACCTGGAGGATGCGCTCGGTGCGACCTATCTCAAGGAGCCCGAGGAGTTCACCGCGTACGGCTCGGTCTTCGCCCGGCTACGTACGTCAACTCTGGATCCCGATGCCACTCGGGAGTTGATGGATAAGCTGGCGTCGGCATACAAGTAGGCGACTGCCGGAAGGGGTGCCGAGATGACTGCCCCAGACTTCTCCCGTGCGCTGTGGCGCAAGAGCAGCCGTAGTAGCTCCAACGGCGGAGCATGCGTCGAATTGGGCTATTTACCCGAGGTGGGGTGGCGCAAGAGTAGCCGCAGTGGCTCAAACGGTGGGGCGTGTGTCGAGCTGGCGTTCGTTCCGGACACGGACTGGCGCAAGAGCAGCCGCAGCGGCTCCAACGCTGGTCAGTGCGTCGAGTTGGCGCGGCTGTCCACTGTGGTCGGTATCCGCGACTCCAAGAACGCCACCGGTCCCGTCCTGGCCTTCGGGCAAACTGCCCTCGACGGCTTCCTCACCGCCACCAAGGGTGGCCATTTCGACATGAGCTAGCGGTCTCGTTTGGGTGATTTCATCATGTTTGACTGTTTTCGTTCAACCCTCAGCTGCTACGACGTACGCCGTGAGCCCGGACAGGAAACGTCTAGGTGCCAAGGGAAAGAATCCTTCTCCGGTCGTGCACGCGCGACCCAGCCGTGAAGACGCGCATCAGGTCGTCTATTTCCGCCGCCATCCGGACGATGACTCGGCAGCGAGCGTCCCAGGCCGCGACATCCTGAGTGGATGTCCGATCACCGTGCAGGCGAAGTTCTGGGCCAGACTCGTGGCTGTCGCGACCGCACCGCCGCACAAGTTCGCCGGAGGCGGGTACTGGGAGGCCATGAAGGGTGACATGGCCGGCTGGTTCGAGGTGCGCGTCGATGGTCCCGGCAGGCACCACTACCGACTGTTCTGCCTGCTCGACAACGCGGCCGAAGGCGTGGAGAGGCCGTTGCTCGTCGTCGTGTGCGGTCTGGACAAGCCGTTTCGCACGACGCTGAGTTCGGCTGAATACGCAGGCGTGCGCGAGTTGGGCAGGGAGTACCTGAAGCGCAACCCACGCCCGTTGGCGTAGTTCACTCAGACACTTGCCTCGGTGCGGTGACGGGTTCGCATGGTGTCAAGGTGCTCAGCAAGCGCGAGAGGGTTGGCGCTATGGCCTTCCAGTAGAGGTGCTGTGAGTTCGGAACGCTCCTCGGCGGGCAACGGCTCAAGGGTGACCCGCATGCCAAGCGCGGCAGCCACTTCCGCGACCGTGGCCAGCGTGGGGTTCACCGCTCCGGCCGTCAGTAGCCGGCGAACGGTGGCGGGCTGGGCACTGATCGCTCGTGCCAGTTCTGCCTTCGAGAGTCCCGCGGCTTCGCGGGCCTCGTCGAGGGTATTGATGATGGCGTCAATTGTGGCGATTCGCACCGACTCCTTGACGTACTCGCGAAGAAACTCGGGATCCTTCAGGTTGTTGGCCAGGTCGTCCCAGAACAGGCTGCGATCCATGGTTGAAGTGTAACATATAAGCTACGCATCAAACGCGTAGCGCACCCCGGTCAGCTTCTCTGACACGTCCCACAGCCGCCGCGCGGTCTCGGCGCTCGTCGCGGCCGGGTCGGGCTGCACGACGTGCGGGTATCCGCGCATCTCCCCGCGCCCGTCCGGTCCGATGAACTGACCGCTCTTCGCCGCCGGATCCGTGGCCGCGTACAGCTGGTTCAGCGCGCCCATCGACACGTCCTGCGCGATGAGCCGGTTGGACACCTTCATGGCCAGGCTCAGCAACCCGGTCGGCCCGGTCGACTGGAGGTTCGTGGCCGAGTATCCGGGGTGCGCCAACACACTCAGGACCGCCGAACCCTCGGCGCGCAGCCTGCGGTCCAGTTCGAGGGCGAACAGCACGTTGGCGAACTTGGACTGCGAGTAGAACACCCTCGGCGAGTACTTCCGCTCGCCGGTGAGGTCGTCGAAGTGGATCGAACCGCCCCGGTGCAGGCCGGAGCTCACGGTCACCACCCGCGCCCGCACGCGCGGCAGCAGCAGGCCGGTGAGGGCGAAGTGGCCGAGGTGGTTGGTGCCGAACTGCGACTCGAAGCCCTGCTTGGTCAGGGATCGCGGCGGCATCATGATACCGGCGTTGTTGACCAGCACGTCCACCTCGGCGACGTCGGCGGCGAACGCCCTGACGGAATCCAGGTCGGCCAGGTCGAGCGTGCGCAGCTCGACGTCCGCGTCGGGCTGGTCGGCGCGCAGCTTCGCCACGGCCTCGCGGCCCTTCGTCTCGTTCCGCGCCGTCATGATCACGCGGCCGCCGTGCCCGGCCAGCTGGCGGGCGGTCTCGTAGCCGAGGCCGCTGTTGGCCCCCGTGACGACGAACGTCCTGCCGGACTGGTCTGGGATGCGGTCGGCTGTCCAGTCGGCCATGACTACTCCTCGGGGCTCGGTGTACGGCACATCATGGCCAGTATGGCACTGAGTGTCAAACACTGCATGACGCGCCGGAGAGTGCACCCAAGGTAGAATGTCCGGATGGTTGAGCGGATGGAACCAGCGACGCTGGCCGAGCGGAAACGGCAGCTCGTTCGGGACGCGCTGTCCGTCGCGGCCCTGCACGCCTTTGCCTTCCAGGGCTTCGACGAGACCACCATCGACCAGATCGCCGCAGCCGCCGGCGTCTCGCGGCGCACGTTCTTCCGCTACTTCCGGTCCAAGGAAGACGTGATCATCGATTCCCTCAGCGACGTGAACCAGCACATCACCGCCGAGCTTGCCGGCCGGCCCGAGGGCGAGCCGCCCGCCGTCGCGCTGCGGCGAGCCTTCGGGCTCCTCATCGACACCTTCACCGAGTATCCGGAGAAGTCGCTCGCGCTGGCCAACCTGCTCCTCACCACCCCGGCCCTGCGCGCCCGCTACCTGGACCGCCAGTACGAGTGGCGGATCGAGCTGGCCGCCGAACTCGCCCGCCGCACCGGCCTCGACGACGACACCGACCTGCGGTCGTCCTTGCTCGTCGGCGTCGCGCTCACGGCCTTCGAGGTGGCCCGCGACGAGTGGGTCCGCTGCGCCGGCCGGGAGGACCTGAACGCCTTGGTGGACAAGGCTTTCGCGTTCGTCTACGGCGCGCCGCGCTAGGTGAACGTGCCGGTGCGCAGGCCGCCGGAGACCATGTCGATCAGGTTCTCGTAGGTGACGTCCAGCTTCTCGGGCAACCCGAAGCCGCCGGCGACCTCCAGCGCGACGAACCCGTGCACGGCGGCCCTGACGCACCTCGTCGCGTGGATCGCCGCCGAGTCCGTCAGCCCGTAACCGCGCAGCACGGCCAGGAACACCTCGACGAGGCGGCCGCCGGCCGCGGCCAGCGCTGCGTCGGGCTGCGGCTTCTGCGGGAGGGCCGCGTACCGGTGCGGCCGCTCCGCCGCGTACTGCCGGTAGGCGAGCATCAGCGCGCGGATCGCGTCCTCCTCGCTGCGGCCCATCGCCGCCGCGCCGAGCCGCTCGGTCAGCTCGTCCAACACCCGCAGCGCGATGAGTTGGCGCAGCGCGGCCAGGTTGCGCACGTGCTTGTACAGCGACGGGGTCGCCACGCCGGTGCGGTTCGCCACGGCGGCCAGCGTGAGCGCGTCGAGCCCGTCCTGGTCGACCAGCTCCAGCGCCGCGTCGACCACCGCCTCCTGGGACAGTCCGGCCCTAGACACCATGCACCTCCTTCAGGAACGTCAGCAGCGTGTCCGTCGTGATCTCGGGGTACTCGGCGTGCGGGTAGTGCCCGCAGCCCTCGACCATCCTGACCGACACCGAGGGGACGCGCGGCGCGAGCTGCTGCTCGATCCACGCCGCCTCGGCGGTGGGGTCGGGGAAGTCGGGGTCCTTGGTGCCCATCACGATCTGCGTCGCGCACCGCACCTCGGGCAGCCGGGCCTCGCAGGCCGCGTGCGAGGACGCGAACATGCCGGCCAGCGCGGGCATCCTGCCCGGCTCGGACATGGTCGCCTTGAGTGCCTTGGTGTACTCGGCGAAGTCGGCGGGCTTGTCGCCCTTGTAGAGCGTCTTGTGGAAGGCCGTCCACAGGGTGGCGCTGCGGCCGACGAGTTTGGTGGCCAGCCGAGCGAACGCGTTCTGCTTGCCGTCGCGGACGAACGGACCGGTCAGCGCGATGCCGACGACCGCGTCCGGCGCCTGCGCCGCGGCCCAGACGGTCGCCGCGGCGGCGTAGGAGTTGCCGACCAGCACGGCGGGGCCGCCGAGGTGCTCGACCAGCGCAACCAGGTCCGAGCCGATGGCGGCCGAGGACACGTCGTCCCAGCCGACGCTCGACTCGCCGTGCCCGCGCAGGTCCATGGTGGCCACCCGGTAGCCGGCTTGCAGCAGCGCCGGGGTGACGAACCGGTAGGCGGCCCGCACGTCGCCCATGCCGGGCGTGCACACCACCAGCGGCGCGTCGGCGGGCCCGGTGACGTCGTAGGCGATGCGGCCGCCGGAGATGGTCAGGAACTGAGTGCTCATCGGAACTCCCTAGCTCGTTCTGGTAGCTAGAAAGCTAATGCAGTTAGCTGGAGTTGTCAACTCCTTAGCCGGATCAGCCCGTCAGGTCCGCCACCTGGGCCGCGACCCGCGCCAGGTGCGGCAGCACGGTCTCCGCGTCGGCCGCCGGCGTGTTGACCAGCAGCCGGTGCACGTCGAGCTCGGCGAACTGCTCGATGGCCGCCGCGTGGTACGGGCCGCCGAACACGGTGATCGGGATTTCGCCCCGGCCCGCCGCCGCGGCCTTCTCGCGCAGCTCGGCGGCCTGCTCGCGGAGCCTGCCGAAGTCGCCGAGCAGCGGGAACCACTCGTCGCCGTGCGCCACCACCCGGTCGATCACGCCGCCGCCGTTGCCGCCGATCAGCACCGGCGGGTGCGGCCGCTGCGCCGGCTTCGGCCACGCCCAGATCCGGTCGAAGTCGGTGAACGGGCCGTGGTGCGTTGCCTCGTCCTGGGTCCAGATCGCCCGCATCGCCTCGATTCGGTCCTCCAGCAACGCGAACCTGGTGCGCGGGTCCGTGCCGTGGTTGCGCATCTCCTCCAGGTTCCAGCCAGCGCCGACGCCGAACAGGAACCGCCCGCCGGAGATGTGGTCGAGGCTGGCGACCTCCTTGGCCAGGCTGATCGGATCTCGTTGCGGCACAAGGCAGATCCCGGTGCCCAGCCGCAGCGTCGAGGTGCGCGCGGCGATCACGCTCAGCGCGACGAACGGGTCGTAGCTGCGGTAGTACCGGTCGGCGAGCTCGCCGCCCCACGGCGTCGGCGTCTCCCTGGACGCCGGGATGTGGCTGTGCTCGGTGAAGAACAGCGACTCGAAGCCGTGGTCCTCGACCGCCCTGCCGAGGTCGGCGGGCGGGATTGCGTCGTAGACGGGGAAGGTCACGATGGCGAACTTCACCGAGGGATCTCCTCACGGGTCATTGGTGTGCTGGTCGCGGTCGAGAGTGTGGCCGAGGCGGTGCGACGCAGATATGTGCTGTGCAGATATGTGCTGTGCACATGTGTGTGACACAGAGGTGTGCTGCGCAGGTCTGTGTCGCACAGATGTGTGCCACACAGACCTGCGTGGCACACATCTGTGCGACACAGACGTGAATGGACCCCGTGGGACAGGAGGGGGGAGGCCTGTCCCACGGGGTCCATCGGGTCCCCGCGTGTCAGTTGCTCGCGGGGTTGGCGGCCGGCGCTGGGGCGTCGGCCGGGGTCGCGGCGGCCGCGGCGGCCTTGCGACGCTGGATGATGGAGTTGGCGATCTCGGCCGAGACGAGGCCGAGCAGGATCAGCACCGCGCTGATGAAGCCGAGGTTGTGCGCGCCGACCAGGTTGATGCCGGCCGCGCCGAGCAGGCCGGACGCGGACACCGCGATGTAGATGCCGGCCGCGTTCAGGGCGATCACGAGCGGCGCGCTGGCCGGCGAGATCGAGATGAGCCGGTGCTGCTGCGGCACCAGCACGCCCCAGCCGCAGAGGCCCCAGACGATCACCGCGAGGATCGCGGTCGGGAAGTACGCGCTGGTGATGGGCATCAGGGCGAAGTCGATCAGCGCGATGATCACGGCGACGTTGATGACGCGCCGCGCGCCGAGCTTGTCGACCAGGCTGCCGGCGCTGAGGTTGCCCGCCGTCGCCGCCACGCCGAACGCGAACAGCAGGACGGCGAGCTTCGTGCCGGCCCCGCCGGTCGCCCGGTCGTAGGACAGGCTGATGTAGGTGTAGACGGTGTAGAGGCCGCCGAGCACGAACACGGTGGTGAGCAAGGTGAAGGCGACCCTGGCGTCACCGATGGGCGCGAGCCGCTTGCGCAGGCCGATCGGGGGAAGCGACGGCACGGCGGGCAGCAGGATCGCGACGCCGATCAACGCGGCCAGGCCGAGCGCGGCGACGAACCACATGGTGCCCCGCCAGTCGGACAGGCTGCCGATCACGGTGCCGATGGGCGCGCCGAGCGCGGTCGCGCCGCTGAGCCCGGCCATCACGATGGCCAGCGCCTTGCCGCGCTTCTCCGGCGGGGCGAGCATCGCGGCGACGCCGGACGCGGTCGGCGTGTAGATGGCCGCGCCGAGGCCGGCGATCACGCGGCTGGCCAGGACGAGCCCGAAGACGGGCAGCAGCGCGGTCGCGACGTTGCCGACGACGAACACGGCGAGGCCGGTGAGCAGGAGTTGCTTGCGGGCCCAGTGCGCGGTGGCGGCGGCCATCACCGGCGAGAGCAGGGCGTAGGACAGCGCGTAGACCGTGACCAGCTGTCCAGCCGACTCGACGCTGACGCTCATGGAGCTGGAGACCTGGGGAAGGATACCCGCGACCACGAAGCTGTCAGTGCCGATCGCAAATGTGCCGAGTGCAAGTGCGAGCAAGCGGCGATACATGCGTTTCCTCCCCAGCTGGGTTACGTAAGTTTGGCTGACGTCATACTATGGTCGTGTAGGAATTGGAGTCAATACAACAGGTTGGCGTTCATCGAACAGTTCACCTGACGGGACGCACGGGGAGAGGTGGGTATGTCTCGATACCTGGTCCAGCCTCCGGTGGAGGACCTCGAGCTGAGCGAGGTGCTGCGGGCCCTCGCGGATCCGGTGCGGCTGCGGCTGGTCGCCGTGCTCTCCGACGGCGAGTACCACCCGTGCCGGCCGGAGGCGTTCGACGTCGGCGTGCGCAGATCCACGCTGTCCCACCACTTCCGCGTGCTGCGCGAGGCCGGCGTCACCGTGACCCAGCTGGACGGCCGCAACCACCACGTCCGGCTCCGTCGCGACGACCTCGCCGACCGGTTCCCCGGCCTGCTCGACACCGTGCTCACCAACCTGCCGGTCGCCGCCGCCGCGGCGCGCTGACCGAACGCCGAGAACCCCCGCCCGCGAGTCACGCGCGGGCGGGGGTTCTCGCGTCGCGTCAGGAGAGTTCGGCGATCACCGTCTTGGTCTCCAGGTAGTTCTCCAACACCTCGCGCCCCATCTCCCTGCCCCACCCGGACTGCTTGTAGCCGCCGAAGGGCAGCGCCGCGTCGATGACGTTCCAGGTGTTGATCCACACCGTGCCGGCGCGGATCGCCGACGCGGTGGTGAACGCCTTGGCGACGTCCTTGGTGAACACGCCGGCGGCCAGCCCGTACGGGGTGTCGTTGGCGGCCACCGCGATGTCGTCGAGGTCGTCGAACGGGCTCGCCACGAGCACCGGGCCGAAGATCTCCTCGGCCACCACCCGCATCTGCGGCTCGGTGTCGGTGAGGATGGTCGGCTCCATGAAGAAGCCCTGGTCGCCGATCCGGCTGCCACCCGAGTACACCGTGGCGCCCTCCTCGCGGCCGGTCCCGACGTAGCCGAGCACGCGGTCCAGTTGCTCCGCCGACACCAGCGGACCCATCTGGGTGCCCTCGTCGATGCCCCGGCCGACGCGGATCTTCTTGGCCTCCTCCCGAATTCCCTCCAGAACCTGATCGAACACGCTGCGCTGCACGTAGAGCCGGGAGCCGGCGATGCAGGACTCGCCCTGGTTGAAGAAGATCGCGTTCGCCGAGGTGGCGATGGCCTTGTCGAGGTCGGCGTCCGCGTAGACGATGTTCGGCGACTTGCCGCCCAGCTCCAGCGTCACCTTCTTCATGTTCCCCGCCGCGGCCTGCACGATGAGCCGGCCGACCTCCGTGGACCCGGTGAAGGCGATCTTGTCGACGTCGGGGTGCGCGGCCAGCGCCGCCCCGGCCTCACCGTCGCCGGTCACGATGTTCACCACGCCGTCGGGGACCCCGGCCTCCTGGATCAGCTCGGCGAGGCGCAGCACCGACAGCGGGGTCTGCTCGGCCGGCTTGAGCACCACCGTGCAGCCGGCGGCCAGCACCGGCGCGAGCTTCCAGGACGCCATCATCACCGGGTAGTTCCACGGGATGATCTGGCCGACAACGCCGACCGGCTCCTTGGTCGTGAAGGACAGGAACTGGCCGGGCGCGGCCGAGGAGAACGGGATCGTGTTGCCCTCGATCTTGGTCGCCCATCCCGACATGTAGTGGAACAGGTCGGCGGTCAGCGGCAGGTCCGCGTGCCGCGCGTAGAACATCGGCTTGCCGTTGTCCAGCGACTCGATCAGGGCTAGCTCGTCGGCGTGCTCCAGGATCAGGTCGCCGATGCGGTGGATGATCCGGCCGCGCTCGGCCGGTGACATCCGGCGCCACGGCGAGTCCGGCGCGAACGCCGCGCGCGCGGCCCGCACCGCCCGGTCCACGTCGGCCGCCCGGCCGCGCGGCACTGTGGTCAGCACCCGCTCGGTGGCCGGGTCGACGGTGTCGAACGAGTCACCGTCCACCGCGTCGACCCACTCGCCGCCGATCAGCATCTTTCTCGGCGCGGGGTCGAACCCCGGGGTCGCCGTCGTTTCCAGGGTCCTCGATTCGTCAACCGCGGTCATGATTGCGCACCCTTCGATTGATCTGTCGGTTGCTTCTGGTTAACAGTGGGTCGCTGAGTGGGATTTTGGAATAGGTACTTCCGCGACCGTCATCACTTCATCTAGTGTCGTCGACATCATGCGGCCGGCAGTGTCGCAGAAACTCTGGGGAAGGTAGACGAATGGATTCGAAGCGCGTTGCGGTGATCACCGGAGCGGCCAGTGGTCTCGGTCGGGCGGCGGCCGTTCGGCTGACCAAGGACGGTTATTCCGTGGTCATCGCGGACATCGACGATGAGGCAGGGCGGGTCGCCGACGAGATCGGTGGACGGGCGGTGAAGTGCGACGTCAGCGACGTGGAGTCGGTCAGGGCGCTGGCCGGGCAGCTCGATCGGGTGGACGTGCTGGTGAACAACGCCGGCGTCTGGCACTTCGCCGCGCTCGACGACACGACGCCGGCGGACTTTCACCGGGTGATGAATGTCAACGTGTTGGGAAACCTGTTGTGCACCCAGGCGTTGGTGCCTCTGATCGCTGAGTCCGGCGGCGGCTCCGTCGTTAATATCTCCTCCATTCTGGCAAAGGTCCCCAGGGTCCGGTCCGGCATCTATCCGGCGGCCAAGGCCGCGATCGTGGCACTGACCAGGCAGGCTGCGCTGGAATATGCGCCGCTGGGTATTCGGGTGAATGCGGTCGGGCCCGGCATGATTCACACCGAAGGCGCGGACAGTCTGTACGGGCCCAGCGCCGAGGAACGGGAGCGTCGCGGCAGCTACCTCCCGCTCGGCCGGCTGGGCGTGCCGGACGACATCACCGGCGCGATCTCCTTCCTGGTCTCTCCCGATGCCCGGTACATGACCGGGCAGATCCTGTACGTGGACGGCGGCCTCGGCGACGGCACGATCCGCTACCTGCACCAGGCCCAGGGCATCTGGGCCGGCTAGGCGTGGTTGGCCGATTGCGGTCGGGACGGATTCTGTCCACATGACGGAATCCGTCCCGACCGGATGCGCCGGTTCAGCGGTGCAGGTCGTGGAAGAACTGGCCGTGGAAGTCGTTGGGGATGTGGTGTGGCACTTCGGCCCTGCCCAACTCGCCGAAGGACTCCCCGTCCAGCACGAGCATGAACGAGCGCCCGGTCCTGGTGTTCAGCACACCGGACAGCACCACGCCCTGGTCCTCGCGGGTTGCTCCCGGCGCCGGCACGAACACCGGCTCGCCGGGGAACGATCCCTTCTCGTACCAGGCCTTGTGGGTGCCGGACTTGATGTCGACCTTGGCGAGCTGGTTCATCGCGCGCATGCCGGTCGGCGAGTGGCCGAGTCCGTAGGCGTAGCGGTAGTCCCTCGTGCTGTAGCCCCGGTAGTTGATCCTGGGCATCTCGATGCCGGTGTCCGCGAGGGACTCGAAGCCAACCGTGTCCGAGCCGCCCGAGATCGGCAGCCGGTAGCGGCGCAGTGCGTAGCCGTACCGTTCCAGGTCGAACTGGTCCTCGGTCGGCGGCAGGCCGAGCACGCTTTCGTAGGGGGTGTGCGTCGCCGCGATATCGACCAGGATGTCGTTGCCGATCTCCGCCGCGTTGATGTGGTGGAACGCGAAGAACGCCTCGCTCTCGAAGGTGCGCACCAGACGGCCCGCACGCTTGTCGACCACGCGGAACCGCGCACCCCGCTCCGGTGCCCACCTGGCGCAGTCCAGGAACGAGTTCTCCTTGTCCGCGAACAGTTCCGTGTCGAACACCACCGGGAACTCGACCAGCACCACGTAGTTCTCGGTGTTGGCGAAGCTGTGGATGTAGGAGGGTTCGTCGGTCGGCACGGTGGCCAGCAGCCGCTGGTCCCTGGTGCCGTCGGGAACGTGGAAGACCTGGTACGCGTTCTGCTCGCCCATGGTGGTCACGTAGCTGATCAGCGACCGGCTGCCGAAGTCGAAGTGCGGGTGCGGGGAGGACGCCTCGCCAGGGATTGCGGTGTCCCAGGCGAATGTGCCCTTCGCGGCCAGCGTGTGCGGGTCGAACTCCACCTGCACCGTCTGCTCGGCGAGCGCCAGGTACTGGCCGGCGACGCGGGCGATGTTGACGTTGACGTTGTCGGTGTCGTTCGGCGAGAACTCCGAGAAGTGCCGGCCGAACAGTGCTCGGCACGGGTCCATGCCGAACTGCTTGCCGTACAGCTGCCCCTTGTTGACGGCCAGGTCGTAGGCCGTCGACCCAAGGTACTTGTTCGCGTACGCCACCTGACCGTTGTTGAACGAGAACGCATGCAGCATCGCGAGACCGTTGAACCAGTGGGTCAGCCGGTAGTCGCCGACCTCGAACTTCGCCGGGCCGTTGCGGATCAGCGTCCCGGACAGCCACTCGGGGAGCTGGCCGGTGACCGGGAGCCGGTCGACGGTGACCTCGCTGTCCAGCGTGGTGAAGCCGGGGAAGTCGGGCAGCGGCTCGGGGCGGGGGACCTGCCCGGAGCCGGCGTCCGCGTGCGACTCGACGGTGCTCATCGGGACTCCTGTTCTTTGCGGGTCTGGTTGGGCTGCGCCGGAAAGCTGCGCCGGAAAGCGGTGCCGGCGCGCGGCTCAGCCGAAGGTCAGGGGGAGGACGTGCGGGCCGCGGAACGTCGGCGTGGCCGTGCGGTGCACGCCGGCGAGGTCGGCGCGCGGGTTCGGCACGCGTTGCGCGAACAGGGTTATCGCGACCTCGTTGACCAGCTGGCCGAGCTGGCCGCCGAGGCAGTAGTGGATGCCGTGGCCGAGCGAGAGGTTCTGGATCCGCTCGCGGTCGGGGTCGAGCCGGTCGGGGTCGGGGAAGCGGTCCGGGTCGCGGTGGGCCGCGCCCATCCACACGAAGATCTCCTGTCCCGTCTCGATCTGCTGGCCGGCCAGCGCGACCGGCTCGGACGCGCGGCGCTTGGTCAGCTGCACCGAGCTGTCGTAGCGCATGAACTCCGGGGTGGCGTACGGCACCAGGGACGGCTCGGCGGCGATCCGCTCGAACACCTCGGGGTTGGCCAGCAGCGACAGGGCGGTGTTGCCGATCTGGTGCGCCGTGGTGGTCTGGCCCGCGGTGAGCAGGAAGATCAGGTTGCCGAGCAGCTCCTCCTCGCTGTCGAACCCGCCCTCGTCGAAGCTGACCGTGAGCTGGCCGAGCAGGTCGTCGCTCGGGTTGTCCCTGCGCGCCTGGATCTGCTCGCGGAAGTAGTCCATGTACTTCGCGAGGCTGGCCAGGTGGAACTGGGGGTTGTCGTGCGCGAGCGGGCCGCCGTCGACCAGCACTCCCCAGCTCAGGATCCGCTTCCACACCTTGGGCCTGTCCTCCGGCGGGATGCCGATGACCTGGCAGACCATCGCGGACGGCAGGGCCATGGCGAACTCGCCCATGAAGTCCATCTCGCCCCGGTCGAGCACCCGGTCCAGCAGCTCGTTGCCGACCTGGACGATCTGCTCCCGCATCGCCTCGACCGCGCGCGGCAGGAACGGCTTGGCCATCAGCTTGCGCAGCCGCGAGTGCTCCGGCGGATCGCTGACGAACACCTGGGTCGCCAGGGCGTTCAGCGGCGCGTCCGCGGCGGGCCGCTGGTCCTCTGGCGCGTTGGCGGCGTCCCACTGCGGTCGCTTCGCGGACAGCCTCGGGTCGCGCAGCGCGACCAGCGCGGCGTCGTACCCGGTCACCATCCACGCGCCGTCCTCGCCCATGTGCTGGTCCCAGTACACGGGGGAGATCTCGCGGATCTGGCGGTAGAGCGGATACGGGTCTGCCACATACTCGTCGTCGTAGATCCTGGCCATCGTCAACTCGCGGGACGCGACCTGCAACGTCATCCTGTGCTCCATATAATGGGTTGACGGGAATGGCGACCGGACGGCCACGTTGCCGCGGTGTTACGGTTGGCGTAAATCCGTTCAAGCACGGAAGAACGCCGGGGAATCGGCGATGATGACCCGGTTTATGGTGGGAAAATAGACAAAAGCGTGGTCAGCGCGACCGTCGCGGCCGCGTTGCCTCGCTGGTCATTGGCGCACCATCTCGGCACATCACCCCAGTTGGTCCCCCAGCCCAGTACGGATCCCGAGGCTAGCAATGACCCTGTGCGCCGTCAACGTGTCATTAGGTGACGCGATGTTGTCGGCCGTTCGGTGGTACGCGGTGATCATTCTTCGGGCGACGTCAGTTGGATGATCGTGCACCTGAATGATTGGTTGGCACGACCGGGCAACTCCGCCGAAACGCGCCGCCGAACAACCAATCAATATCGGACGAACGATGGGCGCAACGCAGCCGGCCGGCCCGCGACACGGTGGTCACGGGCCGGCCGGCGTGGGTGTCGGTCCGGGTGTCGGCGGTCGGTCAGCCGGTGGCCGCCGGCTGCTCCTGCGCGGCCGGGTCTGCCGGGTCTGCCAGGTCGGCCGGCTCGGGCAGCGCCGCGAGGTGCTTGGCGGCGTCCAGCATGGCGGCCTGGGTGGCGGCGAACTGGGCGCTCACGGTCTGGTGCAGCGTCCGGGACTTCGCGAGCCGCTCGGTGGCCTCGGCCAACTTCCGCTCGGCCTCCTCGGTGGCCTCGGCAAGAGTCCGCTCGGCCGTCGCCTTCGCCGAGGTCACGGTCTCCTCAGCCGTCGCCTTCGCGGAGGTCACGGTCTGCTCGGCGGCCGCGTTGGCGGTGCTGACGGTCTCCTCGGCGGTCGCCTTGGCCGTGCTGAGCGTCTCCTGCGCGGCGGTGTTGGCCGTCGTGACGGTCTGCTCGGCGGTCGCCTTGGCGGCGCTGAGCGTCTCCGCCGCGGTGGTGTTGGCCGTGCTGAGCGTCTCCTCCGCCGTGGCCTTGGCGGTGCTGACGGCCTCCTCGGCCTCCCTGGCGGCCTTGTCGGTCAGCTCGGCCAGTGCCTTCTCGGCCTCGCTTCGCTTGTCCGCCAACGACTTCTCGAGCGTCTCCTGTGCGGTCTTGCGGGTCGCGGCCGCCTCGAGGTCGAGGGTGGCGACGTGCTCCCGTGCCTCGCGAGTGATCCGCTCGGCCTCGCTCTTCGCGCCGGTCATCAGCGTCTCGTGCTCGCTGGCGTGCTGGGCGAGGAGGTCCTCGTACTTCTTCTCCAGCTCGGCCTTGCGCTGCTCGTACTGCGCCTCGAGCTGGGCCTTGCGCTCCTCGTGCTCGGCGAGCACCCGCTCCCTGGTGGCGGCCAGCTCGGCGGTCCGCGTCGCCACGTCCGCCCTGCCGCGCTCGGCCTCGGCGGTGGTCTCCGCCATGAGCTGCCGGTGCTCCTGGGTCAGCGTGCTGCGGAGCCCGTCGTACTCCTTGTCCAGATCGTCCTGGTACTTCTTGTACTTCGCGTCGAGCTGGGTGCGGCGCTCCTCCAGCTCGGCGAGCTGGCGCTGGTGCCTGCTCACCAGGTCGGCGGCCTGCTGGTCGGCGGCGGCCATCGTGCTCGCCGCGTGGTTCTTGGCGTTCTGCTTCAGCTCGCCGATCTCCTCGTCGGCCAGCTGCATCATCACCCGCACCCGCTCGGTCACGTTGGTGGCGTTGACCGGGCCGTTGGCGAGCCTGCCGAGTTGCTGCTTGGCCTGCTCCAGCTCGTGCCGGGTGATGTTGAGCAGTCTGGTCAGCTCTGTCGCCTGCGCGACGGCGCCGTCCCTGGTCCTGACCGCGTTTCTCAGCTCGAACTCCAGCCGGGTGACGCGCTCGTTCACCTGTCGCTGGTTGTAGCCACGGAGGACAACATCGAAGTGTGGACTACGGGCGACCTGGTCGTTCCCGTCGGCACCGGCCATCGTTCAACCCTACTGTCGCTCGCTGTGTTGGTGTTACCCGAACCAGTGATACACCACGAACGAACGGGGTGGACGGTCGCCCCGTCCACCCCGTTCGTGTTATAGGTCGAGCGGAATCGGTCAGCCGCCGACGGACTGGTTGTATTCCTTGATCAGGGCCTCGACGTTCTTCTCCGCGCCCTGAAGGGTTTCCTTGACGTCCTTGCCCTGCAACACGGTCGCCTGCAACGCGGTGTCCACCGCCTTGCGCGCCTGCGGCATGACGCCGAGCAGGCAGCCCTGCGTCGCCTTGGTCAGCTTGGTGTCGCCGAGCTGCTTGATCGCCGTGGCGAACTGCGGCTTCTGCGCGACCCACTGCTTGTCGACGTCGGTCTCCAGCGCGCTCTTGCTGATCGGGAAGTAGCCGGTCGAGGTGTGCCAGGTGGCCTGGGAGTCCTTGTCGGACAGGAACTTCAGGAACTCCCACGAGGCGCGCTTGTGCGCGTCGTCCTTGTCCTTGCCGACGACCCACAGCGAGGCGCCGCCGATGATCGGGCCGCCGGTGTCCGAGCTGTCGATCTTCGGGTAGTAGCCGGTGCCGATCTCGAACGCGCCCGCGCTGGCCTTGAGGAAGCCGCCGAGGGAACCGGTGGACTCCAGGCTGATCGCGACCTTGCCCGAGCTGAACGCGGTGTCGCCGTTCTTGGTGTCACTGTCCAGCGGCATGGCGACGCCCTGCTTGACCAGGTCCTGCCACCACTGGAACAGCTTGATGTGCTTGTCGTCGGCCAGGTTGATCTTGGTGGCCCGGTTGTCCCTGCCGTTGCCCTGGTCGCAGGACTCCTGGTTGGCGACCGCGGCCCACTGCTCGACGAACCAGCCGTACGCGGTGGCGCCGAAGCCGTACTGCGTCACGTTGCCCGACGCGTCCTTGACGGTCAGCTTCTTGGCCGCCTCGGCGATCTCGTCCAGCGTCGTCGGCGGCTTGCTCGGGTCGAGCCCGGCCTTGGTGAACGCCGTCTTGTTGATGTACAGCAACGGCATCGACGTGTTGAACGGCATCGAGTTCAGCTTGCCGTTGATGCTGTAGTACCCGGCGATGTTCGGCTGGATGTCCGAGGTGTCGTACTTGTCCTTGTCGATGAACGCCTGCACCGGCAGGGTCGACTTGGAGTCGATCATGAAGCGGGTGCCGATGTCATAGACCTGCACGACGTCGGGCATCTGCCCGCCCTTGATGGCGTTCTTGTACGCCGACAGCGTGTCGTCGTAGTTGTTCTTGAACGCCAGGGTGACCTTGACCTTGCCCTGGTTCGCCTGGTTGAACTTGTCCGTCAGCTTCTGTAGCGCGTCGCCGTTGGCGCCGGTCATCGCGTGCCAGAAGGTGATCGGGACCTCGCCCTTGCCGTTCAGCGCCTCTGGCCCAGGAGCGGACGCGCTGTCGGCGCCCTGCTGGCCGGATCCGCCGGAGGTCGCGGCGGAGCTGCATGCCGTGACGGCGGTCGCCGCCACGAGCGTGAGGGCCAGCCAGCTGGCCCCCCGACGCAGTGATGTGCGCACCCTTGCCCCTTCCTTGCTTTTCGTGGTCACTTCACGGCTCCTGCCGTGAAGCCCCGCACCAGCCAGCGCTGGCCGAACACGACCAGCAGCAGCGTTGGTATCAGCGTGATGGTGATGCCGGCCAGCAACAGGCCCGGCTGCGAACTCTCGTTGCTGCGCAGCGCGAACACCGCCGTCTGCAACGTGTTCAGCGAGTTGTTGCTGGAAGAGATGATCAACGGCCAGAAGTACATGTTCCAGCCCTGGAGGAACGACCACACCGCCAGCGCGGTGATCGCCGGCCGGCAGCCGGGCAACAGGATGGTGAACAGGAACCGCAGGTGCCCGCAGCCGTCGATCTGCGCGGCCTGCCGCAGCTCAGCGGGGAACTGCCGGAACGCCTGCCGCATCAGGAACACGCCGAACCCGTTGGCCAGGAACGGCAACACCAGCGCCAGCCGGTTGTCGCCGATGCCGAGGCTGCGGACGAACAGCGCGTTGGGCACCACGATCGACTCGTACGGGACCATGATCGTGGCCATGAACAGCCAGAACACCGGCGTGCGCAGCGGCGAGCGCACGAACACCAGCGCGTAGGCGGCCAGCGCCGAGGTCACCACGTGCCCGAGCATGATCGCCAGGCCGACGAACAGCGAGTTGCCGAACGCGGGCAGCAGCGGCACCACCTTCTGCTGCCAGGCGGCCAGGTAGTTCTCCAGCGTGTAGTGGCCGTCGAGCAGGCCGGGCGGCTGCTTCACCAGCGCGGGCGCCGGCAGGAAGCCGCCGAGAATGGTCAGCAGCACCGGGAACAGCAGGACGAGGGCGGCGACGGTCAGCCACACATAGGTGGCCGTAGTCGTGACCTTGCCAGGACGGGTAACACGGCTCATCGACGTCCTCGCTTCGCTGCGGGCGCCGATGAGGCACGAGGGGCACTGTGTTGAACTGTTCGCTCGCTACGCTCGCTCACCTGTAGTGCACCCGCCTCTCGATGACGCCGAACTGGACCACGGCGAGCAGCACGCCGACGAGCAACAGCACCAGGCCCTGCGCGCTGGCCAGCCCGTAGTTGCTGTTGTTGTTGTGGAACGCCTGGTTGTAGATGGAGTAGACGAGCGTCGAGGTGTCGCCGTTCGGGCCGCCGTCGGTCATCACCTGCGGCTGGCCGAGGCTCTGCAACGCGGTCAGGGTCGTCGTCACGATGACGAAGAACAGGCTCGGCGAGATCATCGGCAGCACCACGCTGACGAACTGCCTGATGCCGGTCGCGCCGTCGATCCGCGCCGCCTCAAGCACCTCCTCGTCGATCCCGGCCAGGCCGGCGGCCAACACCAGCAGGTTGAAGCCCGAGACCATCCACATCGTCACGCCGGACACCGTCACCAGCGCCCAGCCCGAGTCGGTGGTCCAGTGCGGCGCGACGACGCCGAGCAGCCGCAGCAGCCAGTTCACCGGCGACATCGACGGGTCGAGCATCAGCAGCCACACCACGCCGGCCGCCGAGGCCGAGTACGCGAACGGCAGCGTGAACAGCGTGCGGAACACCCGCATCCCCGGCAGCTTCTGGGACAGCGGCACGGCGAGCGACATCGGCAGCACCACCCCGCCGACCACCACGATCAGCGTGAAGATCAGCGTGTGCAGCAGGATGTTCCCGAACTCGGGCGTGAACAGCTCGGCGAAGTGCTGGAACCCGACGAACCGCGTCGGGTTGCCAAGGATGTCGCTGCCCATCATGGACAGGTAGACCGCCTGCACGAGCGGGAAGATCACGAAGACGCCGAGGCCGACGAGGCCGGGCAGCACGAACAGCAGCCCGAGCAGGTTCTCCCGCACCCGGCCGCCGCCCCGCGTGGCCGACGGCGGCGTCACCGGTGCCTTGTCCGGGGGCTTTGCGCTGGTCACAGCGAGTGTGCTCACGGGGCCGGAGTCTGCGTGCGATGGGCTTCCTGCCGGGGTACGGCCGGTGTCCGGGAGGTGTCCTGCCGCCGGCCGCGCGGTGACGTCACTGTCCGTCGGTCGGTCATGCACACCGGGCTGCCCAGGCTCCGGCGTCGTTGTTTCGTCCACAGTTCGCGGAGGGTACTCAACGCGTGATCGCCATCACCGCCATCCGCGCAACGATGAGGTCTCGTATCAAAAGGACACCGTTCGGACACCCAACGTCATGAAGGACGCCGTCGTGACACTCGCCGCGCAGCGCGACGAGGGATCGATCAGGATGACTTCCGTCACCTGGGACAGTTCTCCCGGCTGGCGGGACAGTCACGGTAACGTGCCGTGACCGACGTCTGTGGTGAACACGGGAGGAGCCGGCATGTTCCGCAAGGTGCTTGTCGCCAACCGCGGCGAGATCGCGATCCGGGCGTTCCGGGCGGCCTACGAACTGGGCGCCGGCACGGTCGCCGTGTTCCCGCACGAGGACCGCAACTCTCTGCACCGCCTGAAGGCGGACGAGTCCTACGAGATCGGCGAGCCCGGCCACCCCGTCCGCGCCTACCTCTCCGTCCAGGAGATCATCAAGGCCGCGCGCAAGGCCGGCGCGGACGCCGTCTACCCCGGCTACGGCTTCCTCTCCGAGAACCCCGAGCTGGCCAAGGCGTGCGCCGACGCGGGCATCACCTTCGTCGGGCCTCCCGCCGACGTCCTCCAGCTCACCGGCAACAAGGCCCGCGCGATCGCCGCGGCCCGCGAGGCCGGCCTGCCCGTGCTGGAGTCCTCCGCGCCCTCCGCCGACATCGACGAGCTGCTCGCGGCTGCGGAGCAGGTCAACTTCCCGGTCTTCGTCAAGGCCGTCGCTGGCGGCGGCGGCCGAGGCATGCGCAGGGTGGAGGACCCGGCCGCGCTGCGCGAGTCCCTCGAAGCCGCGATGCGCGAGGCCGAGTCGGCCTTCGGCGACGCCACCGTGTTCCTCGAGCAGGCCGTGATCGAGCCCCGGCACATCGAGGTGCAGATCCTCGCCGACGGCGAGGGCAACGTGATCCACCTCTACGAGCGGGACTGCTCGGTGCAGCGCCGGCACCAGAAGGTCATCGAGATCGCGCCCGCCCCGAACCTCGACCCCGAGCTGCGGGACCGGATGTGCGCGCACGCCGTCGCGTTCGCCAGGCACATCGGCTACCGCAACGCCGGCACCGTCGAGTTCCTGCTCGACCCCCGGGGCAACTACGTCTTCATCGAGATGAACCCGAGGATCCAGGTCGAGCACACGGTGACCGAGGAGGTCACCGACGTCGACCTCGTCCAGTCCCAGCTGCGCATCGCGGGCGGCGAGACGCTGGCCGACCTCGGCCTCACCCAGGACACCGTGCAGCTGCGCGGCGCCGCGCTCCAGTGCCGGATCACCACCGAGGACCCGGCCAACGGCTTCCGCCCCGACGTCGGCATGATCAGCGCCTACCGTTCGCCCGGCGGCTCCGGCATCCGGCTGGACGGCGGCACCACCTTCGCCGGCACCGTGATCGGCGCGCACTTCGACTCCATGCTGGTGAAGCTCACCTGCCGGGGCCGCACGTTCGCCGCCGCCGTGGCCAGGGCCCGCCGCGCCATCGCCGAGTTCCGCATCCGTGGCGTCTCGACGAACATCCCGTTCCTCCAGGCCGTGCTCGACGACGTCGACTTCTACGAGGGCCGCGTCACCACCTCGTTCATCGAGAAGCGCCCGCACCTGCTCACCGCGCGGCACTCCGCCGACCGCGGCACCAGGATGCTGACCTACCTCGCCGACGTGACCGTCAACCGCCCCAACGGCGCGCGGCCCGCCACGGTCGACCCCAAGGACAAGCTGCCGGCCGTCGACCTGAGTGTGCCCCCGCCGCCTGGCTCGCGGCAGCGGCTGCTTGAACTCGGTCCAGAGGGCTTCGCCAGGTGGCTGCGGGACAGCCGGGCCGTCGGCGTCACCGACACCACCTTCCGCGACGCGCACCAGTCGCTGCTGGCCACCAGGGTGCGCACCACGGACCTGCTCGCGGTCGCGCCGCAGGTCGCCAGGCTCACCCCGGAGCTGCTGTCGCTGGAGTGCTGGGGCGGCGCGACCTACGACGTCGCGCTGCGCTTCCTCGCCGAGGACCCGTGGGAGCGGCTGGCCGCGCTGCGCGAGGCCGTGCCCAACATCTGCCTCCAGATGTTGCTGCGCGGGCGCAACACCGTCGGCTACACGCCCTACCCGGAGGCGGTGACCAAGGCGTTCGTCGAGGAGGCGACCGCGACCGGCATCGACATCTTCCGGATCTTCGACGCGCTCAACGACGTCGAGCAGATGCGGCCGGCCATCGAGGCGGTCCGCGAGACCGGCACGGCCGTCGCCGAGGTGGCGCTCTGCTACACCGCCGACCTGTCCGACCCGGCCGAGCAGCTCTACACCCTGGACTACTACCTCAAGCTGGCCGAGCAGATCGTCGGCGCCGGCGCGCACGTGTTGGCGATCAAGGACATGGCCGGGCTGCTCCGGCCGCCGGCCGCGGCCCGGCTGGTCAGCGCGCTGCGCAGCGAGTTCGGCCTGCCCGTGCACCTGCACACCCACGACACCGCGGGCGGGCAGCTGGCCACCTATCTCGCGGCCATCCAGTCCGGGGTGGACGCGGTGGACGGCGCGGCCGCGTCGATGGCCGGCACCACCTCGCAGCCGCCGCTGTCCGCGATCGTCGCGGCGACCGACCACACCGAGTACGCCACCGGCCTGAGCCTTCAGACGGTGTCCGACCTCGAGCCGTACTGGGAGGCCGTGCGGCGGGTGTACGCGCCGTTCGAGTCGGGCCTGCCGTCGCCGACCGGGCGCGTCTACCACCACGAGATCCCCGGCGGCCAGCTGTCCAACCTGCGCCAGCAGGCCATCGCGCTCGGCCTCGGCCAGAAGTTCGAGGACATCGAGGCGATGTACGCGGCGGCCGACCGGATGCTCGGCAGGCTGGTCAAGGTCACGCCGTCCTCCAAGGTCGTCGGCGACCTCGCGCTGCACCTGGTCGGCGCGGGTGTCGCGCCTGCCGAGTTCGAGGCCGACCCCGGCAGGTTCGACATCCCTGCCTCGGTGATCGGGTTCCTCGGCGGCGAGCTTGGCGACCCGCCCGGCGGCTGGCCGGAACCGTTCCGCACCAAGGCGTTGCAGGGTCGCAGCGCGCCCAAGGGCGTCGCCGACCTGACCGACGAGGACCGGGACGGCCTCGCCAAGGACCGGAGGGCGACGCTGAACCGGCTGCTGTTCCCCGCGCCGACCAAGGAGTTCCTCACCCACCGCGAGGCCTACGGCGACACGAGTGTGTTGCGCAGCAAGGACTTCTTCTACGGCCTGCGGCCGGGGGAGGAGTACTCCGTCGACCTCGAACCCGGCGTCCGGCTGCTCATCGGGCTTGAGGCGATCGGCGAGGCCGACGAGCGCGGCATGCGCACGGTGCTGGCCACTCTCAACGGCCAGCTCCGCCCGATCCAGGTGCGGGACCGTTCGGTCGCCGCGGACCTGCCGGCAGCGGAGAAGGCCGACCGCGCCAACCCGAACCACGTCGCCGCGCCGTTCGCCGGTGTGGTGACGCCGACGGTGGAGGAGGGCGCGAGCGTGGACGCCGGCCAGACGGTGGCCACCATCGAGGCGATGAAGATGGAGGCCGCGATCACCGCGCCGAAGGCGGGCGTCGTGCAGCGGCTCGCGGTCCGCGGCGTCCAGCAGGTCGAGGGCGGCGATCTCTTGCTCGTGCTGGACTAGGTCTGTATGTCTGCCACCGTGCCGTTGGGGCGATAAGTCCGCCCCAACGGCAGGTGAATGGGCTTGCCTTACCGAGCAAGCTGGGCGGGTGGAGATTCTTGCCGTTCCTCAGTCCCAGGGCGCGGTAGTCGCCCGATCCGCCCTGTTACCCGCCGGCTGCGGCGCGCTGGCCAGGCTGGCCGGCGAGGTGCTCGGCGCGCCCGTCCGTTCCGTGCCGCTGCCCGAGGAGGGTTCGCCGGCCGTCGACGGCATCGCGAACCGGGATGCGCTGCTGGCCAACCGAAAGGCGCAGCTGGCCGCCATCGAGGTGCACTCCGGCCCGCTGCTCACCGTCGGCGGCGACTGCGCGACCGAGCTGGTTCCGCTCGGGGTGGCGCGCTGGCGGCACCGCGAGGGGCTCTGCGCGCTCTGGTACGACGCGCACGCCGACCTGAACACCCCGCAGTCCTCGCCGTCCGGCGCGTTCCACGGGATGGTGCTGCGGGCGGCCTTCGGCGAGGGCGACCCCCAGTTCGCCGCCGCTCCCGCCCTCGAACGCGGCCGAGCCGTCCTGGCCGGCGCCCGCTCGCTGGACGACGGCGAACTCGCCGAGGTGCGGGCCGGCCTCGCCACCCACCTACCGGTGGCCACGGCGCGAGACGGCGCTGCCGTCGCCGACGCCGTGCTGGCCACCGGGGCCGGCAGCGTCTACCTGCACATCGACCTGGATGTGTTGGACCCCAAGGAGTTCGCCGGCGCCTGCTACCCCGAACCCGACGGCCTCCTGGTGGCCGAGGTGGTCGCCGGGATCCGCGCCGTGGCCGACGCGCTGCTCGTGGTCGGCGTCGGCATCACCGAATGCGCCACGGACGACCCCGACGAGCTGCGCACGCTGGTGCCGATCATCGAAGCGGTGGGCAGCGCTCTCGGCGTCGTCTGACCTCCGGTGCCGCCCGCGCCGAACTCACCCATCCCCGAGCCGCGCCACAAGCGCGACCTGTAGCCCGCCAAGCAGCTCCGCGAGCTGACCGCGCTGGCCCGCCGGCAGCAGTTCGACCAGCTCCTGCTCGTGCGCCAGCAGCTGCCGCACGACCTCCTCATTGCGTGTCCTGCCGAGCTCGCTGAGCCGCACGACGACCGTCCGCCGACCGGAGCGGCCCCGGTCGGTGCTGACCAGGCCCTCGGCCTCGGCGCGCGCCACGCGCTGGGTGATCGCGCCTGCGCTGAGCAGGCACCGACGGGCGAGTTCGCCCGGCGACAGTTCGTAGGGAGGGCCTGACCGGCGGAGCGTGGACAGCAGGTCCAGCGTCGCGCCGTCCATGTCGAGGGCGGCGAGGGTGCGCCTGCGGTCGTCGGCGAGCACCTTCGCGATCCGCCACACCTGGGTGATGACCGCGATCGACTCGACCGGCACGTCCGGTAGCTCCCGCCGCCAGCCCTCCTGGATCCAGGCGACCGAGTGCTCCTCCGCCATAACGACCATCACAGCCTCTTCTTTAGGTCTAAACAGCATGCTAACGTCTCGCCGCACAAAGTTTAGGTCTAAACATGGGGAAAAGTCATGACACGCACTGCTGTGCTGACCGGCGGCGGCACCGGGATCGGTCGCGCCATCGCGCGGACGCTGGCCGACCAGGGCCTCGACGTGGTGATCACCGGCCGCCGCCGCGAGGTGCTCGCCGACACCGCACGCGCCCTCGGCGAGCGGGTCAGCGCGGTCGCCTTCGACGCGACCGACCCTGCCCAGGTGTCCGCCGCCCTCGCCGACCTGCCCGACAGGGTCGACGTGCTGGTGAACAACGCCGGCGGCCTCGCGAAGGGCCGGTCGGACGATCTGGCCGCGCTGCGCGAACAATGGCTGGCCGACTTCGAGTCCAACGTGGTGAGCGCGGTGCTGGTCACCACGGCGCTGGAGCCCCGGCTCGCCGACGACGGCCGGGTGATCACGATCGGCTCGATCGCGGGACACCGGGACGGCGGCTCCTATGGGGCGGCCAAGGCGAGCGTGGAGGCGTGGACCGCCGATCTCGCCTTCGCTCTCGGCCCGAGGGGCATCACGGCGAACGTGGTGTCGCCCGGCCTGATCGTGGACACCGAGTTCTTCGGCGGCGCGCTCGCCGAAGAACGCCGACGCAGGCTGATCGCCCAGACCGCCACCGGCCGGGCCGGCCGCCCCGAGGACGTCGCCGCCCTGGTCGGCTTCCTCGCCTCGCCAGCAGCGGGCCACATCACCGGCCAGGTGCTCCCGGTCAACGGCGGCGCCCACCTGGCCAGGTAGGTCGCGCGGGCGTCCATCGGGACACCGAGCGTCCCGAAGGGCGCCGGCACGACACGCCAGGGGAGGATGTCGGGGTGACGAGGATCGTGGCCGGGGTGGCCGGCGGACGTCGGCTCCAGGTGCCTCCGCGCGGCACCAGGCCGACGTCGGAGCGCGTGCGGGAGGCGCTGTTCAACGCCCTGGAGAACCTGCTGGACCTGGACGGCGCCGTCGTGCTCGACGTCTACGCGGGCTCCGGCGCGCTCGGCTTCGAGGCGCTGTCGCGCGGCGCGGCGTCGGCGACGTTCGTCGAGTCCGACCGCCGCGCCGCCGACGTGCTCCGCCGCAACGCGGCCGACCTCGCCCTGCCCGGCGTCCGCGTGCTGGCCCGCGCCGCGGAGTCCGCGCTGGCCACCGCCCCTGAGCAACCCTGCGACGTGGTGCTGCTCGACCCGCCCTACGCCGTCACCGACGCCGACCTCGGCAGGGTGCTGGACGCGCTGGTGGCGAACTCGTGGACCGCGCCGGGCTGCGTGGTGATCGTCGAACGCGATTCGCGCAGCGCGGAACCGGCCTGGCCCGACCCGCTGGAACCCTTGCGCACCAAGCGATACGGCGACACCGCGCTGCACTGGGCCAGGCACCGCGACGAGGAGTTCGGCACCGATGGGTGATGCAGGCCACGCGAGCCAGGGCACCTCGCGGTCCGGGTGCTACGGTCCCGACTCATGAGGCGTGCCGTGTATCCCGGCTCCTACGACCCGGTCACCAACGGCCATCTGGACGTTGTCGCGCGGGCCTCGAAGCTGTTCGACGAGGTGATCGTCGCGGTGATGGTCAACAAGAACAAGCAGACGCTGTTCACCGTCGAGGAGCGCATGGACATGCTGCGCGAGGTCACCGAGCAGTGGCCCAACGTGCGCATCGACTCCTGGCACGGCCTGCTGGTGGACTACTGCAAGGCCAACGACATCGCGTCGATCGTGAAGGGCCTGCGTGCGGTCAGCGACTTCGACTACGAGCTCCAGATGGCGCAGATGAACCAGCAGCTGTCCGGCGTCGAGACGCTGTTCATGGCGGCCAACCCGCTCTACAGCTTCCTGGCCAGCTCGCTGGTCAAGGAGGTCGCGACCTACGGCGGCGACGTGTCCAGCCTGCTGCCGCCGCTGGTCGAGCGCCGCGTCGTGCAGCGCCTGGCCGAGCGCGCCTGAGCCGACCGCCCCGCGCGCCCTCCGGGGGGCCGACCAGCGGCGCAGGACCCTTCGCGTCCCCGGCGACTACAGGGCGAGCTTCATGCCGACGTGGCTGGGCGTGAAGCCGAGCCGCTCGTAGAACCGGTGGGCGTCCGCCCGCCGCCCGTCCGTGGTGAGCTGCACCAGACCGCAGCCGCGCGCCCGCGACTCCTCGATCGCCCATTCCAGCAGCCGCTGCCCGAGCCCGTTGCCGCGCTGGTCGGACCGCACCCGGACGGCCTCGACGGTCGTCCTGGTCATGCCGAGCCGGGACAGCCCGGGGGTGAAGGTCAGCTGCATGGTGCCGACCACCTCGCCGTTCCGGTCGGCCACGACGAGCAGCTGCCGGGGATCGGCGTCCAGCTCGTCGAAGGCCGCGAGGTAGGCCGGGTCGCCGGGCCGTTCGCGCTGTTCGCCGATCGGGTCGGCGGCGAGCAGCCCCACGATCGCGTCGACGTCGGCGCGGTCGGCCCGCCGGATGGTGGTGTCGTTGGTGAACTGCACGCGGTCATCCCGTCACTGTTAGTTAATGTCAAGGTCTCCTGGAGATCATGCGAAAGCGTTACCGTTCACCGTTATGAGCTACCTCACATCACGCGCAGCTAAGGTGGTCCTCGGCGCCCTGCTCGCCATCGTCGGGACCTTCGGGCTGGCCAGCGCCCCTGCAACGGCGGCTCCCGCGACCACAGCGACCACGGCGACAGCATCCGCCCTCAGCGCCTTCCAGGCGTCCTGCGGCGACACCTCCGGCTTCAGCACCTCGGCGCTGTCCAGCCTGCCGCCGGAGGCCACCGACACGGTCAACCTGATCCAGCAGGGCGGCCCGTTCCCGTACCCGCGCAACGACGGCGTCGTGTTCCAGAACCGCGAGGGCGTCCTGCCCGCCTGCGCTCGCGGCTACTACCATGAGTACACGGTGATCACGCCGGGCAGCTCCACCAGGGGCGCGCGCCGCATCATCACCGGCGACGCCGGCGAGTACTTCTACACCGACGACCACTACGCGAGCTTCGTGCTGGTCGACATCGCCAGCTGACACTGCCGACAGCTGCCCATTCAGTGCCGTCCGGCCGCGGACACGCCGGGTGCGAAATCCGGCGTCCTCCCGTGCCGGGCGGCCACGGCAGGGCAGACTTGACCGGCAGGTACTGAACTTCAGGGGCGAGGAGTGCGACGTGTACCGGGTGTTCGAGGCCCTCGACGAGCTCGTCACGATCGTCGAGGAAGCGCGCGGGGTGCCGATGACCTCGGGCTGCGTGGTCCCTCGGGGCGACGTGCTGGAACTACTCGATGACGTCCGGGACGCCATTCCCACCGAGCTGGACGACGCGCAGGACGTCCTCGACCACCGCGACGAGGTCGTCGGCAAGGCCCAACACGAGGCCGAGCTCGGCGTCAGCAAGGCGCGGTCGGAGGCCGAGCGCGCGCTGACCGAGGCGCGGGCCGAGTCCGACCGGGTGCGCGCCGAGGCGAGGGCACACGCCGAGCAGCTGGTCGCAGAGGCGCAGGACCAGGCGGAGCGCACCATCAACGCTGGCCGGCAGGAGTACGAGGAGCTGGTCGGCAGGGCGCACGCCGAGTCCGAGCGGATGGTGCAGGCCGGCAGGGCCAACTACGAGCGCGCCATCGAGGAGGGCCAGTCCGAGCAGTCCCGGCTGGTCGCCGAGACCGAGATCGTCATGGCCGCGCGCAACGAGTCCGTGCGGATCGTGGAGGACGCGCAGATCGAGGCGCAGCGCCTGCGCGGCGAGTGCGACGCCTACGTCGACGGCAAGCTCGCCGACTTCGAGGAGCTGCTCACGCACACGCTGCGCAGCGTCGGCAAGGGCCGCTCGCACCTGCGCGGCCCGGCGGTCAGCGCCGCAAGCGTGCCCTACGACTACCGCGACTGACCTGCCGATTTCCGTCAAAGCCCCCTCGTCCCGTACCCTTGGCGGGCTGGACGTGGTAGATCACCCGTCGGCACCACCAAAATTATGTCTGAGCATCGTCACGCCACCGCGCGTCCCCACACGACCGGGCCCTGGGTTATCGACACCAGGGACCTCGGGCGTAGGCCGGGATCCAGCCGCGGTTTCCGCAAGACGGTTCCGGCCCCGGCCGGTTTCGGGCTCGTCGACGTGATCTCGGTGCCGGAGGGCGGCGACGTCGAGCTGGACCTGCTGCTCGAAGCGGTCATGGAGGGCGTTCTTGTCTCCGGGACGGCGACGGCGGCGACCGAGGGGGAGTGTTCCCGCTGCCTCGAGGCGCTGTCCGAGCAGGTTGAGGTGGAGATCACGGAGCTGTACGCCTATCCGCACAGCACCACCGACTCCACCACGGACGAGGACGAGGTCAGCCGGGTCGTTGACGACCTGATCGACCTCGAACCTGTGGTGCGTGACGCCATCGTGCTCGCGCTGCCGCAGGTGCCGCTGTGTTCGGAGGACTGCCAGGGGCTGTGCCCCGGGTGCGGCGGCAAGCGGGCCGAGCTCGGGCCAGACCACGGGCATGAGACGATTGACCCTCGCTGGGCCGCGTTGCAAGAGCGGTTCGGCGAGGATCAGGACAACACTGATAACTCCGAGGAGAACTAGTCGTGGCCGTTCCCAAGCGGAAGATGTCGCGCTCGAACACCCGCGCGCGCCGCGCCCAGTGGAAGACCTCTGCGGTGAACTTGCAGGAATGCTCGAACAAGGCGTGCCGCAAGCCCAAGCCGCAGCACGTGGCCTGCCCCTCCTGCGGCCAGTACGACGGTCGCCAGGTCGTTCAGCCCGCCTGACAGAGCCAGATAACGGAGCGAAGGTAGTCACGCACAGTGGGAGGTAAGTCACCACGGGGCCCGTCGGCCAATCGTGACTCGCTGCTCGAAGCGCTCGGCGTCCAGATGGACGCCGAGCTGCTCGTGCTCGCTCTGACCCACCGGTCCTACGCGTACGAGAACGGCGGCCTGCCGCCGAACGAGCGGCTGGAGTTCCTCGGCGACGCCGTGCTCGGGCTCGTGGTGACCGACCATCTGTACACCACCCATCCCGACCTGCCGGAGGGCCAGCTCGCCAAGCTGCGAGCCAGCGTGGTCAACATGCACGCGCTCGCCGGCGTGGCCAGGGTGCTCGGTGCCGGCGGTCTCGGCGCGCACCTGTTGCTCGGGCGCGGCGAGGAGCTGACTGGCGGCCGGGACAAGGACAGCATCCTCGCCGACGGCCTCGAGGCCATGCTCGGCGCGGTGTACCTGGCGCACGGGATAGACACGGCGCGTCAGGTGATCCACCGGCTGTTCGACCCGCTGCTGGCCGAGGCGCCGTTGCGCGGCGCTGGCCTGGACTGGAAGACCAGCCTCCAGGAGCTGACCGCCACCGCGGGGCTCGGCGTGCCCGAGTACCGCGTCGAGGACCAGGGGCCGGACCACCGCAAGGAGTTCACCGCGACGGTGCTCGTCGCCGGTCGCGGTTACGGCTCGGGCGACGGTCGGACCAAGAAGGAAGCCGAGCAGAAGGCGGCCGAGGCCGCCTACCGCGTGCTCTACGAGCAGCAGGTCCAGCTGGAGAAGGACAAGGCGGCGGCCGCTGAGGCCGTCGGCGAGCAGCAGGCCTAGCGGTTCGGCGTGCCCGAGCTTCCCGAGGTCGAGGTCGTCCGGCTTGGGCTGGAGAACCACGTCGCGGGCCGGGTGATCGAGGCCGTCGAGGTGCTGCACCCGAGGGCCATCCGCCGGCACATCCCAGGTCCGCTCGACTTCGCCGCCCGGCTTGCCGGGCGCACCATGATCGCCGCGCGTCGACGCGGCAAGTACCTCTGGGTCGAGCTGGCCGGCGCGGACGGCGGCGGCGAGGCCCTGCTTGCGCACCTCGGCATGAGCGGCCAGCTGCTCGTCCAGCCTTCGACGGCCGTTGACGAGAAACACCTGCGCGTGCGCGTCCGGTTCGCCGACGGCGGTCCCGAGCTGCGGTTCGTGGACCAGCGGACGTTCGGCGGGCTCGCGCTGAGCGACCTGGCCGAGGTGGACGGCACGCTGCTGCCGCTGTCGATCGCGCACATCGCGCGGGACCCGATGGACCCCAGGTTCGACGCCGAGGCGGTCGTCCGCGCGCTCCGCCTCCGGCACACCGGGATCAAGCGGGCGCTGCTGGACCAGAACCTGATCTCCGGCGTCGGCAACATCTACGCGGACGAGGCGCTGTGGCGCAGCAGGCTGCACTGGGCCAGGCCGACGGACCGGCTGTCGCGGGCGCAGGGGCTCGCGGTGGTCGCCGCGGCGACCGAGGTGATGCGGGAGGCGCTGCTCGCGGGCGGCACCTCCTTCGACGCCCTCTACGTCAACGTCAACGGCCAGTCCGGCTACTTCGACCGTTCCCTCGCGGCCTACGGCCAGGAGGGCGAGCCGTGCCAGCGCTGCGGCACCGCGATCCGCCGCGACCCGTTCATGAACAGGTCGGCGTACTCCTGCCCGCGCTGCCAACCCCGCCCGCGAGACGCGCGACCCTAGGTTCACCCGTTCGTCTGTTTGCCCAGGTCAGCATCCTTCTTTGAGTGGCTTGGCATCACTTGGTGACGCTTCTGGCATCACCGGGATCGGTTTGGCACTTGCGATGGCACCACTGAGGTGCCATATTTGTGCCATGGACCTGAAGCCCTACGTGGACAATCTGCGACGGGAGCTCGCGGTCGCCGCCGACGCCGGCGGCGAGGACGCCCGCGAACTCGCGGAGCGCCTCACCGCTCCGCTCGAATCGGCCATCCGGCTCACCCTCCTCGACGCCCTGTCGTCCGCCGCCGACGAGATCACCCGCGACCTCGCGCCCGGCTCGGTCGATCTGCGACTGCGCGGCCTCGACCCCAGCTTCGTGGTGACGCCGCCCGCGCCCGACCACTCCTTCGACGACGCGGCCGATGCGGCCGACGCGGACCAGGGGGCCGGGTCGACGCCCGCCGTGCAGGCGGACACCGACGACGGTGCCATGGCGCGGATCAACGTCCGCCTCTCCGAGGCCCTCAAGGCCCGCGTCGAGGAGGCCGCAGGCCGGGACGGGCTCTCGATCAACGCGTGGTTCGTCCGCGCGGCCGCTGCCTCGCTTGATCCCGGCGCCCGCTCCCCACGCGAACGACGCACCGCCACCGCCACCGGCGCCAGCCGGCAGCGCCTCACCGGCTGGGTCAGCTGACCCCGCCTCACCGGACCACTCACCACGCCTCCCACCTGCGGAGACGCCCATCTGACTCACTCATTGGGGACAGCCATGCCAGTTTTCGACACGCCAAAGCCGATCTTTGCCACCCTCGAGCTCTCCGTCGGCCACACCACCGTCACCGCAGGCGACCGCGCCGACACCGTTGTCGAGGTGCGCCCGACCGACGAGACCAATGACCGCGATGTGAAGTTCGCCAAGCAGACCCGCATCGAGTACTCGAACGGCGCGCTGCTGGTGAAGACGCCGAACCCGATCGGCCTGTTCACCAAGCACGGCTCGGTCGACGTGACGATCGAACTGCCGGCGGGCTCCGGGATCCAGGGCAGGATCGCCGTGGGGGAGTTCCGGAGCACCGGCGACCTCGGCGACACCAGGATCACCACCGCGATGGGCCACATCCTCATCGACAGTGCCACCGAACCGCACCTGAAGACGGCGGGCGGCGACATCACCATGCACCGCGCGGTCGGCACCACCCAGATCACCACGAGCACCGGCGGCATCCGGGTCACCGAGATCGACGGCTCCGCGGTGATCAAGAACTCCAACGGGACCACCGAGATCGGCCTGGTCACCGGCAACGTCACGGTGAACGCGGCCAACGGCGACATCGCCGTCGGCAGCGCGCAGGCGGACGTCGACCTCAAGTCCGCCAACGGTTCCGTCCGAGTGGGCGAGGTGATCCGGGGCTCGACCGAGCTGCGGACCGCGCTCGGCACCCTGGAGATCGGCATCAGGGCGGGCACCGCGGCCAAGCTCGACGTCAGCACCGCGGCCGGCCGGGTGCACAACGCCCTGACGCCGTCGGACGGGCCGTCGTCCTCCGACGAGACCGTCGAGGTCCGCGCCCGCACCTCCTTCGGCGACATCGTGATCCGCCGCTCCTGAGCTGATCCGCCGCTCCTGATCGGCCAGTTCGGCCGACGGGCCCGCTCGGCCCGTCCCCGGGCCGCCTGATCCCGCAGCAGTAACTCCCTCGGGCCGACGCGGCCCCGCACGGCGGCAGCGTCCGACGCCAACCGCCGGATTCGCTATCGCGAACACGCATGTCCTTCGCACGCCCCGAAAACCACCACACGAGGAAAGGAGGGGGCATGACCACGCCCCCGTCAGCGATCTCGGTGACCGGACTTCGCCGGTCCTACGGCGACAAGGTCGTGCTCGACGGCATCGACCTGACCGTCCCCAAGGGCACGGTCTTCTCGCTGCTCGGCCCCAACGGCGCCGGCAAGACCACCATGGTGCAGATCCTCTCGACACTGATCACCGCCGACGGCGGCACGGCGCGGGTCGCCGGGCACGACGTCGCCAGCGAGCCGGACGCGGTCCGCGCCGCGATCGGCGTGACCGGCCAGTTCTCCGCGGTGGACAAGCTGCTCACCGCCGAGGAGAACCTGATCCTGATGGCGGACCTGCACCACCTCGGCCGCCGCGAGGGCAGGCGGCGCGCGAAGGACCTGCTCGCCCAGTTCGAGCTTTCGGACGTGGCCAAGAAGACGACAGCGACCTTCTCCGGCGGCATGCGGCGCAGGCTCGATCTCGCCATGGGCCTGGTCGGCTCCCCGGGCATCCTGTTCCTCGACGAGCCGACCACCGGCCTCGACCCGCGCAGCAGGCGCGACCTGTGGCAGATCATCCGCGACCTCGTCGCGAACGGCGCCACCATCTTCCTGACCACCCAGTACCTGGAGGAGGCCGACCAGCTGGCCGACCGGATCGCCTTGCTGGACAAGGGAAAACTGGTCGCGCAGGGCACCGCGGGCGAGCTCAAGCGGCTGGTTCCCGGCGGGCACATCAGCCTCCAGTTCGACGACAGCAGGCAGCTCGCGCACGCCGCCGTCGCCCTCGGCGTGGCCAGCCGCGACGAGGAGGCGCTCACCCTCCAGGTGCCCGGCGGCGACGATGTCGCGTCGCTGCGCGCGCTGCTGGCCCGCCTCGAGCGGGAGTCGATCGTGCCGAGCCACCTCTCGGTGCACACCCCCGACCTCGACGACGTCTTCCTCTCCCTCACCGGCCACCCCGACAACGACAAGGTTGCGACCCGATGAGCACCTCGACCTACGCCGTGCGCGACTCCGCGACGATGCTGCGGCGCAGCCTCCGGCACGCGCTGCGCTACCCCGGCATGACCATCTCGTCGCTGGCGATGCCCGTCCTGATCATGCTGCTGTTCGCCGGCCTCTTCGGCGACACGCTCGGCGCCGGCCTCGGCGGCGCGGCGCACGGCGGCTCCTACATCAACTACATCGCGCCCGGCATCATCCTGATGGGCGTGGGGTCGGGGTGCGTCGGCATCGCGGTGGCCGTCTGCACCGACATGACCGAGGGCATCGTCGCCCGCTTCAAGACCATGGCGATCTCCCGGGCCTCGGTGCTGACCGGGCACGTCGTCGGGAACATGATCCAGACGCTGATCAGCACCGCCCTGGTGATCGCCGTGGCGATGCTGATGGGTTTCCGGCCGACCGCTGGCCCGGTCGAGTGGCTGGCCGCCGCCGGGCTGATGGTGCTGCTCACCCTGGCCCTCACCTGGTTCGGCGTGGCGCTCGGCCTGGTCAGCAAGACCCCGGAGGCCGCGAGCAACAAGCCGCTGCTGGTGCAGTTCCTGCCGTTCCTCGGCAGCGCGATCGTGCCGACGGACTCGATGCCGGCCGGCATCCGGTGGTTCGCCGAGTACCAGCCGTTCACCCCGCTCATCGAGACGCTGCGGGGCCTGCTGACCGGCGGTCCGATCGGCCACAACGGGATCCTGGCCGTGTCCTGGTGCGTGGTCCTCCTCGTGATCGGCTACTTCTGGTCCAAGAAGCTCTACAACCGCGACCTCACCAGGAGCTGACGGCCTGCGCCAGCTCGGGGCCCCGGCCCGAACGCGACCCTCAGGGGGTGGCCGCGTTCGGGTCGGGGCCCCGACGCGTGTCCCGGTCGTTACCGACTCGCCGGAACCCCGCTATGGAAGCTACCGCGCATTCCGTAGTAGTCTCGCTCGCACATCACCGGGGAGGACCATGTGGACACAAGCCAACTGTTGAAGGGCGTCCTCGACCTGGCCGTGCTCGCGGTACTTCGCCGGGAGGACGGCTACGGCTACGACGTGCTGCGTCGCCTCCGGCAGGGCGGCCTCGAGGACGTCGGGGACGCGTCCGTCTACGGCACGCTCCGCCGCCTGTACAACGCCGGGCTGCTCACCTCGTACGTCGTGCCGAGCGAGGAAGGCCCGCACCGCAAGTACTACAGCCTCAACGAGCCCGGCAGGGACAAGCTGACGGAGTCGAGCAAGACGTGGCGGTCGTTCGCGGACACGATGAACGACCTGTTGGGAGAGGTCGCATGAGCGAGAGCATTGGCGGGTCGACCGAGACCCGCGTCGAGGTGGTCGACTACCTGGCCAGGATGCGGCAGGCACTGGCGGACCTGCCTTCCACGGAGGTCGCCGACATCCTTGAGGACGTCGGCGCGCACGTCGCCGAGGTGAGCGCCGAACTCGGCGAGGACTCCTCAGCGCAGTCCCTCGCCGACCGGCTCGGTACGCCGGAGACCTACGCCGCCGAGCTGCGCACGGCGGCCGGCTACCCGACGGCGACCCTGGCCACGGCCGCGCCGGATCGCTCGTCGATGATCGCGCGCCTCGCGATCTGGTCGCTCGCCATCGTGACGGGCGGCTCGTTCCTGCTCGGGCTCGCCTTCCGGCAGACGGGCGCGGCCGGCTTCGTCGGCAGTGCCATGGTGCTCGCCGTGCTGGCGATCCTGCCGCTGCGGCAGCTCTGGAACGGCGGCACCGGCTGGGCCGACATGATGCGCCAGCCCGAGCTGCGGCGGCTGTTCGGCGCGCTGAACCCGACCCCGTCGAGCAGGACCGGCCAGGTGCTCGCGTACGTGCGGAGCCTGCGCACGGGCTGGTGGCTGGTGCGCGGCCTGCTGCTGGCCGCCCCGCTGGTGCTGGTCTTCGGCTACCGGCTCGGCCGCTCGCCGTTGCTGCTCGTGCTGGTCGTGCCCCTGGTGCTCGCCTCGATCTGGCTTGGCAGGCGCAGTGCGGCCGACCGGCGGCTGCTCGGCCTTGTGCTGCCGCTGAACGCCTTCCTGCTCGGGGTCGGCCTGATGTTCCTGTCCAACGGCTACTTCCTCGGCTACTACCACAGCGGTCCGACGCAGCTGGACTACTCGGTGCAGACCGGGCTGCGCAACAACGGCCAGCCGCTGGAGAACATGTACTTCTTCGACGCCAACGGAAAGCCGCTGGAGAACGTCTACGTCTACGACGACCACGGCCAGCCGATCAACGCGCCGAGGGAGTACTGCGTGTATCCCAGGGGCGACAACGAGGACAACCTGTTCCCGAGGCCGAAGATCAGCCGAGATCGCGGCGGCATGTGTCAGTCGACCAACGGGGTGCCCTTCACCGTGGCGATCCCGAAGTCCGGGTTGCCGACCGAGTCGGCCACCCCCTTCGGGTCGGGCAGCCCCACGCCGCCGCCGAGCGCCGTGCCCTCCAGCACGGCGCCGTCCGGCACCGCGCCGTCCAGCGGTGTGCCGAGCAGCGGTGTGCCGTCCAGCCCCGCGCCGACCGGTGCCGCGCCGAGCAGCGCGCCGCCGACCGGCTGACCGGCCGTTCGACCTCGGGCCAGTCGTCGGTCGTCAGTCGTCGGTCGTCTCGGCGAGCTGGCGCAGCACCGGGCCGAGCGCGAGCAGTTGCTCGCGCTCGGCCGCCGGCAGCTTGGCCATCCGCGCCGAGAGCAGCTCGGCCTCGACGTTGGCCATCGAGATGATCGTCTCCTTGCCGAGCTCGGTGAGCACGACCCTGGTCGCCCTGCCGTCGGCGGGGTCGGGCTCGCGGCGCACCAGCCCACCCTCCTCCAGCCCGGTGACCACGGTCGTCGCGGTCGGCTGCGAGCAGCGCACCCGGTTGGCGATCGTGCCGATCCGCAGCGGCCCCTGTTCGAGCAGCTGGGACAGCACGATCAGCTGGGTCGGCTGGAGGCTCGGTGCCGACACGGCGTAACGGAGGCTGCGGATCAGCCGGTGCAGCGACACCACCAACTGCAACGCTTCCTGACTGGTCACGCTCGCCGTCATCGTGGCCTCCCGGGTCGCAGGCCGTGTGCCCGTTGTGGCCGTCCGGTCAACGACCAGCTGACGGGGCCGTTCCCCGCCGCCTGATCAGGACATTCGCACTTCGGGGCGGTACATGTCCAGCCAGACACCCAGGTCGAGGGTGCGTTCGAGGCCGTTGCGGATCCCTACGTCGAGAGTGCCCGGATCCCGCTGGACCATTTCGGTCAACCAGGTTCGGTCCACCAGGCCGAAGACCGCGTGGTCACGGTCCGTGAGCAGTTCCTTGGCCTGGAGCTGGAGGTCGGCGGCGTACTGCGGCTCCTGCGTCGACGGGTACGGGCTCTTCACCCGCTCGGCCACCGACTGCGGCAGCACGTTCCTGGTCGCCGCCCGCAGCAGGCTCTTCTCCCTGCCGTCGAAGGTCTTCATCGACCACGGCGTGTTGTAGACGTACTCGACCAGCCGGTGGTCGCAGAACGGCACCCTGACCTCGAGGCCGACCGCCATGCTCATCCGGTCCTTGCGGTCGAGCAGCACGCGGACGAACCGGGTCAGGTGCAGGTAGCTGATCACCCGCATCCGCCGCTCGTGCTCGGTGTCCCCGTCCAGCGGCTCGACCTCGGCGACCGCGGTTCGGTAGCCGTCGTTGAGGTAGTCGCCGAGGTCCAGCCCGGCCATCAGGTCGGTGGTGAACATCTCGCCAGGCTGCTGGCCGGGCGCCCTCGCCGCGGCGAAGGCCGCGATCCACGGGAACATGTCGGCCTGCTGCACGTGCGGCTCGTGGAACCACTTGTAGCCGCCGAAGATCTCGTCGGCGGACTCGCCGGACAGGGCGACCGTCGAACGCTCCCTGATCGCCTTGAACAGCAGGTACAGCGAGGCGTCCATGTCGCCGAGCCCGGCCGGCAGGTCCCGCGCCGCGATCACCTTGCGCCGGATGTCGGGGTCGGACAGCGTGGTGTGGTCGAGCACGATGTCGGTGTGCTCGGTGCTCGCGTGCGCGGCGACGTCGTGCACGTACGGGCCGTCCGGGGTGGGCCGCAGGTCGTCCGGCACGAAGTTCTCGGTCTGGCCGGTGAAGTCGACCGCGAAGCTGCGCACCTTCTCGCCCTGCGCGGCGAGCTGCCCCGAGGCGAGGCCGGTGATGGCGCTGGAGTCAAGGCCGCCGGACAGCAGCACGCAGCGCGGCACGTCGGCGATGAGCTGCCGGCGCACGATGTCGTCGAGCAGCTCGCGGACGTGCCCGACGGTGGTGTCCGTGTCGTCGGTGTGCCTGGTGGTCTCCAGCCGCCAGTAGGTGTGCTCGCGCACGCCGTTGCGGTCCACGGTCACCACGGTGCCCGGCACGACCTCGCGCATCCCGGACCAGACCGCGTTGCCCGGCGCCTTGGTGAAGGCGATCAGCTCGCGCAGCCCGGTGAGGTCGACGACGCGCTCGGCGAGCGGGTTGGCCAGGATGGCCTTGGGCTCCGACCCGAACAGCACGCCGTCGGCGGTGGGGTAGTAGTAGAACGGCTTGACGCCCATCCGGTCGCGGATCATGACCAGCTTCTCGACGCGGCCGTCCCAGACCGCGAAGGCGTACATGCCGTTGAGGTGCTCGGCGACGGCCGCGCCCCATTCGAGGTAGCCGTGCAGCACGACCTCGGTGTCGCTGTCGGTGCGGAACTGGTGGCCCCTGCGGCGCAGCTCGTCGCGCAGTTCGGTGAAGTTGTACGCCTCGCCGCTGTAGGTCATGGCGAGGTTGCCGTCCGGTGTCGTCACCGTCATCGGCTGCTTGCCGCCCTCGATGTCGATGACCGCGAGCCGGCGGTGGCCCAGCGCCGCGTGCCGCTCGATCCAGACGCCCTCGGCGTCCGGGCCTCGGCAGCTCATGGTCTCCGTCATCGCGTCGAGCATGGGTCGCTCGGTGGCGAGGTCACGATCGAAGGAGACCCAGCCGGTGATGCCGCACATCGCGTCCTCCAGGTTTCAGCCAGGTAAAACATTCATAGGCTATGAAACTATCGGTAGCGCATGCTGTCTACCCGCGATCGGATGACTACTTCGCGTAGTTGACGCCCGGGTGTCCTGATCTGCGAAAAGTCGCTCTGCGTAGACCATGTGCTCCGGGTCACATAGCGCGGATGGGTGACACGGGAGACCGCCGTCACCGACGTTGTCAGGATCCCGTAAATGCCGAGGTTAGCCGCGTAAAGGAGCCATCAGGTGATACCGGATGGCCCAGAGGTAGGGGCACGCTCGCGTCGCACGGCCGCCAGTGGGGTGGCCAGGGCCCATCCGGGCTGTGTCCGATCCTCTTAGGTGAAGGGAGCACCGCAGATGGCCGACCTGGCCTACGCCGTGCTGCTGATCGGCGTGTTCCTGCTGCTCGCGCTCGTGTTGCGCGGAATGGAGCGGCTGTGAACGGCGCTGGCGTCCTCGCGAACGTTGTCGGCGGAGTGATCGCACTCCTGCTGATCATCTACTTGTTCTACGCACTGATCCGACCGGAGAAGTTCTGATGCGCGTCGACGTACGCGCCTCTTCTGTCCTGGAGGCGCAAAGATGAGCGACACCGGTGCTGGCTTCGTCCAGCTCGGCATCCTCCTGGTGGCACTCGCGGTCGTCTACCGACCGCTCGGCGACTACATGGCCAGGGTGTTCACCAGCAAGAAGCACCTGAAGGTCGAGCGGGTCCTCTACCGCGTCGTCCGGGTGAACCCGGACTCCGAACAGCGGTGGACGACCTACGCCGCCGGCGTGCTCGGGTTCTCCTTCGTGTCGGTCGTGGTGCTGTACCTGTTGCAGCGCCTCCAGTCCGTGCTGCCGTTCAACTTCGGCCGAGGCACGCTGGACCCCGCCACCTCGTTCAACACGGCCGTCAGCTTCGTGACCAACACGAACTGGCAGTCCTACGTGCCCGAGACGGTCATGGGCCACACGGTCCAGATGGCCGGCCTCACCGTGCAGAACTTCGTCTCCGCGGCCGTCGGCCTCGCCGTCGCCGTCGCGCTGGTGCGCGGGTTCGTCCGGGCCAAGACCGACCGGCTCGGCAACGTGTGGGTCGACATCGTCCGCGGCGCGGTGCGCATCCTGCTGCCGATCGCGTTCCTGTTCGCCATCGTGCTGATCGCGTTCGGCACCGTGATGAGCCTGACCAAGGGCGTCGACGTCACCGGCCCGGACGGCGTGCAGCACACCATCGCGCTCGCCCCGGTCGCCAGCCAGGAGTCCATCAAGGAGCTCGGCACAAACGGTGGCGGCATCCTGAACGCCAACTCGGCGCACCCCTTCGAGAACCCCAACTCCTGGACCAACCTGATCGAGATCTTCCTGATCCTGGTCATCCCGGTCTCGCTGACCCGCACCTTCGGCACCATGGTCGGCAACAAGCGCCAGGGCACCGCCCTGCTGGCCGTCATGGGCATCCTGTGGGCCGGCATGCTCACCCTCATCTGGTGGGCCGAGGCGCACCCGAACGGCCCGGCGGCCCTGCTGGCCGGCGCCGGCATGGAGGGCAAGGAGACCCGGTTCGGCATCCCGAGCACGGCCCTGTTCGCCAACTCCACGACGGGCACGTCCACCGGCGCGGTCAACGGCGCGCACGACAGCCTCAGCGGCCTCGGCGGCGGCGGCGCCTTGCTCAACATGCTGTTCAGCGAGATAACGCCGGGCGGTGTCGGCACCGGGCTCTACAGCATTCTGGTGTTCGCCATCATCGCGGTGTTCCTCGCCGGCCTCATGGTCGGCCGCACGCCCGAGTACCTCGGCAAGAAGCTGGGCCGCAGGGAGATCACCACCGCGTCCATCGCCATCCTGGCCATGCCGACGCTCGTGCTGATCGGCAGCGGCGTCGCGCTGATGATGAAGGACACCGCAGGCGCCCTTGGCAACTCCGGGGCGCACGGGCTGTCCGAGGTCCTCTACGCCTTCGCGTCGACCTCGAACAACAACGGCAGCGCGTTCGGCGGCATCACCGTCACCAGCAACTTCTTCCAGTCCACCCTCGGTGTCTGCATGCTGCTCGGTCGGTTCATCCCGATCATCGCCGTGCTCTGCCTCGCCGGCTCGCTGGCCTCGCAGAAGCGGGTGCCCGAGTCGGCCGGCACGCTGCCGACCACCGGCCCGCAGTTCGTCACGATGCTCGCCGGCACCGTTCTGCTCGTCGCCGCGCTGACCTTCGTGCCGGCGCTGGCTCTCGGTCCCATCGCGGAGGCACTGGCATGACCGCCACCACCACAAAGGACACCCAGCGCACGTCCGAGTCGCCGGAGCAGCACGCGGAGCACGCGGGCCGCTCGGTCTCGGCCGGGGTGTTCAACCCCAAGCAGTTGTGGAGCTCGCTCCCCGACGCGCTGCGCAAGCTCAACCCGCGTCACCAGCTCAAGAACCCGGTCATGTTCGTGGTGTGGGTCGGCTCGGTGCTGGTCACCGTGTTCGCCATCAGCGACGCGAGCGTGTTCTCCATCGCCACGGCCCTGTGGCTGTGGTTCACCGTGCTGTTCGCCAACCTGGCCGAGGCCGTCGCCGAGGGCAGGGGCAAGGCGCAGGCGGAGTCGTTGCGGCGCACCAAGAAGGAGACCGTCGCGCGCCGCCTCGGCGCGAACGGCCTCGAGGAGCGCGTCCCCGGCATCGACCTGAAGATCGGCGACCTGGTCGTCGTCGAGGCAGGCGAGGTGATCCCCGGCGACGGCGACGTCGTCGAGGGCATCGCGACGGTGGACGAGTCGGCCATCACCGGCGAGTCCGCCCCGGTCATCCGCGAGTCCGGCGGCGACCGGTCCGCGGTCACCGGCGGCACCACCGTGCTGTCCGACCGGATCGTCGTGAAGATCACGACCAAGCCGGGCGAGTCCTTCGTGGACCGGATGATCGCGCTGGTCGAGGGCGCCTCGCGGCAGAAGACGCCGAACGAGATCGCGCTGACCATCCTGCTGTCGGTGCTGACGATCATCTTCCTGCTCGCCGTCGTGGCGTTGCAGCCGATGGCCGACTACTCCGGCAAGCAGCAGTCGGTGATCGTGCTGACCGCGCTGCTGGTCTGCCTGATCCCCACCACGATCGGCGCGCTGCTCTCCGCGATCGGCATCGCCGGCATGGACCGGCTGGTGCAGCGCAACGTGCTGGCCATGTCCGGCCGCGCGGTCGAGGCCGCAGGCGACGTGGACACGCTGCTGCTGGACAAGACCGGCACCATCACCTTCGGCAACCGCAGGGCGACCGAGTTCGTCCCGGTCGGCTCGTCCACAGTGGACGACCTCGCCGCGGCGGCCCGGCTGTCCAGCCTCGCCGACGGCACGCCGGAGGGCCGCAGCATCGTGGAGCTGTGCGTCGAGCGGCACGGCCTGGCGGTCGAGGCGGGCGCGAACGAGCTGGCCGGCGAGTTCGTCCCCTTCACGGCCCAGACCAGGATGAGCGGCATCGACCTCAACGGGCGGCAGGTCCGCAAGGGCGCGGCCAGCTCGGTGCGGGCATGGGTCGTCGAGCACGGCGGCGTCGTGCCCGACGAGGTGAACACCGTGGTCGACGGCATCAGCCAGGACGGCGGCACGCCGCTGGTGGTCGCCGAGCTGTCCGAGGGCGTCGCCTCGGTGCGCGGCGTGATCCGGCTGTCCGACGTGGTCAAGCCGGGCATGCGGGAGCGCTTCGACGAACTCCGCGCGATGGGCATCAAGACGGTCATGATCACGGGCGACAACCCGCTGACCGCCAAGGCCATCGCGGAGGAGGCCGGCGTCGACGACTTCCTCGCCGAGGCCAAGCCCGAGGACAAGATGGCCCTGATCCGCAAGGAACAGGAGGGCGGCAAGCTCGTCGCGATGACCGGCGACGGCACCAACGACGCCCCCGCGCTGGCGCAGGCGGACGTCGGCGTCGCCATGAACACGGGCACGTCGGCGGCCAAGGAAGCCGGCAACATGGTCGACCTCGACTCCAACCCGACCAAGCTGATCGAGATCGTGGAGATCGGCAAGCAGCTGCTGATCACCCGTGGCGCGCTGACCACCTTCAGCATCGCCAACGACCTGGCCAAGTACTTCGCGATCCTGCCGGCCATGTTCGTGGCGATCTACCCGGGTCTGGGCAAGTTGAACATCATGCACCTGCACTCGCCGAACACGGCGATCCTGTCGGCGGTGATCTTCAACGCGCTGGTCATCGTGGCGCTGATCCCGCTGGCGCTGCGCGGCGTGCGTTACCGGCCGTCCAGCGCGAAGGCCCTGCTGCGCCGCAACCTGCTGATCTACGGCCTCGGCGGCGTCATCGTGCCGTTCGCCGGCATCTGGCTGATCGACCTCGTGATTCGTCTCATCCCGGGAATCGGGTGATCGTGGTGAAGTCCATCGTCAAGCAGACCTGGGCAGGACTGCGGGTGCTGCTTGCGCTCACCGTGCTGCTCGGGGTCCTCTACCCGCTCGCGGTCTGGGGCGTCAGCCGGATTCCCGGCCTGCACAACCAGGCCGAGGGCTCGGTGGTCAACGAGAACGGCCAGCCGGTCGGGTCCTCGCTGATCGGCGTCGACCCCGTCGCGGCCGACCCCGACCACGACCCGTGGTTCCACAACCGCCCGCAGGCGGTGACGGCCGACCCGAAGGACAGCAACAACCCGCTGCCCCCCGGCGACCCGTCCGTCTCTGGCGCGTCCAACAAGGCCGCCGACAACCCCGACCTGGTCAAGGCGGTCCAGGCAAGGCAGGACGCCATCGCCAAGCGCGAGGGCGTCAGCAACGACAAGGTCCCGGCCGACGCCGTGACCGCGTCGGGCTCCGGCCTCGACCCGGCCATCAGCCCGGCCTACGCCGAGCTCCAGGTGCCCAGGGTCGTCCGGGTGACCGGCCTGCCCGAGGCCAAGGTCCGGCAGCTTGTCGCAGATCACACCAGCGGGCGCGGGGCCGGTGTGCTCGGCGAGCCGACAGTCAACGTGCTGGAGCTCAACCTCGCGGTTCGCGCGGCGGGCGGGCACGCGTAGTTCCGGTTCGCAGCACCGGTTTCGACAGTTCGAACGTCCCACCGTGGCACTCAGGCGGCTCGCCGCCCGGGTGCCACGGTGGCGTCCAGCGGGAGTAGGCCAAGTGGACGAATCGCCCGAGGCGCAGACTGGAGGCGTGGAAGGCTACAACTCAGCCAGGCAGCCGCGCCGAGGTGAACTGCGCATCTACCTCGGCGCCGCGCCCGGCGTCGGCAAGACCTTCGCCATGCTCGGCGAGGCCCGCAGGCGGCTCGACCGGGGCACCGACCTGGTGGTCGGCCTCGTCGAGACGCACAACAGGGCGAAGACCGCCGAGCTGGTCGACGGCCTGGAGATCGTGCCGCGCAGGCACCTGTCGCACCGGGGCCACGACTTCACCGAGATGGACGTCGACGCGATCCTGGCGCGCAAGCCAGAGGTCGCGCTGGTCGACGAGCTGGCACACACCAACGTCCCCGGCTCGCGCAACACCAAGCGCTGGGAGGACGTCGAGGAGCTGCTCGAGGCCGGCATCGATGTGCTGTCCACGGTGAACGTGCAGCACCTGGAGAGCCTCAACGACGTCGTCGAGCGCATCACCGGCGTCCAGCAGCAGGAGACCGTGCCCGACGAGGTGGTGCGCAGGGCCGAGCAGATCGAGCTGGTCGACCTCACCCCCGAGGCGCTGCGGCGCAGGCTCGCGCACGGCAACGTCTATCCGGCGCACAAGATCGACGCGGCGCTGGGCAACTACTTCCGGCCGGGCAACCTCACCGCGCTGCGCGAGCTGGCGCTGCTGTGGGTGGCCGACCAGGTCGACGTCGCGCTCCAGCGGTACCGGGCCGAGCAGCAGATCACCGAGACCTGGGAAGCCAGGGAGCGGGTCGTGGTGTCCATCACCGGCGGCCGGGAGAGCGAGACGCTGATCCGCAGGGCCAGCCGGATCGCCACCAGGGCCGGCGCCGAGCTGCTGGTGCTGCACGTGCTGCGCGGCGACGGGCTGGCCGGCGCGCCGCTCGGCGCGGTCGCCAAGTACCGCAAGCTGGCCGAGGACCTCGGCGCGACCTTCCACACGGTGGTCGGCGACGACGTGCCGGTGGCGCTGCTGGAGTTCGCCAGAGCGTCCAACGCGACCCAGCTGGTCGTCGGCACCTCCCGGCGCTCCCGGCTGGCCCGCGTGTTCGACGAGGGCATCGGCGCGACCGTCGTGCAGGAGTCCGGCCCGATCGACGTGCACATGGTCACGCACGAGCAGTCCGGCGGGAAGCTGCGCAAGCTCACCCGCAACCGGGTGCCGCTGTCGCGGTCGCGGATCATGTGGGGCTGGGCGCTGGCGCTGCTGCTGCCCGGCCTGGTCACCGCGATCGGCAGCGTCTACCGGGGCCACATCGTGCAGGCCACCGACGTGCTCGACTACGTGCTGGCCACGGTGGCGGTGGCGCTGGTCGGCGGCCTCGGCCCCGCGCTGCTGGCGGCCGGCCTGTCCGGGTTGTTGATGGACTACTTCTTCACCACGCCCACCTTCAGCATCACGATCTACGAGCCGCAGAGCGTCGGCACGCTGGTAGCGATGGTGATCGTGGCCGTGATGGTGTCGCTGGTGGTGGACCGGGCGGCGCGGCGGGCCGAGCAGGCGGCCAGGTCCAAGACCGAGGCGACGCTGCTCGCCTCCTACGCCAGGACCGTGCTGACCCACCCGTTCCCGCTGGCCAGGCTGCTCGAGAAGGTGCGGGAGAACTTCGGGCTCAGCTCGGTTGCGCTGCTGGAGCGGAGCAAGGGCGAGTGGCGGCGGGTGGCCTGCGTCGGATCGCAGCCGTGCGACGAGCCGGACGAGGCGGACGTCGACGTGCCGGTGACCCCGGACGTGCACCTCGCACTGCGCGGCAGGGCGCTGCCGGCGACCGACCGGCGGGTGTTGGAGGCGGCGGCCGGGCAGGCGCTGCTCGCGTTGCGGCAGCAGCGGATGGCCGAGCAGGCCGCCGCCGCGCAGCGCAGGGCCGACACCACCGAACTGCGCACGGCGCTGCTGTCCGCCGTCGGCCACGACCTGCGGACGCCGTTGACGTCGATAAAGGCCGCGGCCGGCAGCCTGCGCGATCCCGAGCTGCGACTGTCCACCGAGGACACCTCGGAACTGCTCGCCACGGTCGAGGAGTCCGCCGACCGGCTGGCCGGGCTGGTCGACAACCTGCTGGACTCGTCCCGGCTGGCGACGGGCGCGGTCGAGCCGCAGCTGCGGGCGGTCGGGTACTACGAGGTGGTGGCAAGGGCACTGTCCGGTGTGGACGATCCGCGCGCGGTCGCGGTCGACGTCGACGAGCAGCTGCCGCTGGTGCTCGCCGACGTCGGGCTGCTGGAGCGGGTGGTCGCCAATGTGGTGGACAACGCGCTGCGACACGGCAGGCTGAGCCCTCGGCGGCCGGTCGACGTCGACGGAGATGGCAGGATCGACCAGGACGAACCGGCCGTCGCGGTCCGGGCGAGCACGCACGCCTCGCACGTTGAGCTGCGGATCGTCGACCACGGCAGGGGCGTGCCCAAGGGCGGCTCCGCCGCGCTGTTCGCGCCGTTCCAGCGGCTCGGGGACCGGGACGCCACCACGGGAGTCGGGTTGGGGCTCAGCGTGGCGAAGGGGTTCACCGAGGCGATGGGCGGCACGATCGCGGCGGAGGACACGCCGGGCGGCGGCCTGACCATCGTCATCTCGCTGCCCGTGTGCCCACCGGGCTGGACGGCGTCGGACGAGGTCGCAGTGCCGATGACGGTCGAGCCCGTCGGGTCGGCTGGGCCGGTCGAGTTGGTCGGACCGGTCGGACCGGTCGGACCGGTCGGATCGCCGTCGGCGGAGTTCGCCGGCTCGGTGACGGCCGCCGGGTCGGAGTGGGTCGGGTCGGAGCGGTTCGGGTCGGAGTCGGTGCGGACAGAGGAGCAGGGATGACGAAGGTTCTTGTGGTGGACGACGAGCCGCAGATCGTTCGCGCGCTGCGGATCAACCTGTCCGCCAGGGGATACCAGGTGCTGACCGCGCACGACGGGACCGCGGCGCTGCGGGCCGCCGCGGAGGGCAGACCGGACGTGGTGGTGCTCGACCTCGGCCTGCCCGACGTGGACGGCACCGAGGTGATCGCCGGACTGCGCGGCTGGACCAGCGTGCCGATCATCGTGCTGTCCGCACGCACCGACTCCACGGACAAGGTGGAGGCCCTGGACGCGGGCGCGGACGACTACGTGACCAAGCCGTTCGGCATGGACGAGCTGCTCGCCAGGCTGCGCGCGGCCGTGCGGCGGTCGGCGGCGGGCGCGGACGACGAGGTCGCGGTGATCGAGGCGGCCTCGTTCACCGTGGACCTCGCGGCGAAGAAGGTGCTGCGCGACGGCGCCGAGGTGCACCTGACGCCGACCGAGTGGGGCGTGCTCGAGGTGCTGGTGCGCAACCGGGGCAGGCTGGTCGCGCAGAAGCAGCTGCTCCAGGACGTCTGGGGTCCCGCATACGCCACCGAGTCGCACTACCTGCGGGTCTACCTCGCGCAGCTGCGGCGCAAGCTGGAGCCGGAGCCCTCGCACCCGAGGCACCTGCTCACCGAACCCGGCATGGGCTACCGCTTCGAGTCGTGAAGGCGCGTCCTTCGCGACATCCACCCGTAGTCGCCTATTCACTGAATGTGGCGAGGGTCGGTTGATAGAACCCTACGACCGGCGGTACGCCGGGCCGGGCCAAGAAGTTCAGAGTTGAACCACCGGTGGGGCCACACGGCCCCAACCCTGCAACCGGAGGTTCATTCCCCATGCGTGCACGTATTGGAGCCCTTGTGGCGGCCGCCGTCGGCGTCGCCGGGGTTCTCGCGGCAGCCGCCCCTGTCTCGGCTGCCCCGATCTTCGCGCCCCACCACTCCACCGCCGCGCACAGCCAGCCGAGGGTCGGCGGGAAGTTCAACCAGGACGGTGGGAACTGGTCGGGCTACGTGGTCCAGGGCAGCGGGTTCAGCTCGGTCAGCGCCAGCTGGGTCGAGCCGGCCGTCACCTGCAACTCCTCCAACGACCTGTACGCGCCGTGGGTGGGCATCGACGGCTACGGCAGCTCCTCGGTCGAGCAGACCGGCGTCGCCACCGACTGCTCCTCGGGCTCGCCGGTGTACCAGGCCTGGTACGAGATGTACCCGCAGTCCCCGGTGTACTACAGCAACCCGGTCAGCGCCGGCGACAGCTTCACCGCCTCGGTCACCCGCAGCGGCACCAAGTACACGCTGAAGCTGACCGACAACACCAAGGGCTGGACGCGCACGGTCTCCAAGTCCTACAACGGCGCGAACGCCTCCGCCGAGTTCATCCTGGAGTCGCCGACCGCGGGCTACCCGGACTTCGGCAGGGTCACCTTCACCAACGCCAAGATCAACGGCCAGTCGCTCGGCAACTACGGCAACGCCGTCGCGCTCGACGCCAGCAGCTCCGCAGGCTTCGAGGACCGCACCAACGCGGTGTCCGGCGGCACCTTCTCCGTCGACTACATCCAGGAGTGAGCTGACCGACCGGAACGGGCCCTGGCGCACGCGCCAGGGCCCGTTCCTGCTGTGAAATATCAGTGCGAGACGGTGGTCGACGGAGGCTCGGACCTCGGCAGGCTGCCGGAGGACGGCGGGTTGCTCGGCGACACCGCCGACGTCGTCGGCGAGACCGAGTCGGTCGGCGACGGCTTCGGCGTGCCGGTCGTCTGGGGTGCGCTGGGAGTGCTTGGCCCGGCGGCAGGCCCAGCGGCCGGGTCGGCCTGGCCGCCCGCCTGACCGGAGGCCTGACCCGAAGCAGCCGCGTCCGACTGGGACGCCGAGGGCCTCGCCGACTTCGGCGCCGGCACCGAGATCGTCACCGTGTGGCCGTTCGGCGCGATGCTCAGCGAGGTGACCATCGGCTGCCCGCCGGCCGGCTGGAACTGGTCGGCCTTGTGCGTGTCCTGCTTGGCGTCCTTGCTGAAGCCGGCCAGCAGCGACGCGACCGTCGCGAAGACGGTCGCGGCGGCGACCCCCGCGATGGCGATCATCAGTGGCACTGGCAGCTTCGTGCGCTGCTTCTTCTGGCTGGACGGGGCGACGACGTCGTCGAACTGTGGCTCGGACACGCAAACTCCTCGTCGGGGAACCCAGTCGGCTGGTTCCGTCGTCGAGTTATCGGCGCTGGAGGCCCGGCACCCGAACCCTGCGATCGAAGATCACTCCATCGTGTTCACGGTCTACGCAGGGTGTTACGCCCCGAACCGTCGATAATGCCGCCGCCCTCTCCCTCGGCTGCGACCTGGACACCCTTCCGACTACTTCGACGTCGTCGTGGTGGTGGTCGTCGTCGTGGTCGTGGTGGTTGTCGTGGTCGTGGTGGTCGGAGGGTTCGTCGTCGTGGTCGTGGTGGTGACCGGCGGCTGGGTCTGGGTCGGCTGCGTCTGTGTTGGCTGTGTCTGGGTCGGCGGAAGCTCGACCGTCGTGGTGGTGCCGTCCGGCCTGGTGATCGTGGTCAGCCTCGGCTTGGTCGTCGGCTTGACGCTCAGCTGCGAGGTCCCGGTCGGGTCGCCCGAGGACGACGCGCCGGACTCGGCCGAGGTCTGGCCCGCGGACGTCGAGGTGACGATCACCGAGGAGCCCGAGATGGTGTCCTTCGAGACCACGTCGACCTTCGGCGTGTTCTGGTTCCCCGCGTCCGCGTGCTGCCCGCCGGACACCATCGTGGCCAGCGAGGCGAACACGGTCGCCACCAGCACGCCGGTCGCCGCGAGGATGACCTGCGGCGACATCCCGAGCCGGCGCTTGCCCGGCTCGGGCTCCGGCGAGAGCTGCTGTGGCAGGTCGAATTCGTCGTTCACGCCGTTGTCTCCCGTTGTCGATGCCATCAGCGGCCGAAGTCCTGTGTCCAGTACCAGCCCTGGGTGCTCAGGCCGAGTCCCATCGTGGTGAAGGAACAGTCGAGGATGTTCCTGCGGTGTCCTGCGGAGTTCATCCACGCCTGCATCACCTCGCCGGGGCTGCGCTGCCCCTTGGCGATGTTCTCGCCGCCGGGGCTCGGGTAGCCGGCGTCGGTGATCCTGGTGGCGAAGTCCTTGCCCTCTGGGGTGTCGTGCGAGAAGTAGTTCCGCGCCGACATGTCCGTGCTGTGTGCCTGCGCCGCCGCCGTAAGCCGGTCATCGGCCTTCAGCGGCGCGCAGCCCGCGGTGGACCGCTGCTCGTTGACCAGCGCCAGCACCTGGCGACCGGGGTTCGGGTCGGTCGTAGTAGTGGTCGGCTGCTCGGTCGTCGTCGGCGGAGTCGTAGTGGTGGTCGGCGCCGGGGTGGTGGTGGTCGGCTGTGCAGGGGTGGTGGTCGTGGTGGTCGGCTCGACGCTGGACGAGCTTGGCGCGCTCGAGGTCGGTGGCTGGCCGGTCGGCCGGTTGGTCTCGATGCCGGCGCCGCGTCCCGGTGCCGCGGCCGCCGCCGTGTCGATCGAGGGTCTGTCGGAGTCGGTGGTGCGATAGTGCAGGCTCAGCGGCGTGGTGCCGCCGAACGGGTCGGCCACGACAACGGTGCCGCCTGCGCCAGCGGCACCGATTGCCAAACCGACCAAGCCGACCACTACGGACGTTCGCCTGCTCCGCCGAGCGCTCACGGTCGGGCACCGTACCACTAATGGGTGATACGCCAAGGTCTGTGTGGAGCCGGCCGGGTGCGTGCGGAAACATGCCCGACATGTCCACGGAAGACCGAATCACGCGCCTGACGGTGTGGGTGCACGGTCACGTCCAAGGCGTTGGTTTCCGCTGGTGGACGCGCTCCCGGGCGCTGCGGTTCGGCCTGGTCGGCAGCGCGGCCAACCTGTCGGACGGCCGCGTGCAGGTGGTCGCCGAGGGAACCGAGTCGGCCTGCCGGTCACTGCTGGCCGCACTGCGTTCCGGCGCCACCCCCGGACGGGTGGACTCGGTCGTGGAGCGCTGGAGCGAGGCCACCGGCGGGCTGACCGGCTTCGTCGAGCGCTGAGAGCCGTCGACCGGCTTTGGCGAGCGCTGACAGCTGCCGACCGGCTTCGTCGAGCGCTGACAGCTGCCGACCGGTTTCGTCGAGCGGTGACAGCCGTCGACCGGCTTCATCGAAGTGCCGACAGTCGTCGGCCGGTTTCGTCGAGTGCTGAGAGCCGTCGGCCGGTTTCGTCGAGCGCTGACAGCCGCTGAGCGGTTTCGTGGAGCGCTGACAGTCGTCGGCCGGTTTCGTTGAGCGCTGAGAGCCGCCGAGTTGTCCACAACGTGCTTGGTTGTCCACAGCCACTCGCACTCGCCGCCGCCCGCCGCCGATCGCCGATACGCTGGCCAAGGGCACGGCCCCCTGAGGTTGGGTGGGGTGTTTCTACCGGTGGGGCGGGGTTTCTCCGGTGAGGGTTCTCCGGTGGGGCGGGGTTCGGTTCGGGTGACGTCGGTGGCCAGGCGGCGGTCGATGGTGGCCGCGGACATCCGTACCAGCTGGTAGCGGGTCGCGTCGGTGACGTGGAGTTCCCCGCAGGCGATCAGGCGGTCCACGATCTGGGGCAGGAACAGCGCCAGGCGTTTCCCGGCGGGTGCGTCGAGGACGGCCGAGACCTTCCGCAGGGCCGCGATGACCTCGGGTCCGTAGACCGGGTCGCGGGGTGTCCGTGGCCTGGCACGGTGTGTGGCCCTCAAGGCTGTTCGGAGGGCTTTGCGGCGTGGTCGCGGTGCCAGCTGGTCAAGGCGCACAGCTCGTCGAGGATCGCGGCTTTGCCTGTTTGGCCGGCAAAGCGGTAGCGGCGGTCAGTAGCCGTAGCCGCCGCCCTGATCCTGGGTCGTCTGGCTGGTCGGCGCGCTGCCGATCGTCACCACGTGCCAGGTGAACGCGACGCCGCCGAAGCTGTCCTTCGCGTTGTTCCCCTTCGCGCTGCCGCCGTCGTCGCCGGCGAACAGGTACAGCGGCGCGCCGCGGTAGGTGAGCTGCTGCTGTCCGTTGTCCGACCGGCGGATCACGCCGAGGCAGGCGCCGACGCACTTGACCGACCCGGTGGACTCCTGGTCGTTCACGTACAGCGCCCGTCCGCCGCCGTCGGTGAGCACCGTGCCGACGCCGACCTGGTCCCTGCTGGCCAGGCCGCCGCCGGCCGGCGCCGTCGACGTCGAACCACCCGCGCCGCCATAACCGCCGCCGTAGCCACCGCCCTGGCCGCAGGCGGCGAGCGTCGCACCGACGGCGATCGTCAGCGCGAGCAGTGCGGGAATCCTCGACTCGGCCATGGCCGGCTCCTCTCGCCGGAACATCCGGAGACACCGGGACGCCGGTCCTCGGACGGACGGCTGCCTGCGAGTACGCCTCCCGAGCCCGATGGGTTCAGTTGTTGAACCAAATCGGCGCGATGGGCGTAGTACTGAGTCGTGGACAGCACCCCGGAGCGGGGCGAGGACGTCGTGACGCAGCTGTACGGCCGCTGGCGCGGACCGCTGCTCGGCTACGTGCTGCGCTCGGTCGGCGGGGACTACCAGTACGCGGAGGACATCGTGCAGGAGACGCTGCTGCGGGCCTGGCGGCACTCCGACTCACTGACCCCGGAGCTGGCCGGCCCGTGGCTGTACACCGTGGCCCGCAACCTGGTCGTGTCCGGCTACCGCCGCAAGGGCGCGCGGGTCGCCGAGGTCCCGATGGAACCGGCCGACCTGCCGCCGGTCTCCGACGAGGTGGACAAGGTGCTGCGGAACTGGCAGGTCGCCGAGGCCATGCGCGCGCTGTCCGTCGAGCACCGCACGGTGGTCGTCGAGCTGTTCTACCGCCGCCGCACCGTCGCCGAGGCGGCCACCGTCCTCGGCATCCCGGTCGGCACGGTCAAGTCGCGCTCCTACTACGCCCTGCGCGCCCTGCGCGGCGCCCTTGAGGAGCGGGGGGTGACGGAGCCGTGAGCTGCCTGCACACCGTCTCGCTCGGCGCCTACCTGCTCGGCGCGCTCGAACCGGGGGAGCGCGCGGCCTTCGAACGGCACCTGGACGGCTGCCCGATCTGCCGCGACGAGCTGGTCCGTCTCGCGCCGCTGCCCGGACTGCTCGGCCAGCTGACCCTGGACGACCTCGACGACGCCGACGTGGCACCGTCGCCCGTCACCCTGCCGACCGCCCTGCTGACTGCCCTGCCGGTTGTCCTGCCGGCGGAGCCGCCGGCTGAGCCGACCTCGGGCCCGTCGGCTCAGCTGCCGACAGAGCTGCCATCGACACCGAGGCCCGCGTTGTCGGCCGACCGACCGTCGGACGCGGCACCGGACCTGCCATCGAGCCCGCCGGCAGCGGAGTCTCAGGCTGACCTGCCGGTGTCGCCGCTACCTGCGGGGCCGGGTCGGCTGCGGCGGCGGTGGGTGTTGGTCGCCGCCGGGTTCGTGGTGCTGTTGGCGGCCGTCGGGCTGCTGGTGCCGAGGCTGTTCGACGCCGACCAGTCGCCCGCCCCGGCCTCGGCGATGTGGACCGCGTCCGACCAGGGCAGCGGGGTGGCGGCCGCGGCCCAGCTCCAGGGGCGACCGTGGGGCACGGAGGTGCAGCTCCAGCTCGACCACCTGCCGGCCGGCGTGCGGTGCCAGCTCATCCTCTACACGGCCGACGGCCGCGCCGAGATCGGCGGCTGGTGGGGTTCCACCTATTCCGGCGGCGAGCGGGTGCCCGGCGCGTCCTCCTTCGCGCTCGACCAGATCGACCGCATGGAGATCCGCACGGCCGACCACCAGACCCTGGTCACGCTCCGCCGTCCAGGCTAGTGCGACGGCCTCCCACGGTTCCGCCGCGCACCCGGGTACCCTCAGCCGGATACGACGCGGACCGGGTAGCGGAAGGGCCAGCGCACCGTGCATCTCAAGAGCCTGACGCTGAAGGGCTTCAAGTCCTTCGCCTCGGCCACCACGCTGCGCTTCGAACCGGGCATCACCTGCGTCGTCGGCCCGAACGGCTCCGGCAAGTCCAACGTGCTCGACGCCCTCCAGTGGGTGATGGGCGAGCAGGGCGCCAAGAGCCTGCGCGGCGGCAAGATGGAGGACGTCATCTTCGCCGGCACGGCCGGCCGCGCCCCGCTCGGGCGCGCCGAGGTGACCCTGACCATCGACAACTCCGACGGCGCGCTGCCCATCGACTACACCGAGGTCTCCATCACCAGGCGGATGTTCCGCGAGGGGGCCACCGAGTACGAGATCAACGGCAACGGCTGTCGGCTGATGGACATCCAGGAGCTGCTGTCGGACTCCGGCATCGGCCGCGAGATGCACGTGATCGTCGGCCAGGGCCAGCTCGCCGCGATCCTGGAGTCCAAGCCCGAGGAGCGCCGCGCGTTCATCGAGGAAGCCGCTGGCGTGCTCAAGCACCGCAGGCGCAAGGAAAAGGCGCTGCGCAAGCTGGACGCCATGCAGGCCAACCTGACCAGGCTCACCGACCTCACCGCCGAGCTGCGCCGCCAGCTCAAGCCGTTGGGCAAGCAGGCCGAGATCGCCCGCAAGGCCCAGGCCGTCCAGTCCGACCTGCGCGACGCCAGGATGCGGCTGATGGCCGACGACCTGGTGACCCGGCGCGGCGAGCTGGCCAGGGAGGAACACGACGAGGCCGCCGCGCGGGCCCGCCGGACCGAGGTCGAGCAGGCGCTCCAGATCGCCCAGGCCAAGCAGAATGAGCTGGAGGAGCTGGTCGCCGCCGACGCGCCGAAGCTCGCCAGGGCGCAGGACACCTGGTACCGGCTGTCGGCGCTGGAGGAGCGGCTGCGCGGCACGGTCCGGCTCGCCGCCGAGCGCTACCGGCACCTGTCCGCCGACGTCGAGGCGCCCAGGGGCGGCCGGAACCCGGACGAGCTGGACGCGGAGGCCGAGGAGACGGCGTTCCGGGAGGCCGAGCTCCAGGAGGCGGTCACCGAGGCGCGCATCCTGCTCGCGGAGACCACCGAGCGCCGCTCCGAGCTGGAGCGCACGGTGGCGGCGGCCGAGCGGGCGCACCTGGCCGCGATCCGCGCGATCGCCGACCGCAGGGAGGGCCTTGCCAGGCTCGCCGGTCAGGTGGATGTGTTGCGCAGCAAGACGAACGCCACCGCCGAGGAGATCGAGCGGCTGTCGGTGACGCTGGCCGAGGCGACCGAGCGGGTCGAGCTGGCCGAGCTGGAGCTGGCCGAGCAGCAGACCGAGTCGGGCACCGAGGACGAGGGCGACGCGGGCCTCGACGAGCGGCACGCGCAGGTCGTGCAGGCCAACGAGGCCGCGAAGGCGCGCGTCGAGGAGCTGGTGCGCGCCGAGCGGACGGCGGAGAAGGACATCGCGTCGTGGCGGGCCAGGGTGGACGCGCTGTCGCTCGGCCTGACCCGCAAGGACGGCGCGGGCGCGCTGCTGGCGGCCGGTGATCGGCTGCCGGGCCTGCTTGGCTCGGTGGCCGCGCTGCTGACCGTCGAACCGGGTGCGGAGGTGGCGCTGGCCGCCGCGCTCGGCCCGATCGCCGACGCCGTCGCGGTCGCGGGCGGCGAGGACGCGCTGGCCGCGCTGCGGTTGCTGAAGGAGACCGACTCCGGGCGGGCCGGGCTGCTCGTCGGCGCGACCGACGGTCCGTCCACTGTGGACACCTCGGCCTGGCCGGCGCTGCCGGACGGCGCGCGCTGGGCGGTCGGGCTGGTGCAGGCCCCGCAGGCGTTGCGGCCCGCGCTGCACCGCGCGCTGAATCTCGTTGCGGTGGTTGACGATCTGCCCCAGGCCCAGCGGCTGGTCGGCGCGCACCCGAGGGTGCGCGCGGTGACCCCGGAGGGCGACCTGTTCGGCGCGGACTGGGCGATCGGCGGTTCCGGCCGCAGCCAGAGCGTCATCGAGGTGCAGGCCGTCGTCGACGAGGCGGAGCTGAAGCTCGCCGTCGCCGAGCGGGCCCTCGAGCAGTCGAGCGCCGCGCTGGAGGGCGCGCGCGCCGAGCAGCAGGCCCGCAGGGCGGAGGTCGGCGCGGTCAAGGAGGCCGTGAACGAGGCCAAGGTCCGGCACGCGCGGTCCTCGGAGCGGTTGAACCGGCTGCGGCACGCGGCCACCTCGGCGCAGGCCGAGGCGGACCGGGTGCGGGCGCAGCGGACCAAGATCGAGCAGTCCCGCGAGGAGGCCCTGCTCAAGCTGGCCGAGCTGGAGGGGCGGCTGGCCGGGGCGCAGGAACAGCCGATGGAGTCCGAGCCGGACACCGCCGAGCGGGACCAGGCGACGGCCGAGCTGAGCACGGCGCGGCAGGCCGAGCTGGACGCCAGGCTCGGGCTGCGCACCGCCGAGGAGCGGGCCCGCGCGTTGCAGGGCCGCGCCGAGCAGTTGCGGCGCGCGGCGAGGGCGGAGCGCGAGGCGCGGGAACGCGCCGCCAAGGCGCGCGAGGCCAGGACCAGGGGCGCGGCCGTGGCCGGCGCGGTGGTGCGCGGCGGCGAGCTGGCCATCGAGCGGATCGGCGAGTCCCTCGCGCGGGCCGCGCGCGAGCGCGACACCGCGCAGGAGCGGCGCAGCCAGCACGAGACGCTGCTCGCCCAGGTGCGCAACCTGGTCCGCGAGCTGGGCACCGAGCTGGAGAAGCTGACCGACGCGGTGCACCGGGACGAGGTGTTGCGGGCCGAGCAGCGGCTGCGGATCGAGCAGCTGGAGACCAAGATCGCCGAGGAGTTCGGCATCGGGCTGGACGACCTGGTCGACGAGTACGGCCCGGACGTGCTGATCCCGCCGAGCCAGGCGGAGACGGCCGAGTACGAGGCGGCGAAGGAGCGGGGCGAGGACGTCATCGCGCCGCAGCCGATGCCCTATGACCGGGACACCCAGTCGCGTCGGGCCAAGCGCGCCGAGCGGGACCTGTCGTTGCTCGGCAAGGTGAACCCCCTCGCGCTGGAGGAGTTCGCCGCGCTGGAGGAGCGCTACAAGTTCCTGTCGACGCAGCTCGAGGACCTCAAGGCCACCCGCCGCGAGCTGTTGGTGCTGGTGAAGGAGGTGGACGAGAAGATCCTCGAGGTCTTCTCGGCCGCCTACGTCGATGTGGCGCGCGAGTTCGAGATCGTGTTCTCGACGCTGTTCCCCGGCGGCGAGGGCAAGCTCGTGCTGACCGATCCGGACGACATGCTGACCACCGGTATCGAGATGGAGGCCAGGCCGCCGGGCAAGAAGGTGAAGCGGCTGTCGCTGCTGTCCGGTGGCGAGAAGTCCCTTGCCGCAGTGGCGATGCTGGTCGCGATCTTCCGCGCGCGGCCGTCGCCGTTCTACGTGATGGACGAGGTCGAGGCCGCGTTGGACGACACCAACCTGCACCGGTTGATCGGCCTGTTCGAGCAGCTTCGGGAGAAGTCGCAGCTGCTCATCATCACCCACCAGAAGCCGACGATGGAGATCGCCGACGCGCTGTACGGGGTGAGCATGCGCGGCGACGGCATCAGCCAGGTGATCTCGCAGCGGCTGCGCGGCCTCCAGACCGCCTGACGGGATCGCCAGACCGCTGCACGGCAGTTACGCCTCGAGGCAGGCGCGCAGCCGGGCCAGGTCGCCCGCGATGCTCCTGCGCACCTGCCGCGCCATCAGCGGAGTGGCCCAGCCGAAGAAGCCGCCTGGCGTGCCAGTGGCGTGGATGGCGACCAGCGTGCCCTCTGGCGCGTCGCCGAGTTCGTAGCGCACCAGCATCGGGAACGGCCGGTCGACCTTGAGTTCCACCAGCTCGTCCGGCCGGTGCGCGGTGACGACGTAGCCGTAGGTGAAGGTCCGGCCGAGGAACCGCGCCGTCCGCTCGACCGTCGACCCGAGCACGAGCGGCCCCGGCTCGGCCGGCGTGCTTGACCGGATGCCGCCGGTCCACCGCAGGTCGTTGGCGGGGTCGAACATGAAGGCGGCGACCTCGGCGCGCGGTCGGCGGACCAGGATCGACGGCCGGACGTTCACGTTGGACCTGCTCATGGCGTCTCCCGCTCGTTCGGAGCCCAGCCTAGGCCGGTCGACCTTGGGCCGCAGTCCGTCCTGATGGGTCCCTTCGGGACATTCAGCGTCCTGAAGGGACCCATCAGGACACCGCGCTAGCTGGTGAAGGTGACCGGTAGCTCCGCGAGGCCGCTGACCAGGACCCTGCGCCACGGCAGCTGTTCGGCCGGCACCGCCAACCGCAGGTCGGGGAACCGCGCGAGCAGCGCGTGCAGCGACTCCTGTAGCTCGATCCTGGCCAGCTGCGCGCCGAGGCAGAAGTGCGGGCCCGCGCCAAGCGCCAGGTGCTGGTTGGGCGTCCTGGCCAGGTCCAGCGTGTCGGGCTCGGGGAACGCGCGCGGGTCGCGGTTGGCGGACCCGATCGCCGCCATCACGCCGTCGCCCGCGCGCACCACCGTGCCGGCGACGGACACGTCCTCGGTGGCCACCCGCAGCTGCCCGACCTCGCTGAGTCGGTTGAACCGCAACAACTCCTCGACCGCGGACGGCACGAGCGAGCGGTCCGCGACCAGCCGCGCCCAGTGCGCGGGCTCGCGCAGCAGCGTGGCCACGAAGCTGCCGATCTGGTTCGCCGAGGTCTCGTGCCCGGCGACCAACAGGTTCACCCCGAAGGCCACCAGCTCGTCGTCGCTGAGCCGGTCCTGGTCGACCTGCGCGAGCACCAGCTCGTCCAGCAGGTCGGCGGGTTCGCGGCGCGCCGCGCGCTTGTCCGCGACCAGCGCGGCCATGTAGTCCAGCAGGCTCGCCATCGCCGCGTCGATCGACTCGTGCTCGGCCATCGACATGCTGTACGCCAGCTCGGTCCACTCGCGGAACCGCGCCCGGTCCGCGTAGGGCACGCCGAGCAGCTGGCAGATCACCTGGATCGGCAGCGGCAGCGCGAACAGCTGCCGCAGGTCCGCGCCGCTGCCGGCGTCGACGAGGTCACCGGCGAGCCGCTCGGCCAGCGCCCGCACCCACGGCCGGGTCCGCTCGATCGCGCGGTGCGCGAACGCGCCGGACACCAGCCCGCGCAGCCGAGTGTGCTCCGGCGGGTCGGTGGCCGGCAGCGTGCCGGCGAGCGGTCTTGCGACGGCCACCCTCGGCGCGTTCGCGGCGACCGTGGCCGCGCGGGAGAAGCGCGGGTCGGTCAACACCATCCGCACGTCCGCGTGCCGGGTCACCAGCCACACCACCGCGCCGGCCAGCGTGCGCACCCGGACGATCGGGGCGTGCTCGCGCAGCCGCGCCCAGGTCGGCGACGGGTCGAACTGGAAGGCGTCGTCGAACGGGATGTCCAGCACCTGCTCGGTTGCCGTCATGACCGCAGTGTCGCTGGCCGTCGGCGATCCCGTCGACCGCCGGCCGAGGGGTGGTCGGCCGGCTCAGAGTTCGAGGGCGCCGAGGCCGCGCACCACCTCGACGAGCGCGCGGACGAGCTCGTTGTCGGTGTCGGAGCGCCAGACCAGCCCCCAGCGCAGGCTCCAGTCGTGGATGGGCACGTAGGCGATGTCGGGGCGGGCGTGGTACCTGGCCACGTGGGAGCCGAGGTTGTGCACGGCCTCGCCGTTTCCGACCAGGGTGAACATGTCCTCCAGGGTCGCCATTTCCAGCCGGCGTTCGATCGGTCGGCCGCTCGGTGTGTGGAACGGCGTGAACGCGTTCTCCCAGTACTCGGGGCCGGCCGGGCCGTGCACGACGCCGTGGTCGCCGAGCACCTCGATCGAGACGGAGTCACGGCCGGCCAGCTCGTGGTCGGTCGAGACGACCAGCACGGACGGTTCGACGCAGATGACCGGCCCGACGGTGAGGTCCGGCTCCTCGATGGGCAGCCAGGCGACGAGCACGTCGATCTCCCCGTTGCGCAGCGGGTCGAAGGCGCTGACGAACGGGTTGTGCCGGATCCGCAGTCCCCACCGGGGATGGCGGGCCCGAAAGGCCTCCCAGTACGGCCGCAGGTCGTGCGCGTTGCTCGGCAGCATGCCGACCCGCAGCACGTCGGTCTTGCCCTGGGCGGCCAGCTTTGCCCGGTCCATGCTGTCCAGCAGGCCGTGGTAGATCGGCTGGAGGTCGTTGCGCAGCTGCTCGCCGACCGCGGTCAGCCGGACGTTGCGGCTGTTGCGCTCGAACAGCTCGGCGCCGACGGCGCGTTCCTGCTTCTTGATCGCCTGGCTGACCCTGGCGGGCGACACGCGCAGCCGCTCGGCGGCCCGGCCGAAGTGCAGCTCCTTCGCCAGGGTCAGGAAGATCTCGATGTCCCGCAGCTCCACCGTGCCCCCAGTCGATGAACCCGATCAAACGTCGCGTGAATCTAACACTGTTTGAATTCTGGTTCAGCCCTGGTCGCCGGTCAGGTCGAGAATCGTCCTGACGAAGGCGCGGAGCTTGACGGTCTCGCCCGCAGCCAGCCAGTGCAGCCCGAAGTCGACGGTCGGCGCGTCGCTGAACGGCACGTAGACGAGGTCGGGTCGCGAGTAGTAGTCGCGTGCCCGCACGGCGGTCGTGCAGACCCCCTTGCCCGCGCTGACCAGCGACAACACCTCCTGCCACGCGACGGTCGCCGCTCCCGTCTCGACGGGTGTGCCCGCCGGCGTTCGGCTGGGCAGGTGGTAGTCGAGCCAGTACGCGGGCGGCCCCGCGATCGTGATGATCGGCGAGTGCGCCATGTCCTCCCAGGTCACCGACTCGCGCCCGGCGAACGGGTGGCCGGCCGGCACCACCATCGCGCGCGGCTCGGAGAAGATGACCGGCCCGTTGGTGATGTCGGGCTCGTCGACGGGGAACTCGGTGAGCTGGAGGTCGAGTTCGCGAGAGCGCAGCAGCCCGACGCGGTTGTGCAGCGGCACCTCCTGGATCTCGATCTCGCAGCCGGGATGCCTGGCGCGGAAGGCGTCGGCGGCCTGCACGATGAGACTGCCGCACCACGCGGCGGAGAAGCCGACGCGCAGCACGCCGGTGATGCTCTGCCCCGCCGTGGCCGCGCGGCTGATCGCGTCCTGGATCTGCCGGTAGGCGGGCGCCAGGTCGTCCCGCAGCTGCATCCCGACCGGCGTGAGCACCACCTGACGGCTGGTGCGCTCGAACAGCTCGGCGCCGATGCCGCGTTCCTGCTTCTTGATCGCCTGGCTGACCCTGGCCGGCGACACGTGCAACCGTTCGGCGGTCCGTCCGAAGTGGAGCTCCTCGGCCAGGGTCAGGAAGATCTCGATGTCCCGCAGCTCCAACGCACTCCCGTTCCGTGAACCTCTGGGTTAACCCACGTTGCAAGATCGGCCGTTGTTCGCGCCCTGGCCAGCGCCGATGCTTGGACACAACGGACCGGAACAACGGGGAGGAGTCTGACATGACCATTGTTCACGCAACAAAGCGGCGATCGGGGCGGTGCGTCGGCGGGGGAGCGGCGACCTCGTGAACGTCGTCGCATCGACCGTGTCGCTCCACGTCGACGACGTGGCCGCGTCCAGCCGGTTCTTCACCACCCACCTCGGCTTCCGCGAGATCGAGGTGGTCGACGACTTCACCTGGCTCGGCCGCGACGACTCGGCCCCCGACATCCTGCTCCAGCCGCGCGATCTCGAACTGCCGTCCCAGCCGCCGTGCGGCCACGGATCCGCCCACGTGATCGTGTCGTTCACCGTGACCGGCATCGCCGGCGAGCACGAGCGGCTGCGCCGCGAGGGTGCCAACATCACCCTGTCGCTGCGCCAGGAACGTTGGGGCGAGTGGCTCCTGCGGCTCACCGACCCCAACGGCGTCGTCGTCCAGCTCGTCGAGTGGGTGCCGCCCGCAGGGGCCTGACCAACCCGATCCACCGCCAGGACCGGAGCCGCCGAGGGCTCCGGCCCGGCTGAACCACGCCCGCATCCGCCAGGACCGGAGCCGCGCCACGCTCCGGCCCAGCCCAACCCTGCCCCAACCACCTCCGGCGCGGAGCCGTCCAGTGCTCCGGCCGTGCTCAACCACGCCCTCACCACGTTTGAAAGGTGTCCGATGGAAGTCCGTAACCCGCGTCGCTGGCTGATCCTGATCGTGCTCTGCCTGAGCACGTTGGTGCTGGTCATCGACAACATGGTGCTCACGGTGGCCGTCCCGCCGATCGTGGCCGACCTCAAGGCCAGCGCGCAGGACGTTCAGTGGATCATCGAGTCCTACATGCTGGTCTTCGCCGGACTGCTGCTCACCTCGGGCAGCCTCGCCGACCGCTACGGCAGGCGGAAGGTGATGATCATCGGGCTGGCGCTGTTCGGCGCGGCCTCGGTGCTGGCCACCGTCGCGCACAACCCAGGCGAGCTGATCCTGGCCCGCGTCCTGATGGGCGTCGGCGGCGCGCTGATCATGCCGAGCACCCTGTCGATCCTGATCACCGTGTTCGACGAGAACGAGCGGCCCAAGGCGATCGCGGCCTGGAGCGCGGTGGCCATGGTCGGCCTCGTCGGCGGCCCGGTGCTCGGCGGCCTGCTGATCGCCAAGTTCTGGTGGGGCGCGGTGTTCCTGATCAACATCCCGATCGCGGCGCTGGCGATCATCGCGGCCATGGCCCTCATGCCCGAGTCCAAGGGGCCGTGGCGCAAGGCCGACCCGCTGGGCATGGTGCTGTCCATGGTCGGCATGGCCGCCCTGGTCTGGACGATCAACGACCTGCCCAAGGACGGCCTCGGCAACGCCAGGACGCTCATCGCGCTCGCCGTGACCGTGGTCAGCCTCGTCTGGTTCGTGATCTGGGAGCTGCGCACGGAGTCCCCGATGATCCCGCTGACGATGTTCCGCAACCGCGTCTTCACCGGGGCCAGCTTCTCGTTGGTGCTGCTGACCTTCGCCAACGGCGGCCTGATGCTGGTGCTGACCCAGTACCTCCAGTTCGTGCTGAAGTACTCGCCGACCGAGACCGGCCTCGCCTTCACCCCGCTCGCGGTGGCCGCGCTGCTGTTCAACGCCATCGGCGCCAAGCTGGTCGGCAAGATCGGCAACCGCGTCACGGCGGTCATCGGTCTGCTCGTGATCGCGGCCAGCTTCGGCCTGCTGGCGAACCTGTCCTCGGACTCCGGCTTCGGGATGCTGGCCGTGGCCATGGTCGTCATGGGCGCGGGCGGCGGCCTGGCACAGCCCGCGGCCATCGGCGCGCTGATGGGCGCCGTGCCCGGCGAGCACGCCGGGGTCGGCTCCGCGGTCAACGACACCATCCAGCAGGCCGGCGCCGCGCTCGGCGTCGCCATCCTCGGCGCCGTGCTGTCCGGCACCTACACCAGCGCCATGCCTGACTCGGCGCCGGAGCAGGCCAGGCGCTCGATCGGCGACGCGCTCGCCTCGGCCGCCCAGTCCGGCGACGCGGGGTTGGCGCACACCGCCCGCGAGGCCTTCACCAGCGCCATGTCCGCCAGCTTCTGGGGCGGCACGATCGGCGTCGTCGGGGCGGCCGTGCTCGCGGTCTTCCTCATGCGGGACACCAGGTCCGGCGCGTCCGAGTCCGCCGAGGCCGAGACGGACGCCGTCCTCGCCCCGAGCAACTGACCACGGATCGGCATCCACCGGCGGGGGTCGACACGCGGCCCCCGCCGGCAACCCCAAGAATAAGAAGGAAGAACGCCATGGAGACCACCCGACTCGACGCCTCGGCCTACCGGTCGGCGGAACAACTGCTGCGGCACAACCGATCCAAGCTCGTCTTCGGTGACAAGGTCCGTCCACAGTGGATCGACGGCGGTGTCAGGTTCTGGTACTCGCTGCGCACCGCGGCCGGCAGGCAGTTCGTCCTGGTCGACCCGGCGGCCGGCACCCGCGAGCCCGCGTTCGACCACGGCAGGCTCGCCTCGGCGCTGGCCTCCGCGGCCGGCCAGCAGGTCGACGCGGCCAAGCTGCCCTTCGAGGCCATCGAGTTCACCGGCGGCGCGGTCGAGTTCGACGCCTTCGAGTCGTCCTGGCGGTGCGACCTGGACACCTACGTGTGCGAACGGGCGGACGCGGGACCACCCGGCAGCTTCCTCGACATCACCTCGCCGGACGGCAAGCACGCGGTGTACCTCAACGGCCACGACCTGTGGGTGCGGTCGGTCGAGGACGGCGCGGAGCGGGCGCTGACCTCCGACGGCGAGGCGGACCGGCAGTACGGCGCCAGCCCGTTCACGCCGGACGTGCTGCTGGCGAAGATCGGCCTGCCGTACCTGCCGCCGGCCGTCACCTGGTCACCGGACTCGACGCGCGTGCTGACCCACCTGACCGACCAGCGCGCCGTCCGGCAGACCCACCTGGTCGAGGCGATGCCGGCGGACGGCGGCGAGCCGAGGCTGGTGACCCAGCGGTACGCGTTCCCCGGGGACGAGCACGTGCCGCTCGGCGAGTTCGTCGTGCTCGACGTCGCGACCGGCGCGGCCGTGCGGGCGAACACCGAGCCGCTGCTGATGCCGCTCATGTCGCCGATCACGACGGGCTGGGCGTGGTGGGCCGAGGACGGCTCCGCCGTGCACTACCTGCGGCAGTCCCGCGACGTGCGCACCCTCTCGCTGCACCGGCTCGACCCGGCGACCGGTGAGGTGACGACCCTGCTCACCGAGTCGGGCGCGACCAGGGTGGAGCCGGCCCAGCAGCAGACCCAGCAGCCCATGGTGCGGGTGCTCTCCGGCGGCAGGGAGGTGCTCTGGTACTCCCAGCGCGACGGCTGGGGACACCTGTACCTGGTCGACCTGCGGTCCGAGCTGCACGCGCAGGTGACCTCGGGACGCTGGGCGGTGCAGGAGATCCTGCACGTCGACGAGGCGGCCGGGGTCGTGTACTTCGTCGCCTCCGGCCTGGTCGAGGCCGACCCGTACCGCCGGTCGGTGTGCCGGGTCGGGCTGGACGGCTCCGGCTTCGCCAGGATCACCGACGACGACCTCGACCACGTCGTCACCGTGGCCGAGAACGCCGAGTACTTCATCGACTCGGCATCGACGAGCCAGACCCCGCCGGTCATCTCCGTGCGGGACTGGACCGGCCGCGTCGCCGTGGAGCTGGAGCGCGCCGACATCACCGGGCTGGTCGCGACGGGCTGGAGCCCGCCGGAACCGTTCCGGGTCAAGGCGGCCGACGGCGAGACCGACATCCACGGCGTGCTGTACCTGCCGCACGGCTTCGACCCTCGGCGCAGCTACCCGGTCATCGACCACCCCTACCCCGGCCCGCACATCCGGAGGGGCAGCTCGGCCTTCGACCCCGGCATCCTCGGTCACGACGCCGAGGCGGCCGCCGCGCTCGGCTTCGTCGTGGTCGCCGTCGACGGGCGGGGCACCCCCGGCCGCGACAAGGCGTTCCACGACGCCTCCTACGGGCGGCTCCAGGACGGCGGCGGCCTGGTCGACCACGTGGCCGCGCTGCGGCAGCTCGCGGAGAGCCGGCCGTGGATGGACCTCGACCGGGTCGGCATCTTCGGCCTGTCCGGCGGCGGGTTCGCCACCGTGCGGGCCATGGGCACCTTCCCCGAGTTCTACAAGGTCGGCGTCGCCGAGGCCGGCAACCACGACAACCGCTTCTACCACCTGTGGTGGGCCGAGACCTACGACGGTCCGGCGAGCGAGAACGACTACCTGCGCACGTCGAACGTCGAGCTGGCCGACCGCATCGAGGGGAAGCTGCTGCTGATCCACGGCGGCATGGACGACAACGTCCACCCGCACCTCACGCTGCGGCTGGTCGACCGGCTCATCGCCGCCGACAAGGACTTCGACCTGCTCATCGTGCCCGGCGCCGAGCACGCGTTCTTCGGCTACGAGCACTACGTCAGCCGGCGCAGGTGGGACTTCCTGGTCAGGAACCTGCTGGGGATCGAGCCGCCGGAGGGCTACCGCCTCACGCCGGCCCCGATCGACATGGAGATCATCGCCGAGCTGTTCGGCTGAGGGCTGAACCGGCGGAACCGGACGGGCCGGGGTGGGAGGGCGTTCCTCCCGCCCCGGGCCGTCAGCCCAGGTCGTCCGCCGCGTAGGCGGGGTCGAGCAGGTCGGCGTAGTCGGGGTTCTTCTCGATCCACGCGGCCACGAACGGGCACAGCGGCCGGACCAGCAGGCCCCGCCCGCGCAGGTCGTCCATGACCTGCCTGACCAGCTCGCTGCCGACGCCCCTGCCGCCGAACGACGGGTCCACCTCGGTGTGTGGGATCGCCAACACGTCACCGCTCCTGCGGTACTCCGCGAAACCGGCCAGCACCCCGTCGATGTGCGCCTCGTACCTGGCGCGCTCCGGCGCGTCCGTGACGACTACCCCGTCCACGTGGTCTCCCTCGGTCAGGCGTCTCGCGAAAACTTCCTCGCTTCCCGAGTGTCCTCGGGTGAGTATTCGAGCATGCATCACATCCGTTTCGCTGAGCAGGGCGACGCCGACGCCGTGCTGGCGCTGCTCGCTCGCTTGCAGGCCGATCCGGCGCACCACATCGGCTACCACGGCGTGACGGTCGAGGAACTGACCGAGGAACTTGCCGAGTTCAAGCCCGACTGGGCGGCCAACGCCGTCCTCGCGACCGACGAGTCCGGCAGGCTGGCCGGCGTGCTGAGCGTCGACGTCAACCCCGACCTCGGCCGCGCCTGGCTGTACGGCCCCTACGTCGACGTGCCGGTGAACCACCCGGCCGGCAGCCGCATCTGGGACCAGACCGCCGACTCCCTCTACGCCGCCGCGCAGCGGCTGCCCGCGATGGCCGGCATCGCCGACGTCGAGCTGTACGGCCACGTCGAGCACCGCAGGATGGCCGCGTTCGCGAAGCGGCACGGCTTCCCTGCGGGCAAGCCGAGCAGCATCTTCGTCCTGGACGGCGCGAACCTGCGCACCCTGCTGGTGCACGAGACCGCCGCCGAGTCCGGGCTGGAAACCCGCACGCTGCCGACGGATCCGGCGATCCACGAGGCCGTCGCGGTCCTGCACGAGCGCTGTTTTCCCAACACCTACCTGACCGGCCGGCAGCTCGTCGAGGGTGACCACACCGTCGTGGTTGCCTTGCGGGACAACAAGGTCCTCGGCTACGCGGGCGGCAAGGTGCAGCAGGACGAGTACTTCGTCGACTTCGTCGCGGTCGAGCCGGACAACCGAGGCGGCGGGATCGGCAGGCTGCTGGTGACGGAGCTGGTGTGGCAGCTCGCCGCGCGGCACGGCGCGCGGCAGCAGGCCGCCGCCGCGATCGCCGGCACCAACGAGGCGTCCCGGCGGATGTTCACCAAGCTCGGCTTCCACGTGCACCTTGAGCTGGTGTCCTACCGCCGGCGCCCAGAAGCGGAAACCAGCTAGGCTGGACTCCACACTAGCTGGCCAGCGCGTCGGAGACCGCCTCGGGTTCGGGCGGCTCCGGCGCGCGGACCCCGCTGTGCCGCAACGACAACAGCCCGCCGACGACCAGCGTGATCAGCACGCCGGACAGCGTGTACCAGGGGTAGGCCAGGGCGAACGTCGTCTTGCCGTCCGCCTTGGCGAAGTTCAGGCCGAGGAACGCGCCGCTCTTGGTGAACTTCACGCCGAGGATGAGCACGGCCATCGCGACCACGGTCACCAGGAAGGCGATCACCGCGTCGACCTGCCTCGCCCTGCGGATCAGCAGGCCGAGCAGGAACGCGCCGAGCAGCGCGCCGTAGGTGTAGCCGGTGATGCTCAGCCCCAGCTCGATCACGGAGTTCTTGGTGGTGGAGAACATCGAGGCGAACACGATGAACACCAGCGCCCACACCAGCGTCCAGAGCCGTCCGTGCCGCAGCAGGCTCTTGTCCGGCAACGCCTTGTTGGCGAACCGCTGGTACAGGTCGGCCACGGTCGAGGTGGACAGCGCGTTCAGCGCCGAGGCCAGCGCGCCCATGGTGGACGCGAGCACGCCGGCGATCAGCAGTCCGGAGATGCCGACGGGCAGGTCCTCGACGATGAACTTCGGGAACACGTCGTCGGGGCTCTGCAAACCGAGCTGCGCCACCGACTTCCCGCCGTAGTAGGCCCACAGCATCGCGCCGACCACCAGGAACAGCGTGAACTGCACGAACACCACGATGCTGCTGCCGATCAGCGCCTTCTGCCCGTCGCGCAGGCTGCGGGTGGCCAGCAGCCGCTGCACGATGAGCTGGTCGGCGCCGTGCGAGGCCATCGACAGCACGGCCCCGCCGACCAGCGCGGTGACGAAGGCGTACGGGCTGGTCACCAGGTTCAGGCCGAAGTCGACGAGGTGGAACTTGCCGGCGCCCGAGGCCATCGACGTCCAGTTGGCCGGCAGCTTGTTCGCCAGCACGATCACCGCGGCGATCGCGCCGCCCAGGTACAGCGTCAGCTGGATCACGTCGACCCAGACCACCGCGCGGATGCCGCCGACGTAGGCGTAGACCAGCGTCAACGCGGTGAGGATCACCACGATGTGCCAGTACTGGGTGTGCACGCCGAAGTGGTCGAGGATCACCTTGATCGGGATCGACCCGGCGAACAGCCGGACGCCCTCGGCGAGCAGCCTGGTGATCACGAACGTGACCGACGCGGTGCCCTGGAGGGTGCGGCCGAACCGCTTGCCGAGGAACTCGTACGCGCTGACCAGGTTGCCCCGGAAGTACTGCGGCAGCAGCACGAACGCGGCGATCGTGCGGCCGACGATGTAGCCGAGCGCGAGTTGCAGGAACAGGAAGGCGTTGCCGAACACCAGGCCCGGCGTGCTGATCACGGTCAGCGTCGAGGTCTCGGTGGCCACCACCGAGAAGCACACCGCCCACCACGGCAGGCTGCGCTCGCCGACGAAGTAGTCCTTGGCGGAGCGCTGTTTCCTGCCGAGGAACACCCCGATCGCCGGCATGGCGATCAGGTAGATCACGATGATGGCGACGTCAACGGCGCGCACTGGCTCCTCCTGCTGCTGGGGTCGTCTCGGGTTCGAGCACCCGGAGCCGGGTGACGGTGCTGGTGGCCGGTTCGGGCAGCCGCAGCGGCCCCCTGCCAGGGGTGATGCTGCCGAGCAGCCGGGGCCCGGCCGCGCCGGTCGCCGCCGGGGCGTTGGCCGGCACGCCCTGCCAGGTCAGGAAGCCGAGCAGCGCGGCGAGGTAGGCCTCCTTGCCGTCGCCGGGCAGCCCGAGCGCGGCGCTGTCCACCAGGTCGGCCGGCGCGATCGCGGCGGCGAGCGCGGCCGTCAGCGTCGGGTTGCGCAGGCCGCCGCCCGAGGCGACCACGGTGGCGCCGGGCACGAGGTGCCGGCGGCACGCGTCGGCGATGGTGCGCGCGGTCAGCTCGACGAGGGTGGCCAGCAGGTCGGGCGCGGTGACGTCCGCGATCGTGCCCAGCACGCGGCGCAGGTAGTCCGCGTTGAAGTGCTCCTTGCCGGTGGACCTCGGCGCGGGGGCCGCGTAGTAGGGGTCGGCGAGCAGTGCGGTGAGCAGGTCGGGCCGCACCCGCCCACTGGCGGCGATCGCTCCGCCGGTGTCCTGGCGCAGCGTGCCGCCGGAGATCCGCACGGCCGCCGCGTCGAGCAGCGCGTTGCCCGGTCCGGTGTCGAAGGCGAGGGGCCGGCCGCCGTCGGTCACCACGGTGACGTTGGCGATGCCGCCGATGTTCAGGCCGAGCACCGGCCGGCCGGTGCTCGCCGCGAGGCCGCCGAGCCACAGCGCGTCCAGCGTGCTGGCCAGCGGTGCGCCGTGGCCGCCCGCCGCGACGTCGCGGGTGCGCAGGTCGGCGACCACCGGCAGCCCGGTGGCCTCGGCGATCCAGGCGGGCTGGCCCAGTTGCAGGGTGCCGAGGCAGTGCTCGCCGGACACCCAGTGGTAGATCGTCTGGCCGAGCGAGCCGACCAGGTCGGCGCGGCCGTCGCCGAACGCGTCGAGGGCGTTGCTGGCCGCCCGGCCGAACGCCTGGCCGATCCCGGTGTCCAGCTCGCACAGCCGACGCGCCGAGCAGTCGGCGGGCGGCATGGCCGCGACGAGGTCGGCGCGCAGCTCGGCCGGGTAGTCGTAGCCGCCGCTGCCGAGCGGGATCAGCTCGATCTCGTCCCCGGTCAGCCGAAGGTCGGCCACGGCGACGTCGATGCCGTCCATCGACGTGCCGGAGATCAGTCCGATCACCCGCGTGAGTTCCACGGGTGTGGTCTATTGCACAGCGAAGGACTTCGCAAGAGTCCGAGTGAATGATTCTCGTGATCAAGCAGTATCTAGTTTATTGCTCACCTAGGCGGCTGAGGTGAGCGCGTCGCTGCTGGATGCGAGGATGACGGGGTGTCAACCACCGCCTTGATCTGGATCCTCGTCGCCGTCGTCGCCGTGCTCGCGATCGTTCTGGTGGCTGGCATCGTGCTGGCCCGCCGCAGGCGCATCAGCCTCGCCGAGAAGGAGAAGGCCGAGCGCAAGCCCAAGGGCGGCGGCTATCAGACCGGCGGCGGCATCAGCCTTGCACCGGGCGGCACACCCGCCCCGCCAGCGCATCCCGCCGGTGAGCGTACCGAGGTCGACGGCCAGCCGGGGGTCGGCGACGACGCCTCGGTGCCTCGCGACTCCAAGCGGCGCGGCATCGTCGACGTCACCCTGCCCGACGAGCAGGCCCCTGCGGCGACTAGGACCGAGCCCGTCACGGAGCCGGTGCCGGCCCAGCAGGAGCCGGCCACCGCGCCGGTGCCCGCGCAGCGGCCCCCGGCCGCCGAGCCGGTCACCGCGCCCGTCACCGCGCCGGTCGTTGTGCCGGAGCCCGTCGTCGAGGCCGAGGAGATCGAGCCAACCTCGGGCCGGCTGGAGCGGCTGCGCGGCAGGCTCGCCCGCTCGCGGTCGACCTTCGGGCAGGGCCTGCTCGGCCTGCTCGGCGGCGGCGACCTCGACGAGGAGTCGTGGACCGACGTCGAGGACACCCTGCTGCTCGCCGACCTCGGCGCGGCGACCACCGCCGAGATCGTGGAGAAGCTGCGCGGCGAGATCGTCACGCGCGGCGTGCGCAACCCGGAGCAGGCCCGCGCGCTGCTGCGCGAGGTGCTCGTCGAGGCGCTGCACCCGGCCATGCCCCGCGCGGTGCGCGCGCTGCCGCACGGCGACCCGGCCAACGGCGGCAAGCCGGCCGTGGTGCTCGTCGTCGGCGTGAACGGCACCGGAAAGACGACCACCACCGGCAAGCTCGCCAGGGTGCTGGTGGCGGACGGCCGCACCGTGCTGCTCGGCGCGGCCGACACGTTCAGGGCCGCCGCCGCCGAACAGCTCGCGACCTGGGGCAGCCGCGTCGGCGCCGAGGTGGTGCGCGGCAACGAGGGCGCCGACCCGGCCGCAGTGGCCTTCGACGCGGTCAAGCGCGGGGTGGTCGCCGGGGTGGACACCGTGCTGGTGGACACGGCGGGCCGCCTGCACACCAAGACCGGCCTGATGGACGAGCTCGGCAAGGTCAAGCGGGTGGTGGAGAAGCAGGCCGAGGTGGACGAGGTGCTGCTCGTGCTCGACGCGACCACCGGCCAGAACGGCCTGACCCAGGCCAGGGTGTTCTCGGAGGTAGTCGACGTCACCGGCATCGTGCTGACCAAGCTCGACGGCACGGCCAAGGGCGGCATCGTCTTTCAGGTGCAGCGCGAGCTCGGCGTGCCGGTGAAGCTGGTCGGCCTCGGCGAGGGCCCGGACGACCTCGCGCCGTTCGAGCCCGGCGCGTTCGTGGACGCCCTGCTGGGCTAGCCAGTCGGCGAGGCTCGGCTTTGGCGCCTGCTGCGGCGGGTAGGTCGTTTTCGGTGAGCACGGTGCGTGCAAGGCATCAGCGTGAGTTGTCGAACGAACACGCGGCGACGGCGGCCCCTGTAATGATCTACGCGGGCCGCTGAGCACGGTGGCCGGAGCCACCTCACAGAAGGTGTTCACATGCGATTCACGTTACGGAAAGCCGTTGTGGCTTGCGCTGCCGTCGCCTCCGCGCTGGTGCTCGGGGCAGGGACCGCAGCGGCCGCCGGGCCCAACTCGACCGGGCAGCCGGGCGTTGGCCGGCCGGCGTTGGCGGTGGTCACCAGCGCCACCGGGGCCAACACGGTGTACGCCGCCTGGAACGGCAACAAGTTGTCGAACGGGTTGAGCCTGCTCTACTTCGCCTCCACCACCGACCTTCAGCACATGAACCAGTACGCCATCGGCTCCGTCTACAGCGCCGGCGACGGTCCTGGTCTGGTCGCCGCCGGCACCGGGGTGTACCTGGCCTGGGCCGACGGCACCCCCGGCGCGCACAACCTGCACCTGGCGTACTTCGACGGCTCCATCGTCAACGGATCCTTCCTCCAGTGCCAGACGACGCTCGGCGACTCCAGCCCCAACGGCGCGACCCTGGCGCGTTCGGTGGACGGCCAGGTCTACCTCGGCTGGACCGGCTGGGACCAGCACCTGAACATCGCCAAGATCAGCAACTGCGCCAACAACCAGCCCATGGTCCCCAGCGAGAAGGTCGTCCTCTCCGAGACCTCCGCTACCGGGGTGACCCTGGCTTGGGACGACACCGCTACCAACCTCGGGGTGATCGTCGGGTGGACCGACGCCAACCAGCACCCGAACGCGGCCAACTTCACCGCTGCCGCCACGCTGGCCAACACGACCACCCTCAGCACGGCGACCACCGCCACCGCCACCTCGATCTACTCCGGTCTCAACGAGATCTTCGTGTCCTACAAGGGAACCGACAACGTCGGCTACCAGAGCTACAACGAGGGCGGCGGGTTCTATTCGCTGCCGCAGCACATCAACTCCACCGGCTGGGCGATGTCGGCGAGCTCCTCCTACGCGGGGCTTCGCATCCACAACAGCGACAACAGTTGGAACGCCTTCTTCGACGTCAGTAACAACCTGAACCTGTTCTCCCTGTAGGGATCCGGCTCCGCCGGGAGGTCACCAACGGGCCGTTCCAGACGCCGAGCGCCTGGAACGGCCCGTTCCCGTCTTGGCTGAGTCACCAGCTCCACCCGGCCGGGTCTTCGGCGAGCCCTGGTCTTGCTAGGTGCTCTGTTGAAGATAAGAGTTCAACTCATCGACAGAGTTCTGCTAACTTTGCTGACATGACGAACCTGTTCACCCGCGTTCCCCTGCTGCTCGCCGCGACCGCGCTCGCCCTCGGCGGCGCGACGGCCGCCTCGCCGGGCGCATCAGCCGCCGGCCTGCCGGCCCAGTACCGGCTGCCGGACCCGACTGCGTACCCGGAGAGCATCACCAGGCAACCGGGCACCGACACCATCTACGTCACCAGCTTCGTCAACGGGACCGTCTACCGGGGCTCCCTGCACGAGCCCGACCTGCACCCGTTCATCCCCGGCGACGCGGCGCACCCCAGCGCCAACGGCGTGAAGGCCGACCGGCACGGCCACCTGTTCGTGGCGCGCGGCACGGCCCAGCTGGTCGACGTCTACCGCGCCTCGGACGGCACGCTGCTCAGCGAGCTGAGCACGGCGGGGTTCGACACCGGCAGCTTCCTCAACGACCTCGTGGTCACCCCGGACGGCAGCGTCTACGTCAACGACTCGTCGCGGCCCAACGTCTTCCGGATCCACCAGGACGAGCGCGGGCGGTTCGCGATCGAGCGCTGGCTCGACCTGACCGGCAGCGTGTTCAAGTACCAGTCGGGTCCCGGCCTCGCCGGCGCCAACGCGAACGGCATCGTGGCCAGCCACGACGGCCGGCACCTGCTCATCGGCACCACGAACACCGGCAGGCTCTACCGGATCGACACCGCGACCAAGCAGGTGATCGAGGTCGACCTCGGCGGCGCGACCTACCCGTACATCGACGGCATGAACCTGTCCGGGCACACCCTCTACATGGCCCGCAACGCCGCCGACCGGGTCACCGCGCTGCGCCTGAACGCCGACTGGTCGCGCGGCACCCTGCACGCTGACCTCGCCGACCCGAGGTTCGCCTTCCCGTCCTCGGTGCTGCCCGCCAACGGCCGCCTGCTGGTCGCCGAGTTCCAGTACAACCGGACCAGCCCGACGCTGCCCTTCACGATCGACGCGATCCCGCTGCCCTGACCCGGGTCAGCGAACGGAAGTGGCTCTGTGGCCCGGCGCTAGGACATGGCCCCACAGAGCCACTTCTCGTTTACGACAGCTGGGCGGACTGGGTCGACAACCGCTGCGCGATGCGCAGCACCTCGGGCAGGATCCGCGACACGGCGTCCTTGGTCAGCCGCCCCTCCGGCCCGGACACCGACACGGCCGCCAGCGTCGGCGCGCCGACCAGCGGCACGGCGATGCAGCGCACGCCGAGCTCCTGCTCGCTCTCGTCCATCGCGTAGCCCTGCTCGGCGATCTGCCCGAGATGCTTGATCAGCACGTCCGCGTCGGTGATCGTGCCCGGCGTGTACGCGGGCAGCCCGGTGCGCTCCAGCAGCCCGCGAACCTCCTGCTCGGGCAGCTGCGACAGCATCGCCTTGCCGACGCCGGTGCCGTGCGGCAGCAGCCGCCTGCCCACCTCGGTGAACATCCGCATCGAGTGCTTCGAGGGCACCTGCGCGACGTAGACGACCTCGTCGCCGTCCAGCACCGCGAGGTTGGCCGTCTCGCCGACCTGGTCGACCAGCTCCATCAGGTACGGCCGCGCCCAGGTGCCGAACTGCCGGCTCGCGCTCTCGCCGAGCCGGATCAGCCGCGACCCGAGCGTGTACCGGCGGTTTGTGTTCTGGCGCACATAGCCGAGCGTGACCAGGGTGCGGATCAGCCGGTGGATGGTCGGCAGGGGTAGCCCCGAGGTCATGGCCAGCTCGGACAGGCTGGCCTCCCCTCCGGCGTCGGCCAGCCGTTCCAGCAGGTCGAACGCGCGCTGAAGGGACTGCACGCCGCCGGAGGTCTCCCGCGCTGGCTTCTGCGGTGCCACAGGCGACTCCTCTCAGGTGTTGCTGCGGATCCTAGGGACCGGGCGGGATGCCCGATTACTATCGTTGCAGTTCCGCGATGCAAAAACTATAGTCCGCAAAGTAGAACTTCCGGTGGTCAAGTTACGCCGGCTGCCGGCTGTGTCGGCACCGCGTCTCGGCACGACGAAAGAGGTGGGCCCCATGTCCGACACCCGTGTCCTCGGCAGCGAGGTCGAGCGCGGCGATCAGCTCCTCACCCCGCAGGCGCTCGAGTTCGTGGCCGGACTGCACCGCTCGTTCGCCGGCACGCGCGACGAGCTGCTGTCCCGCAGGGCACGCCGCCGGGCCGAGATCGCGGCAGGCGGCCACCTCGACTTCCTGCCGGACACGCGGGAGGTCCGCGAGTCCGAGTGGCGGGTCGCGGCGGCACCGGCCGACCTGCGCGACCGCCGCGTCGAGATCACCGGCCCGACCGAGCGCAAGATGGCGATCAACGCGCTCAACTCCGGCGCCAAGGTCTGGCTCGCCGACCTGGAGGACGCGAACACCCCGCACTGGGACAACGTGGTGTCCGGGCAGGTCAACCTGTTCGACGCGGTGCGCGGCACCATCGAGTTCACCTCGCCGCAGGGCAGGCGCTACGCGCTGCGCGAGGACGGCGAACGGGCCACCATCGTCGTTCGGCCGCGCGGCTGGCACCTCGACGAGCGGCACATCGTCATCGACGGCCGGCCGGCCATCGGCGCGCTGGTCGACTTCGGGCTGTACTTCTTCCACAACGCGCGCGAGCTGCTGGCCAGGGGCAGCGGCCCGTACTTCTATCTGCCGAAGATGGAGAGCCACCTCGAGGCCCGGCTGTGGAACCAGGTCTTCACCCAGGCGCAGGCCCAGCTCGGCATCCCGCAGGGCACCATCAGGGCGACCGTGCTGATCGAGACCATCCCGGCCGCCTTCGAGATGGACGAGATCCTCTACGAGCTGCGCGAGCACGCCTCCGGTCTCAACGCGGGTCGCTGGGACTACCTGTTCAGCATCATCAAGTACTTCCGCGACGCGGGCGCCCAGTACGTGCTGCCCGACCGCGACAGCGTCACCATGACGGCCCCGTTCATGCGCGCCTACACCGAGCTGCTGGTCCGCACCTGCCACCGGCGCGGCGCGTTCGCGATGGGCGGCATGGCCGCGTTCATCCCCAACCGCCGCGACCCCGAGGTCACCGAGCGGGCGCTCGCCAAGGTCCGCGACGACAAGACGCGCGAGGCGGGCGACGGCTTCGACGGCTCCTGGGTCGCGCACCCCGACCTCGTGCCGGTGTGCCGGGAGATCTTCGACGGCGTGCTCGGCGACCGGCCCAACCAGCTCGACCGCGCCCGCGAGGACGTCGAGGTCACCGCGGCGCAGCTGGTCGACGTGCGCTCCGGCGGCGGCGCGACCACCCGGCGCGGGCTGGACGCCGCGGTCGACGTCGGCGTCCGCTACCTCGCGGCCTGGCTGTCGGGCAACGGGGCCGCCGCGATCCACAACATGATGGAGGACGCGGCCACGGCGGAGATCTCCCGCTCGCAGCTGTGGCAGTGGGTGCGCAACGGCGTCGTGCTGGACACCGGCGAGACCGTCACCGCCGACCTGGTGCGCGCCGTGCTGGCCGCGACGAAGCTCGCGCTGGCCGGCGAGCTGGCCGCCGAGCACCTCGACCCGGCGTGCGAGCTGTTCGAGCGGGTCGCCCTCGACGAGGACTTCGTCGACTTCCTGACCGTGGCGGCCTACGAGCGGATTGCCTGATGCCGCGCGGCGCACTGGACCCCGACGCGGTCCGCGCCCTCACCGCGCGACTGTCCGATGTGGACGCCCGTCGGGCGGCGCGCCATCCCGGCGACCACGGCGGGCGGCAGCCCGTGCACACCTGTTACGTGCCGGCCGGCCAGGTCGGCGAGGACCTCGTGCTGGACTGGGGCAGCCGGGCGCTCGCCGCGCTGCGCGAGCACGCCGGCACTCCCGGCGAGCTGGCCGCCGTCCTCGACCTGCCCGACGGGCTCGCCCCGATCATCCACACCAGGATCGCCGCGAAGCTGGCCGCCGAGCCGATCGAGGACCTGCGGATCGACTTCGAGGACGGCTACGGCGCGCCCGGGGACGACACCGAGGACGCCGACGCGGAGCGCACCGCGCTGATCGTGGCCGGCTGGCACCGCGACGGTGTCGCCCCGCCGCACCTCGGCCTGCGGATGAAGTCCTTCGACACGGCCGCACTGCGCGACCGGGGCATCCGCACCCTGGACGTCTTCCTGAGCACGCTGCTCGCGGCCGGACCGCCGCCGCCCGGCCTCGTCGTCACCTTCCCCAAGGTGACCGCCGTCGAGCAGGTCGAGGTGCTGGTCGAGGTGTTGGCGCTGCTGGAGAGCCGGCTCGGCCTGCGCGACGGCGCGCTGCGGTTCGAGGTCCAGGTGGAGACCACCCAGTCCATTGTGGACGACTCGGGTCGGCTGGCGCTGCCCGGGTTCATCACCGCGGGCCGAGGCCGGGTCACCGGGCTGCACTTCGGCACCTACGACTACACGGCGGGCTGCGGCCTCGGCGCCGCGCACCAGCACCTCGCGCACGGCGCCTGCGACTTCGCCAGGCACGTCATGCAGGTCTCGGCGGCCGGCACCGGAGTCCGGCTGTCCGACGGCTCAACCATCATCCTCCCGGTCGGCGACGCCTCGGCCGTGCGGCACGGCTGGCGCACGCACTTCGACCTGGTCCGCCGGTCCCTGGAACACGGCTTCTACCAGGGCTGGGACCTGCACCCCGCGCAGCTGGTCACCCGCTACGCGGCCGTGCACGCCTACTACCTGCGCGGCGCCGAGGCCGACGCGCGCAGGCTCACCGCGTACGTGGCCAAGGCGGGCGGCGGCATCCTCGACGAGCCGGCCACCGCCCAGGCCCTGTCCACCTCGTTCCTGCGCGCGCTGGACTGCGGCGCGCTCGACCCGGCCGAGGTGCAGCGGGTGACCGGCCTGAGCAGGGACGAACTCCGAGCCCTTGCGAAGCGTTGACCGGGGCGGGTCCGGCGTTTCCCGCCGGACCCGCCCACCACGTTAGGCGGGAACGGGGACCGCGCTAGGCGGGAACGGGGACCGGGCGGCGCCCGAAGACCAGGTTCAGCAGCACCGCCGTGACGGTGCCGGCGCTGATGCCGGAGTCGAACACCGTCTGCACGGCGGCCGGGAAGTGCTGGTAGAAGTCCGGCGCGGCAATGGGAACCAGCCCGACACCCAGCGACACCGCCACGATCATCACCTTCGCCGGGTCACCGAGGCCGGCCACGCCCAGCGCCTTGATGCCGCTGACCGCGACCGAGCCGAACAGCACCAGCCCGGCCCCGCCGAGCACCGGTTGCGGCACCAGCGCGACCACCCCGCCCGCCACGGGGAAGAGGCCGAGCAGCACCAGGACGACCCCGGCCGCCGCCACCACGTACCGGCTGAACATCCTGGTCAACGCGATCAGCCCGATGTTCTGCGCGAACGCCGTGCAGGTGAACCCGCCGAACAGCGCGCTGAGCGCGCTCGCCGCGCCGTCCGCCCGCAGCCCGTTCGCGATGGTGGTCTCCGTGACCGGACGGTCGACCACCTCCCCGAGCGCCAGCATGTCCGCCGTGCTCTCCGTCATCGCCACCACCATCACGATGCACATCGACACCAGCGCGGCGACGTCGAACCGGGGCGCGCCGAAGTGCAGCGGGGTGACGAAGCTGAACACCGGGGCCTGCGTGATCGCCGAGGTGTCCAGCACGCCGAGCGGCCACGCCGCCAGCGTCCCGACGACCAGCCCGATCAGCAGCGACAGCCGGTTCAGCACGCCGGTGAGGAACCTGTTGCACACCAACACGACGACCAGCGTCACCACCGCGAGCAGCACGTTGCGCGGCGACCCGTAGCCGACCGCGTGCGGGTCCTGGCCGCGGATCCACTTGATCGCCACCGGCAGCAGCGACAGGCCGATCAGAGTGATCACCACCCCGCTCACGGTGACCGGGAAGAACCTGGTCAGCTTCCCGAAGTAGGGCGCGAGGAAGACCGCGAGCACGCCGGCCACGATGATCGAGCCGTAGATCACCGGCAGCGCGTCGCCGCGCTGGTGTTCCTTGGCGATCGCCAGCACCGGGGCAACCACGGCGAAGGACACGCCGTTGATGAACGGCAGGCGGGCGCCGAACCTCCACAACCCCAACGACTGCAACAGGGTCGCCAGGCCGGCGGTGAACAGGCTCGCGCTGATCAGCAGGGCGAGTTCGGTCGGGGAGAGGCCGACGGCGGCGCCGATGATCAGCGGCGGGGCGACGACTCCTGCGTACATGGCCGCGACGTGCTGGACGCCGCCGGCGATCAGCGGGAACAGGGCGGGAAGTTGGTCTACCGGGTGGCGCTGCGTGGTGGTCAAGGCTGCTCCAGGGGACCGGAAGGGTGCGTTGCTGGTTCTCCGTGGTGCTGGTGCTCGGCTACGACGTGCGTCGATCTTGTCCTGCGTACATGTCGGGCCCGCAACGCCGCGAGGGCGACGGCGTTGCGGGCCCGGAGGGTGTTCGGTCAGAAGGAGGGCAGGGTGTGCCAGGCCAGGCCGGCGTCCTCGGCGTCGTCGCGCAGCACGGTGCCCTCGATCAGGCCGTAGGGGCGGTCGGCCGCGTAGAACACCTCGTTGTCGTTGTCCAGCCCGAACGGGCTGAGGTCGACGAGGAAGTGGTGCTTGTTGGGCATGGACAGCCGCACCTCGGCGATCTCCGGCAGCGCCTCAAGCACCGTCCGCCCCATGGCGTAGAGGGTCTGCTGGAGCGAGAGGCTGTGCGTGACGGCGAACGCCTCCAGCATCAGCCTGCGCACCTCGTCGAAGCTCTTGCGCCAGTCGACCTCCAGCGACTGGTAGCGCCAGCGCGCGGTCACCGAGGTCGCCAGGATCCGGTCGGTGGTCTCCTTCAGCGTCGTGTACCTGTCGCGCGGGTAGCCGTGGAACTCCGACCCGGTCGACTTGAGCACCACCAGGTCGCGCAGCCCCGACACCACCCACGCGCGGTCGCCGTCCACGGTCACCGCCGTGGTGCGCTTCTCGTCCGAGGACTTGGCGAACGAGTGGTCGTGCGGCCGTCCGTCGACCGGGATCCGTACCCACGAGTGCTCGTCGATGAGGACGCGCGCGCCGGTGATCGCCTCCTGCGTCGCGACGAAGTGCCGGCCCAGCCGCAGCGCGAAGTCCTCGATCTCGCCGACCGGGGCCTGTTTGGCGAAGGCGTACACGGTGTTCTTCTGCGTGTCGGTGGCGAGCACGTTGGCGTTGTCGCCGGTGAGGTGCGTGTCCACGAGGTCGCCCCGCAGCGAGGTGCTGACCGTCAGGTCCTTGACGGTGTGCACGGAACCCTCGCGGGTCACCGTGACGAGACGGTTCTCGGCCTTGCCGTACTGGTTGGGGCCAAGGGTGATGGCCATGTGTCAGCTCCCTCGGTAGGTCGTGAAGGCGAATGGACTGAGCAGGATGGGGACGTGGTGGTGCGCGGTCGGATCGGTGATCCGGAAGGTCACGGTGATCTCGGGGTAGAAGCCGGCGCCGGCGAAGCAGGCGTCGGTGTCGAAGGTCAGCCGGTACACGCCGGCCGCCAGCTCGTCGGGACCGAGTTCGCGCACGCGGCCGTCGGTGTCGGTGTGCCCCCGCGCGAGCGTCTGCCAGCCCGACTCCCGTTGCGCGGCAAGGACGACGGGCACGCCGACGGCCGGCCGACCTTGCGCGGCGTCGAGCACGTGGGTGGTCACCAGGCTCACGCGCCCACCACCCGACGCAGCCGCAGGAGGGCGATCTTGCCCAGCTCCCGGTTGACCACCCGCAGCTCGCTCGCCGGGTCGTTGGCCATCCGCTCGGCGAGGTCCGCGAGCATTTGCTCACCGCTGAGGCCGGTCGCGCAGACCAGGTAGATGTGCCCGAAGTGGTTCTCGTAGGCCACGTTGGCGGCGAGCAGCCGCTCGGCCAGCGACGCGTCCCGACCGTCCACTCCGGACTGTTCGGCGCTCGACCAGCTCGCCGAGACGCCGGGCTGCTTCGCCCGTTCGCCGATCCTGGGGTGCCCGGCGATGGCCGACTCGATCTCCTCGGGCGACAGCTCGTTCGCGGCGCGGTCGGCCGTCTCGAGCAGGTCGTCGACGCTCGAGTAGGGCCGCGCGGCGAGCACGGACGCGACCCAGTGCGGCACCGCGAGGCATTCGGCGAGCAGCGGTGCGAGGTCCTCGGCGGGGGCGGCGTTGAACCCGTCCAGCCCGAGTTCGTCCATGCGCGCTCCCTCTCGTCTTTTCTGAATGGCGGAATCTCATTTCCGTTTGCAGGACGCTACGAGTGGTGCAAGTCGCTGTCAACAGTCTGTTCGCCCATCGACCGCCCGGCACGCGGACCCGTTGACCGCATGCCGCCTGCTCGCTAATCTCTCACTAGACGGAAGCAAGTTTCCGTAATACGAAATCAACTCCCGAGGAGGCGCCGTGGTTCAGCACTCGCTGCGGTACGACGTCAACCTGTCGATCCTGTTCACCGAGCTCCCGCTGCTGGCCCGCCCCGCAGCGGCTAGGGCGGCCGGCTTCGACGCCGTCGAGTTCTGGTGGCCGTTCGACACCGCCGTGCCCGCCGACCACGCCGTCGACCGGTTCGTCGCCGCCGTGCGGGACGCCGGGGTACGCCTGGTCGGGCTCAACTTCTTCGCCGGCGACCTGCCGGCGGGCGACCGGGGCGCGGTCTCCTGGCCCGCCAGGTCCGCCGAGTTCCGCGACAACCTCGACGTGGCCGTCGGCATCGCCGACCAGCTCGGCTGCCGCGCGTTCAACGCCCTGTACGGCAACCGCGTCGACGGCGTCGACCCGGCGCACCAGGACGACCTCGCCGCGCAGAACCTCGCGCTCGCCGCCGAGGCCGCCGACCGCATCGACGCCGTCGTGCTCGTCGAACCGGTCAGCGGCGCGCCAAGGTATCCGCTGCTGACCGCGGCCGACGCGCTCGCCGTCATCGACCGGGTCGGCAGCCCCAACCTCCGGCTGCTCGCCGACCTCTACCACCTCACGGTCAACGGCGACGACGTCGCCGCCGTGCTCGCCGAGCACACCGACCGGATCGGGCACGTGCAGATCGCCGACGCGCCGGGCCGCAACGAACCGGGCACCGGCTCGATCGACCTCGACGGCCTCCTCGGCCGACTCCAGGCCGGCGGCTACCGGGGCCACGTCGGCCTCGAGTACAAGCCGAGCGGCCAGAGCGCCGACAGCTTCGGCTGGCTGCCAGCCGCCCGCCGCAGCTCCTGAGCAGACGACAGCAGAGAGGAAACCCCACCGTGACCTCAATCGGGTTCATCGGCCTAGGCATCATGGGTTCGCCGATGGCGGCGCACCTCGTCGACGCCGGCCACCAGGTCACCGGCTACGACGTGAGCGCCGAGGCCGTGCAGCGGCTGGCGGCCTCCGGCGGCCGGGGCGCGGCACGCGTCGCCGAGGCGGTGGCCGGCGCGGACGTCGTCATCACCATGCTGCCCAACCACCCGCACGTCGAGGAGGTCGTGCTCGGCGACGGCGGCGTCCTCGCGAACGCCGACAGCGGCACGCTCCTGATCGACATGAGCACCATCCGCCCCGAGACCTCCATCGCCGTGGCCGAAGCCGCGGCCGAGCGCGGCATCCGCGTGCTGGACGCCCCGGTGTCCGGCGGCGAGGCCGGCGCCAAGCAGGCCAGCCTGTCGATCATGGTCGGCGGCGAGGAGGCCGACTTCGCCTCGGCAAGGCCGCTGTTCGAGGTGGTCGGCAGGACCATCGCGCACGTCGGCCCGCACGGTGCGGGCCAGGTGGTCAAGGCGGCCAACCAGCTGCTCGTCGGCGGCATCTACGGCCTGGTCGGCGAGGCCATCGTGCTGATGGAGGCGTCCGGAGTCGACGCCAAGACCGGCCTCGACGTGCTGGCCGGCGGCCTCGCCGCGAACCGGATCCTCGACCTCAAGCGGGAGACGATGGTCGCCCGCGAGTTCACCCCGGGCTTCCGGATCGACCTGCACCACAAGGACATGGGCATCGCGCTGGCCGCGGCAAGGGCGGCCGACGTGTCGCTCCCGCTGACCGGACTGGTCGCCCAGCTCGTCGCCGCGGGCCGAGCCATGGGCTACGGCTCGCTGGACCACTCCGCGCTGCTCAAGGTCACCGAACAGCTCTCCGGGCGTCCCACGCCCTGAGGCGTGCCCCGTAACCAGGTCGCGGGCGGTCGGCATCCAACGAGAGCCGGCAAGCATCCACGGAACCGACCGTCCGCTCCCCGAAAGGTGTGTACACCATGCCCAAGATCCCCGCGATGCAGGCGGTCGTCGAGGTCATCAGGTCCGAGGGCGTCGACACCGTCTTCGGGTGCCCCGGAGCCGCGATCCTGCCGTTCTACCAGGCACTTGAGGCCGACGGCACCATCGAGCACCTGATCGTCCGCCACGAGGAGGGCGCGACGCACATGGCCGACGGCTGGGCCCGCACCAACGGCAAGGTCGGCATCGCCATCGGCACCTCGGGCCCCGCCGGCACCAACATGATCACCGGCCTCTACACGGCGCTCGCCGACTCGATCCCGATGATCTGCATCACCGGCCAGGCCGTCTCCACCAAGCTGCACCAGGAGGCGTTCCAGGCGGTCGACATCGTCGAGATCGCCAAGCCGGTTACCAAGTGGTCCGTGCAGGTCAAGGAGGCTGCGCAGGCGCCGTGGATCTTCCGCGAGGCGTTCCGCATCGCCAGGTCCGGTCGCCCGGGCCCTGTCCTGATCGACCTGCCCGTCGACATCCAGAAGCACGAGATCGAGTGGGACGCCTCGATCGACGCGCCGCTCCCGCTGACCCCCGTCGCCCCGCACCCCGCGCGCGTCGAACGAGCCCTCGACCTGCTCCTCGCCGCCGAGCGCCCGCTCCTGCTGGCCGGCGGCGGCGTGATCATCGGCGAGGCGCACGAGGAACTGCTGGAACTCGCCGAGTACCTACAGATTCCCGTCCAGGCGACCCTGATGGGCAAGGGCGCGCTGGACGAGGACCACCCCCTCTACGCGGGCATGACCGGCGTGCAGACCTCGCAGCGCTACGGCAACGCGTCGTTCCTGGAGTCCGACCTGGTGCTCGCGCTTGGCGCGCGCTTCGGCGACCGGCACACCGGCGACCTGGAGACCTACCGGGGCGACCGGACGTTCATCCACGTCGACATCGAACCGACCCAGCTCGGCAAGGTCTTCGGCCCGGACCTCGGCATCGTGTCCGACACCAGGCTGTTCCTCCGCGCCGTCATCGACCTGGCCAGGCAACGCGGCGTCGCGCGCGGGCCGGGCGCGTGGGTCGCCAGGATCCAGGAGCTGCGAGCCACCCTCACCCGGCGCGAGGACTTCGACGATGTGCCCGTCAAGGCGCCGAGGGTGTTCAAGGAGATCAACGAGTTCTACGGCCCGGACACCTACTTCGTCACCGCCATCGGGCTGTACCAGATCTGGTCCGGCCAGCATCAGAAGGCGCACAAGCCGAGGCACTACCAGATCTGCGGGCAGGCCGGCCCGCTCGGCTGGGAGATCCCGGCCGCGATCGGCGTGAAGAAGGCGCTCAAGCACAGCGACCCCACCGCCGAGGTCGTCGGCGTCGTCGGCGACTACTCGTTCCAGTTCCTGGTTGAGGAACTGGCCGTGGCCGCCCAGTACGACGTGCCGTTCGTGCTGATCATGCTGAACAACGAGTACCTCGGCCTGATCCGGATGGCCTCGCAGCCCTACGACATGAAGTACGAGGTGGACATCCACTACGACGTCAACGGCTCGGACAACGTCAAGATCATGGAGGCCTACGGCTGCTCCGGCAGGCGGGTCACCCAGCCAGCCGAGATCCAGGACGCCCTGGAGTGGGCGCGCAAGCAGGCCGAGTCGACCAGCCGTCCGGTCCTGGTCGAGATCATGATCGAGCGCGAGGCCAACACGGCGAACGGCACGTCCATCGCCGCCATCAAGGAGTTCGAGCCGGTGCCCGAACCGCGCGGGTGACGTTCGATGCCGACGGCAGGGCGCTACCCGTTCCGTTCCGCTCCGACCGGTGCGGGTGGCACCCTGCGACCACACTGCTCGCCAGGAGGTGTACGTGTCCGCTCACGTGTTGGTCGCGCCGGACAAGTTCAAGGGTTCGCTGACCGCGGCCGAGGCCGCCGCGGCCGTGGCGCGGGGCCTTGGCCGCGTCGCGCCGGACGTTCCGGTGCGGTGCCTCCCGGTGGCCGACGGCGGCGACGGCACGGTCGACGCGGCGGTGGCCGCGGGCTACCGCAGAGTGGAGCGAACCGTCACCGGTCCCGTGGGCAGGCCGGTGACGGCCGCGTTCGCCGTCCGCGAGGGCACCGCGGTGGTCGAGGTGGCCGCGGCCTCGGGCCTGGCCCGCCTCGCCGAGGGGGAGCGAGCCCCGCTCACCGCCACCAGCGCCGGCACCGGTGAGCTGGTGCGCGCCGCACTGGACCTGGGCTGCGAGCGAATCGTGCTTGGCGTGGGAGGCAGCGCGTGCACCGACGGCGGAGCGGGCCTGCTGGCCGCGCTTGGCGCCGACCTGACCGGTGTCGAAGCCCCCGGCGGAGCAGCCCTACGCAACGCGCGCGAGCTTAATTTGTCCACAATGGACATTCGCCTCGAGGCGACGGAGTTCATCCTGGCCAGCGACGTGGACAACCCGCTCCTGGGACCGCACGGCGCCGCGGCGATCTACGCCCCGCAGAAGGGTGCGACCCCGGCGGACGTCGAGGTGCTGGAGGAGAGCCTGAGCCGCTGGGCGTCGGTCGTCGCGGCGGCGACAGGCCGAGACCTGGCCGACGCGCCCAGTGCAGGCGCGGCCGGCGGCATCGGCTTCGCCGCCCTGGCGGTGCTCGGCGCGCGACACCGTCCAGGCATCGAGATGCTGCTCGACCTGGTCGGTTTCGCCGAGGCGATGACCGGCGCGCGCCTGGTGATCACCGGCGAGGGCTCACTGGACGAGCAGACGCTCCGAGGCAAGGCGCCCGCCGGCGTCGCCTCGGCAGCCCGAGCGGCCGGCATCCCCGTCGTAGCGGTCGCCGGCCGCTGCCTCCTAGGGCCGGACGCCCTACGCGCGGCGGGCATAGCCGGCGCGTACTCGCTCACCGACCTCGAACCCGACATCACCAGGTGCCTGGCCCAGGCGGCAGACCTACTGGAACGCCTCGCCGAGTCCATCGCCCGCGACTGGCTCTGACCCGCCACCCAACCCGCACACGTCCACTGAACAGCGCGCGCCGCACCGGTTTCCACCCCCCGACCACGCCCCTCGACCACACCCACCGCTCGCCCAACCACTCTCCACCGGCACGCCTCACCCCCCCGCTCACGCTCACGCCGGCCCGCGCAACTCACCTGCCAAGCCATCGCGACTGCCGCCTTGTATCGCCCTCCGGTACAGCCACCCGGGTATCGCCCCGCGGTACAGCTCCCCAGTACGGCCCCCGGGTACAGCCCCCCGGTATCGCCCCCCGGTACAGCCCCACGCCTTTCGTCGCCTCCTGCATCGGTGCATCGGTGCATCGGTGCATCGGTGCATCGGTGGATCGGTGGGCGCTGGTGGGCGCTGGTGGGCCAATAACGCCAGAGTGGTCCTTGACCCACCCACCCGGCCTCACGCATTCTTTCGTTAAGCGATACCTGACTTCCGACATATGGAAAGCGAGGTTCCGTGGCGACGTTGGACCTGGTGTTTCGGGCCCGCCGGACCATCACCTCGGCGGGCGAGGTAGCCCGCGCCGTGGGGGTGCGCGACGGCCGGATCGTGGCGATCGAGCCCATCGAGGCCGAACTGGACGCCCACACGGTCGTCGAGCTCGGCGAGGACGCCGTGCTGCTGCCCGGCCTCGTCGACACGCACGTGCACGTCAACGACCCCGGCCGCACCGAATGGGAGGGCTTCGACACGGCCACCAGGGCGGCTGCGGCCGGCGGCATCACCACCATCATCGACATGCCGCTGAACAGCGTGCCGCCCACCGTGGACGTCGACGCCCTCGCGGTGAAGCGCCGCACCGCCGAAGGCAAGGTGCACGTGGATGTCGGCTTCTGGGGCGGCATCGTGCCAGGAAACGCCGACCAGCTGCGCGGCCTGCACGACGCCGGTGTGTTCGGCTTCAAGTGCTTCCTGCTGCACTCGGGCGTTGACGAGTTTCCGCATCTCCAGCCCGCCGAACTCGCGGACGCGATGGGCCACCTCGCCGGATTCGGTGCGCTCACCATCGTGCACGCGGAGGACTCCGAGGCGATCGACCACGCGCCGAGCGCCCACGGCGAGCGCTACCGGGACTTCCTCGCCTCCCGGCCGCGTGGCGCCGAGAACCTCGCCATCGCCCAAGTGATCGAGACGGCCAGGCGCACCGACGCGAGGGTGCACATCCTGCACCTGTCGAGTTCCGACGCGCTGCCGATGATCGAGTCGGCCCGGCGCGACGGCGTCCGCATCACCGTGGAGACCTGCCCGCACTACCTGAGCTTCACCGCCGAGGAGATCGGCGACGGAGCCACGCAGTTCAAGTGTTGCCCGCCGATTCGCGAGGCGGCCAACCGTGAACTGCTGTGGCGGGGCCTGTCCGACGGCGCGATCGACTGTGTGGTCAGCGATCACTCGCCGAGCACCGTGGAACTCAAGCGCTTCGACATCGGCGACTTCGGTGTGGCCTGGGGCGGGGTGTCCAGCCTGCAACTAGGCCTGCCCGCCGTGTGGACACAGGCCAGACAGCGCGGCCACACGCTCGTCGACGTGGTGCGCTGGATGGCCGAGCGGCCGGCCGCCCTGGTCGGCATGCGCCGCAAGGGACACATCGCCCTCGGCTACGACGCCGACTTCTGTGTTTTTGCGCCCGACGAGGCGTTCGTCGTGGACGCCGAGAGACTCCACCACCGCAACCCGGTGACCCCGTACCACGGCCGGCCGCTGGCCGGGGTCGTGCGCGGAACCTGGTTGCGGGGACACGAAATCACCGGAAACCGACCGCACGGCCAGTTGCTGACGCGAGGAGACGCATGAGCGAACAGACGTGGACCCAGCTTCCTGACCTGGCGTCGCGCGCGGTCGGCGGCAGCGTCGTGTGGGCCAACGACGAGTTCTTCGCGGAGCGAGAGAACCTGATCAAGCCGGCCGAGCCGATCTATCAGACGTACACCTTTGGCCACAAAGGCCAGGTGTACGACGGGTGGGAGACGCGCAGGAGGCGCGAGGCCGGCGACGACCGCGCCGTGATCCGCCTCGGCCTGCCCGGGGTGCTGCGCGGCGTGGTCATCGACACCGCGTTCTTCGTCGGAAACTACCCGCCGCACGGGTCGGTGGAGGCGTGCGCCGTGGACGGCTACCCGTCGGGGGAGGAGCTGGCCGAGGCCGACTGGGAAACCGTGGTGCCCAAGGCGTCGCTGCGCGGCGGCGAGAAGCACTACTTCGACGTGACGAGCGACCGTCGGTACACCCACGTGCGGTTGACCATCTATCCGGACGGCGGGGTAGCTCGGCTGCGGGTGTACGGGGAACCGGTGGCGGACCCGAGGTTCCTGCTGGCCGGAGCGCTCGACCTCGCCGCGCTGGAGTACGGCGCGCGGATCACCGGGTGCAGCAACAGGTTCTTCTCCGCGCCGAACAACCTGCTGGCCCCCGGCCAGGCCACGGTGATGGGCGAGGGCTGGGAGACGGCCCGGCGGCGCGATGAGGGCAACGACTGGGTGTCGGTGCAACTCGCCGGCCCCGGTTCGGTGCGACTGGCCGAGCTGGACACCAGTCACTTCAAGGGAAACGCGCCAGGCTGGGCGTCGGTGGTCGGCTGCGACGGCCGCGTCGCCGACCCGTCGGATCCCACGGCGTGGTTCGACGTGCTGCCCAGGACGAGGCTCCAGCCCGACACCCGACACCGGTTCCGGCTCGCGGGTGATCGCGAGGTGACGCACGTGCGGCTGGACATCTACCCGGACGGCGGCATGGCCCGCCTGAGGTTGTTTGGCGCGCTGACAAAGGATGGTCAGCACGCGGTGGCAACGGGCTGGTTCAACCGACTCCCACACGCACACGGCATTGCGGTGCTCACCGGCGAAGCAGGCCTCACCCACGCACGCGCGACGGAGCTGTTGGCCGCCAGGCCCCTCACCGCCGACACCTCGCTACCCGAAGAACTAGCCACCCTTCTCGGCTAGCCCCAAGGCCGTGAAGTTTGCGGGTGTGCGGTGCTGTCAAGCCCGCTGAAACAGGCAACGGAGTCCCTGCTAGAACGGTGTCGACCAAGAGCACCGAACAACAGAA
>NZ_VUOB01000430.1 GCF_008386585.1 Solihabitans fulvus
ACGTTTGTGGTGACGCTTCTTGTGCCATGGATCAGCGAAGAAGGTCCACAATTCGTCGAGGTCGGCGGGTCCGAAGAGGTGGTCCTGCCCTGCTGTGGCGTCGGCCATGATGACCCGGGGGTTACTTGCACCAGCGTTCTCGAGCTTGATGAGGGTCGTCGCGATGGAGGGCAGGTAGAGCTCGAAACCGATGAAGACACGTTCGGGATGGGGGGCCGCTAGCGCTG
>NZ_VUOB01000431.1 GCF_008386585.1 Solihabitans fulvus
GAACCCAGGATCTCTCAGTCCGCATGCAAGCACTCTCACCACCAGGCTAAGACGTCTTAAAAAGTTACCGAAGTAACTCCGACGTCTTGTTAGTAGGATATTTAAGGCTACAGTGAACACGTGAACATTGAATGGGTAGCTGACGCACACCACAGATTACAATAATGATCCCGTATATATGCATTTTTTGTTAAAGATTCCTGATTGAACTCATGTTTTCGCTTTGTAAGATATTATAGGCTGGTTGTTGACACATACCACAAATAATACAAATAAATAAATTACGAAGGCCCGACCGGGGTTCGAACCCAGGATCTCTC
>NZ_VUOB01000432.1 GCF_008386585.1 Solihabitans fulvus
CACCCTTGTACCACTGTACTGTTGGAAGAGGTTTCCCAACGATCTTACAACTGAACTCAATAGCCTGTCCTTCAGCGACAATTTTGTCCTTTAAAGGTTCGATAATCTCGGGGGGGGCATTTGCTGCTTTCGTTTGAGGTTTAGGCTTGTCCTTGGTAGCTGGAAGGCTTACAACACATTCAGCATCACATCTGGCTTCTCCAGCGCTGTTAATTGCAACGCACTCGTATTTACCAGAATCTTGCGGGTAAGCTTCGAGAATAAGCAGGGTATAAGTTCCATCTTCTTCTAGAATCTTGTTCCTTATATCAGGTTGGAC
>NZ_VUOB01000433.1 GCF_008386585.1 Solihabitans fulvus
CTCTCGCGGCCTAATATTATTGACTGAAATGAACATAGTTTCCGAAATGTAACATAGTGCTTATTTCTGACGTTCTCTCTGACTTGCTGCGGCGTTTTCTGGAGTAAGTGTTCGATTAGTGATTTTTACTTTCATTTTTATCACTAACCCACAAAATGACAAAACTAAATACACTATCGATAACGCTTATCGTAAACAATAATGCGCATCACTATGCCCGTCCATAAGGCTCGTGAGCGAGAGAGAGAGCGAAATACTCGCTTCACCGCTCCGATTATTTATGACCCAAACTGCACGGACAAAATAATTCTACTATAGTAACATGTTTTTACAATACACTTATCGTTTGCAGATCTCGCGCATTAGCGGTTTCTGATATTGAC
>NZ_VUOB01000434.1 GCF_008386585.1 Solihabitans fulvus
CGAAATCGTCCGCACTTTTGGGAATATTATATTGATTAATGATAGAAGCTAAGACAACTTTGAAATCGTCCGCACTTTGGTGAGCATTTGAGATTTTTGATAAAAGCTAAGGACAACTTTGAAATCGTCCGAACTTTTGGGAATATTCTATAGATTATTGATAGAAGCTGAGGACAACTTCGAAATCGTCCGCACTTTTGGGAATATTATATTGATTAATGATAGAAGCTAAGACAACTTTGAAATCGTCCGCACTTTGGTGAGCATTTGAGATTTTTGATAAAAGCTTAGGACAACTTCGAAATCGTCCGCACTTTGGTGAGCATTTGAGATTTTTGATAAAAGCTTAGGACAACTTCGAAATCGTCCGCACTTTGGTGAGCATTTTA
>NZ_VUOB01000066.1 GCF_008386585.1 Solihabitans fulvus
TGACGTGATCTCAACGACTTTCAGGTCAGCCGACCATGTTCGAAATGGGTCAGCACCAGTGCTGCTTTGACGATGTCGCCGGTCTTGCGTGGGCTGGCGGTGATGTGTCGCAGGGCGCGCCACCGTCCGGTGAGCACAGCGAACCCACGTTCGCCCAGGCACCGCAGGCCGCGTAGTAGCGCGTTGTAGGTGCGGTTGTCCACGTCGAGCACCTGGTCGCCGGCGGGCTGCTTGACCGGGGTGTGCACGCCGATCCCGGCGCCGTCGTAGCCGCCATCGGCCAGCGTGGGCAGACCGAGTTGCGAGGCGGCCCAGTAGAGCGCGCCGAGCACGTGTTCCCGGGCCGCGGTCAGGTCGTGGACCGAGCCGGGCTCGACATCCGAGACCCATAGCGGGAAGCCGTTCGGCGCTGACAACGCCTGGATATTGCCGCCGTGCTCATGGGCTTTCCCGGAGTACCACAGGTCGATGGGCTCGCCTTTCACGCTGGTGGTCTTCTCGCCGTAGCGGTCGCAGGAGAAGACCTTGCCGTCCAGGATCACGTGGCTCGCGCCCTCGTCCTTGGCTCGCCGGAGGGCGTCGTGCAGGTCCGGGGCTTGCTGGGCGAGGACCGTGATCACTTCGTCGAGGTAGCGGTAGCCAGTGGCGCGGGAAATGCCGTGATCGCGGGCGAGGGCGGTGACGTCGGCGTGTTGACGGAACCAGCGCAGGCCCAGCACCGCCTGCCAGAAGCAGGTCAGTGCCCTGGTGTCTGTGCGGGTGCCGCGTCGGCGGCGTTCGGCCCGCAGCAGCCGGCCGAGGTGCTGGGCCAGTTCGCGGGGCACATCGAGTCTGGCACGATACGTGATCACGGGGAGCCTTCTGGTTCGGACTTGATCTTCGCAAATCCAGTCTTACCAGGGGCTCCCCGGCCATGTTCGCGGGGCTCGGCCCGTCTCCTGTCCGTCTCTCCTTGCAGCTCGCCCGCACTCGTTCGGTGTTCAACGCCAGAATCCTGGTGAGATCACCTCACTGTCCCGGCTCCCATCTGGGTGAGCCGAGCTGCTATCGCCTCCCTCAACAGTGGGTGGTCGTCGACCACCAGCACCGAGAACAACTCTTCCCGCGGGTGCGGGACCATGTTTGCCGGCAACGAGCCGGCTGGCGTGGTACGAACGGCCTGACCTAAGCCGACGGCAGCCACGTCACTACCTCCCTGGAGTCGGTCGTGCCCCCCGACCGGCACCGGGACTTTCGACCAATCAGCCGCGCCACTGATCGACCGAAAGTGGTGTCGTCGTGGGCAGCGTAGCCGCCCAAGCGGGTCTTCGGGACGATCAATCGGGTATCTATACCCATCGAGTTGTGACTGTTGGGCACTCCTGTCGCACGATCGGAGGACAACTCGATGGGGGGCGTAACGCGAGAGCTGTTCACAACGACATGAAGGAGTTGCGGTGGCGAGCACGTCTGCGCAGGACACGGCGCGGAGTCTTCTTGACCGGGTCCAACTTGTGGACGGACACAACGATCTGCCGTGGGCGTTGCGTCAACTGTTCGTGGACGACGGCGGCAATCCGGCGGCCGCGCTGTGGACCGATTCAGCCACCGTCGACCTGACCGTCGAGCAGCCCCGCCTGCACACCGACCTGGTCCGGCTGCGCCGAGGCGGGGTCGGCCTCCAGTTCTGGTCCGTGTGGGTGCCGTGCCAGCTGGCCGGCGCACCCGCGGTGACCGCCGTCCTGGAACAGATCGAGCTGGTGCACGCGCTCGCGGCCCGCTACCCCGACCACCTGACCATGGCGAACACCGCCGACGAGGCGGAGGCCGCGTTCGCGTCGGGGCGGATCGCCTCGCTGCTCGGCGCCGAGGGCGGGCACTGCATCGACGAGTCGCTCGGGGTGCTGCGCGCGCTGCGCAGGCTCGGCGTCAACTACCTGACCCTGACGCACAACCAGAACACCCCGTGGGCCGACTCGGCCACCGACGAGCCGGTCGCCGGCGGGCTGACCGACTTCGGCCGCGAGGTCGTCAGGGAGATGAACCGGATCGGCATGCTCGTCGACCTCTCGCACGTCGCCGAGAGCACCATGAAGGACGCCCTCGCCGTCACCGAGGCCCCCGTGGTGTTCAGCCACTCGTCCTGCCGGGCCGTCGCCGACAACCCCCGCAACGTGCCGGACGACGTCCTCTCGCAGCTTGCGGCCAACGGCGGCGTCTGCATGGTGACCTTCGTGCCCCGCTTCGTCTCGCCCGCCTACGCGGCCTGGGACGACGAGCTGCACAGCGCCATGGACGCGGCCGGGCAGGACCACTGGGACCTCGACGCGCGGACGAAGTTCGAGGCCACCTGGCAGGGCGGCGGCCCTCGGCCCGAGGTGACCATCGCCGACGTGGTCGCGCACGTCGAACACGCCCGCGAGGTCGCCGGCATTGACCACATCGGCCTCGGCGGCGACTACGACGGCGTGCCGGCGCTGCCGGCCGGCCTCGAGGACGTGTCGCACTACCCGGACCTGTTCGCCGAGCTGATCGACCGGGGCTGGAGCGAGGACGACCTGGCCAAGCTCGCCGGCCGCAACACCCTGCGCGTGCTCAGGGCAGCCGAGGATGTCTCGACCTGGTAGGTGCCACGAAGGACGCCTTCGGTGTCACGAAGGCGTCCTTCGGGACGCTGCTCAGGTGGCCGGGCGCTGGCTGAAGATGGTGACGCCGACCGGGGGCAGGCCGACCGCGCTGGTCATCAGGTCGCAGAAGGCCGTGCCGTGCGAGGTCAGCTCCGGGTCCAACGCCGTCCACGACGCCCGCAGTTCGAGGTCGTCGGTGCGGGCCGGCCCCGCGATGTCGCCGAAGCGGGCCGACGAGGTCTGCGTGACAGTGCCGCCGAGCGCCGTGAAGTTCGCGCCGGTGGTCTCCAGCGCCTCGGTCAGCCACGACCAGCCGACCTCCGGCAACAGCGGATCGCTGGCCAGCTCTGGGTCCAGTTCCACCCGCACGTACGCGACCAGCCGCAACACCCCGTCCCACGCCTCGGCCCCCTCCGGATCGTGCAACAGCACGAGCCGGCCGGTGGACAGTTCCCCAGCAGGACCGTTGACCTCAGCGCTGTACGCGAACGACCAGGGCGCCAGTCGCTGCGGCGGGCGAACCTCGCCGAACTCGACTTCTGGCCTGGGTTGTACCGCTTTGAGCGCCGCCACCGCCCGCCGGAACAGTTCGGGCTCTCCCGACATCCCGGTCACGACAGGGACTGTATGCCTGCGCGGGGCCGCCGAGGCGGGCGGCGCGCCGATCGAACCCGCGAACTTGGGCCGGGACACCGGGACGTTTCGGGCACTCCGGAGACGAGGGTCGTTGCCGGCCTTGGCCGACCCCGCCGCCCGCCTTGTCGCGCCCGAGCGCCGAGCCGTCGAGGCCCGGCGGCCGGCCCGTCGATGCCAAGGGGTTGAGGCGAACCCCACCCCCTCCGCGCGTTCCAGGTTGTGCGGCCCGTGGGATTATTACCGACAAGATGACCAATACCGCACCGGTCTCGGCACGCCGGGACCTTCCCGAAGCCCCATTGCTGGTCGCCGCGCACGGCGGCACACCGTCCCGGATCCCGGTGTGGTTCATGCGCCAGGCCGGCCGGTCCCTCCCCGAGTACCGCAGGGTGCGTGAGGGCGTCGCGATGCTGGACGCCTGCATGACTCCCGAGCTGGTCTGCGAGATCACCGCGCAGCCCGTCCGCAGGCACAAGGTGGACGCCGCGATCCTGTTCAGCGACATCGTCGTGCCGCTCAAGGCCGCGGGCGTCGACCTGGACATCGTGCCGGGCACCGGCCCCGTCGTGGCCAGCCCGGTGCGCAGCGCGCGGGACGTCGCCGCGCTGCCCGAGCTGGAACCGACCCAGGTCGCGCCGGTGGCCGAGGCGATCGGCCTGCTGCTCGGCGAACTCGGCGACACGCCCCTGATCGGCTTCGCCGGGGCGCCGTTCACGCTCGCCTCCTACCTCATCGAGGGCGGCCCGAGCCGCAACCACGAGCGCACCAAGGCCCTGATGCACTCGGACCCGGAGACCTGGCACGCGCTGCTCGGCCGGCTCTCCGACGTGGCGCTCGGCTTCCTGCGCGTGCAGATCGAGGCGGGCGTCGACGCGGTGCAGCTGTTCGACTCCTGGTCCGGCGCCCTCTCCGAGCGCGACTACCGCGAGTTCGTGCTGCCGCACTCGACGCGCGTGCTGACCGGGCTGGCCGACGCCGGCGTGCCGAGGATCCACTTCGGTGTCGGCACCGGCGAGCTGCTCGGCGCGATGCGGCAGGCCGGGGCCGACGTCGTCGGCGTCGACTGGCGGATCCCGCTGGACACCGCCGTGCGGCGGCTGCGGCAGGCCGTGCCGGACGGTCCGGCCCCGGTCGTGCAGGGCAACCTGGACCCAGCGCTGCTGTTCGCCGAGGGCCCCGCGCTCGAACGGGAGGTCAACCGGATCGTCGCCGAGGGCCGCGCCGCCGGGGGACACATCTTCAACCTCGGCCACGGCGTGCTGCCGGACACCGATCCGGACGTCATCACCAGGGTCACCGAGCTGGTGCACGGCCTCCAGCCCGGAGCGGAATAGCGATGCGGACGAGGCCGGTGCGTGTCGCGGACATCGGCGGCGGGATCGCCGTGATCCTTGTCGGGGACGCGTTCGGCTGCGGGCGAGGCGGCTGCGCGGTGTCGGCGTGAACAGCCGGCCTGCGCACGTCGCGGTCGTCGGCGGCGGGATCTCCGGGCTGGCCGCCGCGCACCGGTTGCGCCGCCTGCTCGGCGGTCAGGCCGTCATCACGGTCTTCGAGCAGTCCGACCGGGTCGGCGGCAAGCTGCGCACGACCGAACTCGCCGGCCACCGCTACGACGTCGGCGCCGAGGCGTTCCTGCACCGCAGGCCCGAGGCGACCGAGCTGATCACCGAGCTGGGCCTGGCCGACCAGTTGACGCATCCGGCCGGCGTCGGCGGCACGGTTCGGGCGGGCGGGCACACCAACCCAATTCCCGGACACACCCTGATGGGCGTGCCGGCGTCGGCCGAGGCCGTGCGCGGGGTGCTGTCCACAGACGCGCTCGCCAGGGTCGCCGCCGAACCCGATCTGCCGCCGGTCCGCCTCGACGGCGCGGACGTCTCCGTGGGCGCGCTGCTGCGCGAACGATTCGGGCCCGAGGTGCCCGACCGGCTCGTCGGCCCGCTGCTCGGCGGCGTCTACGCGGGCCGGGCCGACGACCTCGGGCTGCGCGCCACCATGCCGGCGCTGGCCAACGCCCTGGACGCCGGCGCGGGCTCGCTGGTGACCGCCGCGGCGACCGTCATGCCGGCCCCGCCGCAGTCGCACACGCCGAGGCCGCCCGTGTTCGGCACGCTGCGTGACGGCCTCGGCGGGCTGACCGACCGGCTCGCCGAGGTGGCCGCGCCGGAACTGCGGCTCGGCCTGCCCGTTCGCGCCCTGCACCGACTCGAGCACGGCTGGCGGCTGGAGATCGGGCCGGCGCCGCACCCCGAGATCCTCGACGTGGACGCCGTCGTGCTGGCCGTGCCGGCGCCGTCGGCGCGCAGACTGCTGGACGGTGTCGTGCCGGCCGCGGCCGAGCGGTTCGCGCGGGTGGAGGTCGCGTCCATGGCCGTGGTGGCGCTCGCGCTGCCGCCGGACGTGGAACTGCCAGCGTCCTCCGGCGTGCTGTTGGCCGAGGGGGAGCGGCGCGCGGACGGCACGCTGTTCACGGCGAAGGCATTCACCTTCTCCAGTCGCAAGTGGGGACACCTCGGTGGGCAGGGACACGTGCTGGTGCGTGGTTCGGTCGGCCGGCAAGGCGAGGCGGTGCTGTTGCAGCGGAGCGACGAGGAGCTGGTGCAGGCGGTGCGCGCGGACCTCGCCGAGCTGACCGGCGTGACCGCGACACCGGTGGACACCCTGGTCACCCGCTGGGGCGGCGGGCTGCCGCAGTACGGGGTCGGCCACCTGGATCTGGTGGACGGGATCGAGCGCGCCGTGGCCGAGGCGCCGGGGCTCGCGGTGGCCGGCGCGTCGCTGCACGGGGTCGGTCTGCCGGCCTGCATCGCCACGGCGGACGCCGCCGCGGCCCGTGTCGCCGCCCACCTCCTGGGACGCCTGCCGCGCTGAGGTGGGACCATGGAGCCATGTCCCGCCTGAACTATGCCGAGTTGAACGACACCATCCGCTACACCATGTGGTCGGTGTTCCGCGTCGAGGCCGGCCGGCTGCCCGAGAACAGGGGTCCGGCGGCCACCGAGGCGCAGGAGTACCTGGATGCCCTGGCAGGCAAGGGTGTCATCGTGCGGGGTGTGTACGACCTCGCCGGGCTGCGTGCCGACGCGGACTATATGATCTGGTGGCACGCCGAGGAGATCGAGCAGGTGCAGGCCGCCTACTCGGGGTTCCGGCGCACCACCCTCGGCCGCGCGTCCGTGCCCGTGTGGAGCAACGTCGCGCTGCACCGCCCCGCGGAGTTCAACAAGAGCCACATCCCGGCGTTCCTCGCCGGTGAGGAGGCCCGCAAGTTCATCTGCGTGTACCCGTTCGTGCGGTCCTACGAGTGGTACCTGCTGCCGGACGAGGACCGCAGGAAGATGCTCGCGGACCACGGCAAGGAGGCGCGCGACTACCCGGACGTGCGGGCCAACACCGTGGCGTCGTTCGCGCTCGGCGACTACGAGTGGATCCTGGCGTTCGAGGCGGACGAACTGCACCGCATCGTCGACCTGATGCGCCACCTGCGCGGCACCGAGGCACGCCTGCACGTGCGCGAGGAGATCCCGTTCTACACCGGCACGAGGGTGCCGGCGGCAGAGCTGGTGACCAACCTGCCCTAGGAGTTCCTGAGTTCCTAGGATCCCGGGCGAACGAATCCCGTTTCATACGCCCGGATCACGGCGTGCACGTGGTCTCGTGCGCCCAGCTTGGCGAGCAGCCGCCCGACATGCGTCTTCACCGTGCCCTCGGACAGGTGCAGCGCGGTCGCGATGTCGGCGTTGCTGTCTCCCGTCGCGACCATCCGCCACACCTCGCGCTCGCGTTCGGTCAGGCCGTCCGGGCTCTCGCGCGTCCGCAGGGTTCCGGAGACGTGGTCGATGAGCCGGCGCGTTGTCGATGGCGCCACAACGGAATCGCCCGCGTGCACCGTCCGGATCGCGCGCAGCATGTCCTCGGCCGGGGCGTCCTTGAGGATGAATCCGCTCGCCCCGGCGGCCAACGCGGCAAAGGCGTACTCGTCCAGGTCGAACGTGGTCAGCACGAGGATGCGCGGACCCGCCGGATCGCGTTCGACGAAGCGCCGAGTCGCCTCGACGCCGTCCATTCGCGGCATGCGCACGTCCATGACGACGACGTGGGCGTGCCGCGCGCTCAACCGGCTCAGCGCCTCGGCCCCGTCCCCGGCTTCGCCGACGACCTCCATGTCCGGCTGGGCGTCGACGACCATCGCGCAGCCGGTGCGCACGAGCTCCTGGTCGTCGACAAGGAAAACTCGGATCATGCCGGCTCCCGCACCGTCGCCACCACCCGGAATCCGCCGGTGTCCAGCGGCCCGGCTTCCAGTGTTCCGCCAAGGATCGCCAGCCGATCGCGCATCCCGGCGATCCCGTTGCCACCCGGTGCCGGGGGCGGACCGGACGGCCCGCTGTCGCGGATGGACACCGTGAGAACTCCGTCCGCCCACGCCAGTCCCACGATCACCGCGAGGGAATGGGCGACGACATCGTGGACGTCCCTGGCGATCCTGGCACGTTCGGCCTCGCGCGCCTGCCCCTGCAGGAGTTCGACCTGAGCGAGCTGGGTGCGCCTGAGCAACCCGAGGCTCCACGCGGTCACCACGACCGCGACCAGCAGGGCGGTCAACAGCGCGGCGGCGGCCGGGGTCTGGCCGGTCGGCCACAGGAGGTAACGGCCCCCGATGACCAGGCAGCTGGCGACCGACACCGCCAGAACCAGCGCGGGCCGGACCCTGGCGTTGGCTGTGCATGCGTGGATCGCGATCGGCGCGACCAGACAGGACGGCAGCAGCACGAACCACGGCACGGCCAGCGCCATCGCGAACACCAGCCCGTTCGCGACCGCCGCCGAGACGACCGGCCGGGCGCGGCGCCACCCCAGCGCGACATGGGCGATCGCGGCCCCGGCCAGCAGAAACAAGGCGGTGGTCGGCAGGGTGGACAGCGACGCGATCACGACGGACGGGATGCCGAGCACGAGCCCAAGCAGGATCGCGAGGAGCCCATCCGATCTCATCGGGCGACTCTAACCCGGACCCGATCCCGGTAACCGAGGACGAGACGGCCGATCACCAGCCCGAGCAGTGCCCAAACGGTGTACAGCGAGAAATCGACGATCCACGCGTCGGTCGACACGTCCATCGCGGCGAATCGGGGTGCGCCCATCGCGTGGTTGAGCAGGCCGAACAGCGGGAGCAGCCCCTGGTTGAGGAGTACCAGCGTCACCACCGTCCCCGTTGTGATCAGCCCGATCCGGATCAGGCGGTGCCGGCCACCGTCCTTCGCCAACAGCAGGACCAACGTGCTCGCGCCGATGAGCATGACCGTTTCCGCCGCAGGGAAACCCTCGGTGTAGTGCTCCGGCATGAGCAGCGTCCCGCCCGCCGACCAGTAGAACTTCGCCAGCGGGTAGATCGCCCCGAGCACCAGCCCGGCGATCACCAGCGGCCGCCGGACCTGAGCCGCAGTCCGGCCGTTGCGGATGTAGGCGATGGCGACCGCGACCAGGCCCAGCGCCCCACACAACCTGGATACCGCGCCCCGGCCGTCCACGATCGCGAAATCGCCCGCCGGAATGCCGGTCGTGAGGAAGAACAAGCGGAAGCCGTCCAGCACCAGGCCGCCGGAGGCCCACAACAGCAGCACCGCCGCGACCCCGTACACCGTTGCTCGGTGCAGCGACATGGCGATCAGGCCGAGTGCCGCGCCGAGCGGCACCAACCAGACCGGGGCCGCGTATCCGTAATGGGCTGCGTAGTCCTGGGCCGGGGAAGTGGGGCGATGAGCCGGGCGGCCAGCGCGCCGATCCCTGCCGCGGCGCACAGGCCGCGAGTGACGAAACCGTTCATGGCTTCACCGTCTCGCCACCCACCGCTGCCGCGCGTCTGACCGGCGGGACCGCCACGGGCGACCCGCGAGGGACTGACAACGGCCGGATTCCGTGGTAGCGCGTCGGTCGGGAGGTCGTGACAGCGTTGCCGCTGCGGTGGTTTCCCGAGCTGTGCGACCTCTCAGGGACCTTCGGCCTCAGTCTCGGTTTCGGTGACGGCGTCGGGTTCGGGTTCGAGGTCGGCGAGGGTGGAGCGCAGCCAGTCGCGCTCCGCCTTTTTGGTGGCCCTGGCCATTTCCAGCATGCCGCGGCGGAAGATCGTGTCGGCCTCGGCGGCGCGAACCGGCTTGTCGCCCCGGTAGAAGAAGCTCGCGGGCTGGTCGAGGAAGTCCAACCGGCGCCGCAGCACGGCGGCCTGGTCGGCGCGCTCGGGGAGCCGGTGCAGGAACGCGAGCACCGCGAAGAAGCGGTTGCGGTCGGTGATGTCGGTCTGGTCGGGATGGCGTAGCCGCCTGGCCAGTTCCGCGCGTCCGGCGTCGGTCAGCGCGAGCACCTGGCGCGGTGCGGCGGAGACGCCCTGCTCCTGTTGCCTGGTCAGCAGTTCGGCCTTTTCCATGCGCTTGATGGCGGGGTAGAGCGCGCCGTCGCTCACGGGCCGGACGTGGCCGGTGAGCTGGCTGATCCTGGTGCGGAGCTCGTATCCGTGCATCGGTTGCTCGCTGAGGAAACCGAGGATCGCTAGTTCGAGCACGGCCGCATTCTCCCTTGCGTCCGACGGGGTACGTTCGTACTATCCTACCTCGACACGAGGTACAACGATTCGAGGTAGCGATGGTCGAGAGAGTCATGTTCGACGGGTTCGGCGGCGTGCGGCTGTCCGGCGTCGACTTCGGCGGGGACGGGTCGGCGATCCTGCTGCTGCACGGCCTGATGGGTCGGGCGACCACGTGGGCCGAGACGGCGGGCTGGCTGACCGGGCACGGTCGGGTTGTCGCGATCGACCAGCGCGGTCATGGTCACAGCGACAAGCCGGCCGGGCCGTACGACCGCGCCGCGCGAGTGGCCGACGTGGCCGCGGTGATCGACCAGCTCGCGCTCGGCCCGGCGGTGGTGATCGGCCACTCGATGGGCGGCCTGACCGGCTGGCAGCTCGCCGCGGACCATCCCGAGCTGGTGCGGGCGCTGGTGATCGCCGACATGGACGCGACCGCGTCGCTCAGGCAGGACAAGTGGCGAGCGTGGTTCGCCGACTGGCCCCTGCCGTTTCCGAGCCTGGCCGACGTCCGGGCGTATTTCGGTGGCGGGCATGCGGGGCAGGGCGACTACTTCACCGAGGTGATGGCGGAGGGCGCGGACGGCTACCGGCCGATGTTCGAGTTCGAGCACATGCTCGCCTTGCAGGCCGGCTGGGACGGCCGCGACCACTTTGCCGAGCTGGATGCGGTGCGTTGTCCGGCGCTGATGGTTGCTGGCGAGCTGTCGACGGAGTCCACGCAGGCGCAGCGGGACATGGCAGACCGACTGTCGGTCGGCGAGTTCGCGTGTGTGGCTGGGGCCGGGCACACGCTGCACTTCGACAACCCGGGAGGGTGGAGGGCCGCGGTGGAGCCGTTTGTCGCGCGGCAGGTGTCGTCGGTCGCCTGACGGGCCGTGGCGGACGGGGGATTGCATACCGACTGTCGGTCGGGCTGGCTCGGCCAATCGACTGGGCTGAGGCTGAACCGGTGACATACCGACTGTCGGTCCATGAATCGGGCGCAAGAGGTCGATCGTGACGTACCGACCGTCGGTCGGCGAGTTGGGTGAACCGGTGGAAATGGCATACCGACTGTCGGTCGATGAACTGGGTGAAGGGTAGAAGCGGCATACCGACTGTCGGTCGGTGACCCGGACGCGGGGCGGACGGTGACATACCGACTGTCGGTTGGTGTGCGGGGGCGCAGTTGTCTGAGGATGGGCGCGCTCCGCCTCATGTGGCCCGGACGGTGACGTCGTGCGTGTGGCTGGGGTTGTTGGTGAGCTGGAGCCGTTCGTCACGCGATGGGGTTCGGCGGCCGGCTGGGCACCTACGCTCGGGTCGTGATCACTCCGACCGCAGCGCTGCGGGAGCTCTGGCACGACACCACGGGCACACCCCTTGACAGGGCCGGAGTGGTCATCGACGGCGACGACCCCGTCCTGCCCAGCCGCTATCGCGTTGGCGTCCTCGCGGCCGCCGCCGTGGCTGCCACCGCGACGGCCGCGGCTCGCCTGCTGCGTGCGCGGGGCGGTGCCCCCGACCCCGTGCGGCTGTCGGTGCGTGAGGCGGCCGCGGCCTTCCACACCGAACGCTGCCTGCGGGTGGACGGCGCGCCGCCCCGCGACCTGTGGGCGGCGCTGAGCGGCAACTATCGGGCCGCCGATGGCTGGGTTCGGCTGCACTGCAACTACCCGCATCACCGGGACGCGGTGCTCGCCGCGTTGGCGGTGGCCGACAGTCGGGACGCCGTCGCCGAGGCGGTCTCCCGGCGAACCGCGGAGGACGTCGAGGCCGCAGTGCTGGCGGCTGGCGGCGCCGCGGGTGCCCTGCGCCGCCGTGCGGACTGGCTTCGCCACCCGCAGGCGCTCGCGATCGGGCGGCTGCCGCTGGCGGACCTCCGACGGCTCGGCCCCGCTCCAGCGCGTCCCTTGGCGCGGGCGGATCGGCCGCTTGCCGGGGTGCGGGTGCTCGACCTGACGCATGTCATCGCCGGGCCGGTGTGCGGGCGGACCCTCGCCGCCTTCGGCGCGGACGTCCTGCACGTCGGGGCCGCGCATCTGCCGACGGTCGGTCCGTTGGTGATCGACACCGGTTTCGGCAAGCGATCCTGCCACCTCGACCTGCGCACCGAGCGGGACCGGTTGGTGCTGCGCGGGCTGATCGCCGAGGCGGACGTGTTCGTGCAGTCCTATCGACCGGGAGCGTTGGCAGCACTGGGTTTCGGGCCAGCACAGCTGGCCGAGCTGCGCCCCGGCATCGTGTCGGTGAACCTGTCCGCCTACGGCCAGGCCGGCCCGCTGGCCGGGCGGCGCGGCTTCGACAGCCTCGTGCAGATGGTGTCCGGCATCGCCGACACCGGGGAAGCCGCCCCGAGGCAGCTGCCGGCCCAGACCCTGGACCACGGGACCGGCTGGTTGGCCGCCTTTGGCGCGATCACCGCGCTGACCCGCCGCGCGTCGGCAGGCGGCTCCTGGGAGGTGCGCGTCTCGCTGGCCCGCACCGCGCTCTGGCTGGACAGCCTCGGGCGCACCGAGGACGAGGGGGAGCGGGCGGAGGGGGTTGAGGATTTTGCCGACCTGCTGGTCGAGACGGACAGCGCGTTCGGTCGGTTGACGCATGTGCGGGCCCCGGCGTCGGGGTATTGGGCGCACGGTCCTCGGTTGCCTGGCGGTGACGAACCCCAGTGGTGGTGAGTTCAGCGGTGGCGGGCGGATGGTGTGGGTCTGGTGGAGGTCGGCCAGGTGGTGGCGGGGCCGGTGGTGGCGGGGCTGGTGGTGGCGGGGCTGGTGGTGTGGGCCGGTGGTGCGCCCTCGGCGTGGGCCGAGGGCGCACCAGCGCGGCTACTGGTTGGTCAGCGGCTCCTGCTTGGTGAGCTCCTGCTTGGTGAGTTTGTAGGCTCGGATCACTGTCTCCTCGACGGCGGTGCCGTCTGAGCTGGTTGCCTTGGCGCGCAACGACACGAACTGCGCGTCGAAGGGGTGCCAGACCAGGGCCACGTCGCCGATGACCGGTGCCGGGAACCAGTTGTCGCCGTCGTCGTAGGACACTTCGAGCGACAGGTGGCGCGTCGAGGCCTGCGGTGCGCCCTGCTGGCGCTGCACGCTCAGCGGCACGAGCGCGAGTCGTCCGGCGCGGGCCGCGTTGTTGTCGTCCAGCTTGGGATTGAAGCGGACCACCGAGATCGGCAGCCTCGCGTAGTCGGTGCCCGCCACGTGGCTGGAGTCGAACGTCCACGTCGTGGTGACCTGCGTGCTGAGTTCCAGTGCCGCGCCCGGCGTCCCCTGGACGGTGAGCCGGTACGAGCCCGGTTCGGCCGGCACGGTGAACTTGCCTTGCCCCGGGTGACCGGACTCGCCGATCTTCTTGTCGCCGAGGAACAACGTCGTGCTGCCCGTCACCGTCGACAGACCAAGCGACGCGCCCGAGGAGTCGCCGACGAGCGGGAGGTCCACGTTGATCGTGTCGCCGTTGCGGGTCACCCACAGCTGCGGGATCGGCGGCGCCGGCAGCACCGGGCTGAACACCGCGTAGTGCAGCCGTTCGCGGTAGGTCCGACCGGCGTGGTAGTTGCCCGGGTCGGCGATCTCCTGCGCCTCGAGGGTGTTTCCGTTGAGTTGCAACAGATCCGCACCCCACTGCACGCCGTCGGTGGTGAGGTACTCGGTCGCCGTGCCCGGCAGGCCGACCGGGAACAGCGCGCTCCAGCCCCCGCCCCCGCCGGAGCTGACGGGTGCGGCGCCCTTGAGGCCCGTCCGGCCGGTCGGGGCCGGCCCGAACGCGTAGTGCACCTCGGCCAGTTGGTCCTTGGTCACCGTCTTGTCGATACCGGTGAACACCCTGCTCGGCTGCGCCCAGGCCAGCCGGTAGAAGGTCGGACTCCCGTCCGTCGCGGTCCACTGCGTGTTGACGTGGGAACTCAACCGGTCGGCCGGCAGCGCCGGTCCGATGTGCGCGGTGGACAACCGGGACAGGCCGTCGCCGAAGGTCACGAAGCTGCTGCCGAACCCACCGGTCGCCGTTTTGAGGTTGAAGCCGACCTCGCCAAGGGCGAGCCTTGGCGTCGGGTCGGGTGGCGTCACCCTGATCGGCTTGGCCAGCCTGGCGTCGGCGTCGATCGCGGTGTCCTTGGAGAGGTTCAGCCCCGGCGCGGGCAGCCAGGCGAAGGTCGGCAGGCCGGTCGGCGACGTGCCACCGACGAGGCTGTCCAGGAGGTAGGCGCCCTTGGGCACCCGCACGGTCGCCGTGCCGTTCTGCGGGGACAGCGGGATGAACTTGAAGTTGTCCAGGCCGATCAGCAGGCTGGAGGCCTGCGTGGCCGGCGCGCCCGCCACGTCGGTGTAGCGCACGGTCAGCGTGTAGCTCTCCACCTCGCGGGTGATGCCGACCGGGGTGCGGGTCGTTGTGGTGCCGGAGGTGGCGACGAGCGTGCCGGAGTAGGGGCCGTCGACGTTGCCTGCCTTGGTGTTGGCGGTGACGGTGACCTGGGTCTGGCCGCCGGCCGGGATGGTGACGGTGGTGGTGCTGAGGCTGAACAGGCCTGCCGGGATGGGTTTGCCGTCGGGGCCGGTTCCGTCGATGGCGAGCGACAGGGTTGTGTCGGTCTTGCCGGTGTTGTGGTAGGTGATGGTTTTGCTCACGGGTTTGTCGTTGGTGTGTGGCCAGGGTTGTGTTGGCAGGCTGAGGTTGGTGGGTTCGGTGGTGATGTTTTCGGAGATGGCTTTGCCGACGTCGACGCGGCCGGAGCCTTGCTGGAAGACGTTGAGTGTGGTGTTGGGTTTGGCCGATGCGGTGAGTGCGGCCTTGAGTTGTGTGCCCTTCCAGTCGGGGTGTTGCTGGGCGAGCAGCGCGGCCGAGCCGGCTACGTGCGGGGTGGCCATGGACGTGCCGGAGAGGGCGACGTAGCCGTCGACGGCCGGCGTGCCGATGACGCCCGTTGTGGACTTCGCGGCCACGATGCCGACGCCGGGTGCGGTGATGTCGGGCTTGATCGCGTCGTCCCCGGTGCGCGGGCCTCGGCTGGAGAAGAACGCGAGGCTCTCGTCCCGGTCGATCGCGCCGACTGCGAGCGCCGCCTCCGCGCTGGCCGGCGAGCTGATGGAACCGTCGCTGGGGCCCGCGTTGCCGGCCGCGATGACGAACAGGATGCCGTGCTGCGCGGACAGGGTGTTCACGGCCTGCTTGAGCGGGTCGTCACCGCCGCTGTCGGTGCCGCCGAGGCTGAGGTTCGCCACGGCCGCGCCCTGGTCCGCCGCCCACTGCATGCCGGCGAGGATCGAGGACTCCGGGCAACCGTTGAGGGCGCACACCTTTCCGTTAAGCAGCGTGGCATCGGGCGCGACGCCCTTGAACTTGCCGCCGGACTTGGCGCCGGTGCCGGCGATGGTGGAGGCGACGTGAGTGCCGTGGCCGACGTGGTCGAGCGTGTCGGCCTCCGGGCTGAAGTTCTTCTCCGCGGCGATCTTGCCGGCCAGGTCGGGATGCGTGGCGTCGATGCCGGTGTCCAGCACGGCGACCTTGACGCCGGTGCCGGTGTAGCCGGCCTGCCAGGCGATCGGCGCGCCGATCTGCGGCACACTGCGGTCCAGGCTCGGCGCGCGCTTGCCGTCCAGCCACACCTTGTCGACGCCCGAGGCCACGCCGCGAGCGGTGAGCGCCTGCCACAGGCCGGCCGTGCCGGACTTCGCGTCGAGCACCGCCGAACCACGGACGCTGGGCAGGTCCCTGGTGACCGAGGCCCCCAGGGTGTTGGCGGCCAGTGGCTGGGCCGCCGAATGCGTGACGATCAGCGGCAGCGAGTCGCGCTGGGCGTCGTCGTAGCCGGCGTCGATGAGTGTGGTGACGTCGAACAGCCTGCGGTCCAGCCGATCCTGCGCGAGCAGTGCCATGGCGTCGCGCGGAATGACGTACAGGTGGCCGGGCACGTGAAAGGTCGAGAAGCCGACGTTCTCCCTGCCGTGGCCGGGCTGCACGGTGCCGGCGGTCGCGCCGTCCCGCACCAGCACGCGGTCACCGGTGATCAGCGTGACCGCGCGCTCCTGGCCGGAGCCGGTGGCCTGGTTTTCCTTGCTGGTGGCGACATTCGGCGCCGCGGACGCGGCGTGGGTCATGCCGAGTGCGGTGCCGAATGCCAGCACCGCGGCCATCGCGCTTGTTCCGATGCGTCTGTGCACACTTCCCCTGGAATGCAACTGATACCTCCGGTCGTGGATCTCCTTGCCAGCAGGCGGACGACGACGGATGATCAATTGAGCGTGAGACGAATACCCCCTGGCCATTGTGAAAGTAGCCAGGTTGAGGATTGACCGACACGTCCTGTTGAGTGTTGTTCGTCAGTTTCTGACGGCCGATTGCGGGCTGGACTGCGTCGGACCGGTGCGGTACGCGCGCGTGCACGAAGTCCTCGGGGCATGGTGAGGTTGCCTCGGGAGCGGGTTTTCCTGGCGAGGTAGGACGTTCGCTGTGGGATTCGGCGGCATCCCTGGATAGCGGTGTGCCCCCGGCAGGTACCGGGGGCACACCGGGTCGGCTGCTACCTAGAGCTCCTAACACAATGACTGTCCGACGGAGTGACGCCCAGCTGACGCCTCGCTGCGTTGTCGTCGCCCCGCATGGCTCCGCCATGAGGGGCTCCTCCGCCTTGCGACGCGCCACCTGGACGCCACTCCCAGTCGAACGCCGTCGTGTTAGGAGCTCTTGGTGAGTTTGTAGGCTCGGATCACCGTTTCCTCGACGGTGCTGCCGTCTGAGCTGGTTGCCTTGGCGCGCAACGACACGAAGTTCGCGTCGAAGGGGTGCCAGACCAGGGCGACGTCGCCGAGGACCGGCGCGGGCACCCAGTTCGTGCCGTCGTCGTAGGACACCTCCAGGGAGAGCTGGCGCGTCGAGGCCTGCGGAGCGCCCGGCTGGCGCCGCACGCTCAGCGGCACGCGTTCGAGCTGGCCGGCGTGGGCCGCGTTGTTGTCGTCCAGTTCGGGATCGAAGCGCACCACCGAGATCGGCAGCTGCGTGGGCACGGCGCCGTCCACGTGGCTCGAGGAGAACGTCCACGTGGCACTCACCCGGGTGCTCACGTCGGACACGCCGCTGCGCGTCGCCTCCGTCGTGAGCCGGTAGTCCCCGGCCTCCGCCGGCACCGCGAACCTGCCGGAGCCCGGCTGCGTGCTCTCGCCGATCTTCGTGTCACCATGGAACAGCGCGGTGCTGGCCGTGTCCGTCGACGAGTCACCGCCGGCACCCGAGGAGTCGCCGAACAGCGGCGTGTCGACGGCGATCGTGTCGGCGACGCGGCTTACGCCCAGGTACCGGTGGATGTCCGTCAACGTGGGCAGCGTCGGGCCGAACACCCCGTAGTTCAGGCGCTCGTGATAGGTCCGGCCGGCCTGGTAGCTCTTCGGCTGCTCGTTCAGGAAGACGGCCGACCCGTTGCTGATCTGGGTCGTGCCCGAGTTCCACTGCACGTCCTCCGTGGTGACGTACTCGGTCGCGGTGCCGGGCATGCTGACCGGGAACACCGCGGCCCCGGCGGCGGTGAAGCCGCCGGGCACGACCGGACTCGCGTCCTTCGCCGCATGGCTGCCGGCAGGCGCGGGCCCGAACGAATAGTGCACCTTGGCCAACTGGTCCATGGTCACCGTCTTGTCGATGCCGGTGAACGCCGTGCCGTGCCGCGTCCAGGCCAGCCGATAGAAGCTGGGGCTTGGCGTGGGCGTCGCCTGCGACCACTGCGTGTTCACGACCGCGCCGAGCTGATCGTCCGGTAGCGCCGGACCCACCTGTGCGGTGTAGACCTTCGACAGATCACCGGTGATCACGCCGCCGCCGATATCCTGGCCGGGGACCGGCGAGAACTTTCGGCTGTAACCGATCTCGCCGAGGGAGAGTGTCAGTGTCGGGTCGGGTGGCGTCACCTTGATCTGCTTGGCCAGTCTGGCGTCGGCGTCGATCGTGGTGTCCTTGGTGATGCTCAGGCCGGGCGCGGGCAGCGAGGCGACGGGGTCGGTTCGGTTCGCCCCAGTCACGAAGTTGTCGAGGAGGTAGTCACCCTTGGGCAGCCGCACGGACACCGTGCCGCTCGGGTCGTAGAGCGACGTGAACTTGAGGTCTCGCATGGCGAACAGCGCCCCGTAGCCGGTGGCGGTCGGCTTGCCGTCGAAACCGGTGTAGTGCACGGTCAGGGTGTAGGTCTCCGCCTCGCGGGTGATGGCGACGGGTGTGCGGGTCGTCGAGGTGTCGGAGGTGGCGATGAGTGTGCCGGAGTAGGGGCCGTCGACGTTGCCTGCCTTGGTGTTGGCGGTGACGGTGACCTGGGTCTGGCCGCCGGCCGGGATGGTGATCTTGTCGGTGTTGACGCTGAACAGGCCAGCTGGGGCGGGTTTGCCGTCGGGGCCGGTTCCGTCGATTGCTAGTGACAGGGTTGTGTCGGTTTTGCCGGTGTTGTGGTAGGTGACGGTCTTGCTCACGGGTTTGTCGTTGGTGTGTGGCCAGGGTTGTGTTGGGAGGCTGAGGTTGGTGGGTTCGGTGGTGATGTTTTCGGAGATGGCTTTGCCGACGTCGACGCGGCCGGAGCCTTGCTGGAAGACGTTGAGTGTGGTGTTGGGTTTGGCCGATGCGGTGAGTGCGGCCTTGAGTTGTGTGCCCTTCCAGTCGGGGTGTTGCTGGGCGAGCAGCGCGGCCGAGCCCGCAACATGCGGAGTGGCCATCGAGGTACCGGAGAGGGCGACGTAGCCGTCTTCCGCCGGTGTGCCGATCGTGCCCGTGGACGACCTGGCCGCGACGATGCCGACACCGGGTGCGGTGATGTCGGGCTTGATCGCGTCGTCCCCGGTGCGCGGGCCCCTGCTCGAGAACCGGGCCAGGCTCTCGTCGCGGTCGACCGCGCCGACGGTGAGCGCGGACTCCGCGCTGCCGGGCGATTCGATCGTGCCGCTCTCCGATCCGCTGTTGCCGGCCGCGATGACGAACAGGATGCCGCGCTGCGCGGACAGGGTGTTCACGGCCTGCTTGAGCGGGTCGTCGGCGCCGCTGTCTTTGCCGCCGAGGCTCAGGTTCGCGATGGTCGCGCCCTGGTCGGCCGCCCATTGCATGCCGGCGATGATCGCCGAGGTCGGGCAGCCGTGTGTGGCGCACACCTTGCCGTTCAACAGGGTCGCGTCCGGCGCGACGCCCTTGAACCTGCCACCGGACTTGGCGCCGGTGCCGGCGATGGTGGAGGCGACGTGGGTGCCGTGGCCGACGTGGTCCAGCGTGTCGGTCTCGGGGCTGAAGTTCTGTTCGGCGGCGATCTTGCCGGCCAGGTCCGGATGCGTGGCGTCGATGCCGGTGTCCAGCACGGCGACCTTGACGCCAGTACCGGTGTAGCCGGCCTGCCAGGCGATCGGCGCGCCGATCTGCGGCACGCTGCGGTCAAGGCTGGGCTTGTTCATGCCGTCCAGCCACACCTTGTCGATGCCCGCGCTGAGGTCGTGGCCCGTGAGGGCCTGCCACACGCTGCCGGCGTTGGACTTCGCGGCCACCATCGCCGAACCGTGCACGGCCGGCAGGTCCCTGGTGATTGAGGCTCCGAGGGTATTGGCGGCCAGCGGCTGGTTTGCCGAGTGCGTGACGATCAGCGGCAGGGAGTCGCGCTTCGCGTCGTCGTAGCCTGCGTCGACGAGCGCGGTGACGTCGAACAGACCGCGGTCCAGCTTGCCCCGGCCGAGCAGTGCCATGGCGTCGACCGGGACGACGTACAGGTGGCCGGGAGTGTGGAAGGTCGAGAAAGTGGTGCCCTCCCTGCCCTTGCCGGCCTGCACAGTGGCCGAGGTGGCGCCGTCGCGTACCAGCACGCGGTCACCGGTGATCAAGGTGACTGAATGCTCTGTGCTGGTGGCTGTCGAGTTTTCGTTGCCGCTGAGGGCATTCGGCGCTGCCGACGCGGCCTGCGTCGCGCCGAGCGCCGTGCCTGCCGCAAGTGCGGCGGCGATCGCCGTCGTTCCAAGGCGTCTCGATGGATTTCCCCATGAACGCAACTGACACCTCCGGTCGTGGATATGCTTGCCAGCAGGCGAAAAGTGGCGATGGGTGACCAAAGTGAGCGCGAACCGAAAGCCCGCTGGCGATGATCAAAGTAGCCAGTTTCGGGCGTGCGCAACACGTCCTGTTGCGCGTTGTCGGCGCGGTCATGGCGTCCGAGTGCAGTCTGTACGGTGCCGGTTCCCGGAGGTACCCGCGCAGGCGCGTACGGCGTCAGGACCGGCGGAGTTGCCACCAGCGGCGGGATTTGTCCGCCGGGGCGGGAAGTTCGCCTCGGGCCATCGTCCACTCCGCGAACGCGGCGGCATCCGCGCGCGCCCCGCTGTCGACCGCGCGGGGATGCGCGGCGGCGTACTCGTCGAACAACGGGCGGAAGCGCTGGCCGAGGGCGTCCGCCACCTCGGGCGCCAGCATCGCCGCCACCGAACGGCGTTTGGCCAACAGCGCGTTCGCCTCGACGCGGAGCTGCGCGGGATCGAAGCCCTGCGGCGGTTCCCCGCCGGCCAGCAGCGCGCGCAGCAGCTCGGCCTGTCGCGCGGCCAGCCGGTCGCGCTGCGGCTCAGTCACCGTTCCGCCAGGACTGCGCGGATCGCGGCCAGCTCCTCGGCCAGTTCGGTGTCGGTGGGGTAGTTGTCGTCCCGTTCCAACAGGACGCCCGGCGGCTCGACCCTGGACCGCAGCTCCCGCAACAGGTCGAGCACCTCGGGCAGCACGGGGTGTGCGTGCGTGTCGTGGTAGACGCCGCCGTGCTCGTGGCCGCCGGCGACGTGCACGTAGGCCAGTCGCTCCAACGGGATCGCGTCGAGGAACTCGGCGGGGTCGGTGCGCACGTTGCGCGCGTTGGCATAGAGGTTCGCCACGTCGATCAGCAGCCGGCAGTCGGTGCGTTCGACCAGTGAGGCGAGGAACTGACCCTCGGTCAGCTCGTTGTCGGGCCATTCGAGCAGCGCGGCGACGTTCTCCAGCGCGAGCGGGACCGGCAGCTCGGCCTGCGCAGCCCGCACGTTGGCCACCAGCACGTCCAGCGCGTCCCTGGTGCGCGGGACCGGCATCAGGTGGCCGGAGTCGAGCCCGCCCGCCCGCACGAAGCAGACGTGATCGCTGACCAGCGGGGCGTCCAGCGCCTGCGCGACCGAGGCGAGGTGCGCGACCCGCTGCCTATCAACGGGTTCGGCGCCGCCGAGCGACAGGGTCACCCCGTGCGGCAGCACCGGGACGCCGCGTTCTCGCAGCAGCCGAAGGGACTCCGGCAGCTGGTCGGCGCGCAGGTTCTCGGCGACGACCTCGACGAAGTCCACGCCGGGCAGGCGTTCGACGGTCAGATCGATCTCCGGACGCCAGCCGATCCCGACTCCCAGCCGGAGCGGCCGGCTCATCCGGAGAATCCGTCGCCCGCGGACCAGTCGCTGACGGCCAGTGCCGCCAAGGACAGCCCGGCGCCGACCCACATGGCGCTCCGGCCGAGCCGTGCGGCCCGCGAGCGCCAGGCGAGCTCCTCCGGCGTGTCCCCGGACGGCCGCCGGTGCCGGGGACGCGCGATCTGCCACGGGTCGTCCGGCACGCCGAACTCGAACTCATCCACCGCAACCACCTCCGCCGCCGCATCCGCCGCCACCGCCGCAACCACCACCGCCGCCACCGCAACTGCTGCCGCCGCAACTGCTGCCGCCACCACCGCCGCAGGACGATCCGGCGATGAAGGCCGAGCCGGCTGCGTACGACGCGTTCCGCGCGGACCCCGAACCCCCGCCCCAGATCCTGCCGGCCACCGCAGAGGGCGGCGGCCGCAATGCGGCGCGTAGCAACAGGTCCGGATGCGCGTCGAGCCCACCGAGGGCGACCGGCCCGACCGCGCCACCGAGCGGCGACGTGGCCGGGCCGGTCGACATACCCCCGTCAGGCTCGCCTGTGCGAGCGGCTTCGAGCGCACGTGCCCCACGGAACGTGCGGTACAGCTGCGGCCTGCGGGTCAGCAGGTACAGCAGGACGAGGGCGACTAACAGTTGCAGCACCAGCCAGCCGACGGGGGCGCCCACCCTGATGCCGTTGACCCAGCGCGCGATCCCGACCAGCAGCACCACGACGAGCGGGGTGACGCCGACCCGCACCCACCGCCTGACGACCGCGTTGTCGACCAGCATTCCCTGAGCGACCAGTCGATCCTTGACCGACTTGACGGCCTGGTTGCCGACCAGCGCTTCCAGCATCAGGCTGACGGTCCGCTTGCTGTGCCGGCGCGCGTCCGCCAGCACCGCCGTGTCCACCGGATTGGTCGACGTGGCCCCGGTGACCTGCACCGTTCCGTTCCTGGACGCGCGCAGCGCACCCGACTCCAGCAGCCGCGCCACCGACGTCTCGATGACCCTGCGCGGGCCGTTCGCCAGGTACGCGACCTCGTCGAGGTTGAGTCGCCGCCGAGGGTCGCTGCCCCCGCTGCCGCGCATGAGCGCCCGCACGACGAGCGCGACCGCGACGGTGATCCCCAGCGCCACCCAGTAGATCCTGAGGAAGTCCGGTCCCGATATCCCCCATGACTGTGTCATCTCGCCCCCTCGCACCCTCCCGGATCGACTGGCCTGTGCGGCCAGCTTCCGCCGGTCACATCCAAGATCGAGTCAATGGTGTGCCGTGGACCACAGGCGGACAAGACGTCTTGGGCAAGCCTTAGGGTTTCTTAGGGTTCGGTCCTTTGGCTCAACCCCAAGGAAATCGAGGCCGGCTGGGCCGATTGGGGGAGTGCCGCGTCCTCGGGTCAGCCCGCGTCGGTCGGGGTGAGGCGCAGCGAGATGCTGTTGATGCAGTAGCGCTGGTCGGTCGGGGTGTTGTAGCCCTCGCCCTCGAACACGTGGCCCAGATGGCTGTGGCAGGTCCCGCAGAGCACCTCGGTGCGCACCCCGCCGAGGCTGCGGTCCTCGCGGAGGATGACCCGGTCGCCGGCGAGCGGCGAGAAGAAGGACGGCCAGCCGCAGTGCGAGTCGAACTTGGTCTCGCTGCGGAACAGTTCGGCGCCGCAGGCCCGGCACTCGTACACGCCGACGGTCTTGGTGTCGGTGTACTCGCCGACCCACGGGCGCTCGGTGCCAGCCTCGCGCAGCACGGCGTACTCGGCCGGAGACAGTTCCTCCCGCCATTCGTCGTCCGACTTCACGACCTTCGGAGTTGCACCGACGACAGGTTCCATGCCTCCACGCTAATAGGAGTTCGGCCCTTCGCGCCTTGCGGACCGCTTACGTCACAGCGGCGCGCTCGGCGCTCAGCTGGAGCTGAAGAAGGTCGAGGCCATCTCGCCGAGCGCCGACCAGAGCGTGACCAGCACGCCGAGCAGGATCAGCGCGACGATCAGGACGGCGACCAGCCTGCGGTGGCCGCCTGCCCGGTTGGCCGACGCGGCGAACTCCTCGACGCCGTCCAGGTAGCCCTCGACGGTGTAGCCGGGCCGCTCGCGTTCCATCCGGTCGAGGTGCTCGGCGAACGCGAGTGCCTCGGGGTCGTCCGGGTCGAGGCCGACCAGGTCCTCGCCGAACCGGCCGGGCGGCCCGCTCGGCTCGGTGTCCTCCGGCTGCCCGCGCCGCGGTGGCTCCTCGTCGCGAGGTCCGAAGGTGCCAGTACCGGCCATGCGCCAACGGTAGCCGAGGTCAGCCCGCCGGTACGACCGCAGCCGAGGCCAGCCTGCTGGTACGACCGGGGCCGGATCAGGCCGCCGGTACGACCGCGGCCGAGGGACGCACCGCGCCGACCGGCTCGCCGTGGCCGAGCACCGGCACGGTGGCGAGGTCGGCCAGCGGCGCGACGTTCACGCCGAGCATGCGGAGCGCGGCCACCATCACCACGGGCCTGGCGCGCGAGGAGCCGTCGGCGATCTTGAGCGCGACGGCCGAGCCGTCGGGCAGCCCGAGCGCGTACACGCCCTCCGCGCCGTCCTTGGCGACCGCGCCGGGCAGCCCGCGCATCAGCGAGGTGACGTCGCGGTCGGTGCCGCCGACCCACTCGGGGTGGTTGCTCATGGCGTCGGCGATCCTGCGCTCGTGGCTGCCGGCGGGCGCGCTGGCCAGCCGGCCGAACGCCCTGGCCAGGCCGGTGAGGCTGATCCCGAACAGCGGCGCGCCGCAGCCGTCGACGCCGACCGCGCCGACCGGCTCGCCTGCCAGGTCCTCCAGCGTCTCGACCATGGCGACCTGGAGGGGGTGGGTCGGGTCGAGGTAGTTGGCGGTCGGCCAGCCGTTGCGGACGCAGGTGGCCAGCATCGCGGCGTGCTTGCCGGAACAGTTCATGTAGACCGGGGCCTTGCCGAGCCCGGCGGCCAGGTGCGCGGCCAGCGCCCGCTCGCCGATGGGCAGGTCGGGGGTGCACTGGAGGTCGTCGACGGTCAGGCCGGCCGACTCGAGGATCCGCCGCACGCCTGCGATGTGGAAGTCCTCGCCGGAGTGGCTCGCGCTGGCCAGGGCGAGGAGTTCGCCGTCGAGGTCGAGGCCGTTGCGCAGCATGGCCAGCGCCTGGATGGGCTTGTTGGAGGAGCGCGGGTAGGCGATCCGCTCCGGCTGGCCGACGGCGAGGACGGGCGCGCCGTTGGCGTCGAGGGCGATCACGGAGCCGTGGTGCACGGACTCGAGGAACTCGCCACGCCAGACTTCGGCGACGACCTGGTGCATGGCGACCTCCTGGGGGTGCGTTGACTGATAACTGTCGACAGTTGACAATATCCGACCACCAGTGAACAGGAGCGATGACGACGGTGTCTAGGGTCAGCTCCGTGAGGAGGCACACGTGACAGCGCAGCCGCTGCATCTGAGCCTGGCCGGGCAGACCGTCGACCTCGTCAGGGAACTCGTGCTGACCGGCGAGATCCCGCCGGGGGAGCGGGTCAACGAGGTCGAGCTGGCGTCCCGGCTCGGCATCAGCCGAGGCCCGCTGCGCGAGGCCATCAGGCACCTGGCCAGCGAAGGGTTGCTGGTGCTCGTGCCCAACAGGGGCGCCCACGTGCCCAAGGCGGACGCGGACGAGGTGCGCGCGCTGTTCGAGCTGCGCATCGCGCTGGAGTGCGCCGCGGCCAGCCTGGCCGCGCAGCGGCGCACCGGGGCCGAGCTGGCCAGGCTGCGCGAGGTCAGCGCCGAGTCGCGGGCCAACTACCAGGCGGGCCGCCGCTTCCCGCACCGGCTAGACCTGGCCTTCCATCAGGCCCTGCTGGACGCCGCCCGTAGCCCCCGGATCGCCGAGCAGGTGCGGCTGGTGCAGCAGCGCGTCATCCTGCTGCGCAGCCGGCTGAACACGGACTCAGCCCACCAGTTCGCCTCGATGGACGACCACGACGAGCTGATCGCCGCCGTGGCCGCCGCCGACGCGGCGCTGGCCGGGGCAGTGATGCGCCGGCACCTCGACCGCGTGCGCGACCAGCTGCTCGGCGAGATCGCCCCGTCGTGAGCCGACGCGTCAGCCGCCGGTCACCCGGAACCTGCCCCGGTCGAGCACCACGTCGCCCTCGCCGTTGGTGGTGCGGAACAGCACGGCGTCCCCGTCCCGCCACGCGCTGACGACCAGCTCCTCGCCGGGCAGCACCGGGCGGGTGAACCGCCCCTCGATGTGCGACATGCGACGCGCGTCGCCGTCGCAGAACTCGTTGACCAGCAGCCGGCAGGTGATGCCGTAGGTGGCCAGGCCGTGCAGGATCGGGCGGTCGAAGCCGCCGAGCGCGGCGAACGCGGGATCCGCGTGCAGCGGGTTGCGGTCGCCCGTCAGCCGGTACAGCAGGGCCTGGTTGGGCGCGGTGCGGAACCGCGACACCGCGTCGGCGCTGCGGGCCGGCAGCGCGAACGTCTCGGCAGGGCCCCGGTCGCCGCCGAAACCGCCCTCGCCCCGGATGAACACCGAGGAGCGGGTCCGGAACAGCGGCTCGCCGCCGTCCGGATCCACCGCCTCGGTGTCGGTCACCACGAGCGCGCCGGTGCCCTTGTCGAAGACGTCGGTCACGGTCCGCCGCACCTGCGCGGAGCCGGCCACCGGCAGCGGGCGGTGCAGCGTCAGGGACTGCTCGGCGTGCAGCACCTGGGTCAAGTCGACCCCGCGCAGGCCGAGCTGCGGCCCGCCGAACAGCGCCAGCACGATGCCGAAGGTGGGCAGCACCTGCTGGTCCGCGCCCTCGACCGTGAAGGCCAGCTCCCGCACGGGATCCTGTTGCCCTGCGCCGACCGCGAGCGCGTACAACAACGCGTCGTCGGCGGTCCACGAACGAGTCCAGACGGGGTCGGTCACGCCAACGATGCTGCGGTCGAACGCCATGCGCTCCCCTTGTCGAGTCGGGCCGGGCGGATTCGGTTGTGGTGTCAGGGATCCACGGCCCTAGTAGTGTGTCGTTGCTTAT
>NZ_VUOB01000435.1 GCF_008386585.1 Solihabitans fulvus
GTAACTTGTGTGTTTGGTACTTGTATCATCTGGTGCCACCTCCTAATGAAGCTGATAAAACTAAAATAAGAAGTATATGGCCCGTAGATGGCGACTCCAATGTTGTATCTGTCTTGCGGCTGTGTCATTACACAAAGCAATATGCTATCTAACAGAAAATGTTATATACTTGTAACAGCAGTGGCGCTAGTTTTGCAATCTATTTGTGTCCGATTACAACCAACATATGATAGAGGAAATTGGTTTAAAAATTCAAGTGCCTTAGAACTCGACTCGAATGCCAACTCTCGAGCGATGAATTCCACAGGAACGGTCTGTCTGTAGGACTTTATGATGTATTTGAGGTATTGTTTTCGCTCCCTCTCCACAAACCAGTCCATGAGGTATCCAGCCATTAGTGGGGCAGTTTTGT
>NZ_VUOB01000436.1 GCF_008386585.1 Solihabitans fulvus
GCGATGAGGGTCTCGATTTGCTCCTCCTGTTCCTGGATGCGGATGGAGTACTTGCGACGGATTTCCTCGATTTCCTCAGCCCTGGCAGCAGCCTCTGCCTCAAACTTGGAGCGCCAGTGTCCGATCTCACCGTTAGCCTTGACCAGCTGACGTTCGAGGTCCAGACGAGCTTCGGACTCCTCTTCCAGTTGGACGCGAACGGATTACAAATCGATCTCAACCTGGTGCAGGCTGGCCTCAAGCAGAGAGCGCCTTCTCTCCTCATCCTCAAGCCTGCGGCGTGAGTCTTCGAGTTGACTGGCGATCTGACTCTTCAGGTAAACTACGTTCTCAATGTTGACCTTGAGGTCCTGAAC
>NZ_VUOB01000437.1 GCF_008386585.1 Solihabitans fulvus
CAGTTCCATGCAGTAACTTAGAAAGCTTGGCAAAAAGTAGCTCAACTCAGTTCCATGTAGTATCAAAGAAGGCATGGCAAAAAGTAGCTCACCTCAGTTCCATGCAGTAAATTAGAAAGCTAGGAAAAAAAGCTCTCCTCAGTTCCATGCAGTAACTTAGAAAGCTTGGCAAAAAGTAGCTCAACTCAGTTCCATGTAGTATCAAAGAAGGCATGGCAAAAAGTAGCTCACCTCAGTTCCATGCAGTAACTTAGAAAGCTTGGCAAAAAGTAGCTCAACTCAGTTCCATGTAGTATCAAAGAAGGCATGGCAAAAAGTAGCTCACCTCAGTTCCATGCAGTAACTTAGAAAGCTTGGCAAAAAGTAGCTCAACTCAGTTCCAT
>NZ_VUOB01000438.1 GCF_008386585.1 Solihabitans fulvus
GGTGTATCGACAATGGGCAAGAAGGGTACATGCAAAAGTTTCCGGGATTGTTATCCACTGTTTAAAGTTGCCGACCTTTCTGGCTGGGATGGTTGGGTGATGGGACATTACGACACGTGTAGCTACATAAGCGCAGACAACATGGAGGTTTTTGGTGTCTGCTGTACAGAGCCGGTTGTTACCCCTCCTCAGCAAGAACCGGATGTGCAAAGATTAGGATTATTGCCGGGTCAACTACCTCCGATACCTGCCTTCGCAGGTCGTGTTTCTGCATTGACGGCTCAGTGGCCTTTTGAAGGTATTAGCGAGGTTCGTCAGATACCGGCCCAATGGCCGCCCACACTTCCGCCTCTACCTACCCACCCGCCTGACCACACAGCGCC
>NZ_VUOB01000067.1 GCF_008386585.1 Solihabitans fulvus
TTCGCTAAGTAAGTGGCATTGGCCATGGACCCGGCGCCCAGCACACCACGGCGCCCTGGCGAGGCCGCCTCGCCTGCTCGTGCGCCGCCCGCTCGACCGACGGGCAGGCCATCACACCTCCGATCTCTCGCGGGTCGAAGGGCGGTCGTCACACGCTTCGGCGACGGCTGGTCGTGATCACCGAGCTGGCCGTTCTCGTGCTGTTGCTGTCCGCCTCGGCCGCGCACGCGGAGACCACGCAGGTCCTCGCGCTGGCCGGGTCTGTCGATCAGGTGCTGACCAACATCCGCAACTGGGTGATGGGCATCCTCGCCGGTTTGGCCACCGTCTTTTTGAGCATCGGCGGGGTCCGCTACGTGATGGGCGGCGGTGACCCCGGCGAGGTCGAGAAGGCCAAGACGAGCTTCAAGGCCGCTGGGATGGGTTACGCGTTGGCCGCGCTCGCACCGCTGGTCGTCACCGTGCTCCAGGGCATCGTGGGGGCCTGAGCGATGTCCGCGATCAAGCACCCCCGCCACCAGACACCCGTCCCATGGACTGTCCGCCGCCCGCGCGCCGACGAGCCCGCCTCGGCCCGTCCGGCGGCGGGCACCAACGCCGACCGCGAACAGCTCGCGCCCCCGTCCGCGAGCACCACCGGCCGCGGCGGTGGCCGCCCGCGCCGCCGGCTGGCACGGGTCGCGAAGTGGCTGCCGCGCATGACGCGAGGCCGGGCGCTGGCGCTGCTGGCGTTGAGCCTGGTGGTCCTGCTGGGCGGCGTGCTCGTGGTCAACGCCGCCGCCGCGCCCCCAGCTCCGGCCGCGCAACCCGCGCCCGCGCCGCCGCCCCTGCCGTTGCCGACGGTCGACTCGTGCACGCCGTCCTCGCCGCTGCCGATCTGTCACCTTCCCACCAGCGCCCTCTCGCCCACCACGCCGGCGTGCACCGGCGTGGGCTGCATCCCGCAGCCCAGCACCTCCGCGCCCCCGGCCAGCGGATCGAGCACCGGGCAACCCGGCGGCGACAGCGGCGACGGTGACGCGGACTGCGGGTTCACCAACATCGGCGGCTGCGTCACCAACGCCATCAACGGCTTCTTCCGGGGCATCGTCACCGCCGCGCTCAACCCGCTGCTGGACCTGTTGTCCAGGACGCTGCTGACGACGCCGACGCTGGACTCGCTGCCGCGTGTGGGGGAGCTGTGGGACAACTCCTGGCAGATCCTGCTGGCTTCCTACGCCCTGCTGATCCTGATCGCCGGGATCCTGGTGATGGGCTACGAGACGGTGCAGACCCGGCACTCGGTCAAGGAGATCGCGCCGCGGATCGTGGTCGGGTTCCTCGCCGGAGCGTTGAGCCTGTGGGTGGCGACCCAGGGCATCCAGATCGCCAACGGCCTCGCCCAGGCCGTCATGGGTGGCGGACTGGACGCCAGCTCGGCCGGCGACACATTGAAGAGCCTCGTCCTCGGGTCGCTCAACGGCGGGATCTTCATCATTTTCGTCGGCCTGCTCCTGGCCGGGATGTTGGTCGTCCTGCTGGTCACCTACATCGTCCGGGTCGCGCTCACGGTCATCCTGATCGCGGGGGCGCCGTTGGCGTTGATGTTCCACGCGTTGCCGCAGACCGAGGGCATCGCGAAGTGGTGGTGGAAGGCGTTCGGTGGCTGCCTGGCCATCCAGGTCGGCCAGTCGCTGACGCTGATCACCGCGATGAGGGTGTTCCTCGCGCCCGGCGGGTTCACGATGTTCGGCCCGACGTGGAGCGGGTTGGTCAACCTGCTGGTCGCGCTCGCGTTGATGTACATCCTGTTCAAGATCCCGTTCTGGATCCTGGGGTCGCTGCGCGGCGGTGGCGGCCGGTCGTTGGCCGGGTCGCTGGTGCGTGGGTTCCTGGCGTACAAGACCTTCGGCCTACTCGGCGGCGGTCGCGGCGGTGGTCGCGGTCCGCGTCCTTCCGGTGGCGGCCGGAGCGGCACCGACAGCGGCGGCGGGAGCACGAATCCCTATGCCAACCCGACCACCACATCCAGTGGTCAGTACGTGTTGCCGCTGACCGGCCTCACGCGCGGCAAACTGCCCAGGCCGCCGCACCAGCGCTATCCCGCTCGGGCAACGAAGAACCCTTTCGGTCCTCGGCACTCGCCTGGTGGGGTGCAGTTGTCGCTGCCGTTGGGGGATGACTGGCCGGAGAACAAACCGGTCCTCGGGCGCGACGGGCAGTACCGGCTCCCGCTGGACGTCCAGCGGGTCACGCCGACCCCGCCCCCGGCCTCACCCCAGCCGCGACCCAGCGGCGGCCGTCGCCGCGGGCAGCAACTGCAGTTCGAGTTCGACCCGTACTGGGGCAACCGGCCGACCAGCTCGGGCCAGTACCCGCTGCCGCTGGGCGTGACCCGCACACCGCGCCCGGCCGGCCCACCACCACCGGCGACACCACCGTCCCGACCTCGGCCGAGCGGCACGCAGTTGAAGTTGCCGTTCGACCCCTACAAGGGCAACCGGCCCACCCGATCCGGGCAATACCCGCTGCCGCTAGACGGCGTCCACCGAGTCCCACCGGCCGCACCCGCGTCGCCACCACCGGCCCCGCCACCACGGCCCGCAGCACGTGGTGGACGGCAGCTCCGGCTCCCGCTGGACCTCCCGAAACCCCCGCGACCCACCCCGTCGCCGAAACCCACGACCGGAGGAACGCCATGAGCACGCCCGACTACAGCCCGGACGGTCTGACCGTTGAGGACATCACCGCCCTGCAACAAGAGTTCACCGAGGAACTGCGCCGCGAGGGCCACCTCCCGCCGCCGCGCCGCCACCGGCCCCGCCGCAGTGGCACGTGGCCGCGCGGCGCGCGCGGCCCGTCCGCGCCCACCTCCCGACGCCCCGCGACCGGCCCCGACCACAAACGAGGCGAGGACCAATGAGTGCCTACGACACCCGCACAGCCGGGTCCTATGCCGTGCGCATCCCGGCCGACGTCGACATGCGTGACCGGGTCCTGGGGCCGTTGACCGCGCGGCAGTTGGCGATCCTCGGCGTGACCGGACTGGTGCTCTACGCCGCCTGGGCCGCCACCCGCGCGTTCCTGCCGATCCCGGTGTTCTTCGCGCTGGCCATCCCTGTCGGCGCGGCTGCTGCGATCCTCGCGCTGGGCCAACGCGACGGGATCTCGATGGACCGGATGCTGGTGGCCGCGATCCGCCAGCGCGTCGCGCCACGCCACCGGGTCTCCGCCCCGGAGGGAGTGCGGCCCGCCCCTGCCTGGCTGACCAACCAGACCGCCGCGACCAGCACTGGGCGCGGCGGCAAGGGCAACGGCACCGCGCCGCCGGTGCGGGAGCAGATCTCGCCCTCGGCACTACGGCTGCCCGCCGAGGCGATCACCGACACCGGCGTCGTCGACCTCGGCGACGACGGCTTGGCCGTCGTCGCTGTCGCCTCCACGGTGAACTTCGCGCTACGCACACCCGCCGAGCAGGAAGCGCTCGTCGCCAGCTTCGGCCGGTACCTGCACAGCCTGACCGCCCCAGTACAGATCCTCGTTCGGACCGAACGCCTCGACCTGTCCGGGCAGATCAACGAATTGCTCGCGAGGGCCGGTGGCCTGCCGCACCCGGCGCTGGAGGCCGCCGCCCTCGAACACGCCGACTACCTCGCCCAACTCGGGGAGCAGACCGACCTGCTGCGCCGGCAGGTGCTGCTGGTCCTGCGCGAGCCGATGGGCGCCACCACCGCCCCGACCGACGGCCTCGGCGGCCCGTCCCCCCTCGCCGTGCTGACCGCGCTGGCCCGCGGTAAACGGCGCACGAACACCGACACCGGCCGGGTCAGCGCCGGGGTGCGGCGGGCGGCGGAGTCGCGGTTGGTGCGCCGCCTCGGTGAGGCCGTCGAACTGCTGGCACCGGCCGGGATCGTGGTGACCCCCCTTGATGCCGGACAGGCCACCAGCGTCCTGGCCAGTGCCTGCAACCCCGACACGTTCCTGCCGCCCTCAGCCGGGCTGGCTGGGGCCGACGAGGTCATCACCACCACCGGCGGCGGTGACCTGAGCGACGACGACCTCGCCGTCACCAGGTTCTGGCACGCCGATCACGGCGCCGACGGCCGCGCCGAGCCCGACCCGGACGCCGACATCGACGACTGGGACTACGAGGACAACGACGAAGACGACGAGGACGACAGGAGGCGGTCGTGATGACCACCCGAGCACGAACCCGGCGCGGCCAGCGCCGCCGCAGCACCCGGCCCGCCTCCCGCGCCGCCGCGTTCACCCCCGACGCCCTCTCTGTCGGTGCACGCCACCTGGAAGTCGGCAACGAGTGGGTGTCCTCGTTCGCCGTGACCGGATTCCCCAGGGAGGTGCACCCCGGTTGGCTCGCCCCGCTGCTGACCTACCCGGGCCGCCTCGATGTCGCGCTGCACGTCGGGCCGATCGACCCGGCCACCGCGGCCGCCAGGCTCAAGAAGCAGCTCGCCAAACTCGAGTCCGGGCGCCGGCACACCGCCGAGCACGGCCGCCTGTACGACCCGCAGGTCGAGGCCGCCACCGAAGACGCCTACGACCTGTCCTCTCGCGTCGCGCGGGGCGAAGGAAAGCTGTTCCGAGTCGGTCTCTACCTCACGATCCACGCCCCGACCGAGCGGGCGTTGCACGACGAAGTGGGCGCGCTGCGGTCCCTATCCGCGAGCCTGTTGCTGGACGCGAAGCACACCACCTATCGGTCGCTGCAGGGCTGGGTGTCGTGCCTGCCAATGGGCCTGGACCTCATCGGGATGCGCCGCACATTCGACACCAGCGCGTTGTCGGCGGCGTTCCCGTTCACCTCGCCCGACTTGCCCGCGGCCGACCCGACCTCGGTCGCCGCACCCTCCGGAGTGCTCTACGGCTACAACGTCGGCTCCCAGGGACTGGTGCACTGGGACCGATTCGGCGAGGGAATGCACAACCACAACTCCGTCATCCTCGGCCGCTCCGGCGCGGGCAAGAGCTACCTGGTCAAGCTCGAACTCCTGCGCAGCTTGTACCGGGGCATCGAGATCGCGGTCGTGGACCCGGAGGACGAGTACGCCCGGCTGGCCGCCGCGGTCGGCGGCACCTACGTCCACCTCGGCGCGGCGGGGGTGCGGCTCAACCCGTTCGACTTGCCCATCCACCGCACCGACGACGGCCGCCGCACCGCCCCGAAAGACGCCCTCGTGCGCCGGTCGCTGTTCCTGCACACCGTCGTCGCCGTCCTCGTCGGCGGCGAGCTGGACTCCGCCGAGCGGGCCGCGCTGGACCGCGCCATCGCCGCCACCTACCAGGCTGTCGGGATCACCGCCGACGCCCGCACCTGGACCCGCCCCTCACCCACGTTGCGGACCTTGCGCGACCAACTCGCCACCGCCGGCCACGCCGGCGACCGAGCCGCAACCGAGCTCGCCGCGAAGTTGCACCCCTACGTCGAGGGCGCGTTCAAGCAACTGTTCGACGGACAGACCACGACCAATCCCGACGGGCACTTGATCGTGTTCAGCCTGCGGGACCTGCCCGACGAACTGAAGCCAATCGGCACCCTGCTCACCTTGGACGCGGTGTGGCGGCGCGTGTCCAACCCGGCGATCCGCCGCCCGCGTCTGGTCGTCGTGGACGAGGCGTGGCTGCTGATGAAACAGCCCTCCGGCGCGGAGTTCCTGTTCCGCATGGCCAAAGCCTCCCGCAAACACTGGGCAGGGCTGACCGTCGCTACCCAGGACACCGCCGACGTTCTCGGCAGCGACCTCGGGAAAGCCGTCGTCGCGAACGCGGCGACCCAGATCCTGCTCCGCCAGGCCTCCCAAGCCATCGACGAGATCACCCAGACCTTCGACCTGTCGGCCGGGGAACGTCAGTTCCTGCTGTCAGCCGACCAGGGACAGGGACTGCTCTCGGCAGGAACCCAGCACGTGGCGTTCCAATCGATCGCGTCGCCAACCGAGCATCTTCTCGTCACGAGCAGCCCCGCCGAACTCGCCGAATACGCCGAGACGGCTGACACCAGCGATGCCGAGCACGAGCAATCCTACGTCGATCTGGGCTTCGCCGACGACACGCCCCAGGCCAGTGACGGCGACGAGTTCGGGTCCTCCGACCCCGACGACCACATCGAACTCGACGCCGCCTGACACCACCACCCCGCGCTGCCGGGTCTCAATTCCTGTTCTGGTGAAAGGACTTTCGCAATGATCGCTGTGATACCTGCTGCTCTCATCCACCCGCTCGCCACCGCCCCCGCGCCGGGCACCGGGCCACAGCCGACCGGCCTGTCCGGTAGCTGGCTCGGCCAGTACCTCCGCGATCCGCTGGGCACCCTGCACGCGCTGCTGACCCCGATCGGGCAGTGGCTTGCCCTCTGGTGGCCCACCGTGTCGGTGTCCGCCGCCTTCGCCGTACTCGTGGTGATCTCGCAGCGGCGGTGGCTGGCCGGGCGCCGCCATGCCGCCCTGCTCGCCGACGCCCGCCAGATCACCGTGCTCGCCCCGCCCACCGTCGACCCCGCGGGCGGGGCCGCACTGTGGTCCAACCTCGTCGGGTTGCTGCGCCCCGCGTGGCGCCGCGCTCTGGTCGGTCAGCCGCACGTCGCGTGCGAGTACGTGTTCTCCGAGGCAGGGGTCGCCATCCAGCTATGGGTGCCCGGCGTCATCCCACCCGGCCTGGTCGAGCGTGCCGTGGAGGCCGCCTGGCCGGGCACGCACACCCGCGTCGGCGCGGCCGAGCCGCCGCTGCCGCCGCACGGTGACGGGCAGCGGCGGCTGGTCGTCGGCGGTGAACTCCGCCTCGCCCGCAGCGAGGCACTACCGATCCGCACCGACTTCGACGCCGACCCGATCCGCGCCCTCATCGGCGCGCCCGTCGGCTTGGGGCGCGAGGAGTACGCCTGTGTGCAGATCCTGGCCCGCCCGGTCACCGGCCACCGCGTCGCGAAGGCACGCCGGTCGGCGCGGCGGGTGCACACCGGCGGCTCCACCCACCTGGTCGGCCGGCTGCTCGACCTCATCACGCCCGGCGTCAAGTCCGGCCGCACCCGACACGCCACCACGTCCGGGCAGTTGCACAGCGACCCGCAGACCTCGCTGGAATACGGAGCGCAGAACCGCGCCATCGTCACCAAACAACGCGGCAGCCAGTTCGAGACGATCATCCGCTACGCCGTGGCCACCCTCCTACCCGCCGACGCAGGCGACCGCGAGGTCCGCACCGCCCGCGACGTCGCCCGCGGCCGAGCACACGCCCTCGCGGCCAGCTTCGCCTCCTACACCGAACACAACCGCTACGGCCGCACACGCCTCCGCCACCCCGGCACCGTGATCGACGAACGCCGCCTCGGTCGAGGAGATCTACTGTCGGTGCCGGAACTGGCGGCACTGGCGCACTTGCCCGTCGATGAGTCGATCCCTGGTGTTCAGCGTGCTGGTGCCCGCGCGATCTCGCCGCCTCCGGGCATCGCGACTCCTGGCCCGCAGGCCAAGCCGCTCGGGATCACCGACACCGGACACGAGCGGCCGGTCGCGCTGCGGGTGCCCGACGCCCGACACCATCTGCACGTCATCGGCGCCACCGGCTCCGGCAAGTCCACTCTGCTGGGCAACATGATCCTGGCCGACGCCGAGGCCGGGCGCGGCATCGTGCTGATCGACCCCAAGGGCGACCTGGTCACTGACGTCCTGTCCCGCCTGCCGCGCTCGGCGGCGGACCGGGTCGTGCTGTTCGACGCCGACAGCCGCAGCCGTCCGCCGTGCCTGAATCCACTGGACGGCGGGGAGACCGACCTGACCGTCGACAACCTCGTGTCCGTGTTTCGGCGGGTGTACTCGGCGTTCTGGGGGCCGCGCACCGACGACGTCATGCGCGCCGCGTGCCTGACGCTGCGCACCCAGGAAGGCGTCGCGACCCTGGCCGACCTGCCCAAGCTGCTCATCGATGAGGCGTTCCGCTCACGGGTCACCGCCGGAGTCACCGACCCGGTCCTGCGCGGCTTTTGGACCTGGTACGAGGAACTGACCGACTCCAGCCGCAGCCAGGTCATCAGCCCGTTGATGAACAAGCTGCGCGCGTTTCTGCTGCGGCCCTTCGTCCGGGACGCCATCGCGGGCGGTCATTCCACAGTGGACATGAGTGAAGTGCTCGATGGTGGTATCTGCCTTGTCCGTATCCCCAAGGGAAGTCTCGGGGAGGAAACCACCCGACTGGTCGGGTCGCTGGTAGTCGCGCGCACGTGGCAGGCCACCACCGGGCGCGCGCGAACCCCGCAACGCAGGCGCAAAGACGCCTCACTGGTCATCGACGAGTGTCACAATTTCTTGAACTTGCCCTATCCGATCGAGGACATGCTGGCTGAGGCACGGGGTTTCCGGGTCGCGATGACACTGGCCCACCAACACCTCGGGCAGCTTCCCCGCGAACTGCGGGAGGGCATGTCGACCAACGCCCGCAGCAAGGTCTTCTTCAACGCCAGCCCAGAAGACTCCCGCGAGCTCTCCCGACACACCGCACCCAGGTTGTCCGATCACGACCTCGCGCACCTCGGCGTCTACCACGCCGCCGTCCGCCTGGTTCTCAACGGGGAAGAGGCGCAGCCGTTCACTATGCGCACCCAACCGCTCCCGCGCGCGATCCCCGGCAGGGCACGAGAGATCCGCGCTGTGGTCCGGTGCGCGCTGCGCACCCGCACGGCCGCCCCAACCACGACCAACGGCGGCTCGTCCTCGCGGCCGTTACAGAAGCCCACCACAGGGTCACGGCCCGCGAACCACGACCGCGCGACCGGGCCGGTGGTTCGGCCGCACCGCACCGACCCGCGCCGCCACGGCTGACCGCCGCGACCACGACAACCCAACTCCCGCACTATCGGTGCCTGAATTGACTGGTGAAGCGACGGTATTCGAGACCGGCGGTATTCACGGCTTCAAGTCTGGCGAGTTCGGTCGGTACGTGCGGAGTCCATGCTGCCCGTCCGCACGCCAACTGGTCCGTCAGTCCTGTGGCGGTGGGATAGGCGCGGGTCTACGGCGATGCGGCCGCATTCCAGGCGTCGGTGACACACAGTTCGCGGTAATCCCACCAGCCTTCGCGCGTGCCCTCGTCCAGCAACCGTCGGACGGCAGCCAGATCAGCGTCCGGCGGAACATCCAGCACTGCGATCCAGAACATCCCAGCACCAGTAACTCCCAAGGGAGCGAACTTGTCCAAGACGATGTTGTCACGCTCGTTGAGTGGTTGAAGCGGACCGTCCGACGTGGCGCCAACGTAGATGGCGCACCATCCGGATGCCTCCAGCTTCTCCTCTACCCACAGGTCACCGTTCACGTCTGGCCGAACTCGAAAGATGTCGCCTTTGGCGGCGTTGAAAGCGCCCCATGGCGCACGAAGCAACCGAATCCTGTCGACCGACAGCGCCTCTGCGGCCATGTCCATACTCGTGACTGGGCCACCTGACGTGCGGAACCCTACCTGCACCCAGCCGGGCGGCAGGACCATCGGTACGCGACTCCTTGAGGCCACGTCGCAAGCATTCCCGCCTCATCCGCGCTGGGCACCGATGTTCGCTCACAGCCAAGAAGCCAGCACACCGCCACGGTGTCCGGTAACCACTCGCGAGTCGAGAACCGCCCGTCACCACCACCCTCGGACGGCATCTGCTGGCGGTGCTCGGCTTCGGTCTGGAAGGTGACGGGCAGTCTCGACTTTTCCGTCGGGATGTCGAGCTTGGCCATGATGCGGCGGGCGATCACCCAGCGCAGGAAGCGGATGACGTCGCGGCGCTGGGTCGGGTTGTCGTGCAACCCACTGTCGAGCTGTTGTTGAGTGAGCTGACCCAATGGGGTCGCAATGGACTCCGGCCAGCCGAGAAACCCTACGGCGGTGCGGATGTCGCTGCGATCGGCCGCAGCGGCGCCTTCGGCGTAGCGGCCGTGCGCGGCTACAACCTGCTCTGCCCGCTTGGCCAGCAAAGACGGCAGTCACAGCGATCTGCCCAATGTTGTAACCAATGCAATTCCACCTATTTAACCGGAGGTCGTCGCGATCATGATCACCAACCCCACCAGGCAGCGATCCCTTCGCGGCCACAAACCCACCCGCCCGACCCCGCGCTCGGCCAACACCGCCGACCACCAAGGCTTGCTCGCCTGGCGACTGACCCCGCGGGATCGGTGGATCATCCGCATGATCCACGAGCACCGCGTGCTCACCGCCCACCAGGTCACCGCACTGGCCTTCCCCTCGTTCCGCTCGGGCCGGATGCGGCTGCGGGAGCTGTTCCAGTGGGGCGTGCTCGACCGCTTCCAACCGTTCGTCACTGTCGGCACGGCGCCGATGCACTACGTGCTCGCCCCCGCCGGGGCTGCGGTGCTGGCCGCCGAGGACGGCCTGGACGTCAAGGACCTCGGCTACCGGCACGACCGGGCCTTCGGCATCGCCCACAGCCTGCGCCTGGCCCACACCGTCGGGGTCAACGAGTGGTTCACCGCCCTGATCGACCACGCCCGCCACCCCGACCCTGACGAGCACACCACGCTGGACGCCTGGTGGGCCGAGGCCCGATGCGCCCGACACTTCGGCGACTTGATCAAACCCGACGCCTACGGACGCTGGAGCAGCCAGGGCCACACCGTCGAATTCTTCCTCGAATACGACTTCGGCACCGAGGTCCTGGGCAAACTCACCGGCAAGCTCACCGGCTACGCGGCGCTGGCCGCGGCAACCGGTATCACCACGCCGCTGCTGGTGTGGCTGCCCACCTCGCGGCGCGAGGCCACCGCCCGCCAGCTGCTACACAAGGCGTGGCGTGACCTCGACGACCCGGACTCGGTGCCGGTGGCCACCGCCACGGCCGAACTGCTCAACCCCACCGCGCCGCACCCGAGTCCCGCCGACGAGGTCTGGCTCCCGCTGGACAACCACGGCGCGACCCCCGTTCGGCGAGGTCTGCACCAGTTGCTGGCCGCGTGGCCGCACGTCCCGCCGCCGGTCACCGACCCCGACGACGAACAGGACGGCGCGGACTCGCCGGCGCTGATGGCCCCGGCGCCCGCGCCGATGCCGCCGGCCACCTCGCGCGGGCCGAGCACGGGCAGGCGGTGAGACGGGGATGGACGCGCGAGACTTCGCGATCTTCTACCCACGACTGGCCGCCGAACTGCGGCGGATCGAGGTCGACGCGATGCCGGGCTGGGTCGACACCCCGCGAGGGCTGCGCCCGGCAGGGCATGTGTTGCCGGAGGTCGCCTTCGCCACCGTGCTGTTCACGGTGGTCACCGTGTGGCTGGTGATCGGCCTGACCCGCTGGGACTGGGCCGCGTGGGCGTGGATCCCCGCGACGGTGTGCGGGCTGCTCGTCCTTCGCGGGACCGGTAGGACCGTGCGGTGCGCTCGCACCCAGTTCACCTATTGGCGGGAGGGCAGGCGATGATCGCGAAGGTCGGCGTGGCCGCGATCGGCGTGATCATCCTCATTCCGTTGTTGATCGCCGCCGGGGTGTCCGGGGCGATCTCGGCGGTGTTCGGCGGCGGCGGCAGCCAGCCCAGCCAGAGCGCACTGGCCGACATCCCACCGGACTACCTCGCCTTGTACCGGCCGGCGGCCGGGGTGTGTCCAGGGTTGGACTGGTCGATCCTCGCCGCCATCGGCAAGATCGAGACCGACCACGGCCGGTCCACACTGCCGGGCGTGTCCAGCGGTGCCAACGCTTTTGGGGCCGGTGGGCCAATGCAGTTCCTGCAAGGCAGCTTCGACAGTGTCGTGGCACGACACCCGCTCCCGGCGGGTGGGGCCAGCCCGCCGTCGCGGTACACCCCACACGACGCGATCTACGCCGCCGCCTACTACCTGTGCGACAACGGAGCCGGACGCGGGGACCTGCACTCGGCGATCTTCGCCTACAACCACGCGGAGTGGTACGTGCGGGACGTGTTGGACCAGGCCAAGAAGTACTGTGAAACGGCGTCGAACGCTTCAGTAGCGTGCCCTACTTTTCAGTCAACGCTTCAGTCGAGCGGTGAACATTTCAGTAGCAGAGCACTGGTGGCCGTCCGGTTCGCGTGCGCACAGTTGGGCAAGCCGTATGTCTGGGGCGGAAACGGCGACCCGGGCTTCGACTGCTCAGGGCTGCCCAAGGCCGCCTACGCCGCCGCCGGGATCGATCTACCGAGAACCGCGCAGACGCAGTACGACGCCGGGCCTCGGCTGCCTGCGAGCGCTTCCCCGTTGCCGGGGGACTTGCTCTTCTTCGGCACGCCCAACGACATCCACCATGTCGGTATCTCGTTGGGAGGCAAGCTGATCGTCAACGCGCCAATCTTTGGACAACCGGTACAAGTGGAGGACTATCGCAGCTTCGGCGACTATGCGGGTGCGTCTCGCCCCGCTGGAGTCGTTGCAGGGTAAAGAGATTAGTTGCGCCGGCAACGTCACGCGGACGAATTGAGGCATCTTGCCAGTGGAGCGCAGGGGCGGCAAGGAGCCACACCGGCCAGGTCACGCGAAGGGATGGCTTTGCCCATCCCGCGTGCGTTCAGCAGGGTTGACGGCGATGTCTGAGCCATCGGAGGCGCGTGAAAGGAGCCCCGGATGCACAGTGGCGCGCGACGGCTACCTTCGGTGGTGCTGCCCGCTGATGGCGAGTCGCTCAGCTCCTGGGTGGATCGGGCGGCTGCTGATTACGGCACCTCCACAGGGAACGCGGCGCGGTGGCTGGGGCTCGACTGCCGGGTTGGCGCGGGTGGCAGCACGCTACGCCCACGTTTTTACGGAATCGCGTTAACACCGAGCAGCACCGCGGGGTTGACCGCCGCAACCGGCATGCCATCAGCGGCCTTCGAGTCGATGTGTTTGTCCCGATTTACCGACACCGCATTGGATTTCACCGCCTTGGATATCCAGGACGAGCGCTCGCTGCGGCCGGTTGCGGCCCGGGAGTGGGCGTTTGTTCACCTCCACCCGCGCCTGTCCGCGCTGCCTGGCTGAGTCTGGCGGGATATGGCAATTGTGGTGGCGGCTGGGGATCGCGGCGGCGTGTATCCGGCACCAGATGCTGCTTGTGGACGACTGCCCGACATGTGCCTTGCCACTGCGACGTGGCCACACCAACCGAGGCGGTGACGTGCCGCGGCGACGAACGGCGAATCCCCTGCTGTGTGGGAATTCCGGCCCTGGCGTCGCTGAGCCGGACGAGTCGGGTCAATGCGCGTGCCGGATGGACACTGTGGACACCCCGGCGGCGTCGGCTGAGCTGGTGGCCGTGCAGCGCACGGTGCTGGCGGTCGCCCTCGGCGCTTCGTCCTCGGTGGTTGGGGCGACTGTGACGCCTTGGGAATGGTTTCACGGGTTGCGGTTCGTGGCGGCGCTGCACCGAATGTTCGCGCCGGTGGATTTTGTGCGGGAGTGTGAGGGTATGCCGCCGTGCGCGGTGGAAGCGTTCACCGAGACCGCGCGGCGTCGGTCGACCCGGCAGGCGTTGTGCTCGGGGATGCCGCCGAGTGCCGCGCACGCGGCGGCAGATTTGCTGTTGGCAACTCCAGTCTTGGCCGCGGCGGACCCATCGGAGTGCGCGGAGCTGCTACTGCCGGTCGCACAGGCCGAAGCCGAACTGTTGGCCACACACGTCGATCGACGAGATCGGATGTGGACAGTGGATCGGCCCGAAAGTCTGGATCGGGTATGGCGCGCGATCCGTCGCTCGCGGCACCGCGGGTTCGATCCCGCGGTGCGGCGCGTGCCGCGATCGCGGGCAGCGGCCGAGTTGCAGGTGCGGCACATTCCTCAACTGGTCGACGCCGCCGACTGCGTCGAGTTGGTCGGACCGGTGGTCGGAGTCACCGAGCAGACCGTCCGGCGGATGCTGTCAGCGGCGTGTGCCCGATTGCTGGGTGCGCGCTCCTGGCAGCAGGCGACACAGTGGCTGGAGATGCCCGGCCACGACGGCACGGTGCACCAGCGCGCCTCGCTGATCTTGAGCCAGGTGACCGAGACGGCGTTGTGGGACGCGGCCACGACCGTGATGGGCCGGCTGGTCGAGCGCGGGCAGATCGACTACCAGGCTCGCCGGACGGCACTGGCTGATCTCGTCGAAGTGCCATACGAGCTGCTCGCGCAGATCGGCGTCCGTCACGGCATGTGGACCAGCCCGCGGCAGTGCCGGCATGCCGCCGCGTGGATCTGGGCGGAGATCACCAGCGGCGACCTACGAGACGCCCCAACCTATCGCTGCCCCGCCGAATCGCACGGCGACGAACGCACGCGCGCCAGCGCGGCTCGCCGGCGGTTCCTGACCCGCTTGACCCCGGGCGCGGCCCGCGAGCTGCGCGACTACGGCATCGAGGTGTTGGTCGGCAAGGGAGTCCGATGACGGGCCAGCGCACGTCGCGGTTGAGGGTCCATTACAGGGACCCGCACGGGGCACCGCAGGTGGCCACGGTCGAGGACATGGCTGGTATCGCGTTCGAGAACTGTCCTGCGGTGCGCACGATCGAGAGTTATCCGGGCCAGTGGCACACCCCGGGCCAGTACTGGTCGGCGACCACCGGAACATTGCTGGCTTACGAGAGTTTCCTGGAATGCCAGTGGCTGACGCTGCTGGACTTCGATCCGACCATCGCCGCCATCAACACTCAGGCCCTGGAAATCCGCGCCCGCGACCACGACGGGGCGTGGCGGCACGTGCCTGACGTGTTCGCGCGCCGGGTGAACGGATCCGTGTTGATCGTGGATGTGAAGCATCCTCGCCGCCGGGACAGCCCGGCCGTCGAACGCCAGGAGAAACGGACCGCCGACGCCTGCCGACAGCTCGGCTGGGACTACCGGATGGTCGACGCGCCACCCGCACAACGCCACGCCAACATCGCCTGGCTGGCCGGCTATCGCCGACCGCTGCACGCCGTGGCACATCTGGAGCCTGAGATCGTGGCCGCGGCAGCGCAGCCGGTCAGAATCGGTGACCTCGCCGCGACCATGCCGGCCCCGTTGCTCGTGCGGCCGGTGATCTTCCATCTGCTGTGGCGACATCGGCTCGTCTGCGACCTGGACACGCCACTGCGTGAGCGCACCCTCGTCCGGGCCGCGGAAGGGACGTCGCGGTGAGCGGGCGAATCAGACTGGCGTTGGGCGAGTGGGTCGAGTTCGAGGACGAGCGGCATCAGGTCGCCGGGTTCACCGACAGCGGCATTCGGCTGCGGTCGGAGGCCGGCCACATGCAGATCATCCTGGTGGGCGCGTTGCTGTCGGACCCCAGTTTCCGTGCCGGCGCCGCCGAACCCGCCACTGAACAGTCCATGAAGGACTCACCTGGTGACGAGTCGGCGAACCCGGTCGGCGGCGTGGGATTGGTGGCTGATCGTGATGCGGTGTTGCTCGGTCTGCCCGAGGCGGAGCGGTCACGGGTGACCGAGTTGGAGGCGCACCTGCTGGAGGCCGAGACGGGCCACCGTTCGGGCAACCGCCTGTCAGCCGTGGCCGGGGAGCCCCGTGCCGGTTTCGACCCGGACCACACCACGCTCAGCGAACGCATTGACGCCAAGGCCACTGAATTGGGACGTACTTCCCGGCGGCTGTGGCAACTGCGGACGGCCTGGCAGCGCAACGGGCTGACCGGCTTGGTCGACAAACGCAAGACCCGGCTGCACAACCCGTTGGCCCGAGTCGATGCTCGCATCATCGAGGCGATCAGGGAGCAGGCCGCCGCCGAACGATTGGACTCCTCGGCCACCATCGGCAACCGGTTCCATCGCCGCACCCAGAACCGGCTGGACCACCAGCACGGCGTTGGCGCCGTGGTCTTGCCCGGCAAGGACGCCTTCCGGCGGATCGTCAACCAGGTTGTGGATCTGCGGCCCAGCGATCCGGCCGCGCGGCGTATCCGCGCCGCTGCCCAGCCAGACCGCACTTTCGGCGTCGTGACCGCGACCCGCCCCGGGCAGGTCGTGATGGTGGACAGCACGGGGCTGGACGTGCTCGCCTACGACCATGACGTCGACGCGGTCGTGCCCGTCGAGTTGACCGTCGCGCTGGACCTGGCGACCCGATCGATAGTGGCGTGGCGGTTCACGCCGCGCGGCACCAAGAGCGTCGACATCGGGCTGTTGCTGGCCGACATCATGGTCCCGGAGCCGATGCGCCCGCACTGGCCAGACCAACTGCGCCACGCGATGCTGCACGTCCCGACCGAGCGGATGCTCACCGTCGATCAGCGCTTGGCCGAGGCGGCCGCCCGCCCAGTGATCTATCCCGAAACGCTGCTGTTCGACCACGGCAAGCCCTACCAGTCCGACGTGGTCATCCGGGTCTGCCGTCGGCTCGGGATCAGCGTCCAAGACGCACGCAAGTACACACCGACAGACAAACCGCAGGTGGAGCGGGTGTTCGACACGATCAACCGACAGTTCTGCGAACACCTCGCCGGCTACACGGGTTCCGGTGTCGAGCACCGCGGGCTGCGCGCCGACGACACCGCCCGCTGGAGCATCGAAGACATCACCGAGCTGTTCGCCGAATACGTGGTCGCCGTCTACCAGCGCCGCCGCCACAAGGGCCTGATCCTGCACGGTTTCCCCGACCTGAACGTCTCCCCGAACCAGGCCTACACCATGGCGATCGCCGCCGCCGGCTACGCCACCTGCCCAACCGACCCGAACCTCTACTACGAGCTACTGCCCATCGCCGGCCGACGCGGCCGCACCATCCAGCCATCCGGCGTCCGCATCGGACACCTCACCTACACCGCGCCAGTGCTGCGCCGATACCGCAAGACCCGATCACCTTACCCAGACGGACTCTGGCCTATCCGCCACGACCCGCGCAACCTGCTCCACGCGTTCTTCCACGACCCCGCCGACGGCTGCTGGCACACACTGCGCTGGACCCACGCTCTGGACGACCACCAGCCGTTCACCGACATCACCCTGCGCGAAGCCCGCCGCCTCATCCACACCAGGGGACGTGACGACACCGACCAGGACGCCGTCGCCTCGGCACTGCTGGAACTGCAGAACCGCGCCGACACACCGGACACCTGGACGCGCACCGCCCGCACCCGGTGGGCCCGCGACACCCACCGCGCCGGCGCCCACCACCGCGACCGTCGACGCGCAACACCCACCAGCAACGACATCGACGACGCCGACACACCGCCGCACGTAGTGGAAGAGCTTGATCTCGATAGCCTGCAGGCCGCCGACGTCTGGGACCCACACCACCATGGAGACCCTCGGTGACGTCATCGTTCGCGCATCCTGGACTGGCCGAGCCACGCAGCAAGGAAGAATGGCGCGCCTACCTCACCACCCCGCCGCCAGCACGTCCGGTCATGCCGCCGCGCGCGACCTACCAGCGTCTGCCCGAACCTGAGCGGCTCCTGCTCGACGATGCCCGGCAGGACTACCACAGCGCGTTGGTGCTGGTGCGCACCGAACAGATGAAACGCTTGCACCACAACATGCACAGACGGATGCGCACCAACGCACGCCAGGCCCCCGGCGCCCGCCGCGGCATCGTGCTCGACGGCCCCGCCACCATCGGCAAATCCACGCTGGTCAAGATTTTCGCCGCCGACGTCGAACGGCAACTCCAGCGCCGTCACCCACACCGCTTCGACCCCACCACGCCCTACGTCATCGACGGCTACGCAGTGGACTACACACCGGTCGTCTACCTCAACATCCCGGCCCAAGCCACCCCGAAAGACCTGTCCACCCAACTGGCCGACTACCTTGGACACCCGCACACGAACAAGGCCACCCGCACCGCAATCACCACCGCCGTGCTCGACGCGATGCGACTCTGCGGCACCGAGCTGGTGATCATCGACGACGTGCACTTCCTCGACCTGTCCGCCCGCGAAGGCAAAGTCGTCAACGACCACCTCAAATACCTCGCCAACCACACCGCCGCCACGTTCATCTACACCGGCGCCGACCTAGCCACCTCCGGCCTGTTCCTCGAAGGCAACGGCAGCAGCCGGGCGACCCAGACCTCCGGCCGCAACACCCTGCACAAGATGTCTCCCTTCAGCATCACCAACACCGCCGGCCAACAAGAATGGGCCGCCGTGGTCAAGGCCATGGAAGACGCTCTGCTGCTCTACCAACACAAACGCGGCAGCCTCACCAGACTCTGGCGCTACCTACATGACCGCACCGGCGGTAGCATCTGCGGCCTGTCCGACCTCGTCCGCGAGTCCGCCATCGAAGCCATCCTCACCGGCGACGAAGCGATCACCCGCAACCTGATGGACAGCATCGAGATCAGCGAACTCGCCCAACAGACCTACCGACGCACCCAGTGCCGGACCACGACCACCAGCAAGACCACAGCCAAAGCCGGCTGATTTCCAGCAGACTGTCGGCGCAGCTCCGCGCCTATCCCTCGTTGCTCAACACCAGAATCTTGGTGAGGTCACCTCACTGAGAGGTGCCAGTAGGCGTATCGCAGACATCATCAGGGTATTCGTCGCGCCCGCATCTCCGGGGCGCCGAACCTGGCCACGTAGTGCCAGACCCGTTTGAGGGCCTGCTCGTCGTGGTGACCGGTGCGGGACGCGTCGCCGATGACGCGCGGATCGAGACGGCCGTCGCGGGCGAGAGATACGCCGAGGCGCACGAACTCGGGCCCGCGGTACTCGGGGTGTCGGCGCAGCTCGGCCGTGGTCAGGGTGAACCCGCCGTGCCATTCGATCGGGCAGGCCAACCGCCGGGCCGCGGTCTCGGTCGGGGTGCCTCGGTAGCAGGGGTCGAGGACCAGCGCTTCGACGTCACGGCGGAGGTCGACCACACCGTGCACATGGGCTTCGATGTAATCGTCGAGCGCGTCTTTATCGTCGGCCTCGGCCAACGCGATCAGCGTCGACAGTCTCGACGCCACACCGAAGTGCTGGGGCCCGAGTGCGCTATCCGGATAACAGAACGTGGCACCGGCCAGGGTGTGATCGGCCAGGCGCAGGTAGGCCGAGCCGAAGCGCGGTGAGCCGCCCACCAGGCGGCGGCGGAAGTTGAGCGATCCGTACTTCGGCCGTTCTGTCGCCGGCGCGTCATCGTAGGTCCCGGCGAAGATCCGGCTCTCCCATCGCCAGCGGTCACCGCCCGGGTGTGCGGTCAGGCCCCCGTTGCTGGTCCCGGTCTCGAACTGCGAGCGGTACACACCGTCACCGGCCATGAGCTCCAGGATCGGCGTCCCGGCCACGAGTCGATCAGGGTGGAAGTGCAGCGTCACCCGCACCGACGGATCCACCGGCTCGCCCGTCGCCAGCGACGTCACGTGGGCGATGGCCCGTTCCGCCAGATGCCGCATGGCCGCAGTATCCACGATCGCGATGACGGCAGCGACGGAATTCTGACGCTCACCCACTGCCCTGCGCTCCCGTAGACCTCTTGCTGAGATCACCGCACTGAAATGTTCACCGCGCCTGCTGCAGCTCCTTCAAGCCGCATGCCAACATTTCAGTCCCCGCTCAGCGCACCACGCCACTGAAAAATTCGGCTTCGGTTGACAAGTACTCGGATGCCGCCGCGTCGGTAGGCGCGGGCGAATGCAACGCCATCCAAGCTACCAACTCGGTTGCGTTGACCGCCATCAACTATGCCTGTGGGCAAAGAGGCTTGCCGTATGTGTGGGGAGGAAATGGCGGGACCGACGGCGGCTTTGACTGCTCCGGGCTCGCCTCGGCAGCCTACAAGGCGGCCGGTCTCACGCTATCCCGCACGGCGGATGCGCAGTTCCGGGCGGGGCCGCGCGTGCCCGACGGGCAGCCCCTTCTGCCCGGTGATCTCGTATTCTACGGCAACGCCAGTGTTAACATCCACCACGTGGGGCTCTACATCGGTGACGGGATGATGATCGACGCGCCGGATTTCGGGCAGGTCGTGAAAATCCAGCCCTACCGGTACAAGGGAGACGACTACGCTGGAGCTACGCGCCCGGCTGGTTCGGTTGCCCCGTAACGGGTTCCACATCGCCGACGGCCGTACCCACCATAGCACTGAAAGGGCTGCCGTCGGAGTCGAGGAGCAGGATGCGCTGGGTGAACAGCGGCGGCGTCACGCCGTCGAGGACCACGATGTTGTGGTAGCTGGCCAACTCGAACAGCGCGGTGGTCACCTCGCGGATGGTGATGCGGTCGGGGTCGGCCTCGACCGACAGGCCCTGGACCCGGATCTCCAACACCCGCTGCTGCGGCAAGATCCCGATGGCGGTGCGCACGTGTTGCGGGATGCCGCCCTCCTCACGCAACTCGGCGATGTCCTCGATGAGCCTGACGGCGGCGGCCTCCAAGGTGTAGCCGGGGCCGACCCCGGCTCGTGCGCCCCACAGGACAGAACAATCCACTGTGGACTTCATGTAAGTCATGGCCGATCCCTTCCGGGTGGCCGGGTTGTGCCGCACGGCGACGCGATCGCCGCGCGGCACAACCCGGTGTGAACGAAGGAGGAAACGGTCTGCGCGGAGTCAGTTCCCGCGCCGTGCGCGCAGCTCGGCACGCAACTCGTCCAAGGTCCGTCCGTCGGACGTCCTGAGCACCGCCCACCCGTTTTGCGGGTAGCCGCTCAGGGCGGTGGCAGCACCGGACGGGGTCGCATACACTCGCCCGTCAGTGAGGACGACCGTTCCGTCTTCTCGAATCCGCGCCCCCAACTCGCCACCCGCCCCGACGTCGGGCGGCAGCGTCGCCTCGAACCCCGCGATCGCCTCGTTGAGATCGCAGTGCAGCCCCATCACGGTGGCGGCAGTCGGCGCGACGATGAGCGGCCAGCGGTCGTCGACACCGAACCACTGGCCGACTCGCCGCCACCGGCCCTGGTGGGCCAGCAGCATCTCGACATCGACTGCGTGGTCACGGGGCGACGGGTAGGTCAGATCGGTCGGGTGAGTCAGGCGTACGACGAGATCCCCGTCGTACTGGTCGTCGGCCGAGGGCTGGTCAGCGACCCATTGTCCGGCGAACAGGGCCACCTCGCCCGCGCGATCGGGGTCGGTGTCGCCGATGATGTCCACGGCCAGCACGAGCATCCCCCACACGCCGTCCGGGGACCGCATCGGTGTGGCGGTGGCCGACACCGGGGCGAGAATCAGGGCATCGGGCGGCAGTCCCTGCCATTCCCGTGCCGACGCCTCGTGTTGCGGCTGTGACGGCCCGGTGGGTGCGGTGGTGTGTTCGGGTGTGGATTCGGTTCGCGATCGGTCTATGGCCCAGTCAGGAGCCGTTTCGGGTGTCTGTGGTGTGACGTCATCGGTCGGCATGTTGATGCGTCCCTTCGGGCTCGCGGTTGTCGTGGCCAATTGGCCGACCTGTATGCACGCTTCGTGCGTCGGGGTTTGTCAACGGTGTTGTGCCCGTCGGCGTTGAGGTGGACCCGTGTGGCGTAATAATTCCCAGCTCTACGGCACGTTCCACATGAGACGGTCGTCGTGTTTGCCGACGGCGCTTGACTTCTTGGGCTGCAGGAAGCGTCCATAGTGATGTAGCCCGCACACGCCGGTAGCGCACCGGGGGCCACATCCGCTCCGGCCGGGGCATGACCACACCACCGATCACGAACCGCGAATCGAGGGACGTCATGTCCAGCAAGACCCGCACCCGCAAAACCACCACCACCACCACCACCACCACCACCGGCACGACCGGTTCCGGCAGCACGCTGCGGTCGGTTCCCGACCAGGACACCGCCGCGAAGGTCCGCACCGACACCGAGGACAAGCTGTGGGAGGCGTTGCACGCCAACCCGAACAGCACCGCCGCCGACCTGTCGGCAGCGGCGAAGATCGGGAAGTCGACTGCGCAGAAGATCCTCGTCAAGTGGGCGGCCGAGGGCAGCGTCACCCGCACCGTCACGCGCGTCGGATTCGGTGAGGGCGGTCGGCGCGCCGCCGACCTGTGGGCCATCACCGAAATCGGCGCCGAACCGGTCGACCAGGGTAGCGCCGTCCCGGCAGAGGATATCGACTCGGCAGGCACGACCCAGGACAGCCCGGTCGCCCCGGACGAGGCCGAGGCCGCCACTCCGCCCGCTAAGAAGGACGCCACCCACACCACCGTCGCAGAACCGGTCGACGCCGAATCGGTCGACCAGGGTGACCTCACCCCAGCCGAGGACGTTCACTCGGCGGAAAACGCGCAGGCCGCCCTGGACAGCCCGGATGAGGCCGCTGCCATCACGCCCACCGAGAACGACAACACCCCACCGGTGAACACCGAAACGACCAACGCCGCAGACAACGAGACCGAGGAGACCGACCCGGCGCAGGCCGAGCCCGTCGCCGCTGAGCAGACCGACGCCGCAGACGATGGCGCGGAGACCGCCGCCGACACCGCGACGGGCGGCAAGGGGAACGACAAGGAGCGGTTGGCACCGGGCGCACTGCGCGGGATGGTCGAGGACTTCATGCGCGACCACCCCGGTCAGGAGTTCGGTCCGACCGCGATCGCCAAGGAGCTGGCCGGGAAGTCCTCGGGTGCGGTGAGCAACGCGCTGGACAAGCTCGTCGAGGACGGCGTCGCGGTGAAGACCCAGGACAAGCCGAGGCGTTTCGCGCTCGCCCCAGCGGAGACGACTGCACCCGCACCGACGAACTAACCGAGCCCGCGCCCGAAATGTGGTTGTGTCCCCACGGTGACGCCGTGGGGACACAACCACATTCCCGTCTGCTTGATCACTGACTCGACACGATCGCCCAATATGGCGGGATGATTCCGCATCGCCGCCCGACTAGGGCCGGGACGAAGGTCAGCCAGCGGCACCGGGGTGCGGGCGAGGATGAGTGATCCGGTGAAGCCCATGACGAAGCCTTTCGTTCCAGGTGGTCAGCGCGGTGGCCACGGGTATGGCTCGTGAGTGCGGTGAGCGGTCACGGCCTGGGCGGCGACCGACGCGGCCGAGGCCAGCAGCTCGTGGCCGAGTTCGGGGTTGTTGCCCTCGGCGTAGCAGTCGGCGTCGACGAGGAAGGCGAAGGCGGCCACCACGCGCTCGTAGGCGAACGGCGCGTTCTCTGGCAGTTCGTAGAGGTTCGGTGCGGGGCCAGGCGCCAGCAGGCTAAGGGTGACCTTGTGGATTGCGGCCCGGTTGAGGTCCGTGAGAGGCCAGCGCCGGCCGAGCACGAGCTCCGCGGCGCCGGCCCCCGACGAGGGCGACCTCGCCGCGGTGGGTGAGGTAGGTCTGCGGCACGGGCGGCAGGGTCTGCGTGATCGGAATCGGGAGGCCGCGAAAGCCTTTCCAGGTGAAGGTCGCGGTCTTCGGCGCGGTGTCGCCTATCGTGGGTAGCTCGGCGTCCGGGCCGGTCCCGGTCGTGGCACCGTAGTCGGGGAGGTGGTCGAGGTCGGGGGTGAACCAGGGGCCGCCGCGCACCGAGGCGCGGACACCTCGGTCGGTGAAGGCGTACGGGAACCACCGAGCGCTGGTGGCCGCGAGCCACGGCCAGCCCAGATCCTCGCTGAGACCAGGGACCGCGACGAAGCCGGCCTCCGTGTCGCGGTGGTGGTGGTGTCGAGTAGCGCGGCGATGGCCGTCTCGTAGGTGTCCGGATCGAGAGCGGACAGCACGCCCGTGGTCCCGCAGTGACCAGCTCGCGCGTCCAGGCGCGCTACCTGGGCGGGCCGCTGATCTCGGCCAGCGAGCCCAGCCAGCGGGAATCCGGTCCGGTACTCCGATAGAAGTCGGCATGTTCGCGAGCCATGGCTGGAAAACCTCCAACGGATCCGAGGTGCTCATCGAGAGCGAAGGCCGCCTGGCGGGCACATCGAGGGGGCGCTGGATGTGGAACCTGCCGGGAACGGCAAGGGCGACGTGGGTTAGGTGGGCTTCACCCACCGGCACTTCTGGGGATCCCACACCGCCTCGGTGTAGAGACGAGGAATGTCGGGCCAGCCCGGCGCGAGTAGCCAGCCGAACTCCTCGCACTCGGTCAGGCCCGGTCGCCAGCCGGTCCACTTTTCTCGGCCGCAGTCGTGGTCGAGGTCGCACATCAGCCGCTGCAAGCCGGTCATGATGCAGATCGCGATGTCGCATCCACCGTCGTCAGGATCGAACTTGTGCTCCTCGCCGACAGACACACCACAGTCCGGGCACGTCGCCTCGTAGTCAAGGAGCCGGACGACCTTGTCTCGCGTCTCCGATGCACTGTCCTCGCTCATGGTGTCCTCCACTCATTCTCGGTCGCGGGACTGCGGTCCGGTGCCCCGGGTGGAACTCGTCGCCCTGGGGCATTGTCGAAGCCACAGGCGGGCGTGGGGTTGTTCATCGACGGAAGACGGCCGGCCGGCGCCCCTCGTCGAGGGCGCCGGTCGCGGGAGTCTCCGTATGGCGAGGAAAGACACGGGTTCATGTGGGTTTCACCCACTGGCGCTTCTGGGAATCCCACACGGCCTCGGTGTAGAGGCGGTTGAGGTCAGGCAAACCGGGACCGATCATCCAGCCGAGTCGCTGGCAGTCGACCTCGCCGGGCCACCAGCCGCTCCACACGTCCCCACCGCAGTCATGGTTCGCCTCGCAGCCCAGCTGCTGCCGTCCGTTGACCACGCAACGCGCGACATCGCACCCGTCGGTGTGCTCCTCGCCGATGGCGACGTCGCAGTCCGGGCACCGTTCCCTGACGGCGGCCAGACCGTCGAAGGTCTTGTTCTGCACACTCTGTTCGCTGTCCCCAGCCATGACTTTCCTCCCGTGGCTTGTTCTGTGAGTTCTAGTGCTCGACCGGGGTCCCGGCGGGCAGCCACGCGCGGCCGGTCGTGATCCACACCCGACCGTGGACGAAGCTGAACACTCAGTCGGTTTCCCGACTGTCGGGCCACAACCACGGCCACCCCGCCTCGGGGCGGAAGCCGTGTCCGAGGTCCTCGTCGTCCCACACGTCGAGCAGGTCGGCCACGGCGTAGGTGAATGGGTCTGTCGCGGTCAGTACCAGCCGCCCGCATCCGATGCCGCACACCGTTTCGGGGTCGGCGTTGCCTTGGAGCGAGCCCAGCCACACCGCGTGGGGTCCGCGCCCGTCGTAGAAGTCGGCGGTGGTGGACATCGCCGGTCACGGCGGAGGGCGAGTGGCGTCTCGGAGTTGCTGTTGGATCTCGCGTTGGTCGTGTCCGGTGAGGACGGTGGTCAGCACGAGGACGGCGGCGGGCTCGGAGACGGGATTCACGGGTCGGTCGTCGAGAGTGAGGTGGTCGCCGTCGGCGGTGACGATGCGCCAGTCGGTCTGGCGGACGCGGTCGGCGCAGTAGTAGCTGCCGACGAGCACGCCGTCACGGGTGACGGTGCCGTACAACACCTGTTGCGCGTCGGCGGGATCGGCGACGACCGTGGTCACCGCGCAGCTGTTGTCGGTGAAGCGACGGACCACGGTCTCGGGTACATGGTGAGTCATGGTGATCTCTCCCTGTGCGTACGGTTCTTTATGCCCGGTGTGGAGGATTGAAGGAGCACGCCGCAGTCCTGAGTTGCCCGAGCTGGTGACCAACGGGCACTGGTCGCGGTGGAACTTGACGAAGGTGACGCTGTCGTGGGGTGCTCGATGAGGTAGGCATCGCGCGATGCCGTCCGGGGTCGATGCGGTGTTCGGCGTCGTGGCCGTAGGTGGGGGCCGGTAACGCACTCACGGCGTCGAGCACGGTGAACGGTCGCACCGGCACCGACTCGTCTGACCGCAGTTCCAATCGGACGGTCTGGCTGTGGCAGCGATACAGCGCCTGCGGGTCCAGCCAGTCCTCGTAGCGGTCGTCGTCGGGCGCGAGACCGATCTCGGTGCTGCCGTGGTCGAATTCCTGGACGAACAGGGTGCCTGTGCCCAGGGTGATCTCCTCACCGGCTTGTGGGGTGGTCGGGGTGATACCGCGCGCCAGGTCGCCGCAATGGGGCGAGCGGCGGGTATCCACGATGACGGCCACCAACCGGCCGCGCGTGCCGACCGGAGCGGTGTCAAAGGGTGTGAGGTCGACGGATTCGCCGTAGGGTGCGCGGTCGAGGTTGACGGTGCCGTAGCGGTCGGTCTGGCGTTCGTATCGTTGCCAGCGCAGTATTCCAGTGCCGAGAACAATCGAGTCCATTGTGGTATGTCCTCCTTCGGGTGGTACGAAGTGGTGGGCATGACGGGCGCGTCGCTGGTGCCGGAATCCTCCGATGCGTATGCGTGGCGCGGAATGGGAGATCCTGGGAGGGGTGTTCAGTCCGACCTCGGCGTGGCGGGGGTGTCACGGTGGAGCTTGTGTCCCCGGTTGGCCTGTGGCTGGTCGTGCTCGTCGACGAAGAACAGGCCACCGGTGTACTGGCCGAGTTGGTCGGGCGTGAGGTGTTGGGCACCGCGACGGTCGAGGCTCGTGAAGGCTTCGGTGGTGACCTCGTCTCGCGCGGGGGCGTGCTGAGGTTCGGGGAGTCCGGTGAACCGGATGTGCAACAGCAGCACGGGCGGGGTGTCGCCGAACAGTGGTGTGATGGTGGAGGCGCTGATCGTGGCCTGCACGTGTGCCGGGATGCGTCCGGCGGCGCGCGCGGCGAGCAGGTCGTCGTGGACGTGGTGGGCGAAGGCCCCGAAGGCGTCGGTGGTGTCGGCGGTGGTGAACGGTTCTCCGTCGATCCACACGCCGGGGCTCCAGTCTTGTTCGATGAGCATCGGTATCTCCCGTGTGGTTCGTGCGTCGTTGAGGTCAGGTCTCTGGGTTCGAGGTCGTCAGTTGTCCCAGGGTGGGTAGGACGAGGGCGCAGTCTGGCTGGTGGTTCGAGTCGTCGCGGGCCTCGTCGGCGATGGGGGCGTCGCCGTCGGGGTCGAGGTAGTCGCCGAGGTCGCTCAGGGTGGCGATGCGGGTGAGGGGGACTTCGGTCGCGCAGTCGGGGCACTGGTCCAGGAGTAGCCATCCGTCGCCGGGGGTGGTGAAGTCGGGGATGAACCGCCACGCGCGTCCGGTTACCGGGTCGGTGACGGTGATCAGGTCTCCGGGGACCGGTCCGGTGCGGGTGGGGTACTGGTGGTGCGGGTCGTCGGTGACCAGCACGGTGTCGACACTGACCTGCAGGGCGGCGGCGATGGTGCGGGCGACGCGGGCGCGGCGTGCCCACCGGTTCCACTGGTCGGGGTCGTGGCGGCGGCTGAACCCGTCGGGGTCGGCGGTGCGGTGGGCGTGGGCGGCGCGCACGGCACGCTCGGAGAGTCCGGGCGCGGTGGTGGTCATCACGACCACCCCAACGCGTCGGCGGCGGGTGCGGGCAGGTAACCGACCTGCTCGCCGACGGCGAGCCACACCACGGGCGGGTCGGTGGGCGGGGTGCCGTTGTGCGTGGCGTCGTCCGGGGTGCACGCGACCTGTCCGAGGGTGTGCTCCAGCGGGTAGTGGGGTTGCGTGGCGAACCGGACGGGGGTGGCGGGGTCGTAGCGGCCGAGTGCGGCGGTCAGCTCGCCCACGGTCGCGATGTGGTTGCCGTACATGGTGATCACCTCTGGTGTGTTCGGTCGAGTGGTGGCCGGTTTCTTGGGGGTTGGGGGCGAGAATCCCGCCCCCAACCGGGCGGTTCAGTGGGTGGCGGCGCGCAGGGCGGCGGTGGCGGCGCGACCGATGGCCTGCGCGGTGGCGGTGGGGTCGGTCATCACGTGCATGGTCGCCCCGGTCAGCGGTTCGCTGTAGCCGTGCGGGGCGAGCCACAACACCGCGCATCCGGTGGCCCGCAACCGATCGACCAGCCGCTGGGCGTTGCGCCGCACCAGGTCGGGTACGAACCCGTCGGACACGATCACCAGCAGCCGCGCGGCACCGGGTTGGGACAGCCCGAGCGCGCCGTCGAGGGCGTCGATCGCGGTGTCGACGGCTTCCCAGTCGTCGTTCGCGGCGAACTCGGTCACGGCTTTGGGGGTGGTGCCGGGGCGGGTGATCGGGCGGACATGCGCGCCGAAGATCACGGTGGCGGTGTCGGCGGGGATCGAGGTCTGCGCGGCGGCGTTGGCCATGATCCACGCTGTCGAGGCGACCGGACCCGCGAAGGCACCCATCGACCCGGACACGTCGCACGCGATGCCCAACCGCAGTGGCGGGGTGGGCACCGGGGTGCGGGTGGTGCGGGTGAACGGTTCGGCGGTGGGAATGGCCCCGGCGGCGCGTTGCGCTTCCCGTTGCACCGCGCCCCGCATCCGCAACCGTCCGGGCGGGATCGGCGAGGTCGACTTCGTGACGACCCGCTCACGGACCCCGGCGGTGGTCAACGCGCGCGACAGCACACGCGCGGCGGTCCGTTCGGCGGTGGTTGGCGGGCGGGTGCCGGTTGTTTCCGTGTCGCCGTCACCGGAACTACCGGGCGCGGTGTCGAACACCTTCTCGGCGGCCTTGTCCGCCTTCGCGCGGGCGGCGTCGGTGGCGGCCTTCTTCCGGGCGGCGATCTCGGCGGGGTCCTCGGGCAGCTTTGCCCGCGCGACCGCCCGCGCGACCTTGCCCAGCGTCTTGCCGATCGCGTCCGCCAACGGGGACGGGGCGGGCGTGGCGGTGGGGTCGTCGGTGTCGGCGTCGGGGTCGGACAGGTGCGGCGGGGTGGTGTCGGGGTCGGGTCCGATGATCGCGCACCACTGACGGCCGAGGTCGAGCATGGCGTCGGTGTCGTCGTCGGCGACCCGGAACGCCGCGCGCCACACCGCGCGCAGTCGGGCGAGTTTCTCCTCGCCGAGCACGGTTTCCACGGCACGCGCGACCGGGGCGGTTTCGGCTCGGGTGAGGATGCCGCCGTCGGTGCGTCCCAAAAACAGGGCGGCGGTGTGGGCGGCGTCGCGCGGGGTCATTTTCGCCGGGAATTTGGGGTCGTCCAGTGTCAGCCCGCCCGTGACGATGGTCTTCACGCACGCGCGCAACCAGTGCCGGTCGTCGGGGCGGCGGCGGACCTGTGCGCGTTCGATCCGGGGCTCTTCCAACAGCAGGGCGGCGTCAACGACCTCGGGGTCGGTGTCGGCGGGTACGCCCGTGTGCCACCGGGTGTGTTTGCTGTGCCCGCATTCGTGGGTCATCGCGCCCCACATCGGGGCGTAGCGTGTGCGGTCGCTGGTCAGGTGCGGGCGGGCGGTGGCGGGGTCGACCGGCATGTGGACACCGTCGACTTCGATCATGGCTGTGGCAGGCAGGAAACACGCCGGGGCACCGTGTCCGGCACCGGGCGCGATGCTGACCAGCAGGTCGTCGCGGTCGGCGATCACGGGGACCTCGGCGGTCAGCGCGGCCGAGAGAGTGTCCCATCCGGGGGCGGCGGGGAACACGGCCGAACCGGTGGCGGCGGGGTCGGTGATCGTGTGCGCGGTCATGGCGGGCGGTCCTTTCCGGACGGTCGAACGGGTGGCGGGTGGCGGGTGGCGGGTGGCGGGTGGCTAGATTTGGGCACCGAGTGCCAGTGGGGCAACGGCTTTGCCGAAGGCGGTGCGTACGGCGGTGGCCACGATGTCGCGGTCCTCTTCCGGGGCGGTGCCGATCAGGTTCCCGGCGGCGGCGTCGACGCCCAACACGTCGGCGACCTTCTGAAAAGCCAACAGCTCGCGCAATTGTGGTGCCCACCTGATCTCGCCGCCTGCCTGCCGGGTCGCCAGGTTGCGCGCCACCGCAACGGCTTTCGTGTCGATCTTGAGTTGCACGGCGAGGTCGTAGTCGGTGGACACCTGGATCTGCACCGAGAACCGCGACGCCAACGCATCCGACAGCACCGCGCCGTGCACGCCGGGGTTGTGTCCGGCCACGACGTAGAAACCGGGGGCGGCGTCGACGGTTTCGCCGCCGTTGGCCTTGATGATGATCTGGTGGCGTCCGTCCATCGCGGGGTAGACCACAGCGAGCACGGTCGGCGGTATGAGGGTGGCGTCGTCGATGAACAGGGTCCGACCTTCGCGCATCGCGCGGGGTAGCGGACCGGGCACGAACACGAACTTCCCGTCCGGCGTTTGGGTGTACTCGCCCACGATGTCGGCGACCGTGGTGTCCCCGTCGCCCTGAATGGTGATCAGGTCACCGAACGCGGCTTCGATCACCGAGGTTTTCCCGGTTCCGGGTGGTCCGTACATCAGGGCGGCGACCCCGGCGTCGCGCAATTTGTGCAGCGCGGTCACGTCCGGCACCCGGACAGCGTGCGCGGGTGGTAGAGCTGCCCGTTCGGGCGCGTGACCGGACCGGTCACGGTGGGAACCGCCGACGGGGCGGGCGGCGGCGTGGTGGCGGGCGGCGTTGCGCGGGGGCGGCGGGGCGTGCCGGACGGGATCGCCACGGGCGCGGTGGCGGCGTCGGCGGTGGTCGGGGTCGATCGGTAGCGGATCGGTTTGGTCGAGGTCTGTTCGGCGTAGCCACCGGCGGTCAGTGCGGCGAGCGCGTTGCCGATCGCGCCCGACGACCGCCCGGCGAGCGCGGCGGAAATGTCGCGCGGGGTCAGTTCCGTGCCCGCGCGGGCGGCGAGGACTTCCGCCACCTGTCGGCGCAGTTCGCCGTTGGGCAACCGCCCGCCCGCCGGGGCGGTGGTCGTGCCGGATGCCGCCGGGGCGGTCGTCGTCGGCGTGGCTGGCGTGGTCATCGCACGGCGTCCTTTCCGATCTTTGTGCGCGGGTGTCAGGCGGTGGCGGGCGCGTCGTCGTCGATGTCGTCGGGCGCGTTCTGGTGGGCGTAGGCGGCGGCGTCGGCCGATTCCGTGTTGTGCCCGTACTCGACCCACCCGCAATAGCAAAACGCGGTGACCGTGCCGTCGTATTCGGTGGCGATGTCGGCGTAGCACATGATCGGCTCCCATTCGTCGGACATAGCTCGCGCCGGGCGTGGTATTCGGTGTGGTTTCCGGTTCCCCCGGCGACAATTCAATTATGACTCCGCGCCGCGCCGCGCGCAATAGAAACCGCCACCCATTTACAAGACTCTTTTCGCGCGGACGCGCCACCGTCATTGTTGGTGAATAGAAAGCCGTCCGTACGGTCGGAATTCCCGTCATTCCCGTCGACGATTCGCGCAGGTCAGCGACCCGGCCGCGCGCCGGGCATCGTACAAGGGAGCGGCAACGACGGGAGCGGAGGTGTAACGAAAAGGAAGGAGGAACAATTAAATAATAGAATGAGGAAAGGGGAGTTTTGAATAGGTGAGAGAAGAAGTGAAAGCGAGGCAGGTGAGGATGGGGGGACGCTGACCAACCAGCCCGCCCCGATGTGTCTTCCGGCTTGTGGTCAAGCGAGTCTGGGATACCAGCGGATCCCCCTACGGGGTCGCTGACCTGCGTCTTCACGAGCCGCTGGGGGTGGTTCCCTAACGTGATCCCCCGTATGAACCCCATCATGATCCCCCGTATGAACCTCCAATGGAAGTCACCGTGCGTGTAAACGATCTTTAGATTGGCTACTTGTCGTGACAGTGAGGCGGATTTCGCTTTGAGTAGGAATACGGTGGGGTGGTTCATCCGTTCGGCGTAACGTGGAGATCTCCGTCATCACGACACGAGGAATCCGAGATTGGCACCACGATGGCGGTGACCAGGCGCGACCGCGCAGGCGACAGCCGCTGAGGGCGTGTCGCCGCAGGACTGCGCGACGGGCGCGGCGGGAGAGCCGGGGCGGTGTGCGTGGGGAGGTGCGATGACAGCCAGGGACGAGAACCTTCTTCGGGGTTTGGATGACCTGAAGTACCTGTTCGGGGACAAGTGGGTGCCAGCCATCCTGGTCGTGCTCTCGAACGGCCCGATGCGACGCAAAGACATTCTTTCCACGATCAACTCGTATTCCATCGGCAAAGAGTGGTCGGATAAACGTGCCGTCCTGCATGATAGCTACCTGGCGCGCACAGTGAAAAAGTTGACCGAAGCGGGTCTGGTGACGCGCACGCGCGACACGGAAGCCTTTCCGCCTCGGGTCTATTACTCGGTCAAGGCGGAAGTGGTGGAGTCGTTGGAGTTGACCAAGCCGCTTCTCGCCTGGATAGAGGCGCACCCGGAACTCATCGCGCAGGCTCGGGCGTACAGCCGGCAGCGCGGTCGCGACATGGGCACGCTCACCGGAATCGACGAGCTCGGCGATGGCGATATCGAAGACGAAGACGACGATGAAGACGAAGACGACTGATAGGGAACGACCACCCCGAGCCCGGCCCGAGATGACGGCGTCGGGCCTGCCCGGCGACCATCTCGTTCACCCGCCGGGCCGCGGAGCGGTCACGTCCATCCGCCGGTGACTGCTCTGGGCTGCGCGGAGGGCCTGTCGTCGTGGCGTTGCCGTAGGCGGGTGGCCAGCCCGATCGCGTGCTCGGTGGGCCGGTTGTCGACCTCGGCCAACCGGGTAGTCAGCAGGGTCAGGGTGCGAGGGATGGCGTCGATCAGTCCGAGGCGTTCCTGCAGCCGCATGATGTCGCGGTAGAGGGCCTCGTTGTGCGGGTCGAACGCGCGGGCGATCTCCAGCAGGTCGAGGGTCTGCTGCGGGTCATCGGCGAACAGGGCGCGCGCCAGCGCGGCCACGGCGTCGATGGCGTCGCGGCGGATCGCCTCACGGGCGGTCTCAATCCACTCCGTCGACATGCCGTCGGCCAGCGTGCCGCCGTAGCTGTCCACCATCGCCCGGTAGGCACCCACCCGGCGCTGATCGGTCCCGGCGCCCCGGCGCGCGGCCACGGCGGCGTCGAAGTGCCAGAAGTCGACATCCACGAGTGCGGGGTCCAGCCGGTAGCGGTTCTCCCCCGCCACGACGATCTCCGACAGTGCGCCGCCGGTGGCGGCGCTCACCGAGCGCCGAAGCCGAGAGAAGGCGGTGTTCAGCGAGTTGGTCGAGCGCTCCGGCGGCGTGTCCGACCACAACGCCGCCACCAGCGCCTCGCGGCTGGCGCCGTCGGGGTGCAAGGCCAGGAACACCAGCAATTCACGGGTGCGTGGCTGGAACACCCCCGTGATCTCCCGCGCGTCCCTCATGTCGGTGTCGGGTCGCCAGAACATCCTCGGGGCGCCGAGCACATCGACGCGCACCGGCATCGCAGGCCACCCGTCGGCGCTGACGGCCTCGCCGACCGCGGCCGGCGCCGCCGAGCCCTCGCTGGTCGCCTGGCCGACCTCGCCAACGGTGGTCGATGGCCTGCCGCTGGGTTCCGGGCTTGTGACGGGCTCCGGGAGCGACGGGCTGGGACGGAGCCGGACGCCGGGCGTGTGCACGGGACGCGGGCCGATGATCTCCAGTTCGGTGTCGGTCACCACCGGCGGCTCGGCCCTGGCGATGACCTCCAGTTCGGTGTCACTGATCGGCAGCACACTGCCGACGTCGTCGCCTCGCTCGGGAGCCACCCTCGTGGGCGCGGGGGCGGACTGGGTGGCCGGCGGTGCGACGCGCGGTCGTGGCCTCGGCGCGGCGAGCGCCTCGCCAGGGGCGGCGGGCTCGGGGTCGGCTTGGTGCAGCAGCTTCAGCAGGGCAGCGGTGTCATCCTCGCCGAGGCGGAACATCTGGCTGCCGCGCAGGGCTTCGCCCAGGCCGGGGCTGGTGGCCGACACGGTGCCGTCGGCGCGGATGTAGGCGGTGACGCCGGGTTGCCACTGGCCCAGCAGCAGCCCGGTGATCCCGAACTGCGCGCCGTTGTCCAGGACCGCTTGCAGCCGAGGACGCTGGTGGGCGGGCACCGTGGTGGCCAGCACCAGCGTGGGCCACGATCGGGGCTCGCCCGTGGACGTGGGGCTGGCGCCCGCGCGGACCAGGATCTCGGCCTCCAGCGCGTCCAGCGCGGCCTCAAGGCTGTCGGCCACGGGCAGCGCGGCGGGCAACCTCGTGTGAGCGGCCCCGCGTCCCAGCAGCGGGACGAGATCCTCGGCCGGGATGAGGACCCCAGTCCCGGCCGCCGCGCCCGCCTGGCGCGCGTTGCTGACGCTCAGGGCGGTCACCAGCAACGCGCGCGTCGCCGCTGGGCCACCGGCGCCCACGAGCCCGAGGCCGCGGGCGACCGCGAGGTTCAGCGCGATCTCCCGGCCGTCACGCACCCCCAGCCGCGCGGCCAGTGCGGGGTCCTGGTCGGAGCCGTTCTCGGGTGCGCCGATCACCCGCACCGCAGGAATGGCCCCGCGTGGGGACGGTGTGCTGTCGAGGTCGTCGTCGGGGTCGCTGTCGTCGTCCTGCTCGGCGCGGAGGTGCGCCAGCCGCAGTTGGTAGACCACCGGCGCGACCGGGAAGTCGTCGCGATCGCCGCTGCCGGGCTGGTATCGGGCGCGGTAGCGGCGGCGCGCGATCACCAACGCGGCGCTGACCGCGGCGGCCAGCCCGAGGCCGACGAACAGGTCCGGCTCCCAGCGGAAGCCCGGTTCCCGAGTCGAGGTTGGCGTGCCGGTGCCCGTCGCTGGCGCGTGCTGGGTCGTCGGTGCCGGAGTCGTCGGCAGCGAGCTGGCCGACGAAGTTGGGGTCGTGGGCGACGGTGACGTGGCCGGTGGAGGGGACGTGGGGTCGGGAGCCGGTGGCGGCGCGCTCACCGGCGGTGCTGCGGGCGGCGTGGTCGCGGTGGCGGGGAGGGAGAGTTCCTGTCCGGGGTAGATCAGGCTGGGCTGGGTGAACGTCCGGCCGCCGGGCTGCGACTTGCCTTCGTTGGCGTGCCAGATTTCCGGCCACCGGTTGCCATCCCCCAGGGTGCGCTGCGCGATCCGCCACAACGAGTCGTACACGCCGTTGGCCGGCGCCCGCACGATCACCGACACCGGAGGCGATACCGCTGGCGTGCTTGCGTCGGTGACGGTGGTGTCCATGGCCGAGGTCGTGAACACCGCCTGCCGCACGGTGAACGTGCTCGGGAACGCGGAGTGCTGCCAGGCATGCGCGGTCGCGACGACCGGAGACCCGGTGCCCAACGCGCCCGAGGGCGGGCCGCTCGGGACGGGCGCGGGGCGGTTGTTGCCCAGCACCGAGAGCAGGACCGCGCCGACCAGCACACCCGCTAGAGAGTGCATCGGGCCAGCAGCGGACAGGTCCGGCCACCGCGCGTCGCGCACGACCTCGACCGTGCAGTGCAACACGTCGAGGGTGAAGAAAAACCACACGATCCAACAGGCGCAGGCCAGGAAGTCCAGCAGGAACGTGACGCTCATCGGAGCGAGCAGGAAACCTTGCAGCTCCGGCCAGGTCGGGACGTGGTGCGGCAGCGGCCATCCGACGTAGCGCACCAACGCCCACGGCAACCCGACCACGAGCGCGGCCAGCACGACGGCGGCGATCAAACCCCGCAGGAGCCTGCCGAGGAACCAGATGGTTCCGGCCACCACTCGCCAGGCGCGACGACCTGGACCGGGTTGCCTCGCGGGTTGTTGGCGAGATCGATGTGAGGTTGCGGTCACGGCTAGCTCGATTCCTTGGCAGTACAGGGCTTATGCCCGATGGTCACCACCCCGAGGGATCTCGGGTGCGCGCGGGCCGGGTGGCTGTGGACTGACGTAACGCGGCCTGCCCGGCCGGTCGGGCGTTCTCACGCCACCTCCGCCGGGACACGCACTGGCGTATCCGCACCGTCGGCACGAGCGGGCGCGGGCTGCGTGGATGCCGGGCGAGCCGTCGGTGTCCTCGCTGTGGACGGTGCTCGGTTCGTGTCGCTCTTCATGGTCGCGGCTGGCCGCTTGCGCTTGCCGCGGTGCGGTTTCCGGGCCGTGAGCCACCGGGTGAGATCAGCGGCCGAGACATCGGTGAACCCAGCCAACTCGTCGAGGTCCATGACGTCACCGGCGGCGGCAAGCACGTCACCGAGTTGTTCGTCGAGGTCGGCCAGTTGCTCGGCAACGGCGGCCCGGCGCTGCGCGAGGGCGCCGACCTGCTGCGCCGCGGCAGCCCTCTTCGCGCTGCGCGCGGTATCGGCCTGTTCGACACGGCGCTCGATCTCTTCAGCGGTAGCCATCGGGTGGTCCTTCCTGGGAGGTGCTGCATTGGGTACTGGCGGGTGGTGCGGTCATGGCTCGATGTTCGCCACACCGCGCTGCGGATGGGCGCTTCCCTGTCCGTGCACGGTCAAGCTGGTGATGCCGACCATGCCCAACAGTTGGGTGTGCTCGACGGCGGTGACCGCGACGGTGACGGTGTCCCCGGACACCGTCACCGTGCCCGACGCGCCGACACCGGCCAGGTAGCTCTGGGCGTCGGCGACGGCCTGCGCAGGCACGAGTTGCAGAGTGCCGGTGGCGCGGTAGGCGGTCAGGTCGATGGCTTGGGCGCCGGCGCGGGCGGCGGCCTCGGCTTGGCCGCCTGCTTGGACCTTCGCGGCGAGCGCGAGGCCGCCGTCGAGGGTGAGCCCGGCCAGGGCGAGGATGCCGATGGTGAGCACCACAACGAACGCGGTCACCCGACCCTCGTCCGCACGCCACCAAATCCGGCGCTGTGTCCACCACCGCTCGCATCGTGTCCACCACCTCGCGCGGGCATGACGGCCCCGGCGGCTCACCGTCCGCCCCCGGCGGTGTTCACCGTGATCGACCGCCAGGTGTCGACGGGTTCGTTCGCGGTGGCCGACAAGCGTTTCTGGTCCGCGACTCCGAGCAGGAGCGCGTCGCTGAAGTCGACCGTGCACCACACGGTGACGGTGACCGTCCCGCCAGGAACCAGACCGCCGGTAGCGGTCTCCACCCCCAGCGACTGGCAGGCGACTCCGGCGGCTGCCAGGGCGCTGGCGGCGGCGGACCGCGCCGCAGTGACCGCGGCCGGGCCGCTGCGTTCGATGCTGGCCGCGCGGGCGGCTTGGTGGGCGGCGTCGTTCACGCGCAGCCGCGCGTCGACTCCCCGATGGATGACCACCGCCACGAACACCAACAACAGGATCAGCAACGGGGCCATCAGCGTGACCTCGGCCGCCACGGAGCCGCGGTCGGCGCGCCACCACGCCAACCACCCTCGCGCCGCGGCCTTGCGCGACCAGACACGACGGGCGCTGGGCGAGGCGGGACTGCCTCCTCGTCGCGCAGAGTTCGTGCCTGCCGGGCCTGGAGCGGTGGCGAGGTGTTGCTTGGCGGTCATGGACACGCACCTCGCTGGTAGAGCCCTGCCGTGAGAACGTCGCGGGCAGCGGCGACGTGAGCCTCGACCGCCCTCAGCACCTCGGCAGCGGTCTGCACCGGCGGTGCCGTCGCGTCCAGGTGGAGGGCGTCGAGTTCGGTGCGCCAGCGTTCGCGGTCGCAGCGCCCGGTGTCGGGGACGGCGGTGTCGCCCAGCAGACGGTTCAGGTCCAGGACGTGCTCGGCCGTGCGCGTCAGGCACAGCAGGATCGCGTGCAGGCACTCGTCGAGCGCGGCGAGTTCGGTGCGCGTGGCCTCCACGACCTCGGGTGACTCGCCTGTCCGGTCGAGGTGCTCCACCATCAGGCGCGCCGGGGCGCTGCGGTCCAGGCACACCAGGGTTTCCCACGCGACCCGATGCGCGGCGCGAAGATGCTCAGGATCCAACCACCCCACCGCCGGCCCGGTGTGCAGCGACGCGACACACTCGATGACGCGTCGCGCCACCAGTTGCCACTGTCCAGGCAGGCCAGCGAAGTCGCCTTCGCGGAAGAACAACGCGCCGTGCCCCCGATCGGCCCGCGCTCGTTCCCACCGTCCGCGCCGCAGGTCATGACCCCAGCACAGGTAGTCCACCCGCGCCCACACAGCGGCGAAGGCCACCAGTGCGCCGCCCCCGGCCCACAGCGGCCACAACATCGCCGGCAGGGCCACCAACCCCCAGCCGACCAGCCCGACCCCGACCGCCCCGTACAGTGCGGTCTCGCCCGACACCGACTCGCGGATGGCCTGGCGGCGAACCAGGGCCAGGTCCAGCCCAGGCCGCCACAACACCCACTCGACCCCGTGCTCGACGCGGCCCCGACTGGTCGGCGAGTCGGTCATCACGGCCTCCCTGCCAGGGCGAAGAACCGCTCCACCGGCCCGACGGCCTCGGCGTGCACCGGCAGGCGCAGGAACGGGATGACCGACGCGGCGGTCCCCGAAATCCGGATCGACGCCGACGTCGCGGTGCGTTCGGCGCTGACGCTGGCCCCGGTCAACGGGCCCCGCGCGAGCTGGTCGAGCATCCGCTGCGCGCTCGCGGCGCCCGCGGCCGCGGTGCCGCTCTGTGCTCGCGCGGCGGCGAGCCCTTGGGAGGCGGCGGCTTGGGCGACGTGGGTGGCGTGGCTCCACAGGGCGAATTGCACGATCGCCAGCAACATCAGCAACAGCAGCGGGGTGGCGATCACCAACTCCGCGCTGACCGACCCCCGGTCCCGGCACACGGCCCGCCTCGCCCCAGACAGCCCGCATCCTCGATGCTGCGATAGACCCAGTTTCGTCCGAGCGTACTGTGGCTGCCGTTGACGGAGTGCCAACACGAGTCGGGGTTGGGTGCTCATCACGGTTACACGTCGAGGCCGTTGGCCTTGGTGGTGACCTTCGCGACGATGACCGCGATGACTGCCAACGCCATCACGACCAGCAGCGCGGTCACCAGGACCGTCTCGGTGGAGTATCCCGCCTCGGGTTCCCGGCGCAGCACGTCCCACCGCGCCTTCAGCGTCGTCCACCACGCCATCAGATAGGGTTGCATCGCGATCTCCTTCCCGTGGAACTGGTGCCCGTGACCGGCTTCTCACAGTCCATTGAGGACTTGCGTGAGCGCTGGATAGGCGATGAACAACAAGAAGCCCAGGAACAACGCCATCACCGGCAGCGACATGCGTTCCGTCGCGGCGGTGGCGTCGCCCTCCGCGTCGGTGATCTGGTGCGTGCGCAGCGCCCCGGCCTTGGCCGCCAGGCTCGCGCGGACCTTGGCGCCCTCGGTGCCGGCCAGGCTGACCGAGGCGGCCAGCTCGGCGAGTTCGGTGACGTCGAGTTCCTCGCCGAGTTGCCGCAGCGCCGCCCACGGCGTGCTACGGGTTAGCCGGGCGGTGTCCAGAGCGCGGCGGATCTGCTTGAACGCCCAGCCACGGCCGATGGCCACCGAGTCGTTCAACGCGCTGTCCACCCCGGCGCCCCCGGCCAGGGTGATCCACACCAGGTCGAGGTAGGCGGACAGGGCGTGGCGGAACCCGGAGCGCAGCTTCGCCGCGTTCGACCGGGCCTGCAGGTCAGGCAGGACGAACCCGGTCACGGCGAGCACGAGTCCAGCGACGAGGGGGAGTTCGATCCCCAGCGACAGATCGGCCGCGGTGAGCAGCAGTTGCAGCAGCACCGGCGCGAGCAGTGCGGCGATGGCCAAGGTCGCCTTCTCCGCCAGGTGCGTGGCCACCGGCCGTCCGATGACCGCGAGGTCACGGGACAGCCGTTCGCCGGGAAGACCCAGGGACCGCAGCGGAACGATGAACGGGCGGCCGAGCTTCGCGGCCCACCCAGTGTCCTCGGTGGCCAGGATCGGCGTCGGTGCCGGAGGAGTGGTCGTGCGGGCCAGGACCGCGCCCAGCGCGGGACGCGGCGGGAACAACCACACCGCCAACGCCCACAAGCCAACCCCGAGCCCGGTTCCCAGAACCAGTGCGGTGATCACAGGCGTTCCACCCGCCTTTCGTTGCCCTGCGAGGGATCGCTCGCGGCGAGGTCACCGCGGATCGAGAGGAACCGGGTCGGCTCGGTGACCCGCGCGATCCGCACCAGCCAGGCGAACCCGAGGGAGAACAGCACGCCGATGATCAGCAGCACGACCTGCCCGCCCGCCGAGTCGTAGGCCGACAGGTACGGGCGGTTGAGCAGCACCACGGCGACCGCGAAGCCGATCGTGGTGCCCACGATCACCCGCACCGAGGTGCGTGTCCGGGCGCGCCCGGCTTCCACGCGCATCCGCATGGAGGCTTGTTCACGGGCGGCGTGGGCGAGTGACCCGAGCAGGTCGCCGAGCTGGCGGGCTTGCTGCTCGGCGGCGAGCACGAGCGCGGCGATCACCAGGTCCCCGGTCGGGTCAGCGAGCCGGTCGGCCAGGGCGCGCAGCGAGGGTGCGAGGCGGTCGCCGTTCTCGATGCGGGCGGCCAGCCCGGTGACCTCGGCGCGGATGGCCGGCGGCGACAGCGGCGCGGTCGCCAGGATCGCCTGTTCCAGCCCGGCGGCGGCCGACAGGGTGTCGCGCAGCATCTCCGTCCACGTCGCGACCGCCTCGATCCGGGCGACCCGTCGGGCGTGTTCGGGATCGCGGCCCAGCACGCGGGGCAGCGCCCAACAGGCCAGCCCCGCCAACACGGCGCCGACGACCCAGCCGGTGGCCAGCCCGGTCAGCAGCCCGATCACGACCGCTAGGCCGATCCGGAGGACCTGGCGCTGATCACCAGACGCATCGGGTCGGCGACGCAGCTGGACGCGGCGAGGTCGGGCGGCATCGACGCCGCGCCAGCCGATGATCGCCAGGAGCAGGCCCACGCCGACTCCGAGGCCGAGCAGCGCGGCCAGGGCAGTGCTGAGGGTGACGGTCATGGTGCACACCAGCCTTCGGACTGCTCCAGCACGACAGGGTCGAAGCCGACATCGACCAGGTCGTCGAGGTTGTCGGTGCGCATCGACCCGGCCACCGGCCGGGCGCGCCGGTCTGGACCGGGGCGGTAGATCTCGTTGGAGATGACCTGGGGGCCATCGGCGCCGACAACCTCGCGGATCGAGGACACCACCCTGGTGGTGCGGTCGATGCCGCGCGTGAGGTGCACGACGAAATGCACCGCCGAGGCGACCAGCAGATTGGTGGCCTCCAAGGGAAGCCGCTCGACACCTTGCGCGGCATAGGAAGCCAGGCGGGTGAAGGCGATCCTGGAGCTGGAGGCGTGCAGAGTGGCCATCGAGCCGTCATTGCCTTGACTCATGGCGTTGCACATCGGGATGACCTCGGGACCCCGGATCTCGCCGACGATCACGCGGTCCGGGCTCATGCGCAGGCCCCAGCGGACCAGTTCAGACTGGGAGATCGCGCCTTCGCCCTCGATGTTGGCCTCGCGGGCTTGGAAGGCGGTCACGTCGGCGTGGATGTCCGGGTCGATCTCCAGGCCGAGTTCGAAGGCGTCCTCGATGGTCACGATGCGCTCCATCGAGTCCATCTCCGCGGCCAGCGCCCGCAGCAGGGTGGTCTTGCCTGCGCCGGTGCCGCCGGTGATCAGCACGTTCTTCTTGGCTCGCACCAGTGCGCGGAGGAATTCCTGCAGCCCGGCGTCGATCGTGCCCCGCGAGCGCAGCTCGGGCAGGGTGACGGTGAGGTAGCCGTGCCGGCGGATCGACAGCGCGCTCACCCCGCCCGCGGTCAGCCCCATCACCGCGAACAACCGTTCCCCGCCGGGAAGCTGGAGATTGACCGCCGGGGAGCCCTGGTCGAACCGGCGTTCCTGACTGGACGCGCGGGCGGCGAGCATCCGCACCAGGTCGGTCAGCTCCTCGTTCGATGAGGCGATCGGGGCGACCTGGGCGCGGCGGCCGTCGTTGTACTGGACGAAGACCCGGTCGAACCGATTGGCGTTGATCGTCTCCACGGTCGGGTCGTCCAGCAGCGGCTGCAGCCCGGCCATGCCGAACAGCTCGTTGATGACCTCGTTGATCACCCGCTGCTCGACCGCCGGGCCGACGAGATCGCGGTCGGCGTCCAGTTCGCGTTCAGTGTGCACGGCGACCGCGTCGTCGAGGATCGCCTGCGCCAGCTCACGCCGGGCCTCTCGGCTGACGGAACCAGTGCGCCGCTGCTGGGCGTCGACCCGTTGCGGCAGCTCGGTTCCCAGGGTGTCGCGCAGGTGCTGGCGCAGCCGCCCGATGGCGGCCGACATGTCGACCGGCTCCGGCGCCCCGAACACCTCAGGCGCGGGCGCGCCGATGTAACCCGGAGCCGCCGCTGGCTGGGTGGGCGGCCAGCCACCGTGCGAGTGATCCTGCTGCTGGTGGGGGCGCAGCGGCACAGGGGGCGGATAGCCGTTGCCGTTAGGCGGGTAGGTCATGACGCCGCTCCTGGCTGGGGACTGGTGTCGGGGAAGGTCGGGTGACCGGGTGGAAGCGGCGCGGACCGGACACCGTTGACCGACACCGGGCCGCCCGGCACACCCGGCACCGCCCGCAAGACCGGCACCGGCCGGTGGGGGACTGGCGCTTGGTGCGGCAGTGCGCGTGGCGGTGCCTGCTGTGCCGCCAACACTGTCGCGACCTTGTGGGCGAGCTGGCCCAGCGGCGAGTGCGCGGGTCCGCCGCGGCCCCGCCGAAGCGAGTGGGGGCGCCCGCACAGCACGGCGGCGCCGCGAGGGTCATTCGGTACCCGGCCCAGCGGGGGCACGCCCAGCTCGCGGGCGACCTCGGCCAGGGAATAGCCGTCGCCGACCAGCAGCATCACCGGGTGTGGCGACCACCGGCCGATCGCCGGCAACCGGCGTGGCAGGTGCGCGAGGTCGTCCGCGTGCGCACCGGTCAGCAAGACCATCGCGTCCGCGGCGCGCACGATCGGCAACGCCGGGGACCCGGTGTCGATACGTCCGCAGTCCACGATCAGCACCGCGTCGGGCACGTTCCCTGCCGTCCGCAGGACGCCTGCCCCGGCGGCGGGGTCGGGGGTCAGGGCGGACAACGCGCCTCGCGCCCGGTCAGCGTCCGGGGGTGCGGTGACCACGGGCAGCCCGCCGGGCAGGGCCTGGGCGTGCTGCCACACCAGCGCCGGGTCCGCGCTGCGGCGAGCCGCCGCGGCCAGGCTCAGCAGCCCTGGCGTGGATTCCAGCGAGAACCGCGCTGCGAGGTCACCACCGGAGGTATCGGCCTCGACCAGCACCGGGCGACCCGGTGCCGGCCACCGCGCGGCCAGCGCCGTCGCGAAGGTGGTCACTCCCGGCGAGCCCTTCACCGACACGACCGCGACCAACATCAGCGACCACCTCCCGAGACCATCACCACGGACAACTGCCCCGCCGGCACGGCGGCGATCTGGCGGGCGGCGGCCTCACCCAGCTCGACCGAGATCACCGTGGTCTGTTGGTTGGGCGGCGAGGTCACGCTGGTGACCACCGCCGGCCACACCGTCGAGGCGTCCGGCGTCGGCGGGTTCGCCACCGCGGCGCCTGCCTGGCCGGGCACGAACACCACCGAGACGTGCGAGCCGGGCGCGACCTCGGGCGGGAACTGCCCGGACTTCAGCGGCAACGCCGCAAGCGCCTGGCCCGCCGAGGGGAAACCGCCCGAGCCCACCGCGTCCGGGGTGAGCAGCGCACCGGCGTACAGGCTCGTGGACATCGTCTTGCCGACCACCCTGGCCGCTTGACTGGCGTCTACAACGGACACACCGGGATCGACGGCGACGTTGACCTGCTTGAGATCCTGCGCGGTCAGCACCTGCCCGACCGACACGGACTGGGCCAACGCCAGCACGGGCTCCCGGTTGCCGGAGTTCCGCGACACCACCAGGAACACCGCCGCGCACACCAGCACGAGCAACACGCCCAGCAGCAGGTGTGGCAGGCTGCGCCGTCGGCCGCCGCCGCGCAGCCGAGAGGCGGGCGGCTTCTTGCCGTCGGAGACCCACGGGCCGCCGGTTGAGCCCAGTGGCCGGCTCGTGTCCGGCTGGGTCGTGATGTTGGTGCTCACGCCGGTACCTCCAGGCATGGGTCTGCTACGCCGCGTCGCCAGGTGGTGATCGGCGAGCGGAGGATTGTGGTGCTGGTGTTTGTTGTTGTGTTGCGGTCGGACTGCCCGGTGGGGGTCAGCCGCCGTTGTTGAGGGCTTGGGATTCGGCGACCCGGAAGGCCGCGTTGCCGTTCGTGGTCAGGTCCGGGAACACCCCGCCCTGGCCCGCGCCCGCCCACGTGACGGTCCAATGCACGGTCGCCGTCACGGGGAACACTTGTCCCGCTTGGCTTGCCGAGGACGTCCGGTAGGTGTGACCACAGTCGGGAGAGGACGCTGTCGGCGCGGTTCCAGGGTGGAACGGGGTGCCCGCGCCGGTGCAGGTGACCGTGCTGCCGTCACCCATCGACCACGTCACGGACGTCGGTGTCGCGGTCGCCGTCACCGACACGCCGGGGACGGTGGCGGTCGCGGAGACCGGTCCCCAGCCGCTGGACAGCCACATCCAGGTCGGGAGGTTGACCAGTTGCTCGCCCGCGGGGTTCGCCGCGATCGACGGCGTGGGGAACCGCAACTGGTTGCGCGCTATCTGCGCCAATTGTGCCGGGGACTGCAGCGGCGGGGCACCGGGTGCGGGTTGTCCGTTGGCGATCCAGACTGGCGGGTGATAGAGCCCATCGGTGATACCTGCGGTGGCGCACTTCCAGAGATACCAAGAGCCTTGCTGTCCCGGAGCCGGTCCGGCGGCTGGTTGTGCTGAAAGGTCGACGTTCGCTACCGGGCGCGTGAACGCGACCAACTGGACGGTGGTGCCGCCGGAGGGCGACGGTCGGTGGTATGCGGCTGTGGTCGCGCCGGCAGGTGGCTGGTATTCGCTGGGCACGTAGGAGCAACTCGCCAGATTCGAGCTGCCACCGATGATCGTGTCGCCGCCACTGTTTCCGCCGGTGCCGCTTCCGTTGTTGCCCGAGCCGTCGTGGCTGGGCTGCTGATCGCCGCCTTCGTGACCGCCATCTTGGTTCCCACCGTTGCCGCCCGAGCCCGCTCCGAGTTGACAGTCCGGCGTGGGACTCTGGCCGCAGGTCACGTTTCCCCAGCCGTTGGCGAAGGCGGGAGCCGCGCCCGCCAACGCGAGCACGACCGCAGCACCAGCGACTACTGACGCGCGCCTCAACATGATCCGACCGCCTGGATTCCGAAGTCGGTGACCTTCCACGAGCTGTCCGCCTGCTTCTGCACTGTTGCCTTGACGAACTGGCGCCCGCCGGGGCCGTCATTGGCTGGTTGTCCGTTGTCGGCGCGGTACTTCAGGAAATGGGTCGAGTCACCGCAGTCGTTGACGATCACCGTGACCGGGTTGGCCAGCGGATCTACTGATGCCACCGTGGGGTTGAGGACGGGCTCGCCCTTAGTTACCAGGCCGTTGTAGTGATCGGCATACATGCCGCGGCTCAATGTCGATAGCGCCAAGCCGGTGGCGTACCGGCCCAGCTTGGGCGACTGCCAGTCCGAAGTGGTCCCGGCCGCGACGAAGTCCTGCCACATTCCTCGGTAGGCGGTGAGCGCGGCCTGCTTGGCTTGGTCCACCGGGCTCATGGGCGTGGTAGGTGCCGCCGATGACGGCACCGAGGGCGTCGAGGTGGTCGGCGTCGGATCACTCGGCGTCCCCGAGCTGCACGAGGTGAGCGCGACCGCTACCGTGCTGATCACGAACAGCGTCGTGATCCGGCTGCCCCTCGTGCCGGAGATCGGTCCCCTCGTCACAAGTCACCCCCGGTTTCAAGCGAAGATCGTCTCGAATCTTCGTGGTACCTACCACGTCTACACCACTGCCCCCCAGTGACTTCAAAGTCTGAAAGCACTGACTTTGAAGTCGGAATGGACCCACCTGTGGCAGATTCACCCTTTCGGGCGAATCATGTCACTATCCGAGTTTGCGATGAGGGACTCTGGTAGCGGGACCTGCGGCTTCTTGGGGGTGAAACGAGGACGCGACCGGCGGATTCTTGGGGGCGATGTGATGTCAGCTCGACTACCGAACGTCGCCCATGGCGGTGCGGGCTGATGTCCGCCGTGTTCATCGCCTCGTGGACGGCTGCCGGAATCTTCGTTGGCGTGGTGCTGGCGGCCTATCTCCGACGGCTGCTCACGTCGGCACCGACTGGAGTGCTTGCGGCGAAGTGCGCGGCCCCGCTGCTGACCGCGTTCGCGTTCGGCGTGCTGGCCTGGCGCTTCGGTCACCAGTTCGACCTGCTGCCCTACAGCGTGCTCGCCGCCTTCGGTGTCGCGCTCGGCTTGGTTGACCTCATCGAGCAGCGGCTGCCCAGTGTGCTCATCTACTCCGGGACCGTCCTCGTCGGCGCCTTGCTGGCGACCTCGGCGATCCTGTACTCCCGCGGACCGGACTTCCTGCGCGCACTCGCCGGCATGGCGATCCTCGCGGCGTTCTACCTCATCCTCGCGCTGGCCTCCAGAGGAGGACTGGGCGCGGGCGACCTCAAGCTCGGGGGTCTCCTGGGGCTGGCCATGGCGTGGCAGGGTTGGCCGACCCTACTGGCAGGCACCCTGGTTGGTTGGCTTCTGGCAGCGCTTGTTCGGATCGTGCTGCGGGCAGGTGGACGCGTGGCACGAGACGTGAGCATGCCGCTCGGCCCGTACCTCTTCGCGGGTGCCTTCGTCGCGGTCTGCATCAGCCCCATGCCCTGACGGTCAGCGAGACGCGCGTACGACTCGGTCTTCGCGGCCTGCGGACCCGCGCGGAAGGCACTGTCGGATCGTGATGTCGTCGGGACCACCGCACCGCGCATCGAGGCCGTTCGACGCACGCCTACCTGGCTTTCGGAGACGTCATCCGGTCCAGCCCGCGCAGTTTGTGGATCAGCTCGACAGGGGTGAGCTGGCACAGCTGCGCCATGTACTCCAGCGCGGACAGGTCGAGGTGCACGTCGTGGCTGGCGCCGAGGGGGAGCTGGTCGAGTCGGTCGCGGGCCCAGCGGCGCAGCGGCAGCAGTTCGCCGTGGTCGTCGGCGGCGATGGCGGTGAGGTCGAGGCGGATGTGTCCGGGTGGCGGGTCGGTGAAGACCTTCTCGTGCACGCGTTGCAGGACCTCGTGGGCGGGCACGTTCAGGGCGTGGCAGATCTCCACGAGGCGGATCACCGAGCACTGTCTGGTGCCGAGTTCGTAGGTGGCCAGCGTCTGGAGCGAGATGCCGCTCTGGAGTCTGCGGTTGAGCTCCTTGCGGGTCCAGCCGCGTTGCTTGCGCAGCGTGCGGAGTTCGTCTCCCAGCACGCGCTGGTACGCAGCTGTGTCGATCTCCACGTCGCGTCCACCACCCAATCACACTCGTGTTCTGCTGGCCGCCGGCCAGAGTTCGTCCGCACTCGTCACGCCGAGGTGTCGATGGCGTTCACCGCGCGAGGACCTTGTCCGGTCACAGGGCTGCCTGTTCATGGTTCGACGCCTCGATCGAGGTGTGTGGCGTGAGCCCTATCGAGTAGCGAGATCAACTCGTTGCCTGCGACCGCGATTGACCTCAGTCGGGCGTAGATCTCTTCGTATTCCTGGACGTCTTCCGGGTTGAGGATGCGTGCGGTGCCGGTCATCGTCTCCAGGACCGCCGACGTCCGCACCGATGAGGATCCGGGGAAGCAGAACGTGGGGGTGCTGTGGAGGGTGAAGGCGAAGTCCACGAGCGCTGCGGTGATGGTTGTGGGGGCGGGAACCACTGCGAGGTCGATGTTCGGGTGCTGGGCCAGCACGCGCAGTCGATCGATCTGGGCAGCCGTGATCGCGTGGCTGCCTATGGTGGCATTCAGCGCGGATTCGTGGACCACGAATCCGAAGTGTTTGTCTTGATCGGCGAGCACGTGCTGTTGGTGTCGCAGCAGGTCGGTGGCGATGCGACTGTAGTGGCCGGTGATGCCCATCGCCGCGAGCTGGTAGTCGACGGTGCGCAACAACAGGGGCACCGTGAGGGCGGCCACGGCTCGCGTCGTGATCGCCGCACCCTGGGTGCGCCTGATCTCATCGTGGATGGGATGTGAACCACGGTGCAGCAGCACGTGATTGTTCCCGCGCGTGCGCGCCGCGTCCTGCTGAAGCCGTGTCGCGCAGTTCAGCAGCCAGTGTGTGGTCTCCTCATTGGCGTCCAGTGCGGAGGCCAGCGCGCGGGTGTCGTCGACGCTGGGCAGCAGCGTGCCTTTTTCGATCTTGTGGACTTTGGACTGGCTGATGCCGGCTCTCCGCGCGACGTCCTGCCCGGTCAACTCGGCCGTTCCCCGCAGGTCGTGCACCGTCTCTGCCACCATCGCCTTGAGTAGCAACGACTCGATCGCGCGCATCGTGATCCTCCTGTTCCCGGTGCCTTGGCGTGTCGGCGCGTCAACTGGGTCGGGTGCCTTGTGCGCCCTAGGTGTCTGGGTCAGGTCGTCCCGGTCGACGCATCGGCGTGCTGGCGGCAGTTGGCGCGGTGGCGGCAGCGGGAGTGGTGCGGCAGGGTGATGACCGCGCTGCCGATCTGCCACAGCTGACCGGACACGTCGTGTGCCGTGTTCGCGGTGATGCCCGGCGGCCAGTCTGACGACGGGGATGACGACGTCACAGGATGCCCCTCCGGCTGTGTCCGCGAGATATCGCGTCTCCTCGACGAACCAGACTATCCACGATGGACATCGGAAGCCCGAGCCGCGCGGCGACCTCCTTCAGCTCGGCGTCGGCCGCGTGGTGGGCGGCAAGGATATGGGAGAGCAGTCCTGCGCGCCGGATCCGGCGAAAGCGCCACCAGACCCACAGGCGGGCAGGCAGGAATCGTGACGCGCTCATGGTGTTCCTCCTGTCAGCGTCTCGGCGTAGCGGGCGTGCGCCTGGTCCAGCAGCGGTCGCAGCCGCGCGCCGCCGACGGTCAGCCGCGCCAGGGCGTCGTAGATCTCCTGGTATGCCTGGATGTCCATCGTGTCGATGATGTGTGCGGTGCCGGTCAGCAGCTCCACGACGACCTCCTGGCGCACTCCTTGGGCCGGGAGGTCATAGACGGAGAACGGGTGTTCCAGGGGCGTCGCGACCGGGGTTGCGGTGGGGATCACGGCGATGCTGATGTTCGGGTGCCCGGCCAGCGTCCGCAGGCGGTGAATCTGGCCGGTCATGGTCCGGGCGTCGCGGACGGTGAAGTCGAGCACGGCGGCGGGAAGCACGAACTCGAAGCGCCGGTCGGGGTCTTCAAGAAGGCGTTGCCGATGGCGCAGCGAGGTCAGGGCGGCCCTGCGGTGCGGGGCCGGAAGGTCTGGCTCCTGGAGGGCCTCGTGGTAGGTGTCGGTGCGCAGCAGGTCGGGTACCAGCAGCGTGGCCACGGTTCGGGTGGTGGTCGCGTCGGCGGCGGCGCGGGCGATAGCCCTGTGGTGGCGGTCGGGCCCTCGGTGGAGCACGACCACGCGAGCCGCCGCGTCGGCGCGCAGCGCCGCGATGGTCTCCAGCAGCCATCCGGTGGTCTTCTCGTCGGCGCCCAGCGCCTGGGCGAGCACGGCGACGTCGTCGATGGCGGGAAGCAGCTTCCCGTTCTCGATCTTGGAGACCTTCGACTGGCTCATCCCGGTCGCAGCCGCTACCGCCGGACTGGTCAACGTGGCCTGCGAGCGCAGGCGTTGTAGTGCCTGGGTCAGCATGTCGTGCAGCCGCAGTGACTGGGTGGTGCGCACGGTCAGCTCCTCCTGCTCTCTGGGGCGCGCGGGGACCGGCCCCGGGGACGCACCGTGACCCCGGCCGCGCGCAGACCGTGCCGGATTCGCTGGCTGCTCATGCCGGTCAGTTCGGTGAGCACCTGGATGGTCGCGCCGTGCCGGTAGAGCTCGATCACCTCAGGTGCGGGCGTGTAGGTCTGGCGGCGGCGTGGGCGCCACACACTTGTGCTGTCGATCACTCTCGCGACGTGACGCGGGTGCAGGCCGGTTTCCGACGCGAGTTGGGTCACCGACTCGCCTCCGCCGCTCCGCGCGGCCAGCACCGCCGTGAGGTCGAGGTCAGTCCATCCCAGGTAGGGCGAGCCCTCGCTCCGCACACCGGCCTCGGACAGCAGGCGGCGTGCCATGCTGGGCCGCAGACCGGTCTGGGCGGCGAACCGCGCGAAGGACAGACCGCTGGTGGTCCACCTCAAGGCCAGCCTGTGCGCGACGTCGTGACGGACTCGTCCGCGCAGCCGCCCCACCGGCTCGGTCGGGTTCACGAGGTCACCTCGCCGGGGTCCGACGCTTCCGCATCGGACTTCACCACCCGTCCCTGGACGGTCGGGTGGTCGAGCAGGTCGGCCGCGCCCAGGTAGATGGTGCCCAACTCGATCAGCCTCCCGCCGACCTTGCGGTAACGCTCGACGAGCTCGTGGTCGGTGATGTTGCCGAGCATCCCGACCAGGTCTTCGCTCAGCGCCGCAGCGGCTGCGGGCTCGTCGCGCGCGACGTCTTCGGCCAGGCGCTGCAACAACCACCGCAGGGACGCGTGGGTGTCGTGGTTGTCGGGCCAGGTCATGACGCGCCGCCGTCCGGTGACGGCTTGTCGCACAGGGCCAGGTGTTCCATCGAGCCGTCCTCGTGGTGCACGACAACGGTTCCGTCGGCATCGAGCGCACGGAAGACGAGGTCGCCGAGGCTGATCAGCAGCCATGTCGCCTCGGTGACGGTCACGCGCATGCGGTCGGCTGCGTTGTCCAGCGCGGCGGCCGAGGCAGCGTCGATGTCTACGTTCAGCCCGCGAGGCGGGGGCGTGGGGCTGGTCACGACGCCAACTCCACGCATGCTTGGGAGGATGTGGATCGTTCGACAAACGGGTTGTGGGGGATGCCTTCCGCGTCGCGCCAGGCATTGTCACAGCGCCAGCACGTCCTCCAACATCCAGCGACCTTGGACCACCGTGCCGGCACCCGGGGAATCTCTCTGCGGCACAAGGTGATCCCATGAGTGTTGGGCTCGATGGCGTTGTCGATCGCGTGGCGTCGACCGTCGAAGGGCAGCCACCGGAACCGGCGACCCTCGGCCGTGATCACGACGCACGCCCCGTCACAGCCGCAGCGGTGAGGTCCGCGTCGATCGGCACGCAGCGGCCTCCCGTCCCTGGCTGGCGGGGCACGTGCCCGATCGGCAGGGTTGCCGTGGTCTGCCCTCGCGCGTTCTCGACGGCGGCCGACCATGCCTCCCAGGTCCGCCGGGTGGCAGTCGCGTTCGGTGCTGGGTGCGGCGCGCGGTGCGCGGGAACCCGTGGGAGGACAGGGGGCTCACCGTCGGCGCGCGTGCCGGGGGATTGCACGCGCGCGGCGCGGGTATCGGGGGTGACCCGACTCGACGGTGAGCCCCCCGCGTGCCGTCCGCGTTCGGAACAAGCCAGGGACGCGGACGGCGTTCTGGGAGACAGGCACGCGCGGGCCGAGGGCGGCGCCGTGCCGTTCAGGTTGAGCACGAGCTGCGCGGCCAACGTCTCCACCTCGGTGCCCAGGCGGTAGACCAGCAGCCGCGTCACGACGTAGAGGACCAGCGCGCAGATCAGCGATCCGGCGGCGAGGATCGCGAGCAACATCCAGGCGGGAATCGTCAGGGTGACGTTCATGGCGCCGTCCCCCGGATCCGCAGCCAGCCGGTCTGCAGGGCGTCGCGCAGTTCCCCGTAGTGCGCTGGCGAGATGTAGGCGGCCTCGCCGGGCGGGGCGATCACCGCGATCTGGTGGTCGTCGGTGACCTTGACGTGTAGGTGGCGTGCGCGCCCGGTCGCGTCGCGGCATGGGATGTGCCAGTTCATGATCGCCCGACCTCCTCGTGCACGGCGGCGAGCCGGAACCCACCATCGACCGGCGAGCTGCGTTCGCCTCTCCCCGATACCGAGCGTGGATTCGGATCGCGCCCGGCTGGCCACCCAGCCGAGCCGGTGGCGCTGAGGCCCGCCCCGGACCTGCAACTGTGACGAAGTGGTCCGGGGCGGGTGTCCTACTGAGCGCCGACCAAGGGCCGGACCGTTCGGACATAGGAACGGTAAACCTGACCGGTCAGGTTTACCAACGCCCGACCGGGTGAACTGCCGAGCGTGCCTCGTCGGGCACACTGATCGCGATCACAGAGGAGGATGGATCCATGAGCGGTCAGAGCCCGAGCGACTACAAGATCCGCCTTGGTGAGAAGCTCACCGAACTGCGCGAAGCCGCAGGGTTCAGCCGTCTCGATGCGGCACACGCACTTGAGTGCTCGGAGTCCAAGGTGGGCAAGATCGAGCGAGGCGCTGTAGGCATGTTGCCGGCTGAGCTCGATCGGCTACTGAATTTCTATGGAGTCGAAGGCGAGGACAGGGCCGACCTTCTGCAACTCGGCGACGAGGCACGTCGCAGGCGTCCGAAGACGCCGTGGGGCAGCGCGATCCCCGACAGGTTGCGGAAGTACTTCCCGACCGAAGAGACCGCGACGCTGATCCGCGCCTATCAACCCGAACTTGTTCACGGTCTTGCTCAGACCGAGGACTACGCCAGAGCCATCATCCTCGCCAATCCGCTACATTCCCCGAGAGATGCAGAACGGTTGGTTCAGGCTCGCATGGCTCGGCAAACGCGACTCATGGCAGCCGAGCCTCCGCGTTTGGATCTCGTGTTGAGCGAGGCAGCGATTCGTCGTGCCGTTGGAGGCGCGGACGTGATGCGAGCCCAGCTGATGCGTCTGAAGAGCCTCCAAGCCGTGCCTAACATTACGTTGAGGGTCATACCGTTCGCGGCAGGTGCGCATGCCGCGACTGGCTTTTCCTTCACGCTGTTCACTCCGCCGGACCGGCCGGTCATTGCCTACGTAGAGAACTTGACTGACGGGCTGTTCGTCTCGGACGCGCAACGAGTCGAGAACTACGAGCTGATCTTTGATGCGCTCGGTACCTGCACCTTGTCACCCCAGGACACGCTCGCGCTGGTAGATACTGTTGCTGAGCAACTGTGACGTCTAAACAGAGGAGGGGACGGGCGATGATCCCGGACCTGACGAGAGCGGCTTGGCGCAAGTCAAGTCACTCGGGAGGCAACGGCGGCGAGTGTGTCGAACTCGCGCGCACCCCGACGGTGGCGGCCGTTCGAGACAGCAAGAACCCGGCAGGAGCCGTCCTCGTCTTCGAGGACGGTGGCTTGGGTGAGTTCCTGACGGCAGTGAAGCGAGGGCGCTTCGCCCGCTGAACCCCACTGCCGTAGAACGAGAGGCCGCGCCGAGCTGTCTTGGCGCGGCCTCGCTCGTTTGACCGGCCATGAACGAGCCACTGGAGCCATCCTGCTGCCTGGCCTGATGGATCGTGTGGGCCTCGCGTCGACGTCCGGCCTCCTTCCGTGCGTCCGCGTACTCGTCCGACGGGAGCCTCTACAGACAATTCGCATGATCTCGTCGTACCCGCCCGGTAGCGTCGCGAGCACTGTCAGTAGCCGATCTATCCGGTGGGAGACAAGCATGACGGACGTGCCGGCAGGCGTGAGCGACTCGGATTCACGCTTTGTGCTGGAGACCGGGATACAACCGGCGACAGCGCTCACCCTGTTGGAGCGTAAGGGATACGGGCATCCCGATACCCTTGCTGACCATCTCGCTGAGGAGTTATCCAGGGTCTACGGCCGGTGGACGCTGGAGTACTGCGGCGCTGTTCTGCACCACAACTTCGACAAGTTGGCTTTGTTGGGTGGGGCGACGCAGGTCTGGTACGGCGGTGGCCGTGTCCTGGACGCGGTCCGCGTGTTGGTGAACGGCCGAGTGACGCGCTCCTGCGGCTCTGTGGTCGTGCCGGTGGACGACTTGATCAGTGACACGGTGCGATCGTTCTTCGTGGCCCGCCTTCCCGAACTGGCCGAACGCCTCAGCATCGAGCTCAACATCACCTCGAACTCCAGTCCCGGTGCGGTCTTCGCCGACGGGGGCCGTCCCGAACGCGTGGCGTGGTTCGCGCCCGAGTCGGTAGAGGAGTTGCGCGAGCGCAAGGAGCTGATCGCCAACGACACCTCGTTAGGCACGGGGTGGGCGCCGGAGAACGAGGTGGAGTCCTTCGCCCGCAGCCTGGTGGACCTGTTCTCCACGTCCAGCGACTTCACGGTCACCCGACCGTGGTGCGGCTCGGATGTCAAGATGATGGTCTTGGCTGACGAGGAGCGGCTGGACGTGGTGCTGTGCGTCCCGCAGAAGTCCGTGCACGTGCCCGATCGCCGGGCTTACCTGTCCAACTGCGCTGAGGTCCTCGACGAGTGCTACCGCCAGGCTGCGGTTCAGCTACCTACACGGAAGGCGTCGTTTCGGCTCAACGCACGCGATCTGGTCGAGCGCGACGAGATCTATTTGACTTACTCGGGCAGCTCCATCGAGTCGGGCGACGAAGGTGTGGTGGGGCGCGGCAACCGGGTGAACGGATTGATCACTCCACTGCGGCCGATGAACCTGGAAGGCGCCAACGGCAAGAACCCCGTCTACCACGTGGGTAAGCTCTACAACGTTGCGGCGCAACGTATCGCGCAACGGTTGCACGCTCGCTTCGGTGGGTACGCCGAGGTGCATCTGGTCAGCGCGACTGGCCAAGCGCTTGCCCAGCCATGGCAAACCGTGGTGCGGCTGTCCCGCGCCGAGGTCGCCGACGACGAGGTCCGTGCTGTGACACGGGAAGTTCTGTCGAGCTTCCCGGAGCTGACTCGCGAGATTCTCTACGGCGAGGTGGTCTTGGCCTGAGGTGACCGTCGTGCGGCGGCGGTCAGGATCTCGTTCTCGATGACGTCGGCCAGATGGGGCCAGCCGGGGCCGGACATGCCGGTGTCGACCCAGTAGGCGCGCTGGGCTCGGATGATGCGTCCGAGCCCAGCGGCTGCCATCGGCACGGGCACGCGGCGCAGCACCCGCCGCAACGCCGATCCGCTCGCGTGAGCGCCGGGTCGGATACCGGCCATGACCAGCAGCGTGGCGGTGCGCACGGCGTCGAGGAGGTCGGTGTCCCACCAGGTTGCCGCCAGGCCGAACACCGTGTGCGCCCACGGCTGCGGCGACAGCAGCCAGCACAGCCGTTCGAGTCCGGAGCCCAGGTCGGTAGCCATATGGGAGGGGTCGGCGGTGTTCCACAGCAAGACGGCGTCGGCGAACCCGACACCGTCGCAGGACAGGAACAGCGTGATGCCGCTGACGGGCCCGCGGTGCCAGGTGGCCAGCTCGCCGTCGATGGCCACGCGGCCCGCATGGATCCCCACGGCCGACAAGGCGTCCAACCAGGTGCCCAGTAATGCGGCGTGGTGTTCTGGCCCGGAGATCCGGTGAGTGCAGGAGAGGTTGACGAACGAGGTGAGGTAGCCGTCCCGGAGCCGGCCCTGGTCGTCGCGTTCGCCGGTGAAGCGGACGACCGGCTGCGGAAGGAATCCCTCGCGCCAGACCCGGTCGGCGCCGTCCTTGAGCCACGGGTCGAGCCCCTGGATCGCGGACATGGTCAGGTCGGTGTCGCGGCCCCACCGGATCGGCAGCACGGCGGCTCGGGGCACCCTGGCCGCGGCGAAGACCTGCGCCATCGTGTCGATCACGCGGCGCGGGTGTGGAGCGTGACGGAGCGGCTTCCCTCCGGCCAGCGGAGTGCGGGGCCGCATGCGCAGACCGCCTTCGTCGGCCTCGATGTGCCAGCGACCGCTGAACTGGTTGATCAGACTGTCCAGCAGCCGATCGGCGATCTCGTCGGAGGCGCTGGTTGTCACGGCCTCGACACCAGAGCGAGGAAGTGACGTCGGGGACTGAATTTCTCCAGACCGATCTGTTGCACAAGGCCGGGGTCGAGGCGTTCCGCGACGGTGATCGCCTCGGCCAGCGCGGTGGCGGCGGTCTCGTCGTCCGCACGCGGGTCGACACGGGCGACCGATCCGATGTCGGCGTCGAGCGCGGCCTGCGCGCAGGTTCCCTGCCGCCAGGTCAGGGCGGCGACCGGTGTCCCGCAGCGCAGGGTTTCCCCGAACACCGCGGCGCCGGCCTCGACATAGTCGCGAGCGCACGTGTACACCATCGCGCGGGCACCGCGCAGCGCGTCGAGCTTGGCGGCCCCGGACAGCTCGCCGACGAGGTCGACGTGCGCCGCGCCGAGGATGGCCTCGTGCTGGGCCAGGTAGTCGCGATCGAGGACGGGGCCGATGACGCGCAGCCGGCGCCCTACCTTCGCTGCGGCGAGAGCGGCCAGGTGCGGGGCCTTGTCCTGGTCGATGCGCCCAATCCAGACCAAGTCCTCGCCGGGGAGGACTGCGGGCGCGCCTTCTTCGTGCAGGCCGAACTGCACGCTGAGGTCCTGGTGGGGACGGTGGTCGCGGTAGCGGTCCATCATCTCCGGCGAGTAGCAGTACAACCGAGTCCGGTGGCCGTCGAACGCGTCGGGGGCGTGCTGGAAGTGCGGGTCGTGTTGGAACGTGGCGACATCGCAGTCCAACTCGGCGTGCGTGCGGCGCCACGCCGGCAGCGAGGGGTACTCGTGGCCTACGATCAGCAGGTCCAACTGGAGTCGCGTGAGTTCCTTCATCGCCCGGTCACCGGGGCGCAGGTCCTCCAAACGGACCGGTAATCGCCCCAACCCAGAAGGCAGGTCGTCGCGCCAGGCCGGGCCGAGCAGGTGAACCTCGGCGCCCGCCTGCCGCGCCCCGGTCGCCGCAGCCCACAGCCACCGTTCGATCCCGCCGTAGCCATAGGGCGGGAACGCGTAGCTGGAGGGGAAGTCGCAGACCCCGACCCTCACGCCAACGTGGTGCCGTCGGCGTTGATCTGGCGGTAGCCCAGCAGCGGCACCAAGGCGTCGGGGATCCGGATGGAGCCGTCGGCTTGCTGGTACTGCTCCAGGACCGCCACCAGGGTCCGCCCGATCGGCAGGCCCGACCCGTTGAGGGTGGCGGCGAAGCCCCGCTTGCCGTCCTTGGCCTTGGTGCGGATGCCGGCGCGGCGGGCTTGGAACGTCGAGCAGTCCGACACACTGGAGATCTCGCGGTAGCGCTGCTGGCTGGGCAGCCACACCTCGATGTCGTAGGTGTACTGCGCGGAGAACCCGATATCCCCCGCCGCCAGCGTGATCACCCGATAGGCCAGGCCCAACTCCTTCAAGCACGCCTCGGCGTGACCGAGCATGATCTCCAGCTCCTCGCTGGAGCGCTCGGCCTCCACGACCCGCACCAGCTCCACCTTCGCGAACTGGTGCAGCCGGATCAGCCCCCGGGTGTCGCGCCCGTAGGACCCGGCCTCGGAACGGAAACACAGGGTGTGGGCGGTGTAGGCCAACGGCAGGTCCTCCGCGGCCAGGGTCTCCCCGGCGTGCAGGTTGGTCAGCGGCACCTCGGCGGTGGGGATCAGGAACAGCTCGCGATCCTCCCCGACACCGGTCTTGAACAGGTCTTCTTCGAACTTGGGCAACTGCCCCGTGCCGGTCATGGTTGGCCTGGTCACCAACGCGGGCAGCGAGTACTCGGTGTAGCCGTGGCGCTGGGTGTGCAACTGGAGGAACAGTTGCGCCAGTGCACGCTCCAACTGGGCGCCCACGCCCTTGATCACCGCGAAGCGGGGGCCGGAGAGCTTGGTGGCCCTGGCGAAGTCGAAGATGCCCAGCCGCTCGCCGAGATCGACGTGGTCGACGGGGTCGAAGTCCAAGGCCGGCGGCGTGCCCCAGGTGCGGACCTCGACAGCGAACTCGTCGGAGTTGCCGTCGGGCAGCCGGTCCTCGGGCAGGTTCGGGATGCTCAGGAGGAACTCGTGCAGCTCGGTCTCGAACTGGCGGTGCTGCTCCTCGGCCTCGTGGATCTCGGTCTTGAGCGCCCGCGCCCGCTCCTTGAGCGCGGTGACGTCCTCGCCGCGCTTGGCCGCGGCCGGCAGCTCCTTGGCGATCCGGTTGGATTCCGCGCGCGCGTCGTCGATCTGCTTGACCGCTGTGGTGCGCTGACTGAGCAGCTTGTCCAGGTGCTCCAGGTCCAGCTGGTAGCCCCGGCGAGCCAGCTTGCGCACAGCCTCGGTGGCAGGGTCGAGCAGAACGCGAGGATCGTGCATCAGTGCTCCAGTACGAGTCGAGCTGACGACCTGAGAGTGGCCGACTCCGGTGGGTGATGCTATCCAACTGGGCATATCCGCGGGACGCGACTGGCTAGTTTCGGCGGGTCCGGCGACGGTGAGCCAGCTCGGCCAACTCGGTGTCGGTGAGGATGACCGGGTCGACGTAGGGGGCCTCGGGCAGCGCCGAGCCGTCCACCGGCTCGTCGGGCCCATGCAGGGCCCGGACCACCGAGACAAGCAGCCCGTGCGCCACGACCAGCCTGGGACCGGGGTGAGTGAGGCAGTTCGTCAGTCCTGCGAGCAGCCGGTCGACCGCTCCGTCCCAGGACTCACCACCGCAGGGAGGGACGCTGGTGGAGCCTTGTTCTCGCAGCCACGTGCCGTAGTCCGTCCAGGGACCGCCTTCGAAGCAGCCGTAGTCGATCTCGTCCAAGTCCGGCTCGACGACCCGCTGCACGAGGCGCTCGCCCAGCACTAAGTCGGCGGTTTGCTGAGTGCGGAGGAACCGGCTGGTGACGCTCGTCGCGATGGTGTCCAGCCACCCGGCGGTGAGGGCGACGAGGTGGCATTGCCGCAGGCCGACGTCGTCCAGGGCGATCCGCCGGGTCGGGTCGCCGTTGGTGATGTGTGCGGCGCTGAGCGCGGTGCGCCCGTGCCGCAGCAGGTAGGTGATGCTCACCGACGCGAGCCCAGCACCGGCGACAGCAGCGGTGAGTCGAGGATCTGCAGCATCGACGTCGCCGTGTAGTCGGCGGTGTCCAGGTAGTACAGCGCCCCATCGACGGCCAGCGTCGCCGACCACGCCAACACTTCGTCGACCTGATCGGGAACGTGTTCGTGGCACAGCGCCACCCGCTCGGCGAACCCGGAGGTCGGCGTGTAGTAGACGCACCAGAACGCCCAGTCGAAGGCCGGCGAGCCGATCTTGGCGTGCGGGTCGATGAACACCGCCCGCTGGGCCTGGTCGAACAAGACGTTCTCCGCGTACAAGTCCGAGTGCAGCATGAACGAGGACAGCGACGCCGAGCACAGATCCCGGCACAGCGCCCGCACACTCGAGATTCGACCGGCGCCCACCACGGACCCGTACTGGCGCGCGCGGCGTTCAATCCTTGGCATCACCGAATGCCGGTAGTACTCGGTCAGTAGCGGCACGGCCCGACCGGGAAGGGCCGGGTTCGTGTGCAGGGACGGGATCGCTTCAGCGACCCGCCGGGCATGATCATGAGGGCGCGCCGCGCCTCCGGCGACATCGGCGACGGCCTCGACGAGTAAGACCTGGGCGGTGTCATCAGCGTCGATCAGCCTGCACACCCCAGCGCCTGCCCAATGGCCCAACGCCTCCTTCTCCTGTCGGAAGCGTTCGGCATCGGGCATCGCCTTGATCATCACGGCGTGTCCGGCCCGGGTGTGCCCGACTCCTACGACCGACGTCCACCCCGCGTCGTGGAAGCCGACCACCGTCACGTTCCACCGAGCCGCCACCTCACCAACGATCCGCGCAGCGCGACTCAGCCACGCACCAACACCTGCGCCGTAGTGGTTGGTCAGCCGCTCGATCGCGCCGTCGGGTAAGCCTTCAACCAGCGGCGTCACGCGTTCTCGATCGGATCGCCTGAGGTGCCCGACAGCGCCACCTTCTTGCCTTCGGCCCTGCCAAGGGACGCCGCGAACACCAGTAGGTCGCGCATCGACGGGAACATCGCATCAGGCGTGTCACCGGCCAAGCGGTTGATCAGGTCCTCTTTGTCCGCCGGGCGGCGCACGCGTTGCTCCAACACTTAGAAGACCTTTCGCAGTTGGGCGGAGTCGTAGTCCGCGGCGGGGATGACGTAGTCCCACTCCTGCCCGCGAAGGGAGATGGACTCTCGCTCCGCGTCCTCTTTGGTCGTGTGCACGCAGATCACGTACTCAGCACCCACATGAGCGGACAGTTCCTTGGAGACAACACCGTCTGCCTGAGACTTGCTCGTGAGAACGACAACCTGTGAGGTCATGCTCGGCAGGGCGCGTGCGACGGCTGCGCGATAGTTGTTGTCCAGGTTGCCGAATGCCGCGTCCATCACCATCGGGTACAGGCCGCCGATGTGACCGAGCAACTGGGCCTCGCTACGAAGCTCTGCTTGCTCCTTGCACAGCTGCGCGAGCGCACCGACGAACGACAGACTCAGCAGCTGGTTCTCACCGGTGGACTTGGGCGCCAGGAGCCGGTCGGGTCCCTCGCCTCGCCACAGCCGCAGTTCGAACGCAGGGTTGAGTTCGGGAACGAAAGGTTTGATGGTGATGCCGGAGTGCACGCTGCGGACCTTGGCATCAAGCCGCCGGCGAATGCTCTCGCTCGCCGTGTCAAGCATCAATTTGATCGCCCTGGCGGCCTCACCGGTCACCGTGACCCGCCGGCGAAGGGCTTCCACCTTGACGTTCTCGCCGTGCGCCTTCTTCAGCTTGCCATCCAGCTCCCTGATCTTGACCGCGACATTGTCGATCTCCTTGATGATGTCCCTCAGCCGGAATTCATGTTCCTGGATGGTGTTCCGCAGCTCGTTGCGTCGCCGCTCGAGCTGCTGGACATCCTCCGGGCCGACCTTCGCGAGCTGAGCGGCGATCTCGTTGAGCGTCTCCTCGGCCTGGCGATAGGTCTCGCTTGCCGTGGCGATGTCCGTGGTGTGCTGGTGAAGCTGAGCGATTGCCTCGGTCGCCGCGTCGCCTAGGTCCCTGGTGCGTCCCCGCATCTGCTGCCAGGCTCCCTCGACTTCAGCCAGCCCGGCCTTGTGCCGCCACTCCTCGACGTGCTTGTAGGGATCTTCGTCGGCAAGCAGTGGGGTACCACAGATGCACTGCTTGGCCTCCAGGAGATCATCAACGAACTGGCGTTTGAGAGGGGCGGGCAACTCTCCGCGGGCGTGCAGCCCGGTGGCAAGATTTTCGACTTCGGGAAGGAGATCAGACAGCAAGATTCGGTAGGCCCTCTTGCTAAGAGCCTCGTTGCGTCCGTTGCGAGCCTGTTGTCGTCGACGCTCGGAGTCTTCGAGGACTTGGCGCTGTTCGTCTCGTCGGGTTTGGAGTTGCGAGGTGGCCTCGTGCTGACGGAGAAGCTGCTCAAGCTGATCCACCTCGTCCTTGAGGTGAGCGACCTCGCTCCGACGCTTCTTCTGTTCGCCGTCTAATTTTGACTGCTGTTCCTTCTCTGCTTCCAGTTGGGCGACAATGTCACTTGCTTTGGAACTTCCAAGCTTGCGCAGTTCCGCAGCGAAGACCTTCTCGACCGCCGGGAGATGCTCCAGCGCCCGCTCGTATTGCTCGATTCCGAGCAACGTCTTGATGGCGGCCTGGATGTCTTCGTAGGCCTCGCGCTGAACGAGATGCTCGATCCGCTCGCCATTGAAGAAGAAGAATTGCGCGAGCCGCTCCGGCAAGATCAGGTCAAGCGTGTCGGAGAACGATGTAATCTCTCGCCACGTGCCGTCTTCGCCAGTGCCGGTGAGATCGACGTCTGCGTGCCGGAACTGCTGGCGCGGGCTGCTTTTGCGGGTGTTGATAGAGCGGCGGAGACGATACTGTGTTCCGTCGTGCTCGAAGAGCATCGTGACGCCACATGTCACGGTTTCGCCGATCTGAGTTTTCTCCCATACGGCGTCGGTGAACAGCCGTTCTTGCTGCTCGACATCCGCGCTAAGTGTGCCGTAGAAAGCCCAGGTGAATGCGTTGAGAAGAGTTGTCTTCCCTGCGCCGTTCGCGCCGTAGATGAGCGTTACGTTCCCCTCGTCACCTCCGGTCGCGAACTCGATCGTCTGACGTCCTTCGAATTGCCTGAAATTCTCCAGTTCGAGTGACAACAGTTTCATTCGACAATCCTTCGCATGGCGTTCGTCAGCAGGTCGATCGTTCCCTTGTCTTGTTGACGCAAGTGGAGGCGACTTCGCTCAATGGTCAATACCTCCTTGATTACGTCTCGGACGACTTCGTCCTGCTGGGCGAAGATCTCAGCCACGGCTTGGCGCTCGGTTTTTGAGTCACTCATTCCAAGGTTCCTCAGACATCCATCAGGCCGTACGTCATTCGGATGTGTCGCATCACGGCCAGTGCCTCGCCTGCGTTACGGGCGGATGAGGCGAACTCGGCAAACCTGGCAACTTCGCGACGCAGAAGTCTGCGCTCCAGTCTGATATCGATGTCGCCGCTGGGCACGGCGATAAAATCGACGATCTCGGCTGCCTCCTTGTCGTCCGCTCGACGAAGGATGCGACCGCGTCGCTGGATGAACTGTCGCGGATTGGTGCTGCTGGCGAGCATGTACGCGATCCGGGCGTCGGGTATGTCCACGCCTTCGTCGAGACATCGCATGGACACGAGGGCTTGCAGGTCGCCGGCGCGGAACCGCTGAAGAACTCGCGTTCGCTCTGTGGGGCTCTCCGCGGACGTGTATGGATGGCACGGGATGCCGAGTTCGGTGCCGAGCAGCCGGAGGACTCGGTCGATCTGGCGGTCAGTCGTGCCAGCGGCTTGTGGTGCACTGCCTTCCGCGCAGTAGATCAGCTGCCATGGCAGGGCGCGCCGGGCTTCAAGCTCGGAGCGCAATGCGGCAAGCTTGCCGCCCGCGTGCGACAAGATCTGGGCGCGCCGGAGAAGCAGCATCGACAGCTCGTCATGGGGACCTGGATCGGGATCGCCCTCGCCGTCGCCCATCAACCTGGCGATCTTCTGGCTGAGTGAAGCATAGAGCTGACTCTCGGCGCTATCCAGGGGAACCAGAACCGGGCGGTAATCGTACTCGCAGAGCGCGCCAAGATCGATCGCCTCGCGAAGACCGAGGTTGATTAGTGTCTGACCGAAGTACTCGCGAAGCGCGCCTGTGCCGACAGGGTCGAACCATCGTTCGGGTGTTGCCGACAGCGCCAGCCGGTGCGGCGCGGTGGGCGGGAGCGCCGCGAAAGATGATTCTGCGCCCAGGTTATGCGCTTCATCCGCGACTATCACGTACGCGCCACCGTACTGCTGGATCACCTGTTGGAACGAAGGGCCGGCAAGTGTCTTGTTAGTGCTGATCATCATGGCAAAGCCATTGGTTCTTGCGGCCAGGCCCGAGGTGAGCGCATGCGCGCTATCGATCCACGTCTTCGAGTCGTCATAGCAGCAGAGAGGGCGGATTCCGAATGCTTTGGCCTCCCTGGCCCATTGGTCGACAAGGTGAATCTGTGGCGCGACGACCACCGCGAGTAGAGACCTATCCTGCCTGTCGTACACTTCCGCAAGTTTGGTTACCGCCGCCAGCGCCGTGATGGTTTTGCCCGTGCCAGTGGCCATTTCGAACATACCTTGGCCGTTCGCCGCGAACCAGGCCTTGATAGCCTCTCGCTGATATCCCCTCAGCTTTAGGTCCTTCGGTACACGCGGTATCGGAAAAGCCGTCGTGCTCACTCCGAGCAGGACACCTGGCTCAAGGGGGCCTGGCGCACCAAGGAGACCTCTTTCTCGCGCGCTCCGCGAGAGTTCCAGCAGACGTTCTTTGCCAAGTGTCGGGAAGTCGAGCAGCTCGACATACGGTGTGTCGCCGCTCCACAGCTGCGCGAAGTAGGTGGCGATACGTTCCGCCCGACTGGTGTCCGAGGGTTCCCAGCTTCGGAAGACCTCTACGGATTCAAAGTTATCGATGAACGCGCTAGCGGTCTCGTTCGATGATCCATTGAATGCAACCTGGTTGCCGTCGTCGTCGGAGAAGATTCCGATCTTCTCGTGATACAAGGCGAGGCGGTTTCCGCGGCGAACCACGGCGATGCGAATGTCGAGGATCTCCTCGCCGACGAGCCGACCGAGCAAGCCGAGGCGTTGAACGAGAGCGGCGGACTTCTCAACCTCCGGCCCTAGTTCACGCAGGACGGCGCGCTCGATTACCTCCCGATACTCGTAGCCGAGCTCGATCTGCTCGATGTCTTCCTCGGTCAGATGCGGACTAGCGATCAGCCGGATCCTGCCGCCATTCTCGGCCAACCGGGTGACACCGTTCGCGGCGAGGGCGAGGCTGGTACTGGTGAAGTAGCCGACAGCACGGTCGTAGCGTGAGGCGACACTCAGGCAAGGTTCGAAAAAGTCGGCAACGATGTCATCCGTGTCGCTTCGGTAGTGATCACTGATTCCGCAGTGCCGAAGGCTTGAGATCAAGTCCACTCCCTTGCCAAGCAGCGCTCAACCAAGACCTCTAAGCGTACTCGACAAGGCGATCATCGGGAGGCACACCGGAGGACACGGTCTGCCGTGTGCATGCCACGGATGCAGTCGACGGAACAGCGCCGGAGACGTGGTCGCAACTCAGGTTCACCGTGTTGGCGCCGCAGCACAGTCGTTCACCTACAACGCCCTGCACCAGCTCACCGGCCAAACCCTCACCAACCCCGCCGGGGCCACCGAGGCCGCGGTCGGCTACGGCTACGACCCCAACGGCAGGGTCACCAGCCAGACCACCACCGGCACCGCCGGTGCGGCGGCCCACAGCTACACCTACGACCAGGCCGGCCGACTGGCCACCTGGAACAACGGCTCCAGCACCACGACCTACGGCTACGACGCCGCCGGCAACCGCACCCAAGCCGGTGCACTCACCGCGACCTACAACGCCCGCGACCAACTGATCACCGCCGGCCCCACCAGCTACGCCTACACCGCCCGCGGAACCCTGGCCTCCCAAACCACCGCAGGCGCCACGACCAGCTACAGCCACGACGCCTTCGACCAGATGGCCACCGCCGGCTCGACCGGCTACACCTACGACGGCCTCGGCCGGGTGGCCACCGCCAGCGGCAACACCTTCAGCTACGACGGCACCGGCCACGCACTGACTGGCGATGGCAGTCAAACCTTCGGCAGGGGACCCAGCGGGCAAGTGCTGTCCGTGGGTACGGGGGCTGGTGCCGGGCTGGCGTTCACCAACCAGCACGGCGACCTGACCGCGACCTTCACCGCCACCGGCGGCGCGCCGACCGGGTCGACGGCGTTTGACCCCTACGGGCAAGTCACCGCCACTGCAGGCCGGCACACCGACCTCGGATTCCAGGGCGGCTGGACCGACCCGGCCACCGGCTACGTGGGCACCGCCTCCCGCTGGTACAGCCCCGCGATGGGGGCGTTCACCAGTCACGACACCGCCTCCGCCGATTTCGCTGGACCGTCCGCCGCGGGCAACCCGTACGCGTTCGGCAACGACGACCCGCTCAACAACACGGACCCTTCCGGGCACAGCGCCTGCGGAAGGAGCAATAGGGGTGGTAGTCGTGTGGGAACCACGGCGCGCAACGCTCCACGTTTCGTAAGTTGGCAAGACACTGATCGCACGGGTGCGCAAGATGAATTGCCGCTGCAGGAGAGCCCGGCATTGCTCGATGGTGGTGATGTGGAAGCCGGGAACCCCTTCCCGTCGTGGCGTCCTCAGGGGAATGAGCAGTACGTTCACAGTCCAGGGACATCGGCATACGAAGGTGGTCCAGTATTCGTCCCTCTCCCCAATGGTCAACTGCCTGAATTTCCAATGCCGGAAATGCCGGAATTGCCGGTGTTTAGTCCAAGTCTTCTCTTTGGGCTATTTTCGGCTGGGGAGTGCGATGCCGGTGAACCTCGCCGTCCTACCGCCGAGGACGGGATCGACCAGAGGCCGATCAACGAGCGGCCTTCGGGACAGACGAAGCAGGCTGGCGAACGGGACGAACCCGGCACCAAGACTTCGGACAGTGGCCCTTCGGACACGCCGGCCAACAACAACGCGATCGCCAAGCCCAACCCACAAACCGAAACCGGCGCCAGTCCGCACGAGCCTGTCAGTCAACCAGGGGCGACATCTTCTGGCCCGCAGGCCGGATCTGCGCCGGTGGAGGGCACTCCTGGCGAAGGTTCGAACACGTCTCTCTACCGGACGTCACCGACCGATCGAGGGGACTCGGAGTTGAGAAATGGTGTGGATCCGACGAATTTCCCTCGAAGTGCGGACGGGTCCGACGATGGCGCAGCGCATTTCGGGAACAAGAGGCTCGCCACGGAGTGGGCTCAGAGTCACCCTGACACCCACGATGTAGGCTTTCGGGTCGACGTTCCGACTGAATGGCTGACGGAAAGGGTCAACTCTGGCCAGATCGAGCCATGGGATGGGATGATAGAAGGGCAGTGACGTGATCTCAACGACTTTC
>NZ_VUOB01000439.1 GCF_008386585.1 Solihabitans fulvus
CGACCGGGCCACCGGCCTCGCGCTGGTCGCCTTCGGGGAGGCGCTCGCCGAGGCCGGCCTGGTGATCGACGACGAGTCCCGAACCCGCGTCGGCATCGCGCTGGGCACCACGGTGGGCAGCCTGCGCTCCTCGGCCGACTACAGTCTCGAAACCCTCGTGGCGGACCGGCCCTACCTGGTGAACCCCGCGCTGTTCCCCAACACGGTGATGAACTGCGCG
>NZ_VUOB01000440.1 GCF_008386585.1 Solihabitans fulvus
ATGGGCTTCAGCGAGCTGTCCTCGACCCTGGCCGGGTCGAGCTTCAGCTTCGGCGGCTGACCGGTCGCGGCGAGGTTCGCCTGGTCCACCACGCCGGCGACCAGCCCGAGCACCGTGCCGGACTTGGCCTGGTCGCTGGCGGCGAAGCGCAGGACCACGGAGTCACCCTGCTGGGCGACCACGGCGGGCAGGTCGCCGTTCTTGACCTTGGCGACGGCCGCG
>NZ_VUOB01000441.1 GCF_008386585.1 Solihabitans fulvus
GCACACCAGAGATCAACAAGGAAGCGACTGGAGATGACGCTGCGAAGAAGTCGCAGGTCAGGTGGGTGAAGAAGCGTGCCCCCGGTGCGACTCGAACGCACACTGGACGGATTTTGAGTCCGCTGCCTCTGCCGATTGGGCTACGGGGGCTGGCCAACACACTGTACGCGACCTTGGTTTGGGGAGTTCGCGTACCCCGGTCATTCGGTGTTGGAGGTTCGGGGCGCCTGGTG
>NZ_VUOB01000442.1 GCF_008386585.1 Solihabitans fulvus
GCCGAGATGCCTCGGCACGCGGACCGGTCGCTGTGCTGCGGAGCCGGCGGCGCGCGGATGTGGATGGAGGAGAAGATCGGCAAGCGGATCAACCTGGAGCGGGTCGACGAAGCCATCGCCACCGAGGCCGAGACCATCGTCACCGGCTGCCCGTTCTGCCGGGTCATGCTCACCGACGGCCTTGACCAACGGCAGAGCGAGGCGGTGGCCACCAACGTCGAG
>NZ_VUOB01000443.1 GCF_008386585.1 Solihabitans fulvus
CCCAACGAGCCGCGCCCGAACGCAGCGCGCCCCGGCGAACCGCACTCCACTGCGCCCAGGCCGGGTCAACCACACCCGAACAACGCTCACCCGAACGAAGCCCGTCCCAACACCCCGCGCCCTGGCGAACCACGCCCCAACACGCCACGCCCCAACGAAACCCGCCCGAACACGCCCCGCCACAGCGAACCGCACCCCAACGAACCACGCC
>NZ_VUOB01000444.1 GCF_008386585.1 Solihabitans fulvus
CCGCCCGCGCCGGGGTCGACCGCATCGTGAAGCTGTCCGTGGGCAGGGCCGGCGACCCCACCGCCACCGACCCCATCCCCAGTTGGCACCGCGCAGGCGAGCAGGCGGTCATCGACAGCGGGCTGGCCTGGACGTTCCTGCGTCCGCTCGGGTTCATGTCCAACGCGCTGCACTGGGCGCCGACCATCCGCGCCACCGGCACCGTGCAC
>NZ_VUOB01000445.1 GCF_008386585.1 Solihabitans fulvus
ATCGTCCCCGCCGACCGGACCGGTGGCAGGCGCCGCGTCGATGGCCGCGCGCCGCGCCGGGTCGTCGAGCACGACCAGCTCGCGGTCGTGGATCTCGGCAACGGCAACGGCGTGCCCGGCCGTGGTGACCACGACGGATGCCTTGGTGTCGCGCAGGATCTGGGCCAGCCTGCCGATCGGATTGGCCGGGTCGAGCGACAGGTACGCGGCGCCGGCCTTGAGGATGCCGAGCAGCGTGGGCATCAGGTCGGGGCCGCGGTCGACGCAGAGCCCGACGAGCGTGCCGGGCCCCGCGCCCGCCGAGCGCAGATGGTGCGCGATCCGGTTCGCGC
>NZ_VUOB01000446.1 GCF_008386585.1 Solihabitans fulvus
CGGCTGGTCACCGTCAGGTCCGACAGCGCCTGCACCAGGTCCGGCGCGGCCTGGCTGTAGGTGTCGGCCACCTGCGCCAGCTTGACCAGGTCGGCGTCGAGGTTGGGCAGCTGCGGGTTGAGCTGGCCGAGGTACTGGTCGAGCTGCACGAGCGTCTGGCCGAGCGGCTTTCCCCTGCCGGACAACGCCTGCGACAGCGCGGTGAGCGTGG
>NZ_VUOB01000447.1 GCF_008386585.1 Solihabitans fulvus
CGGCCGGTCGGGATAGTCGGCGGACCGGGCGCTGCCGTGCGCGGCGGTCCAACAGCGGTCGAACTCGTCGGTGCTGACCGCCCTTGCGGCCAACGGCGGCGGGGCCGGCACCGAGCTGGTGGTCGTCGACGACGTGGCCGGGCTGGCAACCTGGCCGTCGTGCGAGTCCTGGAGGGACTGCATCATGATCACCCCGCCCCCGGCCAGC
>NZ_VUOB01000448.1 GCF_008386585.1 Solihabitans fulvus
TGCTGCGCGCGGCCGACCTGCTGGCCGGGCCGTGGCGGGACACCCTCAACGCGGCCACGATCCTCGGCCAGTCGAAGTCGGTGCAGCAGGCGGAGATCGACTCGGCCTGCGAGCTGATCGACTTCCTGCGCTTCAACACGCACTTCGCCAGGCGGCTGCTCGCCGAGCAGCCCGAGTCCAGCCCCGGCATCTGGAACCGGTTCGACCACCGGCCGCTGGACGGCTTCGTCGTGGCGGTCACTCCGTTCAACTTCACCGCGATCGCCGGCAACCTGCCGTTGGCGC
>NZ_VUOB01000068.1 GCF_008386585.1 Solihabitans fulvus
GCGAGTAGTGGACGGTGAGGCCATGCTTTCGCCGCGTGCTTCCCATTTCCCGAAAGGCTTGGCGATGTTCCTCGAGATCCGCACGTTTCGGTTCAAGCTGGGCATCGTCGAAGACGTCGTGCGCGTCGTGCGGGAGGAGTCGGTGCGGCTGCTGTGCGAGGCCGGCATCCAGGTGGTCGACTGCGGCGCGTCCCTGGTGCGCGTGTTCGACTCGCTCGAGCGGCACCGCGACCAGGGGACACCTACGCAAGTGATGTGCCGAGATCCATCACGAGGTTGCGGATCTGCTGGGTGGTCTGCCCACCGTCCGGATTCGTGGTTGTGTCACGCATCTGGGGCGTGTTGCCCGCCAACCTGGTGATCGTTTCTGGTCCCTGCAAGTAGCGAACCCGGCCAGTGAACACACTCTCATTCACAGATCTGTCGGAATGTGAGTGCGTTCGCTGGTTGGGGCGAGCCAACCAGGATCGACCGCGCGGGATAACGGTCGCGCAGTGGTGGCCCGAGTCAAGACCAACCGCTCAAGGGCGACCTCCAAGATTAATAACAAAAGTTCGGCGTCAGTGAGACGCGGATGGGATCCGCAGGTCGCCACAAGATCAGGTGTAAACTTGAAGTGAGCCTGCATTGGGTCGTAAGAGTTTCCACCTGAAACGCGCTGCGGGCTGGCCTCCGTGTCGACTGGGCCGCCGAGTCGCTGGGACTCCGTCCACGAGTTCTTCCGCTCCGCGCCCGAGAGCAACCCCAGCAGGTACATCCTTGCCCGGCGACGCGAGTCCGCCTGCGCGAACCTGCCCGCTACCAGCGCGAATGCGTCGCCGAACCCAGCACGCCATCGGTCCACATGTCATCGACCGCTACTGGCGGGGTGGCCACCACGTCATCATTCAGGTCCAGCACGCCCAGAAGGTGATCACGTCACGGCACCATCCTTGATCACGACACGCCACTCAAGATCACACACTGCGGCTGCCGTACTAGCCCTACCCGCGTTCACGACGGAGCGTCGCCATCACGCGTCAGCAGGGACGAAGGGCTGAACTGACGGCGATTCCGGGTGACTCCTGCGACCACTATGGACAGACTGCGAGTCGTGGGCGACCCTGGATGGGAAGAGCATTCTTGCATCGAGCGGAAGGGGCGCACGAGACCAGAGCGCTCCCGTACCTTCACCGCGAACCACAGTTTCCTGGCAACACAAGCTCTTCCTATCGTGCTCGGAGACGACCGAGGTCGTCATCGCACCAGAGATCCCAATCTGGTCGCACTCTCGGGAGACCACAGGTGAACAAAGGCTCGGCGACGGGGTCGGGTCAGCACTGCCGTTGAGGGAGGAACACATGACCGGTCGACGACGCACTCGAACGTGGTTGGCTGCTCTGGCAATCGCCTGCGTGGCCGCGACCGCTCAGGCGAGTCTGACGGCGGGCGCCGCCAGCGCGGATCCCAGAGTGTCCGGCGGGAGTGCGGCCAGCACCAAGGACTATCCCTGGATGGTCTACGTGGGACGATTTCCCGGGGATGGCAACGTCGGCACCTGCGGCGGCACTCTCGTCGCGCCGAACAAGGTCGTGACGGCCGCACACTGTGTGCTGGTCGACGGCCAGCAGGCCGCTGCCGACACGATGCGCGTCATCGTGGGCACGGACAGCGTCTTCAACTCGATCGTGAGCGTCGTGTCGGGGCAACCTGACAGCAGCGTCGTGGGCGTGTCCTCGGTCTGGAGCCATCCGGACGCCGACGTGGCCAAACACCTTGGCGACGTCGCTGTGCTCACGCTGTCGAAGAAACTCACCGGACGCGCCACACTGCCCCTGGCCACCACCGACGACAGCAGTCTCTACGCCGACGGCGCCGACGCGACGCTGCTGGGCTGGGGCAGGACCACGGACACGGCCGGAGCCCACCCCAGCTTCACCCAGCTCATGGGGGCGACGATGCACGTGGTGGACACCAGCACGTGTGCGACGCCCTGGGGTATGAGCGACGAACTACAGCAGCAGGTGGTGTGCGCCGGCGGCAGCACCAACGGCGACAACACGGACGCCTGCCACGGCGACTCCGGCGGTCCCCTGGTCGGTGGCGGCAAGCTGATCGGCCTGGTGTCCTTCGGTGACGACTGCCCCCAGATGCGCGCGCCCGGCGTCTACGCCAACGTGGCCTACTTCCACGACGCACTCACCGAGCAGATCGGTTCCTGACCCTCCTGCATGCCGCCGCGCGACGACCGTGATGGCCCCCGCCCTCCACTGCGAGGGCCACCACGCCGCAGCCGCCGACGGCGCCTGATCGTGTGCAGGGAGCGAGGCGCAGCCGAGTGAACCTCGAAGTCGATCATGCGACCTACCGGAAGCATCCTGCTGGCGACAGCGCGTACAGGTCGCCGCCGAACCGCGTCGACGGCGTCAGCAGGTCATCTGTAAACGGGTCGAGCGGATCATGCGCGAGCTGCGCACCGACGCTTGGCGAGTCGAGTAAGGGCGAGAACACCAACTCGACTGGTGGTCAGCAAGAATCGCTTCGTTCAGCTCTGGACTGCCGAGCGTCGGTCAGTTTCGCCTGCTGTCGAGAACCCGTTGGATTTCGTCGTGTCGCACAACGTCATCAACCCCGGGGTCGCCGAGGCGGCCCGTGACGATCAACCGGGTCAGGGCGATCACCTGATCGAGCCGGGTCCCGAGAGCGCGGAGGTCGTCCCCGTCGTACCGTGTGGGCAACGGCGTTCCGGCGAGCGCCTCGCTGGTCGTGTCGGTCATCGCGGCTCTCCCGCCTCGTTGTGCTGCGGCTGGCCATCAGTTCCTCGGCGCGCGACCGCGGTCATCGTCATCGCCAACGCCGGGTCGGTGTCCGGCGGCGTGTCGGGATTCCACTGTGGTGCCCAGGCCATGCCGGGAGACAGGAGTTCCCAGCCCTGGAAGAGATCCTCGAACTCACGCCACGACCGGTAGTGCAGCGTGTGGTTGGTCTGGGCGTAGCCGCGGCGGAACCGCTCGCCCCAGGCGGCCCACGGCTGGGGCACACCGTCGATGGTCATGTGCGACACCGCGACCAGCGAACCGGGCGCCACCGCATCCCGATAGCGCGCGAGCACGGCCGCCAGATCGGTGTCGGGGCCCACGAAGTGCGCCACGGCGCTCATCACCAGCATCAGCGGAAGCTCGAGGTCGATCAGCCCGGTGGCCGCGGCGGCGGTCAGCAGTCGACGTGGTGCGCGCAGGTCCTCGGCCACCACGGCCAACCGGTGCTCGTTGAGGTGGTTGCGCAGCGCGAGTTGTCGGTGCGCTAGCACGGTGTGGTCGATGTCGGCGTGGACACAGCGGCTGCCCGGATTCGTCCGACCGGCAAGTTCGTGGACATCGCCGGCGGTGGGCACGCCGCAGCCGATGTCGAGGAACTGGGAGATGCCGGTGCGGCAGCCGAACAGCACGGCGCGCCGGAGGAAGGCTCGGTTGTGGCGCACGATGCCCGCGATACTGGGCAGCGCGGACTGTTGCTCCCGCCCGAACCGCCGGTCGATGGCCTGGTTGTGGCCCCCGTGGAGATACCAGTTGCACACGCACGCGACATTGGGGGTGTTCAGCATGGCCCGCGTCCAGCCGGCCGACACGCCGCCTGCGTCCTCGGGCTCGATCACGTTGGTGTCTGGTCTGTGGCGTGATGCTCGTCGGCGACCGAGTCGGGCCGGGCGCCGGTTGGACTGGTGCCGGCGAGCATGCGGGCCAGTGTGGTGGTGAACCGCTGCGGGTCGATCTGTAGGGGTGGCGCGCCGAAGTACTCGACGGTCAGGAAGTAGCCGACCACCGCCGAGGTCATGACGGCGGCGGCTGCGGCGATGTCCTCGCGGACGGGGGCAGTCGGCGCGCACAGCAACAGATCGGCGACGCCGAGCTCGATACCCCGGTCCAGCATGACCTTCTGCACCCGGGCGGCCAGGTCGGGCAGGCGACCCCGTTCCCACATCAGGATCTCGATCATCGGCAGGAGTTGGCGCAGGAAGTCCAGATCGGCCAGAAGCTGCCCCGCCAGTGCGTCCGCCGCGGGCGTGCCCGCCACCGCCCGGGAGACCTGAGCGGCGGGGATCTTGGCGACCCGTGCCATTTCCCGGTCCACCACTTCCGCCACCAGTTCGTCCTTGTCGGCGAAATGCCGGTAGAAGCTGCCGCTGCCGGCGGACAGACCAGCTTCGGCCTCGATGGCGGTGACCGGCGTGCCTGCCACGCCCCGTTGTCCGAAAAGTCGCAGCGCGGCGTCCATGATGCGCTCGCGGGTTCCCTTCACCACAACGCAAGACTACCCTTACGTTCGGGGCGGGACAGTGCCAGAAGAAGTGCGCTCGGCGAAAGTCCGAACGCGCCGGATCACCCCATCGCATGAGGAGGATCTCGCGACAGGCACGCTCACGCTGCGTCGACGACAGCACTTTCTCGCAGTCACACGGAACCCACGGTTCTTGCGCCGGACGGAGGCGCACGGCGCCTGCCGCTCGTCGGTACGTCACGCCGCCCGGCGGAGCGGAGATCGTCATGAACGCTCATCCGTCACGTCATCGCGCCCTCGGTGTGGCGGTGACCGTCGCGGCGGCCTTCGCGGCGGGGCCATCACCCGCCCTCGATGACAGTCCCACTCTCGGCGCACAGGTCGGCTTCTGGGCCGGCGAGACCACCGCGTCCTGCGCGTCGCCGGACCAGAGCTTCTGCCCCCGCAACCTGAACGTCTACACCCCCAACTGTGGGACGCCCTGGCCGCCTCGCACGGCACGTTGTACCTGAACCTGGTGTACCAGGCCGACTTCGGTCCCACCCCGGTCGGCCAGACGCAACGCACGGACGCCCTTCCGCTGATCCGACATGCCACCGATGTGGGTGTGCCGGTCGACGCTTGGATCACCGTCCCGCTCGCTGACGGCACGTTCGCCAACGAGCAGAACGCCGCCGTGATCCGTACGGCCGTGCAGTCCTTCCAGGAGTGGTCGACCAGCAACCAACTCACGCTAGGCCAGGCCGTGCTGGACCTGGAGTTCCCGGCGGGCACCCAGGCCGTGGCCCAGGCGCTGGACGGGGATCTGTCCGGAGTGGAGCAACTGGCCCACGCCAACATCGACCCGGCAGATCAGCGCCTGGCCATGTCGGCCTATGGGGACACGATCTCGTGGGCGCACCAGCACGGCCTGCGCCTGGCCGGAATCCTCGTGGCGTTCGCGTTGGACGACCTCGCCAACGGCGGCCTCGCACTCCAGGATGCGCTCGACATCGTAGATCATGGTCAAGATCGTCCGCGCGAAATGACAGAAGCCTCCGACCTGGGCTTTCACCCAAGATCGGAGGCTTCTGTTAGACCGTCGGGACGACAGGATTCGAACCTGCGACCCCTTGACCCCCAGCCAGGCCACCGCAAGCCGCTGACCAGCAGAAACAGAGAATCCCCTGCACACGACGGGTCCGTTGACAGCAGTTGAGCGCAGTTCAAGTACACCGCAGCACATCTACCGCTCCTGTTTCGCTCCTGCTCCTGGACCGGCCACGACACACTGACTTCGATCTTGCGGAACATTGCCCGCGTGGAGTATCTGATTGTCGCCGAGGTCAACATCCCAGAGGGCGCACCCGAACTCGACGCACTTCAACGCCACGGAGCCGCCGCACTACTCGAGGAACACCTCGACCTCCTCGCAGGCATCGAAGGCCCCGACGGCATCGAGATCGACACCCTCGGCCACCACATCGCGGTGCACCCCAGCGGCGCGTTCATCGGTTGGCGACTGGATGCACCAGCGCTGGCCTTCGCCGAAGACGCCGCCCGCCACATCCTGCCCGAACTCTTGGAACGCACCGAGTTGCTCGCCGACTGGCACCTGCAGCGCTGCGCAGCAACCGCCACCGACGCCGAACTCGCCACCGCCCTCGAACCCGAACCCGAACTCCTCGATCCCGCCGAAGGCGACGGCATCAGCCAAGAAGACCTCGCCGCGCTGCGCTCCCAACTGCTGGCCGACGCCGAGCACCTGCACGCCTTCGGCCCGGAAGCCTTCGGCCACGACCCCGACGACCCAGACTGCGACGTCACCGCGGAGCAAGCACGGTTCGTCGCCGGAGCCCTGATCCAGGGCGTGCAGATGCTCACCGACGAACTGCTCGCCGACATCCAAACCCTGCGACACACCAACACACCCGCCAGCGAACACGACACCCTCTGGGTCATCGACGAACTCCCGCCACGCTACGCCCACCGCTACACCGCGCTGTTCGCCCAGAAGTTCCTCATCGCCACCACCGTCCTGGGCTACCGGCTGCCCCAACCAGGATGGCTCCCACCCCTGTGCACCGCCGAAGCCCTCGCCCTGCGCCTACTCGAAGACAAGATCGAAGTCGTGCTCGAGACCTCCGACCTCCTCGACGAACTACCTCTTGAGGAGATGCTGGCCGCCCTCAACGACCACCTGTTCGAAGACCTGGACCACGAATGGCTCTACGACCCCGAACACGACGGCATCGAAGACGATCCCGACCTACGCGACCAACTCGGCCTACACAACCTCGCCATCACCGAATGGTTCCTCCCCCACACCCACCTCGCCTCGGCGCTCCACCCCCACCTCATCCACCCCATTCCAGACGTCAACAGCCCAGACTGACCACACACAATGCTCCAATGCGACTACGTCAACCCGTAGCGAAAGGCATTCATTTTAGTCGACACTACGGACAGATGCAAAGAAGCCTGCGACCAAAGATCGCTAGTACCGCCAACGAGGCCACCTTCCCGAGTGACCGCTCACTGGCGCTTGGGCATGGCCAACTTCACTGCTCGGATCGCCGCGGAAGGCTCGTCCACGGCCGTGTACACCCGGGTGACCGTTCTGTTGTCACCGTTGATGTCCACGCTGAGCGGGTCTGCGAACTCGATCAGTAGATTGACCTTCGCACCGACCGTACATGCCAGCGCGGTGGCTTCGTCCGGCACTGCCCGTAGGCCGAAGCCTTTGACCTTCCGCTCATGCTTGCGGATGGTCTCAATCTGCCGGACCGCTAGGGTGAGCTCACCGAAAGCACCCGTGCGTAGGCGGAGCAGGTTCCCGTGGATCAGATGGGGATGTCGGGACCACGTTGCGACGAAGCTGAACGCGACCGCAGCGAGGATCGTCTCCAACACGAGATGCGGGATACGCAGCCCCTTCGGAAATATGAGGTCTACTACCGGCGCCATCACGATCTCGACGCTGGCCAGAACGGTGAGTAGTTGACGTGTATCGCTGGTGTGCGACAGCGATGTCACGTCATCCGGCGTGGCGGGTTGTCGTGTGACCCACCTCCAGAGAGCGACTGCGTGCATCCGCACCGCTGCCACAATCGGGAGTCTGCCCGAAGCAAGAACGCCGTCAACGTCCGTCATCGCCACCCTTTGCCAGTTGCCAGCTCATCGTCACCGATCGAGAATGTGCACCCACCCGCGCGTCAAGATTGTTCCGACCTTACCATCGGGCCCTCCTCTCCGTACGGGCATCACCACCCATGATCCTGAGACGTTCACCTGATTCCACCATTGACACGGATACATTGGCCATTGACCCATCTGCCATCTGGACCAACGAGGAACGCGACCACTGCAGCGATGTCTCTTGGGTGGCCGAGCCTGCCAAGCGGTGTGGCACGCGCAAGCGCCTGAATTACTGGCTCCGGATGAACAGCATTGAGCAGGTCGGTGTCGGTCGCACCAGGCGCGATGCAGTTTACGGTGATACCACGCGCGCCGAGTTCATGGGCGGCCGCTGCAGTAAAATGCTCGACCGCCGCCTTGCTCGCGGCATACACAGATGAGCCGGGAGAGGCCATCGTGGTGTTGAGGCTGGACACGTTGATGACGCACGCACCGTCAGTAAGCAGCGGAAGTGCATAGTGCAGCGTGAAGAACGTCGCCTTGGCGTTGACCGCCATGACATGGTCGTAGTGCTCCTCAGTCGCAGTGGCGATCGTTGCGGCACTCGCGTCGGCTGCGTTGTTCACAAGAATGTCCAGCCTGCCAAGTAGTCTGCCAGCAGCCCCGACAAGTTCTCGCAACTGGCCGAGATCCGCCAGGTCCGCTTGGACCGCATACGCGGTCCTACCGGAGGCGGAGACGCGCGCGACCACCTCGTCCGCCTGCTGCTGGTTGGACCGATACGCCAGTACAACGGACGCGCCCTCGCTTGCGAGTCGCTCGACGATCGCCCGACCGATACCCCGGCTTCCACCGGTTACGAGTGCGGCCCTGTCGTCCAGCTTCCCCATCTAAGTCACCGCCTCCATTCGCAAGGCTCGAGAAGGCTGCTTCCCTCGGAGTCGATGTGCCTGGCCATGGCTGCAGCCTGATCGCTCAGGTAGTCGTTCCAGCCGAGGTGGGCAGCGACATCCACCAGCCTGGACAGCCGCCGTAACACTGCGGTCTGGGCGACGATCCGATCGTCCTCCATGGGTCCGTACCCGACAAGGAATGCCTGAGCGAGACTGGCGAAGTCAGGAGCCTCAATCAAGAGGTTCGGTGCCCTGGACGCCATCTCCGTGACTGTCACCAAACCCTCTAGAAGTGTCGCGATGTCTGAGGCTTGGTGCCCTGACGCGACGCTACCTGCAGCTAGTACACACCCACTACCTGCTTGTTTCCCTGCGATGATTTCACCGGGCAACAAGCTCCCCAACAGCAGAACCCGACTCTGCGGTGAGTCGAGGAGTTCGGTACACCATTGACCGAGGTCGTCCCACCGGTCGCGAGTGATGTGTTCACCCAGGATGGAGAAGAGGAACCGTTCGGAATCCTTTCCGCTCGGTTCATTGAGCCACTGCTGCAACCGCTTCAACCACGGGGCGTGAGTCATGGTTCCGGGTGGCGGAGGCATGGTGTGCAGGCGGTTGGCGATCTGTCCGACCTCGTGGATCAACCCGACATGATCGGGCGGCCGGGTGATTCCAGTCAGCATGGTCCATACGATACTGACTGAGTTGGGGACTTCATAGACAAAATCGCCGTCGATGGCCATGGGGAATACTAAGGACACATTGTCCGTGCCGGCGTCGGTAACTGCCTGCCGCACAGCCAGGTCGGGGAGCAGGAGCGTGGTGCGACTGCCTGGGCTGGGCGACTGCCTCCAGCGGAAACGCTCGGCGGCGAGACTGGTGACAACCGTCTTCAGGTTGCCGGTCGCGTAGGTCATGACATGTTCTTCCCGAACGTCCATACGGACCATCCTCACAGCTAGACCGTTGTCGATACCGCGCCGAAACAACCAGTGAGTCGTGTCGGTGCCACGCGGGAACCAAATCCGCGCAGCACCGACACGACGGAGGTGACACCGATCAGTCAGTGATCGTCAGATCACGAACTCATCGTCAGTCGTGCTGGCAGCTAAAGATGAGAGTGGTAGTGGTGATCGTGATGGTGATAGGGGTGGACTTCGCGACCAGGTCCTCGTAGCCCTCCGCGACGGCCAGCGTGAGCTCCTGGGCAGTGGTGTAGTTCTCGTAACCCGCCACGAGGTCAGCAGTGCGGTCCTGAAGCATGACAGACATTCCGTACTCCATTCTTGTTGGTTTCTCATCTTCCTGGGTCTTGGCTAGCAATCCCAGGACATCTCTGGGGCCCTCGGCGACGTAAGGTTTCGATACGGCTCCGCAGGATCAATGCCGGCGTTGCGCATCGCGGTGCAGACCGCGTCCTCCGCACTACTAGTGCCAGCCACCGCGTAGTGGATCAGACCTTCGGCGATCGCCCCCGCGCGGTGTTGACCAAAGCTCAACCGCCGGCCGACTTGAAATGGGGTATCGGGCTCCCATGCGACTCCCATTCCTGGGCCGATCGGCCGGACCAAGGGTGACACGGCCGGAGCCAGCCAATTCCGAAGGTCGACGATCGCGTGCAGGTCACGAACCACATCCCACGCAGGTTCACGCAGGTAGACGACTATCGCGTCGCGCCGCGGGTAAGACGTCGGCGTCGACAGCACCTTCGCCTCGTATCTGACCTCAGTTCGTTCGAGCTGGCCAAGCACAAGTCTCCAGACGGAGACCGCGGCGACATCGTCTGGGAGACTTAAATAGACCCGCAGTACTCGCCCGGTCGCGTCCCTCGAATGTGGTCGGGATCCGTGAACGAAAAAGAAGCCAGGAGAGAGCGCAGACCGCGCGGGGGGTAGCGTGACCTCGACCGGCTGCCTTTCATCGAAGGTGTCACCGACTATGAGCTCAAAAGGCACGCGAACACGGACGTGATCCAGTTCCACGTGCGCCCAACCTTGATGGTCGCCCAGGTAGGTCCCGACCGCGATGCGGCTCGCGTGGGGGATCGTCTTCTGTAGAAGCGCCTCCAGCTCCCGGTCGCGTGACGTCGCGTGGATCGCCTCCGGGTCGCTGGGGCCGGCCTGGTGAAACACTCGATAGATGGTTTCGCCCAGGTGAATCTGAAGCGCCTGAACCGACTTCGCTTCGACGACCTGCCCAGCCACAGTAGCCTGCAGGTCGAATGGCGACACCGTCACGTCGTTGAGGACGGCAGCCACAGCTGGAGACAGAGTTTCCGAGCGGCTCAGCACGGGCCACGCCCCAATCCCAGTACTTCCACAAAGTTTTCGGGGTGCAGTAGCGCGTTTCGCCCAACCCCAGCAATGGCCCTCAGCAACGGGGTGAGATCCGATCGTTGCTCCGCGGTTGCCAGGACCCGGTCGAACAGATGCCAACCCGCGAACGCGACCGCTCTCACGCTCAACTCTCGGCCGTCATCACTCGGACGTAGATGTGTGTATCCAGACCAGAACGACGACAGGATGGGACGAGCTTCGTGGATCCTCTGTACGCCGCGCTCAAGAATCAAGTCGTGCGAAAGTTCCGCAAGGTCGCCGACATCGTCGGCGCTTGAGCGACCGATTCCAAGAATGCTACGAAATAGCCACTCTCCAACGAGTGCGCCAAGATCTCGCGCTGCATCACCGATGCGGAACTCCTCCCAGTCAGCGATGTGCACCGCGCCGCCGACGACGAGGATCTGGTCGAGCCGGAGATCGCCATGAACCGGCACGCCCACCGCGCTAGCCTCGCTCTCCAGCAACTTGGTGAGCGCAGTGACCAGCGCAGGGTCGCTCTGTAGCAGGCGCCAAGCGTGAAGCAGTCCGCCGCTGCACTCCAGGAAGTACTCCAACGGTATGCCGGTCAAGTGTCTAACGGACGGGAATACCGCACTTCCCTTGATGAGGTGCGGGTCCTCTGATTCTGCGCCGTGCAGTTCACCGAGTGCCGCCCCGAGCTGACGGGCCAGGGTCGTGTCAAATCCGCCATCATCCACCAGTTCCGCCCCGGTAGACGCGTTGGATATCCACTGGAAGAGGACTATCCTTTCATGCTCGTCGTACCCAAGAGTTGTCGGCGATCGCAGATACGTAAATCTGGCGCTCCTCATAAACCTGTCGAACGCGAGAGCGCGGCCGATGACAGTAGGTTGCGCACCAGACCGAGCGACAATGCGCTTGGCAAAGACGTCGACCCCACTGGTCGTCGTTCCAGCGATGTTCTCGTTCCGCCCGGGCAGGAACACGACCGTCTCCTGCCGGAAGGGGCCGTGACCAAGACGCTCGAGGAGTTCGTTGACCGCGTCCCGCACGCTGCGACGAGCGTTGTCGGCTGCCTCTGGTGCTGCAGCTACCGGACCAGACAGCACGTCGGAGCTCACCCCCTTGCCCTTCGATAGACTGAGATGAGCCGTTCGGCCCCGGGGGAATACGGCGTCCCCGCCCAGTCGGACCATCTGTCTGTCAGGACAAGCCCCGCCACACCGGCCATGAGATCAAGCTCTGACGGCCACACGTACCTGCTCACCTCCTGAAGCTTGTGGATCACACCTGGCTCGATGATGGAGAACGAGACGACCGTGTGCTGCCTGAACGGATTCACTCTGGTGGCACTGACCAAAACCGCCTCGCCGCCTATGTCGTGCATGGCGACCTGCGGTGATTGCCTGCTGTGCAGGCGTGTCGGCTCAGATACATCAACGACAAGGCGTCCACCAGCCGCCAATTGCTGGCCGGCGTTGCGCAGCGTCGCCAGTTGCAACTCCTGAGTCGGCAGCTCCCACAGAGTGTTCAGTCCCAGAAACACAACATCGAACCGTTCGCTAACGACACACTGCGTGAAGTCGGCGACCGTGACAGCCACTTGCCCGAGATGGTCGCGCTCGCCCAATTTCTCGACCATGCGCTGCGAAGCGTCCACTCCGTGCACGCGCAGTCCGTGCCGCACAAACGCCACCGCGTGCCGTCCTGTGCCGACGCCGAGTTCCAGCACCGAGCCACCCACTCCACACAACGTGACGATGACACCAGCCGCATCTTCTACATCAGGCGATTCCGGATATACACGGTCATAGAAATCAGCGAACGCATTACCAAAGAATGCACTGTCATAACCCATTGCGCAAACCCTTCCCGTCATTGCTCCTTACGGGAACAACCCAGAAACTAACACCTGAGCGACTCGACCACCAAACACTTGGCTCGAGCTATGAATACGCACGAGTCAGGCACGGCACAGTAGAGCCAGAACGAGATACTTATCCAAATTACCTTGGATACGCTCAGTTCTGCCGAACGAGCTGTCGACACATGACACCGGATACTAGTGACACCCCTCCGGTGGCCGAGCTGTCTCGCCGGCGGGAATGTGCCACCCCAACTCCGCAGGCAGGGCATATGTGACAGGTATCAGCGTGCAGTTTTCCGAGAAGGCTGTCAAACGTTTCTTACGGTCACCGATGATCGCCACAACGCTGGACCAGAATAAACGGCGTACCGCCCGCGACCGGCCTCCCAGTTGCGCACCTGACGATCGCACTGTTGCCGTCACCCTCAAGCACCGAAGCTCCTCGTACTGCAACGGCATCCATGTGAATGGGTAACCTTCCCACGAACCCGCACTAGAGTGACCACATAGACCGAATAGCATGTTGAGAAGCTCGTAATAGCCTAATTGAGCGATCGGGCTGCGCAGTTACTCGACGTCTCGAGCATCAACAATCTCAGTTGTTCACCACCGTCGACGCAATTCCCTCGATCTCCACGCAAAACGCTGTCAAAATATCTAAGCACACCAGAATTAAACTCGATCCAGCGGGCAAATTGACGTTCAGATAAATCTAGACAGTAGCTTACGTCAACCCTTCCAACCATTTTACGTACCACTCAAAGAGTCGCGCTTAGTGGTAAGTCAACCGCTACGTTGAGAGCAGCGATTACCCATTCCTCAAAATCTACTCGAGCTTCCGTCGCAGCCTGCCGCCAACGCTGTACATCCACCACCGCGACGCTCACCCTCGGCAATAACGCCCGATCCTCCGGCCGCTCCTCCGCCCGACTCTCCCGAACTTCCCGACGCAGTCGATTGCGTGACCACCCGTGGCGCTCAGCCAAGTCGAGCCAATGGTCCTGTTCATCCGACGCCATCGACGCAACCTCAGCATGATGCTGAAAACTCAAACCCTCCCGCCGCCGCGAATACTCGAACCTCCGTGCGATCCACGCGTAGTTCCGCAAGGTCTGGTAGTCCAACCCGACCTCCTCCACAGCACGGCTGTAGCGGTTGGCATATTTGTCCTGGCCGAACACGAGCCAGTCACCCAGGTACCACGCGGAAGAGTTGACGACGCGCGAGATCTGATGCCCCGCACGCTCCCACGCGTCGAACGTCACCGTGCCCGGGAAGGACAGACCCACAGACGTCGTCATGATCTTCCGTTGTGCGTCCACGGGCCTCTTAACAGGCTGGATCGCGCCGGGAACCTGATCCGCCTTCCCAGCTCTGCGGTCACCATGGTTCAACTGACTCACATGCACAATCTTCCCCCTTGCCACTTCGCCTCGATTGACTGCGATCACATGGTGTACCGAGACCGTCACACCTCTATGAGGTTGACAGAAGCTACTACTCTTCAGAACTCAGTCGACTACTCGCCATCAGGGTCAGGACTCCGCCGTGCTGCATCGATGCCGGACGGCGTGCAGGTGACCGGTCGGGAAGGGGTTCCCACGAACTGCGACGCCGAAATAACAGTGGGATCACTCAGCCTCATCGAGCACATGGGGGACGCCGCCGTCACCAGACTCGGAAGTGATTCTCCGCCGGTGGGCGCGAATGTTCGTCACACGCAACAGCTATGCGTCGCCGGCCAGAATGCTGTGTACCATGAGTGCACAGTGCTGCGGCAGTCGCGCTCCGCAGTGTGCAGGCATGGCAAGCACACCATATGCGAGAGTTGCTCTGGCCACTTGTCCTATGACGCTGTACTCAACGTCGAAGCGATCCACCGACAGCACGAAGCTGATCGCAGGCGCGCGGTGGTTCAACGCCTAGACCAGTCCCATAAAGGCCATCGACCTCAACGAGTGAATCCGATGTCCACGTAGTTAAATGGGCTCGTTGCATAGCCCATCGCGCCGTAGTTGCCGATGTCACTGCGGATCGCGATCGCACCGGGCAACTGGTAGAGCGGCAGTTGATGGCCTGCCTCCCAGACCCTCTTGTCGATCGCGTTCACCAACTCGGCTCGTTTGGTGTCGTCGAGCTCAATGGTTGCCCGGTCGAATAGTTCGTTGATCTCCCGGTTTCCAACTCGGCCGTAGTTCTGGTTGGTGGACTTCGAGTCGAGGTAGTAGATCGGCTTGGTGGAGCTGATCGGGAAAGCGCTGGACAGCCAGCGGAAGCTGGCCAGATCGAAGTTGCCGACGTTGACGTAGTGCTTGAAGAAATCAGCCATCGGGACAGGCTGGATGTCGACCTTGACACCGACCGCCTTCAGCTGTGACCGCACGAGCTTCGAGACCTGGTCGGCGATGGGATTCGGCGATGGAATGACATAGCGGACAGCAAGCTCCTTGCCTTCCCTCGTGCGGTAGTCCCCCTCGAGCTTCCAACCGAGCGTGTCGAGCTCGCTCTTGGCGGCGTCCTCGGCGAACGAGGCGACCGACGAGTTGTCCTGGTACCTCTTGTCCCCTACAAGGAAGAAGTGATTACCAGTGACCTGTGCTTCGCCCATGGTCATCTTGCCGAGTAGCGCCCTGGCGATCGTCTTGGTGTCGATACCGCGCATGACGGCCACGCGCAACTTCTGATCGTTGAGGATCGAACTCTCGGCGCCGTTGAACGTGATCTGCGAGTAGTCGGGTGATACCGCCTGGCGGATCACCACGCCCGGCATGGACTTCGCCCGTTGGTACAGATCGATGTTGGAGTCAATCTCACAGAAGTCGATCGTGCCGTTGGCGAGAGCGTCGGCCAGCGCGGTGCGGTCGACTTGGCGGAAGGTGATCTTGTCCAGCTTGGGCTTGACACCCCAGTACGACTCGTCGCGGATCACCGTGACGAGCTTGGCTGTGCGGTCGATCGCTCCGACCTTGAACGGGCCGGCCGTGACCTTCGGCGTGTCCACCCACCCTTTGTTGAACTCTTCCGGGGTGGCGTTCATCGCCTTCGGATACAGAGGAGCGAAGAGACTCTTCCACTCGGCGAAGGGTTTCTTGAAGGTGATCTTCACGTCTTGGTCGGTCACCCCTTTCTCGACTTTCTCGATATCTTCGTACCCGGTAGTGGACGACGTCTGGTACGCGTTGTCCTGACCGCTGTTGGCCTTCGCCTGAGCGGCGAAGTCCTCCCAACTGATCGGCGTCCCGTCGCTCCACTTGGCTTTCGGGTTGAGCTTGAGCTCGACGACTTGCGGGTTCGTGGAGGTGATCGTGAAGTCTTCCAGGTAGTCCTTGTTCGGCTCGACCGTGGCGTCTGCTTTCTGGACGAAGATCGACGGCTCGATCGTCCGGATGATGCGGGCGCCGTCGGTGACGGTGCCGTCAATGTGGTTGTAGTTCCAGTTGTCCGGCAGTTGGTCTACTGGCCATTTCAGCTCGCCGCCATCCTTGAGCTTGGAGCGATCAGTCGGGTTAATATCCGCGACGCCGTCCTGAGCTTGGTCCGAGCCCAGGAGACCTCCGGTATCACGAGGTCCGCTGCAGGCGGTCGGGGTTAAGATAACGGCCACTAATGCCATCGCTGCCAACGTGATGCGTCGACTCACTGTCGTGAACCTCTCTCGCGCCCGGGACCTCGACACCCGGCTTGGTTCTCTCCTGATGTTTGCCAGTTGCCGTTGATCGCCTAACGGATAGAGGCGACGTAGCGCGCAGCCTCACATTGCGATGGCTCTCGCCAGCGACGGTCAGAACGCTTTGGTCGTGATCGATGTCGCGTTGACGACACGGTGGCGCGGGCCGTCGGAAGATCCTGGACGGAAGCATGCCGTCAAATGCCTCTGCGTCTACTTGAAGCTCGAAGGCGTGTAGGCGCAAGGTCTGGTCGAGCTTCTTCGGCCCGGCAGGAGGTTCACGACAATTCGCCTCCTGCCGTCTCCCGTTCACAAACGGGCAATCACCCGTTCCAGCTCGGCCAACTCGCAGTTGACCGCGACCGTCGTCCGCGCGGTAGCGAAACCGAGCTGGTGGTTCACCCTGATCATGTGGGTATTCGTCGCACCGGTCGTGGTCTGGATCCGCTGGAAGTCCGGCCTATCCGCGAGCAGCCACTTGATCATCTCTGCTTTGATGCAACTGCCCAGCCCATGACCCCGATGCGCGGGCAGCACCGCGGTGTCGCGCTGATATCCCCAGGTGAGGTCGTTGGGGTGCACGCCCAGCTCGGTCAGGCCGGCGACCATCCCCGTGCTTTCGTGCACGACGACCACGACACGCTGCTCGGTTCCGGCAGCACGGAGTTCTGCCTCGTGTTCACGGACGCGCGCCACGGTCCACTCCGGCTCCTGGTATTCCAACTCGCCCAGCGGCGCGTCGTGGATCGCCTGACGCGCCTCGGCATAGGACGCGACGAGCTCCTCGGGAGCAGCCCCGATCCACCGTCGAGTGCGATAGCCCGACGGCACCGCCACGTCCCACAGAGCAGGCTCCGCTTCCGAGAACTCCAAGGTCTGCATGAGCACCGTGTGGACGGCCCGAAAGCCACGCGACTCAGCCCACTTGGGGCCCTCTCCGCCCACGGTCAACTGCCAACCCTCCACGACCTCACGCCCGCGCGACCGCAACTCCGGCAACAGTGCGCGGAGCATGGCGGTGCCGATGCCCTGCCGGCGCACCTGCGGGTCCACGACGATCTCGGTCAAGGCGATATGGCTGCTCTCCTGCTCCAGGAAGTCGACGGTCGCGAAGCCCACGATCTCCCCTTGGCGGCGCGCTACCCGGTGGATCTGCTCTCCGAAACCGGGAAACGGGGTCTTCAGGCGGCCGACGCAGTCGTCGTAAGTCAGTGGTGGCAGATCTGGCTTGTCCGTGTGCCACCACGCTTCCATCACTCGGTGATAACCGACCAAGTCCGCCTCGGGGGCGGTGTGGGGGTCGAATACCTCGACATCCAAGCGGGTGAGCGTCACGAAGCCATCCTCTCGTTCAGCGCGATACTGGCGTGCACCGTGCGTGAGGTCCGGGCACAGGCCATCAGCAGCACCGCGATCATGATTAGTCCAAAACTCACGAGGTCCATCAGGACGAGAATGCCGAGATGCAGGACGGTAGCGAGTACCAGCGCAATGAATCTGAATCTGCGCGGGGCCAGTATCAACGCCGCGATCACGATCTGGACGGCGATGATCGACCAACTGAGGATCGCGACCGACCAGTAGGAGCTCAGCACAGTTTTGACAAGGCCGCCCAGCGATGAGGAGAACCCGAACTGGGGCATCCGCGAGATCACATACATCGCGCTGCCCTGCCGCCATAGTGGATCGGTGAGCTTCGACAGAGCCGCACCGACATAGACCGCCAGGAGCTGGGCACGCAACATCACGTGAGCTGCGAGTGCCCCGCCGCGCCACGAAGCGGGAAGGGGGCGCGCGATGGCTTCCCAGTGCCACGTGCGGTCATCACCGAGACACATGGGGATGAGCAGCAGAGTGGCGATCTGAGCGATCTTGTCGCCGCCGTTCGATTCCGGCATCGCAGCCGCGAGACTGAATGTGACATACCAGTGCGGCACGCAGGTCCAGGCAGGGCGAAAGCCCGTCATCGAGACGACCAGCACAATCGCTGAGATCACTCGGCTGACCGTCATGCCAGTGTCGGTCGAACCTGTTGCGCACCACAGCGACACGGCACGGAGACCCGCACAGTGGATCCCAAGCGGGTGCTCGCTGGTCTGTGGGAAGAGGGCCGAGTTCGTGCTGAACAGGATCGTGGCGAGAGCGGAGAAAGCCAGCAGGCTTCGGCCACCCGCCAGCGCGACCCCTCTGATCTCGGCGTGCTCGATCTCCGATGCGGCGCGTCGGGCAATCCAGCTCAGGGTGGGCATGTGATGTCGACCGCCGCAAGCCGGTGTGCCTGGAGTGGCCGCGTCGGCAATTGCTGGGGAGCTGGCACGGAAACGCGTTCAACCGCTACCGCCAGGTGCCCGCATAGACTCGGTTCACGGACAGGCGATCCCATTCGGTATGCCGGCACCGTGTTCATCGTCTCTCCGCAGTCCCCGGGGTCAGGCTGATCGCAGGTCCTCCAGTACCGGTCCGGCACCCGCAGCGCGATCTCCCTGACCTCCGAGGACAGCTTGTAGGACTCCCGGTCCAGGCCCCACAACAGGTAGGGCCTGCCGGTGGCGTAGACCGGGGTCATCCGGGCCTCACCAGGAGTGACACGGTAACCCGCCAACAGGTCGGTGTTGAGTTCGACGAAAAACGACCACTGCTGTGGCCACAACGCATAGTAGGCGTCCAGCCTTCCTCGGATTCCGCCGATGTCCCGCTCGGCTAGACATGCGAGCACGAAACTCGTCGTGAGCAGTACCGCCGTGACGGCGAACCCGCGGACGCTGCGCCTCCGCTCGTCGTGGATGGAAGAGCCCGCAGGAGAAGGGGTGCTCGGTCGCGCGAGCCGCATGGGCGGTTACGTCGACTTCCCCGAGACTCCCTGGATGATGACCGTTGGCACCACATTGTTGTCCGAACGCGGCTTCTCGTGCACCTCGTCGGCGGACGAGCCGCCAGCGGTGATCAGAGCCGCAGCCGCAGCCGCGGACAGGACGAGCCCGATCAGAAGCGCCTTGCCCATCTAACCCCCTCAACCTCGCCGGCGGATGAACCGTCGCCGGCTACTTCGACTGATCTCAAAGTATGCCAACAGTGACTACTCGCTCGCTACTGCGCGGCTACCTGGTGTAGTTGTTGAGGTGCGACGTGAGCTGGCAGGCAGCAGTTACCTGGGGGTATGCAGTGCAGTTCCGGATCTTGGGGCCACTTGAGTTGGTCTCGGACGGGCAGTCGGTCAGGGTCGCCGGGACGCGCCAGCAGAAGCTGCTCGCACTGTTGCTGTTAAACGTCAACCGGGTCGTGCCTGTTGACCGGCTGATCGACGAGCTGTGGGACACCCCGCCTCAGTCGGCACGGCAACAGGTCCACAACTCGATCGGCAACCTGCGTCGCACGATCGGCACCTACTCGGGGGACGCCGCGATCGTGTGGACGGAGGCGGGCTACCGTCTGGAGGCACCGGAAGAGTTGATCGACATGCATCCGTTCTCAGCACGCGTCGGCGCGGCCGGACGCGCGGCTGCCGCCAACCAAGTGCCAACAGCGATCGAACTCCTGCGCACCGCACTCGATATCTGGCACGGGGATGCGTTGACTGGACTCACCGGCGCCTTGATCGAGAGCGCAGCCGCCAAGCTCAACGAGCAGCGGCTCGTGGCCATCGAGGACTTGATGGCCCTGCGGCTCCAAAACAGGGAGTCCGCCACGGTGGTCAGTGAGCTTCAGGAGCTGGTCGCGGAGCACCCCCTGCGTGAATCCTTCCGTATCACCCTGATGCGAGCGCTGTACCTCAGCGGCCGCCAGGCTGACGCACTCGCGGTGTACGACCAGGGCAGGCGCCTGCTGGCCGACGAACTCGGACTCGACCCGAGCGCGAACCTCCAACGAGCCCATGCCGATGTGCTGAACGGGGTACAGATCGAGCTGCCCTCGACCACGTCCGCCACAGCCGGTTCACCCGCACCGGACTCCGGTACCGGTACGGCGCCCGCCCGGTCCTATCTCCCGCACGACACCAGTGACTTCTCCGGCCGCTCGACCGAACTGCTGAAGCTGCTTGGCGACGCCCGCACGGCGTCGCCAACCGCACTGACGATCTCGGCTGTGGACGGCATGGGCGGCGTCGGGAAGACGACGCTCGCAGTTCACCTCGGGCATGAGATCTCTGAGGAGTACCCAGACGGGCACTACTTCATCGACCTGCGCGGATTCACCAGCGGAGCTGATCCCGTCACCGCCGAGCTGGCGCTCGACGCGCTGTTGGGCGACAGCGGGATGCTCCCCGAGCTCATACCCTCCAACGTGGAGTCCAAGAGTGCGGCGTGGCGCTCACGCGTCTCGGGTCAACGAATTCTGCTGATCCTGGACAACGCGACCGACGCCTCACACGTGCGACCGCTGCTGCCCGGCACGGCGGGAGCCTTGGTGGTGGTGACGAGCCGACGGAAGCTCTCGGCGCTGGAGGGCGCGTTGGCCCTGTCGCTCGACGTGATGCCGCAGGAGGACGCCGTCGCGCTGTTCGAGAAGGTTGTGGGAACAGAACGTTGCCGCCGTGAACCCGACGCTGTTGCCTCCGCGATCGAGCTTTGCGGTCATCTGCCACTGGCGATCCGCATCGCAGCGGCGCGATTGCGTGACCGGGCGAGCTGGAGTGTCGCCGACCTGGTTGACCGGCTGGCCGACCACGCCCAGCGGGTCCGATTCCTTCGTATCGACGACCGCTGCGTCATGACAGCATTGAGGGTGTCCTACCGGTATCTCTCGCCCGAGCAGCAACGGGTGTTCCGCCTGTTGAGCTTGCACCCTGGCGGAGACTTCGACGCATACGTCGCTGCGGCGCTGGCCGACCTGCCCATCGCCCGAACGGATGACTGCCTGGACGCGCTGTTTGACGCCAACCTGTTGAAGCAGAACACCACGGGGCGCTTCTACTTCCACGACCTGATCCGGGACTGCTCGCAGGAGCTGCTCACCGAAGTCGAGAGCGACGCAGAGAGAAACGACGCCGTCGGCCGCATGTTCGACTACTACCTGCACACCGCGCACACGCTGAGCGCTGGCCTGCACAACGTCATCTACGACGAGGCGCCGCAGGTGGACAGAGTGCCGGAGGAGATCAGGAGCGCAGACTCACTCGCGGACGCAGTGAACATCCTCAACGAGGAGTATCGCAACCTGGTCGCCATCACACAGCTTGCCATCGACGAAGGCTGGCATCGACAGGCATGGCAGCTCGTGTGCACCCTGCAGCCCTACCTGGAGACCCGCAACTACGGAGGCAGCTCGTACGCGCTTTTTCAAGGTGGTGCACAAGCCGCTCGAGCAGCCAGTGACCTACGCGGTGAATCTTCCTGCCTACGCGGCCTCGTCGCCGTGTGCCGATACCTCAAGTCGACCGCAGAGGCGAGAAGTCACCTGGCGCGGTCGCTTGAGTTGACCAAGCAGGTGGGTGACACGAGGAGCGAGACCGCGCAACTCGTGCAGCTCGGCAACCTCTACCTTTACGAGGACCAACTGGAGGAGGCACGCGCGATCTTCCGCGAAGCGGAGCCGCTCACCGAGCAGGACCCGAGCGGCTTCCTTCGCGCCAGCGTAGCCATCAACCTGGGAGTCATCGCCCGCGACCTCGGCGAATACGACCAGGCGCTCGACTCCCTTCGCGGAGCGGTCATGCTGATCAGCTCAGACAACCCTGACTCGCTGGTCTTCACGATGTGGAGCATCGGCACAGTACTGCACCTGCTCGGAGAGCACGATCAGGCGCTCCGCGAATTCACCCTCGGGCTTCACACGAGCAGGGAGAACAAGTTGGAACGCGGGGAGGCACTTGCGTTCGTCGGTCTGGCCGGCGTCAACCGCTCGCTGGGCAACCTCGACGAATCGCTCAAGCAGGGACGGCTTGCGCTGACGCTGGCCCGCTCGCACGACCTGAGAGCCACCGAATGCGAAGCGCTCAACGCGTTGGGCGAGACCACTGTTGCCATGCGGGACGCGGCCAGGGCGGAGCAGGTGTTCGACCAGGCGCGTGAACGGGCCCGCCAGTACGGATTCGCCAGGTACGAGGCGCGCGCGATGGACGGGTTCGCTCACGCCGCCCTACTCCGCGGTGATCTGAACGGCGCCCGACGCTATTGGGAAGAGGCGACGAAAAGGTACCCTCGCGGTATCGCGGACGCGCAGTACGCGGCGCGGCATCTCGTTTCGCTCCGCGGCAACGAGAACACAACCTGCTTCCGATGCGAGACAACAAGCAGCAGCTCCCCGCATCGCCTGCGGCCGCAACCACTCACCCAATAGCAACATCCCGGCTCTTCCTCCACCAGGACGTAGGACTGCAGCATGGTCCCGTCGTCGTACGGGAGGCTGGGCTTCCTCAGGTTGTCCACAACCGCACCGAACGCGTCACGTTCACTCTGACGACGCTAGCCTTCGCTGTTGGGCTCGACGCTGTCGGCAGCGCTCACGGGATGCGTATACGTTCGTCACGCCAGGCGGGACAAGGAACTCGGCGCCGCCGCCAGCCTCAGCGTGTCCTCTCGATCAACAGCCTATCCCAGTTCCATGACGGTGCTGGCGGTCTGGCCGATCCCGGTGTCCCAGGTAATGATCAGGCCCGAGCGGCCCTCGTCGCAGGCGTAGAGCGTCATTCCGCCATCCTGTCGATCCTCACGATGGGCTGCTCACAGCATCCGCGCAGATGACGTGCTCGAATCACCCTCGGTTCAACGCGTATTCGGGTAGCCGCGCAGCACGATGGCGAACCTGTACCGTGCCAGAACTCGACGCTGTATCCGTGACCTGGCGTTTCGTCACCGGTGACACACCGGCATGATCACCTTCCGTGGCGTTCCGTCTCTTGTACATGCTCACGGTTCGGGCGCTCGGATGGCTGATGTTGCTCGCTGGCAACAGGACCGTGTTGATCGCCGAGGTGCTGGTGCTGCGGCACGAGGTCGCCGTGCTGCGTCGTCAGGTCGGCAGACCACGTCCTACCTGGCCGGACCGGGCGATCCTGTCCGCCCTCGCCAGGCTGCTACCACGCCCGCTCCGGACATGCCGCATTGTCACGCCAGCCACACTCCTGGCCTGGCACCGCCGTCTGGTCCGAAAGAAGTGGACCTACCCACACCGGACAGGGCGTCCACCGATAGCTGAGGAGATTCGCAGCCTGGTTCTGCGCCTGGCACAAGAATGTGTGTGGTCACCTGAACTG
>NZ_VUOB01000449.1 GCF_008386585.1 Solihabitans fulvus
TGGCCACCTCGACGACGAACGAGTCCGCGCCGAGCCCCCTGGTCGCGACCGCGGCGTCCACGAAGTCCCGCGCGTGCGCGACCCAGCTCGTGGAGTACGAGGAGAAGTACGCGTACTCGGTGAAGGTGTCCTCCGGGGTGATCAGCGGCGGAACCTGTGCCAGCAGGCACTTCCGGCACAGCCGCAGATGCAGCGGATAGGTCGGTTCTGGGTCGTCG
>NZ_VUOB01000450.1 GCF_008386585.1 Solihabitans fulvus
GCAACCCGAACCCTCACCCCGCAACCCGAACCCTCACCCCGCGACCCCAACCCTTGCCCGCACCCCAACCCGAGGCCGACCATCAACTGCTGACCGCGCTCCTGGCGCCGAGCGCGACCAGGACCGCTCCGGTGACCCGGCTCATCGCGGTCTTGAACCACCCCGAACCGATGGTCCGCCGCGCAGCGGCCACCACGAACGTCCACACCGTCAGCCAACTCACCGCCACCGCGACATGGGCCACCGCGAGCACGGCGATCTGCCCGGCCACGCTGCCGCC
>NZ_VUOB01000451.1 GCF_008386585.1 Solihabitans fulvus
GTCCTGGTGGTCGAACGCGCCGTGCACGGTCTCCCGCAACTGGTCGAGGAACTCGGCGAACGTGCGTCCGCCGTCGATCCTGGACCGCAGCACGACGGTGTTCACGAACAGCCCAACCAGGTGTTCCAGGCCGGGGTGGTCGCGGCCGGCGACGGCCGTGCCGACGGCGATGTCGTCCTGCCCGGACCACCGGTGCAGCAGCAGTTGGCAGGCGGCGACCAGGACGG
>NZ_VUOB01000452.1 GCF_008386585.1 Solihabitans fulvus
CCCTCCGGCGGGTACTGCGGGAACGGGGTCGGCCTCGGCGTGATGTCGTAGCAGCGCGGGCCGCGCTTGTCGCCGTACACCGGCTCGTCCTGGTTCGGCTTGTAGTTGCCCCGGTTGTTGGTGATCTCCATGGTGATGTGCAGGCCGGGCTTGTCGGTGCCCTTGCCGAACGCCTTCTCGATGATCGGCGCGAAGCTGGCGAGGCCCTGGAGGAAACACGGGTACTCGGGCGCGTACT
>NZ_VUOB01000453.1 GCF_008386585.1 Solihabitans fulvus
AGCCACGCAGGTCGACGAACAACTGACCATCCGGGAACCGGTCCAGGTTCTGGTGCGCCCACCGCAACGCCAACCACGTCTTGCCGACCCCGCCACCACCACCGATCGCCGACACCACCACCGTCCCACCATGACCCGCCGCCGCGTCCAGCGACTTGTCCAACGCCGCCAACTCCTGGTGCCGACCCACGAACACCCCCGGCTGCG
>NZ_VUOB01000454.1 GCF_008386585.1 Solihabitans fulvus
GAGGTGCGCGCGTTCTTCGTCGAGCACCCGCACTGCGACCTGGTCAACCTCTACGGGCCGACCGAGACGCACGCGGTCACCACGCACCGGCTGACCGGCGCCGACCAGCAGTGGCCGAGCCACGTGCCGATCGGGCTGCCGATGCACGGCGTCGCCGGGTATGTGGTGGACCGCACCGGTCACCTCGCGCCGGTCGGCGTGC
>NZ_VUOB01000455.1 GCF_008386585.1 Solihabitans fulvus
GCACCGAGGCCTTCGCGGCGAGTGCGGACAGGGCCGCGTCGAGGCCCCGGTCACCGAGCACCGCGGGATAGATTCCCCTTGCCAGGTCCCGAAGTTCGGCGATGGCCAGCTTGGCGTCGGCGTGCGCCTCGTCGATGATCGTCTTCGTGCCGTCGGGGTCGGTGTCGAACTTCGCCTTGGCGCGCCCCAGTTCCATCGCCACCGACACGTGCCGCTGCTGGGCTCCGTCGTGCTGGTCGCGCTCGGTCCGCCGCCGCTCGGCCTCGGCCGAGTCGACGCCCCGCGCCCTGCTGGCCTGGTGGTGGTCCGCCTT
>NZ_VUOB01000456.1 GCF_008386585.1 Solihabitans fulvus
ACGACGCCGGTGTCGGGCATCGCGATCAGCAAGGCCGCCAACAAGACCGACGCGAAGCCCGGCGACACCGTGAGCTACACGGTCACCGTGCGCAACACCGGCCAGACGCCGCTGACGAATGCGACGTTCACCGATGACCTCACGAAGGTGTTGGACGACGCGACGTTCAACAGCGACGAGTCCGCAACCATCGGCACGGCGACCTACG
>NZ_VUOB01000457.1 GCF_008386585.1 Solihabitans fulvus
CGTCGTCCCGCCCGACGCGGTGCGCCGGGTGCTGGCCGCCTGCCCAGGGCTGGTGGTGGTCGACGGCTACGGCCCGACCGAGACGACGACCTTCGCCACCGCGGGCCGGCTCGTCGCAGCCGACACCGTGCCCGACCCGGTGCCCATCGGCGAACCCCTTGACAACCAACGGATCTACCTGCTGGACCGCGACCTTCGGCCGGTGCCGCTCGGCGCGCACGGCGAGCTCTACCTCGGCGGTGCGGGCTTGGCCAGGGGCTACCTGGGCCGGCCCGGCCTGGCCGCGCAACGGTTCGTCGCCTGCCCGTTCGGGACCC
>NZ_VUOB01000458.1 GCF_008386585.1 Solihabitans fulvus
CGGACGTGCGGGGACTGCCCGAGGTGGGCATCGACGACGGCTTCTTCGCGCTCGGCGGCCATTCCCTGCTGGCCCCCAGGCTGGTCAGCCGGATCCGGTCGGCGCTCGGCGTGGAACTCGCGGTGCGTAGCCTGTTCGAGGCGCCGACCGTGGCCAAGCTCGCGACTTCGCTCGGCAACGCCGCCACCGCGCGGCAGACGCTGCGCCCGATGGCCAGGCCCGAGCGCGTGCCGATGTCCTACGGCCAGCGCAGGCTCTGGTTCCTCAACCGGTTGGAGG
>NZ_VUOB01000069.1 GCF_008386585.1 Solihabitans fulvus
GCCATCGTGTTAGGAACTCTTAGGTGACCTGCTGGCCGGGACGCAGGCGCGGCTTGGGCACCCGCAGCTTGCGCACCTGGCTGGCCCGGATGAACGAGTACCAGCCGATGGACAGGCCGCGCACGGTCTCCTTGGGGAACTTCGCCCGCACCAGCGTGGTGTTGCGGCGGCCGATGATGACCCCCTCGATGATCATCACCACCAGCAGCAGCGTGGTGAACAGCGTGGAGTACGTCTGGATCGCCTGCACCGGGGTCAGCAGCGCGACGAACACCAGGATGGCCAGCGGCATGAACAGGCCCATCAGGTTCCTGCGCGAGTCCACCAGGTCGCGGACGTAGGCCTTCACCGGGCCGCGGTCGCGGGGCAGCAGGTAACGGTCGTCACCGGCCATCATCCGCTGGCGGCGCTCGGCGGACGCCTGGCGGCGCTCGTCCTTGCTCGCCTTGTTGCCGCGCGTCCTGCGCAGCGCCTCCCGCTGCGTGCGGGGCGGCGGCGGCACCGGCCCACGGCGGCGCGCCTCGGCCTCCCGCCGCTTCGGCGTCGGCCGCCCCTTGCCGGCGGTGTGCGCCTTGGCGGTGTCGTCGGCCTCGTCCGTGACCGCACCCACCGCATCCGTCTTGGCGGTGTCGGTGCTCTCGGTGGCGTTGCGGCGCAGGAACCTCACATCGCTAAGGGTAAGGCAGCCACGGTCGAGCCCTCGCGGCCGGCCGTTCCAGTGGCCCACGTCTCCCCGGTTGTCCGGTTCCCTCACCCGCGCCGCGGCGGGGCTGTGCCACCATGGAGGGCGGGAACAAAGCGGGGATGCCCCGTGTTGGCAGGGGCGTAGTGCCCGCGTAGGACCTTGAGGGAGAGCCATGACGACCGCTCAGGATGCAACCGCCTCGACGGAGACCGAGGCGCCGGCGCACGGCGTGACGCTGACCGATCAGGCCGCTGCGAAGGCGAAGGCGCTGCTCGACCAGGAGGGTCGGGATGACATGCACCTGCGCATCGCCGTCCAGCCCGGCGGCTGCGCGGGCCTGCGGTACCAGCTGTTCTTCGACGAGCGCACCCTGGACGGCGACCTCGTCCGCGACTTCGGTGGCCTCAAGGTCGCCGTCGACCGGATGAGCGCCCCGTACGTGCAGGACGCCGTCATCGACTTCGTCGACACCATCGAGAAGCAGGGCTTCACCATCGAGAACCCCAACGCCACGGGCTCGTGCGCCTGCGGCGACAGCTTCCACTAGTCGACCGTAGAACCCCACGAGGGGCCGAGGACCAGGATCTGGTCCTCGGCCCCTCGCGCGTTGTCCTGGGTGTGGCCGACGCCCGTCGCGGCCGGCAGGGACGTCAGGACCCGTAGTTGTCCATGTCCCGCACCTGCGCCTCGCACGCCTCGGTGACCCGCCAGCCGGCGGATGCCCTCGGCAGCGGCAGCGCCGACTCCGGCCTGCGCACGGCCGGCGGGATGTCGGCGCAGTCCTCGATCAGCTCGGTCATGGAAGCGGGTTCGCTGGAAGTCACATCCGGCACCGTAGATCGGCGTTCTGACCTGCGACAGCCCTACCAGACGGTAGTCTCGAGGGTCGGCCGTCGAGTACCCGATCGGGGGACGACGACGCCGGCCGCCGAAGACCGACGCCGGAGAAGGGGAGGGCCCAAGTGCCCCCAGTAGGCCGCATCGCAGTCACTGGAAGCATCGCCACCGACCATCTGATGCACTTTCCCGGGAGGTTCGCCGACCAGCTGGTCGCGGACCGCCTCGACCGGGTCTCGCTGAGTTTCCTCGTCGACGACCTCGTCGTCCGCCGGGGTGGCATCGGCGCCAACATCGCGTTCGGCATGGGTGTCCTTGGCCGCAGGCCCGTTCTGGTCGGGGCCGTCGGAGCGGACTTCGCCGACTACCGCTCCTGGCTTGAACGGCACGGCGTGGACTGCTCGGGGGTGCACGTCTCCGAGGTGGCGCACACGGCCAGGTTCGTCTGCACCACCGACGAGGACATGTGCCAGATCGCGTCCTTCTACGCCGGCGCGATGGCCGAGGCGCGGCAGATCGAGATCGAGCCGGTCGCGGCGCGCTCCGGCGGCCTCGAACTGGTGCTGATCAGCCCGAACGACCCCGAGGCGATGCTGCGGCACGCGCAGGAGTGCCGCCAGCGCGGCTACGCGTTCGCGGTCGACCCGTCGCAGCAGCTGGCCAGGATGGACGGCGAGCAGGTCAGGGAGTTCGTCGCGGGAGCCGACTACCTGTTCAGCAACGACTACGAGTGGGAGCTGCTGCTGAAGAAGACCGGCTGGAGCGAGGCCGAGGTCCTCGCCAAGGTCGGCATGCGGGTCACCACGCTCGGCGAGAAGGGCGTGGAGATCGTCAGCAGGGACGGCACCGCCCTCCAGGTGCCGGCGGTGCCCGAGCTGGCCAAGGCCGACCCGACCGGCGTCGGCGACGGGTTCCGCGCCGGCTTCCTCGCCGGCATCGGCGCTGGGCTCGGGCTGGAGCGCGCCGCCCAGCTCGGCTCGATGGTCGCGGTGCTCATCCTGGAGACCGTCGGCACCCAGGAGTGGACGTTCGACCGGGAGGTCGCGCTCGGCCGCATCAGCGGAGCGTTCGGCCCGGAGGCGGCCACCGAGATCGCCGCGATCCTCCCCTAATCAGGCACGTCACGAAGGGGCCCGTCAGGACGTTCAGTGTCCTGACGGGCCCCTTCATGACATCTAGAGCTTCACCGGGTAGTGGGGTTCGGGGACGACCGGGGTGATCCGGCCCTCGATGAAGATGCCGTGCCAGATCATGAAGACCAGCAGCGCCCAGATCCGCCTGCTGTGGTCGAGCACGCCGGACCGGTGCTCCTCGATGAACCGCAGCACGCCGGCCTTGTCCAGGTACTGGTCGGTCTGCGACTGGTGGACGATGTCCACGGCCCAGTCGTGCATCTCGTCCTTGAGCCAGTGCCGGATCGGCACCGGGAAGCCCAGCTTGCGCCGGTTGAGCACGTGCGCGGGGACGATGTCGCGCAGCGCCCTGCGCAGCGCGAACTTGGTCGTCTCCTTGGTGATCTTCTGCTCGGACGGGATCTGCGCGGCGATCCGGAACACCTCGGGGTCCAGGAACGGCACCCGCAGCTCCAGCGAGTTCGCCATGGTCATCTTGTCGGCCTTGACCAGGATGTCGCCGCGCAGCCAGGTGAACAGGTCGACGTGCTGCATCCGCGTCACCGGGTCAAGGTCCTGGGACTCCCGGTACGGGCCCGCTGTCACGTCCAGGTGCGACACGGCCGGGTCGAGGTTGCGCAGCACCAGCCTGAGCTGGTCGTCGCGGAAGATCCTCGCGTTGCCGTAGTAGCGCTCCTCGAGGGTGAGCGCGCCGCGCCGCAGCAGGTCCTTGCCCCGGATGCCGTCGGGGATCTTGGTAGACACCTTGCCCATCGCCTTGCGCAGCGCGCCGGGCACCCGGTCGAACGGCGAGAGCGACAGCGGCTCGCGGTAGATCGCGTAGCCGCCGAACAGCTCGTCGGCGCCCTCGCCGGAGAGCACGACCTTGACGTGCTGGCGGGCCTCCCGCGCGATGAACCACAGCGGTACCAGCGCAGGGTCGGCCACCGGGTCGTCCAGGTACCAGGTGATCAGCGGCAGCGCGTCCATCATCTCCGTCGGCGTCACCGTGCGCACCACGTGCTTCACGCCGATCGCGGCGGCCGACTCGGCGGCCACGTCCACCTCGGAGAACCCGGCCCGCTCGAACCCGGTGGTGAAGGTGATCAGGTCCGGGTTGTGCTCCCTGGCCAGCGCGGCGATCGCCGTCGAGTCGATGCCGCCGGACAGGAACGAGCCGACCGTGACGTCCGCGCGCATGTGCTTGGCGACGGAGTCGCGCAGCGCCTCGGCGATCTCGTCGTAGAGCCGGTTCGCGTCCGACTCCGAGCGCACCGGCCTCGGCCGGAACGTCGCGGGGAAGTACCGCTCCAGCACCGGGGAACCGCCGGGGGACAGCGTGAACGAGGTGCCGGACTCGATGCGGCGCACGGCGTCGTGCAGCGACTCGGGCTCCGGCACGTACTGGAGGATCAGGTAGTGCTGGAGGGCCTTGCGGTCGACCGCCGGGGCGATGCCGATGGTGTCGGCGAGCGCGAGGAGGCTCTTCTTCTCGCTGGAGAACGCCACGCCCCCGCTGCCGACCGCGTAGTACAGCGGCTTGATGCCGAACGGGTCGCGCGCGCCGAAGACCACCCGCTTCTCCGCGTCCCAGATCAGGAACGCGAACATGCCTCGCAGCCTGGCGACCGCGGCGGGCCCGAGGTAGTGGTAGGCCGCGACGATGGCCTCGGTGTCGCCGTCGGTGTGGAACCGCGCTCCGTGCTGTTCGGTGAGCTCGGCCCGCAGCTCCAGGTAGTTGTAGATCTCGCCGTTGAACAGGATCGTGTATCGGCCCTCGGCGCCGGGGGGACCCCAGTGCAGCGGCTGGTGGGAGTGCTCGACGTCGATGATGGACAGCCGGTTGAAGCCGAAGACGACCTCGTCCTCGCTCCAGGCGCCGCTCTCGTCGGGGCCGCGGTGCCGTTGGCAGCGCAGGGCGTCCAGCACGGCAGGGCGAGCCTGTTCGGCGTCACTTCCGGAGGGGCAGATCAGACCAAGCAGGCCGCACACGGCGCTCGCACCTCTCGTGTCGGGTCTGTCGGCTCCGCCGTCGGCCGACGCCTGGTGGCGGAGCGCTCAGAGAAGAGCCCAGTATGCCGGCACGCCAGTGCGTCGGGACGGCGGCCGCTGGGTGTGATCCAAACAGCACGCCGGAGGTGATCCCCCCGGGCGGTGGGACGGGTGGTGCTGAGCTAGGCTCCGCATGGCTCCGGCGGGGTGCCGGCACCGCTTTTTCAGTAGTAGCTCCACACGGCCTCGGAAGTACACGGCCGTCGGCGTGAGTTATGCACATTCACCGAGGAGGCGTCGGGCAGTGGGCCTGAAGGAGGGCACCAGGGCAGCACGGCTGGCCAAGATCGCCGGGCTGGTCGGCCTGGTCGGTATTGCGGCGACCGGCTGTTCATCGGACGAGGTGCTGCGCTTCGGCTGGCCGCAGGGCGTTACCCCGCAGGCCACCCGCATGCGCGACCTGTGGACCTGGTCGGTGGTCGCGGCGCTGATCGTCGGCGTCATCGTGTGGGGGGCGATCCTGTGGTCGGTCGTCTTCCACCGCAAGAAGTCCGAGCAGTTCCCGAGGCAGACCGCGTACAACCTGCCGCTGGAGCTCGTGCTGATCGTCGTGCCGACGGTGATCGTGGCGGTGTTGTTCTACTTCACCGCGACGGCGCAGAGCTACGTCACGAAGAAGTCGGACCACCCCGACGTCACCGTCGACGTGGTCGGCTTCCAGTGGAACTGGGAGTTCCGGTACCCGGAGTTCAAGCTTGCCGAGCAGCCGCCGGGTTCCGAGCCGCAGTCGGTGAGCACCGTCGGCTCGTCCGGCGAGATCCCGCTGCTGGTGCTGCCGACCACCAGGACGATCCGGTACAACCTGAGCTCCACGGACGTCATCCACTCGTTCTTCGTGCCTGAGTTCCACTTCAAGCGGGACGTCTTCCCAAGGCCGGAGAAGAACAACCAGGACTCGTCCTTCGAGAACGTCATCGACCGCGAGGGTTCCTTCGTCGGCCGGTGTGCCGAGCTGTGCGGCACCTACCACTCGGTGATGAACTTCGAGGTCCGCGCCCTGCGCCCGGAGCTGTTCGACCAGTACATGAAGCTCCGCGAGCAGACCAACACGGCCACCGGCCGCCCCTACACGGCCGCCGAAGCACTCACCAAGATGAACTGCGGCGATCTGTGCAACCCGCGCGCGGTCACCACCAAGCCGTTCAACACCGATCGGACCGCCCGCGAGGCGACGTCCGGCGGTGGGCGCTGATCCGGGCGACTGGGCAGCGGTAGAGAGCGGCGAGAGCGAGGAATCATGAAGGTCGAAGGTCGGGTATTCGGGCTCATTGCCGTGTTCGCGGTGCTGATCTCGGTCGTGTACGCCGTGTGGACCCACATGGCGACCGGGCACGTCGAGCCGGTCGGCACCGTGGGGCTGGCGCTGACGTTCGGGTTGGCGCTGATCGTCTGGACGTACTTCTCGTTCGTCTCCCGCCGGGTGCTGACCCGGCCGGAGGACGACCCCGAGGCCGAGATCAGCGACGGCGCTGGCGAGCTCGGCTTCTTCAGCCCCGGCAGCTACTGGCCGATCGGCCTGGCCGCCTCGGCAGCCCTGGCCGCCATCGGGCTCGCGTTCTGGTACATCTGGGTGCTGGTGATCGCCATCGTGATCGTCCTGATCATGGTCGGCGGCCTGGTGTTCGAGTACCACACCGGTCCGAACCACGAGTGAACTAGCAAGCCTGCGTTCTCGGGCCCTCGGCACCGTTCTCCGGACGGCGCCGAGGGCCCGAAACGCATTTTCGGGTCAATTCGGCACCCGCCCTGAAGGCGCCCTGAACCCGGTCTGAAGTAATGCTGAGGGAGGGGCGGCAAACCTCCCGGCCGGCAGGCGGCGGGCACACCATCGGTGTGTGCCAACACTCGATGACCGCTCAGCAGCGCGCCGCCTGCTCGACCGGTTCGGCTTCGGCCCCCGCCCAGGGGAGCTGGACGCCGCCGCCGCGCGCGGGTTCGACGCGACCCTCGCCGCCATGCTCGCGCCCGCCGACGACGCGGGCGCCAAGGCGACCCCGCCGCCGGACCTCGGCGCGGAGCCGCAGCAACTCGGCAACAACAAGGACCAGCAGGCCAAGAAGCAGGCCGAGGCGACCCTTCAGTCGCAGGAGACGAAGCTCACCGCCTGGTGGCTGGACCGCATGGTCGCCACCGAGGCCCCGCTGACCGAACGCCTGACCTGGTTCTGGCACGGCCACTTCGCCACCAGCGTGCAGAAGGTCCGCAGCGCCAAGATGATGCTGGCGCAGAACCAGACCCAGCGCCGCCTCGCCACCGGCGACTTCACCGCGCTGGCCAAGGCCATGATCGCCGACCCGGCCATGCTGGTGTGGCTGGACGGCGGCCAGAACCGCAAGGGCGCGGCGAACGAGAACCTCGCCAGGGAGTTCATGGAGCTGTTCACCCTCGGCATCGGCCACTACACCGAGACCGACGTCCGGGAGGCCGCAAGGGCGTTGACGGGCTGGCACGTCGACCGGCTCGCCGGCACCGCGACCTTCGTGCCCAAGCAGCACGACACCGGCACCAAGACCGTGCTTGGCACCACCGCGCCGCTCGACGCGAACTCCCTGGTCGACGTGCTGCTCGCGCGGCCGGACTCGCCGAAGTTCATCGCCCAGCGGGTGTGGTTCCGGCTGGTCTCCGGCGACCCGGTGCCGGCCGACGCGCTGGACCGGCTCGTCGCGGCCTACGGCCCGCACCGGGACGTCGCCGCCCTGCTGCGCGCGGTCGCCGCCGAACCGGCCTTCCGGGACCAGGCCACCAGCCTGGTCAAGCAGCCGGTCGAGTGGCTGGTCGGCCTGCTGCGGGCCGTGCGGCTTCAGCCTGCCGGGCTGCCGGACGCGCAGCGCACCCAGCTGCTCGGCGCGCTGCGCGGCCTCGGCCAGATTCCGTTCGCGCCGCCCAGCGTCGGCGGCTGGGCGGCGGGCGGCGCGTGGCTGAGCACGTCCGCAGGCCTGGCCAGGCTCCAGCTCGCCCAGCTCGTCGCCGCGCACGCGGACCTGTCCGGCCTCGCCGGCCTGTCCGCCTCGGCCAGGGTCGACGGCGTGCGGGCGCTGCTCGGCGTGGACGCCTGGACCGACCGCACCAAGGCCGCCCTCCAGAAGGTCGACGGCGATGCCAAGAAGATCCTCGCGGTCGCCGCGTGCGCACCCGAGTACGTCGTGAGCGCATAGGAGCGTTGCTGTGGACAAGATCACTCGCCGCCGCTTCCTGACGCTGACCGGCGTGACCGCCGCGGGCGCGTTGGCGGTCGGCGCGACCAGGATCGACTGGACGGACCTGCTGTCGGCCGCGCAACAGAACCCGCTGCGGCCCGACGCCGGGGTGCTCGTCGTGGTGACGCTGTACGGCGGCAACGACGGCCTGAACACCGTCATCCCGGCCTCGGACCGCGCCTACCACGACGCGCGGCCCGATCTCGCCTACAAGCCGGAGGAGGTGCTCGCGCTCGGTGAGGGGCTCGGCCTCAACCCCGGCATGAAGGGCCTCAAGCAGGCCTGGGACGACAAGCGGCTGGCCGTGGTGCGCGGCGTCGGCTACCCCAAGCCGGACCACAGCCACTTCCGGTCCATGGCGATCTGGCAGACCGCCTCGCCGGAGACGGCGAGCAAGACGGGCTGGCTCGGCCGCTGGCTGGACGCCACCGGGGACGACCCGCTGCGCGCGGTGTCCGTCGAGCCCGTCCTGCCGCCGCTGCTGGCCGGCGAGCGCACGGCGGGCGCCTCGCTGCCGGTGACCGGGCTCAAGCTGCCGACGGGCGATCTGGGGGCCGCGTTCGCCGCCCTTGGACAGCCGCAGCAGGGCGAGCCGATGTGGCAGGCGCGGGCCGCGCGGTCGGTCGTCGACCTCCAGCACGCGGCGCAGGTGCTCGGCGGCGCGACGCACGGCTCGATGCAGCAGGCCAAGACCAAGGCCAAGCCGGCGGGCGGCGCCAGGTACGGCGCGCTCGGCGCGCAGCTGGACCTGGTCGCCGGGCTGGTCGAGGCCGGCGTGCCGACCAGGGCGTACTCGGTGTCGCTCGGCGGGTTCGACACGCACGCCGACGAGCGCGGCACCCAGCAGCGGCTGCTGACCGAGCTGGACACGGCCCTGACCCCGTTCGTGGACCGGATGCGCAAGACCGACCGGGGCAAGCAGGTCGTGGTGCTGGTCTACTCCGAGTTCGGCAGGCGGGTGAAGGCCAACGCCAGCCAGGGCACCGACCACGGCACCGCGGGCCCGATGTTCCTGATGGGCGAGGGTGTCAAGGGCGGCTTCTACGGCACGCAGCCCAGCCTCACCGACCTGGACAACGGCGACCTCAAGGAGACCACCGACTTCCGCGACGTCTACGGGACCGTCCTGGAGAAGGTGCTCGGCACCGACGGCGGCAAGGTCCTCGGCGACCACAAGGGCCGCCTGGACGGCGTGCTGGCGACCTGAACGACGTCGGCCCGCGCCGCCCCCGAATCCGGGGCCGGCGCGGGCCGACGCGCGTGCCCTCCCCTCAGGCGGCGGGGCGTTGGGACTGCTGGTAGTTGTCGGCGTACTCCTGGCCGGACAGCTCCAGGATGGCGTAGATGATCTCGTCGGTGACCGAGCGGAGCACCGGGAGCGAGTCGTCGAGGCCCTCGTAGCGGGAGAAGTCCAGCGGCTTGCCGAAGCGCACGGTCACCTTGCAGATCCTCGGCAGCTTGCGGCCGACCGGGATCACCTGCTCGGTGCCGACCAAGCCGATCGGCACGACCCGCGCGCCGGTGCCGAGCGCGAGCCGCGCCACGCCCGTTCTGCCCCGGTGCAGCTTGCCGTCCAGCGACCGGGTGCCCTCCGGGAAGATGGCGAACGCGCCGCCGTCGGTCAGCACCTGCGCCGAGGTCTCCAGCGAGTCCTTCGCGGCCCTGCCGTTGCCGCGCCGCACCGGGACGTGCCCGAGCGAGCTGAAGAACCAGCGGGACAGCGCGCCCTTCACGCCACGGCCCTCGAAGTACTCGGCCTTGGCGATGAAGGTCACCTTCCTGGGCACCACGATCGGGATGATCAGGTTGTCCGCGAACGACAGGTGGTTCGCGGCGAGGATCACCGGACCGTCCTTGGGCAGGTTCTCCAGCCCCTCGACGGTAGGGCGGTAGACCAGCCGAGTCAGCGGCCCGACCAGCCCCTTGATGAGCCCGTACAGCACAAGCGCCTCCTAGATTCCATCGGACTCTAGAGCGCGGATCGCCCCGGCAGGTCAATCCCGGAAGCAGATCACGTTGCCCCGCGGTAAAACGTGCGGAGCCCGGGTTGAGTGCCCGCCCACCTTGCCTCGGGGCGGGACGGGGCGCAGGCCGAGTGCGGCGGCTCAGCCGGTAGCTGACTCAGTACCCGGATTCGGCGGTTCAGCCGGTGGCCGACTCCGTGTACAGGGCCGTGGACAGCGCCGCCCACCTGGCCAGCAGGTCGGCGGCCGCGCCGGAGTCGATGGCCAGCGCCGCGCGGCGTATGCCGGCGGCCAGGTCCTCGACGAGGTCGCCGGACAGGCCGCCGTGCGCCGCGATCGCGCCGCCCGCGTTGAGCAGCACCGCGTCCCGCACCGCGCCCGTCTTGCCCGCCAGGAGCTCGCGCACGGCGTCGGCGTTGGTCCGCACGTCCCCGCCGCGCAGGTCCTCGGGCCGGGCGAGCGGCACGTCGAGCGCGGTCGGGTCGACCCGGTCCAGGCGCACCTCGCCGCCGTCGACCACCCACACGGTCGTGGTGGTGGTCGTGGTGATCTCGTCGAGCCCGTCGTCGCCGCGCACCACCAGGGCCGTCCTGCCGCGCCGCGCGAACACCCCGGCGATCACCGGCGCCATCCGCTCGCGGGCGCAGCCGATCAGCCCGACCTCGGGCTGCGCGGGGTTGGTCAGCGGGCCGAGCAGGTTGAACACCGTCGGGATGCCGATCTCCGCCCTCGGCGCGCCAGCGTTGCGCAGCGCGGGGTGGAAGATCGGCGCGAAGCAGAACCCGATGCCGAGCTCGGCGACGGTGCGCTGCACGCCAGCGGCCGGCAGGTTGATGGCCACGCCGAGGAACTCCAGCACGTCGGCGGTCCCGCACTTGGACGACGCGGCCCGGTTGCCGTGCTTGACCACCGGCACCCCGGCGGCCGCCGTGACGATCGAGCTCATCGTGGAGATGTTGACCGAGCCGGACCGGTCCCCGCCGGTGCCGACGATGTCCACCGCCCGCACGTCGACGGCGACCCGGCGCGCGTGCGCGAGCATGCCTTCGGCCATGCCGTCCACCTCGGCAGGCGTCTCGCCCTTGGCCCGCAGCGCCACGGCGAACGCCGCGATCTGCGCCGAGGTCGCCGCGCCGGACATCACCTGGTCCATCGCCCAGGCGGTGTCCTCGGCGGTCAGGTCGACGCGCTCGACGAGCCGGCTGAGCAGGTTCGGCCAGGTGTTCACGGCCGCGCCGACGGTGCTGGTGGCCACGGCCGGGTCAGCCGTGCACGACCGGCAACGCCGCCGACCGCAGCACCTCGGCCACGGTCTCGGCGGCGGCCAGCGGGTCGAGCGGGTGCACGATCACCGCGTCCGCCTGCGACCAGGTGGCCAGCCAGCGGTCGTCCTTGCGCCGCACGGCCAGCACGATCGGCGGGCAGTCGGTGATCTCGTTCTTGAGCTGGCGGGACAGGCCCATGCCACCGGTCGGCTGCGCCTCGCCGTCCAGGATCGCCAGGTCCACGTTGCCGTTGTCGACCTCGTAGAGCACATCGGCGACGGTGCCGACCTCGACGTAGCTCACCCGACCGAGGTCGGGGGCCGGGCGACGGCCGACCGCTGTGATGATCGCCTCACGCACCTCGGGACGGTGGCTGAACACCAGGATCTTCGTGGGCTGCGCGTTCACTGCGTCCTCCGGCGGGTGTGGCGGCCAGGCCCGGCAGATGCTATCCGGCTGGTCTGTCCGGCTGGTTGGCGGCCGGCTGGAGCGCGTCCCACCCCGCCGAGTCGCCGCCGAGCCGTTGCGCCAGCCCGGCCATCCGTGATCGTTCCTGAGCGCAGTGCAGCGCGTCCAGTGCCTGCACCCTGGTCGCGTGCCAGCCGTCCGTCCTGGCGGGGTCAGGGCGCAGCTCCCAGCCGTCCTGCGCCAGCAGCGTCGCGGCCCGCTCGACGGACGCCTCCGGCAGAGTCAAGTGATGGCGAAGCACCGCAGGGCGTTCGCGTGCCCACGCGTGCGCACGCGCCAGCGCGGCCGAGTCCGCCTCAGCGGGATCGAACGCCTCGGCGACCACGACCAGGCCGGGCGAGTCCACCGTCAGTGCAGGTCCGCGCCGGTCCCGGTGTCGATCACGCAGTCGATCGAGCAGTCCCATGACACTCCTGTTCGGGCCCGGTTCGCCCGGTCGGTCGGCGGACCGTGGACCCGACCGGGCGGTCTGGATAAGTGCAGGCAATAATGCGACCTGTGACAACGGCAGCGCCCTCAATCGGCCAGCGCGTGCACTCGCTGAACCGCCCGAACATGGTCAGCGTCGGCACGATCGTTTGGCTGTCCAGTGAGCTCATGTTCTTCGCTGGCCTCTTCGCCATGTTCTTCACGGTGAAGGCCCAGAACGAAGGCGTCTGGCCACCAGAGCCGACGCATCTGAACAAGCCATACGCCTTGTTCTTCACGATCATCCTGGTGGCCTCCTCCTTCACCTGCCAGTGGGGCGTGTTCGCCGCTGAGCGGGGCGACGTCTTCGGGCTGCGTCGCTGGTATCTGGTGACGCTGGTGATGGGCGCGATCTTCGTCGCCGGTCAGGCTGGCGAGTACTACAACCTCGTCCACGAGGGCACCACGATCCCGTCATCGGCGTTCGGCACGGTGTTCTTCCTCACCACGGGCTTCCACGGGCTGCACGTGATCGGCGGTCTGATCGCCTTCACGTTCCTGTTGATCCGCACGAAGCTGAGCAAGTTCACGCCGGCGCAGGCCACCTCGGCGATCGTCGTGTCCTACTACTGGCACTTCGTCGACATCGTGTGGATCGGCCTGTTCGCCATCATCTACGTGATCCCCTGACGCCCGGCCCGCACGAGCCCCGAACTGACAGCAAGGGTTGCCGCACACATGACCACCAACTCGAAACGGACCCGGTCGCGCACCAAGCTGCGGCGGCGTCTCTCCGGCGCGCTCGCGCTCGGCGTCGCGCTGCTCAGCGCCGGCGCGCTGTACTCGGCGCTGGCCCCGCAGCCGCAGACCGCGCAGGCTGCGGAGGACCCCGCGCTGGTGCGGCAGGGCGAGCAGATCTACAACAACACGTGCATCAGCTGCCACGGCGCGAACCTTGACGGCGTCAAGGACCGCGGCCCGAGCCTGATCGGCGTTGGCGACGCGGCGGTCTACTTCCAGACCTCCACCGGGCGCATGCCGATGGCGCGCCAGGAGGCGCAGGCCGAGCGCAAGCCCGCGAAGCTGACGCCGAAGGAGATCGACGCCATCGGCGCGTTCGTGCAGTCGCACGGCGGCGGCCCGCAGAAGCCCGCCGATGACGGCGCGGCGCTGCGCGGCGGCAACCCCGCGCGCGGCGGCGAGCTGTTCCGGCTGAACTGCGCGTCCTGCCACAACTTCACCGGCCGTGGCGGCGCGCTCTCCTCCGGCAAGTCCGCGCCGGAGCTGGACGGCGCGACCGAGGCGCAGCTCTACACCGCCATGCTCACCGGCCCGCAGAACATGCCGAAGTTCTCTGACCGGCAGCTCTCGCCGGACGAGAAGAAGGACATCATCGCGTACGTCAAGTCGGTGACCGACGGGAACAACAACCCCGGCGGCGCCGCCCTCGGCGGGGTAGGCCCCGTCTCCGAGGGCCTGATCGCGTGGATCGTGGGTATCGCCGCTCTGATCGGCGTGACCCTCTGGATCGGAGCCAAGGCATGAGTGGCGTTGAGCCGAAAGTCCCGAGCGAGGCAGAGCTCGCGGACATGAACAGGGACGAGCTGGTCAAGCTCGGCACGAACCTCGACGGCGTCGAGATCGTGCACTACGAGGAGCGCTGGCCCGTCAAGGGCACCAGGGCCGAGCGGCGCGCCGAGCGCAGCACGGCGCTGTGGTTCCTGCTGTCGGCGCTGGCCGGCGTCGCCTTCCTGGTGATCTTCCTGTGGTGGCCGTGGCGCTACACCGCGCCGGAGACCGACGGCTACTTCATGTACAGCCTGTACAACCCGCTGATCGGCCTGACGCTCGGCCTCGCGGTGCTCGGCCTCGGCGTCGGCGCGCTGAACTACACCAAGAAGTTCATCCCCGAGGAGCTGTCGGTCCAGCAGCGCCACGACGGCGGCTCGTCCGAGGTGGACAAGGCGACGACGCTGGCCGAGCTGGCCGACGCGGGTGTGCGCAGCGGCATCGGCCGCCGGTCGCTGATCAAGCGGACCGCTGGCCTCAGCGCCGGGGTGTTCGGCCTGGCGACCCTCGTGGTGCCGCTCGGCGGCCTGGTGCGCAACCCGTGGAAGGACAGCGGCGGCAAGGACTCGCTGTGGCACACGGGCTGGACGCCGGTCAACGGCGAGAAGGTCTTCATGCGCCGGCACACCGGCAACTTCCACGAGGTCGTCAAGATCCGCCCCGAGGACCTGGACGCTGGCGGCTTCGAGACGGTGTTCCCGTTCCGCGAGTCCGAGCGGGACGACCCGGAGAAGCTCGTCGAGGCGATCAAGCGCGGCGACAACCCGGTCATGCTGATCCGGCTGCGGCCGGGCACGAACGTGGTCAAGCGGCAGGGCCAGGAGTCCTTCAACTACGGCGACTTCTACGCGTACTCGAAGGTCTGCACCCACCTGGGCTGCCCGACCTCCCTGTACGAGCAGCAGACCGGCAAGCTGCTCTGCCCCTGTCACCAGTCGCAGTTCGATGTCCTCCACTACGCGAAGCCGGTCTTCGGCCCGGCGACCCGGGCGCTGCCGCAGCTTCCGATCACGGTGGACGAGGACGGATACTTGGTTGCCCACGGCGACTTCATCGAGGCCGTGGGTCCGGCGTTCTGGGAGCGTAAGTCATGAGTTCGATCACGACGCCCACGAAGCCGGCCAACGGGGCCGCGCGAGTGGCGGGCGGCGCGGCCAAGTGGGCCGACGACCGCTATTCGATGGCTGCGGGCATCCGTCGACAGATCAACAAGGTCTTTCCGACGCACTGGTCGTTCCTGCTCGGTGAGATCGCCCTCTACAGCTTCATCGTGCTGCTGCTGTCGGGCACCTACCTGGCGCTGTTCTTCAACCCGTCGATGGTCGAGGTCCAGTACCAGGGCTCGTTCGCCAACCTGCGCGGCATCGAGATGTCGCAGGCGTTCGAGTCGGCGCTGAACCTCTCCTTCGAGGTCCAGGGCGGCCTGTTCGTCCGTCAGGTGCACCACTGGGCCGCGCTGCTGTTCATGGCCGCGATCGTCGCGCACATGTTCCGGATCTTCTTCACCGGCGCCTTTCGGCGGCCGAGGGAGATCAACTGGGTGATCGGCATCCTGCTGTTCATCCTCGGCATGTTCGAGGGCTTCACCGGCTACTCGCTGCCCGACGACCTGCTGTCCGGCACGGGCCTGCGGATCATGTCGGCGATCATCCTGTCAGTGCCGGTGATCGGCACCTGGACGCACTGGGCGATCTTCGGCGGCGAGTTCCCCGGCACGGAGATCATCCCGCGCTTCTACACGGTCCACATCCTGCTGTTGCCCGGCATCATCCTCGGCCTGGTCGCGGTGCACCTCGGGCTGGTCTGGTACCAGAAGCACACCCAGTTCCCCGGGGTGGGCCGCAAGGAGAACAACGTCGTCGGCGTGCGCATCATGCCGGTGTTCGCGGCCAAGGGCGGCGGCTTCTTCGCGGTCTGCGTCGCGGTCATCGCGATCATGGGCGGCATCTTCCAGATCAACCCGATCTGGAACTTCGGCCCGTACAACCCGGCGCAGGTGTCGGCGGGCTCTCAGCCCGACTGGTACATGGGCTGGACCGACGGCCTGGCGCGTCTGTGGCCCGCGTGGGAGATGTACCTCGGCAACTACACCATCCCCGCCATCTTCTTCGGCGCCGCGCTGCCGATGGGCGTCATCCTGATGACGGCGATGTTCTACCCGTGGATCGAGCGGAAGCTGTCCAAGGACCACGCGCACCACAACCTGCTCCAGCGCCCGCGCGACGTGCCGGTGCGGACCAGCCTCGGCGCCATGGCCATCGCGTTCTTCATGGTGCTGCTGCTGTCGGGCGGTAACGACATCATCGCGGACAAGTTCAACATCTCGCTGAACGCGATGACCTGGATCGGCCGGATCAGCCTGCTGGTGCTGCCGCCGCTGGCGTACTACGCCACCTACCGCCTGTGCATCGGCCTCCAGCGGGCCGACCGCGAGGTGCTGGAGCACGGCGTCGAGACGGGCATCATCAAGCGGCTGCCGCACGGTGAGTTCATCGAGCTGCACCAGCCGCTCGGCCCGGTCGACGACCACGGCCACCCGGTGCCGCTGCCCTACCAGGGTGCCTCGGTGCCCAAGAAGATGAACAAGCTGGGCAGCGCGGGACACCCGGTAGTCGGCACGCTGCTGCGCCCGGACCCGCCGGAGGAGACCGCGGCCCTGGACCGGGCCAAGTCGCACGGCGGCCATGGCGCGGCCCTCGAATCGCACAACAAGCCAGACGAGAGCTAGAAAACTCCAAACCACCGTGGGCTCCGACGCTTAGGCATCGGGGCCCACAGTGGTTTCGGAACCCGTCTCAGGAACCCGCCTCGGGAACCTTTAGTCGTCGTCGGACCCCTCAGTCGTCATCGAGCCCGATCGCGAACGCCGCCTCGGCCTGCCTGCGCGAGTACGAACGGAAGGCGATGTGGGTGTCGGTGTTCAGCACGCCGGGCACCTTGCTGATCCGGCCGGGCACCAGGTCGGCGAGGTCCTCGTGCTGCGCAACCCGGACCAGGGCGATCAGGTCGACCTCGCCGGCGCAGGAGTAGACCTCCGTGACCCCGTCGATGTCGGCGATCGCCTGAGCCGCCTCGGGAATGCTGTCGGCGGCGGCCTGGATCAGCACGATCGCGTTGACCACAATGGTTCTCCTCAGTCCTAGTCGGATGAGGCGAATCCTAGTGCGGTGTCCAGAAGCGTTCGCCGGGCCCTTCCGGGATCCAGATCGCGCCTCGCGGCGTTGCCACCGCGTCCCCATCCAACACCGGGATGGGGACGCGGTGGCGCCTTGCGAGACACAATCTGGATCCCGGAAGGCCACCGACAACGCTCCCGGACACCGCACTAGTAGATTGTCGTTGCTTA
>NZ_VUOB01000459.1 GCF_008386585.1 Solihabitans fulvus
GTCCAGGACTTCACCTTCACCGTGACCTCCCCGGCCAGCGGCATGGCGTTCACCGAGACCTCGGTCACCTCGGGCGGCGACGAGGCGTTCGCCCGCACCAACCTGACCGTGCTGCCCAGCTACGACTACCGGGCCGGCGACGCGAGCATGTTCGGCCTCGCCAACTATCCCTGGCTGCTGCAACCCAACGCGGACGCCGTGCTCGGCCTGCTCCAG
>NZ_VUOB01000460.1 GCF_008386585.1 Solihabitans fulvus
CGGACCGCGCGTCGATCGCCCCGGCGTGCCGGCGCAGCAGGTCGTGGAAGCGATACCGGCCGGGCGTGCGTACCTGGAGCAGGAGCACGTCGACCAGGTCCTCCAGCAGCCGGTCGGCGGCGCGCGGGTCGAGGTCGGCGAGGGCGGCGACCGCGTGCGCGTCGACGTCCGGCCCGGTGACCAGGCCCAGCAGCCGGAACAGGCGCTGCTGGTCGTCGGAGAGCTGCCGGTAGGACAGGGAGAACGCGACGGTGACGCTGCTGTCCTCTGTGGACAGTTCGGTGCGCCCGGCGCGCAGCCGGTCGGCC
>NZ_VUOB01000461.1 GCF_008386585.1 Solihabitans fulvus
TGGGTGTCACGAAGGCACCCTGCAAGGCATGTCGCGCTGAGCGCGGCAGGGCCTCGCGGGCCCGGTGTGGCTGCGGGGCCGCGTTCGTGACATCGGGTGCCGCGCGGGCGTCCTGCACAGCATGTCGCGCTGAGCGCGACGGGGCCTCGCGGGCCCGGTGTGGCTACAGTGCTGTGCCAGCAGGGCGGGCATCGCATGCCCGCTATGGCCGCACGGGGTGTGGCAGGGGGGCGCGTTGCGCTTTCGAGTACTCGGGCCGGTGACGGTCGACGGGCCGGCCGGACCGGTGCGGATTCCCGGTGCGAAGCAGCTCACCGTGCTGGCGCTGTTGCTGCTGCACGCCAACCGGGTCGTCCCGGTCGAGCGGTTGGCGGCCGCGATGGGC
>NZ_VUOB01000462.1 GCF_008386585.1 Solihabitans fulvus
CCATCGCGCGGCGCTGTCCGGCGGCAGGGGATCGGGCGGAGTGGGACTGTCCAGGCCCCGGTACGGCCCGAGGTCATCCAGGTGCACCACGAGACTCGGGGCGCCGCCTCGGCCGGCGGCGCGCAGCACACGAGCGGGCTGCCACGAGGGATCACCTGATTCGTCGCGCTCGCGAGGAATCGCGACCGTCGCGGCGCCGGCCGCG
>NZ_VUOB01000463.1 GCF_008386585.1 Solihabitans fulvus
GGGCTGGGCACCCCCAACGGCGTCGGCGCGCTGAAGCCCGGTGGCGGCAACCCACCGCCGAGCGACGTGACGGTGGCCAACCCCGGCGACCAGACCAGCGCGGTCAACAAGTCGGTGTCGCTGAACAACAGCGCCACCGGCGGCACGACCCCCTATCAGTGGTCGGCAAGCAGCCTCCCGACCGGCCTGTCCATCGACGCGA
>NZ_VUOB01000464.1 GCF_008386585.1 Solihabitans fulvus
CAGTGACGGGTAGTGCTCCCATGAGCGACGGTACCTGGGTCCGAAGGGACCGACCGGTTAGCCCCCGCGGTCGGGGGGGAGCGCGGACCTCCGCCGCCGTGCGAAGATGGCGCGCCGCCGCCTGGTCGGCCGCTGCCCGCGGCCCCAACCAGGAGGACGCCACATGCCACGGTTACCGCGCTGGCTGCTGCCCGCGCTGCTCGTTCTCGCCGTCGTGCCGACGATCCCGGCCGCAGCCGCCGAACCGGCGCACCAGGACACCTGGCCGGCGCCGACGTTCACGGTCCTGACCCCGGATCCCCCGGTCGCCGCCCGCAGCGTCCGGCGGCCCGTCGGCGGCGGGCTGGACGACCCGGG
>NZ_VUOB01000465.1 GCF_008386585.1 Solihabitans fulvus
TGCTGGCACGCGTGCCCCGCGGCATGGCCGGCACCACCGTCCGCCGTAGGCTCCGGACGTGGCCCAAGGTGTCGCCCGTCGGCCGCGTCGCGGCCCGAGTCCTGGCCATCGCTGGCCTCGCCGTCGCCGGAGTCATCCCGACCACGCCGGCGCGCCCGAACGGCGAGACCACTCTCGTCGTCCCGAGCCCGACCACGACATCCAGCTCCCCGGCCTCCTCTCGCGCCACCGTCGGCTCGGCCGCGCCGCCCGCATCCGGTCAGCCGGACCGGACGACCGTCGGCCGGCCGACGACGGGCGCACCGAACTCGGTTTCTCCGGCCGGCAGCCGGGTCTCGGACGGTCCGCTGTCCGCGGAGGGCGCCATCGGACCACACAGCACCGTCTACTTGGCACTGAGCACGCTCACTCTCGACACAGCCGTGCC
>NZ_VUOB01000007.1 GCF_008386585.1 Solihabitans fulvus
GTCCGCGTGTCCGCGTGTCCGCGTGTCCGCGTGTCCGCGTGCCCGCGTGCCCGCGTGTCCGCGTGTCCGATTCCCCTACCACGCGACGATCCTGGCCGCCGAACCCGCCCGAACCGGCTCAAGTCCGCCCGAACCGCTGCCACCACGAGTCGGCGCCTGTCGAAGCGGGCCGCATTCGGCTGCCCTGGGTCAGAGCAGCTCCCAGCCGCCGTCGACGGTGAGGATCTGGCCGGTCAGCCAGGAGCTGCCTGGCTCGGCGAGCCTGGTGATCCACGGCGCGATGTCGGTGACCTCGCCGGTGCGACCGAGCGGAACCCGCCTGTCGTGGTCGGCGCGGACGGCGTCGACCTGGTCGGCGTTGAGGCCGCCCGCCCCGAGGACGTCGGTGCGCACGGTGCCGGGGGCGACGGCGTTGACCCGGATCCCCCTCGGCGCCAGCTCCTTGGCCCAGGACCGGGTCAGGCTGTCCACGGCGGCCTTGCTCGCCGCGTACACCGCGACACCGGGCGAGGCCAGGTGGCCGAGCACGCTGGACACCAGCACGATGCTCCCGCCGGGGGAGCGCAGCTGGGGCAGCAGCGCGGTGGTGAGCAGCACGGGACCGAGCACGTTGACGTCCAGCACGTCGCGCGCGGCCGCGAGGTCGGGGGTCGACAGCGGGGTCAGTCGGATCACTCCGGCGTTGTGCACCAGGACGTCCAGCGCGCCGCCCTGTGCCCGCACCGCGTCGGCGGCGGCCGACGCACCCTGCTCGGTGGCCACGTCGGCCACGACCGGCAGCACGGCCGGGTGCTGTGCGGCGACCTCCGCCAGCGGCGCCTCGCGGCGGCCGGTGATGATCACGGTCGCCGCGCCCTGCTCGGCGAACGCCAGCGCGGCGGCCCTGCCGATGCCGGTGCCGCCTCCGGTGACGAGCACGGTCCGGCCCGCGAAAGTCGTGTCCGACACGATGTCTCCCCTTGCGTTCGCCGGCCGCATGATCATCTACTCGGTATGGCCAACGCGGCGGTCGCGGGACTTGTTCCGGCCTGGCCCTCGGCCGCGAAGTGGCGTGCGGCACAGCGTGGTCGGCCCCCCGCCGGGGCCGTGCCGCCTGATCAGCCCGGTCGTGACAGGATCTGTGCCGTGCTGCGCTGGATCACCGCTGGAGAATCACACGGTCCCGCCCTCGTCGCCGTGCTGGAGGGCATGGTCGCCGGAGTCGAGGTCACCACCTCCGACGTCGCGGCCCAACTGGCCCGCCGCCGGCTCGGCTTCGGGCGGAGCCCCCGGATGGGCTTCGAGACAGACCAGGCCGAGTTTCTCGGCGGGGTCCGGCACGGCCTGACCCAGGGTGGCCCCATCGCGGTGCGCATCGACAACGCCGAGTGGCCCAAGTGGGAGAAGGTCATGTCGGCCGACCCGGTCGACCCGGCCGAGCTCGCCGAACTCGGCCGCAACGAGCCCCTGACCAGGCCTCGCCCCGGTCACGCCGATCTGCCCGGCATGCAGAAGTACGGCTTCGCCGAGGCCCGCCCCGTCTTGGAGCGCGCCAGCGCCAGGGAGACCGCCGCGCGCACCGCGCTCGGCACGGTGGCCCGCGCGTTCCTCCGCCAGCTGCTCGGTGTCGAGGTGATCAGCCACGTCGTGTCGATCGGCCGCGCCGAGACCCCGGAGGGCGGCCCGCTGCCCGGCTCCGGCGACCTGGCCGCGATCGATGAGAGCCCGGTGCGGGCCTTCGACCCCGCCGGCACCGAGGCGATGGTCGCCGAGGTCGAGGAGGTCAAGAAGGCCGGTGACACCGTCGGCGGCGTCATCGAGGTCATCGTCTACGGCCTGCCGCCCGGCCTCGGCTCGCACGTGCACTGGGACCGCAGGCTGGACGCCCGGCTGGCCGCCGCCCTGATGGGCGTGCAGGCGATGAAGGGCGTCGAGATCGGCGACGGCTTCACCACCGCGCACCGCTGGGGCAGCCAGGCGCACGACGAGATCGACCGGGGCAGCGGCCCCGTCGGGGTGACCCGCCGGTCCAACCGCGCGGGCGGCCTTGAGGGCGGCATCACCAACGGCGAGCCGCTGCGGGCCCGCGTCGCGATGAAGCCGATCTCCACCGTGCCGCGAGCACTGTCCACTGTGGACGTGGCGACCGGCGAGCCCGCCGTGGCGATCCACCAGCGGTCCGACGTCTGCGCGGTGCCGCGCGCCGGGGTGGTGCTCGAGTCGGTCGTTGCCCTGGTCCTGGCCGAGGCGGCGCTGGAGAAGTTCGGCGGCGACTCGCTCGCCGAGACCAGGCGCAACGCGGATTCCTACCTGAAGGCACTGGAGGAGCGGTGGTAAGGCCACGCATGGTCGTGCTCGGCCCTCCTGGAGCCGGCAAGTCCACCGTCGGCAGGCTGCTCGCCGAACGCCTCGAACTGTCTTTTGTGGACGTCGACGAGACGATCGAGGCGACCGCGGGCAAGCCGATCTCGGACATCTTCACCACCGACGGGGAACCGGTGTTCCGCGCGATGGAGGAGGACGCGGTCGCCGCCGCGCTCGACAGCCACGACGGCGTGCTCGCCCTCGGCGGCGGCGCGGTGCTGTCGGAGCGGACTCGGCGGCGGCTCGCCGGCCACACCGTGGTGTTCCTCAACGTCGGCATGGCGGAGGGCGTCCGCCGCACGGGCCTGTCCTCGGCACGGCCGCTGCTCAGCGGCATCAACCCGAGGGCGACCTTCAAGGCGCTGCTGGACGGCCGGCTGCCGTTGTATCGGGAGGTGGCCACCGTCGAGGTGGCGACCGACAAGAGCGAACCGGCCGACGTCGTGACGGCCGTGCTCGCGGCCCTGGATTCGGAAGCAGGAGAGGCGTGATGGTCGAGCCGGTGCGGATCAGGGTCGCCGCGGAGCGGCCCTACGACGTCCTGGTGGGCCGCGGCCTGCTCGGCGAGCTGGTCGACACGCTGCGTGGCACGCCGACGGTGGCGATCCTGCACCAGCCGACGCTGACCGAGACGGCCGAGGTGGTCCGCGAGGAGCTGGCCGCCGTCGGTGTCGACGCGCACCGCGTCGAGATCCCCGACGCCGAGGACGGCAAGGACCTCTCGGTGGCCGGCTTCTGCTGGGAGGTGCTCGGCAAGATCGGCCTCGACCGCACCGGCGCGGTGGTGGCCCTCGGCGGCGGCGCGGTCACCGACCTGGCCGGCTTCGTCGCCGGCACCTGGATGCGCGGTGTGCGCGTCGTGCACGTGCCCACCACGCTGCTCGGCATGGTCGACGCGGCCGTTGGCGGCAAGGCCGGCATCAACACCGACGCGGGCAAGAACCTAGTCGGCGTGTTCCACGAGCCGACCGCCGTGCTGGTCGACCTCGCCACGCTGGAGACCCTGCCGCGCAACGAGCTGGTCGCCGGCATGGCCGAGGTGATCAAGGCAGGCTTCATCGCCGACCCGGTGATCCTCGACCTGGTCGAGCGCGACCCCGCCGCCGCGATCGACCCGGCGGGCGAGGTCCTCGGCGAGCTGGTGCGCAGGGCGATCCAGGTCAAGGCGGACGTCGTGTCCGCCGACCTGCGCGAGTCGGACCTGCGCGAGGTGCTCAACTACGGCCACACCCTCGCCCACGCGATCGAGCGCCGCGAGCGCTACCGCTGGCGGCACGGCGCCGCCGTCAGCGTCGGCCTGGTGTTCGCGGCCGAGCTGGCCAGGCTCGCCGGGCGGCTCGACGACGCCACAGCCGACCGGCACCGCGCCGTGCTGACCTCGATCGGCCTGCCGACGAGCTACGACCCGGACGCGCTCCCGCAGCTGCTCGAGGGCATGAAGGTCGACAAGAAGACCCGCTCCGGCGTGCTGCGCTTCGTGGTCCTCGACGGCCTCGGCCGGCCTGGCAGGCTGGAGGGCCCGGACCCGTCCCTGCTGGCCGCCGCCTACTCGGCCGTCGCCGACGAGTCCAAGCAGGGCGGGGGCATCCTGCTGTGAAGGTCCTGGTGCTCAACGGCCCCAACCTCGGCAGGCTCGGCAAGCGCGAGCCGGCGATCTACGGCAGCACCACGCACGCCGACCTGGTCGCGATGTGCGAGCGGGCAGGCGTCGAGCTGGGCATCGACGTCGAGGTGCGGCAGACCGACCACGAGGGCGAGCTGGTCGGCTGGCTGCACGAGGCCGCCGACGAGGGCTACCCGGTGGTCCTCAACGCCGCCGCGTGGACGCACTACTCGATCGCGGTGCGCGACGCCTGCGGCCAGCTCACCGCGCCACTGCTCGAACTGCACATCTCCAACGTGCACGCCCGCGAGGAGTTTCGCGCGCACAGCGTCATCTCGGCCGTCGCCACCGGGGTGATCGCGGGCCTCGGCGTCGACGGCTACCCCCTTGCCCTTCGGTGGATGGCTGCCAAGATCAAGGCGTGACAGCTCCCGAGTTACGGACCGACCGGCTGCTGCTGCGGCCGTTGCGGGCGGACGACCTCAACGCGATGGTCCGGGTGTACGAGCATCCCGACACCAGTCACTTCTTCACCACGGACCGGAGCGACCCGGCCGAGGTGGCGCGGTTTGTCGATGGGCGGCTCGCCGCGCAGGCGAGCGGCCCGGCCGGCCTGGCCACCTGGGTCTTCGTGCACGGCGACGAGGTCGTCGGCCACGGCCATGTCATGCCGTCCAGGGCCCTGCCGCCGGAACTGCTCGAGATCGGCTGGGTCCTTGGCAAGGACCACTGGGGGCGCGGCTTCGCCGCCGAGGCGGCCTCGGCGATGGTCGAGCACGGGCTGCACACCCTCGGCCTGCCCGCCCTGTGGGCGTTGGTCCACCAGGACAACGGTTCGAGCAGGCGGCTGGCCGGCCGGCTCGGCTTCCTTGACGTCGGCGGCGGCGACTACTACGGCGGGCCGCACCGGGTGCTCGTTCGGCTGCCCGCGGCGGATACCACATCCACGGGGGCGCGGCGCGCGGCGAACGGCGAGGCAATCACCCACTCGGGTGGCTAGATTCCCTAGACTGAGTGACACCGGGGCGCGGCTCCCTGGCTGCTGCCCACCACCCAGGGCAGCTGAGCTCTGGGAGGTATGCGCGGGAATGGCCAGGTCGCACCGCGCCGAACGGGTGCTCGCCACGCTGGGAGCACTCCTGGTGACGGCGCTGCTGGCCACGGCGTGCAGCAACGTCCAGGCCACCCCGCAGGCCGAGGGCACCGGCCCGGCGGCGCCGGGATCGGTCCCGCCGTCCTCCTCCGCCAAGCCATCGACCCCGCCGCCACCGACGCTCGTCCAGCTCGCCACCGACCGGGGCAGGCAGAGCCAGGGAGTCGTCGCGGCCGCGGGCGGCGGCGCGCCGTACAACTACGCCCCGTCGGTGATGCTCGACGGCGGCCGCTACCGGATGTGGTGGTGCACCCAGCTCGGCGCGGTGCTGCCGCACGGCGACGACATCGTCTACGCCGAGAGCGGGTCGGCGGACGGCCCGTTCGCGTCGCCGGACGGGCAGCAGGCCAGGCCGGTGTTCGCCGGCAACAACACCGGGTTCGACTCCGTGCACGTCTGCGACCCCTCGGTGCTGCGGGTCGGCGCGACCTACTACATGTACTACACCGGCGCGGACGGCGATCACCCGTTCGGCAGCGCCATCGGCGTCGCGACCAGCCCGGACGGCGTCAACTGGACCAGGGCGAACAACGACGTCGCCATCCTCGGCCCCATGCACGACGTGGACCGGCAGAACACCTACGGCAGCGGCCAGCCCTCTGTGGTCTTCCTCGACGGCTGGTTCTACCTGATGTTCACCGACACCTCGGGCAAGGGCGCGGCGTGGAACGGCGCGGGCCAGTTCGTCCTGCGTTCCACGGATCCCGCCTTCGTCTCCGGCGTCCAGACGCTCACCGACCGGGGTTTCGTGCTCGCCAACGGCACGAAGATCGCGCGGGAGCGTTCCATCGTCGAGGCGTTCAGCGCCGACTGGATGTGGGTGGACGCGCTGAACGCGTTCGCGATCGCCCACGAGACCGACGGCGGCACGACGGTCACCTTCTGGGATCGCGACTTCACCATGAACCCCTTCCGCCCGGTGGTCATCCCCGGCGTCTGGAAGGAGGGGCCCGGCCTGGTGCGCAGGGCCGACGGGCACGCGCCGATCTCCACCGAGGACCCCTGCGGCCGGGTGCAGCTCGACGTCGTCAGGTCCACCGTCGAGGCCGCGCCGGGCACGCCGACCGACCTCAGGCACTTCGGCATCGACATCGCGGGCGCGCCGGGATGCCGGACCGTCGATCAGGCCGCGGTCACCCTGCGCGGGTTCGCGATACCGTCGCCGGACCGCACCATCGACCTCGTCGTGGACGGCCGCCTGGTCAGGGTGGAGCGGCGGTCCGTCGCGGACCGGCTCGCGCTGAGGGTCCTCGACCAGCGGCCCGCCATCGCCGACCAGATCCCGCTGGCCGCCAGGCTGCCGGCCGGCGCCAAGGCGCTGCACGCGCCGGACGGGTCGGTCGGGTTGGTGCTGGACGACAACCGGCTCTGGTCGGTCGGCTCGGCCGAGGTCGCCTCGGCCAACTCCTCGCCGCTGATCGACGTGCTGATGCCGCTGTGGGCGGACTACGCCAAGGGGCCGGACCTCGCGTCGCTGCGGAGCTGACGCCCGAGCCGGCCCCGCGCGTGCGATCCGCGCGCCACCCGCCCGACACCGGCCGCCTCGTCCCGGTTGAGGTCGTTCCGTTCGAGGTCGCCAGGGTCGTGCTCGCCCTGGTTGTGCTCGCCGCGCCTGTCCGGGGTGTCGTCGTCGAGGTCGTTCTCCTCGGCCTCGGCATCCGTCGAGGCCGAGGTGCGCAGCAGCTGCCCGATGGCTCCGCCGAGCGCGCCCGGCACCATCACCAGCAGCGCGGTGAACGCGGCGCCCCCGGTCAGCGCGGCGCCCAGGGCCTCCAGCCCGGTCTGGTCCACGAACAGCGACCTGGCCAGCACGCCGAGCAGTCCGGCGAGCGGGCCGGCGACCAGGCCGGCGAGGAACCACGCCATGCCCCGGTCGGGCAGCCGCCGCCAGCCGTCCGCCACGCCCCACAGCAGCGCGACCACCGCGACGAGGCCGAGGCCGACCGGATCGAGCACCGAGGCGCTCTCCGGGGCGCGGACCTGCACCGCCGCCAGCACCGTCTGCGTGGCGGCGTGCACCACGGCGAGGCAAATCCCACGGACGACCCACGCGCGCATGCCGGCACTCTATGCCCGCCCGCGCCCTCGTTCCATGCCCGAGAACACACCCGACGGAGTCCCCGTTCGGGCCTTAGGCTGCCAGGCATGCCCGAGTCGCACGCTCACCGCCGCACCGCGTTGCGCGACCAGCTGCGCAGCCGAGGTCTGGACGCGCTGCTGGTCACGAACCTCCTCAACGTCCGCTACCTCACGGGGTTCACCGGGTCCAACGGCGCGCTGCTCGTGCACGCGGCCGACGAGCCGGGGGCCGAGCAGCTCACCGTGTTCTGCACCGACGGCCGCTACGCCACCCAGGCGGTCGACCAGGTGCCCGACCTGCCGCACGTGATCGACCGCGCCAGTGACCTCGCCATGGCCGCGCGGGCCAGCAAGGACTCCGCGCGGCACGGCCACACCGGCTACGAGAGCCAGCACGTCACCGTCGACGGGCTGGACGCGCTGGCCTCCTCGGCCGAGGGCGTCGAGCTGGTCCGCGCAGGGGGCCTGGTGGAGCAGCTGCGGCTGGTCAAGGACGACGAGGAGATCGAGGCGCTGCGGATGGCCTGCGCCGCCGCCGACCGGGCGTTGGCCGATCTCATCCAGCACGGCGGCCTGCGGGTCGGGCGCACCGAGCGGGAGATCGCCAGGGAGCTGGAGAGCCGGATGCTCGACCATGGCGCGGCCGGTCCCTCGTTCGCGTCGATCGTGGCGGTCGGTGCGCACTCCGCGGTGCCGCACCACCGGCCGACCGACGCGGCCGTGCACGCCGGTGACCTCGTCAAGATCGACTTCGGTGCCCTGGTCGACGGCTACCACTCGGACATGACCAGGACCCTGGCGGTCGGTCCGCCCGCCGACTGGCAGCGGGACCTCTACGACCTGGTCGCGTCCGCGCAGGCGGCCGGCGGGACGGCGCTGCGCGCGGGAGCCTCGGTGCGCGAGGTGGACGCCGCCGCGCGCGAGGTGATCGAGCGCGCCGGGCACGGCGACGAGTTCATGCACGGCCTCGGCCACGGCGTCGGACTGGAGATCCACGAGGCACCGGCACTGTCCAAGACAGGTGAAGGTACACTTTCGGCCGGCATGGCGGTCACCGTCGAGCCCGGCGTCTACCTGTCCGGGCGGGGCGGGGTCCGCATCGAGGACACGCTCGTGGTGCGTGAGAACGCGGCCGAGCTCCTCACCCTGACCACGAAGGAGCTCGTGGTCGTATAGCCGCGGTCGCGGCAACGACACGAATCACCGAACGCGCGAGCCCTGTCACCAGGCTCGGGCCACCAGTACAGGAGAGACCACCACCGTGGCGACCACCAACGACCTGAAGAACGGGCTCGTGCTGAACCTGGACGGCCAGCTGTGGACCGTCACCGCGTTCCAGCACGTCAAGCCGGGCAAGGGCGGCGCGTTCGTGCGCACGACCCTCAAGCACGTGCTCACCGGCAAGGTCGTGGACAAGACGTTCAACGCCGGCACCAAGGTGGAGACCGCGACCGTCGACAAGAGGTCGATGACCTTCCTGTACAAGGACGGCGCGGACTTCGTCTTCATGGACGGCGACACCTTCGACCAGATCTCGGTTCCCGGCGAGACCGTTGGCGACGCCGCCAACTACATGCTGGAGAACCAGGAGACCATGGTCGCGCTGCACGAGAACGTGGCGCTGTTCGTGGAGCTGCCCACCTCGGTCGAGCTGGTCATCCAGCACACCGACCCCGGCCTCCAGGGCGACCGCTCCACCGGCGGCACCAAGCCCGCCACGCTGGAGACCGGCGCGGAGATCCAGGTCCCGCTGTTCGTGACGACCGGCGAGAAGATCAAGGTCGACACGCGTGACGGTCGTTACCTCGGCCGAGTCAACGCCTGACATGGGCGCTCGCAGCAAGGCACGCAAGCGCGCGGTCGACGTGCTCTACGAGGCGGACCTGCGCGGCATGGACGCGGTGACCCTCCTCGCCGAGCGGGTGGGGTCGCCGGACGTCGCGCCGGTCAACGACTACACCATCACCCTCGTGGAGGGCGTCACCGCGCATCGGCAGCGGATCGACGATCTCATTGCCGAGCACGCGGAGGGCTGGACGCTGCAACGCATGCCGGCGGTCGACCGCGCGGTGCTGCGGCTCGGCCTGTACGAGCTGCTGTGGGCGACCGACGTGCCCGACGCGGTGGCCATCGACGAGGCCATCGAGCTCGCCAAGGGGTTGTCCACGGACGACTCGCCGAAGTTCGTGAACGGGGTCCTCGGTCGCATCGCGACCATCGCGGACCAGCTCAGGGCCGTGCTCTAGCCAGCCCTGAGCACACCATCTGAGCAGGGCTTTCGGGGCCCATGACGCCGCGAGTGGATCGGTGTCATGGGCCCCGAACGCGATCAGTCCTCCTTGGCCGGCCGGGCCTCTGGCGGCAACACGCCCCAGTCGATGAGCTGCTCGGTGAGCTCGCCGGGGGTCATGTCGTAGATGATCGCCAACGAGCGAAGGTCCTCGGTCCTGATGGACAGCACCTTGCCGTTGTAGTCGCCACGCTGGCTCTGAATCGTCGCCGCGTAGCGCGCCAGTGGCCCCACCTTCTCAGCCGGGAGCTGTTGCAGCCGCTCCAGGTTGATGACGATCTTCGTGGCGGGTTCCGCCCCAGACGGGACCCGACCTTCTGGCAGCAGCTCGGCCACCGGCACCCCGTAGAAGTCGGCGAGTTCCGCCAACTTCTGCACGGTCACCGCGCGGTCGCCCCGCTCGTACGAACCGACGACCACGGCCTTCCATCGGCCGCCGGACTTCTGCTCGACGCCGTGCAGTGACAGGCCTTGCTGCTGGCGGATTGCGCGGAGCTTGGCCCCCAGCGCCTTGGCGTAGTCGCCCATGTGGCGGTTCTCCGTTCATTCGCCCCGTCAGCCGGTAGGGGAGTGCTGAGGGGAGTCTTAGATCGATACGCAGAGTAATGTTCGCTCTCTGTCGTCACCAGGTCAAGCTGATCTCACTGCGTCAGGCGGGGGAGAGTGGTGACACCACCCGGAAGATTGACAGTCCGTGCCTGATACGGTCCAGGTCAGCCCGGCAATAGTCGGGTTCAGGCGTCCTTTAAGGACCCGTCCAGTGAGGCGGGGAAGGAGGTCCACCGTGGCGTCACGGAAACGTGGCGCGGCGGACCCGGCCGAGGAGCGCGAGCTTCTTTCGGCCGGCGACGTCGCGCGCACCGTCGCTCGAATGGCCCATCAGGTGATCGAGAAGACGGCACTGGATGCACCCAGCGCACCCGCAGTCGTCCTGATGGGTATTCCCAGCAGAGGAGCGCCGCTCGCCAGGCGGCTGGCGGCCCGCATCGCGGAGTTCAGCGGGGTCGAAGTGCCGACCGGCACGCTCGACGTCACGCTGTACCGCGATGACCTCCGCCGCAGGCCCACTCGCCCGCTCGAGGCGACCACGCTGCCCGAGGGGGGCGTCGACGACAAGCTGGTCGTGCTGGTCGACGACGTGCTGTTCTCCGGCCGCACCATCCGCGCCGCGCTCGACGCGCTGCGCGAACACGGCCGGCCGAGGGCGGTCCAGCTCGCCGTCCTGGTCGACCGGGGCCACCGCGAGCTGCCGATCAGGGCGGACTACGTCGGCAAGAACGTGCCCACCTCGCGCGGCGAGGACGTCGCCGTGCTGCTCAGCGAGCTGGACGACCGCGACGCGGTGCTGCTGCGCCGGCCGCTCGATCCCACCGGGGAGGTGACTCCATGAGGCACCTGCTGTCCACCGAGGGCATCGACCCGGCCACCGCGCTCGAGGTGCTCGACACCGCGGACAACCTCAAGCGGGCGCTGCTCGGCCGCGAGGTGCGCAAGCTGCCGACGCTGCGCGGGCGCACCGTCGTGACGATGTTCTACGAGAACTCGACCAGGACCAGGGTGTCCTTCGAGATCGCCGGCAAGTGGATGAGCGCCGACGTGATCAACGTCTCGGCCAGCGGCTCCTCGGTCAGCAAGGGCGAGTCGCTGCGGGACACCGCGCTGACCCTGGCCGCGGCCGGGGCCGACTGCGTGATCGTCCGGCACCCCGCCTCCGGCGCGGCGCACCGGCTGGCCGGTTGGCTGGAGGAGGCCGGCACGTCGGTGGTCAACGCCGGCGACGGGATGCACGAGCACCCCACCCAGGCGCTGCTGGACGCCGACACCCTGCGGGACCGCCTCGGCTCGGTGAACGGCAGGCGCATCGTCATCGTCGGCGACGTGCTGCACAGCCGGGTCGCCCGCTCCAACGTGCACCTGCTCACCGCGCTCGGCGCGGACGTGGTGCTGGTCGCACCCCCGACGCTGTTGCCCAAGGGCGTCGAGGGCTGGCCGGTCACCGTGTCGCACGAGCTGGACGCCGAGCTGCCAACCGCCGACGCGGTGATGCTGCTGCGCGTGCAGGCCGAGCGGATGCACGGCGGGTTCTTCCCGTCCGCGCGGGAGTACTCGATCGCCTACGGGCTCAACGAGGCGCGGCTGCGCCTGACGCCGGACCACGCCGTCGTGCTGCACCCCGGCCCGATGCTGCGCGGCATGGAGATCGCTTCGGCGGTCGCCGACTCCCCGCGCGCCGCCATCACCGACCAGGTCCGCAACGGCGTGCACGTGCGGATGGCCGTGCTCTACCACCTGCTTGCCCACGAAGAGGAGGCGAACGCGTGAACAAGACTCTGCTGCGAGGCGTCCGGCTCTACGGCGAGGGCGACCCGGTCGACCTGCTGATCTCCGACGGAGTGATCGCCGAGATCGGCACCGACCTGGCCGACGCCGACGCGGAGGTCGTCGACGCCGCCGGTCAGGTCGCGCTGCCCGGCTTCGTCGACCTGCACACCCACCTGCGCGAGCCGGGCCGCGAGGACACCGAGACCATCGCCACCGGCTCGGCCGCCGCGGCGCTCGGCGGCTACACCGCCGTGTTCGCCATGGCCAACACCGACCCGGTCGCCGACAACGCCGTCGTCATCGAGCACGTCTGGCGGCGCGGCCGCGAGGTCGGGCTGGTCGACGTGCACCCGATCGGCGCGGTCACCGTCGGCCTTGGCGGCGAGAAGCTGGCCGAGCTCGGCACGATGGCCCGCTCCGCAGCCGGGGTCAGGGTGTTCTCCGACGACGGCCACTGCGTCGCGGACCCGCTGATCATGCGGCGGGCGCTGGAGTACAGCAAGGCGCTGGACGCGGTGATCGCCCAGCACGCCGAGGAGCCGAGGCTGACCGTCGGCGCGCAGGCGCATGAGGGCGAGCAGGCGTCCCGGCTGGGGCTGGCCGGCTGGCCTGCCGCAGCCGAGGAGTCCATCGTGGCCAGGGACTGCCTGCTCGCGCTGCACGTCGGCGCGCGCCTGCACGTCTGCCACGTGTCCACCGCGGGCACCGTGGAGGTCCTGCGCTGGGCCAAGACCAGGGGCGATGCAATCGCGCCTCAGGCCACCAGGGCAGGGATCGTGCCTCAGGCCGGCAGGCCGGGAATCTCCGCCGAAGTCACCCCGCACCACCTGCTGCTCACCGACGAGCGGCTGGCCAGCTACGACCCGGTGAACAAGGTCAACCCGCCGCTGCGCACCGAGGCCGATGCGAAGGCGCTGCGGGAGGCACTGGCCGAGGGCGTCATCGACTGCGTCGCCACCGACCACGCCCCGCACGCCGTGCAGGACAAGGACTGCGAGTGGGCGGCGGCTCGGCCGGGCATGCTCGGCCTCCAGACCGCGTTGTCGGTGGTCATCGAGACCATGGTCCGACCCGGCCTGCTCGACTGGCGCGGCGTCGCCCGCGTGATGAGCGAGCGCCCCGCCGAGATCGCCGGGCTGTCCGACCACGGCCGCCCGCTGGAGGTCGGCGAGCCGGCCACGCTCGTGCTGATCGACCCCGACGCGAGCTGGACCGTGCGCGGCGCTGCGCTCGCCAGCGTCGCGGGCAACACTCCATACGAGGGCATGACGCTGCCCGGACGGGTCATGACCACGGTGCTGCGCGGGCGGATCACGGCTCACGACGGAAGGATCCGCGCATGACGACCGGGTTTTTCAGCTGCGCGGGAAGGGGCCGATTCTGATGTCCGAACGAGTGCTGTTGTCGCTCGCGCTGGTCGTCTTCTTCCTGCTCTGCCTCTACGGCATGTGGCTGGGCTGGCGACGAAGGGCGCGCCGCCAGGCCGCCGTGCTGCCGGCCTTCCCGCAGCCGCCCGCGACGCTCGCCGAGACCGAGCCGATCGCCGAGACCACCGGCGTCTACGTGGGCTCCACGATCGCGGGCGACTGGCAGGACCGGGTCGCCGTCGGCGATGTCGGCTTCCGCGCGGAGGCCGTGCTGCGCCGCTATCCGGCGGGTCTGCTGGTCGACCGAACGGGCGCGACCGCCCTGTGGATCCCGGCCGAATCGCTGGTCGACGCCCGCACCGATCGGGCACTGGCCGGCAAGGTCATGGCGGCCGATGGGCTACTGGTGGTGCGTTGGCGGCTCGGCGATCATCTTTTGGACACCGGATTTCGCGGTGATGACAAGGACGTTTACGAGCAGTGGGTGGCCGCGCTTCGGTCGCTCGTTGCAGCCGAGGAGGACGCGCCGAGCGAAGGCGTGCCGGGAGGTGCTGGTCGGTGACCACGGTGATCCACAGTGCAGCGACGCGGAACGGTGGGGTGTCGCGGCAGCGGACCGCTGCCGTGCTGGTGTTGGAGGACGGCAGGGTTTTTCGGGGTGTGGCGTTCGGCGCGGTCGGGCGGTCGTTGGGTGAGGCGGTGTTCAACACCGGCATGACCGGGTACCAGGAGACGCTGACCGACCCGTCCTACCACCGCCAGATCGTGGTCCAGACCGCGCCGCAGATCGGCAACACGGGCTGGAACGACGAGGACGACGAGTCGGCGAAGATCTGGGTGGCGGGCTACGTGGTGCGGGACCCCGCGCGGGTGCCGTCCAACTGGCGCTCGACCCGGTCGCTGGACAGCGAGCTGGACCGTCAGGGCGTGGTCGGCATCGCGGGGGTCGACACCCGCACGCTGACTCGCCACCTGCGGGAGCGCGGCGCGATGCGCGCTGGCGTGTTCTCCGGTGACGCGCTGACCGACGAGGCCGGCATGCTCGCGCAGGTCAGGGAGAGCCCGCAGATGGCGGGCGCCGACCTGGCTGGCGATGTGACCACGCCGAACCCCTACGTGGTGCCCTCGGCTGGCGAGCGCCGGTTCCGGGTGGCGGCGCTGGACCTCGGCATCAAGTCGAACACGCCTCGGATGATGGCCGCGCGCGGCATCGAGGTGCACGTCCTTCCGCTGTCCTCGACCATCGACGACCTGCTGGCCGTCGAGCCGGACGGGGTGTTCCTGTCCAACGGCCCCGGCGACCCCGCCACCACCGCCCACGCGACCGCGCTGACCCGCGCGGTGCTGGAGCGGCGGGTGCCGCTGTTCGGCATCTGCTTCGGCAACCAGATCCTCGGCCGCGCGCTCGGCCGGGACACCTACAAAATGCGGTACGGCCACCGGGGGATCAACATCCCGGTGATCGACGTGGCGACCGGCCGGGTGGCGATCACCGCGCAGAACCACGGCTTCGCCCTGGAGGGCGAGCCAGGCGAGCGGTTCGACTCGGACTTCGGCCAGGCCATGATCAGCCACTACTGCCCCAACGACAACACCGTCGAAGGCGTGCGCTGTCTTGAGGTGCCGGCGTTCTCGGTGCAGTACCACCCCGAGGCCGCGGCAGGACCCCACGACGCCGCCCCGCTGTTCGACGAGTTCTGCGACCTGATGGAGAAGGGCAGGAACGCCTGATGCCCAAGCGCACCGATATCAAGCACGTGCTGGTGATCGGCTCGGGGCCGATCGTGATCGGGCAGGCGTGCGAGTTCGACTACTCGGGCACCCAGGCCTGCCGGGTGCTGCGGGAGGAGGGCCTGCGGGTCAGCCTGGTCAACTCCAATCCGGCCACGATCATGACCGACCCGGAGTTCGCCGACGCCACCTACATCGAGCCGATCACCCCGGAGTTCGTCGAGAAGGTCATCGCGGCCGAGCGCCCCGACGCCATCCTGGCCACCCTCGGCGGCCAGACGGCGCTGAACACCGCCGTCGCGCTGCACGAGCGCGGCGTGCTGGACAAGTACCAGGTCGAGCTGATCGGCGCGGACATCGACGCCATCCAGCGCGGCGAGGACCGGCAGCGGTTCAAGGACATCGTCCGCGCCGTCGGCGGCGAGGTGCCGCGCAGCTCGGTGTGCCGGTCGATGGAGGAGGTGCGGGCCACCGTCGAGGAGCTAGGGCTCCCCGTCGTGATCCGGCCGTCCTTCACCATGGGCGGCCTCGGCTCCGGCATGGCGCACACGGCCGAGGAGCTGGAGCGGCTGGCCGCCACCGGCCTCGCCGAGAGCCCGGTCACCGAGGTGCTCATCGAGGAGAGCGCGCTCGGCTGGAAGGAGTACGAGCTCGAGCTGATGCGGGACCACCACGACAACGTCGTGGTGATCTGCTCGATCGAGAACATCGACCCGATGGGCGTGCACACCGGCGACTCGGTGACCGTCGCGCCCGCGATGACGCTGACCGACCGCGAGTACCAGGACATGCGCGACCTGGCCATCGCGGTGCTGCGCGAGGTCGGCGTCGACACGGGTGGCTGCAACATCCAGTTCGCGGTGCACCCGGAGACCGGCCGCATGGTCGTCATCGAGATGAACCCCAGGGTGTCCCGGTCCAGCGCGTTGGCGTCGAAGGCGACCGGGTTCCCCATCGCCAAGATCGCCGCGAAGCTCGCGATCGGCTACACCCTCGACGAGATCCGCAACGACATCACCGGCGAGACCCCGGCCAGCTTCGAGCCCGCGCTGGACTACGTCGTGGTGAAGGTCCCCAGGTTCACCTTCGAGAAGTTTCCCGGCGCGGACAAGACGCTGACCACGACGATGAAGAGCGTCGGCGAGGCGATGTCCATCGGCCGCAACTTCGTCGAGGCCCTCGGCAAGGCGCTGCGGTCGATGGAGACCAAGGAGGCCGGCTTCTGGACCAGACCCGACCCCGAGGGCGCCACGCTGGAGTCCACCCTCGCGGCGCTGGGCGCTGGCCACGACGGCCGGCTCTACACGGTCGAGCGCGCGCTGCGGTTCGGCGCCACCGTCGAGCAGGTCGCCGAGGCGTCCGGCATCGACCCGTGGTTCGTCGACCAGATCGCCTCGCTGGTCGAGCTGCGCGAGGAGATCATCGCCACACCGGTGCTGGACGAGTCGCTGCTGCGCGACGCCAAGCGGGCCGGCCTGTCCGACCGGCAGGTGGCCGCGCTGCGGCCCGAGCTGGCCGGTGAGGACGGCGTGCGGACCCTGCGGCACCGGCTCGGCGTGCGCCCGGTGTTCAAGACCGTGGACACCTGCGCGGCCGAGTTCGCCGCGTTCACCCCGTACCACTACTCCGCCTACGAGTCCGACCCCGCGGCGGAGTCCGAGGTCGCCGAGCAGCCCGACCGCCCCAAGGTGCTGATTCTTGGCTCCGGCCCGAACCGGATCGGGCAGGGCATCGAGTTCGACTACTCCTGCGTGCACGCCGCCATGGCGCTGCGCGCGGCCGGGTTCGAGACCGTCATGGTCAACTGCAACCCGGAGACGGTCTCCACCGACTACGACACCTCCGACCGCCTCTACTTCGAGCCGCTGACCTTCGAGGACGTCCTCGAGGTCGTGCACTCCGAGCAGCGTTCGGGCACGGTCGCCGGCGTCATCGTGCAGCTCGGCGGCCAGACCCCGCTCGGCTTGGCCCAGCGCCTCGCCGACGCCGGTGTGCCGATCGTGGGCACCGCGCCGGAGGCCATCCACCTTGCCGAGGACCGGGGCGCGTTCGGCGAGGTGCTGACCACCGCCGGGCTGCCCGCGCCCAAGTACGGCACGGCGACCTCCTTCGCTGGCGCCAAGCGGATCGCAGACGAGATCGGCTACCCGGTGCTGGTGCGCCCGTCCTACGTGCTCGGCGGGCGGGGCATGGAGATCGTCTACGACGAGACCACCCTGGCCGGCTACATCGCCCGCGCCACCGAGGTCAGCCCGGAGCACCCGGTGCTGGTCGACCGGTTCCTCGACGACGCCATCGAGATCGACGTCGACGCCCTCTGCGACGGCGACGCGGTCTACCTCGGCGGCGTCATGGAGCACATCGAGGAGGCCGGCATCCACTCCGGCGACTCGGCCTGCGCCCTGCCGCCCATCACGTTGGGCCGCACCGACCTCGAGGCGGTCCGCCGCTCCACCGAGGCCATCGCGCGGGGCATCGGCGTGCGCGGCCTGCTCAACGTCCAGTACGCCCTCAAGGACGACGTGCTCTACGTCCTTGAGGCCAACCCGCGCGCCAGCCGCACGGTGCCGTTCGTGTCCAAGGCGACTGCGGTGCCGCTGGCCAAGGCCGCCGCGCGGATCATGCTCGGCGCGACCATCGCCGACCTGCGCGCCGAGGGCATGCTCAGCCGCGTCGGCGACGGCGCGGACATGCCGGTGGACGCCCCGGTCGCGGTGAAGGAGGCCGTGCTGCCCTTCCACCGCTTCCGCACCCCGGAGGGTCACGGCGTCGACTCCCTGCTCGGCCCGGAGATGAAGTCCACCGGCGAGGTGATGGGCATCGACAGCTCCTTCGGCAAGGCGTTCGCCAAGTCCCAGACGGCCTCCTACGGCTCCCTGCCGACCTCCGGCCGGGTGTTCGTGTCGGTAGCCAACCGCGACAAGCGCGCGGTCGTCTTCCCGGTCAAGCGGTTGGCGGACCTCGGGTTCGAGATCCTGGCGACCTCGGGCACCGCGGAAGTGCTGCACCGCAACGGCATTCCGTGCACGCTCGTCCGCAAGTACAGCGAGGGCGCCGCTGACGCGAAGAACGTGGTTGACGAGATCCTCGCAGGTGACGTCGACATGGTGATCAACACCCCCTACGGGAACAGCGGGCCGCGCGTGGACGGGTACGAGATCCGCACCGCCGCCGTGGCCAAGGACATCCCGTGCATCACCACGATCCAGGGCGCGGCCGCGGCCGTGCACGGCATCGAGGCGCTGATCCGGGACGACATCGGGGTCAAGCCGCTCCAGGCCCTCCAGGCGGCCCTGCTGACCGCGCGGGGAGGCCAGGCATGACCGAGACCTTCGGCGCCCGCCTGACCCGCGCGGTGGCGGCCAGAGGGCCGCTCTGCGTCGGCATCGACCCGCATCCAGGGCTGCTGCGCGACTGGGGCCTCTCGGCGGACGTCGCCGGGCTGGAGCGGTTCGCGCTGACCTGTGTCGAGGCGTTCGGCGGCGAGGTCGCCGCGGTGAAGCCGCAGTCGGCGTTCTTCGAGGCGTACGGCTCCCTCGGCGTCGCGGTCCTCGAGCGGGTCATCGCGGACCTGCGGGCGGCCGGCACGCTGGTCGTGCTGGACGCGAAGCGCGGCGACATCGGCTCGACGATGGAGGCGTACGCGGCGGCCTACCTCACCGAGGGGTCGCCGCTGGCGGCCGACGCCGTGACGCTCTCGCCCTACCTCGGGTTCGGCTCGCTCGATCCCGCGCTGGACGCGGCGGCGCGGTCCGGCAGGGGCGTGTTCGTGCTGGCTCTCACCTCGAACAAGGAGGGCGCCGACGTCCAGCGGGCGACCGACGCGTCGGGGCGCAGCGTGGCGCAGGAGATCGTCGACGCGGCGGCGGACCGCAACGCGGGCGCCGACCCGCTCGGCGACGTCGGACTGGTCATCGGGGCGACGGTCGGGCGGACCGATCTCGACCTCGCGGAGCTGAACGGGCCGATCCTGGCCCCCGGTTTTGGGGCGCAGGGCGCGACCGTGGCGGACCTTCGCGCGGTTTTCGGGCCGAGCCTGCCGCAGGTCCTGCCGACGTCCTCGCGGGGCGTGCTGCGGCACGGACCCGACCTCGCAACGCTGCGAAACGCCGCGTTGCGCACCAGGGACGACGTCCTCGCGGCCGTCGCCGCGGGCTGATCGAACACCTCGTCGCGACCTGCGGAAACTCCACGTTTCCGCAGGTCGCGGCCAATCACGGGAATCCCATACCACACGGGCCGTAGTCACGCTGTCACCGGTGGCGGTGATAAGGCTGTCGGGGGGTGTTGGTACTAATTTCCTCCGTCGCGCACCATGACCGTGGCGAGTTTTACCCGACCGGGTGGGGCCGTTGTCCACGCAAGGGTTGCTTTGACCTGAGGGGACTTCCCGGACCCACGTTGTACCGAGTCATCAACGGTCGGTACGGTCGCGGCACCGATCCAGATGAAAATCCACACCACGGAGGAGATCGTGGCCCTTCCCCAGCTTACCGAGGAGCAGCGGGCCGCAGCGCTGGAGAAGGCTGCTGCCGCTCGTCGCGCTCGGGCTGAGCTCAAGGAGCGCCTGAAGCGTGGCGGCACCAACCTGAAGACTGTGTTGGCCGACGCAGAGGGCGACGAGGTCCTGGGCAAGATGAAGGTGTCCGCGTTGCTCGAGGCTCTTCCCGGCGTCGGAAAGGTCCGTGCGCAGCAGATCATGGAGCGGTTGGAGATCGCTCCGAGTCGTCGGCTGCGCGGCCTGGGCGACAGGCAGCGCAAGGCGCTGCTGTCCGAGTTCAGCGGCGAGTGAGTGGCACCGAGCCGGGGTCGGGCGTGCGCGCCCGGCCCCGGCTCACCGTTCTTTCCGGGCCGTCCGGTGTCGGCAAGTCCAGCGTGCTGGCCGAGCTCCGACTCATGCGGCCCGAGATCTACTTCAGTGTCTCGGTGACCACCAGGACACCCCGGCCGGGCGAGGTCGACGGAGAGCACTACCACTTCGTGGATCCGGCGACCTTCCGGCGAATGGCCGATGCCGGCGAGCTCCTCGAGCACGCTGAGTACGCCGGTAACTGCTACGGCACGCCTCGTCGCCCGGTCGAGCAGGCGCTCGACGGCGGCATGCCGGCCCTGCTGGAGATCGAGCTTCAGGGTGCGAGGCAGGTTCGCGCGGCGATGCCGCAGGCGCAGCTGGTGATGCTGGCCCCGCCGTCCTGGGAGGATCTGGTCGGTCGGCTGACCGGGCGGGGGACCGAGGATCCCGCCGTGGTGGCCCGCAGGCTGGAGGTCGCCAGGGAGGAACTGGCGGCCGAAAAGGAGTTCGACGAGGTCGTGGTGAACTCCGATGTGCGAACAGCCGCGCAGGAGTTGCTAACCTTGGTGGTCGGCCCCCGGTCGAAAACCCAGAATCAACCGCAGGAGCGTTGCGAGTGAGTATCCGAACCGAGCACGGTGAGCTGACGGGCTCCCCCGAGGGCATCACCAACCCTCCGATCGACGACCTGCTCGAGCAGGTCAGCTCGAAGTACGCCCTGGTGATCTACGCCGCGAAGCGCGCCCGCCAGATCAACGACTACTACGCGCAGCTCGGCGAGGGCCTGCTCGAGTACGTCGGCCCGCTGGTCGAGCCGGGTGCCAGGGAGAAGCCGCTGTCGATCGCGCTGCGCGAGATCCACGCGGGACTGCTTGAGCACACCGAGGGCGAGTGAGTCAGTCCGCCCCTGACGCTTCCCACCGCCGACCCCGGATCGTTCTCGGGGTCGGCGGTGGCATCGCTGCCTACAAGGCGTGCGAAGTGCTTCGCCGGCTGACCGAGTCGGGCCACGAGGTCCGGGTCGTGCCGACCGAGTCGGCGCTCCGGTTCGTCGGCGCGGCCACCTTCGAGGCGCTGTCCGGCCAGCGGGTGCACACCGGGGTGTTCGAGGACGTCCCCGAGGTGCCGCACGTGCGGCTCGGCCAGAACGCCGACCTGGTGCTGGTCGCCCCGGCGACCGCGAACCTGCTCGCGAAGGCGGCGCACGGCCTCGCCGACGACCTGCTGACCAACACCCTGCTGACGGCGCGCTGCCCGGTCCTGATGGTGCCGGCCATGCACACCGAGATGTGGGAGCACCCGGCGACCAGGGCCAACGTCGCCCTGCTCCGCTCGCGGGGCGTCATCGTGCTGGAGCCCGCCAGCGGCAGGCTGACCGGCAAGGACACCGGCAAGGGCCGGCTGCCCGACCCGGCCGAGATCGTCGACCTCGCGCGGCTGCTGCTGGCCAGGTCGGACGCCCTGCCGCAGGACCTCGCCGGCGTGCGCGTCGTCGTCTCCGGCGGCGGCACCCGGGAACCGCTCGACCCCGTCCGCTTCCTCGGCAACCGCTCGTCCGGTCGCCAGGGCTACGCGCTGGCCAGGGTCGCCGCCCAGCGCGGCGCGCGCGTCACGCTGGTCGGCGCGAACACCGTGGACCTGCCCGACCCCGCAGGCGTTGACGTCGTCAGGGTGCGCACCGCCGAGGACCTGCACCAGGCCATGCGCGTCGCGGCCGAGACCGCCGACGTGCTGGTGATGGCCGCCGCCGTCGCGGACTTCCGGCCGACCGCCATGCTCGGCCACAAGATCAAGAAGACCGATCGGGATCCGGATCCGATCGCGCTGACCCGCACCACCGACGTGCTCGCCGAGCTGGTGACCGAACGCCGTGCCGGCCAGGTCATCGTGGGCTTCGCCGCAGAGACCGGGGACGCGGAGACCAGCGTGCTCGACCACGGCAGGGCCAAGCTCAAGCGCAAGGGCTGTGACCTGCTGCTCGTCAACGAGGTCGGCGACGGATCCGCCTTCGAGATCCCGGACAACACCGGCTGGCTGCTGGGCGCCGACGGGACCGAGACCTTTATCCCAACCGGCTCCAAAGCGCAACTGGCGGCCGTATTGTGGGACGCCGTGACCGCCCTGCGCGCGACTTGAGCCAGATTCAGTCGAACTCCAAGGTCAGATCCGTACCCTGGAGGTATTACCACCCGGACGATATGGGGAGCGTCGTGAGCCAGCACAACAGCAGGCTTTTTACCAGTGAGTCGGTGACCGAGGGTCATCCCGACAAGATCTGCGATGCCATCAGCGACGCGATCCTGGATGGGTTGCTGAGCAAGGATCCTCGGTCGCGGGTGGCGGTGGAGACGCTGGTCACCACGGGTCAGGTGCACGTGGCCGGTGAGGTCACGACCGAGGCGTACGCGGACATTCCGACGATCGTGCGTGAGG
>NZ_VUOB01000070.1 GCF_008386585.1 Solihabitans fulvus
ACCCGCAAACTTCACGGCCTTGCGGCTAGCCGAGCGTGCCCGTGGCCAGGAGGCCGCCGTCGACGCGGACTGTCTCCCCGGTGATCCACGACGCCGCGTCGGAGGCGAGGAAGGCGACCAGCCTGGCCACGTCCTCCGGCGTGCCGAGCCGCTTCATCGGGTAGCCGGCGGCGGCCTCCTCCTCGCGCCCGGTGTAGAGCGCCTCGGCGAACTTGGTCTTCACCACGGCGGGGGCGACCGCGTTCACCCTGACCTTGGGCCCGAGCTGCCAGGCGAGCTCCTCGGTCAACCGGATCAGCGCCGCCTTGCTCGCGCCGTACGCGCCGATCACCCCGGTCGAGCGGATCCCGCCGACGGAGGCGATGTTGATCACAGCACCGCCGTGCTCCGCCATCCACGCCTTCAGCGCGAGCTGCGTGAAACCCAGCGCCCCGACCACGTTGACGTCGAAGATCTTGCGCACCGCGTCGAGGTCGGCGTCGGCGAGCGGGCCGAACACCGGGTTGATGCCGGTGTTGTTGACCAGCACGTCCAGCCTGCCGAACCGCTCGACGGTGCCGCGCACCGCAGCCGCCCGGTCGTCGTCGTTTCCCGCGTTGCCCGGCACGGCGAGCACCCGGCTCGGGTCGGCCCCGGTGTCCGTCGCGAGCCGCGCCGCGGCGGCCTGCACGGCGTCGGCCTTGCGCGCGGTGATCGTCACGGACGCGCCCCGGCTCAGCAGCTCGGCGGCGATCGCGAGGCCGATGCCCCGGCTCGCGCCCGTGATCAGCGCGGCCCTGCCGGCGAAGTCCTGCACGGTGGTGGAGGTCATGCCGCACCGTACCCAGGAGTAGCCAACGGCACACAAAACCGATCGACGGCAGCCAGTAGGATGGTGGCGTGGTCATCCTCATGGAATGAGTCGCCTTCTGGCTCGCCGGCTCCGGTCGGCGGGCAGATGAGTCCTGCCTGCGACCACCATTTGACGGAGAACTTCCTTGATCACCGCCACTGATCTTGAGCTGCGCGCTGGCTCGCGCATCCTGCTGTCCGACGCCACCCTCCGCATCCAGCCCGGCGACCGCATCGGCCTGGTCGGCCGCAACGGCGCCGGCAAGACCACCTCGCTGCGCGTGCTCGCGGGCGAGGGCCAGCCCTACGCGGGCGAGGTGCACCGCACCGGCGAGCTCGGCTACCTGCCGCAGGACCCCCGCGAGGGCGACCTCTCGGTCATCGCCAAGGACCGCGTGCTGTCCGCGCGTGGCCTCGACCAGCTGCTGCGCGACATGGAGAAGGCGCAGACGGCCATGGCCGAGCTGGTCGACGACGCCGCGCAGGACGCCGCCGTGCGCAGCTACGGCCGCCTCGAGGAGCGCTTCTCCGCGCTCGGCGGGTACGCGGCCGAGAGCGAGGCCGCCAGGATCTGCGCGAACCTCGGCCTCGCCGACCGCATCCTCGACCAGCCGCTGCGCACGCTGTCCGGCGGCCAGCGCCGCCGCGTCGAGTTGGCGCGCATCCTGTTCGCCGCCTCCGACGCCGGTGCCGGCGGCAAGTCCAGCACGATCCTGCTGATCGACGAGCCGACCAACCACCTCGACGCCGACTCGATCGCCTGGCTGCGCGGGTTCCTCAAGGGCCACGAGGGCGGCCTCGTGGTGATCAGCCACGACGTGGAGCTGCTGGCTGACGTCGTGAACAAGGTGTGGTTCCTCGACGCGACGCGCGGCGAGGTCGACATCTACAACATGACCTGGCAGCGCTACCTCGACGCGCGCTCCGCCGACGAGAAGCGCCGCCGCCGCGAGCGGGCCAACGCGGAGAAGAAGGCCGGCGCGCTGATGGCGCAGGCGGACAAGATGCGCGCCAAGGCCACCAAGGCCGTCGCCGCGCAGAACATGGTCAAGCGCGCGGAGAAGCTGCTGTCCGGGCTCGACGAGACCAGGCAGGCCGACCGGGTCGCCAAGATCCGCTTCCCGGAGCCCGCCCAGTGCGGCCGCACGCCACTGATGGCCGAGGGCCTGAGCAAGTCCTACGGCTCGCTGGAGATCTTCACCGGCGTCGACCTGGCCATCGACAAGGGCTCACGGGTGGTCGTGCTCGGGCTCAACGGCGCTGGCAAGACCACGCTGCTGCGGCTGCTCGGCGGCATGGAGAAGGCCGACAGCGGCGGCGTCGTGCCCGGCCACGGCCTGAAGCTGGGCTACTTCGCGCAGGAGCACGAGACGCTGGACCACGAGGCGAGCGTCTGGTCGAACATCCGGCACGCCGCCCCGGACACCCAGGAGCAGCAGCTGCGGTCGCTGCTGGGCACGTTCCTGTTCAGCGGCGAGCAGCTCGACCAGCCCGCCGGCACGCTCTCCGGCGGCGAGAAGACCCGGCTGGCGCTGGCCGGCCTGGTCTCCAGCGCCGCGAACGTGCTGCTGCTCGACGAGCCGACCAACAACCTGGACCCGGCCAGCCGCGAGCAGGTGCTCGACGCGCTCCGCCGCTACCAGGGGGCCGTTGTTCTCGTCACACACGACCCCGGAGCGGTCGAGGCGCTTGAGCCCGAGCGGGTGATCCTGCTGCCGGACGGCACCGAGGACCACTGGTCGCCGGACTACCTCGAACTCGTGCAATTGGCCTGATTTCGGGCCGTTCTGGACCCGATCTTGCGGGAAGTCGCGCCGGCTGCCAGGTGATCAGCCGGTTCTATCGCCATGACCACTCACCGATCATTTTGCTTGATCACCTGGCGTAAGCGCCGCTGTTGTTCGATCATTGCGACGACAGGGGCCGCATGAGGCCCGACCTGCTTGGAAGGAAGCGGGACATGGCGACTGACCTCAAGAAGGGCGCTCGTATCACCGGCGCTACACGGGACAAGCTGGCCGCTGATCTGAAGAAGAAGTACGAAAAGGGCGCCAGCATCCGTGCTCTCGCCGAGTCCACCGGGCGTTCCTACGGTTTTGTGCACCGGGTTCTGTCGGAATCCGGCGTGCAGCTTCGTGGGCGTGGTGGGGCGACGCGCACCAAGAAGAAGTAGGCTACCCTCCGGTAACAACTGCTGTGCGCCGACGAACGCGGCGCCCGCCACACCGGAGGTTTCCTTGCCAGCACCGGACATCGACGCTGGCTTGCTAGAGCGTGGCGGCGTGCGCCTCGCGGTCGACGGCCCGCGCGCGACGATCACTCTGCACCGTCCCGACGTGCTCAACGCACAGACGCCGACCACCTGGGCGGCGTTGCGGGAGATCGGTTCGAGGCTGGACCCGGACGTCCGCGTGGTGGTCGTCCGGGGTTCCGGTCGTTCGTTCTCGGCCGGTCTGGATCGCGGCATGTTCACCCCGGACGGCCTCGACGGCCAGGGCCTCGCCGCGCTCGGCACCGCCCCGCGCGAGGAGGCCGAGGCGGCCATCGCCGAGTTCCAGCAGGCGTTCTACTGGCTGCGCGACCCGGCGAGGGTGACCGTCGCCGCCGTGCAGGGCCACGCGATCGGCGCGGGCTTCCAGCTCGCGCTGGCCTGTGACCTGCGGGTACTGGCCGAGGACGCGAAGCTGTCGATGGCCGAGACGAGCCTTGGGCTGGTGCCCGACCTCGGCGGCACGCTGCCGTTGGTGCGCGCCGTCGGCTACTCGCGCGCGGCCGAGATCTGCCTGACCGGCCGGCGGGTGCCGGCCGACGAGGCGCTGCGCATCGGCCTCGCCAACCGGGTCGTGCCGGTCGACGGGCTCGACGCGGCCGTCGACGAACTCGTCGCCGGCCTGCTGCGGCCGATGCCCGGCGCGGTCCGCGAGACGCTGGCGCTGCTGGCGCACGCCGCCGACGGCCCGACTGCGGAGAGTCAGCTCGCCGTCGAGCGCGCCGCGCAGGTGACCCGACTGCACGAACTCGCGGCGCTGCTCACCGTCCAGTCCTGACCCGATCGACGGCAGAGGGTTCTCGGCCGGGTCCGTCGCTGGGCCGACCGGGTCTGTCGGTGAACCGGTTCGGAGTCCGAATAAGCCATCGGTGAACGTCGATCGGGAAGCGATCGACCCGCGCCCGCGTTGATCCCATCGAGTGACGAGTGCACGATGGCTCGGCACCGTGGGGGTCTGACCAGACAAGCGCGCCGGCCGGACCCATAGAAATCTTTTATGAGGAGCCGGCCGGTGGATGGTTCGTGGATGTTGATGCGCGGCATGATGCAGCGCGCCGATACGCCGAAGGGAATTCGGCGCGGAACCCTGCGCCGGGTGCTGAGATTCGCGCGTCCACACCGGCTCAGCCTGATCATCTTCCTGCTGCTGACCGTGGTGTCGGCGGTTCTTGCGGTGTCCACGCCGGTGCTGGCCGGTCGCGTCGTCGACGCGATCATCAAGGGCGGCTCGGTGTCCTCCGTCGTCGTGCTTGCCGTGGTGATCGCGCTGATCGCCGTGCTCGACTCCGGGCTCGGCCTGGTCGAGCGGTGGCAGTCCTCCCGGATCGGCGAGGGCCTGATCTACGACCTGCGGCGCGCGGTGTTCGAGCACGTGCAGCGGATGCCGGTCGCGTTCTTCACCAGGACCCGCACCGGGGCGCTGGTCAGCAGGCTCAACAACGACGTCATCGGCGCGCAGCGGGCGTTCACCTCGACGCTGTCCGGCATGGTCACCAACGTCATCCAGCTGGCCCTCTCGCTCGGTGTGATGTTCACGCTGTCCTGGCAGGTCACCGCGCTGGCGCTGGTGCTGCTGCCGGTGTTCGTGCTGCCGGCGCGCCGGATGGGCAACCGGATGGCCGACCTCCAACGCGAGGCCGCCGGGCTGAACGCGGGCATGACCACCCAGATGACCGAGCGGTTCTCGGCGCCGGGCGCGACCCTGGTGAAGCTGTTCGGCCGGCCGAAGCCGGAGGCCGAGGAGTTCGGCGACCGGGCAAGGCGGGTCCGCGACATCGGCATCCGAAACGCGATGGCGACCCGCTGGTTCATGACCGGCCTGACCCTGGTCTCCGCGCTCGCCCAGGCGCTGGTCTACGGGCTCGGCGGCTACCTGGCGCTGACCGGGCACCTCGCCGCCGGCACCGTCGTCTCGCTCGCCCTGCTGCTTACCCGCCTCTACGCGCCGCTGACCGCGCTGGCCAACGCCAGGGTGGACGTGATGACCGCGCTGGTGTCCTTCGAGCGGGTCTTCGAGGTGCTCGACCTCAAACCGATGATCACCGAGGCGGCCGAGCCGAAGACCGTGCCGGAGGACGGGCCCGTCTCGGTGGAGTTCACCGACGTGCGCTTCGCCTACCCCGCCGCGGACCGCGTCTCGCTGGCCTCCCTCGAGGAGGTCGCCACCCTGGACGCGCGCGGCGGCGAGGAGGTGCTGCACGGCGTCAGCTTCCGCGCCGAGCCGGGACAGCTCGTCGCGCTGGTCGGCTCGTCCGGGGCGGGCAAGTCCACCATCGCGTCGCTGGTGCCCCGGCTCTACGACGTGGACCAGGGCTCGGTGCGGCTGGCCGGCGTGGACGTCCGCGAGCTTGGCTTCGACTCGGTCCGCGACACCGTCGGCGTGGTCACCCAGGACGGCCACCTGTTCCACGACACGATCGGCGCGAACCTGCGCTACGCGCGGCCGACCGCCACCGACGAGGAGCTGTGGGACTCGATCCGTCGGGCCAGGCTCGAGGACCTGGTCGCGTCGCTGCCCGACGGGCTCGACACCGTGGTGGGGGAGCGCGGCTACCGGCTGTCCGGCGGGGAACGCCAGCGGCTCACCATCGCCAGGCTCCTGCTGGCCCGGCCGAAGGTGGTGATCCTGGACGAGGCGACCGCGCACCTGGACTCCGAGTCGGAGGTCGCCGTCCAGGCCGCGCTGACCGAGGCGCTGCGCGGGCGCACCTCGCTGGTGATCGCGCACCGGCTGTCCACCATCAGGGCGGCCGAGCAGATCCTCGTCGTTGAGGCCGGCCGCGTCGTCGAGCGCGGCACGCACACCGAGCTACTGGCCAAGGGCGGCCGGTACGCCGACCTCTACCGCACGCAGTTCGAGGAGCAGCCCGCCGTCGCGTGAGCCGTGCTCGCGTCTGGACCCACCGCGCATCGGCGCAGTGGGTCCAGACGCTGTTCGGCCAGTGCTGCCGTCTGGCAGGTGCGGTGTCCGGGAGCGTTGTCGGTGGCCTTCCGGGATCCAGATTGTGTCTCGCAAGGCGCCGCCGCGTCCCCATCCCGGTGTTGGATGGGGGCGTGGTGGCAACGCCGCGAGGCGCGATCTGGGCCCGGAAGGACCCGGCGAACGCTTCTGGACACCGCACTAGACCTGCTAGCCCTGGGCCGGGGTGCTCATGATCGAGAACATCGCGCCCTGCGGGTCCCGGATGGTCGCCATCCGGCCGTAGGGGGTGTCCGTCGGCTCGCTGACGACCGTCCCGCCGTTGTCGGTGGCGGTCTTCGCTGCCGCGTCGGTGTCCGCCACGCCGAAGTAGACCTTCCACTGCGCCGCCGTGCCCTCGTCCGCGGGGTAGATCCCGCCGACGTCACGGCCGGCCGACCGGAAGGTCGTGTAGTCGAAGTCCTCGGACATCGGCCCGCTGATCTCCACGCCGAACGCGGCGGCGTAGAACGGGCGAGCCACGGCCACGTCCGTGGTGGCCAGCTCGTTCCACACGAACGTGCCAGGCTCGTTGGCCAGCTCCGCGCCCTTGTGCCGGCCGGCCTGCCAGGCCCCGATCATCGTGCCGAGCGGGTCGAACGCGACCAGCATGCGGCCGAGGTCCATCACGTCCATGGCGGGCATCATCAGCCGGCCGCCGTTCGCCTCGATGGCCGCCGCGGTGGCGTCCACGTCGTCGCTGGCCAGGTAGGTGGACCACGCGGTGACCGGCGGACCGGCTTCCGGCGGGCTCATGTCCGGCATCTGCTGCATCAGCCCAGCCACGTTCTTGCCCTGTAGCTGAGCGTTCGTGTAACCGCCCGTCTCGGGCGGGCCGACCTCGAAGTCCCAACCGAACAGTGCGCCGTAGAACTTCTTGGACGCCTCGATGTCCGGAGTGGACAGGTCGATCCAGGTCGGCGTGCCCTGCGAATACGACGTTATTTCAGGCATAGTGACCTCCCTGGCGCGCGGACGCGACGCCCGCGACCGCCGCGAACCATGCTCGCACCGGTCCGCACTGCCCGCCATCGGCGGCGCGGACGGGGGACGTCCGCGGTTAACCCGAAGCGCCGAGGAAGCTCGCGGCGACGGTGACCGCGACCTTCGACGAGCCGCCGCCGACCACGAGCACCGCGAACGCCAGGTCGCCCCGGTAGCCGACGAACCAGCCGTGGTCGGCGCCCTGCGGGTTCTCCGCCGTGCCCGTCTTCCCGTAGACCGCGCCGAGCCCGGCAAGGCCCTGCGCGGTGCCGCTGGTGACGACCTCCCGCATCATCGGCCGCAGCGCGCCGAGCACGGCGGGGGACGGCGCGGCGCCCGGCGCCTTCTGCACGATGGTTTCCTTGCCACGTAACAGAACCGGCGTCGGCACCGAGCCGCGCGCGACCGTCGCCGCGACGAGCGCCATGCCGAACGGGCTGGTCTGCACGTCGCCCTGGCCGAAGCTGTCCTCCACCTGCCGGTCGCCGGAGTCTGGCGCCGGCACCTTGCCGGTGTTGGTGGTCATGCCGGGCACGTCGAAGTCGGCGCCGAGGCCGAAGCGCAGCGCGGTGGCCGGCAGCGCCTCGCGCGGCAGGGCCCCGCCGAGCTTGGCGAAGGTCGTGTTGCAGGACTGCGCGAACGCGGTGTGCAGCGGCACCTGCCCGAGGTCGAACTTGTTCTCGTTCGGCACGGTGCGGGTGCCGACCGTCGCGACGGCGGGACACTGCAGGACGGTGTCCGAGGCGGCCGCGCCGGCCTGGAGCACGGCGCCGGCCGTGATGATCTTGAACGTGGAGCCGGGCGGGCGCAGGCCGCTGAGCGCGTCGCCGGTGTTCTGCGCGACGCCGAGGATCTCGCCGGTGGACGGCTGGATGGCCACGATCGCGGTCGGCTGCGGGGAGGCGTTCACGGCCTGCTGCGCCGCGTTCTGCACGGTCGGGCTGAGCGTCACGGTCACGGTCTGCGCGGCTGGTCCCTGCTTCTCCTTCAGGGCGGCTGCGTCCGCGCCTGCCGCGTTCACCGCGACGATCCGCCAACTGCTGCCGTCGGCGAGGCCGCCGATCGCCTGGCGAATCCCGGCCATCACGGCAGGCGCGAAGGTCGAGTCCTGGGGCAGCTGCGCGCCGTTGCGGTCGAGCAGGCCGCCCTTGCCGAGGTCCGGCCTGAACGCCAGCGTCTGGCCGTCGGTGAGCGTGGGGTTGACCACCGAGGCCGCCCAGTGCACCTGCCACTTGTCGCCTGCGCGGCGCAGCTCCATGGCGCTGGGATAGGTCCACGGCTGGTCCTTGGGGATCTGCCAGGTCGCGGTGAACGGCACGGTGACGGTGGTCGCCGCCGGGTCCTCGGCCGGCGCCTGCCCGATGGTCGCCTGGAGGGTGGCGGGGCCCATGCCGCTGCGGGTCAGGTCGAGCTGCTTGCGGGCCGCATCGACGCTGTCGGTGAGCGTGGCCGCGGCTGCCGTGTCGCCGCGCGACAGCGCCGTCGTGAAGCGCTCCGCGGTCTGCGCCGCGCTGGCTACCGGCGCGGCGGTCGACCCGGTCTGCGACGAGGCCGTGCGCGTCGGTTCCTGGTGGTGTGGCCAGATCGCGATCACCGCCCCGAGCACGATGCCGACCGTGACGACCGCGCCGCCGATGACGATCACCCGGCGAGTGGTCCGGTTCATGGTGGTGCCCCCTGTCTCGGGGCGCGCCAGCGGAACCGTCCCCCGACGCCCCCACGCCTCCCCGGCCACCACAGTAGCGAGAGAACGCCGATCAGCCGAGGGCGTCGATGCGAACCTGGTACCGCCGCAGGAGATCGGCGTTGGCCGCGTCGCCGCCCTCGACGTTGGAGCTGCGCCACAACGGCAGCTGCACGCCGGTCCGCGCTGCCTTGTCGACCAACCGCACCAGCAGCAGATTCCACAGGAACGCGCTGGCCAGCGTGGAGATCGGCGCGGAGACGGGCGCGTCCGGCGGGTAGGTGGAGTCACCAGGCGGCACCAGGTTGTCCAGCACGACGGTGGCGTTCTGCGCCAGCGTGGTGCCGGCCCGGCGCGGCGCGGTCGAGCTGGCCTCCACCGAGGTGAACGCGACCACCGGGCAGCCGGCCTCGCGGGCCGCGATGGCCAGTTCGACCGGGTACGGGTTGACCCCGGAGGTGGAGAACACCACGAGCACGTCGTGGGCGGCGAGCTGCGCGTCGGCGAGCACCTCGGCGGCCAGCCCCTCGCGTCGCTCCGCCGAGGTGCTGCTGATCGCGCCGTGCAGCGGCAGCAGTTCGGGGTGGTAGAGCGGCCGGACGCAGGCGAGGCCGCCCGCCCGGTAGAAGGTCTCGGCCACCGCGGCCAGGGAGTGTCCCGCGCCGGCCGTCAGCACGGTTCCGTCCGCGTGCACACAGGCCAGCACCAGCTCGGCGACGTCGTCGAGAGCCCCGGCGTTGTGTCGCTCGACCCGACTCAGGTGCGTGCGGACCAGATCGCCGTAGTCCGAGCCCGTCACGGTTTCGGCCGTCATGCGCGCTACCTCCTAGATCACGCCACCGCCTGCGTGTGGTCCATACCACTGTGCCGGGTCGGTCAAGTATCCACTTGCACTTCGCACGCGGATCATGTTCGTATGAACGAGTGGATAGTGCGGAACGATACGAGGTGATCCTGCGCGCCCTGCGCGAGCGGGAGCGGGTCGCGGTCGGCACGCTCGCGGAACTCACCGGATGCTCGGAGATGACGGTGCGCCGCGACCTCGACGCCCTGGAGCGCGAGGGCCTGCTGCGGCGGGTGCGCGGGGCCGCGGTCAACATGCTCACCGGCGAGGAGACGCCCTACTCGGCGCGCACCAGGCAGCGGATCGAGGCCAAGCGCCGCATCGGCGCGGCGGCCGCCGCCCTGGTCGACGACGGCGAGAGCGTGGTGCTCGACGGTGGCACCACCACGCTGGAGGCCGCCAGGGCGCTCGTCGACCACCGGCTCACGGTGCTGCCGCTGTCCCTGCACGGCGCGGACGCGCTGCGCGCGGCCGACCAGATCCGGCTCGTGCTGCCCGGCGGCGAACTGCGCGCAGGCGAGCTGTCCTTCGTCGGTCCGCTCACCGAGCACGCCTTCCAGGTCATGCGGTTCGACACGATGCTGCTCGGCTGCTGCGCGCTCAGCGTGCGGGACGGCGTGTCCGCGCACGACCTGGCCGAGCTGGCCGTCAAGAGCGCGGCGATCACCGCGTCCGCGCGGGTGATCGCGGCGGTGGACAGCAGCAAGCTCGGCCGCACCGCCTTCGGCCGGGTCTGCCCGGTCGACCGGCTCGACATCGTGGTCACCGACCGGGACGCCGCGCCGGAGCAGGTCGCGGCCATCCGCGAGGCCGGCGTCGAGGTGCACCTTGTCTGACGCACCGCGCTCCGGCGTCGCGGGCGCGGCGACGCGGCAGGCCAGGTCGGCGCGCGTCGCGACCGCGCTGGTCTTCGCGCTGCACGCGGCCGTGTTCGCCTCGTGGACCCCGCACATCCCGCTGGTCAAGGACCACCTCGGCCTGCACGACGGCACGCTCGGCCTTGCGCTGCTCGGCGCTCCGGTCGGCTCGGTCTGCGCGATGCTGCTCGCCGGCCACGCCGTGGCGCGCTGGGGCAGCAGGCGGGTGGTGTTCGCGACGCTGCTCGGCTACCTGGCCTGCGGGCCGCTGCTCGGGCTCGCCTGGTCGCCCGGCGCGCTGTTCGGCGCGCTCGCCCTGTGGGGCGCGTTCCAGGGCTCGCTGGACGTGGCGATGAACGCCCAGGGCGTCGCGGTGGAGCAGGCCTACGGCAGGCCGATCCTGTCCAGCTTCCACGCCTGGTGGAGCCTCGGCGCGTTCGCCGGCACCGGGCTCGGCGCGCTCGCTATCGCCATGGGGATCGACCTGACCGTGCAGCTCACCGGCCTCGCGGTGCTGCTCGGCGCGGCGGCCTGGCCGCTGATCCGGCGGATGCTCGGCGACGACGGCGCGACCGAGGAACATCACCTCGGGGTGCCGTGGCGGGACCGCAGGATCATGCTGCTCGCCGCGCTGATGTTCGCCGGCCTGCTCTGCGAGGGCGCGGTCGGCGACTGGGCGGCGGTGTACCTGCGCGACTCCCTCGGCGTGCCGGCGTCCTCGGCCGGGCTGGGCTACGCGGCCTTCGCGGTCGCGATGTTCGCCGGGCGGGCCATGGGCGACCGGTGGGTGGCCAGGTACGGCGCGGCCAGGGTCGTCGCGACGCTCGCCGCGCTCGGCGCGGTCGGCCTCGGCTGCGCGCTGCTGGTCGGCCAGCCCTGGCTGGCGCTGATTGGGTTCGCCGCCTTCGGGCTTGGGCTCGCCTGCATCGTCCCGGTCGCCTTCAGCGCGGCCGCCGCCGGATCCGACGGGCACGCCGGCCAGGCCATCGCCGGGGTCGCGACGGCGGGCTGGGCAGGCTTCCTGCTCGGGCCGCCGCTGATCGGCCTGCTCGCTCAGGCCAGCTCCCGGCCGGTCGCGCTGGCGCTGCTTCCTTTGCTGTGCGTCGGTATCGTCGCTGGGGCGCGGAATCTGCCTGGTCGTGCTCGTTGACCTGTCGGTGCGGCAGGGTCGACTGTTCGCTCGGGCCGGCTCTCGGCCCGTTGCGTTGGCGCTGCTTCCCTTGCTGTGTCTCGGTATCGTCGCTGGGGCGCGGAACTTGCCTGGCCGCGTCCGCTGACCTGTCGGCGTGACAGGGGCAGCCTGCTTGCCCAGGTCAGCTCTCGGCCGGTCGCGTTGGCGCTGCTTCCCCTGCTGTGCGTCGGTATCGTCGCTGGGGCGCGGAATCTGCCTGGTCGTGCTCGTTGACCTGTCGGTGCGGCAGGGTCGACTGTTCGCTCGGGCCGGCTCTCGGCCCGTTGCGTTGGCGCTGCTTCCCCTGCTGTGCCTGGGCATCGTCGCTGGAGCGCGGAGCCTGTCCGGCCGCGCCCGTTGACCCGTCGGCGCGACAGGGCCAGTCTGTTCGCCCAGGTCAGTTCCCGGCCGGTCGCGCTGGCGCTGCTTCCCCTGCTGTGTCTGGGTATCGTCGCTGGGGCGTGGAGTCTGCCCGGTCGCGTCCGCTGACCTGGCGGCGCGGCAGGGTCGGCCTGCTCGTTCAGGTCAGTTCTCGGCCGGTCGCGTTGGCGCTGCTTCCTTTGCTGTGCCTCGGCATCGTCGCCGGGGCGCGGAGCCTGCCCGGCCGCGCCCGCTGACCCCTCGACGCCACAGCGTCAGCTCGGCAGGTCCTCGGGGCGGTCGACGTCCTCGCCGGAGGCCACGTCCGCGCACGGCACGTCCAGCACCGGGTTGCGGCGCAGGTAGTCTCGCGCCCCGGCATCGCCGACCGCGAGTTCCGCGACGCCTGCCCAGTGCGCGCGGCCGATCAGCACGGGATGGCCTGGCCTGCCCTTGTAGCTGGCCCGGACCAGAGCATCCGGCGAGGTGTGCGCGGCGACCCGCCGCACCGCCGCGGCCGTCACGCCGGGCGTGTCCACCGGCAGCACCAGGACCGCGTCGACGGGCGCGTCGGCCAGCACAGCGAGCCCGGCGCGCAGCGAGGAACCCATGCCGGACACCCACTCCGGGTTGTCCACCAGCACGGCGTCCGACAGGTCCGCCCGCTCGCGCACCTCGGCGGCCGACGCACCGAGCACGACGACGACCGGCGCGCAGCCGCCCCCGGCCAGCGCGGCGGCGGCCGCCTCGACGAACAGCTGTCCCCGGTGCTCCACCAGCGCCTTGGGGCCGCCGAACCGGCGTCCGCCGCCGGCGGCGAGCAGCAGCCCGGCCACGGCCGGCGGGGTGATCGGGTTCGTTGGCACGGGAGGAGGGTAGGCCGCGCGGCGGGACGATCGTCGAGGTTCGCCCCAAGACACAGGTTAAATGTCGGAATTGTCGGACAGTCGGTGTGGATCAGTGCTAGGAACGATCGGTGACCACCGCGACCGAGCAGCCAGCGACCGGCCAGGAGAACGGAGTGAACCGTTGAGGGATCCCAAGTCCTACGACGCGCTGTCGTCCTTCGTTGGCATCGTCGGCCTGTACGAGGGGCTGATTCCCTTTCCCGCCAAGATCTTCGGCTGGCATCCGCTGCTCGCGCTGCCGGTGCGCCTGGCGAGCCCGGCGTGGTGGATCGTGTCGGGAGCCGTCCTGGTGGCCGCGTTCGCGGCGCTGGTCGTCATCGACAACGCCAAGAAGCGGCACGCGGGCGGCGGGTAGCCGCCGCCCGCGCACAGCGGTCATAACGTGCCGTGGTTCAGCAGCCTGCCGCCGTCAAGGACCAGCGACTGGCCGGTGATCCAGGCGGCATCGTCGGACAGCAGGAACGTCGCCGCCGCGCCGAGGTCGCCCGGCTCGGCGAACCGGCCGAGCGGGTAGGTGGCGGTCAGCTCCTGCTCGCGTGAGCCGTAGTACGCGCGGCTCAGGTCGGTGGGCACGATGGCGGGCGCGATCGAGTTGACCCGCACCGTCGGCGCGAGCTCGAAGGCGAGTTGCCTGGTCAGGTGGGTCAGCGCGGCCTTCGCCGCCGAGTACGCCGCCCCGCCGGGAATCGCCACCTCGCCGGCGATCGAGGACACGTTGAGCACCGCGCCGCCGTGCTCGCCGAGCCAAGCGCGCCAGGCGACCTGCGTCCACCCGAGCGTGGCCACCACGTTGATCTCCATCGTGGCGCGGAAGGCGGCCAGGTCGGCCTCCACCGCCGGCACGCCGAACTCCTCGGCCCCACCGGTGTTGTTCACCAACAGGTCCAGCGAGCCGAACCGCTCGATCGCCGTCTGCACGGCGGCCTCGCGGTGCTCGGGATCGTTGGTGTCGCCGGCGACCGCGATGGCGCGGTCCGCGCCGAAGCCGTCGGCGACCTCCTGCAACTTGTCCGCGCTGCGGGCGGTCAGCACCACCCGCGCGCCCTGCTCGACCAGGGCGGACGCGATGTAGAAGCCGATGCCGGTGCGGCCGCCGGTCACGAGCGCCGTCTTTCCCTCGAAGCGTGTCACAGTCCCAAATCCCCTCGTATCAGTTACTTCTGGTAACTGACCTCATCTTTGAGTACCGTGGGGCAGATGCGGAAGACGGCACTAATTCCTGCCTCAGTTACCCGGGGAGAACCGCAGCAGCGCTGCCTCGCTCGGGACGTGTTCGACCGCATCGGGGACAAGTGGTCGGTCGAGGTGATCTACAACCTGACCGAGGGCACGCGGCGGTTCACGGAACTGCGCAGGGAGATCGACGGGATCAGCCAACGGATGCTGACCGTGACGCTGCGGGCGCTGGAGCGGGACGGCATCGTCCGCCGCACCGTGTTCCCGGTCGTGCCGCCGCGCGTCGAGTACGAGTTGACGCCGCTCGGCGAGACGTTGCGGAGCCTGATCGGGGCGCTGGTCGACTGGTCGACCGAACACACCGCCGACGTCGACGCGGCCAGACTCGACTACGACCGGCGCGTGCCGGAAACCCTGTGAGCACAGGGCTTTCGGCGCGCGCCGGCCGTGGAGCCGTCAGCGGCCGAGGAGCCGTCAGCCAGCCTCGAGCAGCGCGCCGGTCGGGTGGCCGGCGAACTGTTCGTTCATGATCAGGAACGAGCCGAGGCCGTGGAAGTCGTTGGCGGCCCTCGGCCTCGACAGGTAGTAGCTCAGCTCGCCGACGTTCGTGCCGGTGCAGATGTCGGAGATGGTGGTCAGCCCATCCGAGCCGACGGACACCGTGCTCAGCACGCCGCGGTAGCCGCGCGCGGCCACGGCCGCGTTGTCCTGGGTCACGTAGCCGCGCTGCACCGCCCTGGACACCACGTAGCTGAACATCGAGGACCCCGAGGTCTCGGTCCAGTTCTGCGGGTTCGAGCCTTTGTCCACCACCTGGAACCATCGGCCGGTCCTCGGGTCCTGGTAGCGCGCGATGCCGCGCACCAGGTTGCCGACCATCGCGATGATCTTCGGCCGGTCCGGGTGGTCGGCCGGCAGGATGTCCAGCACGTCGACGCAGGTCATGCCGTACCAACCAACAGCGCGCAGCCAGAACTCCGGCGAGCGGTGCGTCTTCGGGTCGGCCCAGGTCTGCTTCCCCGACTCGTCGTAGGCGTGGTAGAGCAGGCCGTTCTGGCTGGCCAGGTGTGCGGTGTAGAGCTGGAGTTGTTTGACCACCTCGGTGTTCGCGTAGGCCGCGTCGCCGAACTCCTTGCCGTAGCCCGCCAGGAACGGCAGCGCCATGTAGGTGCCGTCGGCCCACAGCTGGTGCTGGCGGCTGGTGGCGTGCCAGAACGCGCCGTCTGCGTTCCTCGGGTAGGTGTTGAGCCGGTCCCTGATCTGCTTGGCGGCGATCCGATACCTGTCCTGTCCGGTCTCGGCGTGCAGGATCACCAGGAGCGTGCCGCAGCGCATGCTGTCCAGGCTGTTGAAGCTGTTGCTGATGCTGCCGTCCGCGCCGACGAACCGGTCGACCCAGTCCTTGACGTAGCCGAGGTACCGCGCCGTGCCGGTGCGCCGGTAGACCAGGTACTGCCCGTACAGGTACAGGCCGACGGCGTAGCCCCAGCCGCCGATGGAGGCCGGGGTCGGGAAGCGCTTCAGGGTGGACTCGACGACCGCGACCGACCAGTCGGCAGGCGCCGCCGAGTTCGGCGCGAGCAGGGGTGTGGCTGCGGCGGCTGGTGCGGCGGCGGCGAGCGCGCCTGCGCCGAGGGCGAGGCCGCCGGCGACCGTGCCGGTGAGCCGGAAGAAGTCACGTCGTGACCGCAGACTGGTCATCGGGTTCCTTTCGTGGATACCCCAGGCTTCAGTCCGGGGAGGAAGCGAAGCCCCTGCGGAGCAGAGCAGGGAAAGTCGAACCGCCGTCGGGCGGTTCGTCGTCCACCACCCACCCGGCCACGGGGTTCACCATCAAACTCTGTACATTGTGGATGGTGGCCAGGCAGGTGAGGCGGGCGTTCAAGTACCGCTTCTATCCCACCGACGCGCAGGCAGTGGAGCTGTCGCGCACGTTCGGCTGTGTGCGGAAGGTCTACAACCTGGCGTTGCAGGCCCGCGCCGAGGCCTGGACGTTGCGGCGGGAACGGGTGGACTACAACGCCACGTCGGCGCTGCTCACCGGGTGGAAGAAGACCGAGGACCTGGCCTACCTCACCGAGGTGTCGTCGGTGCCGTTGCAGCAGGTCTTGCGGCACCTGCAAGGGGCGTTCACGAACTTCTTTGCCAAGCGGGCCGGGTATCCGCGGTTCAAGTCCAAGCGCGGGTCGCGGGCCTCGGCCGAGTACACCAGCTCCGCGTTCCGGTTCCGGGACGGACGGTTGAGCTTGGCGAAGATGGTCGACCCGCTGGCCATCGTGTGGTCCCGGCCCCTGCCCCAAGGCGCCACGCCGTCCACGGTGACCGTCAGCCGCGACCCGGCCGGGCGCTGGTTCGTGTCGATGCTGTGCGAGGACATCCCGGCTTTGCTGCCCTCGGTCACGACGGCGGTGGGTATCGACGCCGGTATCACCAGCCTGGTGACGCTGTCCACCGGGGAGAAGATCACCAACCCGAGGCACGAACGCCAGGACCGGCGGCGCTTGGCCAAGGCCTAGCGTGCGCTGTCCCGCAAAACCAAGGGCTCGAACAACCGGGACAAGGCCCGGGTGAAGGTCGCCCGAGTCCACGCGAGGATCACTGACCGGCGCAGGGACTTCCTGCACCAGCTCACCACTCGACTCGTGCGTGAGAACCAAACGCTCGTGATCGAGGATCTGACCGTCCGCAACATGGTCAAGAATCGCAGGCTCGCCCGTGCCATCTCGGACGCGTCCTGGTCGCAGTTGCGGTCCATGCTGGAGTACAAGGCCGGTTGGTACGGGCGGGACCTGGTCGTCGTCGACCGGTGGTTTCCTTCCTCGAAGTTGTGTTCGGCCTGCGGTGTCCTGCGGGCGGGGATGTCGTTGAGCGTCCGTATGTGGACGTGTGGCTGCGGTACGACCCTTGACCGGGACGTGAACGCGGCGGTCAACATTCGTGCCGCCGGGCTGGCGGTCCAAGCCTGTGGAGACGGTGTCAGACCTGCTCGTGCGCACGCACGAGCGGGCAGCGGTCGGTGAAACAGGAACCCTCCCGGGCGACCGGGAGAATCCCCGTCCTTCAGGACGGAGAGTAGTCAAGCTGCTCCTCACGCGAACGAGGAGCCCGCGGCGGAAGGCTCGGCCTGTGCTGTCCGTGCGGTCGGCGGCTGACGCCGGCCAGCACAAGCTGTACTACCCGCGGCCTGGCGAGGTCAAGACAAGGTCGGACGAATCGACGCTGAAGACTGCCTGAAGTGTCGTGACACGGCCGTTTCCGCCGTTGATCGTCCGATGTCTGGGCGATGGGCCCGTCAGAACCGACCGCCGAAGATGAGCTTCGCGACCTGGCTGTCGGTCACCCTGCCGACCTCCTGGCCGCCCTCGCCGTTGAGGCTGTTCATCACGGCGAGCGTGTAGCGGTGCCCCGGGCCGACGAAGCCGACCGAGTTCATCACCGAGCCGCCCTGCTCGTCCGACCAGCCGTCCTTGTTGCCGGGCTGGGCGGCCGGTCCCGCGCCCCACACGCCCCACTGCTGGTCGGGGTCGACCGCGCTGAGCTGGCCGACGATGTAGTCGCGCAGGTCGCCGGGCAGCGAGCCGAGCACGTAGTTGATCAGCCGGTCGAGATCGTCCGGCGTGCACTTCTGGAAACCCCAGTACGGGTAGAACTTGCTGAACCCGCGCTGCGGCGCCAGCGAGGTCATGCCGTAGCCGGGGAAGGCGTTGTTGAACGTCAGGTGGTCGTCGCCCGCGTAGCGGAACCACAGCGTGTCCGCCGCGTTGTCGTCCGAGCTGTGCAGCATCGCCTGGATCAGCGAGCGGTCCTCGTCGGACAGGTGGATCGAGCCTGCCCGGTCCCGCAGGAACAGGTTGACGCTCATCGCCAGCTTGATCGTGGAGGCCGTCCAGACCGGGGTCGTCGCGTGGTCGTTGCGCCACACCGCGCCGGTCTGCCGGTCCCGCACCACGATGCCGACCGTGCCCGGCCGCTTGGCGACGTAGGCCTGGGCCGCGGCGAAGCGCTGCTGGAAGTCGCAGTCGAAACCGGTCTGCGGCAGCGGGCAGTTCTGCTGCTGCGGCGGCTCGCTCGGCTTGGCCGGGGCCGTGTTCGCCGGGGTGCCCTGCGGCGAGCTCGCGCTCGGCGGCGCGGAGCTGCTCGCCGAGGCACTGGCGCTGGTGGAGCTGGCGGACGTCGAGGGCGTCGTCGACACGCCCTCCTTGGCGGCCACGTCGCCGCCGCAGCCGGTCAGCCCGAGCAGCGCGGCGGCCGCCACCGACATCACCATCAGGGGACGCCATGCACTCTGCCGGGGGACGCGGGTCATTGGCGCAGGCTAGTACGCGACGGACAGTCACCGCCGCTTGCCCAATAGGATGATCGACCGTGACGCTCGTCACGAACCGCCCACGCCAACCGGGTGCGCCGCGTAATGAGTCGTAGGACCCAACTGTCGCAGGACCTAACCGCGGTGCGCGACCAGGTGCTCCAGCAACAGCGCCACCACGGTCTCCGGGGTCTCCTCCGGCACCCAGTGCGAGACGTCCTCGATCAGCTGGAACGTGTACGGGCCGGTCACCCAGTTCTCAACGTCCATCGCCGCCGTCGAGCCGAACGCCGAGTCCTCCGTGCTCCACGCGTACAGCGTCGGCACTGACACCTTCTCGAGCGTGCCGGGGCCGCGCGCGGCCCGGTACCAGTTCAGCGCGGCGGTCAGCGCGCCGGGCTCGGACAGCCGCTGCACGTACTCCTCGATCCGCGACGGCGGGACCCGCCACTCGTAGATCCGGCGCAACGCGGCCGCGTCGTCCTTGAGCAGCGCGCGTTCGGCCGTGCGCGGCTGGCGGAACACCGACATGTACTGCGACCGCTGCTGCTGGTCCTCGTCCTCGCGCAGGGCAGCGCGGAACGCGCCGGGATGCGGCGTGGAGAACACGCTCAGCGTGCGCACCCGGTCGGGATGCTCCGCCGCGACGACCCAGGCGACCGCGCCGCCCCAGTCGTGGCCGACGAGGTCGAACCGCTGCCAGCCGAGCCGGTCCGCCATCGCCAGCACGTCACCGACCAGTTCGGCCATCGCGTAGTCCTCGATCCGCTCCGGCCGGACGCCGGGGGAGTAGCCCCGCTGGTCGGGCGCGACGGCCCGGCAGCCGGCCGCGCCGAGCGCGGCCACCTGCTCCTCCCACTCGATCCCGGCCTCGGGGAAACCGTGCAGCAGCAACACTTCGCGGCCGTCCTCAGGGCCGGCAGCGATGGCGTCGAAGCCGCCGGCAGCGGTGGGGATCTGTAGCTGTTCGGTCACCGCTGCACCCTAGGGGACCGGCCCGACAGCCCCGACGATCAGGTCCGGCCGTGCCGGCGCCACCCATGGATCCGAGGGTGTGACGTGTGCCGCGGCGATCAACCGAGGATCGTCGGCCGGCGAACGTTGCTGCGCGGGGACTCCCGCCGCGACCGGAGGGAGCCCGTCATGACCCGTCAGCCCAGGCTCGACGCACTCGCGCCCGCCACACCGTCCGAGGTGCGGGCCGTCGTGCTCGTGCTGCACGGCGGCCGGCAGCACGACCACGGCCGCGTGCACCGCCTGCGGTTGGCCTATCTGCGGATGGTGCCGCTGGCCAGGGCGCTGCGCCGGGCCGGCCGGCGACACGGCCTTGCCGTCTGGCTGCTGCGCTACCGCTACCGGGGCTGGAACGCGCCGAGCCTCGACCCCGTCGCCGACGCGCGCTGGGCGCTGGCCCGCGCCCGCGCGGTCTACCCGGGGCGGCCCGTCGTCCTGGTCGGCCACTCCATGGGCGGCCGGACCGCGCTGCGCGTCGCCGACGACCCCGCCGTGGTCGCGGTGTGCGCGCTCGCGCCGTGGACCGAAGCCGACGAACCGGTCGCGCAGCTCGCCGGCCGAGGCGTGCTGATCGCGCACGGCGACCGCGAACGCTGGACCGATCCCGCGCTGTCCCACCGGTTCGCCGCGCGGGCCAAGGAGGTCACCGCCAGGGTGTGCCGGTTCGCGGTGCTCGGCGACGGCCACGCCATGCTGCGCCGCGCGGCCGACTGGACCCGCCTGGTCACTGAGTTCGTGCTCGGCGAACTCGGCCTCGAACCGGAGTCGCCGGCCATTGCGGACGCCATGAGTCAGCCGGAGACCGGCGGCCTCGACGTTCCGCTGGGAGGGAGACCCTCGCGTGGTTGAACAGCATTCCGGTGTCGGCGGTGCTGGTGACCTTGAACCCGGTCGGAATGAACTGCGGCACAGGACTGTCGTCTCCACCGGGGAGCGTGGGTAGTTTCCCGTCCGGTAAGGACAATGAGGAGGGACGAAGTGAGCACAGTCCATGCTGGGGGCGGCGCCACCACACGGTCCGGCAGGCCCCTGCCGCGACCGAACGAGGGTGTCTGGCCGGGGCTGGCGACCGCACCGCACTCGCCGTGGCGCGCGTGGATCGCGGAGCAGCTGTTCCGACGCGCCGTCCGCACGCTGCCGCTGCGGGTCGAACTGCCCGGCGGCGTTCGGCTCGGCGCGGGCGGCCCCGACTCGCCGCTGATGCGCGTGCACCGGCCGGGTGCGTTCTTCCACCGGCTCGGCGTCGACGCGAAGATCGGTTTCGGTGAGTCGTACATGGTGGGGGACTGGACGAGTTCGGCCATCGCCGACCTGCTCTCGGTGTTCGCGGCCAGGCTGACCACGCTGGTCCCGCCGAGGCTCCAGGCGTTGCGGCGCTGGGTGGAGCGGCCCCAGCCGAGCAGCGAGCGCAACACCGTCGCAGGCGCGAGGGAGAACATCCACCGCCACTACGACCTGTCCAACGACCTGTTCGCGACCTTCCTCGACGAGACGATGAGCTACTCGTCGGCGTTGTTCGAGGCGGGCTCGACGGACTTGGTTGCCGGGCAGCTGCGCAAGATCGACGGGGTGCTGGACTACGCGGGCGTGCGGGCGGACTCGCACGTGCTGGAGATCGGCACCGGCTGGGGCGGCCTGGCGATCAGGGCGGCGCAGCGCGGGGCGCGGGTCACCTCGCTGACCATCTCGCCGGAGCAGAAGAGGTTGGCGGAGCAGCGGATCGCCGAGGCCGGCGTCGCCGACCGCGTGCAGGTGCTGCTCCGCGACTACCGCGAGGCGCAGGGGCAGTACGACGCGGTGGTGAGCGTCGAGATGATCGAGGCGGTCGGTGCCGAGTACTGGCCGACCTACTTCGGCACCCTCGACCGGCTGCTCAAGCCGGGCGGGCGGGTCGGGCTCCAGGCCATCACCATGCCGCACGACCGGTTGCTGGCCACCCGCGACAGCTACGGCTGGGTGCACAAGTACGTGTTCCCCGGCGGGCTGATCCCGTCGGTGCGGGCCATCGAGCAGAACGTCCGCTTCCACACCGGGCTGCGGGTCGCGGAGTCCCGCAGCTTCGGCGGCGACTACGCGGAGACGTTGCGGCAGTGGCGGGAGCGGTTCGTGGACCGCTGGGAACAGGTGGCGGAGCTGGGGTTCGACGACACGTTCCGGCGGATGTGGGAGTTCTACCTGGCCTACAGCGAGGCAGGCTTCCGGGTCGGCTACCTGGACGTGCGCCAGTTCGCGCTGGCCGGCCGGCCCTGACCGGCCCGGTGGTGGGTGCCGCGGCCGGCGCCCACCACCGTGGTCAGTACGTCGTGCCCGCCGGGACCTGCCGGACGCCGGCCATGCGCTGCGCCGCGCGGGCGAGACCGATCCCGGCGACGATCGCCGCGACCACCACCCACGAGGAGACGTTGAGCTGGGCCGCGCCGGACAGCGCGTGACCGAGGTTGCAGCCACCGGCCAGCCAGCCGCCGGCGCCGAGCAGGGCCCCGCCAACGGCGAGCTGCGCGTAGCGGACCTTTGTCTCGCCCCTGACCAGGAAGCCGCCCGAGGTGCGGGCCGCGACCGCGCCACCCGCGACGATCCCGCCGAGGAACGCGATCAGCCACCAGTTCGGGTTGCCGTCGAGGACGCCGGTGGCCGCGCCGACGGTGCTCGGCCCGAAGCCCGCGCCGCCGACGGCCGCCAGCACCCACCCCGCGACGGTGACCGCGCCGAGCGCGACCCCGGCCGTCGGCCAGTTCCACTGCCAGGCGCGGTCCGGGCGCTCCGCGCCGCGTCGCCACCGGAGCGCGGCGGCCACGATCACCAGGAACACCACCGAGACCGCGAGCGTCGGCAGGCCAAGCACGCCGGGAACCGTCGCGCCGCGCCCGCCGGGCAGCACCGTGGGGCCGGGCAGCACGAGGTCGTGCACGGCCAGTTCGCCGGCCACCCAGCCCGCGAGGCCGACCAGCGCGCCGAGCATGCCGGAGCCGAGCTTGAACAGCAGCCCCGAGACGCAGGACCGCGCGACCGCCATGCCGACGCCGATCAGCAGACCGCCGACGAGATCGGCCACCGGCGCGAACGGCAGGCCCCGGTTCAGGCCCGCGGCCAGCGGCGTGCCGAACAGCACGGCGAGGCCGACGGAGGCGACCGCCACGCCGAGCAGCCAGGCCCGCGCCAGCAGCCAGCGCCGCTCGTACGGGCCGGCGAAGGTGGCGTGGAAGCACAGGCGGCCCCGATAGAGGACGTAGCCCATCGCGGTTCCGGCGACCAGGCCGGTGAGAACTGCGGTGATCATCGTGTGGCGCCCACTTCGACCGTCCGACAGCGAAGGCACCAGCCTAGGGTCGTCGGAGGGGCATCGGCCTGGGTATCGGCGCAGCCGATGGCCGTGCGTCCGGCCGAGGAACCGGCGGGTGCCCGCTCGGCTACCGTGGACCCGTGGCACAGCGTGGTGCGGAACAGGATCGTTCGCCGGACGGGGAATGGGCCGCGGCGGTGGAGTTGTTCGCCGGCGCGCGGCGGATCACGGCGCTGACCGGCGCCGGCGTGTCCACGGCGTCGGGCATTCCGGACTACCGCGGCCCAGCGGGCGTGTGGACCAAGGACCCCGCCGCGCAGCGCATGTCCACGCTGGAGTCCTATCTCGGCGATCTCGAGGTGCGCCGCGCGGCCTGGCGGCGGCGCGCCGCGCACCCCGTCTGGCTCGCCGAGCCGAACCCCGCGCACCGGGCCTTCGCCGACCTTGAGCGGTCCGGGCGGCTGCGCGCGCTGGTCACCCAGAACGTCGACGGACTGCACCAGAAGGCCGGTTCGACGCCGTCGATGGTGGTGGAGCTGCACGGCTCGGCCACCGGCACGGTGTGCGTGGACTGCGGGTCGCCCGGCTCGATGCGGGCCGCGCTGGAGCGGGTGCAGGCCGGCGAGGACGAGCCGGACTGCCCGGCCTGCGGCGGAATCCTGCGGTCCACCGCGGTGTTGTTCGGCGAGCCGCTCGACCCCGAGGTGCTGCGCAGGGCGCGGGCCGCCGTGGTGGACTGCGACCTGCTCGTGGCCGCGGGCACCTCGCTGACCGTGCAGCCGGCCGCCGGGCTGGTCGGCCTCGCCTCGACGGCCGGGGCCGCCGTGCTGATCTGCAACGCCGAGCCGACGCCCTACGACGGCCTCGCCACGGCCGTGGTGCGGCGGCCGCTGGCCGAGGCGCTGCCCGAGCTGGTCGCGATCGCGCCGATCGACGACGCCGAGCGGGCGGCCCCGCTGACCACGTGGGGTGACCCGAGCACGTGGTCGTGAGCGTCGGGTGCGCCGTGCACAGTGCGGCGAGCGGTGTTCGCGGCATGCCCGAGTTCGCCGTGGTCGGGCCGATTGCCGGAGTCGGTCGGGCAGCGTCGCGGCACACCCGGGATGAGCGGGCACGTTGCCGTGACGCGGCCGAGGTCGATCACTTAGGGTAGTTCGACTATCGCTGTCCCCTCCCGGAGGTGCTGGGTATGCGGGTGCCGCTCACCATCGCTGACTTTCTGGACCGCGCCGCCTTCGCCTTCGCGGACAGCACGGCCACCATCGACGAGCCGGAACAACCGGCCGCGCCGGTGCCGACGACCACCTACGGCGAGCTGGCGCGGCGGGCCCGCGCCTGGCAGGCCGGGCTCGACGCGCTCGGTGTCGGCGAGGGCGAACGCGTCGCCGTGGTCAGCCACAACTCCGCGCGGCTGCTGGAACTGCTGCACGCCGTGCCGGCCAGCGGCCGGGTCTGCGTGCCGGTCAACTTCCGGCTCCGCCCCGACGAGGTGAACTACATCGTCGGGCACAGCGGCGCATCGGTGCTGCTGGTCGATCCCGAGGTGGACGAGGCGCTGGCCGGCATCACCGCGCGGCACCGGTTCGTGCTCGGCGAGCAGACCGAGACCGAGGTGATGCGGTTCGACACCGAGCCGCGCCCGTGGGAGCGGCCGGACGAGGACGCCACCGCGACGATCAACTACACCTCGGGCACCACCGCCCGGCCCAAGGGCGTGCAGTTGACGCACCGCAACATCTGGCTCGACGCGGTCACCTTCGCCATGCACACCAGGGCCTGGGAGCGCGACGTCTACCTGCACGTGCTGCCGATGTTCCACTGCAACGGGTGGGGCATGCCCTACGGCCTTGCCGGGCTCGGCGTGCCGCAGGTGGTGCTGCGCAAGGTCGACGGCGCGGAGATCCTGCGCCGGGTCGAGCGGCACGGCGTGACCCTGATGTGCGGGGCGCCCGCGGTGTGGAACGCGGTGCTGGACGCCGCGCAGCAGTGGGACGGCGAGATCCCCGGCCGCGACACGGTTCGGGTGGTGTGCGCGGGCGCGCCGCCGCCGAGCCGCACCATCGCGCGGATGGAGGAGGAGCTCGGCTGGGAGTTCCTCCAGATCTACGGCCTCACCGAGACCGCCCCGCTGCTGACCTTCAACCGCACCAGGGCCGCCGACGTGGACCTGCCGGCGGAGGAGCGGGCCCGCAAGCTGATGCGGGCGGGCGCGCCCGCGCTGGGCGCGCGGCTGCGCACCAGCGAGGACGGCGAGGTGCTGGCCAGGTCCAACGTGGTGCTGGAGGGCTACTGGGAGAACAAGGAGGCCACCGACGCCGCGCTGCGGGACGGCTGGTTCCACACCGGCGACGGCGGGTTCTTCGACGACGAGGGCTACCTGACGATCTCGGACCGCAAGAAGGACGTCATCATCACCGGCGGCGAGAACGTGTCGTCGATCGAGGTCGAGGACTGCGTGTTCAGCCATCCCTCGGTCGCCGAGGTCGCGGTGATCGGCGTGCCGCACGAGAAGTGGGGCGAGACGATCAAGGCGCTGGTGGTGCGGGTCGAGGGTCGGGACGTGACCGAGGCCGAGATCATCGCGCACTGCAAGCAGCGGATCGCCGGCTACAAGGCGCCGACCTCGGTGGAGTTCCGGGACGCGATCCCGAGGACCGCGACCGGCAAGATCCAGAAGTTCAAGCTCCGCGAGCCCTACTGGACGGGCCTGGACCGCAAGGTCAACTGACCGACCCGCAGTAGCACGCCGACGCGCCGCCCCAGCCACGGTTGGGGCGGCGCGCCGCTGTGTGGATCATCTCGATCGCTCAACGTGCAGTTCAGCCCACCATTGACTACCGTCTGTCGTCGGATGTGACACGAGTGGCTGACGGTGTCCGAGTTTTTGCTGCGATAGGTGGAAACACCGAGGTAGGAGTGGCAAAGTCTCGGTCCGTGTCCGGTTGACGCCGTTTGACGCAATGCGTTGATCCGGACGGTCGAGTTGGAGGTGGGCGTGATGGCACCGAAGCGAGGTGCGGCTCGGTTGCTGGTGTCGAGCGCGGTCGCGCTGACCGTGGTGCTTGGCGCCGCGAGCACGGCCACGGCCGTTCCGCCGCCACCGCCCAACCCCAGCGACTCGCAGATCGACGCGGGCCGGGCCGACGCGGACGCCAAGGCGGCCAAGGTCGGCGATCTGACCAACCAGCTCACCCAGGCCGAGGCGCGGCTCCAGCAGCTCAGCGACGACGTCGAGTTCAAGATGGAGTACGCCAACAAGATGTTGGTCGACCTCCAGACCGCCACGGACGCCGCCGACAAGGCGCGGTCGGCGGCGCAGTCCGCCAGGACCGAGGCGGACGCCGCGGGCAAGGCCATCGAGGGTTCCCGCAGCCAGCTCGACGACTTCGCCGCGGCGAGCTTCCAGCAGGGTGCCACGATCGGCTCGGTCTCCGCCTACCTCGGCGCGAAGAGCCCGGAGGACCTGCTGGCCAGGGCGCAGCTGCTCGCCGCGGCGAGCAACTCCGGCCTCAACGCCCTCGACCAGCTCGAACGCGACCGCACCGACAAGGCCAACAAGGACTCGGCGGCCCGCCTGGCCAAGGACGTGGCGGACCAGAAGGAAGCCGACGCGGTCACGGCGAAGAAGGCCGCCGACGAGGCCAGGGCCGCCGCGGTCGAGGCGAGGAAGAACCAGGCGGCGCAGGCCGCCGACATCCAGAACAACAAGTCGCAGGTCGAGCAGCAGCTCGCGGCCGCCCAGAACGTCGTCGGCGGCCTTGAGGCGCAGCGCGCGCAGTACAACGACTGGGCCGCCGCCAAGCAGCGCGAGGAGCAGGAGGCGGCGCGCCGGGCCGCCGAGGCGGCGGCCGCCGCGACGCCGAAGGCCCCGGTGCACCACGCCGCGCCCGCCGTCCCGACCAGACCGGCGAGCCAGGCCCCCAGCGGTGGCGGCGACGTGGAGACCGTCATCGGCCGGGCGATGTCCCAGCTGGGCGTCCGGTACTCCTGGGGCGGCGGCAACGCGTCCGGCCCCACCGTCGGCATCCCCGACGGCGGGGTCGCCGACGAGTACGGCGACTACGCCAACGTGGGCTTCGACTGCTCGGGCCTGATGGTCTACGCGTTCGCCGGGGCCGGCATCTACCTGCCCAAGTACAGCGGTTACCAGTACACCTCCGGCACGCAGGTACCGGTGTCGCAGGCTGACCGGGGCGACATGCTGTTCTGGGGGCCGGGCGGCGGCACGCACGTCGCGCTCTACCTCGGCGACGGCATGATGATCGAGGCGCCGTACTCCGGCTCGGTGGTCCGGGTGGTCCCGGTCCGGTGGGGCGGCATCCAGCCCTACGCCGTCCGCATGCTCTGAGAGCGTGACCGTGGGTTCTCGATGAACCCTGCGCCTTCTCATCTTGTGCGCCCGTTTCGTCAGCAGCACCTGCCGCCATCGGCGATGGCTACGCTGCGGTGGTGAGTTCCCCGGCCGATCTCGGCTGACCTCCCGGTGTCGTGGCCCTGGCGCTGACGACGCCCGCCAGGAGGCTCAGGGGAAGCGCGATCAGCCAGATCAGCGGCGGTGCTCCCAGGGAGAGACCGGTGATGGGGCCGATGGCCGCGCCGATGTCCTCGGTGGTGGAGATGGCGGCCTGATAGGTGGCACGCCTGCCGGGTGCCGCCTGGCGGCTGACGAAGGCCGAGACCGCGGGGCCGTAGAACATCTGGCCCAACGCGATCGCCAGTGCGGCGATGACCAGGATGGGATAGCCGAGGCTCGCCGTGGCCAGGAGCCCGAGACCAAGTCCCTGGAAGCCGGCCCCGACCAGGACGAGGCGACCGGTGGAGTACCGGCGGGCCAGGCGGCTGGTCGGTATCTGGAACAGCGCCGTGGCCGCGGCGGCGATGGTGAACAGCGCGGCGTAACCGGTTGTGGTGATCGGATACTGCTGGTGGAGCAGGGCGAGTCCGTCGGCCTCCCACCAGGTGTAGGTGATGCTGAGCAGGCCGCCACCGGCGATGAGCAGGGCGAGTCCCCGGTCGCGCAGGATCACGCCGAACGCGGAGGGCGGCGCCGCGCACTCCGCCGCCGCCGCTTCGTCGGCCTCGCCCGTGCGGACCGCGTCGGCCGGGATGGTGCCGAGAATGGTGATCAGCGCTGCGATGAGCAGGATGCCGCTGGTGAGGAAGACGCTCGACAGGGACAACGCGGCGGCGCCGGCGCCGATCAGGGGGCCGGCGATCCTGCCCAGATTGGCCGCGACACGGTTGAGGCCGAAGGCGTGATGCAGGTCCTCGTCCTCTTTTAGATCTCCGATCAGGGCGGCGATGGTGGGGTGGAAGGCGGACTCGAACAGGCCGGCGATCAGGAAGGCGCCGATGGTCAGGACGGGCTGGTGGATGACGGCGAGGCAGGCGTAGCCGAGAGCCATCCCGGCGGTGGAGGCCACCAGGGTCCGCCGGTGTCCCAGCCGGTCGGCCAGTGCGCCACCGGCGAGACCGCCGATCAGCTCGCCGCAGGCGAGGGCGAGGAACAGCGCACCGGCGGCCGGACCGTCCAGGCCGCCGAACTCGCGTGCCCACAGCACGACGAACGGGACCATGACCCCGTCGGCGAGCGCTCCGAGCAGCCGGGCCGCGAGCAACCCGCGGAACGCGGCGCGGTGACTGTTCTTCATGGCCCGACCCCCAGCGATAGATTCGAGACACCTTGCCTCGTAAAGGAGGTTACCTCGACTTTCGAGGCAAGGTGTACCGATATGCTGGTGTGGTGAGTGATTCGGACCGGACCGGCGCGGCGCCAGGACGCCCGCGCAGCGAGGCCGCGCGGCAGGCCGTGCTGGAGGCCGTCGACGACATGCTGGTCGAGATCGGCTACGCGGCGATGACGATGAAGGGCATCGCGCAGCGGGCAGGCGTCGGACGCCAGACCGTGTACCGCTGGTGGGCCACCAAGGCCGAGATCCTGCTCGAGGCCAGCAGCGGCGACGCTGACCACGAACTGGCCAGCCCGCCGCGCGCCGATCCGGCCGATGATCTCGCCGGTTTCCTCACCGCACTGGCCACGTTCCTGACGGTGTCGCCCGCCGGACTGGGCTACCGCGCCCTGCTCGGTGAGGCGCAACACGACCCCGCCGTGCGTGACCTCGTCCGCGACGCCGATCTGCTTGGCCGGGCTGCCCGCACCGTCCTTGACCGCGTCCGGCCGCATGCCCCGGCCATGCCGGAAGCCCGTCTCGCCTCGGCACAGCTGACCGGACCGGTCGTCGCCCTCGTCCTCGAGACCGGTCAGCCGCTGCCTGCGACCATGCTCGCCGAGCATGCCCGGATCCTGATCTCGGCCTGGAGAAACGACCGTCCGGCGGACGGGAACGGCGTCAGCTGAACCGGGAGAGGGTCGTGGCCAGGCCTAGGCGAAGGCGTTGACGCCGGTCAGCTCGGCCGAGAGCGTCCAGAGGCGGGCGGCCTGCGCCGGGTCGACGGCGTACTGGCGGACTCCCGACGGGGTGAGCGCGTCCGCGTCGGCTGGCGCGAGCTCGGCGACGTCGCAGTCCTCCAGGTAGAGCCCGCCGAGGCCGGCCAGCTGCGGGGACGTCGCCGCCCACACGGTGGTCGCAGCGCCCTGTTCCGGGGTCTTGAACGAGACGGCCGCGGTGCCGTGCTCGTCGATCCAGCCGCGGTCGACCATTTCCTGCCGGTCGAGGTGGCGCTGCAACGGCGTCAGGATGCCACCGGGGTGCACCGCGAACGCGCGCACGTTCCGCTCGGCGCCCAGCGAGTCGAGCGCGACGGCGAACAGCACGTTCGCTGTCTTGGCCTGGCCGTAGGCCTGCCACTTGTCGTAGCCGTGCCCGAACTGGACGTCGTCCCAGCGGATGGGCGAGAAGAAGTGCGCGCGCGAGGACAGCGAGACGATGCGGGCACCGTCGGCGATCGCCGGCCACAGCCGGTTGACCAGCGCGTAGTGGCCGAGGTGGTTGGTCGCGAACTGGGCCTCCCAGCCGGGGCCAACGCGCGTCTCGGGGCAGGCCATGATGCCGGCGTTGCCGATGAACAGGTCGATCGCCCGGCCGGAGGCGAGGAACCGCTCGGCGAACGCGCGGACGCTGTCGAGGTCGCCGAGGTCGAGTTCGTCGACCTCCACGTCGCCGAGGCCGGCGAGCGCCTCCTCGGCGGCGGCGCGGCGGCGCGCCGGGACGACCACCCTGGCACCGGCGCCGACGAGGGCGCGCGTGGTTTCCAGGCCGAGCCCCGAATATCCGCCGGTGACGATCGCGAGCCTGCCGGTCAGGTCGACGCCGTCGATGATCTCGGCTGCCGTGCTGGTCGCTCCGAAACCGGAGCCGATCTTGTGCTGTGCAGTAGCCATGGCTACGACGCTACGAGCTGGAGCGCGCTCCAGCGCAAGCCCACGTGCCAGGCCGGCATCGGCATTCGGGTACGCCCGTTGGAGATCTTCGTTACGCCACCGGGCGAATCCCTCGGCCGCATCCACTCGTTGACTCTGTGTCGATATGGGGACGAGCGTCCACGCTAGAGTCCGATCTCGGGGGGACGTGTCGCGTAGACCGGGAGGAGCCGAGGTGACGGGCCGGTTTGGCGCGCTGTTGCGGAGGTTGCGGCGGCAGGCGGGTCTGACGCAGGAGGAGTTGGCGTCGCGCTCGGGCCTTGGGGTGCGGACGATTCGCGGGTTCGAGACGGGGGAGCGGGCGGATCCGCGGGTGGTCACGGTGGGTCTGTTGGCCGATGCGTTGGAGCTGGGGTCGGCGGCGCGGGACGAGTTGTTGGCCGCGGCGGTCGGTGTCGAGCACGGGGGCGGTGACTCGGGGAGTTCGGCGGGGCGGGTGCCTCGGCAGTTGCCGGCGCAGCCGGGGGTGTTCGTGGGTCGGCACCAGGAGTTGGCGGCGTTGGACAAGTCGCTGGACGCGGCGGCGGGTCATGGTGGGACGGTGGTGGTGTCGGCGATCGGTGGTGGTGGCGGGGTCGGCAAGACGTGGTTGGCGTTGCGGTGGGCGCACCAGAACCTGGACCGGTTCCCGGATGGTCAGTTGTTCGTCGACCTGCGTGGCTTCGCGGCCGACAGTGAGCCGGTGGCGCCGGGGCAGGCGGTGCGGGGATTCCTCGACGCCCTCGGCGTGCCGGCCGGCTCGATTCCCGCCGAGCTGGATGCCAGGGCCGGGCTGTACCGGAGTCTGGTAGCTGGCAAGCGGATGTTGGTGGTGTTGGACAACGCCCGCGACACCTCGCAGGTCATCCCGTTGTTGCCGGGCAGTCCCGCGTCCACGGTGTTGGTGACCAGCCGCGACCGACTGGCCGGCCTGGTGGTTGCGCACGGCGCGATCCCGATGCCGCTGGACGTCCTCGACGATCTCGATGCGCGTGACCTGTTGGCCAGGCGGATGGGGCACGACCGGTTGGCGATGGAGCCCGAGGCCACGGCCGCGCTGCTGCGGCACTGTGCCGGCCTGCCGCTGGCGTTGGCGGTGGTCGCGGCCCGCGCCGCGCTGTCGCCGGATGTCTCCCTGGCCGAGTTGGCGGCCGAGCTGCGCGACACCGCGACCCGGTTGGGCGCCCTGGACGCGGGGGATCCCGCCGCCAGTGTCCGCACGGTCCTGTCCTGGTCGCACGCCGCGCTGGAACCCGAGCAGGCGCGGGTGCTGGCGCTGTTGGGCGTCGCCCCCGGAGCGGACATCAGCGTGCCGGCCACCGCGAGCCTCACCGGCCTGTCCGAGGCCGAGGTCGGTGCGGTGTTGCGGGGACTGGAGCGGGTGTCGGTGATCGAGCGGCACGCGCTCGGCCGGTACCGGACGCACGACCTGGTGAAGCTGTTCGCCGCCGACCAGGCCCGCCACGACCTGCCGGCGGACGCCATCGACGCGGCACTGCGCAGGCTGGTCGACCACTACCTGCACACCGCCTTCGCCGGCGAACGGCTGCTCGACCCGCACCGCCAGCCGATCCAGCTCCCCGAGCCCGTGGCAGGCTGCCACCCGCGCCGGCTGGACGACCAGGCCGCCGCGCTGGCGTGGCTGGACACCGAGCACCCGAACCTGCTGGCCGCCCAACAGGTGGCGGCCAACCAAGGCTGGCATGCCGCGGTATGGCAGTTCGCCTGGTCCCTCCAGACCTTTCTCTGGCGGCGCGGCCACCTGCACGACAACCTCGCGACGTGGCGAGCAGGGCTGGCCGCCGCCCGGCGGTCCGGTGACCCGGCCGCCGAAGCCAGGGCCCACCGCATCCTCGGGCGCTCGCTGGCGCTGGTGGGGCTGCACGCCGACGCCACGCGGCATCTCGGCGAGGCCCTCGCGCTCGCCGAGCGCTCCGGCGACCCGGTCGCCCAGGTCCACGCGCACAACAGCCTCGCGCTGGCCTGGGGGCAGCAGGGGGAGGACGGGCGGGCGCTGGAGCACGCCGAACGCGCGCTGGCCCTGTGCCAGACCCTCGGCGACCCGGCGTGGGAGGTCGACGCGCTCAACAACACGGGCTTCGCCCACGCCAAGCTCGGCCACCAGGACCAGGCCCGCGCCAGCTGCGAGGCCGCCCTGAACCTGGGGCGCGCCAACAACTACCGCCTCGGCGAGGCCGCCGCCCTGGACAGCCTCGGCTACATCGCGCACCACAGCGACCACCACGCCACGGCCCTGGACTACTACCGGGACGCCCTCGCCCTGTACCGGGAGCTCGGCAACGCCTACTACGAGGCCGACACCCTCGACAGCCTCGCCAAGACCTACCAAGCGCTCGGTCAACTCGGCCAGGCCCGCGACGCGCGGCGCCAGGCCCTTCGGCTGTACCAGGCCCAGCACCGCACCGAGGACGCCGACCGCGTGCAGGACGCCCTCGACGCCCTCGACCCCGCCAGGTGAAGGGTCGGCGGGGCTGATTCCGTCGACCGTTGACGATCCGGGCACGAGTGTCAGACGGCCACTACGCAGTTGTCGGAGCTGCCTTGTCTGCTCAGGATGCCGACGATTCCTGAGGTGCCGTCGCCGAAGAACCGGGTGAACACGCCGGCGGGTCGGCCGCCGAACAGCAGCGGCCCGAACACCGGGGCTACGTCGACGTCGTGCGGCTCGTCCGCGCCGTCCGCGATCATCGCCAGGCGGCACGTGCCCGGAGCCACGAACTCCTGCACCACGCTGGTGCCGGTCTCGGCGGCCGTGGTCACCGCCGCCTCCCACTCCGCCTCGCCCGCCTCGCGACCGAGGAGGACCTGCTTGCCGCTCATCCCGAGGCCGGCCTTGAGCACCAGCAGCTCCCGGTTGCGCACGGCGAACCGAACGAGGTCCACCTCCTCGCCGCCCCGGGTGGTCCGCCGGTCGGCGAGAATCCGGGTCCACGGCAGGTACTTCTCGACCAGCGCGCGCTCGGCGGCGCTCATCCACGGCCGCCCCTCCGACAGCAGGCCCATGGTCAGCTTGCTGGACAGGAACGTGGAGGTCTGGGTGCCGACCAGCAGACAGCCGTTGTCCAGCGCGGCCTGCACCGGGGCCGTGTCGATGCCGTGCTCGACCCAGTCGGGGATGGTGAAGTTCCGCAGCCCCAACGGATAGCGCAGCCGAGGCGGGCAGTCCCACGCCTCGTGCAGATCCTCCGGCTCGAAGAACCGCGCGGTCAGGCCGTGACTGTTGAGGTAGTCGGCCTCGATGTCGAAGTACCGGGTGGAGGTCACCCCCTGGTCGCGGACGCTGCCGACCAGCGCAAACCGGGGCGCCACGGCCAGTTCCGCGCTCAGGCCCCGGAACATCTCGGCGCGCACCGCGAACGGGTCCTGGTAGCTGAACGGCACCCGGCCCTCGTCGTCGGCGTAGAGCTTGCGCCACACCTCGAGGCGGCAGTGCGTCTCCACCGGACCGCCGAGCGCGCCGCTGACGTTGAACTCGAGGAACCGGGGCCCGTCCGGCCCGATCACGATGTCCGGCCGGGTCACGCAGTCCGCGTACCGCTCCTCGACGAGCTGGTCGGCCACGAACAACTGGTGCTCGCTTGGCGGCATCGCGTACGCGGCCAGCCTGCCGCTGGTGGTGGCCGCGCTCTCCAAGGCGGTGCGGCGCACCAGGTCGAGCAGCGCCGCCGTCGCGCGGAACAGCTCGGCGTAGGACGCGCGCGGCAACGCGATCGGCGCGGCCGGCAGCAGCGGCTGGTACGGCCAGCCGGTGTCCCGGATCTCGGTGCGCAGCATCTCCCGGATCGTGTCAACGGGTGCGGCGGGGGCGAGCCGATGCCGGCCGAACCACGGGTGGCCCGACACCCCTTGGGCGGCAACGTCTTCGAGCACGTTCATCCGGTCTTCCCCATCTGTGCTGTCCATTGAGGTGGGCGCGCTAGCGTTGGGCTGTCCATTGAGGCGGGCGGCGCTAGCGTTGGTGGCATGGGTCGCCTTGAGGTACGGGGGAACAACGCATGACGCTGCGTCGGGTCGGGGACAACGAGTACGTCGAGGAACACGGCGGGGACTACGAGGACTTCGAGCCGGGCATGGTGATCCGGCACTGGCCCGGCCGGACCATCTCCGAGGCCGACAACACCTGGCTGACGCTGCTGACCATGAACCAGCACCCGCTGCACTTCGACCGGCACTACGGGGAGAACGCCGAGTACGGCCAGATCCTCGTCAACAGCGGGATCACCCTGTGCCTGGTCGGCGGCATGACCGTGCAGGCGCTGTCCGCGCGGGCGGTAGCCAACCTCGGCTGGGACAGGGTCCGCCTCAAGGATCCGGTGTTCGTCGGCGACACCCTCTACGCGACGAGCCGGATCCTCGCCAAGCGGCTGTCCAAGTCCCGGCCGGGTCAGGGGATCATCACCGTGGAGACCACCGGAACGAAGTCGACCGGCGAGACCGTCATCGTGTTCGAACGGTCCTTCATGGTGCGCTGTCGCGAGGCCGACTGAGTCACTCGCCACCCGCCGCTTCGTACAGCGCCGCGGCGGCGGCGGTGTCCTCGATGGCCATCCCGACGCTGCGGAACACCGTGGTCCGGCCGTCCGCCGTGGTCTCCCCGTTCACCAGCGCGCCCAACTCGTGCAGGTCGTCCGCGCCGAGCAGGCCGTCCGCCAGCGCGGCCCGCACTTCGCCGGCGTCCTCGACCGCGGCGGCCCGCTCCTCGACGAGGACGAACGCGGCCGCCAGCAGCGCGGGGTCGATCTCGATCGCGTTCTCGTGGGTCCCGCCGACCACGTTGACGTGCGCGCCCGGCGTCACCCAGTCGGCCGCCACCAGCGGGGTCCGGTCGCTGGTCGAGGTCGCCGTGCAGACGACCTGGGCGTCGACGACGGCCGCCTTGGCCGTGTCGCACACCGCGACTCTGACCTGACCCGACGTGTCGCGGACCCAGTCCGCGAACCGCTCGGCGCCGGCCCGGCCCCGGGAGAACACCCGAACCGAGCGGATCGGGCGGACGGCGGACACCGCCCGCACCAGGGCGCGCGCCTGCACACCGGCGCCGATCACGGCCAGATCCTCGGCGTCCGCTGGCGCGCACAGCCGGGTCGCCAGGCCGGCCACCGCGCCGGTGCGGACGGCGGTCAGCTCGCCGCCGTCCAACAGCGCCGTGACCCGCCCGGTCGCCAGGTCGGTCAGCACCACGACGCCGTGGATCAGCGGCAGCCCCCGGTCCGGGTTGTCCGGGGTCAGCGTGCTGATCTTGACGCTGCCCACCCCGCGCCGCTCCCAGATCGCCGGGCCGACCACCAGTTGCCTGCCCTCGCCGTGCTCGACGACCGTCCGCGACGGCGACCGCGTCCGGCCGGCCGACAGGTCTCCGAACGCCTCGGCCAGCGCGTCGATCACCCGCACCAGCCGGTCCGCGCCCGCCATGTCCGCTGGCCCGATCATCAGCGGCCCGGTCATGCGATGGCCTTCGCGGTGCTCAGCTCGGCGACGACGTCGACGATCAGGTCCTCCTGGCCGGCGATGGCCTGTCGCCTGCCGAGCTCGAAGAACACGTCGCGCGGGTCGACCCCCGCTCGCCTTGACTCCGCGAGCACCTGCGGTTTGAACCCGGAGAACACCCCGGCGAGTCCGCTGACGATGCTCAGCGAGCCGGTGACCGGCGGCGCCGGCATCAGCTCCCGCTCGGCGAACTCGGCGGCGTCGAGCAGCCCGTACAGCTCGATGCCGGTTTCGAAGCCGCTGCGTTCCAGCACCGGCACCAGCACCTCCAACTGGGTGTTGCCGGCGCCCGCGCCGAAACCGCGCGCGCAGCCGTCGAGGATGCCGGCCCCGGCCCTCGCGGCGGCCACCGAGTTCGCCACCGCCATGCCGAGGTTGTTGTGCCCGTGGAAGATCACCGGCACGTCGACCGCCCCGGCGATCGCGCCGATCCGCTCGGTAACGTCCTCGGGCAGGAAGTGGCCAGCGGAGTCCATGATGCCCACCGCCCGCGCGCCGTACCCGACGACGAGCGCGGCCTGCTCGGCCAGCTCGTGCGGGGAGGCCATGTGACTCATCATCAGCACGCAGTGCGCGTCCGCGCCGGCCTCCCGCAGGAACCCGAGATGCCGCTCGGCCAGCGAGGTCTCGGTGCAGTGCACGCCGATGCGGATCACGTCAGCACCGTGCGCGATCGCCTTCCGCAGGTCGTCCGAGGTGCCCCAGCCGGGCAGCATGAACACGCCCATCCTGCTGTGCCGCAAGGCTTCCCGCACGGTCGACAGCATCAGGTCGTCGCTGACGGCGGCGCGGCCGACCTGGAGGGAGGAGGCGCCGAGCCCGTTGCCGTGGCCCACCTCCACCACCGGGATCCCGGCCGCGTCGGCAGCCTCCGCGTACCCGCGCAACGCCGCGACACCGAGCTGGTGCCGCACCGCGTGCTGACCGTCCCGCAGCGTGGGGTCGTGAATCTCAACGGCGCTCATCGACGTCCTCGCTTCGCTCCGGGCGCCGACGAGGCTCCGAGCACGCTGTCTTGGATTGGTCGCTCGCTCCGCTCGCTCATCGAACGGCCCCCGTCCTGGCGGCGGCCGAACCGAGCCGGGCCGCGTGCTGCTCGGCGACCAGGATGGCGGCCGAGTTGATGATGTCCAGGTTGCCCGCGTACCTGGGCAGCACGTCGCTGTCCGCCGCGACCTCGAGGGACACCACGACCTGGTCGCCGGTCACCGTGCACGCGATGACCTCGTACCCCCGCGCGAACGCGCGCACCCGCCGGGCCGCGTCGGCGACCACCGCGCGCACCGCGTCGGTGGTGGCGTCGGGGATGATCGCGTGGATGGCCGTGCGGAACGTCGCGGGCGGCACGGCCGGGCTGATGTTGAGGATTGCCTTGGTGTCGCGCACCCCGGAGAACTCGGCGATGGCGTGCTGGGTGGTCGCCACGTACTCGTCGAGGTTGAGCCTGGTCGCCCGGCCGGCGATGCTGCTGGCCACGGTCGAGACGACCTCGATGTACTGCACGGCGAACCGGTTGGCCAGCGCGTGCGTGACCGGGATCGACGCCTGCCCGCCGCAGCTGATCAGGCTGACGTTGCGCTCGGTCGGCGCGTGCGTCCCGGTCACGGTCGGCACCACGAACTGCCCGACCCGGCTGGGCGTCAGGTCGATCAGCAGCGTGCCGGGGAGCGGCCGCAGCAGCCGCCAGTGCTCGGCGTGCGACATCGCGTTGGTGGCGTCGAACACCACGTCGAACGGGCGCGGGGCCGCGAGGATCGCGTCGATCCCGCCCGAGGTGGTCGGGTAGCCGAGCCGGGCGGCGTGCCGCAGACCCTCGGACTCACGATTGCGGCCCGCCACCAGCGCGCACTCCAGCACGGGGGACCGGTGCACCTTGCTGACCAGGTCCTGGCCGATGGCCCCGGTGCCGATCACGGCGACGGTGACGGGCTCGACGGTGGTGGTGGTGTCCTCAGTGACGGTCATGGTGCGTTGCCCCCTCGCCGTTGCTGTCGCCCCGGCCGAACCGTTCGGCCCAGGCGTCCCCGAGCGCCACCGTCGCGCGCGCCATCCGCGCGAACGGCGGGCCGACCATGTTCCCGTCCAGGACGGCGATGCCGCCGTTGGCCGCCAGCACGGCCTCGGCGACCCGCCTGGCCAGCCGCAGGCCGTCCTGGTCGGGCCGCAGCGCTTGGTTGATCGCGTCCAGCTCGCTCGGGTGCACGGTCGCCTTGCCGTGGAAGCCGAGTTCGCGGATCCGGTCGATTTCCTCCGCCAGCACGCCAGGTTCGGCGAGCCGGTAGTTGGCGGTGTCGACGCACGCGGCGCCGTGCCGCGCGCAGGCCAACGCCATCGCCTGCCTGGCCGCGAGCATCCCGGCCCAGGTGATCTCGACGCCGAGGGTGGCGGCCAGGTCCGCCGAGCCGAGGATCAGCCCGTCGGCCGCCGCCGCGATCGCGTCGACGTCGACGACGGCCGCCGGGGTCTCCATGGTCACGTAGATCTCCGGATGCGCGCCGGCCGAGGCGAGCGTGTCGCGCATCAGCGTCACCTCGACCGAGGACTCCACCATCGTCATCACGATGAAGCCGGGCCGGACCGGGGACTCGGCGAGCAGCACCAGGTCGTGCGCGGCCTCGATGGTGCCGAGCTGGTTGACCCGCACGGCGACGTTCGCCGGGTTCGGCGCCTTCTCCAGGGCCGCCCGGCAGACCAGCCGCGCCGAGGGCTTCTCCGGCGGCGGGACGGCGTCCTCAAGGTCGATCAGGTGCACGTCCGCGTCGTAGGACCAGGCCTTCACGACCCGGTCGAGCGACAGCGCCGGCGTGTACAGGATGCTGCGGGGGATCGCCCTGGTCGCGCCCGTCATCGGGCCGCCTCCTCCGGCATAGCCGTCTCTTCCAGCAGAGGAGCCTCCTCCGGTAAGGGAGCCGCCTGCTGGGCGCCGACCTCGATGAGCACCGCGCACAGCCGCCGGATCTGCTCGTCGGTGTGGCCGGCGCGGAGCATCACCCGCAGGCCTGCCGTGCCCCTGGCGACGATCGGGAAGAACACGGGGGAGACGTAGAACCCCGCCTCGTACACCCGCCGCCCCGACTCGATCACCGTCTCGTCGGTCATCGGCACGACCCTGATCGGGTAGGTCGTCCCGGTCTGCTCGGTCTTGATGTGCGTGTCGAACAGCTCGATGTTGTCCCGCATCCGCTGTTGCAGCGCGGGCAGCTCCTCGGTGCGGTGGATCTCCGCCGAGGCGAGGGAGGCGCCGACCGCGGCCGTGTTCATCGGCTGCGAGTAGCACAGCGCGCCGGCGAACCGCTCGATCACCCGCAGCGTCGTCTTCTGGTAGCCGTCGAGCAGGATCGCCGCGCCGCTGGTGCCGAACGCCTTGTTCAGCGTCGCCACGGTGATCGTCCGCTCGTCGAGCACCGGGCCGTGCGAGCGGACGTAGCCGATGCCGCGCTCGCCGTACGCCGAGATCGAGTGCGAGTCGTCGTAGTACACCAGCATGCCGTACTTCTCTTGCAGCGCACCGAGTTCTTGCACCGGCGCGTACCCGCCGAGGCTGTCCGAGCCGTCCACGACGTAGCAGACCCTTTGGTACTGCTTGCACATGTCCTCGAGGAACCCGAGGTCGTGGTGGCCGCAGGTGACGACCTCCGTCTCGTCGGCGCAGGTCGGTTTCGCGCCGGCCAGCGACACGTGGCAGTTCTTGTCGAACACCATCAACGGGCGGATGCCGTTGCCGAGATGGCCAGAGGCGATCAGCGGCAGCAGCCCGGCGCTGGCCACGCCGGCCGAGATCGCGCTCACCACGGTCGCGCCGAACAGCTCGCCGAGCGAGGCCTCCAGCTCCAGCAGCGCCGGGATCTGCACGCGGCTGCGCGGGATGCAGTGGTCCAGCACGCCGAACCGGCGCAGCGCGGCGATCGCGCCGTCGATGACCTTCGGGTGCGAGTCGAGGTCGAGGTAGGAGCAGCAGGTGAAGTTGACGAACTCGTGCCCGACCCCGGTGCGCAGCACGCCGTCCTGGAGCTCGGCGACGATCCCGGCGAGCCCGTTGCGCTCGGACATGTCCCAGAACGCGTTCCCGACGCCGACGGCCTTGTCGTTGTTGCGGTACAGGTGCGGTGGCGTGATGGCCTTACGATCGCTCACTGGCTCGCCGCCTCGGCGGGCTGGTAGTTGTAGACGCCCTTGAGCTTGCGGTAGGCGGCGGTGTAGAGCGCCACGCCAAGCACGTAGGGCCTGCGGAGGATCTTCAGGTCCCGCAGCCAGAAGTTCATGTTGATGTTCATCTCCTCAAGCGACTCGGCCTGGTGCCACCAGCCCAGCGGCAGGTACAGCATCTGGCCGGGTTCGAGGATCAGCTCCCGCCGCTGCGCCAGCTTCGTGACGAGCTTCGGGAAGCGCGCCGGGTTCACGTCGTCGAAGTCGAAGGCCTGCGACTTGTCGCCGAACCCGTGCATCACCGATCTCGGGTAGTACTCCCAGGATCCCGGCGGCGACAGGACGAATCGCTTGCGGCCGACCAGCGCGATGTTGAAGTTCTCCAGCTCGTCGAAGTGGCTCTGGGTGAACACGCCCCGGTGGCTGATCCACAGGTTCGCCGCGTTCAGCGAGCGCCGGTAGTCGAACAGCTCCTCGGCGTCGAAGCCGAGCACCGCGTTGACGTCGGCCGGGCTGTCGCGGATGTTCGACACGATGCGGTTCCAGGTGCCCGGATCGGTCTGGTAGCGGCTGTCCTCGAAGAACTCCGCGAGGCGGATGTCCTTGGTGGTCCACCGTTCCGAGTTCTGCTTGTTGCTCGGCTCGGTGAACAGGGTGACCATCATGTTCCCGAGGCGTTGCGCCAGGCCGTCCGTGCCGAGGCCCTGGATGTCCTTGGGCAGGGTGATCACCACCGGGACATCGGCCCGGATGAGGGCCTGCCGCCCGAAGGCCAGGAACTCGTCGAACGAGAGACGGGGGACCGGTAGGCCCGCGAGACCGTCCCGCTCAGCGGCCGGATGTGCTGTGCTCATGCCTGCTGACCTCTCTGTTCTGATTGTTCTGGTGCCGCCGTGTGTTCTGGTGCCGCCGTTCCCGAAACGGGTCGGGCGGTTGGTGCCTGCCGCAGCGCCGACTGCCCCGCGACGCTCAGGGCGAGGGCGACGAGCCCGCCGCCGACCGCGACCGCCGCCGCCTCCGCGAAGCCGCCGAGGTCGGCCAGCCGCCCGCCGACGGCCGTGCCGAGCGCGATGCCCAGCGCCCCAGCGCTCGTGAGCCACGAGAACCCCTCCGAGAGGGAACCCTTGGGGGCCACCGACTCCAGCAGCGTGCTGCCCGCGATCAGCGAGGGGGCGATCGCGACGCCGGCGACCACGGCGAGCAGGGCCATCACGAGCGAGGACGTCGCGAAGGCCAGCGGGACCGCGCCGAGCGCCAGCAGGCAGGTCGTGATCGAGAGCAGCCGTGCCTGGGACAGCCGCCAGTCCACCGCGCCGTAGACCGCGCCGGCGGCCAGGCTGCCCACCGCCGTCAGCGACAGGAACACGCCGGCGAGCCCCGGCGCCGACTGCGCCCTGGCGAACGCGATCATCGTGACGTCGACCGCGCCGAGCAGGAACCCCATCCCGGCGTAGGCGGCCATCAGCACCCGGACCCCGGGCACCGCGATCGCCCGCCGGGGGCCTCGGCCGGTGGCCGGTTCGGACATCGGCTCGGACCGGCGGTGCAGCGCGACGGCGATGGAGCCGGTCGTGGTCAGCACCGCGCACGCGACCAGGGCCGCGGCCGGGTGCACCGCCGCCGCCAGCAGGGTGACCAGCAGCGGCCCGAGCAGGAAGATCGTCTCGTCCAGCATGGACTCCAGCGCGTACGCGGTCCGCAGCAGGTCGTGCTCGACCATCGCCGCCCACCGCGCCCGCATGAACGAGGAGAACGAGACCGAGGTGCATCCGGTGACCACCGCCGCGAGGATCAGCACCACGAGCGGGGCCCGCAGCAGGATCGACACCAGCAGCAGCGTCATGCCGACCGCGTGCGCGAGGCAGGCGGTGAGTAGCACCCGCCGCTGGCTGAGCCGATCGGCCAACCGCCCGAGCACCGGGCTGGCCACCCCCTGCGAGACCAGCATCGCCGCGGCCACCGTGCCCGCGTTTCCCAGGGATCCGGTGACCGCCGAGACCAGCAGCAGACAGCTCAACGACCGCATGGCGATCGGGAACCGGCCGATCATCCCCGAGAACGCCAGCGCCGCGGCGCCGGGCGCCCGCAGCAATCGAAAATAAGATCCGAACCCCGAATTCAACCCCGACGTGCCCCCAGACACAATGCTCCCGTCAGCGTAATGTGCCATGTCGGAAACCTTGTCGATCACGGGCCGGAAACCCGGTCCCGCCACGCGTCACGGACGAATTGTTCCCCCCGACTGTGTCGATCCCCCATAAAAGCCTGGTCAGGGCTTTGACCTGCGATGTTATGCGGACGTCCGGCGGGTGTCAATGTCTGAATCGAGTCCGTCGGCCGGGCGCGCCGGTGAAAAAGCGGACCGATTCGCCATCATTTCATTCCCCTTGGGGCAGTCCGTCGATCAGTGCGGTTCGGTGAAGTGCAGGACACTGCGCCGACCCTTGTCGTACGTGGGCCAGCGCGGCGGCCTTTCGGGCAGCGGGTCGCCATGTCGGACAAAGGAGATCCAGCGCTCCTGCACGGACTCCACAATGGCCTGCTGGACCCCGGGGTCACCGCCCGCCAGCATGGGGGCGTCGCGCCAGGCGGGCAGATTGCCGAAAACGAAAGGCAATTCGATGCAGTGGCAGGCGCGGAACGGACCGGTCTCCGGGCTCCAGTCGAATTGGTACAGCCGGCCGGGGTTGCCGTTGGCGGCGAGCAGCTCCGCCAGGCGCACGCTGGGGGCGCGGAACAGGTGCTCGGTCACCACCTCGACGGCCAGCTCGGCCGGCCCGGTGCCACCGTCCAGTGTGGGGTCGCCTCGGTCGCCGAACCACTCCGCCGCGATCGCGCGCACCTCGGCCGTAGTCATCCGCGCCACCCGGTCGTCGGCCGCGAAGAACGCCGCGGCCTCGTCCCGGGTCGTGCCGATCACGAGCGCAACGCCGTCCGCAGCCCGAGCGCCGACGGCGGCCACCGGATCCTCGGCCACGGTGTCACCGTCGGCGACGAGCTGGAACGGCGGCGTCGCGTCGAACGGGTGACGTCTCGTCAACGCGGCCAGTTCCTGTTGCGCGACAAGGATGTCCGCCACCGGCACGTCCCGCAGCAGTCCGACCTGGTCGGGTCCGAGCCCGAGCAGCCGCAGGAAATGCGTGGCGAGCCCGGTGGCCTCGGCGGGCTGCGCGGGCCGCATCCCGCCGGGCGCGCTCTGCACGATGGCCCGCCGGAACAGGCCACGCCCGGCCGGTGCGGACAGCATGCCGAGGATCGACGTCGCGCCGGCGGACTGGCCGCAGACGGTGACGGTGTCCGGGTCGCCGCCGAACGCGGCGATGTGCTCCCGAACCCAGCGCAGCGCGTGGATCTGGTCGAGCAGGCCGAGATTGCCGTTGCCCATGTCCTCAGCCAGCTCGCCGAGGTGCAGAAAACCCAACGCGCCCAACCGATAGTTGATCGTGACGACCACGATCCCGCCGCGCAGGGCCAGTTCCGCCCCGTCGTACCAGTCGAGGCCGCCGGATCCGGTGAGGAAGCCGCCGCCGTGCACGAACACCAGAACCGGCCGGGGCGGGCCGCCCGGCTCCGGCGTCCAGACGTTGAGCGACAGGCAGTCCTCCGCGCAGGCGAGGTCGCCTGGGCCCATCACCCGGGCCAGCCGGGACGGCGGCTGAGGCGCGGCCGGTCCCGGCCGGCTCGCGTCACGGAGCCCGGTCCACGGCCGCACCGGCCGAGGCGGGGCGAAGCGCCCGCGCCCCACCGGCGGCGCCGCGTAGGGGATGCCGAGGAACCCGGCGACCTCGCCCTGCCACCGGCCGCGCAGCCGCCCGTGCGCGGTGGTCACCAGCGGCGGCCTGCGATCAGTCATTGGCCACGAACCGCACGCTCACGCCGCACGCGTCGGCCGAGGCGACCAGGAATCCCGCCGGCACCGACCGGGTCGCAATCCCGTTGCCCTCCACCAGGTTCCGCGCGGCGGTGAGGTCCGCCACCGCGACGGACAGCGCGGCGAACGAGGGCAGCGCAGGCGAGGTCTCGCCGGGCAGCACGTCCCCGAAGGCGGAAGCGGGGACGATCTCCACCCGGCCCGTCCGCAGCTCGAACACGTGTCGCGGACCGTGCACCTCCGGGTGCGCGTCGAGGATGAGCGAGTAGCGGGTGACCTCGTCGTCCAGTTCGCCGTCGTCGACCGCCACCAGCACGCCGTCCAGTCGCGTTGCGCCGTTCGCGTGCCGCAGGTACCTGGCCTGGTGCACGTACTCGGGGTCGAGGTGCGAAGCCGCCCCGAGCCAGCCGCCCGACCGGTGGTCGACGTGCACGCTGCTGGCCCGCATGGTCCGCGTCCCCTCCGGCGTGTCGACCTCGCGGGCCAGCGACAGCACTCCCGACGAGGACAGCCCGGAGGCTGCGAGCCTGGCCGACACCACCTCGGCGTCGCCGCAGCCGAACACCAGCCCTCGGAAGCCCTGGCGCTCCTCGGCCACCGGCCGCACCCGCCACGGGTCCGGCGCGGTCTCGTCCACGATGCCGAGCAGTTCGAGGTAGGACTCGCCGAACAGCGCGCACCGGTTGGCGGTGCAGGTCGCGGTGAGCGGGCCGCCCGGCCGGTCGGACAGCTGGTGCGGCGACGGCGGGCTGAGCGTGAAGCCGAGCGCCTGGTACCGCTCGGACAGCGCGTCCAGATCCTTGGTCAGCAGCACGGCGTGGTCGATGTAGTCGATGTCGGCGGCTCGTGTCGAGTTCATCTCGGTCTCCGTTCGGGTTGGCTTGGGCCTACCCGGCAAAGGCTGCGCATCCTGGACCGCGTTCGACAGTCAATGCGCATTCCGTGGCGTAATCCGACATGTCGTAGCGTGTGCTGGTGGAATCGCTCACGCTGGACGAACTCGACCGTCAACTCGCGCACGCGCTGCAGGTCGACGGCCGGGCGTCGTTCAGCCGGATCGCCGCCGTGCTCGGCGTCTCCGACCAGACGGTCGCCCGCCGCTACCGCCGGCTGCGCACGGCCGGCGCGCTGCGAGTGATCGGCCTGCCCGACGCCCGGCGCATCGGCTGCGTCGACTGGCTGGTGCGCATCCAGTGCGCCCCCAATGCGGCCGCCTCGGTCGCGGCGGCGCTGTCCCGCCGGTCCGACACCTCGTGGGTGAGCCTGACCTCCGGCGGCACCGAGATCACCTGCATCACCAGGACGCGCCACCGGCAGGACAGCGACTCGCTGCTGCTGCAGACGCTGCCGCGCACCCCGCAGGTCGTCGCGATCACCGCGCACTGCCTGCTGCGCAACCTGGCCGGCACCACCGGCTGGCCCGGCCGCACCGCCGCCCTCACCGCACCGCAGATCGACGCCCTGCGCCCCGCGCCGGTACCGGACGCCGACCAACCAGTCGAACTGGGCGATGCGGACCAGCGCCTGCTGGCCGAACTCGCCAAGGACGGCCGCGCGGGCTATCCGGCGCTCGCCTCCGCGACTGGATGGTCCGAGTCCACGGTGCGCAGGCGACTCGACCAGTTGCGCCGCGCGAACGTCCTCTACTTCGACGTCGACCTCGACCCGCTGCTGCTCGGGTACGCCACGGAGGCGATCCTGTGGCTCACGGTGGCTCCCGGCCATCTCACGGACGTCGCCGCCGCGCTGGCCGGGCACCCCGAGATCGCCTTCGCCTCGGCCACCACCGGCCCGACGAACGTGGTCGCGTTCGCCGTCTGCCGCGACGCGGACGCCCTCTACGACTACCTCGCCACCCGCCTCGGCGCGCTGGCCGGCGTGCTGCGCGTGGAGACCGCGCCGATCATCCGCAGCGCCAAGCGCGCCGGCACCGCGCTGGTCCCGCCCACGCGCTGACCGGCACCCGGGGAGCGGCAGAGCCCGGCGGGTGCGAAGATCACGGGAAAGACGCGGCGAGGAACCCGGCGAACGGCCCGGCTCGGACAGACAGGCGGCGACCAGTGCGACGCGAACCCACCGCGGCCGTCGTGCTCGCCGGCGGCCGGGCCAGCAGGCTGGCCGGGATCGACAAGGCCGCCGTCGAGCTGCACGGCAGGACCCTGCTGTCCCGCGCGCTGGCCGCCGCGGCAGGGGCGGACCACGTGGTCGTCGTCGGCCCCCGGCGCCAGCTGACCGACGGGCCGGAACCGCTGTGGACGCGCGAGGAGCCGCCGGGCGCGGGCCCGGTCGCCGGCCTGGCCGCAGGCCTCGCGGCGCTCCCCGCCGACGTCGGCCTGGTGACGCTGCTCGCGGTGGACCAACCGATGGTGACGGACCGGACCGTGGCGCGGCTGGTCGCGGCCCTGGCCGGGGAACCGGGCGCGGCCGGCGCGCTGCTGGTCGACGACGCCGGCAGGGCGCAGTGGCTCGCCGGAGTGTGGCGGGCCGACCGGCTGCGCGCCGCGCTGTCCGAGGACCCCGCAGGCAGGTCGCTGCGGGCGGTGCTCGGCCCGCTCGAACCGCTCAGGGTGCCGGCCCTGCCCGGCGAGACCGACGACGTGGACACCCCCGACGACCTCGACCGGCTCCGCCGCGTCCCCGAGACACCCCCGTGACCGGGAAAAGTCCCGAGAAGAGCCCCCGGACGCGAGAAGTTGACAGCCGTCATACCGCCAACAGGGTTGGCTAGGCTGGCGCATCACCAAGATTCGCGCTGTGTTCGATTTGTAGGAGGATGGCCAGTGTCGGAGCCCGGTCCCGTCGAGGGCGCGGCGAGCACGCAGTCGCCGAACACCCCGGCCCGCGATGCCCAGTTGCTCGAACGCACGGTGTTCGAGGTCAAACGGGTCATCGTCGGCCAGGACCGGTTGGTCGAGCGGATGCTCGTCGGCCTGCTCGCCAAGGGGCACCTGCTGCTCGAAGGCGTGCCCGGCGTCGCGAAGACCCTGGCGGTGGAGACCTTCGCGACCGTGGTCGGCGGCTCGTTCTCCCGCGTGCAGTTCACCCCCGACCTGGTGCCCGCCGACATCCTCGGCACCCGGATCTACCGGCAGGCCAAGGAAACCTTCGACGTCGAGCTCGGCCCGGTGGTGGCGAACTTCGTGCTCGCCGACGAGATCAACCGCGCGCCGGCCAAGGTCCAGTCGGCGATGCTGGAGGTGATGGCCGAGCGGCACGTGTCCATCGGCGGCCAGACCTTCCCGATGCCCGACCCGTTCCTGGTGCTCGCCACGCAGAACCCGATCGAGAACGAGGGTGTGTACCCGCTGCCGGAGGCGCAGCGCGACCGCTTCCTGTTCAAGATTATCGTGGAGTACCCCACCGCCGAGGAGGAGCGGGAGATCGTCTACCGGATGGGCGTGCAGCCGCCGGTCCCGCACCAGGTGCTCAGCCCCGAGGAGCTGACCAGGCTCCAGGGCGTGGCCTCCCGCGTCTTCGTGCACCACGCGCTGGTGGACTACGTGGTGCGCCTCGTCCTCACCACCCGCGCGCCGAGCGAGCACGGGCTGTCCGACGTGGCCGGCTGGGTCGCCTACGGCGCCTCGCCCCGCGCGAGCCTCGGCATCATCGCCGCGTCCCGCGCGCTCGCCCTGGTCCGCGGTCGCGACTACGTGTTGCCCCAGGACGTCGTCGACGTCGTGCCCGACGTGCTGCGGCACCGGCTCGTGCTGTCCTACGACGCGCTGGCCGACGGCGTGCCGCTGGACCACATCATCACCCGCGTGCTCCAGACCGTGCCGCTGCCCCAGGTCTCCGCCCGGCCGCAGCAGCCCGCCGCGCCGATGGCTCCCGCGCAGGCCGGTCGGCCGTGACCAAGAAGGCGGCCGACGAAGAGCACTCCCCGTCGCGGCCGTCCTGGGCGCCGCCGACGCTGGCCGCCGGCCGCATGGAGGCCGCGCTGCGGACCCTCGAACTGGACGTGCGGCGGCGGCTGGACGGCCTGTTGCAGGGCAACCACCTCGGCCTGGTGCCCGGCCCCGGCTCCGAGCCCGGCGAGGCTCGGCCGTACCAGCCTGGCGACGACGTGCGGCGGATGGACTGGGCGGTGACGGCCAGGACCACCGTGCCGCACATCAGGGAGACGGTGGCCGACCGCGAGCTGGAGACCTGGCTCGTCATCGACCTGTCGCCCAGCCTGGACTTCGGCACGGCGGCCTGCGAGAAGCGTGACCTCGCGATCGCCGCCACCGCCGCCGTCGCCCACCTCACCGGTGGCGGCGGCAACCGGATCGGCGCGCTGGTGTCCACCGGCGACCAGGTCGTCCGGGTGCCGGCGCGGGGCGGCCTCGCGCACGCGCGCGGGCTGGTCCGCAAGGTGGCCGAGACGCCGCGCGCCCCCGAGGGCACCAGGGGAGACCTGGCCGAGGCGCTGGAGCAGCTGCGCAGGCCGCCGAGGCGGCGCGGCCTCGCCGTGGTGGTGTCGGACTTCCTCGGGCCGATGGACTGGCAGCGTCCGCTGCGGGCGCTGTCCGGACGGCACGACCTGGTTGCCATCGAGGTGCTCGACCCGCGCGACATCGACCTGCCCGAGGTCGGCACCGTGGTGCTGGCCGATCCGGAGAGCGGGCGGCAGCGGGAGGTCACCGCGTCGCCGTTGCTGCGCAGGGAGTTCGCCGCGGCCGCCGCGCAGCACCGCGCCAACGTGGCCGCGGGCCTTCGGCAGGCGGGCACCGGGCATCTGGTGCTGCGCACCGACTCCGACTGGATCGCCGACACCGTGCGGTTCATCGTGGCGCGCAAGCGCCGGTGGTCCGGGGGCGTCGCCGGATGAGTTTCCACTTCGGGAACTTCGCCACGCCGTGGTGGTTCCTGCTGTTCGCCGGCGTCGGCGCCCTCCTGGCCGGCTACCTGCTCGTGCAGCGCGTGGTGCGCACCCGCACGCTGCGCTTTGCCAGCGCGCCGCTGCTGGACCGGCTCGTGTCCAGCCGGCCGGGCTGGCGCGCGCACATTCCCGTCGCGCTGCTGCTGGTCGCGTTCGCGCTGCTGACGATCGGGCTCGCCGGCCCGACGGCGGAGCAGAAGATCCCGCGCAACCGGGCGACCGTGCTGCTGGTGATCGACGTGTCGCTGTCGATGAAGTCGACCGACATCCCGCCGAGCCGCCTCGAGGTGGCCAAGACGGCGGCGAAGACCTTCGCCGACGAGGTGACCCCCGGCGTCAACATCGGGCTGATCTCGTTCGCGGACTCGCCGACCGTGCTGGTGTCGCCGACGACGGACCGGACCAGCGTCAAGCAGGGCCTGGACAGCATGAAGACCGGGACGTCGACCGCGACCGGGGACGCCATCGCGACGGCGATCTCCACCATCGACTCGTTCGGCCGGATCATCGGCGGCGCCGAGGGCCCGCCGCCCGCGCGGATCGTGTTGATGAGCGACGGCAAGGAGAACTACGGCACCCGCAAGTCCACCGACGCGGCCGACGACGCGAAGAAGGCCGGCATCCCCATCTCGACGATCTCCTACGGCACCGACCAGGGCGTGGTCGACGACGGCAGCAGCACGAGCCGCCAGGTGCCCGTGGACGACAAGGCGCTCAAGGACATCGCCGACCGCTCCGGCGGTTCGTTCTTCAAGGCGGCCTCCGCCGACCAGCTCCGCGGGGTGTACGACTCGCTGCGCGAGCAGATCGGCTTCGAGGTCAAGGTGTCCGACGCGAGCCGGCCGTGGCTGACCGTCGGCAGCCTGCTCGCGCTGCTGGCCATCGGCTCCGCACTGGTGCTCGGCCAACGCCTGCCCTAGGACTCCCGGTCGACAGAGAAATATGATCACCGCATGGAGACCGAGGATCTTCGGCAGCGGTTCGCGTCGTTGACCACCGCACACCTCGCCGACGCGTGCATCCGCGCTGGGCTCCCGGTGCGCTGCGCGCCGAGCGGGCTGCGCGCGGTCAGCGCCGGTGATCGCGTCGTCGGGCGCGTGTGCCCGGCACGCCATGTCGGCAGCGTCGACATCTTCCTTGAGGCGTATGAGGGTGCGGCTCCCGGCGACGTGCTGGTGGTCGACAACGACGGCCGGGTCGACGAGGCCTGCGTCGGCGACCTCGCGGTGCTGGAGGCCAGGAACGCCGGGCTGTCCGGGGTGGTGATCTGGGGCCTGCACCGCGACACGGCCGACATCAGGGCGATCGGGCTGCCGGTCTTCAGTCTCGGCGCGCTGCCGACCGGCCCGCTGCGCCTTGACCCGCGCAAGGACGACGCGCTGACCGCCGCCGTGGTCGGCGACTGGACCGTTGGGCCCGACGATCTCGTCCTCGGCGACGAGGACGGCGTGCTGTTCGTGCCGGCATCCCGCGCCGGGGACCTGTTCGCGCTCGCGGAGACGATCCGCGACACCGAGCGGCGCCAGGCCGACCAGATCCGCGACGGCGTCTCGCTGCGCAGCCAGGTGCGGTTCGGCGAGTACCTCGCGAACCGGCGCGTGACGCCGTCGCTGACCTTCCGCGACCACCTGCGGGCCGTCGGCGGGGCCATCGAGGAGTGACGCGCTACCGGGATGCGGGCAGGTGCTTCGCCATTGAGGGCGGGGGTGAAGGCCTGTGCTGGGCGGGCCGTCAAGGCCCAGGGCAGTGCCTGACACTGGGCGGTTGTGCTGCTCGATCCGCAACTTCTTCGCCTCGGTCACCGGCAAGCGCAAGGGCCGCAAGGTCGCTCCGCCCCGGTTCCGGTCCCGCAAGGACCACCGGCAGGGCATCCGCTTCACCCGCAACGCCCGGTTCGCGGTCCTCGACGACGGCAAGCTGCGGTTGCCGAAGGTCGGTGACCTGCGCGTGCGGTGGTCGCGGCCCCTACCGTCGGCCCCGTCGTCAGTCACGATCGTGAAGGACGCGGGGGGCCGGTACTTCGCCTCCTTCGGCGTCCAGACCGGCGAGGGCGAGGGCGTGGTGCTGCCGCCGTCCGGCGCCGAGGTCGGGATCGACCTGG
>NZ_VUOB01000071.1 GCF_008386585.1 Solihabitans fulvus
TCGCCGACCTGTTCAAGACGGCCGGCGCGGACCGGATCATGGCGGTGGACCTGCACACCGCGCAGATCCAGGGCTTCTTCGACGGCCCGGTCGACCACCTGTGGGCACTGCCCCTGCTGGCCGACTACGTCAAGGAGAAGTACTCCGGCGCGGACATCACCGTGGTCTCGCCGGACGCCGGCCGCACCAAGCTGGCCGAGAAGTGGGCCGACACGCTCGGCGGCTACCCGATCGCCTTCGTGCACAAGACCCGCGACCCGCTCAAGCCCAACGAGGTGGTGGCCAACCGCGTCGTCGGCGAGGTGCGGGGGCGGACCTGCGTGGTGATCGACGACATGGTCGACACCGGCGGCACCATCGCCAAGGCGGTCAAGCAGCTGCTCGACGAGGGCGCCAAGGACGTGATCATCGCGGCGACGCACGGGGTGCTGTCCAACGACGCGTCCCAGCGGCTGGCCGAGTCCGGTGCCCGCGAGGTGATCTTCACCGACACGCTGCCCATCCCGGCGGAGAAGCGGTTCCCGCAGCTCACGGTGCTCGGCATCGCGCCGCTGCTGGCCCGCGCGATCGAGGCGGTCTTCGAGGACGGCTCGGTGACCAGCCTGTTCGACGGCAACGCCTGAGCGTCGGCCTCGACACACCACGATCGACCCCGTGAGCGCGGATCCCTGGTCAACGGGGTCCGCGCTCACGGTCGTTCCTGGGCCATTCACCCTCAGGACAGACCCCGGTTAGCTCCACCGCCAGGAGCGGCCTACACTGTTGGGGTTGCCTCGGCGAGGGCGGGCGAGAACGCCTGGCGTGATCGACGCGGCGGCTTGGATGCCGCGCGTGTTTGCGTCCCTCCGCGCCCCCCGCCGCCGCAGGTTGCCACCCGCTCAAGTCCGCCCGACGTAATAAACACCAAGGAGAGCCCCACCGTGTCCGAGGTCCGTCTCGCCGCCGAGCCGCGCACCGAGTTCGGCAAGGGCGCCGCCCGCCGCACCCGCCGCGCCGGCAAGATCCCCGCGGTGCTCTACGGCCACGGTTCCGACCCGAAGCACCTGGCCCTGCCGGCGCTCGAGTTCGCCCGTGTAGTCCGTGAGCACGGTCAGAACGCCGTGCTGACGCTCGACTTCGACAGCAGCGGCACTGAGCTCGCGCTGACGAAGACCGTCACCACGCACCCCATCAAGAACTACATCGAGCACGTGGACCTCCTGCTGGTCAAGCGCGGCGAGAAGGTCACCGTCGAGGTGCCCGTCGTGCTGACCGGTGAGTCCGACTCGGGCACCCTGGTCACCCAGGACCTGTCCACGCTGCTCATCGAGGTCGAGGCCCTGCACATCCCCGAGCAGGTCGAGGTCTCCGTCGAGGGCGTCGAGGCCGGCACCCAGGTGCTCGCCGGCGCGGTCACGCTGCCGGCCGGCGCGACCCTGGTCACCGACGCCGAGGCGCTGGTCGTCGCGATCAACGCCGCGCCGACCGCCGCCCAGCTCGAGGGCGACAGCAGCGACGAGCAGGCTGACGCCGGCGACACAGAGGCCAGCGAGGGCTGAGTCGATTACGTCGGGTAGATCGGACGGCGCGTTGTCCCCGGGGAACCGGGGCGGCGCGCCGTTCCCGTCTGGTCAGCACACCGGGGGCCAGGCGCCGCTGAGCGCAGCCGAGCTGCGCAGGATCCGGCTGCCGCGAGCGGGCCGGGGCTACCTCGCCGACCAGGTGGATGAGTTCGTCGCGCGCATCGCCGACGCCCTCTCCGGCCGCGTCCCGATGCGCCCCGAGGAGGTGCGGGAGGTGCGGTTCGCGGTCGCCGAGAGCGGGCAGCGCGGCTACGACCAGCGCCCGGTTGACGAGCTGCTGGCCGAGGCGGAGCGCCAGCTGCGGACCGGCCGGGTCGCGCCGACCAGGCTGCGGACCGGGGCCGACCTGCTCGCCGCGCGGTTCCGCAAGAGCCAGCGCGGCTACGATTTCGACGAGGTCGACGGCTTCCTCGATCGGGCGGCGGAGGCCCTGGACGGTCAGGGCAGGATGACCTCCACGGAGGTCCGCAACAGCCGGTTCAGCATCACCTCCGGGCTGCGCCGCGGCTATCAGGCCGAAGCGGTGGACTACTTGTTGGACGAGTTGGAGCAGGAGTTGCGGTCACGTGGTCGATGAAGCCGATCTCGCGCTCGTGGTTGGCCTCGGCAACCCCGGCCCCCAGTACGCCGGCAACCGGCACAACGTCGGCTTCCTCGTCGTCGACGAGCTGGCGGCCAGGCTCGGCGGCAAGTTCAAGGCGCACAAGGGCGGCGCCGACGTCGTCGAGGGCAGGCTCGGCGGCCGAAGGGCCGTGCTGGCCAAGCCGCGCACGTTCATGAACCTCTCCGGCGGCCCGGTCGCCGGCACGGCCCGGTTCTACAAGATCCCGCTGCCAGCCCTGGTCGTCGTGCACGACGAGCTGGACCTCCCCTACGGCACCGTCCGGCTGAAGCTCGGCGGCGGTGAGAACGGCCACAACGGGCTGCGGTCGATCACGAAGTCCTTGGGCGGCAAGGACTACTACCGCGTGCGCTTCGGCGTCGGCCGCCCGCCCGGCCGGATGGACCCGGCCGACTACGTGCTCAAGGACTTCTCCGGCGTCGAACGCAAGGAACTCGCCTTCCAGGTGGACCGCTGCGCCGACGCCGTCGAGGCACTGCTCGGCAAGGGCCTGGAAGCCGCCCAGAACGAGTTCCACTGAGCACTAGTTCCGCTCGCGACGGCCGTGATCATCACGTTGGCGGTCTTCGCAATCTCAGTCATCGCGATCCCGGCATACGGGACAAGTAGACTAATTCGACTGACGTGGCGACTCGGGGGAGGCCATTGGTGACGCGCGCACTGTCCGGGAGGGCCGCACAGGTCCGGGTGTTGACCGACGCCGTCGGGACCCTTGCGGACAGCCGGACGGGACAGGTGATCGTCCTGTCCGGGGGCGTCGGCATCGGCAAGACGACGCTGCTGCGGCACGCGCGCGACCTCGCCCACGCCAAAGGGGTGCGGGTGCTGGAGGCCAACGCCAGCGCGCTCGAGCACGAGTACGCCTTCGGGGTCGCCCGGCAGCTTGTCGCGGCCGTCGGCGTCGCGATACCGCAGGTGCGGGCCGAGGCTCCGTTCGAGGCGATGCATGCCCTGTTCGGGCAGATCGAGCAGGTCACCAGCGGCGGTCCGGCCCTGCTCATCGTCGACGACCTCCAGTGGGCCGACGCCGCTTCGCTCCGGTTTCTCAACTATCTCGCCGCCCGCATCGCCACCCATCCGATCACCGTGCTGGCCGGACGGCGACCCGACGCCGTCTCGGCGGGGAACGCGCCGCTCATCGACCAGTTGCTCGCGCGCGCCGACCAGCTGTGGGTGGCCCCGTTCGAGCCGGCCGAACTCGCGGAACTGGCCGAGCGGACGTTCGACGAGGCCGCGGACGAGGCGTTCGCGCTGGCCTGCCACTCCGCCAGCGGAGGCAACCCGTTCCTGGCCGTCGAGCTGCTCGGCCACCTTCGGGAGCACGGCGTCCGGCCGACCGGGGAGGCCGCCGCACAGGTCGCGATGGTGACGCCGCAGACCACCATCGACTGCCTGGCCGGCCGACTGGAAGGCATCGACGGCGGCCTGGCACTGGCGCGGGCGCTGGCAGTGATCGGCGAGGACGGCGGGCCAGAGCTGGCCGCCGAACTGGCGGGGCTGGACATGGCAGGCGCCGCATCGACCCTGGAAGCGCTCCTGAAGGCCAGGCTGGTGGTCGAGGACGCGGGCTCGATCGTGTTCGTGAGCTCCATGGTCGCGTCGGCGGCGGCCGCCACCCTCAACTCGCTCGCCGCCCTGCGGTGGCACGCCAGGGCGGCCGAGCTCTGCCACCGGCAGTTCCGCAGCACCGAGCAGATCGCCGCCCACCTGCTCCAGGCGGGGACGCCCGCGCAGGACTGGCAGATCAGCATCCTGACCGAGGCGGCCGAGGCCGCCTACGGAGTGGGGGCGTTCGAATCGGCCGGCACCCTGTTCCGGCACGCCCTTGGCTCCCCGCAGCTGACCAGTGACGAACGGCTGCGGCTGCGGGCCAGGGTCGCCGCGGCGCTGGTGTTCGGCGACCCGGTCGCCGCGCATCGGGAGCTGGCCGAGCTGCTGCCGCTCACCAGCGGCGACCTGCACGCCCAGGTGGCCTCCGACCTTCTGCTCGTCACGCTGAGCACGCGAGGGTTCTCGGCCGGGACCGCGTTCCTGGACACCGTCATCGACCAGGTCGTCGACCACGATCCGGCCGCCGCCCTTCCGCTGATCTCTCGTTCCCTCGGGATCGGCTGGCTGTCCGACAGCCCGGTTCGCCGGGTCCTGGACGTGGTGGACGCCGTGGCCGACGAGCGCAAGTACGGGCGGGCGATCCTGGCCGCCGCCCGTGCCCAGCTCGCCGGCGAGATCGCGACGGACGCGGACGCCTGCGCCGAGCAGGCCGTCCTGGCCCTGGAACTGTTGTGGGGCAATGGTGAACCGGACGCGTCCGAGATGTCGATTCACATGGGGGCGATTCAGGGGCTGCTGTGCTCGGAGCGTTTCGAGGTCGCGCTGGCCTGGATCGCGAAGGGCGAGGACCTGGCGCAGCGGCGCGGCTGGACGACCGTGCTGCCGTTCGCGGCGTGGGCCAGGTTCGTCTGCCTGTCGGTGAGCGGCCACACCGACGCCACCCTGGCCGCGGCGATCGCCGTCCGCACGACCACGGCGACGGTGTTCGACGACAACGATCCGCTGGACATGTCGGGCGGCTTCATCGCCTGCGCGTTCCTGCTCGCCGGCCGCATGGCGGAGGCGGAGGAGGCGCTCGGGCCGTTCGCGTCGGGCGAGATCACCCGGCCGAACCAGTTCTACACCGCGAGCACGCGGGCCGGGCTGCGGTTGCTCCAGCGCCGGTTCGGGCAGGCCCACGGCGATGCGCTCATGTGCGCCAGGCTCATGCCCGACACGTCGGTCAACCCGCTGATCGCCCACTGGCGCTCCATCGGCGCGCTCGCCGCCAACGGCATGGGCGACCCGACGGAGGCCAGCAGGCTGGCCGAGGAGGAGCTCCGGCTGGCCCGCGCCTGGGGCACCCCGCACACCCTCGGCACGGCGCTGGCCGCAGCCGGGACGGTTCGCCAGGACCGCGCGCTCCTGCGCGAGGCGGTGGAGGTCACCAGGGGGACGCACGCGAGACTGGCGCTGGTCGCGGCCCTGCTGGCGCTCGACGAGGTGGACGGCCTCGTCGAGGCCCTCGAGGTCGCCGAGCAGTACGGGCTCGGCCTGTTCGTCCCCGCCATCCGCGAGGCGCTGCGCGCCCACGGCAGGCGACCCGGCGTGAAGGCGGTCACCGGAGCGAACGCCCTGACCAGCAGCGAGCAGTCGGTGGCCGACCTGGCTGCGGCTGGGCTGACCAACGCGGCGATCTGCGGCCGACTGCACCTGGCGCCCCGGACGGTCGAGCAGCATCTCACGCACGCCTACCGCAAGCTCAAGATCGCCGGGCGCAAGGAGTTGGCGGCCGCCCTGCGCGGTTAGCCACGGGCAACGCCGGCTTATCGGGCCGCGACTTCCGTGTCGCGCAGGAGCGGCACGAGGGACGCGCGCATCGTGTCGCTGATCGGCGCGGGCCGCAGCGTTGCAGGGTCGAGGTTGACCACCACGCGATGGCCCTGCGCGTGCACCACGGACCTGTCGTCGGACAGCACGCGGAAGCCGTACACCACGCTGGTCGTGCCCAACCGGTCCAACCAGAGGTGGACGACTCGCTCGCCGGCTCCGACGACCGGCACGGCGAAGCTGATCATGAACTCGCGCACCACGGGCAGGACCTCGGGGAAGGTCGACACCGCCGCGTCCATCGACCAGCCGAGCCGCTGCCAGTACGTGTTGGTCGCCCGTTCGACCAGCAGCGCGTAGCGCGAGTTGTGCAGCACGCCCATCGCGTCCAGGTCGTCGAAATGCACCTCGACAGTGGCGAAGTGTCCGTCATCCATGTTTCCCCCTCCGCTGTCCGCTCCGGAACGGAGCATCCGCACGCTATGACGGGGCGTCCCGGGCCCGGTACCGCGCACCGTTAATGACGCGGTCCCCGCCGCAAACACGGTGGTGTTGATCGCCCGCCTGACGGTTACCGCAGGTCAACCGGGCGTCTTAGCGTCCTCTCTCGTCGCCCGGCGGCTGACCGGACGACCACGTGACGCAGAGCAGAGGGAGGCCCCACCATGAAGATCAACCTGGGCGACGTCGTCGGACGCACCTCGGCGGCTTCCGCCGTCACCCCCGCCCCGGCTGAGGCCGCCACCGCTTCTCGGAGCGCCATCGCCGCCATGAAGCGGCGGCTGGGCAAGGCCGTGATCCTGCCGGACGAGAGCGGCTTCGACGCGGCCAGATCCGCCTACAACCTTGCCGTGCAACACAATCCGCTCGCTGTGGTGGTCCCCGAGACCCCCGAGGCGGCGGCGGAGGCCGTCGCGATCGCCGCCGACGGGCTGCTGCCGATCGGCGTGCAGTCCACCGGCCACGGCATCGGGGCCGCGGCGGCAGGCGGCATCCTCATCAACACGAGCAAGCTGGCCGGCGTCAGCGTCAACCCCGTCGGCCGCACCGCCCGCGTCGGCGGCGGCGCCACCTGGGGCGCGGTCATCGCTGCCTCCTCCGAGCACGGGCTGGCCGCGCTCAACGGCACCTCGGACACGGTCGGGGCGCTCGGCTTCATCTCCGGCGGCGGCCTGCCCGTGCACGGCCGCAGCTACGGCTTCGCCGCCGACCACGTCCGCTCCCTGCGGCTGGTCGCCCCGGACGGCCAGATCCTCACCCTGTCGCCGGAACGCCACCCCGAGCTGTTCTGGGCGGTACGCGGCGGCAAGTCCAACTACGGCCTGCTGCTTGAGGCCACCATCGATCTGTTTCCGCTGCGGCACCTCACCGGCGGCCAGCTCGTGTTCCCCGGCGTGCTCGGCGAGCGGGTGCTGCGCGCCTGGCACGAATGGATCCAGGACGTGCCCGACGAGATGACGTCGGCGATCTCGTTCCTGCACTTCCCCGACGCGCCGTTCATCCCGGAACCCCTGCGCGGCCAGCACCTGGTGAGCATCCGCATCGCCTACACCGGCACGCCAGAACACGGCGAGGAGCTGCTGCGGCCGCTGCGGGCGCTTGGCCCGGTGCAGGACGACGTGCGGCCGCGCCCGTACGCCGACATCGCGCGGATCGCGAACGATCCGACGACGCCAACGCCCTCGATCGACCAAACAGGACTGTTCGACCGGCTCAACGCCGGTGATCTGGACACGCTGCTGTCCGTGGTCGGCCCCGACCATCCGACCGCGCCCGCCTCCGTGGAAGTACGGCACCTCGGCGGCAAACTGGCCGCGCAACCCAAGCACCGCAACGCGATCGGCCCCGCCCGCCACGCCGGGTTCACCTTCTGGATGGTCGATCTCGTCCCCGGTTCCGAGCACCTGCCCCGGATCGAGGCCGCGCACCTGGCGATCATGAAGACGATGGAGCCGCTGCTGACCGGCGGCAGGTTCCCCAACTTCGTGTCCCTGGCCGATCTCACGCCCGAGGCCGTCCGGTCCTGCTACGCGCCAGCGGACTACCGGCGACTGGTCGAGCTGAAGACCAAGGTCGACCCGCACAACCTGTTTCGCGTCAACCACAACATCGGTCCCGCGCGCTAGCGGCTGGCTCATGGCCCCGCGTCCTCATCAGCCAGTCCCAGACAGGAGTTCCACCATGACCAAGGTCATTACCGCTGCCCCGCCCCTGCACGGGCACACCGGTCCGATTCTCGCCGTCACCGCCGATCTGGTCCGCCGCGGCCACGAGGTGGTCTTCGTCGGCGGATCCCGGTTCGCCAGGACGGTGGAGGCGATGGGGGCGCGTTTCGTGGCGCTGCCAACGGATGCCGACTTCGACGACCGGGATCTCAACGCGGCCTTCGCCGGCCGGGCGGAGGCTCCGGCCGGTCCGGCACGGGTCGGCTACGACCTGATGCACGTGTTCACCGACCCGATGCCTGGCCAGTACCGCGCGCTGCGCGAGCTGCTGGCCGAGTTCCCGGCCGAGGTGGTGATCGCCGACACCGCCTTCCTCGGCGCCCAGGCGCTGACGATGGCGCTGCCCAAGGGCGGCCGCCCGGTCGTGATCTCCGTCAACGCCGGGGCGCCCTCGCTGCCCAGCGTGGACACCGCGCCATTCGGCTTCGCGCTGCCGCCGATGCCGGGTGAGCAGGGACGTGCCCGCAACGCGGCGCTGAACGCCGAGGCTGAAGCGCTCGGCGCGCCGCTGGCGCTGTACGCGGCCGAGATCTTCGCGCGCGCCGGCGTGGCCTGGCCCGATGGCAGCTTCGTCGGAATCCTCGCCACCAGCTCCGACCACTACCTCCAGCTGTCCGTTCCCGGGTTCGAGTACCCGCGCAGCGACGCCCCGGCGAGCTTCCAGCTCATCGGCGCGCTGCCTTCCCCCGGTGGCGACGACGCCGAGCTGCCCGCGTGGTGGGCCGACGTGACGCGGGGCGACCGGCCGGTCGTGGTGGTGACCCAGGGCACCGCCGCCAACGACGACCTGAGCGAGCTGATCGTCCCGACCATGCAGGCCCTTGCTGGCAGGGACGACCTGCTGGTGGTCGCGGCCACCGCCCGCCCCGACGGCCCGGACCTGCTCGTCGGGGCGGTCGGCGAACTGCCCGGCAACGCGCGGGCCGGCAGCTACCTCCCGTTCGAGCGGCTGCTCCCGCACGCGGATCTGCTGGTCACCAACGGCGGCTACGGCGGAGTGCACACGGCGTTGCGCCACGGCGTGCCGCTGGTGGTCGCGGGCGGGTCGGAGGACAAGCCGGAGGTTGCCGCGCGGGTGCAGTGGAGCGGCACCGGAATCGACCTGCGCACGGGCACCCCGGGAGCGGCGGAGATCGCCGCGGCGGTCGCGAAGGTCCTGGACGACCCGGCCTACCGCGAACGCGCGGGAGAGCTGGCCGTGACGCTCGCGGAGTACCGCCCCCTCGACACGATCGCCGGGCTCGTGGACGGCCGGCATCCCCAAGCGCGCCAGTAGTTCGGCCGCCGTCCACCCCACAGCGGCCTCGGGCCGCACCTCAGCAATGCCAACTAGCAAGGGTGTCGAACCTCGGCACCCACCATTGAGGGAAAGACGATGAAGAGAATCGCACCGCTCGCGGTCCTGCTGAGCAGCCTTGTGGTGGTCCTCGGCATGGCCCCGGCGACCGCCGCCGGCCTCGACCGATCGGACGTGGCCGCGCAGCAGGCAAAAGGCGAACGGGTCGTGCGGGTGGAGACCGGCGCTCTGCGCGGCAGGGACGCGCACGGCACCTGGACGTTCGACGACATCCCGTACGCGGCCCCGCCCGTCGGCGCCCTGCGCTGGAGTCCGCCGCAGCCCGCCGCTGCCTGGAGCGGGGCCAGGGACGCCACCCGACCCGGCAACCGGGCGTGGCAGGCCAAAGACAACGGTTTCGGCCTGCTGCCGGTCGACCTCAACCCGGGCCGCACACCGCAGCCGATGAGCGAGGACAGCCTGGACCTCAACGTGCGGACCCCCGGCGGCACCGACCGGCCCGTGCTGGTCTGGATCCACGGCGGATCGTTCACCGGCGGCAGCGGCGCCGCCTACGACACCACCAAGCTGGCCGCGAAGGGCATCGTTGTGGTGACCATCAACTACCGGCTCGGCGCGCTGGGCTTCCTCGCCGACCCGGCGCTGGATCCGCAGGGCACCGGCGGCGACTACGGCTTGCAGGACCAGCAGGCGGCACTGCGCTGGGTGCAGCGCAACATCGCCTCCTTCGGCGGCGATCCGCACCGGGTCACCATCGCAGGCGAGTCGGCCGGCGGTATCTCCGTCGCCGCCCACCTGGTCGCCCCCGGCTCCCGAGGACTGTTCAGCGCGGCCATCCTGGAGAGCGGCGACGCCTCCTCCACCGTCCCGCTCGCCAAGGCTCGGGAGGCCAGCGAAACGTTCGTCACCAAGACCCTCGGCGTGCCGAACGGCCCCGACCGCGCGGCCAGCCTGCGCGCCCTCGGCGCCAAAGAGATCACCGACAAGCAGGACCAGCTGACCTACCCGATCCCGCTCGGCCACCTGAACTACTCGCAGAAGCCGTGGCTGGTGTCGGGCGGATCGGTGCTGCCGGAGGACCCGGCCACCGCCATCCGCGCGGGCCGCGCCGCCAGGGTCCCGGTGCTGACCGGCACCAACAAGGACGAGATGCGGATCCTCGGTTTCCTCGTGGCGAAGTCCGGGCCGGTCACGAGCGCGAGCTACGGCGACTACCTGGACTTCATGGGCGGCCCGGCCGCCCTGGTCCACTACCCGCTGGTCCCCGGCGCCCAGCCGCCCGTCGCACTCGGTGCCGCGCTGACCGACGGCTGGGTCGGCGACGTCCGCGACCAGGCGCTCGCCCTGTCCCGCCGGGCGCCCGTCTACGCCTACGAGTTCGCCGACCGGGCGCCCGCCCTTCCCGGCGCCACCTTCGACCTCGGGGCCTATCACACCGCCGAACTGCCATACCTGTTCGGCGTCGCCGACCTGCCGGTGCGCCTGACCGCCGATCAGCAGCGGCTGTCCCGGCAGATGGTCGACTACTGGGCGAACTTCGTCCGCACCGGCAACCCCAACGGCATTCGGACCGCCACCACCTGGCCGACCCTGCCGGCGGCCGTCTCGTTCGGGAACGGCGCCACCACGATCGACAGCACCTTCCTCGCCGATCACCAGTGGGACTTCTGGAGCACCCAGCGCCGCCCCTGACCCAGATTCAACGGCCCCACACCACTTTCTGGTGCGGCTCCCCGGTCACCCGCTGGTGGCCGGGGAGAGCCCTGTCCGCCGCTCAGTTCCCGGTGGCGGGGCTGAGGAAGGTGCCGCCGGTGGCGTCGATGATGTTGGCGGTGACCCAGCGCGCGTCGTCCGAGGCCAGGAACCCGACCACGTCCGCGATGTCCGCCGGCCGACCGATCCGGCCGAGCGCGGTGATCGAGGTGATGCCGGCGGCGGCCTCGGGGTGCTCCCGCAGGTAGGCCGTGCCGTCGGTGTCGACCGCGCCGGGGGCCACCGAGTTGACCGTGATGCCCCTCGGGCCGAGCTGGGCGGCGAGGGTCCTGCCCAGCACGTCCAGGGCGCCCTTGCTCATCGCGTAGGCCGCCTGGGCCGGCACGGCAAGCCTTGGCGCGCAGGAGGAGATGTTGACGATCCGGCCGCCGTCGCGCATCAGCGGCAGCGCGCGCTGGACGATCAGGAACGGGGCCGCCACGTTCACCGCGAACAGCTCGTGGAACTCCTCGGCGGTGGTGTGCTCGACCGATCCGCCCATCCCGCCGCCGCCCGCGTTGTTCACCAGGATGTCCAGCCGCTGCCCGGCCAGTCCCGCCTCGAGGCCGGTGAACAGCTCGTCGACACCTGCGGCGGAGCCGAGGTCCGCGCGCACCGGGAAGGCCCGGCCCCCGGCGTCGCGGATCTCGGCCACCGTCGCCGCGGCCGCGGCCTCGTTGCTGCCGTAGTGCACGGCGACCAGGGCGCCGTCGGCGGCCAGCCGCTGCGCGATGGCCTTCCCGATGCCCCGCGACGCCCCGGTCACCAGCGCGGTCCTGCCGGTCAAGCCAGTCATGTCGATCCCTGCCGTTTCTCGAGCCGTGGTCGGTGTTCTCGGGAAGAAGCGTCGGCCGGGCCGCTGACCAACGGCTCACCGCGCGCGCACCGCCGCTGACCGCTCAGGTCCAGTGGCCGTCCCGGAAAGTGGTTCGACGGCTCGGCGGAGTCCTGCCACAGTGGCGCACCATGACGAACGTCGAGCTGGTGACCGCCGAGGACGTGCGGCTCATGCAGGGTCTGGCGCAGCGGCTCGCCGCAACGCACCCGGACCTGGTGAACAGCGACGCGTCGTACGGCGAGCTGGCCTGGATCTGGGGCAAGGGGCACGCCGGCGACGGGGCGAGCTGGCGGCGTCGGCTGTGGTTGTCCGGCGGGGATCTGGTGGCGTGGAGCTGGGCCGTCCTGCCGCGCCGGGTGACGCGGAGCGACGGGTCGGTGAAGGACATCACCGGCGCCTACCTGGCGTATCAGGTCCATCCCGACCACGCCGGGCTGGTCGACGAGGTGATCGACTGGTACGACGCCACGGCGGCGGGCCTCGAACGGACGGTGCTGCCGAGCGCCGCCGACGAATTCGGCCTGGCGCGCTGGGCGGCGCACGGCTACGAGACCGACCCGTCCGCGCTCGGCGACACCGGGTCCTGGACCCAGCTCAACGAGCGGGACCTCACCGACGTGGCACAGCCGGTGCTGCCGGACGGATTCCGGTTCCGCACCGCCGACGAGGCTGGGCCACAGGCCGCGGTCCAGGCCCACCTGGACGCCTGGCCCCTCTCGACCTACACCGCCGAGGGCTACCAGGGCGTCCGGCAGACGACGGCGTACCGAGGCGACCTGCACATCCTGGTGGAGGTGCCGGACGGGACGATGGCGTCCTCGACGATCATGTGGCTCGACGAGGTGAACAAGACCGTCGAGTTCGAGCCGGTCGGGACGCATCCGGACTACCGGCGCCTCGGGTTGGCGAGGGCGATGCTCCTGCACGGCATGCGGCTGGCGCGGGCGGCCGGGGCCACCCACGCGACGGTCGCATGCCTTGGCGCGCCAGGACATCCCCAGGCGCGCGGGCTGTACTACAGCGTCGGGTTCCAGATGTTGTCGCGGGACGCGCCGCTCATCAAACCCGAGTCCACAGTCTGAGGACCGACCGTCGGGCGGTCGCCGTCAAAGCGCCGCCCGACCCGTCCCCTACCCCGTCCCCACTCAGTTCCTACTCAGTTCCCACCAGTGACGCCGCTGCGGCCCTGCGGAGCTTGCCCGACGGCGTCTTGGGCAGGCTGCCCGGCGGCAGCACCACCACCGCGAACGGACGCAGCCCGACCGCGTCAACCACCCTGGCCGTGATCTCCTTGCGCAGCGCCTTCTCCGCGTCCTCGTCGCCCGCCAGCCGCGACTCGCAGGCGACCGCGAACCGCTCCCGCCGCGTGCCGGCGTCCAGCCGCACCGCGACGGCGTTGCCGGCCCGCACGCCGTCAACCGACATGGCCGCCCGCTCGATGTCGGTCGGGTAGATGTTGCGGCCGCCCATGATGATGACGTCCTTGATCCGCCCGCAGACCACGACCTGGCCGTCGACGGTGTAGCCCTCGTCTCCGGTGTCCAGCCAGCCGTCGGCGTCCTGCGTGGACACCGGCCCCCGGACCGTGAGGTACTCGGGCGTCACCGCCGCGCCGCGCAGCCGCAGCTGCCCGACCTCCCGGTCGCCGAGCACCCGCCCCGACCCGTCGACCGTCTGCACCTCGATGCCGGGCAGCGGCGGCCCGAGCAGCGGGAAGCTCCGCACCTGCCGGTCGCCGTCCTCGGTGACCGGCACCGCGCGGTGCTCGCCGGCCAGCGCCTCGGCGTCGATCACGTCGACGGACAGCCCGGTGAACAGCGGCGCGAAGGCGACCGCGAGCGTGGCCTCGGCCATGCCGTACGCGGCCAGCACGCACTCCGGCGGCAGCTTGAAGCGCGCGCCGGCCTCGGTGAACGACGCGACGGCGGCCGGGTCGATGGGCTCGGCGCCGTTCAACGCGATCCGCAGCGTCGACAGGTCGTACGCGCCATCATCATCCACTGTGGACATTCGCCGGCCGACGATGGCGTAGGCGAAGTTCGGCGCCGCGGTGATGGTGCCCCGGTGCCGGCTGATCAGCTCGGGCCACAGCACGGGCGAGCGCAGGAAGTCCACCGGGGTGACCTTGACCAGCTCGATGCCGAACAGCATGGGCACGGTCAGGAAGCCGACCATGCCCATGTCGTGGAACAGCGGCAGCCACGACACCATCACGTCGCGGCCGGGCTGAAGCGCGGCCGCCTCCTTCATCGCCAGCGCGTTGGCCATCAGGTTGCCGTGCGTGATCCGGACCGCCTTGGGCTCGGCGGTCGAACCGCTGGTGAGCTGGAGCAGCGCGGTGGACTCCTCCGGCACCTCGACGGGCGCGGCCAGCGGCGTGCCGTCGGTCAGCTCGTCCAGCGTCCGGTAGGCGACGTCGTGCTCGTCGAGCACGCTCGCCAGCGCGTCGAACGGCGTGCCGAGCAGCACCAGCTTGGCGTCGATCATGCTCAGCACGCGCAGGGTGTCCTGCGCCCAGTCGGCCAGGTCGGTCCGCGCGGTCGGCTGGTGCAGCATGGTGACGCTGGCCCCGGCGAGCCACACGGCCTGCACGGCGGGCGCGATCGAGGCCGGGTCCCCGGCGAGCACCGCAACCGAACCACCGGCCGACACGCCCCCGCTGACCAGCGCGCCCGCCATCCTGGTGGCCTGCTCGTGCACCTGCGCCCAGGTCCGGCGCGTTGGGGTGGCCGGTTCTCCGGTGGTCATGCCACTCGCCTCGCCACCGGCACCAGCGGCGGTGGCGAGCATCGTGTCCACGAAGCGACTCATGGTCGGAGCGTACGACCAATCCGGTTCGGCCATCCGGATCTTCGCCGCAGACATGATCGGGTGATCGTCCGGCTTTCATCCGACGCGCGCGGCGAACAGGGGCGATACTGAGGGATCATGAGCGTGAGTCCCGACGAGGTGCGCGACATCGCCTTCTCCAGGCCGTCGCTCGGCAAGCGCGGCTACCGCGAGGCCGAGGTGGACGCGTTCCTCGAGCGCGTCGAGGCGACCCTGCGTGGCACCGACGACCTGACCCCCAAGGACGTCCGCGACGTGGTCTTCAGCAAGCCGCCGATCGGCCAGCGCGGCTACAACGAGGGCGAGGTCGACGAGTTCCTCGACCGCGTCGAGGAAACACTCGCCGAACTGTCGCCCTGAGCTGCCGCGCTACCCCACCGTCGCCCTGAGCGGCCGCGCTACCCCTCCACGAGCTCCGCGGCCGCCATCCACTGCTGCTCGACCTCGGCGGTCTCCGCGACGACCGCGCGCAGCTCCGCGTCGAGGGCGAGGAGCCGGTCGGCCTCGGTGGCCGCCTCGGCGAGCGCCGTGTGCAGCTGGGCCTCCTTCTTGTGCAGCACGTCCAGCCGCCGCTCGAGCCTGGCCAGCTCCTTGCGGGCGGTCCGTTGCTCGGCGGCCGTCGACGCGGGCTGCTCGGCGGCGGAAGCCCCGCCGGCCGGCGCGACCGCGGCCGCCGCCAGCTGGGCGTCCCTGCGCCGCAGGTACTCCTCGATGCCGCCGGTCAGCTCGGCGATCCCGCCGTCGCCGAACAGCGCGACGACCCGGTCGCAGACCCGCTCGACCAGGTACCGGTCGTGCGAGACGACCACGAGCGTGCCCGGCCAGGAGTCGAGCAGGTCCTCCAGCTGTTGCAGGGTGTCGATGTCCAGGTCGTTGGTCGGCTCGTCGAGCAGCAGCACATTGGGCTCAGCCATCAGCAGCCTGGCCAGTTGCAGCCGTCGCCGCTCGCCGCCGGACAGGTCCCGCACCGGGGTCCACTGCCGGCTGGAGGAGAAGCCGAACCGCTCGGCCAGCTGCGACGCGGACAGCTCCTGCTTGCCGAGCACCACCCTGCGGGCGATCTCCTCGACCGCCTCGAGCACGCGCAGCTCGCCGGGCAGGTCGTGCAGCTCCTGGGTCAGGTGCGCCAGCCGGACCGTCTGGCCCTGGATCCGCTTGCCGGCGGCAGGTTCGCGCTCGCCGGCCAGCAGCCGCAGCAGCGTCGTCTTGCCGGAGCCGTTGACGCCGACCAGGCCGACCCGGTCGCCGGGGCCGACCCGCCAGGTCGCCCGGTCGATCAGCGTCCGGTCGCCGATCGTCAGCGTCACGTCCTCCAGCTCGACGACCGTGCGGCCAAGCCTGCGCTTGGCGAAGGCCAGCAGCTCGACGGAGTCGCGGGCGGGCGGCACGTCCGAGATCAGCGCCTCGGCGGCCTCGATCCGGTAGCGCGGCTTGGACGTGCGCGCCGGGGCGCCCCTGCGCAGCCAGGCCAGCTCCTTGCGGGCCAGGTTGCGGCGCTTCTCCTCCAGCGTGTCGGCCAGCCGGGCGCGCTCGGCCCTGGCGTAGACCCAGTCCGCGTAGCCGCCCTCGTACTGCTCGACGCCGCCGCCGACGACCTCCCAGGTGCGGGTGCAGACGGTGTCGAGGAACCAGCGGTCGTGGGTGACGACGACGAGCCCGCAGCGGCGGGCCAGCAGGTGCTCGGCGAGCCACCGCACGCCCTCGACGTCGAGGTGGTTGGTGGGCTCGTCCAGGACGAGCAGGTCCAGCTCCTGGACCAGCGCGGCGGCCAGCGCGACCCTGCGGCGCTCGCCGCCGGACATGGTGCCGACCGGCGCGTCCAGCCCGAGGGCGGTGATGCCGAGCCCGTCGAGGATGGACCGCACCCTGGCGTCGGCCGCCCACTCGTGTTCGGCGGTGAAGCCGAGCGGGTCGATCACGGCGTGCCGGACGGTGCTGCCCTCGCCCAGCTCGGTGCGCTGGGTGACCACGGCCATCCGCAGGCCGCCGATCTGGCTGACCCGCCCGGTGTCCGGGGGCTCGATGCCGGCGAGCACCTCCAGCAGCGTGGTCTTGCCACCGCCGTTGAGACCCACGACGCCGATCCGGTCGCCGTCGCCGACGCCGAGCGACACGCTGTCCAGCAGCGCGCGCACGCCGAAGCTCTTGCTGACCGACTCCAGGTTGACCAGGTTTGCCATCTACCAGTGCTTTCGCCGTATCGACTGACTGTCGCCACGAGGCTAGTCGCCGCCCCTCGACGACCGCCCCCAGGTTGTGATCTGAAGTAGTTCAGATAAGTTGGTGACATGGCGATCGAGACATTCCCGTACAGCGCGTTCCTTCGCGGCCCGACGGAGGTGCTTGGCGCGCTGGAGCACGCCGAGGTCGTGCTCGAACGACGGGACGCCGAAAATCTCGTGCTGATCCGGTCCGAGCGGTTCAACGCCGGCGTCGCCGCGTTGACCGCCGCCGCGCACCTGCTGCGGACGCTCGCCCGGCGCGACCCCGAGTTGGCGGCGGAATTACTGGCCGAGGAGTTCGCCTGGATGCGCTGGCTGCCGGAGAGCGAGCGAACCCTGTGCGTCGCGGACCTGCTCGCCGATCTCAGCGCGGGAGCGGAAACCGGCTATCTGCTGCCGTTTGCCAACACGGTCGCCGCATGGCGGTCGACCGCCGAAGTGTGGTCCGATCCGGACCTGGCGCGGGCTCTGAGCAGCCCCATCACTGTCGAGGGCGACGGCGTGGAAATCACCCGACCACTGCCGGAACCCGAATGACGAAACGGCGCGACGAGGTTTCCCGCCCGCTGCCCTGGCGAGTGTTCATGGCCAACGGCAAGGCCGCAAAGGGTGGGACGACCTGATCAACCAGGTGGTGGAGGCGGTCGATCGCGCCTGGGTCGCAATCACCAGCGATCCGCGCAGGACAGACGGCCGGCAGCATCGACTCAAGGGTCACCTCTGCACCATTGCAATCGATGGTCAGCCGATGGAGCAGTGGCAGTTCGAGGTCACGTCGGCCGGGCGTATCTGGTACGCCATCGACGATCGCACGCGAACACTGTGGATCACGAAGGCGGGCACCACGCACCCGAAACAGACCGACCGCTGACGCGCCGCTCCACCCTGGGTCAGGCGTGCACCTCTGGCGGAATCGGCCGGGGGCTCTCGTCGGTGCTGACCACGCGCGCCCCGGGCACGGGCCCCTGGGCGACCCGGACGGTGCGGCACACGCCCGCGCCGGACAGCTCGGCTGCCACCCGCACGGCGGCGTCCGCGTCGGTGCACAGGAACGCGCAGGTCGGGCCCGAGCCGGACACCATGCCGGCCAGCGCGCCCGCGTTCACGCCGGCGCGCAGGGTGCGGCGCAGGCCGGGGCGCAGGGACACGGCCGCCGCCTGGAGGTCGTTGCCGAGCAGCAGCGCGAGCTGCCGAGGATCGCCGGAGGACAGCGCCTCCAGCACGGGTTCGACGGCGCCGACCCGTGGCGGGTCGCCCTCGGCGCGCAGCCGGTCCAGCTCGTCGAACACGTCCGGCGTGGACAGGCCGCGCCGGTCGAAGGCGAGCACCCAGTGGAAGGTGTGCCTGGCCAGCACGGGGATGAGCTGCTCGCCGCGCCCGGTGCCGAGGGCGGTGCCGCCGTGCAGCACGAACGGCACGTCGCTGCCGAGCTTCGCGGCGAGGTTGGCCAGCCCGTCCCTGCCGATGTCCAGCCGCCACAGCGACGCCAGGCCGACCAGGGTCGCGGCGGCGTCGGCGCTGCCGCCCGCCATGCCACCCGCGACGGGGATGCTCTTGCGGATCACCAGCCGGACCTTGGGGTCGTCCGGATCCCTGCCGACGTGGGCGGCGAGCGTCCGCACGGCGCGCCAGGCCAGGTTCGACGCCCCGGTCGGCACGGACTCCGCGCCCTCGCCGGTCACCTCGACCCCGGGGTCGTCGGCGATGGCCACGGTGACCTCGTCGGTCAGTGACAGCGACTGGAACACCGTGGCGAGCTCGTGGTAACCGTCCTTGCGAACGTCTCCTACGGCCAGGTGCAGATTGACCTTGGCCGGGACGCGGACGGTGACGGGTGGTGGCACTACGGCGAGCACGTTATGCAGCCTACGGGCGTTCGGGGGGTGCGTGTGTACCCCGTACGTGAACGGACGGGGCGTTCAGGCCGCTGAGCAGCCCGAACGCGCCGTCCGGCTTCCTACTGACGAATAAATCAGACCGGCAGGACGGAGCCGTCGTAGGTCTTCTTGATGAAGTCCTTCACCTGCTGCGACTGGAGCAGCTCGGCCAGGTCCTTGATCCGCTTGTCGTCCTTGAGCTCGGCGCGGGTGACCAGGCCGTTGACGTTCGGGTTGTTCTCGGCCTTCTCCAGCACGAGCGCGTCCGTCGCCGGCTTCTTCCCGATCTTGATGGCGTAGTTGCCGTTGATCACCGACGCGTCGGTGTCGTCGAGGCTCCTCGGCACCTGCGCGGCCTCCAGCTCGACGAACTGGAGGTTCTTCGGGTTCTCCGCGAGGTCACGGATGGTCGCCTTGTTGGCGGCCGCCACCTCTGGCTTGATCTTGATGAGCCCGTTGGCCTCGAGCAGCTTCAGCGCGCGGTTCTCGTTCGCAGGGTCGTTGTCGACCGCGATCTTGGCGCCGTTGGCGAGGTCGGCGATCTTCTTGATCTTGTTGGAGTACAGGCCGAGCGGCTCGATGTGCACGCCGACGATCCACTCCAGCTTGGCGCCGCTCTTGGCCTTGAAGTTGTCCAGGAACGGCGGGGTCTGGAAGTAGTTGGCGTCCAGCGACCCGTCGGCCAGCGCGGTGTTCGGCTGGACGTAGTCGGTGAACTCCTTGACCTCCAGCTTGAGCCCCTTGTCCTTGGCCAGGTTGTCGGCCACGAACTTGAGGATCTGGGCGTGCGGCACCTGGCTCGCGCCGATCTTGAGCGGAGCGCCGGAGTCGCTTGCCTTGGCTCCGTCGCCACCGCCGCAGCCGGCGACGGTCGCCACGGTGAGCAGCGCGCCGAGCACCACGGGGAGGACAGCACGAAGTCGCATTGCATTTTCCTTTCCTGACCCGCGAATCCGCGGGTGAGCACGAACAGCCAGCCTGATGGGCTAGACGGACGCGTGCCGCCTGCGGTCGACGGTGCGCGCGATTCGGGTGAACACGAACTGGAGGAGCGTGGTGAGCACGGCCAGGACGGCGACGGTGCTCCACAGCACGCGGTTGTCGAAACTCTGGTAGCCCAACCGGATGGCGAGGTCGCCGAGGCCGCCGCCGCCGATGACGCCTGCCATGGCCGAGTAGCCGAGCACGGCGATGACGGTGACGCCGATCGCGTTGATCAGCGCCGGCAGCGACTCCCGCAGCAGCACGCTGCGCACGATGCGCAGCGTGCCGGATCCGGTGGTCACCGCGGCCTCGACGACCGAGACGTGCACCTCGGCGAGGACGTTCTGCACCAGCCTGCCGACGAAGGGCACCGTGCCGATGGACAGCGGCACGATCGCCGCGCTCGGCCCGATGGACTGGCCGGCGATGAAGCGCGTCAGCCAGGTCAGCACCACGAGCAGAATGATGAACGGCATGGCCCTGCCGAGGTCAACGACGAAGCCGAGAATCCGATGGACAAAGGGATGTGGCCGGAGTCCGCCCGGCGCGGTGACCTGTAGCCAGACGCCGAGTGGAATGCCGAGCAGGACCGCGACCAGGGTGGAGATGCCCATCATGTACAACGACTCGCCAGTGGCCTTGACGAGATAGTCGATCACGTCGGACCAGGGTGTTACCTCGTTCACGCAGCAACTCCCTGTGGACCCTTGGGTTTACGCTGAACGGCCGCGCCGGCCTCGGAAATCCACTCCAGGGCCGAATCGGACCGTTCACCCGTCAGGCCGACGCGGAACCGCGCGACCGGGGTCTCGCCGAGCCTGGTGAGGCCGCCGCCGAGCAGGCCGAGTTCGACGCCGAAGCGGCTGGCCGCCTCGGGCAGCAGCGCGCCGACCGCAGCGAAGCCGACCAGCACGACGTCGGCGACGCGGTCGTACTTGCTCTCCGCCTCGGGGTTCTGGTCGACCGAGGGCAGCAGCGAGCCGGAGGTCCTGCTGCCCGCGTCGGCGACCAGGTCGAGCACCTTGCCGTGCTCGATGACCCTGCCGTGGTCGAGCACCGCGACGTCGTCGCAGATCCGCCGGACCACGCCCATGTCGTGGGTGACCACCAGGACGGTGACGCCGAGTTCGGCCCGCGCCCTGTCGAGCACAGTGAGCACGGAGCCGGTGGTCTCGGGGTCCAGCGCCGAGGTCGGCTCGTCGGCGAGCAGCACCGACGGGTTGGCCGCGAGCGCCCTGGCGACCGCGATCCGCTGCCGCTGGCCGCCGGAGAGCTGATCGGGGTAGCTGCCGGCCTTGTCGGTGAGGCCGACAAGGTCGAGCAGTTCGCCGACGCGGGTGCGGCGCTGCGGGCCCGGCACGCCAGCGGACTCCAGCGGCAGCGCCACGTTGCCGGCGGCGGTGCGCTGGCGCAGCAGGGAATCCCCCTGCGGCACAACGCCGATCTGCCTGCGGGCGGCCCGCAGCGCGCTGCCGCCGAGCGAGACCAGATCGGTGCCGTCCACCCGGATCGCTCCGCTGTCCGGCCGCTCGAGCAGCGCGACGCAGCGGGCCAGGGTCGACTTGCCGGAGCCGCTTGGGCCCACGACGCCGCACACGGTGCCCGCCGCGACCTCCAGGGTGACGCCGTCCAACGCGACAACGGCGCCGGTCCGGCCGGAGAAGGACTTGGTGAGGTTCTCGACTGTGATCACGTTCGCTCCACGACAGTGCGCGGTAGCACGTGCAAACACGTACTACCGTCCTCAGTGGACCGTCCGAAGAGGACGGTTGGGGAGAGAGAAGAAATGCTCCGAACTAGCGCCTTTTGCGAGTTATCGACAGCCGGAGGCAGTGCGTCGGCACTGGTCGACAACGAGCCGGCGCGTGAGCATTCGCATAGTGGGCACGAGATTCCTCCATCGCTCCTGGCGGTAGCACCTGCCCACGTCGAGTGGATGGTTGCTGCGGCGTCGTAGAGCCAGGTCTCTCGGCCGCTCGGGATGGCAACACGAGTAGACCTGAAGTGACCGGATGAACGCAAGCCCGAGTTGTCCCAAACTGCGGATCGTCCGAGAAATCACACTTCCGGCCGTAGATACACCGTTACGGTACGTACCCAACCGGCGTATCGCCGGCGCCCTGGGCGCAATGCCGTGGAAACCGCCCTGAACAGCGAAAACGACGACTCGTCGCGTGGACTTACGGCCGTTCGCCGAACTATCCGCTGACGGATGCCTCGGCGATCCGAGCGAAGTCGGTCACACTCAGTTGCTCGCCGCGCGCGCCGGGGTCGACACCCGCCGAACGGAGCAGTTCACCCGCCTGCGCGGCCGAACCGGCCCAACCGGCCAGTGCCGCGCGCAGCGTCTTGCGTCGCTGCGAGAACGCCGCGTCAACGAGAGCGAACATGGTGGCACGCTCCACAGTGGACGGCTCCGGCCGCCGGGTGAACGACACCAGCGCCGAGTCGACGTTGGGCACCGGCCAGAACACCGCCCTCGGCACCGGGCCTGCGCGGCGCGCGGCGGCGTACCAGGCCAGCTTCACGCTCGGCACCCCGTACACCTTGCTGCCCGGCCCGGCCGCCATCCGGTCCGCGACCTCCGACTGGACCAGCACGAGCCCCTTGGCCAGCGAGGGCAGCTCGGCGAGCAGGTGCAGCACGACCGGCACCGCGATGTTGTACGGCAGGTTCGCGACCAGCGCGGTCGGCTCGGGGCCGTCGGCGCGAAGCTGGTCGGCGGTGACCCGCATGGCGTCCGCGAGCAACACCCGCAGCCGGCCGGCGAGGTCGGGTGCCCGCTCGGCGGCCGTACGCGGCAGCCGCTCGGCGAGCACCGGGTCGATCTCCACGGCGAGCACGGACCGCGCGGCCGGCAGCAGCGCCAGCGTCAGCGAGCCGAGCCCCGGGCCGATCTCCAGCACGACGTCGTCCGGGTCGAGCTGGGCCGAGGCGACGATCCGCCGCACGGTGTTCGGATCGTGCATGAAGTTCTGCCCCAGCTTCTTGGTGGGGCGCACGTCCAGCTCGGCGGCCAGCCTGCGAACGTCGGCTGGGCCGAGGAGCGCGCTTGCTGACCCGTTCGACACCGACCCATTATGGCCCAGCGGCCGGCGGGCCACCGCCAGGCCACACCAGCCAGCAGCCCAGCGCGACGCCGCCGAGTGTTCGCAGTGCCTTGCGGGCGTGGTCCCGTTGCCAGCCGGTCAACGCGCACAGCTCGTCGAGGATCTTCGCTTTATCGGTCTTGGATGCCGACCGGTAGCGGCGGGCCGCCGCCAGGCCACATCAGCCAACAGCCCAGCGCGACGCCGCCGAGTTGTCCACAACCGGTCGAGCCATCCACAGGCGGTCGCGCCTCTCCGGCCCAGGCGGTGAAGATCGCTTAGGCTGGCACAGGGCAGTGCCCCCGTGGATGGGTGGGGCATGTCCACAGGTAGGCGAAGCGCGTCCGGCGGAGCCGCAGTCAGGGCTTGCAGGCCCCGGTGCCGGCGCCACTGCTGCGGTCAAGGCTTGCATGCAGGCCCCGGCGCCGTCACCGCCGCTGCGGTCAGGGCTTGCAGCCCCAGGCGCCGTAGCCGCCGCTGCGGTCGCGGACGCGGGTGGCGACGGCGATCTGCTGTTCCCTGGTGGCCTGGTCGGCGCGCGGCGCGAACTCCTGGCCGCCGTTGGAGTTCCAGGTGCCCTGCGAGAACTGGAGTCCGCCGTAGTAGCCGTTGCCGGTGTTGATGGCCCAGTTGCCGCCGGACTCGCACTTGGCGATGCGGTCCCACGCGCCGGCGTCGTTGGGGTCGACGGGCGGCGAGTCGGGCACCTTGGTGCCCTTGCGCAGGATCTTCGGCTTGGCGTCCTTGGTGACCTTCTCGCCGAGCTTCTCCCGCGCGCTCTCCTTGCCGTTCTTCTGGGTGATCCGGTAGGTGACGATCTTCTCGCCGGCCACGCCGGGGTCGTCGACCTTCTGCTGCCCCTTGGTCATCGTGTCGTCGTTGACCGTCTGGACGGGCGGGTCGACCGGCTCGGTCTGGTTGATCACCGACACGCCGGTCCGACTGATGTGGATCTCGGCGCCGTTGGTGATCTTGACGTCGGCACCGGGGTCGATCGAGTCGTCCGCGCCGATGCTGAGGTTCTGGCTCTTGAGCAGCTCGCCGACGGTGAGCACGGTGGTGCGCAGCTGCTGCGGCGCGTTGCCGCCGTCGAACAGCGTGATCGTCTTGAGGCTCTTGACCTCGACCGACATACCACCCACGGGCACCGGCCGGTCGGCGCTCTCGGAGAGCTGCGCGCCGGTGGTGTCCACGCCGAGCTGCGCGAGCGCCTGCCCGACCGACCCCCCGTGCACCCAGCCGCCGTCGCGGTCCTGGCCGTCGACCTTGACCTTGACCTGGCGGCCGCGGTCCAGGG
>NZ_VUOB01000072.1 GCF_008386585.1 Solihabitans fulvus
TTCTGTTGTTCGGTGCTCTTGGTCGACACCGTTCTAGCAGGGACTCCGTTGCCTGTTTCAGCGGGCTTGACAGCACCGCACACCCGCAAACTTCACGGCCTTGGGGCTAGCGCCGGCGACTGCGTGTTCTATCCGGCGTGGGATCCCGACGGCAACGGTCCGTGGGACCTTGAGCCGTGTTCGCTGCCGTGGGTCAAGGGCGACCACTACCAGGTGGTGGCGCGGCTCGAGAACACCGCCGACGCCGCCCGGTGCGAGGCCGTCGCGGGTTGGCGGGCCGGCGATGTCACCGCGAGCCTGCCGGCCAGGGGGTCCGATCCCGCGTCGCTGTTGTGCCTGACGCCCAACCGCTGAGGCCGCGCGCCCGGCAGCTCGCCTGGCTCCCTTGCGGTCCCGCCGGCCGCCTGGCCTGTCACCCGGCCACCGCGTCCTGGTAGGCGCGCAGGGCGACGGGGTCGTCGATGCTGCCGTGGTGGTGCAGCATCGCCCGGCGGCCGGCCGCCGGGTCATAGCGGAAGTAGCGCGAGGTGCGGATCGCCAGCGGCAGCTCCGCGCCATCGCGTCCCGTGAAGGTGCCGGTCTCCCGACCGGCGAACACGGCATGGGTGTCGTCGGCGTACTCGACGATGTCGCCGAAGGTCACCATCACCCGCGCCGGGCCGTCGAACACCCGCGCGTACAGCTCGGCGATCGCGTCACCGCCGCGCAGGAGCCCGCCGAGCGGATTGTTGAGCTGCGCCAACGGATCCGCGCTCCATACCTGGCGGAGCACGGCGAGGTCGCGCCGATTGAACGCGTGGTAAACCCGGTCTGCTGGCGCTCGTGCTCGCCGAACCGCAGTAGGGCCCGTCCGGCGGCAAGGGCTGGCGATGAACGGGCCGCACGAGCCGCGCGAGTAGGTAGCCCAGGGGCGCAGGGTCACCGGAACAGGCAACTTCGCTGGTCAGTGCGGCAAGGGATGCTCACCTGGCCAGGCATGCTCAGTTCGGCGTGTCGACAGCGTTGAACCCTGTGGCGCGGCGACTCCTTGGCCAGGCCGCCTGGACTTGTTCCCAGGCTCAAGCCGCCCGATTAGGCGGGAGATGCTTGGTAGCACTGGAAAGCGCGTTGGCACCGAACTCGCTCTAGCACCCGGCTCCCGGCACAATGACGCGTGCGGCACAAGGTGCTCGTCGCCCTCGGCGTCCTACTCGACGACGTTGACGAAGAAGAACACCGGCCGCCTGTTCGGGAAGCACTGCCTGTCGAACTCGTCGACGATCTTCCACCTCACCAGGCACTGAGTCGGATGGTCGGGAGCGATCACCGACACTGACACCAGGATCCTGCCGCCGGGACCGACATCGTCGAGCGCGACCCGCTCCGGGACGACGCAGGCGCTCGGCGCGCCCCCCGGGTCCGGAGGCTGCGCGCGGAGGTAACGGTGGCGCCAGGACACGGTGCCGGCGTTCTGGATCGTCCAGATCTTCACGAACCGCGAACTGACCTGCACCTCGCTCCCGTCGGGGTAGGTCGTGTCGGCGACGAGCACACTCGCGTCACCGGGAACCAGCGGTCCCGACCCGACGGTGGCAGCGCCGGACGAGGCGACGCCGGACGGACCCGAGGCGGAGAGGTTCGCGGTGGCCGGTGTCGCGGCCGGTGCCGGCTGCGCCTGCTCAAGCGGCTCCGGCCTGGCGACCTGCCGGCTCGCCGCGGCGAACGCGACGACCGCGGCAGCCGTGGCGGCGACGGACGCCAAGCGAGTGGGAGACCAACGCCACCACCGACCGACGCGCCCGACACCGGCTCCGGCGTCCGCGGCGGAAGCCGCCGACGACACCGGCATGACGGTCGCGTCCTCCCGGTCCGGCAGCGCGTCGCCGTCAGCCAGCATCTCCTGGTCCACCAGCGCTTCCTGGTCCGGCAGCACTTCCCGGTCCGCCAGCACCTCCTGGTGTGCCCGGCGCAGTTCGTCGTCGGGCTCGACGCCGAGCTCGTCGCGGAGGATGTGGTACGCCTGCTGGTATGCCTGGAGCGCGTCGGCCCGCCGCCGCGCGGCGTGCAGCACCCGCACGTAGCGTGCCCACAGCGACTCCCGCAGCGGGTGCGCCGCCGTGGCTTCACCCAGCAGGTGGATCAGTCGCCCGCCGGTGTCGCCGACGGCGAGGCCGACATCGGCCCTGGCCTCCAGCAGGTCGAGGCGAAGCGAGGTGAGCGTGGCGCGGTACTGGTCCAGCACCGGATGCTCGGGCACGTCCCGGAACGGCTCGTCCCGCCACAGGTTGAGCGCGGCGTCCAAGCGGCAGCCCGCCTCGTGCGACGGAGTCGCCGCGTCGGACCTCCGGTAGGCGCGCAGGACCTCGGCCGCGGCCAGGGAATCCATCTCGTTCGGACAGGCCGCAAGCAGGTAGCCGGGGTGGCGGGTGACCACCAGGCTGCCGTCGGTGTCGCCGATGGCGCGGCGCAGCCTACCGACATAGGTGTGCACGACCTTGGCTCCGCTCGCCGGCGGCGTGCCGGGCCACAGGTGGTCGATGATCCGGTCGATGGGCACGACGTGCCCAGCCTCCGCGATCAGCAGGGCCAGCAGCAGCCGCTGACGTGCCGAGGACACGGGCTGCCAGCCGTCGACGGTACGGACCTCCAATGGTCCAAGAACCCGGTAGCGAAGTGGGGAATGGGCTTCCTCGGACACAACTCGACCCTACGTCGCGGATCCGCGCCCGCTCGAACCCAGGTGTTGATCATCACGATCGCCCTTCCCCCGCGAACCAAATCGTGTCGCGCATCGTGCGGGACGCTCCGCGCCCCAGCCGCCATCGCCTCGCCATCATCCGGTATCGCCTCGGCATCGCCTCGCCCGGACAACCTCTCTGAGCTGGGCGTTTCCCGTCCGATACCGCCGGGTTCGAGCCTGGTGGCCGACGGCGGCGAACGCCGTGCGCCACATCGACGAGAGGAACCCTCGTGAAGTTCTCCCCGCTCGCCCGCACCGCCGCCAGGGTCGCGGCGCTGGCCGCGCTCGGCGTCGGCTCCATGATCGCGGTGGCGGGCCCGGCGTCCGCGGAGTCCGCTCCCGGCTGCTCCAGCACGACGCAGATCGGCAGCACCGCCTACATCACCGTCAACGGCGAGACGGCCGCCTCCGTGAAGCAGTTCAAGGGCTGCGGCAAGAACTGGGCCTATACCTACGTCTGGTCCGGCTACCGCTCCAACCACAGCTACAACGACCTGTGCACCTCCGTCGTCTCGCACGACGGCAGCGGTGGCCACCTCGTGGACCTCCAGTGCGGTGGCGCCAACACGGTCGAGATCTGGTCCTCGGGCGCCGACACGCTCAACGTGTGCACCACTGCCATCGGGTTCTTCCCGGACGTGGCGGCGGCCGAGACCAGCCAGCGGTGCTGACCATGCGACTCCCCCGGTTCGCCAGGGCAGCCAGCCGAATCGCCGTGCTGGTCGCCCTGGCCGTCGGCTCGCTGATCGCGGTCGAGGCTCCCGCATACGCGGAGACGAACCCGGACTGCGCCAGCGTGGTGCAGATCGGTCAGACCGCCTACATCGACCGGGACGGCGGCACCGCCGTGTCGGTCAAGCAGTTCAAGGGCTGCGGCAAGAACTGGGGTTACGCCTACGTGTGGGCCGGCTATCGCGCGACGCACACCGGGTACGTCCTGTGCGCCTTCGTCGATGTCCAGGGTGACGGGTGGCGCGGCGAGTTCTGCCTGCCCAACGCGGTGGAGATGTGGTCGGACGGCACCGACACGCTGGACAGGTGCACGCGAGGCGGGGGCGGCCTCTGGAACGAGTCCGCTCCTGGATTCACCGACTGGCGGTGTTGACCCACACGACGTCGGCCGGCCGGGGCCGCCAGGACGACCGTCCTGGCGGCCCCGGCTGCTGGGCTGTCGCGCTGCTCGGCCCGTTCGAGCTCACCGACGGCTCCTCGGTCGTGCCCGTCACCTCGGACAAGCAGCGGATCGTGCTCGCCGCGCTCGCGCTGCTGGCCGGCCAGCCGGTGACCGTCGAGGAACTCGCCGACCGGCTGTGGGGCGACCGGCCGCCGCCCTCGGCCAGGGCCACCGTGCACAGCCTGGTGATGCGGCTGCGCCGGCTGCTCGGCGCGGGCGTGCTGCGCAGCGACAACCGCGGCTACCTCCTCGACCTGGCCCCGGCGCGCGTGGACGCGCTGCTGTTCCATCAGCTGCGGACCGCGGCGGACCGGGCGGCCGCGCGCGGAGACCACCACGCCGAGGCCGACCTGCTCGGCAGGGCGCTCGCGCTGTGGCGCGGGCCGGCGCTGGCCGACGTGCGCTCCGAGACCATGCACCGCGTGGACGCGCGGCTGTGGCAGGACCGCCGCGACGAGACCGTCGAGCGGCGCGCCGCCGTGAGCCTGGCGGTCGGGGCGCGCCCCGACATCGTCGACGAGCTTCGTGAGCTGGTGGCCGCGCAGCCGCTGCGCGAGCAGGCGCGGGCCCTGTTGATCACCGCGCTGCACCGGGCCGGCCGCAGGGCCGACGCGCTCGCGGAGTACCGGGAGGCCCGCCGGGTCCTGGTCGAGGAGCTGGGCGTCGAGCCCGGCCCGCGACTCCGGCAGGCGCACCAGGACGTGCTGTGCGATAAGGACGTCCACGCGCGGACCGGCTCGCCTCGGCGGCAGGTTCCCGCCGAACTTCCGCACGACGTCAGGGGATTCACCGGCCGCCGCGCCGCGCTCGACCGGCTGGACGCGCTGCGCGACTGCGGGGACGGCCTGCCGATCGCGGTCCTCACCGGCCCTGCGGGTGTCGGCAAGACGGCTCTGGCGGTGCGCTGGTCGCATCGCGTGCGCGCCGGTTTCCCCGACGGCCAGCTCTTCATGGACCTGCACGGCGACAGCCGCCGGCCCATGCCGGCGGCCGACGCGCTGCGCCTGCTCCTGCGCAGCCTTGGGGTCGGCGCGGCGGAGGTTCCCGAGGACGAGCAGGGTCGCGCGCGGCTGTACCGCTCGCTGCTGGCCGACAGACGCGTCCTCGTCGTGCTGGACAACGCGGCCGACGCCGACCATGTGCGCCCGCTGCTGCCCGGCACCGGGAGCTGCGCCGTCCTGGTCACCGGCCGGTCCCGGCTCAGCGGGCTCGTCGCCAGGGACGGGGCGCGGGCCGTGGTCGTCGAACCATTGTCCGGCTTGGAGTCCGTGCGCCTGCTGGCCGACATGATCGGCGCGGACCGGGTGTCCGCCGCCCCGAAGGCCGCCGGGGCGTTGGCGAGGCTGTGCGGTCGGCTGCCGCTGGCCCTCCGGGACGCGGGGGCGAGGCTCGTCGCTGACCCGGCCCTCCCGCTCGGCGACCTGGTCGCCGAGCTCTCCGGAAGGGACACCCACACACCGCAGGAACTCTGTCGTGCGGCGGGCTGAACCAGCCCGCCGCACGACCCGGGTTCAGCCGTTCCAGGTGCTGGTGACCTGACCGAACGCCCTGGTGTCCAGGTACCTCAACGTCCTCTGTTCGCGCGTGCCGAACAGGTGCGTCTCGTAGTTGCCTGTCGTGTTGTAGTGCGGGACGCGGATGATCTCCCAGGACGGGTACTGGTCAGAGGTCAGACTGACCCGGAAGTAGCCGTTGCTGTCCTGGATGATGTTGATCGTGCCGTCGATCGCGCCGACGTTGCCCCAGCCGCCGATCGCGGGAATGCTCGTGTAGGAGTCGGCGAGCTGATACCGGACGAACACCCCCGCCGCGCCGCCGCTCACGCCGACCTTGTTGTAGTCGTAGTGAGCGTTGCACCACGGATGCGGGAACCCGTCCGTGCCGCACTCCGTGCCGAGCGGAATGCCGTCCACACCAGTGTTCTTGATGTCGAGCGGGGACTTGCACCCGGCACTGACTCCGCTGATGCACGACTGACTCACGTCGAGCCCGACTTGGCCGGACTTGGGTTCCCAGGCGATGACCGCGCGGCCCGAGTCGACCACCTTGTCCGACCAGCCGTCCCGGTCCATGGTGAACAACTCGCTGACGTTGTCGCCGCCGTGGATGACCGCGCGGGCCAGGAACAGGTCGGAATCGACGCCGCCACCGCCGACCTGGAAATGCCCGTGGGCGTGATCGCCGTCGAGGTACGGGTTGATGTAGCGATTCATCGCCTCGGTGTAGGCGGGGTTGACCTTCAGCTGGGACGGGTGGTCGTCGACCGGGGCCACCACGGCGAAGATGTTCTCGTGGGTCGGCGACGGGAACAGCGCGCTGTACGGTCCGACGCGAGAGACCTTGTTGCCCCAGTTGCCCTCGACGGAGATGATTTGGCCGTCGGGCTGCACCTCGACCACCACGCCGACGTGGTTGCTGCTGCTCGGGCCGCTGCCGAACAGCACGAGATCACCCGGCTGGACCTCGTTCTTGGCGCGCAGCGTGCCGTGTTGCTTGCCCCACCAGTAGAAGTCTCCGCTGTAGGGCAGGTAGACGTCGATGCCGGCCTGCCGCCAGGTCCAGCTCGCGAACATCGAGCACCACGGGTCGCCGCACTTCACGCCGTCCCGGCCGAAGGGGTTGCAGTTGTCACCCCACTCGTGCAGGCCGAGCTGGCTGTTGGCGGCGGCCACGATGGTGTTGCGGATCGCGGAGGACTGGACGCTGCCGGGGGGCGGCGACGTCGGCGTGCTGGGATTGCCGGAGTCGCCGCCGGTCGGCTTGGGGTCGTTGTCGCAGCGGCCCAGCACGATGTCGGTCGCGCCGGTCTTGATGTAGTAGTCGGCGACCCACAGGCCGTCGGTCGTCTTGTCCCACACGGCGGATCCGCCGTAGTTGAACTCCCCGTATGCCTGGCAGACGATCGCGATGGTGCTGCCGCCCGGGTACTTGTCCTCGGTCTTCGCACTGGACAGGCTCTTGCCCGCGTACCCGTTGAGCGTGGTCTCGACGAGGTAGCTGCCGGAGCCGCCGCCTCCTGCGGGGCCGTCATTGTCGCAGCGGCCCAGCACGAAGCCGGTGGAGTTGGTCTTGACGTAGTAGTCGGCGACCCACAGGCCGTCGGTGGTCCGGTCCCAGATGGCCGAGCCGCCGTAGTTGGTCTCGCCGTAGGCCTGGCAGACGATGGTCACGTAGCTGCCGCCCGCGTACCTGTCGACCGTCTTGGCGCTGGACAGGCTCTTGCCCGCGTAGCCGTTGAGCGTGGTCTTGGCATAGAACTGGCGGCCGCCACCCGCGTTGCCCGCCGCGTGCCCGTCGATGCCAAGGGACGAGCAGAGGGGCACGCCGGGGATGAACGCGTCGGCGCCGGTCTTCACGTAGGTGTCGGGAATCCAGTAGCCGTTGGCGGTGTAGTCCCAGATGGGGCTGCCGTTCACGACGGGGCCGGTGTCCTGGCACTTCAGGTAGATGCCGCTGCCCTGGAGGTAGGCGTCGGTGCGCACCCGGTCGTCGACGTTCATGCTGCCTCGGCCGTCGATGTCAGCCTTGGCCGGGTAGGGGCCCTGCGGCGAGCCGGCGTTGGCGTGACCATCGACGCCGATCGCCAGGCACCGGGGCACCCCGCTGACGAAGCCGTCCACGCCGGTCTTCACGTACGTGTCGGGGATCCAGAGGCGGTCGGTGGTGTAATCCCAGGTGGTGCTGCCGTTCACGGCGGGGCCGGTGTCCTGGCAGGTGAGGTAGACGGCGGCGCCGGCGACGTACGCGTCGGGGACCACCCGGTCGTCCGGGTTCATGCTGCCGCGTCCGTCGATCGCGGTCTTGGCCGGGAACGGGCCGTTGGTGTCGGCCTGCGCCATCCCGGCGAGGCCCACCAACAGGGCACCGGTGCAGGAGAGCGCGGCCACCAGCGCCGCGGCGGCTCTGGTCGCGGCGCCCGCGCGGCGGGATCTTCTGTGTCTGAACAAGGTTCGTCTGCTCCTCGGGACTCGGGACCGCGTGTGCGGGTGGACCCGCACACGGAGGCCACCGCAGTCTCGCCGGGCGGCCTGGCGCGGGTCTGGCGTCGATCTGGCGGGCGGCGCGCCCACTGGTCCGCCAGTGTCGGCGCTGGGAGTTCGAGCTCACCCTCGACGAGGTGGAGACCCACCAGATGCCTCACTCGCGGGTGCTGCGGTCCCGCACGCCGGAACTGGTCCGCCAGGAGGCATGGGCTGGGTGTCAGTTCCTTCTGCCTGAGCCCGCCGGCGAAGAGAGTCTTTGATCTCCCTGAGCCTGGCCGCTGTGGCAGGGGACCACTCCGCTTTTTGCTCGCTGGCACGCAGGGCGTCGTCGATCTCGTCGAGTTTGGCGGCGGACACCGCGCCTGCCCGCTCGATCAGGTCATCCCGGCGCAAGGTTGTCAGCCAGGTACACGGGGTATAGCCCGGCCACGGAAACCCGAACCGCAGCACGCCGTCAAAGGGCAGTCCTTCCTGGACGCCGACTGCGACTTCGAGTCCCAGGTCAGAGATGTCGGTATCCGCCGGGGCGACAACCTGCATCGCACGGAAGCCGGATGGACCTTCCCCGGACAGCAGCACAACAGGCCGTCGCTCGTCGAACTCAGCCCACCAGATTTCGCCTCGCCGCATCTGTCCTCCTAGTTCTCAGGGCCACGGTGGGCATGGTGAGTGATGTCCTCGCTCAGTTGGCCGCCTCAGCGGCGGCCTTAACGTGATCGTTGCGGATACGGATAAGCCGGGGCATATACCGGTTGAGCACGACGAATTCGGCGATGGCCGCCAACGGTCCAAGCGGAGCGGCGAAGTCGATGACGTCACGCATGACGGTTCCGCCGTTCCCGTCCGGCTCGAAATGGTGGGCGTGGTGCCAGCGCTCGAACGGACCCGTGACCTGCTCGTCGACGAAGTAGCCGGGAGGATCGTAGGCGCTGATGAGGGAGGTCATCCGCCAGCACAGGCCGAAGTGCCGGGCTTGCCAGGTGACCGTGTCGCCCAGCTTCATCTGGCCGGAGGTGACGCCCCCGATGGCCCGCTCGCCGGAGCCGGCCATCGAGGCAGTGTGCACCTCGACCTCCAGGGACAGATCGAAGACGCGCTGCGGCGGCGCCGCGATACCGGTGGTGGTCTCAAAGCGCGTCATACAGCGACTCTACGTCCAGCCACGTCCAGCTACGTCGGACGCATGCTGGTGTCGATCACCTCATGTTTGCTGGATTCCCGGTCCTACTGAGGATCGCCGAGGCGACGACGAACGCTCAGTGGGCGGATGTCCGGCCACAGCTGTTCGATGCGGTCCAGGCACTCCTGGCGGGAGCCGTTCACGCCGATCTCCCGCCAGCCGGCAGGTACCTGCCTGCCGACCGACCAGATGGAGTGCTGCTCCTCGTCGTTGACCACCACGGTGTATTCGGGCTCGGCGGCATCGGGCATGGTTACTCCTGGTCGATGAGAGCGCGCAGCGCGGCTTTGTCGGTCTTGCCGTTGGGGTTGGTTGGCCAATCGCCAAGGAGCACTGTTCGCCCGGGAAGCATGTACTCGGGCAGGCGGGCGGCGAGGACGTCGGTCAACTCTCTCTTGAGCGTGGCCTCGGGGGCTTCCGCGTCCAAGTCGTCCATCTGGACGGCGAGCGTGAGTACCGGACCAAGCACAGGGGCGTCGAAGACCCATGCGGCGGAGTTGCGGGCCCTAGAGTGTTCCAGCGCGGCGCTCTCCAGCTCCCCCAACTCGATCCGGAAACCACGGACCTTGACCTGGTCGTCGTCGCGGCCGATGAAGCGCATGAGGCCGGTCTCGTCCTGGCTGATGATGTCGCCCGTGCGATAGAGCCTGCCATACACCGGATCGTCGATGAACGAAGCCGAGTTGGCCTCGGTGCCGACGTACCCGAGCCCGACACCGCAACCGCCGATGTAGAGCATCCCTGGTTCACCGGGCGGGCACTGCTCGCCGTTGTCGTCGACGATGATCGCGATCTCCCCGGCCAGCATCCGACCGACCGGCGCCGCCCCGGTGATGGCTTCGGGCAGCTCATGGATCGCGGTGAAGACCGTGGTTTCCGTTGGCCCGTACGCGTTCCACACCACCGCGCCGGCGTCGAGCAGCAGCGAGACCAGAGTTGAGGTGAGCAGTTCGCCCGCACAGATCGCCAGTACGCCGCGCAGGCAGTCCGGGCGGAGGGTGACCAGCATGTGCATCCAGGTCGGCGTCGCCGCGACCCAGCCGACCCCGTGGTCCCGCACGAGGCCGGCGATCGCATCCGGATCCACCCGTTCCTCGGGGTCGGCGAGCACCACTGTCCCCCCGGACGCGAGGGTGTACATCATGTCGAAGACCGATACGTCGAAGGTCTGCGCACACACGGCCAGTCCGACCGGACGCGCGCGCAGTACCGGTCGGGCGAGCAACGCGTTGATGGTCCCGGCGAGGCCGCGGTGAGTCAGTACGACCCCCTTGGGCCTGCCTGTCGAACCGGACGTGTAGATCACGAAGGCCGGGTCGTCGGCTTTGACGGCCGCTGGGTCCAGGAGCGGCTCGTGCTGCCACGCCTGCTCCACGTCAAGGAGTTTCATGCTGGGTGAGGGATCCACGTCCCCTTTGGCGAGCGTGACATGCACACCCGCCGTCGTGAGCATGTACTCCTTGCGCGCCTCGGGGAGTCCCGGGTCCAGCGGCATGAACGCGCCTCCGGCGAACCACACCGCCAGCGCACTCGCCACATAGTCGGGATCCCGCCGCGTGCACACCGCCACGATGTCGCCCGGACGCACACCGTGTTCCCGCAGTGCGCCAGCGATCCGGCGAGCCCGGTCGAACAGGACGTCGTAGGTCACCGTCCGTTCGCTGGTGATCACGGCGGCCTTGCCCGAGGAGTTTGCCGCGGCCCGCTCGATCAGGTCAGGCACCGACCTGCCGACAGATACTGGTCTGGTCACTGGACGGCCTTTCCCTTGCCTACTGCGGAATCGTGATCGACTCGATGGTCAGTCGTCCGTGCTCCCGGCGAGCTGCGTTTGCGCCACCTTCGCGACTCCTGCCACCGTCAGGTCTGCCAGCACGTCCAGCAGCTGTAGCCGTGTTCCGACCACGTCCGACACCCGCACGACCATCTGCATCAGGGTCAGCGAATGGCCGCTCAGCCCGAAGAAGTCGTCGTGGGCGCCGACTTCGGGGACGCCGAGCAGGTCTTGCCAGATGTCCGCGATGGCCTGTTCCAGTGGGGTGTTCGGCGCGCGGGACGGTGTTGCGACGGTGGGTGCGGATGGTTGGGGCAGCCGGGACCGGTCGAGTTTGCCGCTCGCGGTGAGGGGCAGTTCGGGCACGGCGGCGGCGACCGCGGGCACCATGTGGGCGGGCAGCAGTCGGGCGGCGTGCTCGCGCCAGTCATGGGGCACGTTCGGCGTCAGATAGGCGACCAGGTGTCCTTCGTGGACGATCACTGCGGCGCTGGTGATGTCGGGATGTTCGGTGAGCACCGCGACGATCTCGCCGGGCTCCACCCGGTAGCCGTTGATCTTGATCTGGTCGTCCAGCCGGCCGAGGTAGTCCAGGGTGCCGTCGGGTAGCCAGCGGCCGAGGTCGCCGGTGCGGTACAACCTGGCGCCCGGTTCCTGGGCGAAGGGGTCGGGCACGAACCGGTCCGCGGTCCTCGCCGGATCGCCGAGGTAGCCCCACGCCACGAGGGGGCCGCCGATGTAGACCTCGCCGGGGGTGCCCGCCGGGGCCGGCTGGCCGGTCGGGTCCAGCACCTGAATGCTGGACCCGGCGATCGGCCGCCCGATCGACACCGGCCCGCCCACAGCCGGGTCCGTGTCCCATGCCGTGCAGCCCACGGTGGCCTCGGTCGGGCCGTACTCGTTGACGATCCGCACGCCGGGGAACGCCTCCACCGCCCAGGCGACGTCCTCGCCCGCCAGGGCTTCGCCGCTGGAGATCAGCACCCTGGTCCCGGCGACGATGTCCGCCCCGCCGCTCGCGGCGATCATCCGCAGGTGGCTCGGGGTGGCCTTGACCGCCGCGTAGCTGATCGGCGCGGCGAGCGCGCCGCTCAACGCCACCCGGTTGTCCACGCTGCGCACGACCACTACCGTGCCCCCGGCGACCAGCGGGCCGAGCAGGCTGGTCACCGTCAGGTCGGCGCCGATCGTCGCGTACAGCGGGACTGGGCCGTCGCCCAGCCCGAGTTCGCCTGCCGCCCAACGCAAGTAGTGACTGGCCGAGGCGTGTGACACGGCCACTGCCTTCGGCTCGCCGGTCGAGCCTGAGGTGTGGATCACGTACGCCAGGTCGTGCGGCCGTAGCCCTGGGTCGGTGATCTCGGCGGCCAGGTCGGCGACGTCGGCGGCGTTGAGGGTGGGCCAGTCCGGCACGGGACCGGCCGTGGTGGTAATCAACTGCCCGTGGCCGAGCCTGCCGAGCATCCGGGTCAGCCGGGCCGGCGGCAGGGCGGGGTCGGCGAACACCACGGCCGCGCCGGCCAGGAAGCTGCCGACCGTGGCCAGCAGCAGGTCGGCAGAGTGTTCGTGCACCACGGCCACGAAGTCGCCGCGCCGGACTCCCCGTGCCTGCAACGCCCGCGCCCAGCGGCTCGCGCGCGTCAGCAGGTCCGCGTAGGTGATCTCGTCGTCGCCGTCGCGGATCGCGATCGCGTCCGGCTTCCGCTCGGCGATCCTCGCGATCAGTTCCGGCACGGTGGCGGGGGCGCCGATCGGGGCCGGATCGACGGTCCACGCCGGCTCGTTCGGGCCGCGCAGGTCCGCGTCCCGCCATGCAGCCGCCGGGTTGTCCGCGATCGCGCACAGGACCCGAAGGTACAGCGCGCGGATCGAGGCCACCTGGCGGCGGCCGACCCGTTCGGTGTCGTAGTCCAGTGCCAGCAGCAGGTTGGCGTCGACCGGGCTGAGCAGGAATCCCGCGACCAAGCCGATGTTGGTCGGCTCGGACCGGTCGGTGGCGAACGAGTCGATCTTGTCGTCCACGATCCGCGCCCGGCCGGACCGCAGGGTCTCGGTCAACGCGTGGAAGTGGTTGTAGATGAAGGACACGTCGAACCGTGCGGCGTCGCCGACCTGGCGGACCACCTCGAACAGCGGATACCGGCAGTGCGGGAGCAGTTCGATCTCGGCGGCCAGCGCCGCGCGGCACAGATCGGCCCAGCTCCCGTCGGGCAGCGGCAGCCGCATCGGCAGCGTGTTCAGGAACAGCCCGCGTGTCTCGGTCGCGCCGGGCTCGTCCAGCCGTCCGTTCATGGTCACGCCGCTTGTTGGGCTGTTCGTGCCGTACACCAGGCCGACCACGCGCAGGTGCGCGGCCAGCAGCAGGCTCTTGAACGGCACGTCCAGGTCCGCAGCCGTAGTGAGCAGGCGTTCGGTCAGCTCGCTGGGGATCTTGGTCTCCAGGTAGCCGAACCGGCCGGTCTCCGGCGACTCGAACGACCACTCGTCCCGCGCGCCGTACTCGTCATCGACGGTCGACCGGGTGGTCCAGGTGAGCAGCTGCTCCGGCTCCCGATCGCGCAGGCGTTCCCAGTACGCCCGCGATTCCGGTGCCGTGCGCGCGGTCAGCTCAGCGGCGACGTAGTTTCGGTACCGGGACCTCGGCGGAGGCAGTGGCGGCGTCGCAGGGTCCTCGACCAGGGCGACGTACCGGTCCAGGATCTCGGCGATCATGGAGTGCAGGCTCCAGCCGTCCTGGATGGCGTGGTGTTCGGTGAGCGTCCACTGGAAGTCCTCTTCGGACAGTCGTGCGAAGAAGAACCGGAGGAACGGCGGTGCGGCGAGGTCGAACCGGTTTCGGCGTTCCCGCCGCAGCAGTGCGCCGAGCCGCGCGCGGCGGTCGGCGTCCGGCATGTGTCTGAGGTCCTCGAACACGATCGGGAGAGTGGCCGCGGCGTGCACGAGTTGCAGCGGCTGGCTGTAGTGCTCGAAGTCGAACGAGGTGCGCAGGTTCTCGTGCCTGGCGACGGTGTCCTGCACGGCCTGCGCGAGCCGGTCGGGCACCCAGGGGCCACGGACCCGGAAGCTGTCGACGTTGTGATACGGCAACCCCTCGGGGTCGCTGTCCATGTGGTACACCATCCCGGCCTGCAACGACGCGAGCGGGTAGGCGTCGATCACGGTGTCCGGCAGCAGGGCGCGGTCCTCGGCACTGATCAACGAGAACGGTGTGTTGGCCGGGGTCTCTGGTGGCGTGGTGGTGCCAGCGTGCTCGGCGACGGTTCGGATGGTCGGGTACTCGAAAATGTCCTTGACCGACAGTCGGATGCCGCGTTCGGCTGCGCCACCGACGACCTGGAGGCTGCTGATCGAGTCGCCGCCCAGGACGAAGAAGCTGTCGGTCACGCCGATGTCCTCGCGCCCGAGGGCTGTCCGCCAGATGTCCAGCAGAATGCTTTCGACCTCGGTACGTGGTGGCTGCAACACCCGAGCGGGACGGGTGGGGCCCGAGGTCGCCAGCAGCGCCCGCTTGTCGATCTTCCCGTTCTCGGTCAGCGGGATGTCGGAGACCTGGTGCAGTAGGTGCGGGATCATGTGGACCGGCAGGGTGCGGGCGAGTTCCTCGCGCAGGTCCTCGATCCCGAGAACGGCGGACGCGGTGAAGTACGCGTGCAGCCTGGGGTTGTCGTCGCGGCGCAGCAGCACTGCGGCGTCGGTCACAGCCGGGTGCGCCAGCAGCGCGGCGCGGATCTCAGGCAGTTCGATCCGGAAACCCCGGACCTTGACCTGCTCGTCGGTCCTGCCTGCGTAGTGCAGACGGCCGTGCTCATCCCGCCACGCGTGGTCACCGCTGCGGTAGAGACGTGCGCCGGGGCGGCTGGGGTGTGGCACGAACCGTTCGGCGGTCAGCCCTGGGCGGCCCCAGTAGCCATGGGCGACGCCGTGCCCGCCGACGTGGATCTCGCCGACCTGGTACGGCGCGACCGGGTGTCCGGTGTGGTCGAGCAGGTGGATCTCCGCGCGCGGCATGGGCACGCCGATCGGTCCTGCGCTGCGCTCCCGCTCGGCGGTCAGCTCGTAGGCGGTCACGTGCACGGTCGTCTCGGTGATGCCGTACAGGTTCCACATGCGGTGCCCACGATGGCGTGCGCGCCACCGCTCGACGGCGTCCAACTGCACCTGCTCGCCCGCGAAGACGATGTGCCGCAAGGACAACGCGTCGGACTCGGCAGCGTCGGCACGTTCGAGCGTGCGGAACGCGGACGGCGTCTGGTTCAGGACCGTGACCCGGTGATCCCGCAGGAGCCGGCGCAGAGCGGCCGGATCACGAGCGGTGTCCCTGTCCACGATCACGAGCTGGCCGCCGGTGCTCAGCGCGCCCCAGATCTCCCAGACACTCACGTCGAAGGCGTAGGAGTGGAACGCGGGCCACACATCGCCCGCGCCGAATCCGATGCTCCGCGCGCCGACCTCCACCAGACTGGTCACGGCGGAGTGCGGCACCAGCACGCCCTTGGGCACACCGGTCGAGCCCGAGGTGTAGATGAGGTAGGCCGGGTCGCTGGGGTCGACGGGCACGACCGGCGCCGCGGCCTCGGCGGGCGCGCTCACCAGGGGCAGGTCGGTCAGGCCGAGAGCCGCGGCCTTGGCAGGCACCCCAACGAGAAGCTCCGCCGAGCCGTCAGTTACGTAGAAGCGGGCACGGGCGGCGGGCAGGTCGGGTTCGATCGGCAGGTAGGTCAGCCCGGCGGACAGCACCCCGAGCAGGGCGGCGATCGTCTCGCCTCCCCGCTCGACCACCACGGCAGCGCGGGCGCCTCGGCGCACCCCGGTCGCCAGGATCGCGGCCCGCCACTGTCCGGCGCGCTCGGCGAGTTCGGCGTAGGTCCACCGGTGGTCACCGTCGAGGACGGCGACCGCGTGCGGCGTGCGCGCCACGCTCGCCAGCACGGCGGCCGGAATCGTGTCGACCTCCACTGTGGACAGTTCGGTCGACGCGGCCTCCGCGAGGGGAATGCGGTCGAGCGCGGTACTGGTGGTGGCGGCGCGCAGCACCGTGGCCCAGGACTCGATCATCGAGGCGACCATGGGCCGGTCGGCCAGCGCGGTGTCGTACTCGACCTCCAGGATCAGCTGCTCGCCGGACCGCAGCAGGGTCCAGGTCATGCCGAACTTGGCGGTCGCCGTGTGCACGCGGAGCCGGCGCGCCGGGTGCCCCGGCGTGAACTCGGGTGCGGCGCCGTCCTCGTGCATACCGAACAGCAACCGCACCAGGGGTGCGGTGTCGTCGTCGGGACGCACCGCGGAGGCAAGTTCGCTCAGCGGGATCCCGGCGTCGTCCACCGCGTCGTACACGATGTCCGCGACCTCGGCGGCGACGCCTGCGAACCGCCTGCCCGCAGCGGCGGCGAGCCGCAGTGCGACGGTGTTGGCGAGCATGCCAACTGTGTCCTGGCGTTCCTGGCTGAGTCGGTTGTGCGCGGGAGTGCCGATGAGCACACAGTCCGTGCCGCCGAACCGGCGCGCGACCTCACCGAACGCCGTCAGCGCGGCCACGTACGGCGTGACCCCCGCCGACGTGGCAGCCGCGGTCAGTGCGTCGACCCACTCTTGCGGGAACGTGACGGTGACCGTCTCGCCGATGCCGGACAGCGACGTGCTCAGCGCCGCCGGTGGACGCCACGGCTCCGGCAGCGGACTGCACGCGCGCACCCGCCGTCGCAGCGCCGCCTCCCCGGCTTCGCCGGACAGCAGTTCCCGTTCGGCCGTCACCAGGTCCGCCGGCGCAATCGCATCGCGCCGGGATATGCCCTCGCGGTACGCCGTGGCGAGGTCGGTCAGCAACAGTTCCACCGACCAGCCGTCGACGAACGCGTGGTGCCACACCAGGACGAGCAGCGCCCGGCCGTCCGCCAGGGGATACTGTTCGATCCGCCAGGCGTCCGCGCCCTGCCGGGCGACGGCGGCGGCGATCCGCTCGGCGTCGGACTCGTTCGTCGCGACCGGCTCACGGTCGATTGACCGTACCGTGTGGACAGTCTGTTCTGGACGGCCGTCTCGTACCGACAGGACGGTTCTGAGCGCGGCCCGAGATCGGGCGACCGACAGCATGGCGTCGGCCAGGCGGGATGCGTCGAGGGACTCGTCCAGCAGCAGCGACACCGGGATCGTGTACCGGGCGGACGGACCGGAGAGCTGCTCGGCGAACCAGATCTCCCGCTGGGCGCCGGTGAGTGCCAACGCGTCGCCCTCGGGATCACCGAGCCCCAGCGTGAACGCCTCACCCGTGAGCACGCTCATCGGTCGGCCATCCGACCGACCTCGGCGCGCAGTTCGCGCGGGATGGTGACCAGGTGGGCCGCGACGCGCACTCGGTGCTCGAAGTCGGGCACACCGTCCGAACGCGACAACACCAGATCGCAGAGCGATTCCACGGTGCAGTCGCGGAGCAGTTCACGCGGGCTGACGGCGACCGTCGTCAGCCGGGTCAGTTCCGCAGCGGCACGGGCGGCGGTCAGCGAAGTGCCCCCCGCCATCAGGAAGCTCTGTCCTGGCACCGGTTCCCGGCCGAGCTGCTCGGCGACCACGGCGGCGACCACGGTCCGGACCAGCGCCGCCGGTTCGACCTCGGGGGATGCTCCGCTCGTCAACGGTTGTGCTCCGTTCTGCGCAGGGGTGTCTGCCAACGCCAGCAGCGCGGCGGTGTCGAGCTTCCCGTTCCTGGTGAGCGGCAGCTCGGGCAGTGGGATCACCCTTGAGGGCACCAGGTACGCGGGCAGCGTGCCTGCCAGCGCGGCCCGGACCTGCTCGCCGTCCGTACCGTCCACAGTGGAATTTCCCGACGTGGTGAAAGCGATGATCTCCCTGGTGCCGGTCGGGGCGATCGGGGTGAGAACAGCGGCATGGCCACCGGTCGCCGCCCGGATCGCGGCCTCGATCTCGGCCGGGTCGACCCGGTAGCCGGACACCTTGACCTGCCGGTCCAACCGGCCCAACAGGTGGATCGTGCCGTCGTCGTCCACCGTGGCCAGGTCGCCGGTGTGGTAGATCCGCTCCCCAGGAGCCCCCCACGGGTGCGGCCGGAATCGGTCCGCGGTGCTCGCCGGGTCGGACCGGTAGCCCAAAGCCAGCCCGTCGCCCGCCACGCACAGCTCCCCCGGCCAGTGCGGCGGAACCGGGTGACCATACCGATCCAGTAGCCGGACCTCGGTGTTCGCGACCACCGTGCCGACCGGAACGGGACCGGTTGGCGGAGTCGTGATCGGGTACGTCGTGACGAACACCGTCGACTCGGCCGGGCCGTAGCCGTTGGTCAGCGAGCCTCCGCCTCCGGCGCTCAGGTGCCGGGACACGTGCTCGGGTGACAGTGTCTCGCCGCCGATCATCAGCCGCCGCACGCCGGCGAGCGCGTCCGGCGCGTGGTCTACCAGTGCGTTGAACAGTGCCGCCGACAGCCACAGGGTGTTGATCGCCTTGGTGCGCAGGGAGTTCGCGAGGCTGTCGAGATCCAGATCCTCGTCAGGGTGCAGCACGCAGGTGCCGCCGTTGAGCAGCGGACCCCAGGTTTCCAGGCTGAACGCGTCCCATGGCAGGGCCGCGACGTGCAGCATGCGAGTGTTGGGGCCGAAGCCGCCGAACTCCTGTCCGTCGAACGTGCGCAGGGTCGCGCGGTGCGGGGACAGGATCGCCTTGGGCGAACCGGTGGAACCGGAGCTGAAGAAGACGCAGGCCGGGGCCGACGGGTCGACCTCGACCCAGCCTGACCAGTCCGGTTCCCCGAGCAGGTCGGACAGCTCAGCCAGGTGGTCCGCCACGGGCAGCGTGGGCACGCCGAGGTCGTCAGCGGCGGCCCGGTCGGTGAGCAACAGCCGCACCTCCGACGCATGCACGATCTCGCGTCGCCGAGCCACCGGCGCCGCGGCGTCGAGCAGCACGTAGTGGTGACCAGCGGCCAGCACACCCAACACGGCCGCGAGCAGCTCCGGCGACCGCGCGGCGGAGATCGCCACCGCCGAACCCGCACCGGGCAGCTCCTTGCGTATCCGCGCGGCGACCAGGTCGGCGGCGAGCCCGAGCTGCCGATAGGTGACCAGCTGGCCATCCCGCTCAACAGCGATGTGGTCCGGGTGTCGCATGGCGATCTCGGCGAACCGCCCGTGAATCGAGGAATCCCGGTCGTACTCCACCCGTGAACCGGTCAGCCCACTGTCCACATCGGACCCGAGAGCGAGGTCACGGACCGACAGTCCGGGATCAGTGGCCAACCTCGTGACGGTGTCCATGATCAGGTGTTGCAGGCGGGCGGCATGGTCCGGCGTGCTCGACTGGTGCAGGTACTCGACGTCCAGGCCGATCTCCACATCGTCGTCGAACAGCAGCAGCGTGATCTCGAACTTCGCCGTGCCGTTGTGCACCAGACGTGGCAGCACTTGGATGTCAGGCAGGGTGAACTCACTGAACGGATTGTCTTGCGGGGCAAGCACCACGGGCGGCGGCGGGCGGTCATCCTGGTCGAGCCCTGGTCGAGCCAGCACGTCGGTGACCCTGGCGGTGATGGCCTCGACGAGAGAGCGCAGGGTGTCGTCCTGGCCGACCGTCAAGGTCACCTGGTCCAGATGGATCCGGTGTCCGTCAGCGATCGTGGTCGTGCCCCGCTGGGACACCGGAAACGCCACGCTGACCGGCTCTCCGTCGCCCAGTCGGTCGGCCACGACGGCGATACCCGCGTACACAACACTGAACACGGTGCCGCCGCACGCGGCCGCGGCGGACCTGATTGCCGAGGACTGCTCGGCGGTCCACCGGCCGGCCTGGTACCCGCCCCGCACGTCGGTCGGATCGGTGCGTGGGCGCTGCCCCCACAGCCTGGTCGACTCGGCGTCGTCATCAGCCGTCCGGCCACGGTCCACGGTGGGGTCCGGAACGGTCAGATCGGCAACCGGCAGACGCTCGCCCCGGTACGCGGCGGCGATCGCGCCCAGCAGCGAACGCACCGCGAGCCCGTCAAAGAACAGATGCGGCACGGCCAACACGAACAGGCTCGTCTGCGGGCCGGTGCTCGCCAACCCCGCTCGAATGATCGGTCCGTTGTGGACGTCGATCGGCTCGGTCACCAGTCCGACGGCCCATTCGGACGACGGGTCGGCGGCTTCACACAGGTCGATCCCGATGGTCCCGCGTCGGACCGAGTCCTCGGCCGTGAGCCGGGCGAACGCGCCCGACTGGGTCGCCGCCGCCGAACTGATCGCCGCCCGCAACCGGTCGACCGACAGCGGACCAGACAGCTCCGCCGCGACACCGATGTTGTAGACCCCGACCTGCGGAGTCAGCCGCATCGCGGTCAGTATTGCCCGCTGCGACGCAGACAGCTCCTCCGTTGCCGGCCCGACCACGGTCGCCGGAGGCTGCTCCAGCAGCGGGAAGCCGGGCAACGCCGCGGCGAGAGCCTCGGCGGTGCGGAACTGATGCATGGCGTTGATCGGCACCGCCCGGCCGAGCCACCGGCGTAGTACGACCGCGACCCGCGTCGCGGCCACCGAATGCCCGCCCTCAGCGAAGAAATCCTGGTCGGGAGCCAGTTCCGACCTGCCCAGTTGCTCGGCCAGCACCCTGGCGACCTCCGCGACCATACCGACCCCGGCCGGCGTGTCCGCGGGGTTCGGGCTCATCGGGCAGCCTCCACACCCACCGGGCGCAAGTAGGTGCGGCCAAGGACCAGGCCGTCCAACCGCGCGTCGCGGACCGTCGCCACCGCCTCCTGCGGCGTGCGCACGATCGGCTGCCCCTGCACGTTGAACGAGGTGTTGAGCACCACCGGCACGCCGATTCGCTCTTCCAACGCGTCCAGCAGCTCCCAGAACCGGACGTTGTGCTCCCGTCGCACGGTCTGCACCCGCGTGGTGCCGTCGACGTGCGTCACCGCTCCGAGCCCGGCGACGTGCTCGGGCCTGGTGCGGGTGAGCACCACCATGTGCGCGTACTGGTCTTCCGCACCAGGCTTGATCTCGAAGAACTTGGCCGCGGACTCGGCTTTCGCGGCCGGCGCGAACGGCCTGAAGTCCTCTCGCTTCTTGATCCGCAGGTTGACCAGGTCCCGGGTTTCGGACGAGCGGGGGTCGGCCAGGATGCTGCGGTTGCCCAACGCGCGCGGCCCGAACTCCATCCCACCCTGGAACCAGGCCAGGATCTTCCCGTCGGCCAACTCCCCGGCCACTCGCGCGGCCAGCGCCCGGTCGTCGGTGAACTCCTCCACCACGAAGCCCTCGGTCGACGCGGCGACCTCACGCAGGGTCTCGTCCCGGTACGCGTTACCCCAGTACGGCATCGTCATCCGCACACGCGGGTTCCCGTCGCGACTCGACACCGCCAGCGCGGCACCCAGCGCGGCGCCGTCGTCGCCCGCGGCGGGCTGAACAAAGACGTCGTCGTACAGCCCTGAGTCAACGATCCGGCCGTTCGCGGTGCAGTTCAGTGCCACCCCGCCTGCCAGGCACAGCCGCGCCTCGCCGGTGGTCGACCGCGCCCATTCGGCCGTGCGCAACACCAGGTCCTCCAAACGGCGTTGCAGTCCGGCGGCGATGTCCTTGTGCCGCTGGGTCAACTCCTCGCCCGGTTGCCTGGCCGGGCCGAACAGGTCCACCAGCCTGGCCAGCGCGCCCTCGTGCAGGTCCTGGCTGCGCCGGTCGACTTCGCCGGTCAACAGCGGGATCACGTACCCGCCCTCCGGCGCAAGCCGCACCAGGTCGGTGAACACGTCCCCGAACCGGTCGGGGTCGCCGAACGACGCCAGGCCCATCACCTTGTACTCGTCCATCGCGGGCAGGAACCCCAGATGGTGCGTGACCAAGCTGTACAGCACACCGAGCGAATGGCTCGCGGGCACCGTCAGGATCGGCCGCAGGCCGTCGGTGTCGGCCCGTAGCACGGTCATGCTTTCGGTCTCGCCCATGCCGTCGCTCACGATCACCACGGCACTGTCGAAACCACTCAGGTCCAACGCGCTGTGCGCGTGCGCCACATGATGGGGCACGGCCACGAAGTCACGCCGGGGCATCGGCCCCACCAACGTGCGCCACAACTCCCGTTGCCGCTCCGGCCGATACAGCGACGCGAACTGCCCAGCGGCGTCCTCATCCAGCTCCGCAATGTCTGGATCCAGCGTGTAGTGGAACGAATGCGCCACCACGTCGAGATCCGCGGCGGTTATCCCGGCTGTGCGCAGGCAGTACTCGATCGCCTGGACCGGGAAGTCGCCAGTGCCCTTCTCGCCGGTGAACCGCTCCTCCGCCGCGGCCGCCACGATCCGCCCATCACGCACCAGCGCGGCCGCGGAGTCCAAGCCCTGCATCAGATGCAGAAGCCGGCGATCCGCGTCGGGATACCGGTCACGCAGATGCCTCAGACTGCCATGGATACCGCTGTAACCCAGTATGTAGGACACCGCCGCCTGCCTCGCATCCATAACCCGGCTCGCGAACACCCGCGCTCGCGCGCGGGTCTTCAAGGATCACTCCCGGGCTGATGCGGTCTCAGGTGTTGCGCGACCACGAACGGTTCCGGGACTAGAGGTTCGCCTACAAGGTTTCGGTGGCACTGTTTCGCGCCCAGCACAAATTGCCTCCCATATCAGGGAAGGCATTCGTCAATCCGGGCCGAAAAGGTTGGGGGACTTCGGCTTTTCATAGTCGAAACTAGTAAAACCCTTGCTATGGCAAGGTTATGCAGGTGCTGTTGGAGCTGTCAACCCCGCACCTACGGGGAGGTCGATGTGGACCAGTATGTCAGCCCGACATGTCCATCCTTGGCAGTGAACCGCAACTGCCGCAACGCATTCGGGCCACTGTGGGGTGATCCGGATGGGCGATCCGCAGCGGCGCAGCAGCGTATAGGAGTGGGGATGCCCTCATGCCGGGCGGTGATCAGCTTCCGCACCTGGCGGTAGGTCTTCGCCCGAGCGGACGCGATCTTCCTGAGCCCAACAGGGTTGTTTCGTCCAACGTTCACCACGCGGTTGGGCCTACGATGACGCCCGCAGCCACGGTCATGATCAACTGGAGGTCACCGGGTTGACTGAGCGATGCGGCAGGCGAGTCCGATGGTAAGTCACAATCTGGGGGCGAATAATTTTGCGGAATACAATCGCATGCGGCAACCGTGGAGATGAATCGTGACCACGACCCGCTCCGAGTTGGGACGTGACACGCACACGTTGCGCGCAACGCGAGGTCAACGAGAATCACCATGGCGGGAAGCGCGAATCATTTGGGCACCATCGCTGACTGTCTCGATCACCTTCCTGGCGCAGCTCTGTATATCCCTGGTTGAGACTTCGGTCGTATCTCGGCTCGGCCCACAACAGCTCGCTGGAGTTGGCATCGCCTCTGGGATATACGTCCTGTTCTTCTTGTTGGCGATCGGTACCGTCACCTCGTTGACTCCACTGGTGTCGGAGGCATATGGGCGCGCGGATCGGGCCGGGATGAGGAAGATCGCGCATCAGGGACTGATCGTCGCCGCCGTCGCGGGTACAATATTAGCCCTTGTCCTTCAGCTCTTCGCACCTTTAATTCTGCGCCTCATCGCGAGTCACGAGACGATGGAGTTCTCGTTGGCGTACCTGCGAGGCGCGGCTCTGGGCCTTCCGTTCTGGGCAATGTATGTGGCCGTACGGTGTATATCGACTGCGGTTGGCAAGTCAGGCGTGGGAACTATTGTGCTGTGGTTATCGGTACCCGCGCACGCCGCGCTCTGCTTGGTACTGTCACATGGCACAGATTGGATTCCCGCGCGTGGGACTTTCGGTGCCGGCATCGCGTTAGCGGCTACTCCGATGATATCTTTGATGGCAGTGTGGACGCTGCTGAGACTGTCTAAGATTGGCGTCCTTGCCGAGCTGCTACGTCTCCCCATCTCGTTCGATCGACGACAGTTCGTGCGGGTACTCAGCCTTGGCACTCCGTTTGCGTTCCGTATCGCCATCCGAGAGGGCGTTCTCCCGATCGCGATGCTCATAGCGGCACCGCATGGAATTCTCGTCGTCACAGTGCAGGTGGTGATGGCGAAATTGAGCGATTGGGGCTCATCCCTGGGTTTGGGAGTGGCGACCGCCGTCAGTTCGAGGATTGGATACTTAGACGGCTCCGGCGCGCGTAACAAGACCAGGATCGCGATCGCCGGCGGTGCGCTGTGCGGAATCCTGTACGGCCTACTGTTGTGCGCCGGCTTGATGTTCTTCGGAGGCGAGCTGGTCACCCTGTTAGTCGGCACCGAGTTGTCAAGGAACCTTGGGTCGACCTGGCAGTTAGTATGGCCCGTAGCCGCCTGGCTGTTCATCATTTGCATTCAATCCTCATTTGTGGGCGCGCAGAGCGGCCTACGTGATGGAACCGGCGGCCTAGTGTGCGTACTCCTCGGCGAATGGATGATAGGCCTTCCGTCGGCCTATCTTCTGGCCAATGCTCTGGATTCAACCGTCGTCGGGATCTGGCTGGGCCTCCTGATCGGCGAGACAGCAACGCTGGCCATCTACTGGATTCGCATTGAGGTCATACTTAATCGGTCAGAACGGAACGCTTCGTGACCTACGAAGACCTTGTTTCCGCAGAGCTGGCGTCAGGTGTCGTCGCGCTTGGTTCGCGGGAAGGTACGGGTCGGGTCGGTGCCTTCGATTTCGCTCTGCTGGTCATCCGCGAGGTGGCGAGCGCCACTCGCCGCTGCCCATCCCGCGAGACGGGGAGAACGAGCGGATTAGCGCGGCGAACACAGCCCGGTCATGTCCCCGTCGTGCCATCGGCGTCGAGTGGCAGCGGTCGTGGTGCCACCGGGGTGGAGACCACGATGGAGGTGACGGTCTGTCCGTAGAGCAGGAAGCGATCCAGGAGGTCCTCCAGCTGCTGCACGGTGGGAGCATGCATCTTGATCAGGAAGCAGTCCTCACCGGTGACGCGGTGACACTCGCTGACCTGCGGCAGCGACCGAGCGAGCTCGGCGATCTTGGGAAGCTGGCCGACGGCGGGGCGGATGCGGGCGAACGCGGTGATGGGCAGCCCAAGCGCGGCGGGATCGACCTCCAGCCGATAGCCGGTGATGACACCGGCCCGTTCCAGGCGCTGGATCCGCTCGGTCACAGCGGGGGCGCTCATGCCGATGCGGCGGCCCAGGGCGGACATCGTGATCCGTGGATCGGCGTCCAGCTCGGCGAGCAACCGGCGGTTCACCTCGTCCAGCAGCGGATTCACATTGCTGAAGGACGAAGCGCCGTTTGAGCGTGATTGTCCAGGCAAGTCGATCCCCTGCCCTTCATATTGCCCTGTATCTACCGGCTTCAGCCCAGCAACATTGTGTCATGGGCGCACGTGGGGTTCGGTCTACAGCGGCAACTGGCCGGCCCGGCGGCGTCGACGGCAGGGTGGCAGGCTTGCCGCCTGCCTCGTTCTTCATGGTCAGCGCGGTGTTCCACTACCTGGGGCCGTCCTTGGCGGTGCTGTTGTTCGTCCACGTCGGCGTGCTCGGGGTGGCGTGGCTGCGGATCGCCAGCGCCGCGGTGGTCTTCGCGATCTGGCGCCGGCCGTGGCGACTGCTGGCCAGGATGGCCATCTCGCAGCGGTGGGTACTGCTTGGCCTCGGGGCGGTGCTGGCGGCGATGAACTCGCTGTTCAACCTGGCCGTGGACCGGCTGCCGCTGTCCACCGTCGGCGCGATCGAATTCCTCGGCACCGTCGTGCTGGCTGCGGTCGGCGCCCGTACCCGGCGCAACCTGCTGGCGCTGGCGCTGGCGATCGGTGGGGTCGCGGCGCTGACCGACGTCCGCCTGGCCGGTCAGGCGCTGGGATTCGTGTTCGCCTTCGCCAACTGTGCCGGGTTCATGCTCTACGTCGTGCTCGGCCACCGGATCGCCAACACCGCAGCCGACGGGTCCACCAGCCGAGCCGGCAACCCGATGAGCGGCATCGACCAGCTCGGTGTCGCCATGATCGTTGCCGCGGTTGCCGCGATGCCATGTGGTATCTCCGGCGCGGCCACCGCTCTGGGGCACCCGGTGTTGCTGTTGTGGGGCATCGGCGTCGGGCTGTGCTCCTCGGTGATTCCCTACGTCACCGACCAGCTCGCGATGGCCCGGCTCCCTCGGGCCACGTTCGCGCTCATGCTTGCGATCCTGCCCGCGACCGCGACCGGTATCGGCTTGGTCGTCCTCGGCCAGGTACCCACCGCGCAGGACCTGGCCGGTATCGCGCTCGTCGTCGCCGGGGTCGCCCTGCACCAGCCGGCATCCGCTGAACCAGCGGCCTCGACCTCGACCGATCAACACGACGCGAGCCTCGCTGCGTCGGAGGAACAACGGTGAACGACGGCCACGGTCGGCTGCGCGGTCGTGCGAGTGACCGGCCGTCTTCCTGCCACGAAACAAAATCCTGGAGCACGTGAGGAGACGATGTGAAGTACGCACGGCTGGGTTCGTCGGGTCTACAGGTGTCCCGGATCGGGCTGGGCATGATGAGCTACGGCGACCGGACGACACGACAGTGGCATCTCGACGAGGCCGCCGCCGAACCGATCGTGCGGCGTGCCGTGGAGGCCGGGGTCACGCTGTTCGACACCGCCGACATCTACTCCGGCGGGGCCAGCGAACAGATCACCGGACGGCTGCTCGCCAAGCTGCTGCCCCGCCGCGAGGACTACGTGCTGGCAACCAAGGTCTTCTACCCGACGGGCTCCGGTCCCAACGACAGGGGACTGTCCCGCAAGCACATCCTGGCGGCCATCGACGCCTCGCTGCGCCGGCTCGGCACCGACTATGTGGACCTGTACCAGATCCACCGCTGGGACGACCACACGCCGATCGCCGAGACAATGGCGGCGTTGCACGACGTGGTGCAGGCCGGTAAGGCCCGTTACCTCGGGGCGTCGAGCATGTATGCCTGGCAGTTCGCCACGGCTCAGCACAGCGCCAGGACGGCGGGGCTGAGCAGGTTCGTGTCGATGCAGAACCACTACAACCTGGTGTACCGAGAAGAGGAGCGGGAGATGATCCCGCTCTGCCGGGATCAAGGCGTCGGCGTCATTCCCTACAGCCCGCTCGCCCGTGGCCTGCTCACTGGCAGCCGCCGCCGTGGCGGCCGGCGGCAAACCGTTCGAGCCGGCGCCGACCCGGTGGCCGACGACATGTACGACGAGGCCGATCACGACGTCGTCGACGTGGTCTGTGCGGTCGCCGACGGACGCGGCCTCCCGCCAGCACAGATCGCGCTGGCCTGGCTGCTGGGCAATCCCGCAGTCAACGCACCGATCGTGGGAGCGACCACCCTGGCTCACCTTGAGGATGCGATCGCGGCCGTCGACATCGCGCTGAGCGAGGAGGAACGCAGCCGGCTCGAAGCTCCGTACCGCCCGCACAGGGTCCTCGGCCACGGCTGAACATCGGGAGGCCACAGGGCCGCCGGTTCGGAGCCGAGCCGACAGCAGCACAGGAGGTGGTGGAGCTGCGCGGCAACGGCGGCGTGCGGTGCCGGAGGTCACGGCCGGCGGCCCCTGGCCGGTGAAGGCTGTCCAGATCCGGGTGAACACCGCGCTCCCGGCGATTCCGCCGACGACTTCCCCGCGAGCGCGTGTTCCAGATTCGCTGCGCGGACCGATCATGTTGACCGTGCCCGTGCTTTACCCCTTTTACCGGTGGCGCGCGTTGTGTTCGGGGAGCAGGACGAGCTTGCCGCGGGGGTGTCCGGACGTGCCGAGTTCGACGGCGGACCGCCACTCGCCAAGCGGGTAGGTGCGCGCGATCGGGACAGTGAACGCGCCGTCGGCTGCGAGCGCGGCGTAGTCGGGCAGGAACGTGGCGGCTGGTACCGGATCGGTGACGTGGTCGAGGTTGACCCGCGCGCCGAGTCGCCTCGCCTCGTCATGGTTGCTGATCGTCATGACGCGGTGCGGGTCCCCGGTGATGGCGATGAGTTCGGGGATGGATCCCGCATTCGGCGGCGGAGCGTCGAACACGAAGTCGACCGGGCCACCGGCGAGCTCGCGCACCCGATCGGCCATCCCCGCGCCGTACGAGGTGACCTGAGCACCCTGGGCGGTGAGCTGCGCCGCGTAGGTAGAGCCAGCGGTAGCGATGACCCGCACGCCCCGACGAAGGGCGATCTGGGCGGCGGCGAACCCGACCATCGCGCCGGCGCCGTTGACCAGGAGCGTGGCCCCGGGCTCGACGCCTATCGCGTCGAGGGTCCAGGTGGCGGTTTGCACGGCCATCGGCAAGACGGCGGCCGCGACGGGATCGAGGCCCTCGGGCACGTGATGCCAGCTGTCGAGGATCGCGACGTCGGCGGCGCCCGCGCTGGGTTGCGTGAGGAAGTCCGCCGTCCCGAAGACGAGCTCGCCGATCACGATGTCATCGACGTGCTCACCCACGGCGTCGACCACTCCGGCGACGTCGTAGCCGATGCCGCGCGGCAAGCCAGCCGGCATGAATCCGCGGCAGAGCTCCCAGTCGGCGGGGTTGAGCCCGGCCGCGGTCACCCGCACACGGACACGGCCGGCGCCGGGGTCGGGGATCTCGACACGGTCCTCGCGCAGGACGTCGGCTGGTTCGCCGTATTCGTGGAATCGGATCGCGGTAGCGGGAACGGGAGTCATTGGTTCTCCTCCGAACGCCTGTAGTGACAGTTACTGACACTACCAGGTAGCGGCAGTCCCTGACACTACGTAGAATGCAGATCATGCCGAGAGACGGATCGCAGGCGCGCACCCGACTGCGGGCGGCGGCCCTGGAGCTGTACCGCGAACGCGGCTACGACGAGACGACCACCGCACAGATCGCCACACGGGCCGGGGTCACCGAGCGCACCTACTTTCGCCACTTCGCCGACAAGCGCGAGGTGCTCTTCGACGGCGAAGCGGAGCTACGCGCGATCCTCGTCAACGCCGTCGCCACCGCGCCGGACCGCCTGGCACCGCTGCCCGTCATGGTCCGCGCGTTCACCGCCGTGGTCCCGCTACTCATCGCCAACCGCTCGGTGGCGCAGCAGCGAGCGGAGGTCATCGCCGTGACCCCGGCCCTGCAAGAACGCGCCTACGCCAAGACCGCCGCCCTCATCGACGCCCTCACCGACGCCCTCACCGCGCGCGGGATCACCCGCCCGACAGCGCGACTCACAGCACAGGTCGGAATGGCCGCCTTCGAACGCGCCAATCGAGCATGGGCCGACACCCCCGCCCATGACCTGACCACCCTGATCGCTCAGGCGGCTGACGAGGTACTCACACTCGGCGGCACGTGAACCTCAAAACCCTCTGTCAGGAGCGCTAAGCCTCGGTCAGCGAGCGGCACGCGGCGACGAACGCGGTCAGCTCGTCGACCCGGTCCGACGGCGCGTCCACCGCCCGGTTCACCACCTTGATGAGGTGCTCGTACGCCTCGGTGTGGTCGTACCTGGCAACGTCTGCGATCCGCAGCGCCCACCGCCAGTAGCCCTTGATGGTGTCGGCCAACGGCATTCGGAAGTCCGCGACGACGGCCCGGATCGGCTCGACCATCGCCTCGCCGTGCCGCCGCAGGTACAGCTGCACGACGTCGGCGAAGAACGCGAAGTGCCTGGCCTCGTCGCGGCTGAGCCGGCCAAGGACGTCCGCGAGCAGCGGATCGCCGACGGCCCGCCGCAGGTGCTGGTAGTAGAGCTGCGTCGCCTTCTCCTGTACCAGCGCATAGGTGAAGAACTGCACGGCGTGCGGGTAGGGCAGGTCGAACCGCTTGTGTCCCTCGACGGCCAGCGCGCCGCGCAGTGTGTCCGGCTCGGCCATCCCGGCGGCGAGCTGGTAGCGCGCGAGCGCCAGCGCATGCGTGTCCTCCTCCTGCGCCCAGCGGACGGAGAAGTGGTACAGCTCGCGGTTGTGTTCGAAGGTGGGCAGGTCGACGGAGTCGTCGACCGGGAAGTGCCTGTCGTACATGGCGAAGTAGCCGGGCAGGTGGTCCTCAATGACGGTGACAAACTCGACCGCCGACCGCTCCCCCTCGGTGAGGCGGTCCGCGTCCGCCGTGCCCCAGTCGAACTCGGTGTCGACGTCCCACCGGCCGCCGTGCGCCGCGACGCGCAGGAACGTGCGCACTGCGGGGTCGAGTTCGGCCGCGGTGAGCAGCGGCCCACCGATCGGCTCCGGCGACCGTGCCGCACCCGCCATGACGCGTCCCCTCATCGTTTGTTCCGGCACACCAGCGCGTAGTGCTTGGTGGTGAAGCCCCAACCGGCGTTCGCGGTTCGCAGGTACCGGGTGAGGTCGTCGGCGAGGCCCTCGGAGATCGCGTCAAGGCGGTCCGCGTTGGCGGCCACGTTGGCCAGCCAGTCCTCGATGGTCCGGTGGTAGTGCGCGGTCAGGTCGTCCACCGCCGTGATGGTGAGGCCGGCGTCCTCCGCGCCGCGCACCAGGTCCGACAGCGGCCGCAGGTCGCCCCAGCCGAAGATCGACTCGCGGACGAACGCCGCGCTGGGGCGGGTGCTGAACTCCGCGCGCTTGGCCGCGTTGCGGTAGCAGCTCTCGGACACGTACAACATGCCGCCGGGTCGCAGCGCGGCGCGGCATTTCGTGAAGACCTCGGCGAGGTTGGGCATGTGCACGATGGAGCCGAGCATGGTGATCGCGTCGAATCCGCGCCGCTCGAGCGTGATGTCCTCGACGCGCCCGGTCCGCACCCGCACCCGGTTGGTGAGGCCGCGCTCGGCCGCCCGCGCCGCGACGTAGTCCCGCTGGTTTGGCGCCGGGCTGACGCCGACCGTGCTGACCCCGTAGTTGGCCGCCACGAACAGGATCAGCGCGCCCCAGCCGCTGCCGATGTCCAGCAGGCGCTGCCCCGGCCGCAGCGCGAGCCGCCCGGCCACGTAGTGCAGCTTGTTGCGCTGCGCGGTGTCCAGCGAGTCGCTGTCGTTGCGGTACAGGCCGGAGCTGTACTTCCTGGTCTCGCCGAGGAACAGTTCGAAGATCCTCGGGTCGAGGTCGTAGTGCTGGTTGGTCTCCGCCACGGTCACGGCGCGGCCTCCCGGTCCGCCAGCGCCGACCGCACCGCGTCGACGACGTCGCCGATGGTGTGGAAGGCGAACACCTCCTCGTCCTCCAGCTCTATGTCGTAGATCCGTTCGACGGTGGCCACGACCCTGAGCACCTTGACGGAGTCCACACCGTCCAGAGTGGACAGATCGACGTCAGGGCCGTCGACCGCGCCGATCTCCCTGACCACGATGGCGGTGACCGTGTCGGTGATGCCGTCCGCCACGGTCGTCTCGTCGGCTACCTCAGGCACCGGGCTCTCCTTTGCGGTGGTTGCTGATCCTGGCGAGTTCGCGCTCGACGAGCGCGGACTCGGTGTCAGTGAGGTCCATCCGGGACCGCGCCTGTTGGGTCGTCATCGGCAGGTACTGGCCGACGGCCGTGACCGCCGTCGTTCCGTTGCGCAGCAACACCTCCGCCTGCGCCCGGTAGGGGCTGGGGTCGGCGGCGCGGACCTGGGTCCGCGCCACGCACAGGTACTCGCGGCCGACGAGCACCGGCGCGACGTACCGCGTGCGCAGCGTCGTGGTGCACACCGACAGCCCGGTCCGCAGCACCAACAGGTTGCCCATGATCTCGTCGCAGACGGTGGACACGATGCCGCCGTGCACGACGCCCGGATAGGACTCGAACGCCCGGTCAAAGGTTAGCCGGCAGGAGATGCCGTCCCCGGTCCGGCGAAACGTCAGGCGCAGGCCGGTGTCGTTGTGCGGTGAGCAACCGAAACACCGGTAGTCCGCGAGCACCCGCCACGGCACCTGGACCGGCTCGCCCTCCGGCCAGTCGGCCGTCACGAGATCGCCTCGGCGAGCGCCCGACGCACCCGACCGTTGGTGGACAGGTCCAGGTCGGTGATGCCGCCGAACACGCGGCGGATCTTGTCGTGCAGCTCGGTGAGTTCACCGTCGGCGGCGACCCGCTCGAGGAACAGCTCGAACGCGGTGTCGATGGTCTCGTGGTCGGCCAGCTCGGTCAGGTTGCTCTTGAAGACGCTGACGGGATGGCGGATGCGCGCGTCGGAGGTGTAGACGTACAGCGTCTCCAGCACCGAGGCGACCTCGTCGGGACGCCTGGCCAGTCGGTCCTTGACGAAGTGGATGAACTCGCGGGCGTGCCCGGCCTCGTCCACGCTCGCGCTGGTCAGGATCTGCCGCAGCACAGGTTCCGTGACCGCGCTGGCCAGCCGTCGGTACAGGTGGTTGACCGTCAGTTCGGAGATCACGTTGGTGGCCAGCGTCGCCGACGGCGTAGTGCCCGGCGCGTAGGGCTCGCGCATCGCCTCGACCCGACCGTCGGCCACGTCGTGGCCAACGGCGTTGAGCCAGCTCTTGAAGGCGTAGTGGTGCTGCACCTCCTGGTAACCCCAGACGACCGCGAAGGTGGAGAAGTCGTAGTCGTCGACGAACTCGTTGAGGAAGCCGTGCACGGCCGCGATGACGTTGGACTCGCCGATCACGCCGCTCTTGGCCATCGACACGTACTCCGGCCGGACCAGGTCCAGCCGGACCGCGCCGAAGTCGATGTCGCCGAGCTGCCAGTGGTTCCGTTCGAACTGCCTGAAGACCTCGTAGGTGTGCACGGTGTGCCCCTCGCTGCTCAGGTGAACCGACCGCGCGCGGCGAGCCGTTGGACTTTTCCACTGCTGGTGCGGGGAATGGCGTGCGGGCCGACGAGCGTGACCAGCAGCCGATCCAGGCCGGTGACCGCGACTACCTTGTCCCGCAACCGTTGCGCGAGCCCGGCGCGCTCGTCCTCGTCGGCCGTGACGGTCTCCGCGACCAGCGTGACCCGCTCCTGGCCGTCGGCGTCGTGGTCGGCGAAGGCGACGCACCGGCGGCGGTGTACGCCGGGGTCCGCGCGCACGGCGCCCTCGATGTCCTCGGGGTAGTAGTTCGCGCCCCTGACGATGATCATTTCCTTGCTGCGGCCCGTGATGTGCAGGTCGCCACCCGCGAGGTAGCCGAGGTCGCCGGTGCGCAGCCAGCCGTCGGCGGTGAAGGGCTGGTGACCGTCGCCGAGGTAGCCGGGGGTTACCGAGGGACCGCGCACCTGGACCTCGCCGACCACACGCTCCCGCTCCGCCACGACGCCGTGCTCGTCGGCGATGCGCAGCTCGATGCCGTCGACCGGGCCGCCGAGCGCGACCACGCCGCGCGCGGCCGGCGAGGACGAGTCGACGGGAACGGCGAGGGACTCGTCGGTCAGTCGCGACCGGTGCACCCAGTCCGTGCGCGGTCCCCGGCCGAGCGGCGGGAACGTCACCGCGAGCGTGGCCTCCGCGAGGCCGTACACCGGGAACATCGCCGCCGGCCGGAAGCCGGCCGGCGCGAAGTGCTCGACGAAGGAGCGCACCGAGTCCTCCGCGACGGGTTCCGCGCCGTTGAGGGCGACCCGCCAGCGGCTCATGTCGTAGCCGGCGACCTCGTCGGCAGGCACGGCCTGCCGCAGGTAGTCGTAGCCGAAGTTCGGCAGCGGGCAGACGGTGTGCCGGCCGTCGGCGAACGCGCGCAGCCAGCCTGCGGGGTCCTTCACGAACGACGCTGGCGACCACACGGTCGTGTGCGCGCCGGCCAGCAGCGCGGTGAGCGTGCCGAACAGGCCCATGTCGTGGAACAGCGGCAGCCACATGGCGACCCGGTCGGCAGGTCCGAGGTCGACGCCGGACCGGATAGCCCGCAGTCCGGCCAGCACGTTGGCGTGGCTCAGCCGCACGCCCTTGGGCCGGGCGGTGCTGCCGGAGGTGAACTGCACGATCGCGAGATCGTCGCAGGAGACCTCGAGATCTCGCGTGTCACCACCGGAGTCGAGCCCGTCGGCGGAGAGCACCCGGAGCCCGTGCAGCGCGGTGGCGATCGTCTTCGACCGGCGCATCCTGTTCGACACCAACACATCCCGGATGCCGGCGGTCTCGACAATGCCGCGCAGCCGCGCCGGATAGCCGTCGCGGCCGGTGGTGGGCAGCGGCAGCGGACACGCGCACGCGCCGAGCCTGCTGACCGCGAGCAGCACGCGCAGGAAGTCCGGTTCGCTGCCGAAGAGCAGGCCGACCCGGTCGCCCGCGCGCACGCCTATGGCCGCGAGCGCGCGGGCCGTCGCGCGCGACTGCTCGGCCAGTCGGTCGAGCCGGATTTCCGTGCCGTCGCCGGCAAAGCTGAGCGTGGTGTCCCCGGCGGCCGCGTCGAGCGCCGCGTGCAGGGTCTCCTCCGCCGAGGCCATGTCAGCGCTCCCCTGCCGTGGCCGGCAGGCTCGCCAGCCCACGGAACTGGAGGCTGTCGGCCCGCTGCACCGGCGGATCGTCCGGCAGCAGCGCGAGATCGGGCATGCGGGTGGTCAGCGCGGCCAGCACGGCGGCGCCCTCCATCCTGGCCAGCCCGGCCCCGATGCAGTAGTGCAGCCCGTGCCCCAGCCCGAGATGCCCGGTCTCCTTCCTGCTGACGTCGATCCGGTCGGGTTCGGTGAACTTCGCCGGGTCGCGGTTCGCTGCGCCGCGCATGAGAAAGGCGAGCTGCCCGCGTTCCAGCCGGACCCCGTCGATCTCCAGGTCCCTGGTGAGCAACCGGTGCGTCAGCTGGATGGTCCCGTCGTGCCGGATCAGCTCGTCGACCGCGGTCGGGATCAGCGACGGGTCGGCCAGCAGCAGATCCCACTGCGCGCGCTGGCTGAGCAGCCCGCGCAACACGTTGCCGATCGTGTCGATGCTGGTCTCGAAACCGGCCATGATCAGCAGCAGCAGATTGGCGCGCAGCTCGTCCTCGGACAGCCGGTCCTCGCCGTCGCGGGCCGCCATGATCCGGCTGATCAGGTCGTCGCGCGGGTCGCCGACCCGCGCACGGACTGCCTCGTCGAGATAGTCGATCATCTCGCCGAGCGCCCGCGCCGCGGGCGGGCCCGCCGCGCCGAGGTCGAGCGCGCCGCCGAGGAACACCTTGATCGCGTCACACCAAGCGGCCAGCATGGCCGCGTCAGCGCATGGCAACCCGAACAGATCGACGACGACCAGTGCCGGCACGTGCCTCGCGAGATCGGCGACCAGATCGAAGGTTCCCTTGTCCGCCAACGCGTTCACGAGGTCGGCCACGATCTTCTCTACCAGCGGCCTCATCCGGCGAATGGCGCGCGGGGTGAAGCCCTCGGCCACCAGGCCGCGCACCCGCGCGTGCTCTGGCGGGTCGAGCATCCACATCCACGTCGAGGACAGCCGCACGAACCGGGCCATCTCGGGCGAGATCGTGCCGCCCCTGCTGGCCACCAACGCGTCGACGCGGCGCGAGGAGAACGTCTCGTGGTCGCGCAGCGCGGCCTGCACGTCGTCGAAGCGGGTGAGCACCCAGCCGTGCAGCTGGTCGTCCCAGCACACCGGATCGGCCTCGCGCAGCCTCCCGTAGGCCGGATACGGGTCGAGCATCACCTCGCGCGTCAACAGGGTCACCACGGCAACTGCCCCGCCCGTGCCGTCGCGGTGCCCTCGCCGCGGAGCACTTCGACTCCCCTGTCGCTGGCGATCGACAGCGTGAACGCGAGCGACACCAGACCATCGTCCTTCTTCGTGGTGCCAACGATCTCGACGACCGAGGTGACCGTGTCGCCGGCGAAGACGGGCGCGAGGAACACCATCGACAACTCGGCGAGGTGCACGCCGGGGTCGGCGAGCAGCGGCGTCGCGGCGAGCGTCAGCAGGCCCTGCGCCATCCGTCCCTCGGCGACGCCGGTGGTGTGGTGCGCGCCGAAGTCGCCGGTCAGTTCGGCGCAGGCGTCGATGTCCGCGTCGGTCACGGTCCGTGTGGCGGTCAGCGTCGCCTCGCTCATACCGGCCCCACCACGCCCCTGCTGTGGCCTTCGATGACGAGGTCGCCGCTGGCGCGGATCCGCGCGTCGAACGCGATCCTGGTGACGCCGTCAACGGTGTCGAGCCTGGTGACCGCCAGCTCGGCGGACAGCGTCTCGTTCCTGCGCACCGGACGGGCCGCGGTCCAGGTCATCCGGCCGGAGAGGTAGTTCAGGTCGCCGCCCAGCTTCGTCAGCGGCGCGACCACGAGCAGGTAGGGCAGGTAGTCGGGCAGCGGATCGGTGGGTCGGCCGGCGAGTGCGCAGCATCGCGCGACCTCTTCGTCGGTGTAGCTCGTCGACCAGGTCAGCACGGAGCCGACGACGATGTCGCCGTGCACACCAGACACGCTCACCACAGGCGTACCCCCAAGAACACGGTGATCCAACGCGGACGAGACGGACGTTGGGCCGGCACGGGCGGGTGCGTCGAGAGTCGCCCTGCAACCTTGGCCCGCCACCGGTTCTCAGCGTGCTGTCGGAGCCGCTGTCGCGGTAGCCCCAGATGGAGACGCCACAATGGACGCATAGACCGAGGTGTTCGCCCATTTCGGAGGTGCTACGGGGTAGGCGAAACGGGCATACCGCTTACGGATACCGCTGGGTGCCCTAGGCCCCCGCGGCGGGCACGGGGCGCGGGCCGAGGAAACCGCGGACCGCCGATGGCGTGCAGCCGACCTCGTCGCGGACCGTGCGGGTCAGGTGCGCGTGGTCCGCGAAGCCCAGCTCCGCCGCCAGGCGGGACAAGCTCGACTCGCCCGCCTCGATCCGGTCGAGCACCATGCGCACCCGCAGTCGGTTGCGGAACCGAGTGAGGGTCTGCCCGGTCTCGCTGCGGAACACCCGGCTCAGGTAGGTCGGCGACACGCTGACCTGTCGGGCAAGCGACTCCAGCCCGAGCGAGACCGGGTCAGCGACCAGCGCTTCCCTTGCGGCTTCAACCATCCTGCGGCGCGAGTTGGAACCGCGGGAGTCCGTGGAGCCCGCCGGCCCGCACTGCTTGGGGTCGAGCAGCGCCGCGGCCAGCCGCAATACGTGGTCGCTCAGCTCGAACCGGTCGGCGCCCCCGCGCGCGCAGGCCAGGAGCTGCCGGTGGGCCAGGTCGACCCGGCCGCTGGTGAACATCGGGCCGACCGGGATCGACCGGCGGTCGGCGGTGAGATCGGCCAACAACACCGGGGACAGCACGACCGACGTCGACGTGTCGTTCGCGCCGACCCGGTGGGCTATCGACTGCTCGTCGCCGGCCTGCACCGCGTACACGGTGGCCGGGTCGGCGAGCAGCTCCCATTTGCTCACCCGCAGCCGGAACACACCGTGCCGGACGAAGACGAGTCGGTAGGCCGTGCTGGCCTCCGGGCTCGTCCAGGACGGCTCGTGCATACGCACGTGCACGTCGTCGATGGCGAAACCCGGACCGGCGGCGAGACGCGTGATATTGCGCATCGGCGTGTGGACGCGGCCAGGAGAAAGCCCGCGCCCAGCCCCCTCCCCTGCTCTGGCCGCGCCCTAGCGGAAGACCAGCCTGGCGACGACGACTTCGTGATCGAGGACATCCCACTCTACTCGCGGCGTCGAGCGCGCCGGTGGCGTGGTGTTGCGCCAGACGGTCGCCCTTAGTGGTCCGCGAGCACCTGCTTGGCCATCACCGTCCTCAGGATCTCGTTGGCCCCCTCGTAGATCTGGGTCACCTTCGCGTCCCGCATCATCCGTTCCACCGGCGCGTTGCGGGTGTAACCGTGGCCGCCGAGCAGCTGCACGGCGTCCGTCGTGACCTGCATGGCCGTGTCCGACGCGAAGCACTTCGCCGCGGCGGAGAAGAAGCGCAGATCGGGGCTGTCCTGGGTGGATCGCGCGGCGGCCGCGTAGGTCAGCTGCCTGGCCGCCTCCAGGTGCATCGCCATGTCGGCGAGCTTGAACCGGAGCCCCTGGAAGTCCGCCAGCGGACGGCCGAACTGGCGCCGCTGCGCGACGTAGCCTGCGGCGTGGTCGAGCGCACCCTGCGCGATGCCGACGGCCTGCGCGGCGATGGTGATCCGGCTGTGGTCGAGGGCGCCGAGCGCGAGCCGCAGACCCTCGCCCTCGGCACCGACCAGCCGGTCCGCCGGCACGTGCACCCCGCGCAGGTGGACCGGGCAGGTCGGGGAGCCCCGCATGCCCAACTTGTCCTCGTCGGGCCCGGCCGAGACGCCCTCGTCCGTGCTGTGCACCACGAACATCGACACGCCGTGCGCACCGGCGTCGGGATCGGTCACAGCGGCCACCAGGTAGTAGTCCGCGACCCCGGCGTTGGTGATCCAACGCTTGTCCCCGTCGATGCGGTAGCCGCCGTCCACCCGCACGGCCCTGGTGCGCACCGACGCGGCGTCGCTGCCCGCGTCCTGCTCGGACAGGGCGAACGCGAGGATCGCCCCGTCCCGCAGCGGACGCAGGTACCGCTCACCGAGTTCCGCCGACCCGGACAGCAGCAGCGGCAGCGACGCGAGCCGGGTCACGTTGGGCGTCAGCGACGAGGACGCGCAGACCCGCGCGACCTCCTCGACGATCAGGCATGAGGTGAGCGTGTCGGCGCCGTCGCCGCCGTACTCCTCCGGCACGTGCGGCGCGTACAGGCCCTCGGCCACCAGCGCCCGATGGGACGCCACCGGGAACTCCCCGGTGGCGTCGACGGCGGCCGCGTTCGGCGCGATGACCGCCTCGGCGACCTTGCGTACCCGGTCGCGCACCGCACGGTGCGCCTCGCTCAACGTGGCGTCGGTGATCCGCACCCCGCAACGCTCCTCTCGTTGTCAGTCGGGAATTCCCGAGTTCAGTGCTCCGCCAGCACGCGCAGGTCGACGAGCAGTTCGCCGTCACCGATCGAGATCCGCTCGGCGGACTGCGGGTCGACCTCGTCGCGCATCCTCGGCGCGCGGACGCCGCCGGTGATCTCCTCGGGGTGCAGCCGCAGCATCGACGCGAGTTCGCCGCCGGGGTCGACCGCGACCGAGACGCCGAGGTGCACCTTGTCGGCGATCTGGTAGCCGCGGCGCTTGCGCAGCTCGTTGAGCATGCGGACGAACTCCCTGGCCAGGCCCTCCAGCTTGAGTTCCTGGTCGAGCGTGACGTCGAGGGCCACGTGGCAGTCGCCGTCCGAGGAGACCTGCCAGCCGGCGATCGGCTCCTCCAGCACGCGCACCGCGTCCGCCGGCACGGCGACCGTCTCACCGGCCGCCCCGTCGGCGCCGCCGATCACGACGGTCAGCTCCGCCCCGGCGGCCATTGCGGACAGCACGTCCTCGCCGTCCAGCGTGCGCAGCGCGGTCGCGACCTGCTGGGTCTGCTTGCCGAAAAGCCTGCCGAGCGCGCGGAAGTCCGGCTTGACCGTGTAGGTGACCAGGTGGCCGCTTTCCTTGTCCGCCTGGGAGATCTCCTTGACATTCAGTTCGGCGGCGACCACGTCGCGCACCAGCCCGATGTGGTCGCGAAGATCGGCCGGGATGGTCAGGATGGCTCGCCGCAGCGGCACCCGCACCGGGACGCTTGCGGTGTTGCGCGCGTCCCGACCGAGCGTGACCAGCCTGCGGGCCAACGACATCGCCGTGCGCAGGCCGGGGTCGACGGCGTTCGTGTCGGCCACCGGGAACGGGGCGAGGTGGACCGAGTCGGCCGGTCCGTCTGGGCCGCGCCGCACCAGGTTCTCGTGGATCTCGTCGGCCAGGAACGGGGTGAACGGGGCGAGCAGCCCGGCCAGCGTGGTCACGCAGGTGTGCAGCGTGGCGAACGCGGCGCGGGTGTCCTCGCTCAGCTCGACACCGGGCTCGCCGTGGTAGAACCGTTCCCGCGTGCGCCGCACGTACCAGTTGGACAGGTCCTCGACGAACAGCCCGATCCGTTTGCCGGCACGGGTCACGTCGAAGTTGCTCATCGCACTGTCCACTTCGGACACCGCGTCGGCGAGATCGGCGAGCACGTACTGGTCCATGACCGGACGTCGCATCAGGTCCGGCGCCGGCAGGTCCGGGCTCCAGCCGCTCAGGTTGGCGTAGGTCACCAGGAAGTAGTAGGTGTTCCAGACCGTCATCAGCAGCTTGCGGGTCACCTGCTGGATGCCCTCGTCCCACACCCGCCGCGACTGCCAGGGGTTGCCCTCCACCAGCAGCAGCCAGCGCAGCGAGTCGGCGCCGTGGGTGCCGATCAGCGTCCACGGGTCCAGCACGTTGCCGACCGACTTCGACATCTTGCGGCCCGACTCGTCCACGATGTGCCCAAGACACAGGGCCCGCCGGTAGCTGCTCTCGCCGAACAGGAGCGTGGACACGGTTTGCAGCGAGTACCACCAGCCGCGAGTCTGGTCGATGGCCTCTGCGGTGAGGTCGGCGGGGAACAGCTCCTTGAAGGCCTCCGCGCTACCCGGCACGTGCGGGTAGCCGTGCTGCGCGAAGGGCATCGAACCCGAGTCATACCAGGCGTCGATCACCTCGGGGACGCGGTGCATCACTCCGCTGGCGCAGGACGGGCAGCCGAACTCGACGTCGTCGACGTAGGGACGGTGTGGGTCCAGTGTGGACAGTTCCTGGCCGGCGCGCTCGCCGAGCTCGGCCAGCGACCCGACCGCGATCGTGTGCGCGCACCCCTGGCACCGCCACAGCGGCAACGGCGTGCCCCAGTACCGTTCCCGCGACACGGCCCAGTCCACGTTGTTAGCCAACCAGTCGCCGTACCGACCGGTCCGGATGTGCTCAGGCCGCCAGTCGACCTCCGCGTTCCCGTCGATCAACTGGTTGCGGTAGCTGGTGGTCCCGATGAACCAGCAGAGCTTCGCGTAGTACACCAGCGGCGTGTCGCACCGCCAGCAGAACGGGAAGGAGTGCTGGTACATCTCGGTGTGCACGGCGAGGCCGCGCTCGCGCAGGTCATCGACCACCCGCTCGGTGGCGTCCCGGATGTACATGCCGGCGAACGGCCCGATCCGGTCGTCGAGGTGGCCGTCGGTGCCGACGCCGTTGATCACCGTGACGCCGTTCTCCTTGGCGACCCGCATGTCGTCCTCGCCGTAGGCGGGCGCGGTGGACACGATTCCGCTGCCAGTGCTGGTGCTGACGAAGTCGCCGAGCACGACGTAACGCCACGAGGCCGGGTCCCCGTCGGGGTCGTCCGGCGAGCCGGGGCCGACGTACTCGTACGGACCCCGGTAGCGGGCGCCGAGGATCTCGTCGAGCGCGACGTCGCGCAGCACCTCGGCGTCCGGGCCGAGCACCGGCTCGACCCGCTCGGCGGCCAGCACCACCAGGTGCGCGCCGGCCCGCCCACCGCGCGCGAGCACGTAGTGGATGTCCTTGCCCACCACGGCAAGGCTGCTGAAGATCACCGTCCACGGCATCGTGGTCCACACGAGCAGGGAGGCGCCGGCGAGGTCCCCGTCGACGCCCGACCCACCGGGTGCCAGCGGCCCGCTGAGCAGGGGCAGCCGGGTGTAGACGCTGAGGTCCTTGGTGTCGGCGTAACCCTGGGCGACCTCGTGGGAGGACAGGGTCGTGCCGCACCGCGTGCAGTACGGCACGATGCGGTGGTCCTCGTAGAGCAGGCCGCGATCGAAGATCGTCTTCAGCGACCACCACACGCTCTCGACGTAGGACGTGTCCATCGTCTGGTACGGGTTGTCGGTGTCGACCCAGTACCCGATCCGGTGGGTCAGCCGCTCCCACTCGCCCACGTACCCGGTGACCGACTGCCGGCACCGCTCGTTGAACTCGGCGACCCCGAACCGCTCGATCTCCGGCTTGCTGGCGATGCCGAGCTGCTTCTCCACCTCGATCTCGACGGGAATGCCGTGGCAGTCCCAGCCGGCGCGGCGCGGGATGCGGTAACCCTTCATGGCGAAGAACCGGGGGAAGACGTCCTTGAAGACCCTGGCCTCGACGTGGTGCACGCCGGGCCTGCCGTTGGCGGTCGGCGGGCCCTCGTAGCACCGCAGCAGGGGCGCCTCGGGGCCGCCCGCGCTCAGCGACCGTCGGACGACGTCACGTTCGCTCCACCGCCGGAGCACCCGTTCTTCCATGTCAACAAAACTCGGATGGACCTCGACGGGATCGAACGGCACCTGTCGTCCTCGCATTTCTACGGTCGGCCGGCGCACACCGGCCAGGGTTCGCTGTCGGCTCGCCGACGATTTGCGGCGCACGCCAGGTCGGGACCGACGCCCTGGCATGGCTGGGCGACACCGCGGCCGCGACGTCTCGCAGACTAGCGGGACGCGGCGATCAGTGACTTGAAGATTCCTGTCCGACTCCGTGCCCGGCGGAGGGCCATCGACCGACACACACGGGCTACTACTTTCGTCACAATTGCCGGCACCCGCGCCAACGGGCATTTCACCGAGGGACGAACCGGGCTAACCTAATTACCAGGACCCAAAAAAGCGGCGCAAAGGCTGGTCACGGTGATCGAACCAGGACAGGCAATGCGGCTGACAGTGCTGGTGGGCGAGGAGACCTGGCAGCACAGACCGGTCTATTACGAGATCGTCCGAAGGGCGCACGCCGCCGGGCTGGCCGGCGCCACCGTGCTGCGGGCGATCGAGGGCTACGGAACGACCCTGAAGGTCCACAGCACCCGGCTCCTCTCCCTGGTCGACGGCCTGGGCTTCGTGGTGTTGATCGTGGACCGGGAGGACCGCATCCGAGACTTTCTGCCCAGACTCGACGGGCTGATCCACCATGGGCTGGTCACCCTCGACCGGCTGGAGGTCGTCGTGCCGGCCCGCCGAGGCGAGCAATCCAGACCTCGTTTGTTCGGCCACCGTCGCTAGGCGATTTCTCGCGGTCGAACGAGTTTCCATCCGATCGACGCATGCGGCATCCCTCCTCACTCCACTCCGCTCGCCAGGCGGGCGGCCATCAATCGCGCCGCCTCCGTCACGAATGGCGGCCGCAGCAATTCGAAATGGCCGCCGCCGAGTTGTTCGACCGACAGCCCGTGGCCCACCACCCGCCGCCATTCCGCGATCTGCTCCTCGGTAAGTGCACCCAGAAGAAGTAACGCGCGCACGTCGGTGCGGTCGCTGCGCCGGTATTCCGACAGGACCCGCAGCTGCCTGCGGTACTGCACGAGCCACTCGGCCAGCCACTCGGGCTGCACCTCCTCGCCCGCTCTGCTCAGCCCGGCCGAGAGCAGCCGCAGCCCGAGGTCGTCGTCCTTGCCGACGTCGACGACGACGGGCTGGTACCGCCGCAAGGCGAAGGACTCCCACAGGAACTCGGCGAACTCCCCGACCTGTCCGTCCACTCTGGACTCCGTGTCCGGCCGGGTCGGCGGTGGGCTGTCCAGCAGCACCAGGCCGGGGCGGTTCGTCGAGCCCCGGTCGGCGAGTCGCCGGACGGCGTCCAGGCCGACCAGGCCACCCATGGACCAGCCGCCGAGCAGGTCCGGCCGCGCGAACCGGTCGGTCAGCGCCGCCAGGTAGGACTCGCTCATGGCCTCGACCGACTCCGCGTGCTGCGCGTCGTCGCACGCGGTGATGGTCCAGTGCGAGGGCAGCGCGGCAACCAGGTCCCGGTAGGCCGCGCCGACGCCGGCGCCCGGGTAGTACAGGTGCAGGTGCGGTCGCCCTGCGTCGTTGAGCACCACCAGTTCCGGCGGCGCCTTGGCCGAGGGCTGGCAGGCCGACGGCACGTCGGCGGCGGCGGCCTGCGCGACCTCGGGAACCATCAGCCGGCCCGTGTTCAGCCCGCGATAGGTGGTCAGCACGTCCTCGACCACCCTGGCGAGCCCCGGCTGGTCGACCTCCGCCGGGTCGGAACAGAAGTGCAGCTCCGAGCGGGAACCCGTGCACAGCAGGGTTCCCCGCAGCACGTCGCCGGGGACCGTGTCCAGCTCGCGGACCGCCTGCTCGTGCAGTGTGTCGTCGCGCTCGGACCAGCAGACCCTGGCCAGGCTTGTCGGCAAACGCGACAGCTGGAGCCCGCCCGTCACGAACAACCACGCGCGCTCCAGCACCCGGGCCTGAAGGTCCCCGGGCGACGCGACCCTGTGCACGCACACGTCCTTGTTCAACGGTCACTCCCGCAGGCTTGCCGGCCGGATGTCCGGCCAGATCGCGGCGATATGCGTCAGACACTCCTTCTCGCTGCCTTGGAAGCCTTCGTCCCGCCAGCCGGGCGCATTCGTCCGGAAGGCGGGCCAGATCGAGTACTGCTCTTCGTCGTTGACCACGACCTTGACCACCGGGTCCACGGTCTATCCTCCCCTGTTCAGCCGGGCAGATTCGCGGTGGAGACCACGTCGTCGTGGTCTGGTAACTGGGTTTCCAGGTCGCGGACGCTCCTGGTGAGCGCCGCGGCCAGCGCGCAGACGGTGCCGATGGTGCCCGCCGCGAGAAAGATCAGGCCCATGCCGCCGCCGGGTCCGGTGCCAACGAGCGGGCCGAACGTTGAGGCGAGGCTGCCGCCGGGCCGCATCTGCGGCGTCAGGTAGTGGTCGACGAGCGGGCCGGAGATCGCGAAGCCGACGGGCAGCGCCAGGTTCTCGAACAACTGCGTGGCCGCGAACACCCGTCCCCGCACGCCGGAGGGCACCTTCAGCTGCCAGATCGCCTGGCTGTATCCCTCCACGAACGGCACCGTCAGCCAGGCGAAGAACCAGGCCACCGCCCACACCACCAGGGTGTTGCCGAGCCCGATCCCGATCTGCCCGAGCACGCTGAAGGCCAGGATCCCGCCGATCACGAACCGCATCTTCTTCTCCGGCGGCCGAACGCGCGTCAGCACGAGCGCGCCGCACACCCCGCCGACGGCGCCGACCGACTGGACGATGCCGAGCTGGAACTGGTCCTCGCCGGTGCGCGCGAGGATCATCGGGATCAGCACCACGAAGCCCATGGCGGAGGTCAGCCCCACCATGGTGTTGAGCGCCAGCAGGCCGGTCAGCCCGCGCCGGTGGGCGATGTAGCGGAAGCCCGCCGTCCAGTCGTGCCACCACGACGCGACCTTCTCGCCCTGGCGGTCCGGCTTCGACGGCAGGCGCACGAGGAAGACGGTGCCGATCGCGATCACATAGGCCAGCACGCCGACCAGCAGGATGCCGCTGGTGGAGAACGCGTCGAGCAGCACACCGGCCAGGGCAGGGGCCGCGATCGCGGGCAGCGACCTGACCAGCGACAGCATCCCGTTCGCCTTGGGGTACTGCTCCTTGGGCAACAGGTCGGCGACGGTCGCCGCGTAGGCGGGGAACTGGAACGCGAGGAAGGCCCCGGTCAGCGTGTTCGTGGCGACGAGCTGCCACAGCTGCACGTGCCCGCTGAGGAACAACAGCAGCAGGATTCCCGTCGTCACGGCCGAACCGATGTCGCTGAGCATGATCGTGAGCCGCCGGCTGAGCCGGTCGATGAGCAGGCCGGCGAACGGGCTGCACAGCACGGTGGCCCCGAACGCGCAGAAGGTCAGCACCGCGAGCGCGGACGCCTGCCCGGTCTCCCGCCACACCCAGATCGCCAGCACGAAGTTCGTCATCCGGGTGCCGACGGCGGACAGCACCTGGCCGATCCACAGCACGGAGAACGCCGTCATCCCGGTCAGCTGTCTCGGCTTGGCCATGTCAGCGCCCCCCGCCGTGCGACGAGAGCGCAAGGGAGCCGATCTCCCGCTCGGGAGCGGCCACCGCCGCGGTCAGGATCGCCCGCAGGTCGGACACCATGCGCCGCACGGTTTCCCGGTCGAACAGCCGGTTGTCGTACTCCACCACCCCGCGCAGCCCGGTTGGCACCGCGATGAGGGACATGGTCAGGTCGAACTTGCTGGTGCCGGTGTGGCCCTGGACCAGCTCACAGGTCACACCGGGCAGCCGCAGCAGCTCGTTCTCCTTCTCCAGCAGCACGAAACACACCTGGACCAGCGGATGGTGATTCAGACTCCTTGGCGCGCCAAGGGATTCGACCAGTGCCTCGAAGGGATAGTCCTGGTGGGCCTGCGCCGCCAGCGTCGCGTCGCGCACGTGGTCCAGCAGCGCGGAGAACCGCATCCGGCCGGTCGGCCGGACCCGCAGCACGACCGTGTTGACGAAGAACCCGACCAGGTCCTCGGTCTCCAGGCTGCCTCGGCCCGACACCGGCACGCCGACCAGCAGGTCCTCGCTCCCGGTATAGCTGTGCAGCAACACCTCGAACGCGGTCAGCACCGTCATGAACGGCGTCACCCGGTGTTGGGCGGAGAAACCCTCGACGTCCTCCCGCAGCGCCAGCGGCCACTCGAAGACCTCCTGCGCGCCCTCGTGGCTCTCGACCGCAGGCCGGGGCCGATCAGCCGGCAGGGGCAGCAGGTACGGCGCGCCGGCGAGCTGGTCGGTCCAGTACCGGCGCAGCTCCGCCAGCTCGGCCGCCTCGTTGGTCTCCTGCCGCCGTACGGCGTCGGCGAAGCGCGCCGGCGGCGGGCCGAGTCGCGGCTCCTGCCGTTGCACGGCGGCGCGGTAGGCCTCACCGAGTTCGCGGAGCATGATCGCCAGGCTCCAGCCGTCGCAGATCAGATGGTGCAGCGTGAACAGGAAGACATGCGTGTCCGCGCCATCGGTCAGCAGCCCGGCGCGCAGCAGCGGCCCGCGCCGCAGGTCAAAGGGCAGGCGCGCCTCCGCGTCGAGCGACTCGCCGAGATCGTCTGGCAGGCCGCGCACTGTCCACGGCGTCGGGATCGAGGGCAGCACGGCATAGAAGGGTTCGCCGTCGATGTCGAAGAAGATCGTCCGCAGCATCTCGTGCCTGCGGATCAGCGCCTCGACGGCGTGCCGCAGGGCGGCCTCGTCGATCGGTCCGGTGAGCCGGAACGCGTAGGGGACGTTGTAGATCGGCAGTTCCTCGTCCAGTGAGCAGAGGAACCACAGCCGCCGCTGCGCCGAGGACAGCTCGTACACGCCGAACTCGTCGCCGCGCTGGTGCAGCAGGTCGAGCGCGGCGCCCCTGCTGGCCACCGGGAGGCCTTCGAGGCGACCGATGACGCTGCGTAGATCGGTCATTCGGCCTCATCGGCGATCCGCCGCACCTCGTCGATGAGGTTCTCCAGCCCGGTGACGGGATCGGCCGGGGCTGGATCGGACGGGGTCGGCAGCGGATCGGCCGGCCCTGATGGTTCCAGCAGGCTGTCGACGGCGTCGGCGAAGGCCTTGACCGTCGAGTTGGCGAACAGCAGCCGCAGCGGCACGTTCACCCCGAAGACCGCCTTCACCCGGGAGGCCACTCTGGTGACCTTGAGGGAATGGCCGCCGAGCATGAAGAAGTCGTCGTCCGGCCCGAGCCCGGACACGTCGAGAACCTCCTGCCAGATCTCGACGACCCGGTCCTGCGTGGACGCTCCGGCTCGCGCGACCGGCCTGACCTCCTGCGGCGCGGGCGCCGCGACCGGGGGCGCGGTCACCTGGATCTGCTTGTCCTGCTTGGCCTCTGGCCTGCTCCGCACCGGTTGGGCAGGCGCGGCGGGGGCCGCGCGCAGGCGGTCGATCTCCGCGGCGAGGGAGGCCACCGTGGGATTGCGGAAGACGGCCGACAGCGGGATGTCCAGCCGGAACATCGTCCTGGCGCGAGTGACGAGCGCGACGGCCTTGAGCGAATCGCCGCCTGCGCGGAAGAAGTCGTCGTGCACGCCCATCCCGGTCAGCGCAAGTACGCCGGTCATCAGCGCGTCGAGCCTGCCCTCGGTGGCCGTGCTCGGCTCGGCCTGCTCGGACTGGGCCGGCTCGGCCTGGGCGCTCGCCGATGGCGCGAACTCCGCGAGCGCGCGGATGTCCAGCTTTCCGTTGGCGTTCAACGGCAAGGACGGCACCGGGACGTACAGGGCGGGCACCATGTAGCTGGGCACCTGCTCGCGCATGAACTCGCGCAGGCCGGCCAGGTCGGGATCGGGCGCCGAGGGGACCAGGTAGGCCACCAGTTGGTGGTCGCCGCCGGCGTCGTCGCCGACCTGGACGGAAACCTCTTTTACTTGTCCCGAAAGGAGAACCGCGGCCTCGACCTCGCCGGGCTCGACGCGGAAGCCGCGAATCTTGATCTGCCGGTCCGCCCGGCCGAGGAACTCGATCGCCCCGTCGGCCCGGTACCTGGCCAGGTCGCCGGTGCGGTACATCCTGGCGCCGGCCGCCTCGCCGTAGGGGTCGGGCACGAACTTCTCCGCGGTCAGGCCGGGCTGGCCGAGGTAGCCCCTGGACACCCCGTCGCCGCCGATGAACAGCTCGCCGACGACACCGGCCGGCACGGGCTGCCAGTACTGGTCGAGCACGTAGCACGTCGTGTTGGCCAGCGGGAAACCGATCGGCACGTGCTGCTCGTCGTCGGTGAGGTCGTTGGTGCGGTAGGCGGTGGCGTTGACGGTGGTCTCGGTGGGCCCGTACGGGTTGATCAGGTTCTCCGGCACGCCGTTGGCGATGATCCTTCGGTGCGTGTGGTAGTCCGCCTGCTCGCCGCCGGACTGGAAGTACCGCAGCGACGCGAAGGTCGCAGGCGCCTCGGCAACCAGCTGCTTCATCAGCGCGGCCGGCAGGAACATCATGTCGATCTCGTTCTCGACCAGCTGCGCCCGAAGTCGTTGCGGTTCAAGCAGATCCGACTTGCGCAGGCCGACCAGCCGCGCGCCGTTGAGCAGCGCGCCCCAGGTCTCCAGCGTGGTCGCGTCGAAGGAGATGTTGGAGCCCTGGGCGACGCTGTCGCCCGGCGCGAACCGCGTGTAGGTGATCCCCCGCACCGTGCGGACGATGTTGCGGTGCGAGACCGCGATGCCCTTGGGGCGGCCGGTGGAGCCGGAGGTGAACATGACGTAGGCCAACTGGTCGGGACGGACCTCGGTGGCGAGCCGGTCGCCGGGCTGGTCGGCGATCGCCGGCTCGCTGTCGACGAGCACCCTGCGGACGCCGGGGGTCTCCGGCGACTCGCCTGCGCCGACATGCGACAGCAGGATCTCGACGTCCGCGCTGCGACACATCATCGCGAGCCGGTCGGCGGGGTAGGACGGATCGAGCGGCACGTAGGCCGCGCCGACCTTCAGCGTGGCCAGCGCCGAGACCACCCACTCCGCCGAGTACCCGAAGTGCAGGCCGATCCGGGTCTCCCGGCCGGCGCCCAACTCGCGCAGGTAGTGGGCGAGCTGGTTGGCCCGCCGGTCAAGTTCCGCGTAGGTGTACCCGGTTTCCTCCCACAACAACGCCGGCGCCTGCGGGGTCCGGTCCGCCCACTGCTCGAACAGCTCGTGCACGAGCGCGTCCCTCGGATAGTCAACGGCGGTCCGGTTCCAGCCGTAGAGGATCCGCTCGCGCTCGTCGCCGCCGATGAGCGCGACGTTGGACAGCCGGGTGTCGGGGTCCTCGGCCAGTTGCCGGAGCAGGTGCAGCAGCTGCTCGGCGATGGTGTCAACGTTGCGCCGCGCGAACAGCTCCTCCTGGAAGGACAGCGCCCCGTCGAGCGAATCCCGGTCCGCCACCCGGAACTCGATGTCGAAGGGCGACCGCGCCACGTCGACCAGGCGCGGGTCGAAGGTGACGCCGCCGATCGTCCTCGGTCGCGGCACCGCAGGCGCGCCAGCGACGAGGATCTGGAACAGGGGGTGCATCGACAGCTGCCGCTCGGGCCGGGCGAACTCGATCAGCCGCTGTAGTGGCACCTCCCGGTGCGCCGCCACGTCCCGCAGTCCGTCCCGGACCACCCGGACGACCTCGCGCCAGGTCGGGTCGTAGGGCAGCCGCAGGCGTAGCGGGAGCGTCTCGGTGAGCGGCCCGACGACGTCGGCGCTCGCGGCGTCCCGCAGGTCCGTTGGCACGCCGAGCACCAGGTCCGACGCGCGAAGCTGGCGGTGCAGCAGGGTTACGACGCCGGCGAGCACGACCGTGCTGACGTCGGTCCGCTCCGCCGAGGCGAGCTCACGCAGCCGCGCGGCGACCGTGCTCCGAACGGTGAACTCGGTGCGGCCTGTGGCCTGGGTGCCCAGTTCCGGGCGGGAACGCTGGTACGGCAGGGAACGGGCGTCCGGCAGGTCGGCGACCGCGTGCTTCCAGAAGTCGAGGCTGTCGGCGAGGTCGCCGCCGCTGAGGCGGGCTTCGGCGTCCTCGGCCAACTCGCCGAACGAGGATCCGGCCGGACCGGCCTCCGGCGCGTCACCATGAACGAGCGCTTGGTAGACGGCACCGATCTCCTCGCCGAGCAGTTCGAGGGAGCGCCGGTCGGCGGCGATCTGGTGGGCCACAACGAGTAGCTCGTAGCGGTAGGGGCCGAGCCGGACCAGCGTGCACCGGACCGGCGGCGAGGCGGCGAGGTCGAACGGGGCGCGCAGTTGCTCCTCGGTCAGCCGCGCCAGCTCGGCGGCGCGGTCGGCGGCGGGCAGCGCGCGCAGCTCCTCCACGACGGTCAGCGCGACTGGCCCGTCCAGCACGGCCGGGACGATCTCGCCGCCCCGGAAGGAGAAGACCGTGCGCAGGACCTCGTGCCGCGCCAGCACGACGTCCAGCGCGCGGGTCACCGTCGCGACGTCCACCGGACCGTGGATCCGCAGCGACAGCGCGTTGTGGTGGACCGACGGCTCGGTGGCGAGCTGGCTGAGCAGCCAGATCCGCTCCCGTCGAACACCCACCGCCTGATCTGTTGGTGACACCCTGTTCCTCCCCTGTAGGCGCTGCGATCTGTTGGCGCGTGCGATCGGTGTGGCGACGATCCCGAGGTCAGCCGTCGGGGCCGCGCGGCGCTGATCCGACCAGGAGCACGGCCTTGCCGGCCACCCGCCTGGTGCGCAACAGGTTCAGCACGGTCGTCACGTCCGCCCAGTCGGCCTCGGCCCCCACCTCGACGGACAACTCGCCGGCGGCACACAGCCCGGCCAGCTCGGCAAGGTCCGCGGCGGGTGGCTCCTCGACGATGCCGTCGAGGAGGTAGAAGCCATGCAGCCGCGCCTGTTTCGGATAGAAGTCGTTGATTGACAGGACGGTGTCCCGACGGGAGGAGTTGCCGTAGCTGACCACCAGGCCGCGATGGCCAACCAGCGACAGCGCGGCCGTAAGCGACTCCCCGCCTGCGGACTCGAGGACGAGATCGAAGCCGGGCCGCAGCTCGGCCAGGTCGGTCACCACGCGCGCGGCGCCCAGCGCCGCCAGCCCCGCCGCCCGCTCGGGGCCGCCGGCCACGGCCGTCACCTCCGCGCCGGCGCGGCGGGCCAACTGCACGGCGAACCGGCCGACCCCACCACTCGCGCCGACGACCAGCACCGCGCGGCCGGCCAGCGGTCCGGCCATTCGGAGCGTCCGCAGCGCCGTGAGTCCGGCCGCCGGCAGGGCCGCGGCCTGCTGCCACGACACGGTGTCCGGGATCGCGGCCAGGCTGGACTCGGCGACGGCCAGCTCCTGCGTCCAGCTGCCGCCCTGGCACATGCCGAAAACCCTGGTGCCCACGGTGAACTCGGTCGTGTCCCGATGCCCCGCCACGACCTCGCCGGCCAGGTCCCAGCCCGGCCGCCAGCCGCCGTTGGCCGGATCGTCGATCCGGTGCAGCTCGCCCCGGTTGACGGAGACGGCCCGCACGCGGACGACGACCTGGCCTGCGGCGGGTTCCGGCGCGGGCACCTGCCGGAACTCGACCGAGTCCCGGTTCGCGGCGCGGACGAGTGCGGTCACTTTGCGGGTGGCCATCGGACGCCGGTGTTCTCAGCGGTGGGTATCGACTTCCAGTCCTCGCGACTTGGCGAGAAGCATTCGACGAACACGGCCCCGTTCTCGCCGACCTGGACCTCGTGCGGCACGTTCGCCAGGAAGCGATACGTGCCGCCGACGCCCAGTTTCACCGTCTCGCCGCCCGACCGGAACTCCGCCGATCCCTCGATGACGACGCCGAGCTGCTCGTTGACGTGCTGATGTTCCGGAACCAGGATGTTCGGCTCCAGCTCGGCGATCGCAATCGACATCAGTTCGCCGTGCACGACCCGAACCGTCACACCGTCCCACGCCCGCAACAGCGGCATTGCGCTGAAATCCTGCGCTATTCCCATGATCCATCCATTCAGGCGACATTGCCGCGCGAACCATCGAAGGTGCTGCGGCAGATGGAACCAGTGGAACCGTCGATGTCCCTGAACATCGGTAGCGAAATGGTAGGGAACGACGGCTCCCCCGGCCTTGAAGATTCTTGTCCGGTCAGCCACCGCCGCCGGTCACTCGAGCACGGCGCACAGCGGCGGCAGGCCGTGCGTCTCCACCGTGAACACGTCCCCCCGGCTGACCGGCAGCGACGGCCCGAGCGACCCGGACAGCACGATGTCGCCCGGTTCCAGCGGTGTGCCCAGTTCGTCCAGCCGCCTGGCCAACCAGGCGACCGACCGCGCCGGGTTGCCCAGCGCGGCCGCGCCGGCGCCGTGCACGACGAGTTCCCCGTTGAGGTGGATCAGCATGCCGATCGTCCGCAGGTCGGCGCCGCGCAGCGCCGCGTTCCACGGCCCGAGGACCACCGCCCCGTACGAGGCGTTGTCGGCGACGGTGTCGGTCAGGGCGATCCGGAAGTCGGTGATGCGGCTGTCGATCACCTCGATGCTCGCGGCGACGGCGTCGGTGGCGGCGAGCACGTCCTGCGCCGTGATCGGCCAGCCGTGCAGCGGGCGGCCGATCAGGAACGCCAGTTCGCCCTCGGCCCGTGGCTGTAGGAAGACCTTTGAGGGCAACAGCGCGCGGCCGGCCGTGGCCACAAAGTGCCGGGAGCCCCACAGGGTGCCGTAGTCGGGCTCGTCGACGCCGATCTGCTGCTGCATGGCCTTGCTGGTCAGCCCGATCTTCCTGCCGATGACCCGGTCTCCGTGTTCGGCGAGCCGCAGCTCGGTCCACCTGGTCTGGATCCGGTAGGCGAGCTCGGGCGAGGTCAGCGCCTCGGACTCGCTCAGCGGCGCGATGCTCGCCCCGCTCTCCCACGCGTCGTCCAGCCTGCGCGCAAGGCGGTCGATCGCGCCCTGCACGGAAACCGATACGTCGGTCATGCGCCCGCCTCCTCTCCCGAGGTGATCGCGACGATCACGGTGGCGAAACCGGGGCCCCACAACTGAACCGTGCCGGGCCGGGCCGGCAGACCTGCGCCAGGCCGGATCGGGCCGACGAGCACGATCGCGCCCGGCGGCAATCCGCCGGCCTCGCCGGCCGCCGCGCCGACCCTGGTGACGAGGTCGCCGAACGACTCCGGCTGCGTGACCTCCGCGTCGGTCCCGGTCTGCCAGAGGGTGAGCGGACCGCCGAGCGGAAGCTCCACGGCCCGCTCACCGAGCACGAAGCGCGCCGGCCCGCCGTCCGGGTCCGACACCTCCACCGCGACGAAGGCCGCACCGATCGCGCGCTCGACGGCGCCGGGCGGCGCGCCGGCCGCGAGCTCGCGCCCGAGGAGCACGGCGACCGAGGGACGGAGTCGGGCCGCCGACACAGCTGCGAGCGGCACGGGGCTGGTGACCAGCGCGTCGGAGTGCACCGCGACGACGGGACCACCCGGCGCGGAAAGCCGGTAGCCGCGCGGGGTCGTTTTCTCGGCAACGTGGGTCATGGCGGGTCACGCGCTCGTCTGGGCCAGCAGCAGGATGCCGCCGGGCATGTCGTTGCGCTGCACCGTCCGCACGGCGAACCCGCTGGTCTCCAGCACGGCCACCCACTCGTCCGCCGGAATCAGCACCTGCCGCATCAACGCGTGCACGTAGGTGAACTCGGGCGTGAACCGCTCCGGCAGGCCGGATTCCCGCGCAGGCGGCTCGACTTCCGCGATGAGCAGGTGGGCGCCGCCAGGCAGGATCCGCGCCATCTCGGTGAGGTAGGCGATCAACACGTCCTTGCCCAGGGCCAGGATCTCGTGCAGCAGGAAGAAGGTGACCACCAGGTCGGTGTTCGCCAGCGCGTCGATCTCGCCGAGCGCGCCGGCGTCGGCCTGGGTGATCACGACGCGGTCCGTCACGTGCTGGGCCGCGACGGCGGCCCGCGCGTCGGCGCACGCCTCGGGGCTGATGTCGATCCCGACGCCGTTCGCGTCGAACTCCTGGCACAGCGAGATCAGCAGGCGGGCGTTGCCACAGCCGAGGTCGAGCACCTGGTTGAAGCTGGTCTGCCGCAACAGGTCCTTGGCCTGCGGCACGACGTCCCGGCCGCCGAGCAGCGCGGCGCCGCCGGCCACCCACTTGCCGTCGCGCACGTAGTCCTCGCCGTAGCGCTTTCCGCCGCCGAGGAAGGACTCGATCCGGCGCAGCGGCTCGCCGTAGCCGCCGACCAGCCACACCAGGTAGCCCTTGTCGCGGCACACTTCCCGGCCGTAGTCGGACAGCGCGTAGCCTGCCGCCGACTCCTCGACGACCCCCCGCTGGGCGAGGAACCGGAGGCTGGCGCGCAGCAGGGCGGCCGCGTCCGGCATCCGGTCTACGATGACCTCCTCGCCGATCCCGTCCGCCTCCAGCAGGTCGAGCAGGCCGACCATCTCCAGGGACGCGATGATGCTGCTCACGGCATACCCTTCGAACAGCTCGAAGGCTGGCCTGTCCACGGTGGCCCGTTTCGTCGATCCGGTGATGGACACGCTGTGCCCCTTTCTGATTTGACGAGGTGGGCGCCCGCGATCGGGACCCAATTCCACACTGGCCGCCAGCGTAAACAGCCCTGGACGCACGCCACAATCAATGGATAAGGCCATCTTCGCCCCGCACGAACGTGCCACTACTGCGAGCAGAAGGTCACATCTGACTATGTGCCCATTAGCTGATGACGACCGGCCGCGCACCACGGACAATGTTTTCATGAGAATCGCCGTGACCGGGTCCATCGCAGTCGACCATCTCGCCACTTTTGCGGGAAGGTTTGCCGAGCAGTTCGTCGCAGGACAGCTTGAGCATATCTCCCTTTCTTTTCTGGTGGAGCACCTCGACGTCCACTACGGCGGCGTGGCCGCCAATATCGCGGCCGGCCTCGGTCGACTCGGGCAGCGCCCGCTGCTGGTCGGCGCGGCTGGCCGGGACTTCGCCGAGTACCGGCTGTGGCTGGAGCGGGAAGACGTCGACACCGAACCGGTGCTGGTGAGCGCCGAGGAGTACACCGCGCGGTTCTGGTGCACCACCGACCTCGACCAGAACCAGATCGCGTCCTTCTACCCTGGCGCCATGGCGGCGGCGCGGGACATCAGCCTGAGCCGGCTGGTCGAGCGGGTGCCCGATGTCGGCCTGGTCCTGGTCGGCGCGAACGACCCGGTCGCCATGGTGGAGCACACCGAGGAGTGCCGGCGGCTCGGCAAGCCCTTCGCGGCCGACCCGTCGCAGCAGCTCGCCCTGCTCGACGGCCCCGACATCCGCCGGCTGGTCGACGGCGCGCACCAGCTGTTCACCAACGAGTACGAGCACGCGCTGCTGCTCCAGAAGACCGGCTGGACCGACGCGCAGGCGCTGTCGCGGGTCGGCACGTGGATCACCACGCTGGGCGCCGGCGGCGCGCGGGTGGACCGGACCGGCGAGCAGCCGCTGACCGTGCCTGCGGTGCCGACGGCCGAGGTCGTCGACCCGACCGGCGCGGGCGACGGCTTCCGCGCCGGGTTCCTGGCCGCACGCAACTGGGGCCTGCCCCACGCGGCGGCCACCCGGCTCGGCTGCCTGATCGCCACCGTCGTGCTGGAGACCAGCGGGACCGCCGAGTATCGGTTGGACGGTCCGGCGTTGCAGAACCGGCTGGTCGGCGCGTACGGCAAGGCCGCGGCCTCGCAGCTCACGCCGCACCTGATGAAGGCGTTGACCGCCGGCCGCCTGGCCGGGGCGCGGGAGGCGGCGACCTCGGGAGCGGACCGGTGACCGCGTCGCTGCGCGCCCGGCTGGCCGGGGGCGAGCGCCTGCTGGCGATCTTCAACCTGATCCCGGCAACGGAGATCATCGAGCTGGTCGCGATCGCGGGCTTCGACGTGGTGATCGTCGACATGGAGCACGGTCCGCACGAGCTCTCCGATGTGCGGCAGGCGATCCTGGCCGCGGAGGCCGCCGGGCTGCACACGGTGGTGCGAGTGCGGACGTCGGCCGCGGCGTCGATCGGCGCCGTCCTCGACCTCGGCGCGAACGGGGTGCTCGTGCCGCAGATCGAGTCGGCGGAGCACGCCGTGCGGGCGGTCCGCGCGGCGCGGTTCGCGCCGCGGGGGGAACGCGGCGCCAACCCGTGGGTCAGGGCGGCGCGCTACGGCCAGCGGGAGAACTGGTTCGCCACCGCCGACGACGACGTTGCCACGCTGGTGATGGTCGAGGGCAGGGCGGCGCTGACCGAGCTGCCGGAGATCCTTGCGGTGCCGGGGCTCGACGCGATCTTCCTCGGCCCGATGGACCTGTCCCATTCCCTCGGCGTGCCAGGTCAGATCGACCATCCCAGCGTCGTGGACCGGCTGGAGTCGGCCGTTCGCCTCGCCGCCGGGCACGGTGTCGCGACCGGCCTGTTCGCCCCCGGCGTCGGCCGGGCGGCGCACTGGTGGGGCAGGGGCGCGGGGCTGGTGGCCAGCGGCGTCGACACGGAGGTGATCCGGTCCGCCATGTCGGGCGCGACGGCGGCGGCGCACTCGGCTGCGGCCGGCAGACCGGCCACGGCCTGAGCGCTCTCCTCTCCTCAGCCGTCGCCGTTGTCCGAGCTGCCCTCGAACAACTCACCGAACGACACGATGCCAAGCGATATCGCCCTTTTCACGGCGCTCATTCTCGATTCAACGCCCAGCTTCGAGTAGGCGTTGGTGAGATGCCGCTTCACGGTTCCCTCGGAGATGTACAACTCGCCGGCTATCTCAGAATTGCGCAGGCCGGACGCGACGAGGACTATCACTTCCCGTTCCCGCCTCGACAGCAGCGGGCGGTCCAGGCCGTTCATTCCCTGGACCGTCTCGCGGGACACCGAGACAACCACGTGCCCCGACGCGCGATTGACCGTGCGCAGGGTGATCAACAGTTCTTCGCGGGTGGCGCTCTTGAGCACATAGGCGTAGGCGCCGGCCGCGATCAGGCTGCCCACCATGCGGGGCTCGTCGTGCGCGGTCACCATGATCGCCTTCGACTCCGCGGAGACCGCGCGGAGTTCGCGCAGCGTCTGGATGGCCAGCGTTCCGCCACGGTCGCTGTCCAGCAGCACGATGTCCGGCTTGACCTGCCCGATCACGTCCGTGGTCTCGCTGCCGAAGCCGCCCTCGCCGACGACGACGATGTCGGGCTCCGACGAGAGTATCTGCACCAGGCCCTGTCGAAAAAGCATATGATTGTCGATGACAACGACACGAATAGTTTCCCTCGGACCGGTCACTGTCCAAAATCTTTCAGGGCTGTGGATTGCACGGTGTGATCCCCCCGCAGGCTGCTCACCGAGAATCGACCACGAGCGCGCGGACCGCGATCATGGCAGATTCAGGAAAATTTCAGGTGACCCCCAAAAAACTCGCGAACCATTGAGAGTAACCCAGTCCGATGGTGATCTATACCGACAGAAGCACGTAATCGACTGCGCCGTTTGACCGACGCTTCAGCAGGGCCCTCCGACACCACGGTAGGCCGGTATTCGCGTGCTGTCAGCCGCGTCATGTTCAGGCTGCGGCCTGGGGCGGCACGGTGACGAGCGCGAAGGAATCCAGCGGCGCGAGCCGCCGAGCGCCGCCGAGCGCGGAAATCGCCACGACGACCGCATAGCCGACGGTTCGCCCGTGCTCCAGGGCCACCAGTTCGCCGGCCGCCGCAAGCGTCCCGCCGGTGGCGAGCACGTCGTCGACCAACAGCACTCTGGCGCCGGGGCCGAACGCGCCGCGCTGGAGCTCAAGCGCTGCCTCGCCGTACTCAAGGCTGTAGCGCACCCTGTGCACCTGACCAGGCAGTTTGCCGGGCTTGCGGGCGAGCACCAGCGACGTGCCGGTCGCCTGCGCGACCGCGGCGCCGAGCACGAAGCCCCTGGCCTCGATGGCCAACACCGTGTCGAAGGCGCCGCCGAAGCGGACGACCACGGCGTCCGCGACCCTGGCCAGCAGCCCGGGCCGGGCCAGCACCGGCGACAGATCCTGGAAGAGCACGCCGGGGCTCGGATAGTCGGGATAGGCGCGCAGGTGCGCGAGAACATCGTCCGCCACCGGGTCGGCGGGCGCGTCGGGACGTCTCATCTGGCCCTACTTTCCTGACTAGGCATCACTTTCCTGACTAGGCATCGAGTGCGGCCAGCAGGGCGTCGACGCGGTTGGCGGCCTCCCAGGTGAACTCCGGGCCCTGCCGGCCGAAGTGCCCGTACGCCGCTGTCCTGCGGTAGACCGGCCGGCGCAGGTCGAGGTCGCGGATGATCGCGGCGGGACGGAGGTCGAAGACCTGGTTGATGGCCGCCTGGATGCGGTCCACCGGCGCCTTCTCGGTGTCGAAGCAGTCCACGAACAGCGACACGGGGGCCGCCCGTCCGATCGCGTAGGCGACCTGGACCTCGCACCGGGCGGCCAGGCCGGCGGCGACCACGTTCTTGGCCACCCACCGCATCGCATATGCGCCGGACCGGTCCACCTTGGACGGATCCTTCCCGGAGAACGCCCCGCCGCCGTGCCGCGCCATCCCGCCGTAGGTGTCGATGATGATCTTCCGGCCGGTCAGGCCGGTGTCGCCCATCGGGCCGCCGATCTCGAACCGCCCAGTGGGGTTCACCAGCAGCCGGACATCGTCGCTGGCCAGTTCGAACCGGTCGAGCTCCGGGCGCACGACCTCGTTCTCGATCGCCGGGGCCAGCGTCCGGTCCAGGTCGATCCCCGGCGCGTGCTGGGTCGAGACGACCACCGTGTCCAGCCGAACCGGCCGGTCCTCGTCGTAGGCGACGGTCACCTGGGTCTTGCCGTCCGGGCCGAGAAACCCGAGGGCTCCGCTGCGCCGCACCGCGGCCAGCCGCTCCGCCAGCCGGTGCGCGAGCATGATCGGCAGCGGCATCAGCTCGGGCGTCTCGTTGCAGGCGTAGCCGAACATCATTCCCTGGTCGCCCGCGCCCTGCCGGTCCAGTTCGTCGCCGCCACCGCCGAGCCGTGCCTCCATCGACGTCTCGACGCCCTGCGCGATGTCCGGGGACTGGCGGCCGATCGAGACCTGGACCCCGCAGGCGGCACCGTCGAACCCCTTGCCGGACGAGTCGTAACCGAGGTCGAGGATGGTCTCGCGGACGACGGCGGCGACATCGGACGGCAGGTGGCTCGCCTCGCCGGCGACATGCACGAGACCGTTTGTCACGAGCGTCTCGACGGCCACTCTGGCTTGCGATTCACGGCCGAGTGCCGAATCAAGTATCGCGTCGCTTATCTGGTCGGCCATCTTGTCTGGATGACCTTCGGTAACCGATTCTGAAGTGAACAGGCGATCAGACACGCAGGACTCCTCGCAGGCGTCGGACCTGGGCCAACCGACGGTAGGAGATCAATCGAACGATTCTCGCGCCGGAAAGATCAGGTGTCGACCGGATATGGATACCAGTGTGACCCAGGGCACCTTCGACTAGCAACCCCGAGAGGTCGTAGCCGTTTCTAAGACGTTGTGTGTAGCCCGAAAGCGAGAACTCAATACTCCACGGAACCGGCAACGGAACCGCTCATTGACCACCATTGCCCGCACCTATCGTGGAACCTTCTCCACGATGGGCCCCAACCGCGCCAAGATCCCTTCCCCTGCCCCGGCCAGATCCGACAGCAGAGCGTGGTCGAGCGCGTCGTGACAGTCGCAGGGCTGCGCCGGCGGCGCCGTCGCAAGAAACTCGGCGATGGCCGCCTGTGCGGCGACCACGTTCCTGCGCATGGTGTCCGCGACCATGCTGGCAGTGACCGCCTCCTCGTCCCGGCGCCAGCAGTCGTAGTCGGTGACCAGCGCCAGCCCGGTGAGGCAGATGCCGGCCTCGCGAGCCAGTTTCGCCTCGGGCGCCGCCGTCATACCGATGACGTCCATGCCCCAGGAGCGGTAGAGCTCGGACTCGGCGCGGCTGGAGAACTGCGGTCCCTCGATGCAGACGTAGGTGCCGGAGTCGTGCACGGTCGCACCCTGTGCGCGGCGGGCGGCGGCGACGAGCAGCGGGCGCAGCCGGGCGCAGTACGGGTCGGCGAACGGGAGGTGCGCGACGACGCCGGCCTCGAAGAACGTGGCCCGGCGGATCCCCCGGGTGAGGTCGACCAGCTGGTCCTGCACGACCAGGTCGCCGGGCCGCAGCTCCGCGCGCAGGCTCCCAACGGCGCTGACGGCCACCGCCTCGGCGACGCCGAGCTGCCGCAGGGCGTAGATGTTCGCGGCCGCCGGCACCTCCGACGGTGACAGCCGATGCCCTGCCCCGTGCCGGGAAACGAACGCCACTCGCCGGCCGGCGAGTTCGCCGAGGACAATCGGTCCGCTTGGCGGGCCAAAGGGCGTCGAGACGTCGACCGAGCGGGCGTCCGCCAGCATCGACAGTTCGTAGAGCCCACTTCCGCCTATTATTCCGATCTCCGCTTCCACAGGTTTACGTGACATTCGAGGAACACCATCCCATCGAAAGATCGCCGCGGTGAGCACCGGAACTACAGCGTAGCAAGCCGACACCCGCCGAACATGTTCACTTCGGGCCACTCCGACTGACACCTTCGCCGACCCGGCGAATGACCAACGAGTCGTATCTTTTCCGGACCTGTTGTTTCCACCGGCGCCGCGCGCCTACGGTGACCGAAGACTGCCCGAATCGCGGAACGGAGTCGACTGTGCCCACTGAATTCTCCTATCGAGTCGCAGATCTGTCCCAATCCGGATTCGGCCGGATGGAAATCGAACTCGCGGAACACGAGATGCCGGGACTCATGGCCATCCGCGAGGAGTACGCCGACACGAAACCGCTGACGGGCGCCAGGATCACCGGCTCGCTGCACATGACCGTGCAGACCGCCGTCCTGATCGAGACGCTGGTCGCGCTCGGCGCCGAGGTGCGCTGGGCGAGCTGCAACGTGTTCTCCACGCAGGACCACGCCGCTGCGGCTGTCGTCGTCGGCCCGGGCGGCACCGAGGACGCTCCGAGGGGCGTGCCGGTTTTCGCATGGAAGGGCGAGACCCTCCAGGAGTACTGGTGGGCGGCGGAACAGGCACTGACGTGGCCCGACGGCCATGGACCCAACATGCTGCTCGACGACGGCGGCGACGCGACCATGTTGGTGCACAAGGGAATGGAGTTCGAGAAGCGCGGCGAGGTCCCCGATTCCTCGACGGCGGAGTCGGCCGAGTACGCCGTGGTGCTTGACCTCCTGCGGGCCTCCCTCGCGGCCGACCCGACGAAGTGGACGACCGTCGTCGGCGGCATCCTCGGCGTCACCGAGGAGACCACCACGGGAGTACACCGGCTGTACCAGATGGCCTCGGCCGGGGCCCTGGCGTTCCCGGCGATCAACGTCAACGACTCGGTCACCAAGTCGAAGTTCGACAACAAGTACGGCTGCCGGCACTCGCTGATCGACGGAATCAACCGGGCCACCGACGTGTTGATCGGCGGCAAGGTCGCCGTGGTCTGCGGCTACGGGGACGTCGGCAAGGGCTGCGCCGAGTCGCTGCGCGGACAGGGCGCCAGGGTGATCGTCGTGGAGGTCGACCCGATCTGCGCGCTACAGGCCGCGATGGACGGCTTCCAGGTCGCCACCCTGGAGGACGTGGCCGGGACCGGCGACGTGTTCGTGACGGCGACCGGGAACGTCGACGTGATCGGCGTGGACATCCTGACGCGGATGAAGCACCAGGCGATCGTGGGCAACATCGGCCACTTCGACAACGAGATCGACATGGCCGGGCTGAGCCGGGTGCCCGGCGTCCGAAAGGTCACCATCAAGCCGCAGGTCGACAAGTGGGTGTTCGCCAACGGCGTCGCCATCATCGTGCTGTCCGAGGGCAGGCTGCTCAACCTCGGCAACGCCACCGGGCACCCGTCGTTCGTGATGAGCAACAGCTTCGCCAACCAGACGATCGCCCAGATCGAGCTGTTCACCAAGACGGCCCAGTATCCGATCGGCGTGTACACGCTGCCCAAGCACCTCGACGAGAAGGTCGCCCGGCTGCACCTGGACGCACTCGGCGCGAAGCTGAGCCGGCTCACCCAGCGCCAGGCGGACTACCTCGGTGTCTCGGCGGACGGTCCGTACAAGCCGGAGCACTACCGCTACTGAGCCTGGGATGCGATGTCCGGCCGGGTGATCGGGGTGAACGCGATCGCCCGGCCCGGCGCGCCGGTGCCGCCCTCCACCCGCAGCGGCAGGAAGCAGAACCAGCTGTCGCGGGCGGGCAGCAGGTCAAGGCGGGTCAGGCACTCCACGAACACCGCGCCGGCGCGCAGTCCGGCCAGGTGCACCGGCCGGGCGTCGTGCGCGGCGCCCATCGACGGCGCGTCGATGCCGACGCACCGGACGCCCCGCCGCAACAGAAGTTCCATCGCCGGCACGTCCGGCGCGGGCCAGCCGGGTCGGCGCCCGGTGACCACGACGTTGTGCAGGTAGTCCTCCCCCGCCGCGCCCCGAAGGTAGTGGCGGTCCCAGCCCGTCCGGAACAGCACCACGTCCCCAGCGCGCAGTCGGCCGTTGACCCGTTCCCAGTCCAGGACGAGCTCCTGGCCGATCGCCGGGCTGACCCCCGGCGCCGTGCCGGCCACCCCGGTCGCGTCGATCACGGCCGCGGGGCCCATCAGCTGCGCGGGCGGCACGTCGGCGACCGTGATGGCACCGGCGGGACCGGCGTCGGGCAGGCCGCTGTCCGGTGGCGGGACGAAGTGGCAGGGGGCGTCCATGTGCGTGCCCGTGTGCTCGTCCAGCGCCAGCCATTTCGTCGCGTAGGGACCGCCGCGGCTGTACACGTTTCCGGCCGGGCCCCGGTCGGTGACGAACCAGTTCCAGGTCTTGTGCTGAAACGGCTGATGGGTCGACCAGTAGCACGGATAGTCCTCGGCAAGCAGCAGCGAGAGATCGGTGACGGCGCATTCCGTGAGAACGGCGCTCAGGTCTTCGAACTGTCGAGTCATCGACTCCATCCCCTCAGGAGACCCGTTGAATGCTGATTGTTCTGCCGCCCGCGACCTCAAGCAGCACCGCACCGAGTGCGATCGACCCCGAGACAGGTCGCGGCACGCCGAGTTCGAACGGGTTTCCCGTTTTCCGCAGGCCGGCGACGAATATGTCGTAGCCGAATCCCTGGACGCCGCCGGTTGGGCCGGTCATGCCGACATCGGTGACCAGCGCCGTGCCGCCGGGCAGGACGTGCAGCGGCAGGGTCGGCTCGTGGGTGTGTGTGCCGAGCACCGCGGCGACCTGTCCGTCGACGGCGCGCGCGAAGATCTGCTTCTCCATCACGTGGTCGCCGTGGTAGTCGACGAACACGGTGCCCGGCGCGTCGACGGCGGCCCAGCTCGCGTACGCCGGCAGCCACTTTCCCTTGGTGGCCTTGACGGACTTCATCGCGCACTCGTCAGCCAGGTTCACCACGGTGACCTGCTCGTCGTCGACGTCGACGGTCAGCACGCCCCGGCCGGGCACCCCGTCGGCGAGGTTAAGGGGCCGCAGCACCCGAGGATTGTCCAGGGCGCACACCGATTCCTCGCTGTCCCAGGAGTGGTTGCCGCCGGTGATCACGTCGACGCCGTTGTCCAGCAACGCCTTCGCCTGCCACTGCGTCATGCCCAGCCCGTTCGGTGCGCAGTTCTCGGCGTTCGCGATGACCAGGTCCACCCGGTGGTGGGCCCGCAGCTGCGGAAGCCTCTTGATCAGGTAGTCGGTCGCCTCTTCCCCGACGATATCCCCGAAGAACAATACAATCATGGTGTCACACCTCCGTCCTGGATTGTGCAGCAGCCCGCCTGACCGGCGAATCCACTGAAGGAGGCAGGCGGATTTACCACCATCCGCCCGGCAAAGATGCACCGTCCGTCTCGTCGTGCGGAAAGCGGCGCACGCACCCTTGCTGCCGGGATCCAGATCGGCTTATGGTCCGAGTACTTCCTGCACAGTCAGGTGCCACTCGTCGACATTCCTCGCGCCTTTTAAGGAGCCTTTCTGATGGCCAGTAGCCGTGGTAATCGACCGATCATCGCCTTCATGAGCGACCTCGGCATCACCGACGATTCGGTCGCGCAGTGCAAGGGGCTGATGCTGAGCGTCTGCCCGGACGTGACGATCGTCGACGTCTGCCACACGATGAAGCCGTGGGACGTCGAGGAGGGCGCCCGCTACATCGTCGACCTGCCGCGCTTCTTCCCCGAGGGCACGGTCTTCGCGACAACGACCTATCCGGCCACCGGCACCACTGCTCGCTCGGTGGCCATCCGGATCAAGCAGGCTGCCAAGGGCGGCGCCCGCGGCCAGTGGGCCGGCTCCGGCGCCGGCTTCGAGCGGGCCGAGGGCTCCTACATCTACATCGCGCCCAACAACGGCCTGCTGACCTCGGTGATCGAGGAGCACGGCTACCTGGAGGCCTACGAGGTGTCCTCCACCGAAGTGATCCCCGAGCTGCCGGAGCCGACGTTCTACAGCCGGGAGATGGTCGCGCTGCCGTCCGGGCACCTGGCGGCCGGCTTCCCGCTGAACAAGGTCGGCAGGCCGCTGGCCGACGACGAGATCGTCCGGTTCACCCGACCGCAGCCGTCGGTCGAGACCGACGGCGACCTGGTCGGCGTCGTCACCAACATCGACCACCCGTTCGGCAACATCTGGACCAACATCCACCGCACGGACCTGGAGCGGGCCGGCGTCGGCTACGGCACCAAGCTCAAGGTGGTGCTCGACGAGGTGCTCCCGTTCGAGCTCCCGCTGAGCCCGACCTTCGCCGACGCGGGACCGGTCGGCACGCCCGTCGCGTACCTGTCCAGCCGCGGCTACCTCGCGCTCGCGCGCAACGCGGCCAGCCTGGCCTACCCGTACAACCTCGAGGCCGGCATCCCGGTCCGCGTCAAGGTCGGCTGAACCCGCNNNCGGTGTCCGGGAGCGTTGTCGGGGTGATTTCGGGATCCAGGTCGTGTCTCGCAAGGCGCGGCCGCGTCCTCATCCCGCTGTTGGATGGGGGCGTGGGTGCAACGCCGCGAGACGCGGGCTGGGCCCGGAAGGACCCGGCGAACGCTTCTGGACACCGCACCAGCACATCGACCAAAAGGCGAGGGGTCCGGCAATGTCACTTCAGCCGTCCGATCTGGCGGCCCTGCTCGTCGCGCTGACGCTGCTGCTCGTCGCCGCGCACGCCGTGGGCCGCGTGTTCACCGTCCTGCGGCAGCCGCCGGTCATCGGCGAGATCCTGGCCGGGCTGCTGTTCGGCCCGACCGTGCTCGGCCTCGTCGCGCCGCACGCGCAGGCATTGCTGTTCCCCACCACCGGACCGGTCGCGGTCGGCCTCGGTGTGCTCAACGAGCTCGGGCTGCTGTTGCTGATGTTCCTGGCCGGCCGGGAGGTGCCCGCCTACCGCGGCGGCAGCGCGAACCGCTCCGTCCTCGCGATGGCCGTGACGGGGCTGACCATCCCGTTCGCGATCGCCCTGCTGGCGGTGCAGGCCGTCGACTACCGGACCTTCTCCGGCGTGCACGGCACAAAGGTGACCTTCGCGCTCGTCTTCGGCATGGGGATCGCGGTGACCAGCATCCCGGTCATCTCGCGGATCATGTTGGACCTGAACGTCATGCGGACCGCGTTCGCGCGGACCGTGCTGTCGGTGGCGCTGCTGGAGGACGTGGTCCTCTACGTCGCACTGGCGGCCATCCTGGGGCTGACCCAGGCCAAGTCGGGCTCGGTCTTCGGGCTGTGGTCGCTGTTCCACCAGAACGCGACCGGCCCGACGACCGCCTACTACCTCGTGACGAGCCTGGTCTTCTTCTCGATCCTCATGCCGTTGGGCCGGCCGATCTTCGGGCGGCTCGCACGCAGTCGGCTGAACTTCGTCGAGCGGCGCAGCCCGACCGCGTTCCGGCTCGTCTTCCTGCTGGCGCTGGTGCTGGTGTGCGTCTTCCTCGGCCTGAACCCGATCTTCGGCGCGGTGTTGGCCGGGGTCGCGTCGGGTGGCGCGGACGACCGCGACGCCGACGAGTCGCGACGCGTGCGGTCCGCGCAGGCGTGGGACGCGCTGAAGAAGGTCTCGCTGGCCCTGTTCATCCCGCTGTACTTCGCCGGCGTCGGCCTCCGGATCGACCTGGTGCACCACCTCACCGTGCTGTTCTTCGTGCTGTTCCTGCTGTTGGCCTGCGTCGCGAAGTCGGCGAGCGTCTGGCTCGGGGCGCGGCTGGCCGGCGAGTCGAACCGCAGCGCGCTGGACTTCGCGGTCGCGCTCAACGCGCGCGGCGGGCCGGGGATCGTGCTGGCCACGGTCACGCTCGCCGCAGGGGTGATCAACGAGGACTTCTTCACCGTCCTGGTGCTTCTTTCCATTGTCACATCGGAGTTCGCGGGCCTGTGGCTACAGCACGTCAGCGTGCCCCGGCTGGTCATCGAAGAGGAGAGTGAAGATCATGACGACGCCGAGCCGCCCGCCAGGCGCAAGCCTCTTCACCGGGCGGGATCGCGCCCCGATGCGGGCGCACCTTAGGTCGATCGGGTACTCCCCCGCCGATCTCGCGAAGCCGATCGTCGGCGTGGCGCACTCGTGGATCGGGACCATGCCGTGCAACTACAACCACCGGGAGCTTGCCGAGGCGGTGCAGCGGGGCGTCCGGGAAGCCGGCGGCACGCCGATGGAGCTGAACACGATCGCGATCTCCGACGTGGCGACCATGGGCAGCGAGGGCATGAAGACCTCGTTGGTCAGCCGCGAGGTCATCGCGGACTCCATCGAACTCGTTGCGCTGGGGCACATGTTCGACGCCCTGGTCACCATCGTCGGCTGCGACAAGACGATTCCGGCGGCGGCCATGGCGCACGTCCGGCTGAACATCCCTGGCGCGATCATCTACTCGGGATCCATCATGCCGGGCCGGTGGGCGGACCGGCAGGTCACCGTCGCGAGCGTGTTCGAGGCGGTCGGCGCCAACGCGGCGGGCCGGCTGTCCGACGACGGGCTGCGCTCGCTGGAGGAACGCGCGTGCCCCGGCGCCGGCGCGTGCGGCGGTCAGTACACCGCCAACACCATGGCCATGGTCCTGGAGTTCCTCGGCCTGTCCCCGCTCGGCTCGGCCGGCCCGCCCGCCCTGGACTCCCGGCGCACGGACGTGGCCGTGGCGGCCGGCGGGCTGGCGATGCGCGCGTTCCGCGAGGACCTTCGCCCGGACCGCATCCTGACCAGGAAGGCGTTCGTCAACGCCATCACGGCCAGCGCGGCGACCGCCGGCTCGACCAACGCCGTGCTGCACCTGCTCGCGATCGCGCGCGAGGCCGGGATCCCACTCGAACTCGCCGACTTCGACGAGATCAGCGCGCGGACACCCGTCATCGCCGACCTCATGCCGCACGGCCGGTACACCGCCGTCGACCTCGACCGCGCGGGCGGCAGCCGGCTCATCGCGCGTCGACTCGCCGACGCCGGGCTCCTGCATACCGAACAGCTGACGGTGACCGGGCGAAGTATGGGACAGGAAGCCGAGTGCGCGGTCGAGCGCGACGGCCAGGACGTGGTCGTCCCGGTCGACCGCCCGCTCGAACAGCACGGCGGGCTCGCGATACTGCGCGGAAACCTCGCTCCGGACGGCTGCGTCGTGAAGACCGCCGGGTTGCGCCAGCTCAGCCACACCGGCCCGGCGCGGGTGTTCGAGTCCGAGGAAGCTGCCATGGCTGCCGTCCAGTCCGGGGCGATCAACGAGGGCGACGTGGTCGTGATCCGGTACGAGGGGCCGCGCGGCGGGCCCGGCATGCGGGAGATGCTCGGGGTCACCGCGGCCCTGGTCGGGCGGGACCTCGGCCGGACGGTCGCGCTGGTCACCGACGGCCGGTTCTCCGGCGCCACAAGGGGTCTGATGGCGGGACACGTGTCCCCGGAGGCCGCAGTCGGCGGTCCCATCGCCGCCCTCGCCGAGGGCGACATCGTGACGCTGGACGTGCCGACCAGGACGGTGCGGGTGCGGTTGACCGACGAACAACTGCGTGAGCGGCTGCGGGCCTGGCGCGCGCCGGAGAGCGCGTACCGCGCCGGGGTGATGGCGAAGTACCGGGCGCTGGTCGAGTCGGCCTCCGACGGGGCAGTGCTGCGGGTGTCGCCATGAGACTCAAGGGACTGTCGTGCGTGGTGACCGGCGCCGCGGCCGGAATCGGCCAGGCCACCGCGGTTCGGTTCGCCGCCGAGGGCGCCAGGCTGGTCCTCACCGACGTCGACGCCGCCGGTCTCGCGGAAGTGCGGGCGGAACTGTCCGACGCGGGTGCCGAGGTTGCGGCCGTGGTCGGCGACGTCGCCGAGCCCGCGGACGCGCACGCGATGATCGAGGCCGCCGTGCGCTGTCACGGCCGGATCGACGTGCTGGTCGCCAACGCCGGCGTGATCCCGTTGGTCGACATCGTCACCGCGACGCTTGCGGACTGGGAATCGGTGATGCGGGTCGATGGCCGGGGCATGTTCCTGACCTGCAAGTACGCCATCGAACGGATGCGGGAGTCCGGCGGCGGCTCGATCGTGTGCGTGTCCTCGATCTCCGGAGTGGCCGGGCAGAGCGGGCAGGCCACCTACGGGCCGGCGAAGTTCGTGGCGTCCGGGCTGACCAAGCACCTGGCCGTCGAGTGGGCCAGCGCCGGGATCCGGGTCAACGCCGTCGCGCCGGGAACGATCATGACCAAGCGGGTGCGCCAGCTACCGGACGAGCCCGGCGGCGCGGAGTACCTCGCCGACATCACGAGCAAGCACCCGCTCGGCCGGCTCGGCACCCCGGAGGAGGTCGCCGCCGTCATCGCCTTCCTCGCCAGCGGCGAGGCGTCCTTCGTCACCGGCGCGATAGTTCCGGTGGACGGCGGCTACCTGGCCCAGTAGTCATCTGGCCCAGCAGTCATCGGCCCAGCAGTCATCGGCCCAGTAGTCATCGGCCCAACAGGACGAGCAAGCGCTTGGTGGGTAGGACTGGCGAACCGCCGGCCCTACCTACCGCTGTGTTCGCCGCATTGGTCCGCCTCCCGCCCGCGGGGCCACGGCACCTCGACGCCCCACACCCGTTCGCTAGGCAAGCCCACTACTCCGTGATACCGTATAGTGGTACTCAGTAGTACATAGTACCGAGGTCGGGAGTGGGCCCACGATGGACGATCTGACGGAGATGCTGAAGGGCACCCTCGAGGGCTGCGTGCTGGAGATCATCGCCAGCGAGGAGACCTACGGGTACGCCATCACGCGTCGGCTGAACGAACTCGGCTTCGTCGACGTCATCGAGGGGACGGTCTACACCATCTTGCTGCGGCTGGAGAAGAACGGGCTCGTCCAGGTGACGAAACGCCCCTCCGGAATGGGTCCGCCGCGCAAATTCTATGCGCTCAACGACGCGGGACGGGAAGAACTCGCGGCGTTCTGGGCGAAATGGGAGTACCTCTCATCGCGCATCGACAAGCTCAGGGAGGACGGGAAATGAACTTGTGGGACCTCGTCACGGGCAGCGATCTCACCAGGGAACTCAAGGCGTTCGACGCTCGGGCCGAAGCATTGCCGGCCGACTACCGGGGGGCGTGGGACCAGATCAAGGCCCACCTCTTCCTCCACGGGGACTTCACGGGCCGCAACCTCATGCCGATCCTCGACGGCGCACTGGGCCTGCTCGAAGAAACAGCGGCGGAGGGGCAGGGCGTTCACGACGTGCTCGGCGACGACATCCAGGGATTCTGCACGGCCCTGGCCGGCGGGCAGGAGGCTCGAACCTATCGCGACCGGTGGCGCGAGCAGCTGAACCGGAACGTGGCACGGAAATTGGACCAGCTGGGAGGCTGACGTGGGCATCCAGGACATCATCGAGGGCAAGAAGCAGTGGCGGGCACACACGGCGCGGGTCAAGGCGCTCCCGCCGGACTACCAGATCGTCTACAAGGAGATGCAGAAGTACCTCTTCAAGGTCGGACCGGTCGACTTGCCCGACGGGAACCTGCTCTCCGGGATTGTCGATTTCTTCGAGGAGGGCGTCGCGGCCGGCAAGGGAGTCCTGGAACTCATCGGCACCGACGTCGCCGCCTTCTGCGACGACCTGGTCAAGAACTCACGCACCTACGCCGATATCTACCAGGCGTCCATCAGCGAAGAACTCGGCACTCCCGAGAAGTAACACTTCCCTCAACCGATAGATGTCCGGGGCGCGGAATCGCTGGTCGACGACCTCGCTGACCTGTCCGAACGGGCCGCAGCGGAGAGAAGACAGTAAGAAAGGCACAGCATGACCATCGCACAATCCGCCTGGACCGGCATGTTGTCGGTCGACGACACCGCGCTGTTCGTGAACGACACCGGCGGCCCCGGACATCCCGTGGTCTACCTCAACGGCGCCTACGCCGACCAGTCGCACTGGCGGCGCGTCATCACCGACCTGGGCAGCGATTACCGGCACATCACCTACGACGAGCGCGCCCGCGGCAAGTCGAAGCGCTCGGCCGACTATTCGTTCGAGGCGTCCCTGCGGGATTTGGACGCCGTGCTCAAGGCGAGGGATGTCCAGCGGCCGGTGCTGGCCGGCTGGTCCTACGGCGGCATCCTGGGCTGGCATTGGGCCGACCGGAACCCTGACCGCGTTCAGGGCCTAGTGACCGTGGACGCGTTCCCGGTCGGCCTGACCGGCGAGGCCGGCCAGGAGCGGATCCGGAAGCTGTTCCGCCGGTGGCGGTTGTTGTTCCCGATCGCCGCTCGGTTGGGCCTGGCCGCACGGATGAGCGCCGACCAGCACGCCGACGTCAACATCGAGCTCAACGAGATCGCCGCCGCGAGCGGGCCGGTGATCGAGCGCCTGACCTGCCCGGTGCGGTTCGTGCTGGCCACCGGCGACAGCCTAGGCAGCAAGGACGGGGAGATGGAGGAGGGCCGGGGCGTGCTCGACCCGCTGCTCGCCAGCAACCCGAACCTCAAGGTGAGCGCCAAGGTCGCCAGCAACCACAGCAAGATCCTGCGTAACGACTCCCCGGCCGTCGCCAAGGCCATCCGCGAGCTCACCGCCGCTCGAGGCCACGCGGTCGGCTGAGGCGTTGGCAGACGGTGTCACGGTCGACCAGGTGGCCCGGGGCGTCGATTGTCAGCGATGCGCAGTCATGGCTGTTGCCCTTCTCGATGGACTACGCGGTAACGCAGATGTGTGGCGTTGCGGCCTTCGAGCCGCCGGACGAGCTCCAGTTCGACGTGGCCGTGTCCGGTCGGCTCGAACAGCCGCCGTCCGTCACCCAGCAGCACGGGGACAAGATGCAGTTCGAGTTCGTCGAGCTGGCCCGCTGCCAGCAGGGCCCGTGCCGCACCCGCGCCATGAACCAGCACGGCTCGATCTCCCGCTGCTTCTCGGGCCTCGGCGGCACACGCGTTGACGTCGGTGTAGAACTTCGCGCTGCCAGGAGGCTCGTCGGCCGGGTCGATGGTGTGAGTGAGGACGTGGATCGGCACGCCGTCGTGGTGGTCGCCGTGCCATCGCTTGGCCAGCTCGAACGTGCGGCGTCCGGATATCACGGCGCCGGTGGCCGCGGCCTCGGCGTACACCTGTCCGTTGATCCCCTCGGACATCCGGTCGTCGAGCCAGTTGAACAGCCGCCCTCCGTCGCGGCCCAGTTCCTGGCCCGGCCGGTCGTCCGGCCCGGCGATGTACCCGTCGACCGACATGGACATGTACAGCCGCAGTGGCGTCCTACCCATCCCTAATCCCCTTCCGCTGGCCAGTCGGCGGCGGTCATGCCGTCGGTGTGGCCCGCGGGCCACTGGACGAGTTCGATCCGGCGACCGTCCGGGTCGGCGATGAACGCCGTCTTCAGGCCGTCATCGCTGTCCTGCCCTGGGGCGACCGGCTCGATCCCGTGGCCGGCCAGCACGTCAAGCGTGTCGGCCATCGACTCGACCTGCACGACGAAGTGGCTCACGTCGGTGCCACGGTCGACCGGGTCGCCATCGTGCACCAGCTCGACGGTGACGAACTCGTCGCCGGGGAGCTTGAGCATGGTCAGATGCCCGATCGGCGTCTCGGGCACGCTATCGACGACCTCGTAGCCGACAGCCGTGTAGAACGCTAGCGACCGCCCGAGATCGGTCACCCGCAATCCGACGTGCAACGTTCTCATCCCAGTACCTCCATTGCGTGCGTCGATCATGCTGCGACCTGGGTTCACCGCGCCGGTACTCGGTACCGTCTTGCATCTCGGCATGCTCGTCCTGGTGGACCTCGTGAGTTTCGGATTGATCATGATCGCGGTGCTGCTGATGGCGTGTACCCGGATCTCACGGACGGTGTGCGCCAGTATCGCGCTGAACGAGAGGCTGGCTTCGTGACGCTCGCCCGCTTGGACGTCGAGGTGTTCGACCCCTACACCGCTCCCGAGGCGGACTTGGTCGGCTATCACCGAGTGATGGCAGCGTGGTGGCGTACGGACAAGCCGGATCTGCCACCACTGACCTACGACGACTGCGTCGGTCGCCTCAAGACCCCGTTTCCTGGTTTCGGAGAGGAGGTTCTCTGGGTAGCGCGCCACCAAGGAGAGATCCTGGGCTTCGCGACCGTCGACTTCCTGGAGCAGGAGGGCAGCCACATCGCGTTGACCGAGATCAACGTGGACCCGGGGGTGCGGCGGCAGGGCATCGGCACCACCATGCTCCGCGCACTGTTGCCGGAGTTGCGTGTGCGCGACCGGGATGTCGTGGAGGGTTGGCAGTTGACCGTGGGCGGCGACGGCCCCAAGTGGGCTGAGTCGCGTGGCTTTCGGACCGTCCACACGGTGCTCATGCAGACCTTGGAGTTCTCGGAGGCGGACCCCACTCTGTGGGACGTGGTGGTGCCGCCGGGCTACCGCACTCGGCGGTGGATCGGGGCCGCTCCCGAGGAGCTCGTCGCGTCCTATGCCGAGGCGCGCCAGGCGATCCACGACGCGCCGCTGGGCGAGTTGGAGTATCAGGAGCCGGACTGGACCGTGGCGCGCGTCCGTGAACACGAGACAGAGCTCCGTGCTGCCGGAACCGAGCAGCGCGTCGTGGTCGTCGTGCACGAAAGCACCGGGACTGTCGCCGGCCTGACCGAACTTGGAGTGCACCCCAACGACCTCACCTGGGGATACCAGCGCGACACCGCAGTGTTGACCGCGTATCGGGGCCATGGGCTGGGCAGGTGCATCAAGGCAGAGATGATCAGGTGGCTGCTCGGTCAAAATTGACTTCGAGTGACGTTTGACGGCAACAACAGCATGACATCCACCTTCCCCGTCTACATTCACTGAGGATTTCGATGATTCAATTCTCCGTCGCCGCGTCCAAAGGTGACCCATCATGGCGTCCTGGGTGGGCCCCAGTGGACGCGGGCACCTGGGAACCCATTGCCATGCGCGAGGTGGGGCAGAACGGCTTCATCTCAATATTCTTCAAGGTCGACATCCAAATCGTTGTTCGCGAGTCCGGCTTTCTATTGGAGGGTGACAATTTTCCGGCACTCGACTTTGCGTTGATGCTGGAATGCGCAAGCCGTGAACTCCGGTCGTCGGGGCGCAGTGAGGTCCCGGCGACCGCGTCCCCACGTAGCATCTCGCTCACCCTTCACGATGACTCCGTCGAGCTATCGACCAACTTCAGTGAAGGTGTGGTGATGTTCTCTCTCGAGGAGTTCGACAATTTCGTCTCAGACTTCCTCAGGGCGACACTGTCGCTCATGTACGAAGCGCACGAAGAGCTGCGCGAGAACCGTTATCTTCTGTCACTGTCACGAGAGCTCGGCATCGATCGGACGCTTTGATCAGTTCCATAACACTAACCCTCAACGCAATCGAAGGAAAGTGCGTCCGCAAGGACTGCATGAGTCTCGGCTGTATCTCGTGAGACGGCCTCTGGGTTCGACAAGATCGGTGATGGAACTATGTTGGACAGTGTGATCACGGTTTGTGACGTCACGGTGCGTTCCGGCACGCTCGTGGTATGCGACCCTGGCTATCTGTTCGAGTGGGAACAGAACCCAGAGCGTACGAAGGCCGCCGCCGTGGAAGCGGCGAACGGCGGCGGCGGTGCCTTCCATAGGGAGTATGTGTCCGGAGTAGCCATACCAGTGCCAAGGGATCGTTCGTTCCTTGTCCAGCTTCGACTCGAGCCTGACGAACGAACACCGTCGGCGATCGAGTTGGTCTTGTCCTCGCTCGAGACCGCATCCGAGGATGAGATAGGCCCGGTGTCAGTGGACTGCGCACGAGTGATCTTCGCAGATGCCGAGGGTCTGACCAGTTGGAAGCACGAGGAGCCCCTTGACGGTCTGGCCGACGTCGCCTTCTGGGGGCGACACAAGGATCGAGCGCGGCAGGCCTTCGGTGGAGACGACCTGCCCGACGGCACATTCGGCTGGTCGGACTTGCCGGTCACCGTCGCTGTTGCTCGCCTGAAGGATCTTCAGTCGTGGGTTAGTGCCGAACTGGACGGCCGAGGCGTTGTCGCTGACCTGCGCCCGCATTCGGACCATTACCGACTCCTTGAATCAGGCAAAGCCAGTCCGTGGGGTGCCGGTCAGCTGACAGTCGGTGGCGAGCTGATGTGTGGAGTGTTGCTGGAGTCTGGTGATGGCCAGTATCCGGTCACGGTCAGCAGGTCTGCGGACAATGTGCCCACTCGGCTACAGGTCCATGTGCGGCGGTAGCGACTCTTACGCTTGCCGCGATCGTGAACTGGAGTACTACTGACCGATGCGGACGGTCCTCTTGTCAGTGGTCCGCTCACACTGGAGTGGGGACTCGGAGTGCGGGCGGCCGTCGAGGTAGGGCCAGGAACAGGACCACTCGCCGGAGTTCCAGAACAAGCCCTGTCCCTGGGCCTGGCCAGCCTTCACCGCAGCCTGGTACCGGTCAGCGATATCAATGGCGGCCGGACAGCCGATCTCACCGCTGACGTCCGTCACCTTCGATGTGCCGTCGCGGCAGACGACAGGGTCGCGAGTGCATTTCGCCCCCCACCGCTGCCATACGTCCTGCGGCACAGTCCCGCAAGGTAGCAACGTTCCAGCTACGCGCTGTTGCCACGTGTGGTTGTCGAGTTCGAAGACGACCAGCAGGTCATCGTTGATCTTGGGATCCGTGTTCGCCTTCGCGAGCACATAGCGGTCCTGGCACTTGATGTCGAAGTAGTGCGCCTTGCTCGACACTGGGTACGCGGCCTTGAGGACTTCCGGGGTCACCGACTCACAGGGGGACTTGGGTACGGTCACCTCGGCGGCGGCGAGGTCGGTAGGAACCGAGAGTTCCTTGACCGTGGTCGTGAGTTCCGCCGCGGTCTGGGTGAGTTTGGGTGGCTGCGCGTCGGTGGCGGATGCGATCACGGCGAGGTTCTTGGCTTGGTCCACCGTCAGCTTGTGACCCACGAATCTGAAGTCGATGTGCACCCCGGCCTGTGACGAGTGCTCCTTGATGAGCGCGCGGATCGCGTTCTCGTCCTTGCCGCAGGCGTCGCCGCCATCGCGAGCAACCACCACGACGTGGTTGCTCTTGGCGCCGCGGAACGGGTAGGTGTGCGAGAAGTCATCGATCGCCGCGAGGACGCCGCTGAGAAGGGTAGCTCGGCCACTTGGCACGACCGCGTGGGCGGCTTCGCCGACCTGCCTGGCCTGGTCGGTACCCGTGGAGACGAGTTCCGTGGTGTTGCCCGTCTGGTCGCAGGCACCGCCGAACCGGCGCAGTGCCAGCGCTTCGTCGTGCGCGGAGTTCTCGGCTGCCGCGGCGACCGCGTCGGCGACCTCGCGAAAATCGGAGTCCGACCCGGACCCGTCGATGAGGAAGGACGTGCGGTGGTCGGGCGTCAGGTGGATGACGAGCCCGCCCGTGATCAGTCCCAGAACGACGAGGACTCCGACCACACCCCACAACCAGCGCTTCACCGCGTGCCTCCGGGTCCTTGTGCACGCAGCTGCGTGAGCGCGTCGATCATGTTCCGCGCCTGGGCATCGTAGCCATCGGCGGCACGGGTGTGGGCCGCCGACGACGGATTGAGATCACCAGTCGGAGACTACGTCCAGGCAGGATCACGGCCGGTCAGGCCGAGGATGCGGTCCAAGGTGGGTGCGTCGGCCGACATCGCGACCTCCGGCCCGTACATACCCATCTCCCGCCCCTGCTCCACGCCGGCGAACACCGTGTCGAGCAGATGCGCCAGCAGGTCGGCGGGCAGTTCCAGCCGCTGCCCGGTCGCGACCGCGAGGTCCCAGCCGTGCACGGCCAGCTCGCCGACGATCATGTCGCCCATGACGGGCGCGGGCAGCGTGTGCGGCGTGCCCATGCTCGTCTCGCCCTCCCATGCACTCGACGGGGCCCACGACGACGTGATGTCGTGCAACAGAGCTAGCAGGCTGCCGCGCCAGCCGTCGGCCGCCAGGTCCACATCGGACTCAGCGGCAGCCGGCTGCGGAACGGACTCCTTGCGGCCGGCGCCGGCGAGCGACGGACCCCAGAACAGGAGGTGGTTGACCAGTGCTCGCACGTCGTACTCCGTGCACGGAGTCTTGTTGTCGAGCTGGTCGTCGGTGATGGTGCGGGCGACCGCGGCCATGGCCTCGGCCGCATCAGACAGGTGTGACATGACGGCAACGCTAGGCGGCGCGGGCCGCGGGGTATTGAACAAAGGCGACATACACTTTGCCGTGTGGGGCGGGACGATCGTGAGCTGCGGGGCGCGTGGACCAGGTATCAGCGCCATGCGTTCCACGACCCGTCGCCTGCGCTCGCGCCATGGGTGGAGCGGTACTGGGAGGCTCGCTGGGACTACGCCGAGCCCTACCGGCAGAAGATCGTGCCGTATCCGAACGTGCACCTGTCCTTCGGCGGCGGCGGCCGCGCGGACGTCAACGGCGTGTGCAGCGGCTACCAGATCAAGGTCCTCGAAGGCCGCGGCCAGGTCTTCGGCGTCGCGTTCCGGCCGGGCTGCTTCCGCCCGTTTCTCGGTGCCTCCGTCTCGACGATCACCGACTGCGTCGTCCCGGCAACCGAGGTGTTCGGCCCGGACCTGCCCACGACGCTCGATGCGCCGACCGTGGACGCGTTCCTGCTGAAACACCTGCCGGACGACGATCCTCGGGTGCGCCAGGCGGCGGCCGCGGTCGAGCTGGTCGCCAAGGACAAGGCCGTGACCAGGGTCGAACGCCTCGCCGGCGAGTTGGGGCTGAGCATGCGGGGGCTGCAACGGCTGTTCGCGGAGTACGTCGGCATCGGGCCCAAGTGGGTGATCCGTCGCTACCGCCTGCACGACGTGACCGCACGCATGGCCGCGGGCGGGGTGATCGACTGGGCCGCGCTGTCGGCGGACCTCGGCTACGCCGACCAGGGCCACTTCATCCGCGACTTCAAGAGCATGTTCGGCGAGCCACCGACCTTGTACGCACAGCGGTATTAGGAGCTGTTTGGGGTTCGGGTCTTGGTGTGGCCCGGTGGGGTGCCGGTAAGGGCTTGGCCTAGCGGATCAGGCCTCGGCGGCGGGCTTGGGCAATGGCGGCGGTACGGCTGTCCACCTCGAGCTTGCCGAACACGTGCACCAGGTGCGACTTCACGGTGGCCTCGCTGATGAACAGCCGCTTGGCGATGTCCCGGTTGGACAGTCCCTCCGCGACCAACACCAGGATCTCGATCTCCCTGCCGCTCAGCGGCGGCGCCGGGGTACGCATCCTGGTCAGCAGCCGGGAGGCCACGTGCGGCGCGAGCACCGTCTCGCCGCTGGCCGCCGACCGGATCGCTCGCACCAGGTCGTCGGGGTCGGCGTCCTTGAGTAGATAGCCGGTCGCGCCCGCCTCGACGGCCCGCAGGATGTCCGCGTCGGCGTCGTAGGTGGTGAGCACGAGCACCCTCGGCGGGGTGGGCCCGGCCAGGATCTCCCTGGTGGTGTCCACCCCGTCCATGCCCTCGCCGAGCTGGAGGTCCATCAGCACGAGGTCGGGCGTCCGGAGTCCGCTCAACCGCACGGCCTCCTCGCCGGACGCGGCCTCCCCCACCAGCTCGATGTCGGCCTGGCCGGACAGCAGGGCGCGCAGACCCGCCCTGACGACGGGATGGTCGTCCACCAGCAGCACCCGCACGGTCCTCGTCACGACCAGCCGCCCACCGGAATCGTCGCGGCCACCGCGGTGCCCTCGTGCGGCGCGGACTCCACCACGAGCGCGCCGCCAAGCTCGGCCAGCCGCGTCCGCATCGCGCGCAGCCCGAATCCGCTGTGCGCGGTGGTCTCGATGCCGCTCGGGTCGAAGCCATCGCCGTCGTCCACCACGTCGAGCGACACCGCGTCGGGCAGGTAGGACAGCGTGACCACGACGGTGCCGGCGTTCGCGTGCTGCCGGACGTTGGCCAGCGCGCTCTGCGCCACCCGCAACAGCGCCACCTCGTGCGTGGTGGGCAGCGGGAACGGGGTGCCCTCGGTGAGATAGCGGGCGGTGCCGCCGTTCTGCTCGGCCGACCGGGCGGTGAGCCGGTCAAGGGCGTTGCTCAGCGGGGTGTTGTCCAGATCGGGCGGGGCCAGCGCGCGCACCAGCCGCCTGGCCTCCGCGAGGTTCTCGGCGGCGACCCGCTCGATCTCGTCGAGCGACTCGCCCTGCGGCGCGCCCTTGCGCGCGGCGCGGGCCAGCAGCACCACCGAGGAGAAGCCCTGCGCGAGCGTGTCGTGGATCTCCCTGGCCAGCCGTTCCCGCTCGTGCAGCACGCCGGCCTCTCGTTGCACCCGCGCGAGTTCGTCGTGCACGGCCACGAGATCCTCTTGCGCGGCAACGAGTTCGTCGATCAGTCTGCGGCGCTGCTCGCTCTCGGCGGCCAGCGAGCGGTAGACCGAGGCCATCCCTACCGCGACGGCCGCGCCGATCGACGGTCCGATGATCTGGCCGACCGGGTTGCCGCCACCGTGCGCGAGCAGCGCTAGCACCACGCCGACCGTCAGCAACACGACGCCGACCATCGCCGCGCGCACCGGCAGCAGGTGCATGTAGAGGAAGAACAGCGCGAAGACCACCCACGCGAACGCCGGTGACGCGACGACCAGCACCGCCCACAGCGCGGTGAGCACCAGCAGCCAGGTCGGGCCGACCCAGCGGCGGGACCGGTACCGCGCCGCGACGACGCCGCCCGCGTACCAGGCGAGCACCAGCGCGGACCCGGCCAGCAGCCACGGCTTCGGCCCGTCGCCGCGCAGCACCTGCACGACGCCGACCACCAGCAGCACCAGGAACACGACGTGTTGCGCCACCCGCATGAAGCGCAGGGCGGGCGACGGCTGACTCGAATGCGGCACGACGGTGACGGACATGGTTACCGACCACGGTACGTGCCCAGGGACGTCCGAACCGCTGGTGCGCCGGGAATCAAACTTTCGATGGATCTCGTGCTGCCTCCTTCGATGCGCGCCGACCAGTCCTGGCGGCGATGTGCGCGGCCGGGCGCGCGGCCATCGTGGATGGCAGAACCCAGAAGGAGCGTCATGTTCATTGCCCTACGAGATCTCCGGTTCGCCAGGGGCCGGTTCGCGCTGATGGGCGCGGTCGTCGCGCTGATCACCCTGCTCGTCGTGCTGCTCGCCGGCCTGACCTCGGGCCTGGCCCGCGAGTCGGTCTCCGGCGTCAGGGACCTGCCAGCCACCACCGCGTTCGCGTTCGGCACGCCGGCCGCCGGCCAGCAGCTCAACGTCGCCGACAGCCGCGTCGACGCGGACCAGGTGCGCCGGTGGGCCGGCCAGCACGGGGTGGCCGAGGCGAACCCGCTCGGCATCGCGCCCGCGCGGCTGCGCATCGGCGGCCAGGAGGTCGCGGTCACCGCGTTCGGCGCGGAGCCCGGCAGCGGCATCGCACCGCCGTCGCTGGCCGACGGCCGGATCGTGGCGAGCACCGCGCTGACCGACAAGTACCGCGACGGCCGCGCCGAGCTCGGCGGACTGTCCTATTCGGTCACCCCCGCCGCGACGGCCGTGTCCTTCAGCCACACCCCGGTGGTGTGGCTGCCGCTGGCCGACTGGCGGAAACTGGACGCGGCGCGCGGCGGCTACGCCAGCGTGATCGCCCTGAACGCCGACTCCGGCGCGGACCTCGCGGCCGGCGACGCTGCGGCGCGCACCGTGACGAAGAGCGGTTCGGCCGCGCTGTCCGCCGTCGGTTCCTACCAGGCGGAGAACGGCTCGCTCACGCTGATCCAGGTGCTGCTGTTCGCGGTCAGCGCCCTGGTGATCGGGGCGTTCTTCACGGTGTGGACGGTGCAGCGCGCACCGGACCTTGCCGTGTTGAAGGCGATCGGTGCGAGCAACGGCTATCTGGTGCGCGACGCGCTGACCCAGGCGATCGTCGTCCTGCTGGCCGGCGGGATCGCCGGCGCCGGCGTGGCGACCGGTCTCGGAGTCCTTGCCGCGCAAGCGGTTCCGTTCCAGGTGGACGTCACGACCACGCTGGTGCCGCTCGCGCTGATGGTCGCCGTCGGCGTGCTCGGGGCCGCCATCGCCGTCCGCCGCATCACCTCCGTCGACGCCATCAACGCCCTTGGAGCAGCACGATGAGCCTTGTCCTGCAAGGAATCCGCCTCAGCTACCCGGACGGCGACCAGCGCCGGACCGTGCTCGACGACGTGTCGCTGACCGTCGAGCCCGGTGAGCTCGCCGCGGTCACCGGCCCGTCCGGGTCGGGCAAGTCCAGCCTGCTCGCGGTCGCGGGCCTGCTGCTGCGCCAGGACGCCGGCCGGGTGCTGTTGGGTGGGACGGACGCGACGGACCTGAAGCCGGCCCAGCGCACCACGATGCGCCGGGAGCGGATCGGGTTCGTGTTCCAGCAGGCCAACCTGCTGCCCTCGCTGACCGCGACCGACCAGCTGCTGGCCGCCGCCCACCTGGCCGGCCGCCGGCCGGACTCGGCCAGGGAGCGGGCCGCCGAGCTGCTCGGCGAACTCGGGCTCGCCGAGGTCGCCGGGCAGCGGCCGCACCAGCTCTCCGGCGGGCAGCGGCAGCGGGTCGGCATCGCCCGCGCGCTGATGAACGAGCCCGCCGTCCTGCTGGTGGACGAGCCGACCTCCGCGCTGGACCGCACGCGCGGGCAGGCCGTGATCGACCTGCTCGCCGAGGTGACCAGGCGGCGCGCGGTGGCGACCGTGCTGGTGAGCCACGACCTGGCCAGCCTCGCGGCCGTCGACCGCGTGCTCGACCTGCGCGACGGCGTGCTGTCCGAGCTCGTGAGTGGACAGCGGCGCTAGCGCGGCGTCACTGTCCACTCACGACTGCTCACAGACCGACGGCGTTGTACAGGTTGCCGACCTCGACGCGGTTGAGCTTGCGGATCGCGCCGGGGCGCTGGTTGCCGAGCTGCACGCCGGCGATCGCGACGCGCACCAGCTTCTGCACCGGGTAGCCGACCGCCTCGAGCAGCCTGCGGACGATGTGCTTGCGACCCTCGTGCACGACGACCTCGACCAGGGCCTTGCCGGGCATCGAGTCGACGAGCTTGAACGAGTTGACGCTGGCCGGGCCGTCCTCCAGCTCGACGCCGGCGCGCAGCCGCTTGCCGACGTCCTTGGCGACCGGGCCGGGCACCTCGGCCAGGTAGGTCTTGAGCACGTTGTAGGACGGGTGCATCAGCCGGTGCGCGAGGTCACCGTCGTTGGTGAGCAACAGCAGGCCCTCGGTGTCCGCGTCGAGCCGGCCGACGTGGAACAACCGGGGGCCGCCGGACTCCATCCGCTCCCTGACGTAGTCGCCGACGCAGGGCCTGCCCTCGTCGTCGGACATCGTGGTGAGCACGCCCTTGGGCTTGTTGAACGCGAGGTGCACGATGTCCTCGCGGATCTCCACGCGCATGCCGTCCACGTGGATGACGGCGTTGACGGGGTCGACCCGCCTGCCCTGCTCGCGGACGACCTTGCCGTCCACACTGACCCTGCCCTCGGCGATCAACTCCTCCGAGGCGCGGCGGGAGGCGATGCCCGCCTGGGCGAGCACCTTCTGTAGCCGGACGCCCTCCTCCTCGGCAGAGGATCCAGAAGTTCGGCCGGTCCGCTCAGACATCGTCGATCGCATCCACTTCAGGCAACAGGGGAGCGATCGGCGGCAGGTCCTCGAGCGAGGACAGCCCCAACCGCTCCAGGAACAGTTCGGTCGTGCGGTAGAGGATCCCGCCGGTGTCGCGGTCGGTGCCGGTCTCCTCGATCAGGCCGCGGGCCAGCAGCGTACGGATCACTCCGTCCACGTTCACCCCGCGCACGGCGGCGACCCGCGCCCTGGTCACCGGCTGCCGGTAGGCGATGACCGCGAGGGATTCGAGCGCCGCCCTGGTCAGCTTCGCCCGCTGGCCGTCGAGCAGCAACTTCTCCACGTACGGGGCGTAGCGATCACGGGTGTAGAACCGCCAACCGTCGCCGACTCGACGCAGGTCGATGCCTCGGCCGGCCTCAGCGTACCCGGCCGACATCCGCCGCAGTGTCGCGGTGACCCTGGCGACGGGCTGTTCGAGCGCCCCGGCGAGCAGGTCCTCGGCGGCCGGGGAGTCCACCACCAGCAGCAAGGCCTCCAGCGCGCTCTCCAACGCCGAGTCCTCGGTCAGGTCCATGACCTGGCCGCCGATGGTGGGGACCACGCCGTCGGCGTCGGGCACACCCTCGGTGGCCGGCACCGCTTCCGGCATAGCTTCCGGCACGGCTGCCGGCATCGCGAACAGGGCGCCTTCCTGCGGGGTCGGCTCCGCCGGCACCTCCGGCACAGCGTCCTGCGCCGCGTCTCCCGGCGCGAACGGCTCGGTCACCCGTACTCCTCATCGTCGGTCAGGGCGCGGTCCAGCTCGGCCTCGGCGGCGGCCTGCTCGACGCTGCCGCCGACCCAGCGCACGACCAGCTCGCCGAGCGCCTCGTCCTGGTCGAAGGCGAGCACCTTCTCCCGGTACAGCTCGAGCAGCGCGAGGAACCTGGCCACCACTTCCAGTGTGTGCTCGCAGTCGGCGACCAGCTCGGTGAACGTCGCGGTGCCGAGCTCGGCCAGCCGCAGCCGCAGCACCGCGGCGTGCTCGCGCACCGACACCCTGGCCACGTGCAGGTGGGCGAGGGACACCGTCGGCGGCGGCTTCGGCCGGAACACCGCGGCCGCGAGCACCGCGAACCGGTCGGGGCTGACGCCGAGCATCACCTCGGGCAGCAGGCCGGCGTACCGGTCCTCCAGCGCGACCGACCGTGGATAGCGGCGCAGCGCGCCGGCCTCCAGCTCGCCGAACAGCGCGGCGACCTGCTTGTAGGCCCGGTACTGGAGCAGCCGCGCGAACAGCAGGTCGCGCGCCTCCAGCAGGGCGAGGTCGTCCTCGTCCTCGACGTCGCCCTGCGGCAGCAGCCGCGCCGCCTTGAGGTCGAGCAGGGTTGCGGCGATGACCAGGAACTCGGTGGTCTCGTCGAGGTCCCAGTCGTCGCCCATCGACCGGAGATGGCCGATGAAGTCGTCGGTCACCCGGTGCAGCGCGACCTCGGTGACGTCCATCTGGTGCTGCGAGATCAGTTGCAGCAGCAGGTCGAACGGGCCCTCGAAGTTGGTCAGCCGGACCGTGAACCGGCCGCTGGCCGCCGGTTCCGGCTCGGGCTCCGGTGCCGCGTCGGGTGCCGGTGTCGGTACGTCGGGTTCCAGCGCGGGTGTCGTCGCGTCGACCTCGGCTCCCTGCTCACCCGCGTCACTGCCGACCTGCTCTTCGGTCACTGCGAGCCGCGCTCGCGCCCCGAGTGCAGCCGCCGTACCAGCAACGAGTCCTCGCCGTGCTCCTCGAGGTCGGCGAGGATGATCGCCACCGCCTCACGCACCACCCTGCCTCGGTCGACGGCGAGGGCGTGCTGCGCCCGCAGCGACAGCCTGGCGTGCTCCAAGTCGAGCAGCTCCTCGTCCGAGACGTACACGGTGATCTTCGAGTCGTGCTTCTGGCGCCCGGTGCCGCGCCGTGGCGTCGCGGTGTCGGGCTCCGGCCGCCGGGGCTCCGGGGTGGTCTCCGGTGCAGCGGTCGACTCTACCGAGGCGAGCGCGTGCGGCAGGCTGGTCGGGCGGAACAGTTCGGCGGCGCCCGGCAGCGAGGGACGCCGAGTCACCGGGCGATCACCTCGCGGGCGAGCGAGCGGTACGCCTTCGCTCCGGACGAGCGGGGCGCCCAGCTCGTGATCGGCTCGCCGGCGACCGTCGTCTCCGGGAACCGCACCGTGCGGTTGATCACGGTGTCGAACACCACCTCGCCGAACGCCTCGACCACTCGTGCCATGACCTCTCGTGAGTGCAGTGTGCGGGGGTCGTACATGGTCGCCAGAATGCCGGTGATCTCCAGCTTCGGGTTCAACCGCTCCCTGACCTTCTCGATGGTGTCTATCAACAACGCGACCCCGCGCAGGCTGAAGAACTCGCACTCCAGCGGGATGAGCACGCCGTCGGCGGCGGCCAGGGCGTTGACGGTGAGCAGGCCGAGCGAGGGCTGGCAGTCGACCAGGACGTAGTCGTAGCGGTCCATCACCGGCCGCAGCGTGCGGACCAGGGTGTGTTCCCTGCCGACCTCGGCGACCAGCTGCACCTCGGCCGCGGACAGGTCGATGTTGCTCGGCAGCAGGTCCATGTCGGCGACGTTGGTGCGCATGATCACGTTCTCGACGTCGACCTCGCGCTCCATGATCACGTTGTAGATCGTCTGGTCGAGGTGGTGCGGCTGAATGCCGAGCCCGACCGACAGCGCGCCCTGCGGATCGAAGTCGACCAGCAGCACCCGCCTGCCGATCTCGGCGAGCGCCGCGCCGAGGTTGATCGTCGAGGTCGTCTTGCCGACCCCGCCCTTCTGGTTGCACACGGCCAGCACCTTCGCCGGCCCGTGGTGGGCGATCAGCGGCGGCTCCGGGATGAAGCGCAGTGGCCTGCCGGTCGGCCCGATCTCGCCTTCCTTCTGCTCGACCACGTCCTCATCGGCCGGCGCGGCGTGCGGGGCGAGGCTCAAGTCCACCGAGGCACCGCGCGGCCGCCGCTCGGCGGATGGCTGCGGTGTCGACATGGTGACCTGACTCCTTGTAGTCCTCCGACCGGTCGGAGCGAGCCTAAGCGGCCTTGTTGACAGCGGCAACGCGCCTCGCCGTGACCACACCCGCCAGGTCAGCTGGCGACCTCCATCTGGCTGACCGCCGATAGGACCACATCGAGGAGTCCGGGGAACAGGTCGTCGAGGTCGTCGCGGCGCAACGAGACCCAGCGCTGGTTGCCTCGACACCTGGTCCTGGTCACGCCGGCCTCGCGGAGCACCCGCAGGTGCTGGGACAGTGTGGACTTCGCGACGCCGACCTCGAACGAGCCGCAGAGCCGTTCGCCGTCGTCCTGGATCTGTCGGATCACCGTGAGTCTGGTCGCATCGCTCAACGCGTGGAGCACTCCGGCGATCTCGATCTCCGCCCGCACTGGTTCGTCAAGGTTCGCCACTTGTGTCGGTCCTTCCGCCGCACTGCGCCATTTCCGACCCCCCGGCGAGGGTCTGGCTCACCGCGCCCGCCCCACAACCACTGATGTTCCCGGGCCGCGAGGTCGGGCTGCAACATCTGGACCCTGGCTAGCCGACGGCCCTTGGATGGGCCGTCGCGTACACCTCGCGCAGGGTGTTGACCGTGACGAGCGTGTAGACCTGCGTCGTGGTCACCGATGCGTGACCGAGCAACTCCTGCACCACTCGAACATCCGCGCCACCTTCCAACAAGTGGGTGGCGAAGGAGTGACGCAACGTGTGCGGGGAAACAACCGCGCTGATTCCGGCGCGATCGGCCGCCGTTTTGAGCACCTGCCAGGCGCTCTGCCTAGACAGTCGCCCGCCGCGCGCGTTGAGGAACACCGCGGGGCTGCCGCGCCCCTTGATCGCCAGCGCCGGCCTCGCCCTGACCAGATACGCGTCGAGGGCCTGCAACGCGGGCCGGCCGATCGGCACGAGCCGCTGCTTGCCGCCCTTGCCGTCGAGCAGGGCGGTGCGCTCCCCCGCGTCGATGTCGTCGAGGTCGAGGCCGACGGCCTCGGAGATCCGGGCACCGCTGGAGTAGAGGATCTCGAGCAGGGCGCGGTCGCGCAGCGCCCTCGGGTCGTCGCCGGCCGGCAGGTCCAGCAGCCGCAGCACGTCGTCGACCGGCAGCGCCTTGGGCAGCCGGCGCGGCGGGCTCGGCGGGTGCACCTCGCGCGCCGGATCCTGCTCAACGATGCCCTCGCGGTGCGCGAAGCGGTGCAGCCCGCGCACGGCGACCAGCGCCCTGGCCGCCGAGGACGCCGCCAACGGGGGCCGGTCCGCGTCGCCCTCGCGCAGCGCGGCCAGGAACGAGCTCACGTCCGCCTCGGCCACCGCGCCGAACTCCGCGACACCGTGGGCCGTGAGGTGCTCCAGGTAGCGGCGCAGGTCCCTGGCGTAGGAGTCCAGGGTGTTGCGGGCCGTGCCGCGTTCGACGGCGAGGTGGTCGAGGTAGCCGGCCAGCACCGCGCGCAGCGCGGGCGCCACCTCGGCCGGTTCCGCCGCCCTGCCGGATCTTGGCGCCCTGCGGGGGCCTCGTGCGTTGTCGAGTGCGTTGTCGGGGCCTCGTGCGTTGTCGGGCCCCGGTGTGTTGTCGGGTTCCGCCGCGTTCTGCCGAAGCGATCCCACCGGCCTCCTTTGCGCGGCGGCAGGTCGCGCCGCCAACCGGGTGAGCTTAGGACTCCCCACCCGGTTGACGGCCGCGACAGGCCAACGACGCTCTAACGGTGTCGGTCGGCGAAGCGGTGCGGCCGGTCGGGCCACGGCGCGTCCGCCGGCCGGGACTGTCCGACTCCCGACAGCACCGCCTGCGCGGCGAGCAGGCCCGCCACCGCTGACGCGTTGACGATCTCGCCGGCCAGCGCCATCCGCACGGCCTCGGCGATCGGGAACCGCTCGATCACGAGGTCGGTCTCCTCGTCTCCCAACGAAATATCCCTGTCCACAGTGGACAGAACGGTCGCCAGGTACACCCGGACGACCTCGTCGGTGAAGCCAGGCGACGCCGCGACGTCCACGAGCACCGACCAGTCCGCCGCGGCGAGACCGACCTCCTCGGCGAGCTCCCGGCGAGCGGCGTCGACGTCGCTCTCGCCGGCCGCGTCGAGCAGCCCGGCCGGCAGCTCCCACAGCCTGCGGCCCAGCGGGTGCCGGTACTGATGGATCAGCACCACGTTGCCGTCCTCGTCGAGCACCACGACCGCGACCGCGCCGTAGTGCTCGATCACCTCGCGCCGCGCGGTGCCGTCACCTGGCATCAGCACCTCGTCGACCCGCAGCGCGATGACGCGGCCGACGTAGCCGTCGCGGCTCTCGACCGTGCGGAACTCGTGGCTGCCCGCCGCTGCCGCCATCAGACGCTGGCCGGAGCTGCGGAGACCTTGCCGGTGCTGGCCTTCTCCGGCAGCTCGACCGGCAGCCGGTCGGCGGCGAGGTAGTCCAGCGCCGCGCTCACGAACGCCGCGAACAGCGGGTGCGGGCGGGTCGGCCTGCTCTTCAGCTCGGGGTGCGCCTGGGTGCCCACGAAGAACGGGTGCTTGTCGGCCGGCAGCTCGACGAACTCCACCAGCCTGCCGTCCGGCGACGTGCCGGAGAACACCAGCCCCGCCTTGCTGAGCCGGTCCCGGTAGGCGTTGTTGACCTCGTAGCGGTGCCGGTGCCGCTCGGACACCTCGGTGGTCCCGTAGGCGCCGGCGACGACCGAGCCGGCCAGCAGCGTGGCGGGGTAGGCGCCGAGCCGCATGGTGCCGCCCATGTCGCGCTGCCCGGACACCACGTCCTGCTGGTCGGCCATCGTGCTGATCACCGCGTTGGCGGTGCTCTCCTCGAACTCCGCCGAGTTGGCGTCGGCGATGCCGGCGAGGCTGCGGGCCGACTCGATCACCATGCACTGGAGGCCGAGGCACAGCCCGAGCAGCGGAACGCCCCTGGTGCGGGCGTAGGTGATCGCGCCGATCTTGCCCTCGATGCCACGGACGCCGAAGCCGCCCGGCACCAGCACGCCGTCGAGGCCGGACAGCGCGTGCGCCGCACCGGACGGCGTCTCGCACTCGTCGGAGGGCACCCACACGACCTCGACCTTGGCGCGGTGCGCGAACCCGCCGGCCCGCAGCGCCTCGGTCACCGAGAGGTAGGCGTCGGGCAGGTCGACGTACTTGCCGACCAGGCCGATCCGGACCGTCTCCGACGGGTCGTGCACGCGGCCGAGCAGGTCGCCCCACACGGTCCAGTCGACGTCGCGGAACGGCAGGTCGAGCCTGCGCACCACGTAGGCGTCCAGGCCCTCGCCGTGCAGCACGCGCGGGATGTCGTAGATGGACGGCGCGTCCGGCGCGGCCACTACGGCCTCGGTGTCCACGTCGCACATCAGCGCGATCTTGCGCTTGAGGCCGTCCGGGATCTCCCGGTCCGCGCGGCACACGATCGCGTCGGGCTGGATGCCGATGTTGCGCAGCGCCGCGACGGAGTGCTGGGTCGGCTTGGTCTTCAGCTCGCCGGACGGCGCGAGGTAGGGCACGAGCGAGACGTGCAGGAAGAAGCAGTTGTCCCGGCCGACGTCGTGCCGAACCTGCCGACAGGCCTCCAGGAACGGCAACGACTCGATGTCGCCGACCGTGCCGCCGACCTCGGTGATGATCACGTCGGGCACCAGCCCGTCGGCGTCCGGCTCGGCCATCGCCCTGATCCGGGACTTGATCTCGTCGGTGATGTGCGGGATCACCTGGACCGTGTCGCCCAGGTACTCGCCGCGCCGCTCCTTGGCGATCACCTGGGAGTAGACCTGACCGGTGGTGACGTTGGCGTCGCCGGACAGGGAGCGGTCGAGGAACCGCTCGTAGTGGCCGATGTCCAGGTCGGTCTCCGCGCCGTCCTCGGTGACGAACACCTCGCCGTGCTGGAAGGGGTTCATCGTGCCGGGATCGACGTTGAGGTACGGGTCCAGCTTCTGCATCGTCACCCGCAGCCCGCGCGCGGTGAGCAACTGACCGAGGCTGGAAGCGGTGAGCCCCTTGCCCAGTGAAGACGCCACGCCCCCTGTGACGAAGACGTGCTTGGTCGTGCGTGCTTGAAGCACCAAGGAAGCTCCCCGTGGTCCATGTCCGAACTGGATGCGGATACCTGCGGGAGGACGTCGGCCCTCACCTACCCACGGGCTTTTACGTTAACACCTGGTGGACCGCACGGCCTGCGGCGGCCGCGAATATCACCTTCCGGCGTGTCACCCGGACGGCCCAGTGACCGGCCGCCGGTCGCCGCAGCGGAGAATGGTCCCTGGCCCGGGACAAGGTGCAACTGGCCGGTCAGCGACAGGGGGCGGCGATGGAGTTTCGGATCCTGGGACCGGTCGAGGCGTGGGGACCGGAGGGCCGGGCGCGGCTGGCCGGCGCCAGGCAGCTCGCCCTGTTGTCGGCGCTGTTGCTGCACGCCAACCAGGTCGTTCCCGTCGAACAGCTCGTCGACGCGGTCTGGGCGGAGGACCCGCCGCCCAACGCGGGCGCGGCGTTGCAGACGCTCGTCTTCCGGCTGCGCCGGACGCTCAACACGGTCGAGCCGTCGGCCGGCCAGCGCCTCACGTTCACCTCCGGCTACCGGCTGCGGGTCGAGCCGGACGAGCTGGACCTGGCGGCGTTCCGGGGGCACGTGCAGCAGGGCCGCGCCGCGACCAGGCTCGACGCGGCCGCCAAGGAGTTCCAGTCGGCGCTCCGGCTGTGGCGCGGCACGGCGCTGGACGGGGCGCAGGGCGGCTATTTCGCCGCCACCGTCACCAGGCTGACCGAGGAGCGGCTGACCGCGCTGGAGGAGCGCGTCGCGGTCGACCTCGCGCTCGGCAGGCACGCCGAACTCGTCCCCGAGCTGCGCGACCTGGTCGACCTGCACCGGACGCGGGAACGGCTGCACGGCCACCTCATGCTCGCCCTGTACCGGGCGGGCCGGGCGGCCGAGGCTCTACAGGCATTCCGGGAGATCGGCGCGACGCTCGCGGACGAGCTGGGCATCGACCCCGGCCCCGACCTCCAGGAGCTGCACCAGCGGATCCTGTGCGGCGACGCCGAGCTGGCGACGGTGCCGGCCGAACGACAGGACGGCCGCAACGACCTGCCCGGCGACATCGCCGACTTCACCGGACGGGAGGCCGAGCTGGCTCGGCTGGTGGCCGCACTGCCCGACCGGGCCGCCGCCGGGGCCGTGGTGATCGAGGCGATCGACGGCATGGCCGGCGTCGGCAAGACCACCCTCGCCGTGCACGCCGCCTACCAGCTGGCCGACCGCTACCCCGACGCGCAGCTGTTCATCGACCTGCACGGCCACACCACCGACCAGGAGGCCACCGAGCCGCGCGCCGCGCTGGACACGCTGCTGCGCGCCCTCGGGGTGCCGGCGGAGAAGATCCCGCGCACGCTGGACGAGCGGGCGGCGCTGTGGCGGGCCGAGCTGGCCAGCAGGCGGGCCCTGGTGGTGTTGGACAACGCCGCCAGCGCCGCCCAGGTCCGTCCGCTGCTGCCCGGCGCGGCGGGGTGTCTCGCGCTGGTCACCAGCCGGCGGCGGCTGGCCGACCTGGAGACCGCGCGGACCCTGTCGCTCGACGTGCTGTCCGCGACCGAGGCCCTCGACCTGTTCACCCGCATCGCCGGCCGGGACCGGGTGGCCGAGGAACCCGAGGCGTCGGACGACGTCGTCGAGCTGTGCGGCCACCTGCCGCTGGCCATCCGGATCGCGGCCGCCAGGCTGCGGACGCGGCCGGCCTGGACGGTCGCGCACCTCGCCGAGCGGCTGCGCGAGGGGCAGCGGCGGCTGACCGAGCTGTCCACCGGGGACCGCAGCGTCGCCGCCGCGTTCACGCTGTCCTACCAGCATCTCTCCCTCGACCAGCAGCGCATGTTCCGGCTGCTCGGCCTGCACCCCGGCCCGAACTTCGGCACCGGCGCGGCGGCCGCGCTCGCCAACGCCGACCGCGCCGACGCGGAGCGGCTGCTGGAGGACCTGGTCGACGTGCACCTGCTCCAGCAGCCCGCGCTGGACCGCTACCGATTCCACGACCTGCTCGCCCATCACGCGGAGCGGACCGTCCAGGACACCGAGCCCGAGGCCGAGCGGCGGGCCGCGACGACCCGGCTGCTCGACTACTACCTGCACACCTCGCACGCGGCCGCCCTGCTGCTCGACCCGGCGCGGCCCCCGCTCGAACTCGCCGCGTTGGCGAACGGGGTGACGCCGGAGCCGTTGACCGAGCAGCAGGACGGGCGGGACTGGTTCCAGATCGAGCGCCCGGTGCTGTTGGGCGCCGTGCGGCTCGCCGTCGACGCGGGCCTGGACGTGCACGGCTGGCAGCTGCCCTGGACGATGGTGACCTTCCTGTGGCGGCAGGGACACTGGCACGACTGGGAGACCACGCAGCTCACCGCGCTGGCCGCGGCGGGACGGCTGGGTGACCTGCTCGGGCAAGCTCAGGCGCAGCGCAGCCTCGGCACCCTGGGCGCGGTGCTCGGCGACACCGACGAGGCCACGTCACGGCTCCGCCAGGCTCTCGAGCTGTACGCCGAACTGGGCGACCAGATCGGGCAGGCCCAGACGCACCGCATGCTCGGGCAGGCGTTCGGCGGCCAGAACCGGTACGAGGAGGCGCGGCACCACACCGAACTGGCCACCGGCCTCTACCGGGAGGCCGGCAACCGCGCCGGACAGGCGAGCGCGTTGGGCGACACCAGTTGGTGCAACGCCAACCTCGGCAACTATCGGGAGGCCATCGAGCAGGCGACCGAGGCACTCGCGTTGCACCGTGAGCTGGGCAACCGGCACGGCGAGGCCGCGACCCTGAGCAATTTGGGGTACTCCAAGGGAAAACTCGGGGATGTCGGTGCGGCGCTCTCGGACTACTCGGCGGCGGTTCAGCTGCATCGGGAGGCCGGGGATCGGTACAACGAGGCGCTGATCGTGGACGACATCGGGGATATGCAGTTCGCGGCCGGGGATCTCAATGGGGCTCGGGACGCTTGGGAACAGGCGTTGGCGATCATGGACGAGATCAACCATCGGGACGCGGAGAGCGTGCGAGTCAAGCTTCGGGATTTGGGGGTTGGACGGTAGGGCTTGGGTTTTGGGGTTGGGTTTTTGGGGCGGCGGGGGCCGTTAGTGGTTCATGACTCGGTTTTCCCAAGCCCACGCCGCGATTTCCACCCGGTTGCGGACGCCGAGTTTGGTCTGGATGCGAGTGATGTGGGTCTTGACCGTGCTCAACGAGATGAACAGTTCGGCTGCGATTTCGTTGTTGGTACGGCCTTTGGCGATGCTGCGGGTGATGTCGAGTTCGCGTTCCGAGAGCCGGGTCGCCGCTCTCGTGGTCCTGCGGCGGTGCGCGGTGAGCTGTTGGAGGAGCCGGACGGTGATCGACGGCGAGATGAGGGCGTCGCCGGTGCTGGCGGCGCGGACGGCTTCGATGAGCAGGCCGGGTCCGGCGTCCTTGAGTAGGAAGCCGACCGCGCCCGCCTGCAACGCGCCGTAGACGTATTCGTCGGTGTCGTAGGTGGTGACGATGACGACCCGCAGTGGGTTGGGGACGTCGGGGCCGGCGAGTGCACGCGTGACCTCGATGCCGTCCAGGCCGGGCATGCGGATATCGACCAGACACACGTCCGGCCGCAGGTCCCTGGCCAGGGCCACGGCTTGGGTACCGTCCGGTGCCTCGGCGGCGACGGTGATGTCGGGTTGGCTGTCCAGGATGAGCCGGAACCCGCTGCGGACCATGGCCTGATCGTCGGCCAGCAGAACCCGCAGGCTCATGACCTGCTCAGCGTGGGGACGGGGAGACTGACATGAACCGCCCAGCCGCCGGATGGCCGTGGCCCGGCGAGCAGTCGCCCACCGAGTGCTTCCACCCGTTCGCGCATCCCGACCAAACCGTAGCCACCGCCCAGACGGGAGGGATGGCTGGCGCTGTGTCCGGTGCCGGGGGCGTCGTCGGTGATGTCGACGCGGACCTGGCGTGGGTCCTGGTCGATGGCCACGGTGACACAGCGGGTGGCGGGTGCGTGGCGGGTGATGTTCGTCAGCGCCTCCTGGACGACCCGGTACACGGTGTTGGTCACCTGCGGCGGCCAGTCGGCGACCGGTGGGTCGGCGGGCAGGCGTAGGTCGACCGCGGGGCCGTGGTGGGCGAAGCGCTCGACGAGCCGGCTGATCGGTTCGGGCAGTGGCGAGACGCCGGGTGTGTCGTCCGGGCTGCGCAGCAGCCCCACGAGCTGGCGGATGGCCGCCAGCGTGTCCAGGCCGGCGGTTTCGATGCTGCCCAGTGCCGACAGCAGCGGTGTGGTGTCCTGGCCGCCGGTGAATCCGGCGGCCTGGGCCTGGACGACGATGCCGGTGACGTGGTGGGCGACGACGTCGTGCAGTTCCCTGGCCAGTTCCAGGCGTTCCTCGCGCCGCACCGCCTGGAGGGTCTGCTGGCGGCGGACGGCGAGGTAGCGCAACCACACGCCGACCGCGAGCGCCGCGGCCCACGCGGTCGCGCCGGACATCGCGTGCAGGGCCCGGTTGTCGAAGAACCCGGTATCACCAACCGTTTCACTGACCGCGATCACGCCGATGCCGGCGACACCGATGAGCACAGCCGGACGTGGCGGCAGGGTCCGTACGGCGTCGGCACCGAGCACGAGCAGGCCGACCAGCCCGCCGCCGAACAGTGGGTCCGGCGGCATATCACCCAGCGCACCGACGACCCCGGCCGCCGCGAACAGGACCAAGCCGGCCACGGCAGTCTGGGTCCGGTGATGGCGGCGCAGCAGAGCCGTGGCGCACAAGGCGATGCCGACGACGAGACCGAACGGCCAGCGCGGGTCCGTTGCGGCGTGGACCAGCGCGACGGCGAGGATCACCCCCGCCATCACCAGACCGAGGGTCATCTCGGCCCCGGCGCCGGTCCCGATGCGGCGGGCCACACGCTCCAGTGTGTCCATACGCCCAGGCTATGGCGATTTCCCAGCGAGGGTGTCGGTCGAAAGTACGAATCCGCGCTCGCCTGAAACCGGACTTCCGGCCGACACCGCGACACAGCCAGCGTGACCACAGTGGACCCCATGAGACAGCACGGTGTGCCCACTGCGGCCGGTGACGTGATCCGGCTCGACGGCGTGACCAGGACCTACCAGACGGGCGCCCCGCCCGCGCTGGCCAATGTCAGCCTGGCCGTGGCGGCCGGCGAGGCCCTGGCGGTGCTGGGCCCCTCGGGCAGCGGTAAATCGACGCTGCTCAACCTGCTCGCGGGGCTGGACAAGCCGACCTCGGGCCAGGTCACCGTCGACGGCGTCCGCGTCGACACGCTCAGCGAGGCCGCATCCGCCCGCTACCGGCGCGAGCGCATCGGCATGGTCTTCCAGTTCTTCAATCTGCTGGATGACCTGACCGTCCTGGACAACGTCCTGCTGCCGGCCCAACTCGCCGGAATGCCAAGCAAACGGGCGCAGGCCCGCGCCACCGAACTGCTGTCCTACCTGCGCATCGACCGGCACACTCGTGCCTACCCTGGACGGCTGTCCGGTGGTGAACGGCAACGCGTCGCGGTGGCCCGCGCGCTGATGAACCGACCGCCCCTGCTGCTGGCCGACGAACCGACCGGAGCCCTGGACACCGCGTCCGGTCACGAGGTGCGCAACCTGCTGGCCCAGCTCAACCAGGACGGGCAGACCATCGTGCTGGTCACCCACGACACCACGCTCGCCGAGGCGTGCGCGACCCGCACCATCGAACTGACCGACGGCCGAATCCGGCGCGATACCGCGGCGGTGGCCCGATGAGCGGGCGAGTGCTGTCCAGTCCGCTTGGCCGGATCGTGCGCTCCGGCGTGGGCCGCAAACGGGTGCAGACGGTGGTGATGACGTTGACCACCCTGCTCGCGGTCGCGGCATCCGTGCTCGCCGCCGGCCTGCTGGTGGACTCCCAAGCCCCGTTCGAGCGCGCCTTCGCCGCGCAGCACGGCGCCCAGCTGACGGCACAGATCAATGGAGCGACGGCCAGTGCCGCCCAGATCGCCGCCACCGCCCACGCCCCCGTGGTGACCGCGAGCGCCGGCCCCTACCCGGTCGCCTCGCTGCACCCGGTCGCCGGCTCCGGTGCCGACCTGCCGGCCGGCACCGCGCTCAAGCAGATGACCGTCGTCGGCCGCAGCGGCCCGGCCAGCACGGTGGACTCGATGACCCTGGCCTCCGGCACGTGGGCCAGCGGCCCCGACCAGGTCGTGCTGCGCGCCGGGCCGGGACAAGGCACCGACTTCACCCTCGGCTCGCACGTGACGTTCCCCGATGCGCCCGGCCGGCCGACGCTGACCGTCGTGGGCTTCGCCAACTCCGTCAGCGACACCGCCGATGCCTGGGTCACGCCAGCCCAGCTGACCGCACTGAGCGCCGGGGCATCGCAGTATCAGATGCTGTACCGCTTCACCGACGCGACCACCGGCACCCAGATGAACGCCGACCGCACCGCGATCACCGCGGCCCTCCCGCAGGGCGCGCTCACCGGCGCCCAGTCCTGGTTGCAGATCCAACTGACCGCCGACGGGCAGACGGCCGGGTTCGTGCCCTTCGTCGCCGCCTTCGGCATCCTCGGACTGCTGATGTCCGTGCTCATCGTCGGCATCATCGTCAGTGGCGCGGTCAGTTCCCAGACCCGGCGCATCGGCATCATCAAAGCGCTCGGCTTCACTCCGGCGCAGGTGGTCCGCGCTTACATCGGCCAAGCCCTGATCCCCGCGGCCGTCGGCGCGGTCCTGGGTGTGCTGGCCGGAAACGTGCTCGCCATCCCGGCGTTGCGGGACACCGAGACCGTCTACGGCACCGGACGGCAAACGATCCCCGGCTGGGTCGATATCGCCGTGGCTGTCACCGCGCTCGCCCTGGTCGTCGGGGCCGCCTGGGCGCTTGCACTGCGAGCAGGCCGGTTGCGCACCGTCGACGCGATCGCCATCGGGCACGCCCCGCCTGCCGGGCGTGGGCGTTGGGCCCGGAGGGCGGCAAGCCGCCTGCCATTGCCGCGGCCGGTGGTCATCGGCCTGGCCAATCCCTTCACCCGGCCGGCCCGCACTCTCGCCATGACCGGCGCGGTTCTGCTCGGCGCAGCCTCAGTCACCTTCGCCCTTGGCCTGACCACCTCCCTGGCCGATGCGCAGCACGCCCCGCAGGTCGCCACGCTCGGCAACGTCGTCGTCAACCTGGGCGATGCCCATCCGGGCATCCCGATCAAGGGCGACCCCCATCTCGCCGCGGCGTCCCCGGCCCGGGTCGCGGCGGACATCACCGCGCAGCCGGGCACCGCGACGTACGTCGGCAGCGCCGACACCACGGTGGGGGTCGCGGGCATCACCGGTGGCGTGAGCGTCATCGGCTTCACCGGCGACACCGCCTGGGCGTCCTACCAGATGATCTCCGGCCAGTGGTTCACCGGACCCGGGCAGGCCGTCGTCCCCACCCGGTTCCTCGCCGCCACCGGCGACACCCTCGGCGACACCGTCACCCTCACCAAAGGCGGACGGCAGGTGTCGCTGCGGATCACCGGCGAGGCCCTGGACACCAGCGAGCACGGCATGCAGATCCTCACCGACCTCACCTCGCTCGACGGGCTCGGCCTTGGCCTGCAACCACAGCAGTTCAACATCCAACTCACGTCGGGCACCGACCGAACCAGCTACGTCGACGCGCTGAACGCGAAGTTCGCGTCGATCGCCGCCCAGGCCCAGCCGAACCTCGACGGCGGTGGCACCGTCACCGCCGCTGCCCAGGCACTCGCCGCCCTGCTCACCGTGATGATCGTCGCGGTAGCCGGCCTCGGCGTGCTCAACCTCGTGGTGCTCGACACCCGGCAACGCGTCCACGACCTCGGTGTCTTCAAGGCGCTGGGCATGTCCCCGGGCCAGACGATCATCATGGTCCTGACCTCGGTCGCCGGCATCGGCCTGGTCGCCGGCATCATCGGCGTCCCGCTCGGCATCCTGACCCTCGACTACGTGATGCCGCTGATGGGCAACGCCATCGGCACGGCCATCCCGTCCGCCGACATCAACGTCTACTCGCTGCCTGAACTCGCCGCCCTCGCGCTCGGCGGCATCGTGATCGCCCTGGCCGGTGCCGCACTCCCGGCAGGCTGGGCCGCGGGCGCCCGCCCAATCACAGCCCTCCGCGCCGAATAACCCGCGCCGTCACGAAGTTGTTGTCGGTGTGGACGGTGGCGACGCTTCGGACAGATCCAACTGATCTGGGTTGTCGGCCAAGGATTGCCAGAAGTCGACGTAGGCCTGTTCGTGCAGGACGCCTAGGCGGGTAAGGCGTGCTCTGGGGAGGGTGTCCTCGGCGGTTGGATCCAGGTCGGCGAGCAGGGACTTGTAGAGGTCGCGCCATTCGCGGTGCTGCGCGGCCTGGATCCGGGCCAGGCTTGCCACGCCGTCGGGCTCGCCGAGGTCCGCGAAGGTCAGCTTGAGCAGGGCCTGGTTGCGCGTCTCCGGCTGCGGGGTGTCGGGGTCGGCCAGCCAGCGCGCCAGCACCTCGCGCCCCGCGTCGGTGAGGTGGAAGACGCGCCGCCGCCGACCGTGTTCCTCCGGTTGCTCGACCAGCAGGCCGAGCTCGGCGAGCTTCGGCGGGTCGCGGTACAGCTGCGCGTGCGGGATCGGCCAGTAGTAGCCGACGGTCTCCTCGACGCGCGCCTTCAACTCGTACGGGGTCATCGGGCCGTAGCGGGCGATCAGGCCCAGCACCACGTAGGCCGACGAACTGAGCTCGTCCACGGTCCCAAGATCCTTCCCGTTGACACGGTCTCACTGAGACTATACCTTCGTCCCATCGAGACCGTATCAGTGAGACTATCTAGGAGAATCTGATGTTCGTGCACCCCGACCTCGCCGACGTGTTCGCCGCGATGCCCGCCCGCCCCACGAACCCCTACGCCGACATCGAGGCCACCAGGGCGGACTTCCGCGCGCTGATGGCGCCGCTGATGCCCGCGAGCGATCCCCGCGTCACCGTCGAGGACGACGTGGTCACCGGGCCCGACGGCAACACGATCGACGTGCAGATCCTGCGGCCGACCTCGGCCACCGGCACGCTGCCCGCCGTGCTCTACATCCACGGCGGCGGCTTCGCCTACGGCGAACTGGACGGCCCGTCCCCGATGGCGCGCGAGATCTGCGCCGAGGTCGGCGCGGTCGTCGTCAACGTGCACTACCGACTCGCCCCCGAGCACCGCTTCCCCGCCGGAATCGAGGACTGCTACGCGGCCCTGCGCTGGCTGGCCGACAACGCGGCCACACTCGGCGTCGACCCCACCCGCATCGGCGTGGCCGGCGCGTCCGCCGGCGGCTGCCTCACCGCCGCCCTGGCCCTCCTCGCCCGCGACCGGGGCGGCCCGGCGATCGCGCACCAGTGCCTGCTCATCCCGGTACTGGACGACCAGGTCGACGCCGCCATAACCGACCGGTTCGACGACCCGAGGATCTTCAACTCGGCCGGCCTCGCCCACACCTGGGACACCTACCTGGGCCCGAACCGCGCAGCCGAGGTGTCGCCCTACGCCGCCCCGGCCCGCGCCACGAACCTGACCGGCCTGCCGCCCGCCTACGTCCTCACCTGCGGCCTCGACCCCCTGCGCGACGAGGGCCTCACCTACGCCCGGCGTTTGGCAGAAGCCGACGTCCCAGTAGAAACCAAGGACATCCCCGGCGCCTGGCACTTCTTCGAGGCCTACGCCCCCACCAGCAACCTAGCGAGGCACACCACCACCCACTGGCAAACCGCCATCCACACCGCCCTGACCTAACCGAACCCGCGCCAACGCACCGCTTTTTCACTTCGTGACGGCGCGGACCCACGCGCTTTTTTACTTCGTGACGGTGCGGTGCGTGCGAGTTCGCCGTCGGCCCCTGGAGGCGCAGGAGGGCGANNCCCAATAAACACAGGTAGCTAAGAAACCGGCAGGGAGCGAAGCGAGTCGCCGGCCGGGGCGTTTGAGCGTCCCACCCAAAGCGAGTCGCTGGCCCCCACCTTCCTCACCTATCAAACGGCCGGCGCGTCATACGCATCAAACGGCCAGAGCGTCGTACCCAGGAAACTACCCGGACATCCCCGGAGCAGGCGCCTGCGCGTTCCCGGCGTTCCCGTACCGCCCCGCTTTGCCCTCCAGCTGCTCCCGCAACGCCAGAATCGTCACCACCCGCCCAGCAGCACCGTCCGCATTGTCCACAGTGGACAGCACCTGCGTGGCCGCCGTGTCCGCGCGCACCACACCGACCGGACCGGTTCCCGAAGCCGAGCCCGAACCGCCCGCGAGGACGGTCCCCGCGCCGGCCCGATCGAGTTGCGCGGCGAACCTGGCGATCGTGGCGGCGCGGTCGGCCGAGGAGTCCCCGGACAGCGCGCCGCCCGTGAGCACCAGCGCCAGCTGCGCCGGCTTCAGGTTGGGGCCCTGCTTGACGAATCCGCCGCTGGCCAGGCCGGACAGCGCGGCCGCCGTCTCGTCCGGGGACGCCTGCGGCTGGTTGGTGTCCTTGTTGAGCAACAGCAGCGACCCCAGCATGCCGCCGGCCAGCGTGCCAGGATCGGACGCCGTCGGCAGCTGCGTGCCCTTGGGCAGCAACCTCGCGACGAGGTCGCGCAGCTGGTCGGACTTTGCCGGGTCGGTGAACGCGTCGGTGAGCTGGAGTTCGCCCGTCACCGTCGCCCCCGCGCTCTTCACCAGCGCCGCCAGGGCATCCCGGTCGCCCGGCTTCGCGTCGGGGGTCGTGACGAACACGACCGTGCGCTGGTCGAGCTGGCCCTTCACGACCGAGGGGCCGATCGAGGTGGCGAACCGGTCCGCGTCGGCGAGCCGCGCGTTGAGGCTGTTGCGATCGGCCTGTAGGTCCGACACCTGCTTGCCGAGCGAGGTGTTGTCGTCACTGAGGCCGGACAGCAGCCTGCTGCTGATCGTCGTCGAACCGAGCACGACGCCGACGGCCAACGCCAGGAAGACGGCTGCGATGGACACGATGTGGTAGCGCAGCGAGATCATGCGAACAGCCCCTTGCCCCAGGTGAGGACGTTGTTCCAGGTTTCGACGATCACGTCGACGTACACGTGGCCCACGCCGGACACCGCCAGCGCGGCGGCCATCGCGATCACCGCGGCGAACACCAGCAGGACCATCACGCCGAGCGACACCCTGCTGCGGTGCAGCACCGCGACGGCGTTGCCGTCGACGAGCTTGCCGCCCAGCTTCAGGCGGGTGAGGAAGGTCGACGGGTTGGAGCCGGAGTGCCCACGGTCCATGAACTCCCGCAGCGTCGCCTGGAACCCCACGGTGACCACCAGGCTCGCGCCGTGCGCCTCAGCGAGCAGCAGCGCAAGGTCCTCGGCGTTGCCGGACGCGGGGAAGGTGACCGCGCCGATGCCGAGGTCCTGGATCCGCTCGAGGCCCGGCGCGTGCCCGTCCGGGTGCGCCGGCACGACGACCTCGGACCCGGCCTTCAGCGTCTCGGTGCCGATGCCGTCGGGATCGCCGACGATGATGTCCGGTTTGAGTCCTGCGGCGTGCAGCGTGTCGGCTCCCGTGTCCACGCCGATCAGCACCGGCCGGTACTCCCGGATGTACTTGCGCAGCCGCCTCAGCTCCTCGGCGTGCGAGCTGCCGCCCGCCACCACGAGCACCTGTCGGTCCCGGATCGACACGAAGACCTCGGGCACGCCGACGCCGTCCAGGATCAGGGTGCGCTCGCGGCGCAGGAACTCGATGGTGTTCGCCGAGAACGCCTCCAGCTGGGCGGACATCCCCGCCTTCGCCTCTATCATCTGGTCGGCGACGGACTCCGCGTTCTGCTCGGTGCCCCTGGCCACCTCGCGGTCGCCGACGTAGACCGCGCCCTCGTGCAGGCGGATCTTCGTGCCGTCCTTGATCTCCCGCAGCGCCTGCGCGCCGATGCCGTCGATCAGCGGGATGCCCGCCTCGATCAGCACCTCTGGGCCGAGGTTGGGGAACCGGCCGGAGATCGACGGCGCGGCGTCGACGACGCCGACCACCTCGGCGGCGATCAACGCCTCCGCGGTGCGCCGGTCGAGGTCGACCTGGTCGAGCACGGCGACGTCACCTGGACCGATCCGGCGAAGCAGCTCGCCGGTCCGTCGGTCGACCCGGGCGACGCCGGTCACACCGGGCAGGGTCGCATTCGTCCGACTAAGCAGACCAGTGAGCTTCATGCGACAGATGGTGACAAACTGCCGACGATTAGACCGGATGCCACGCCGGGGGGATTCACGCTGGTCAGTGTTGCATTCGCCTCGCTCCGCGCGGCGGGGCCGCGACGGGTCAGCCGACCGCCTTGGCGCGCCGGACCTTCGACGCCCGGCGCACGGTCCGCGCGGGCAGGTCCGCCGCCTTGTCCGCCTTGGCCGCGGCGAGCAGTTCCTCGGCGTGCGCGCGGCCAGTGTCGGTGGAGTCCATGCCGGCCAGCATCCGCGCCAGCTCCTGCACGCGGTCGGACTCGTCGAGCACCTTGAGCCCGCTGCGGGTCAGACCGCCAGCCGCGTTCTTGTCCACCACGATGTGCTGGTCGGCGAACGCCGCCACCTGCGGCAGGTGCGTCACGACGATCACCTGGTGGCTGCGGGCCAGCCGCGCGAGGCGCCTGCCGACCTCGACCGCCGCCCGACCACCGACACCGGCGTCGACCTCGTCGAACACCAGCGTGGGCACCGGGTCCGCGTGCGACAGCACAACCTCCAGCGCCAGCATCACCCTGGACAGCTCGCCGCCGGACGCGCCCTTGTGCACGGGCAGCGGCGGGGCTCCTGGATGCGCGATCAGCCGCAGCTCGACCTCGTCGACGCCGTCCTGGCCGGCGTGCAGGCGCTGCCCCCTGACCTCCACCGCCGCCGTGTCGCCCTGCTCGGCCAGCCGGGGCCGCACCGCGATCTGCACGGTGGCGTGCGGCATCGCCAGGCCGTCGAGCTCCTCGGTCACGGCCTTGCCCAACGCCTCGGCCGCCTCGATCCGCTCCGAGGTGACCTCGGCCGCGTACCCGACCAGTTCGGCGGCCAGCTCGTCGCGGCGCGCCGCGAGCGCGGCCAGCGCCTCCTCCGAAGTGTCCAGCCCGGCCAGCCGCGCGGTCGCCTGCTCGGCCCACGCGATCACGCCGTCGGCGTCGGCGGCGTACTTCCTGGTGAGCTGCTTGAGTTCGGCCTGCCTGGCCAGCACCCGCTCCAGCCGCGCCGGGTCGGCGTCGAGCTGGTCGAGATACCCGCCAAGCTCGGCCCCGACGTCGGCTAGCAGCGCCGCGGCCTCGGCCAGCCTCGGCTCAAGGTCACGCAGCGCCGGATCCTCCGAACCGGCGAGCCTGCGCCGAGCCTCGCCGACCAGGCCGAGCGCGCCGGGCGCGTCCGGGTCGCCGTCGAGGGCCCCGGTCACCGCGATCTGCGCGCCAGCGGCGGCCTCGCGCAGCTGGTCCGCGTCGGCGAGCCTGCGGGCGTCGTCCACCAGCTCGTGGTCCTCGCCGGGCTTCGGGTCGACGGCGGCGATCTCGTCGAGGCCGTGCCGCAGCAGGTCGGCCTCCCGCGCCAGCTCCCTTGACCGCTCGGTGCGTTCGATCAGCTCGGTGGCCACCCGCAACCACTCAGTCCGCACCCGCTGGTACTCGCGCAGCGGTTCGCCGACCGCGTCGCCGGCGAACCGGTCGAGCACGCCGCGCTGTTCGGCGGGCCGCAGCAGCCGCAGCTGGTCGTTCTGGCCATGCACCGCGAGCAGCTGCTCGGCAAGCTCGGACAGCACCCCGACCGGCACGGACCGCCCGCCGAGGTGCGCGCGGGACCGACCGTCGGAGCCGACCGTGCGGACGGCGATCACGCTGCCGTCCTCGTCGGGCTCGCCGCCAGCCTCCTCGGCGACCTTCGCGGCGGCGCTGCCAGGCGGGGCGAGGAAACGCCCCTCCACGGTCGCCTTGTCCGCGCCGGTACGCACTCTGGACGCCTCGGCGCGTCCGCCGCCGAGCAGGTGCAACCCGGTGACGACCATGGTCTTTCCCGCACCGGTCTCGCCGGTGACGACCGTGAAACCAGGGTGTAGTTCGAGGGTGGCCTCGTCGATGACACCGAGGCCCTGGATGCGCATCTCGGCCAGCACGCCCAGAACACTAGCGGGCGAGGCCGACACAGTGGGGCCGGACGGTCCCTGCTGTGTCGGACCTGTTGCCAACCTTCGCAGCGCCGCCTGGCCCAACGGGGAGGTCAGCCTGCCGAGGGACCGCGCCATCCCTGCACCGGAAGCGAGAACTTGTTCACCAGCCGGTCGGTGAACGGCCCCTTGCGCAGCCGCACCAGCTTCAGCGGCGTCGAGCCGCCGACGACCTCGACCCGCGCGCCGGGCGGCAGCGCGACGGTGCGGCGGCCGTCGCAGCTCAGCTCGGCGGGCTGACCTGCGGAGTCGATCTCGAAGGCCACCACCGACGCGGGCGACACCACGAGCGGCCTGGCGAACAGCGCGTGCGCGTTGCTCGGCACCACCAGCAGCGCCTGCACGTCCGGCCACACCACGGGACCGCCCGCCGAGAACGCGTAGGCGGTCGATCCGGTCGGCGTCGCGCAGATGACGCCGTCGCAGCCGAACGCGGACACCGGGCGGCCGTCCACCTCGACCACGACGTCCAGGATGCGTTCCCGGACGGTCTTCTCCACGCTGGCCTCGTTCAGCGCCCACGTGCTGTCCAACACCGTGCCGTTGAGCCGGGCCGTCACGTCGATCGTCATCCGCTCGTCGACGTGGTAGCAGCGCTGCACCACGTGGTCGACGGCCTCGTGCAGCGCGTCGGAGTCCGCCTCGGCGAGGAACCCGACGCGGCCGAGGTTCACCCCGAGCACCGGGACCCCCGCCGGGCGCGCGAGGTCAGCGGCCCGCAGCAGCGTGCCGTCGCCGCCGAGCACGAACACCAGCTCGGTGCCGACGGCCGCCTGGCTGTCGGCGGGCACCACGCGGGTGAAGCAGGACGGGTCGAGGTCGGGTGCCTCGTCCTCCAGCACCCGTAACCGCACCCCGGCCCGCGAGAACCGCTCGGCGACCTGCTCGGCCAGCCCGGGATTCTTGTCCCTGCCCGTGTGCACCACGAGCAGCACCTCGCGGTCGTCGTCCCCCACCTCTGTCACTGCGGCCCTTCCTCAACGGCGGCGCGCACGAGCTCGGCGGCCGACTCTGCTGTCAACGGCTCGCCACGGCGCAGCCAGGCGAAGTACTCCACGTTCCCGGACGGCCCCGGCAGCGGGCTGGCGGTGACCCCGTGCAGCCGCAGGCCGAGCTGTCCGGCCGAGGCGACCACGTCGAGCACCGCCTCGATCCGCAGCGCCGGATCCCGCACCACGCCGCCGGAACCCAGCCGCTCGCGGCCGACCTCGAACTGCGGCTTGACCATCGGGACCAGGTCACCGTCGGGGTTGACGCAGGCGAGCAGCGCGGGCAGCACCAGCCGAAGCGAGATGAACGACAGGTCGGCGACGACGAGGTCGACGGGGCCGTCGATGTCCTCCGGCGTCAGCGCACGCACGTTCGTCCTGTCCTTGACGACGACCCGGTCGTCGGTGCGCAGCCGCCAGTCCAGCAGGCCCCTGCCGACGTCGGCGGCGACGACCTGGGCGGCGTCCGCGCGCAGCAGCACGTCGGTGAAGCCGCCGGTGGAGGCGCCGGCGTCCAGGCAGCGACGGCCGGCGACCACGAGCCCGCCCGGCTGGAACGCGGCGAGCGCGCCGACCAGCTTGTGCGCGCCACGAGAGGCCCAGCCAGGGTCGTCGGTGTCGTCCTTCACCACGACCGGGGTGTCGAGTTCGACGGCGGTGGCCGGCTTGGTCGCGACGGTGCCGCGCACGGTCACCCGGCCCGCGGCCACGAGTTGGCTGGCGTGCTCCCGAGACCTGGCCAGGCCCCGGCGTACGAGTTCGGCGTCAAGACGCGCCCTACGAACCACCGCGTCACACCTTGTCGATGCTGGACAGCGCGTCGGTGAGGGCCGCGTGCGCGGCGTCGAACCGCGCGACGTGCTCGCTCACCTCAAGCTCGGCGAGCCCGTCGAGGCCGCGCAGCGCGGACTCGATGGCGCCGGGAGAACCGGATAGCGGGCCGGGCACTGGTGGCGCGGGAACGGGCCGCTCTTCGGGCATCATGCGGCTGCTCCCGTCCGCGTCGACGTAGACACCCTGCAACGGTAGACGAAACGCCCGACGACGCCGGATCAGGTGTCGGGCAGGGCCTGCGAATGCTCAGGAGTTGGCGAGCCCGAGGTCGATCAAGGCCGCCTTGGCGGCGCCGTCCTCGGCCCGCAGTTCCGGTGTGCCGCCACCGGCCGCCCACCATGCGGCACACAGGGCGCGCAACAGGTCGAGCGAGTCACCAGCGCCAGCGGCGGCGGCCGACAGCACGCCGTCCTCGACCAGGACCGTCCACTGTGGCCGGGGGCCGACGGCGGACTCGGCGGCAGGGCGCAGCACGCAGGACAGGTCGGCGGACACGTGGGTCGGCCGCAGTTCTTCTTGCGCGGCAAGGAGTTCGACCGGAGTGGACACCCCGGTCAACACGAGCAGCGAGTCGAGCCCCGCAGCGCGGGCTCCGGCGATGTCGGTGTCCAGCCGGTCGCCGACCACGAGCGGCCGCGTCGCGTCGGTCGACGCGACGGCCTGGTCCATCAGCGGCCTGGCCGGCTTGCCGGCCACCACCGGCTCGACGCCGGTCGCGGTGCGCAGCGCGGCGACCAGCGCTCCGTTGCCCGGCAGCTGGCCGCGTTCGGTCGGCAGCGTCGCGTCGACGTTGCAGGCCACCCACTGCGCGCCCGCCCTGATCGCCACGCAGGCCTCGGCGAGGTGGCGCCAGCCGAGGTCCTGGGACAGCCCCTGCACCACGGCAACGGCGCCCTCGGCGGTGCGCACCGGCACCAGGCCGACCGACCGGACCTCGTCGGCCAGTGCCTCGGTGCCGAGGACCAGGACGGACGACCCGGCCGGCACGCGCGTGGCGAGCACGGCAGCGGCGGCCTGGGCGCTGGTGCTGACCTCGCGGACCGCGGCGCCGAACCCGAGCTGGCTCAGGTGCTCGGCCACCTGCTGCGGCGCGCGCGAGGCGTTGTTGGTGACGAACCGGACCGCGACACCCTGCTCGCGAGCCGAGGCGACGGCCTCGGCCGCGCCAGGCACGGCCTCGCCGCCCCGGTAGACGGTGCCGTCGAGATCGAGCAGCAGCGCGTCGTAGTCGTCGAGCAGGGTGCGCGGTTCGGTCACTTCTTGTCTGCCTCCGGCTCGGCCGCCGCATCGCGCTGCGGTGCTTCCGCGACACGTGGGGCGCCCGCGCCCGTCTCGTCCGCGAGGTCGAAGGCGCGCTCCGCGGCGTCGGTCTCGCCGTCGTCATCGGCCTCGGCCGCGTTGAGGAACCAGCGCACGGCCTCGTCGGTACGACCGGCGGCGGCCAGGTTGTCCGCGTAGGCGTAGAACAGCCTGGCGCTCCACGGCTGCCGGCGCTTCGGGTCCAGGTCGGGACCCTGGAGGGCGACCACGGCGGCGTCCAGCTGCCCCATGTCGCGGCGGGCACCCGCGGACACGATCAGCAGCTCGACGGCCTCGGCGGCGTCCAGCTTCTCGGACCGGGCCTCCCTGGCCAGTTCGAGCGCCCGCTCGGGACGACCGAGCGCCCGCTCGCAGTCGGCCATGATCGCGAGGTGGCCGGCGCCGTGCGTCATGCGACGCGCGGCACGCAGCTCGGAGAGGGCCTCGGCCCACTCGCCTGCGAGGTAGGCGGTGAGGCCGGCGGCCTCGCGCACCGCGCCGACCCTGGCGGCCTTCAGCCGGGCGTACCTGGCGTGCTCAAGGGCGAACTCGGGGTCCTCGTCCACCAGCAGGCCTGCGGCGGCCAGGTGCTGGCCGACGATGTCCGCGAGCCCCTTGGGCAGGCTGCGCAGCTCGCCGCGAACGGCCGGGTCGAGCACGGAGATGTCCGCGCCCTCGGGCAGCCTTGGCGCACGCACCCGGGGGGCTTCGTCCCGGTCGCGCTCGTTGTAGCGGTCGTCCGCGCGGGGCCGCTGGTGCGGGCTCGGCGCACGCTGCTCGCGCGGCGGGCGGCGGTCCTCCCACTCGCGCTGCGGAGCCGACTCCCTCGGTGCCGAATCGGCCTGCTCGGAGTCGGTCTGCTCGGTGTCGGCAAGCTCAGTGGACGCGGTCCGCTGCTGCTCGGACACCGCGGTGTCCGAGCCGGCGCCCTCGACGTCCGTGTCGATATCCGTGTCGGACCCGGCGCCGGCCGAAGCCTTGGTGTCGTTGGTGTTCGAGCTGCTCGCGTCGCCCGACACGGCCTGCGTGGCCGGGGTCGCCACGGACTCGACGCCGGCGGAAGCCTGCTCGGTGACCTCGGCCGAGTTGGACTCGCCCGCGCTCACCCCGCCGTACTGCGGCGTCCGCTGCTGGAACCGCTCGGCACGCTGCCGGCTGCGGTCGTCGCGACGGTCGTCGGCGTTGTCGTTCTGCCGGGCCGGAGACCGGTCCTGGTAGCTCGACCTACCGCGGTCGCCGCCACGGTCACCCGTGCGGGGCCGGTCGCCGTACGAACGCTGGCCACGGTTGTCGCTGCTACCCGTGCGCGAACGGTCCCCATAGGACCGGCTGTCGCTGCCACCGGTACGCGGCTTGTCGCCGTACGAACGGTTCTCGCGGTCACCGGTACGCGGGCGGTCCCCGTAGGAACGCTGGTCGCTGCCGCCAGTACGCGGGCGGTCGCCGTAGGACCGGCTGTCGCTGCCACCGGTACGCGGCTTGTCGCCGTAAGACCGGCTGTCACTGCCACCGGTCCTGGGACGATCGCCGTACGAACGCTGGTCGCTGCCGCCGGTACGCGGGCGGTCCCCATACGACCGGTTCTCCCGGTCGCCGGTGCGGGGACGGTCGCCATAAGAACGGCTGTCGCTGCTGCCGGTGCGCGGCTTGTCGCCGTACGACCGGTTGTCGCGGTCGCCGGTCCTGGGACGGTCACCGTAGGAGCGCTGACCGCGGTTGTCGCTGCTGCCCGTGCGCGGCCGGTCCCCGTAGGAACGCTGACCCGAGCTGTCCCGGTCACCGGTGCGGGGACGGTCGCCGTACGAACGGCTGTCGCCGCCACGCGAGCGGTCGCCGAACGAACGCTGCCCACGGCTGTCGCCGCTGCCGGTGCGAGGGCGGTCCCCATAGGACCGGCTGTCGCTGCGATCCGAGCTGCGCGGGCGGTCCGTCGAGTCGTCCCGGCGCGGCCGGTCGAATCCACGGGAACCGCTGTCGCTGCCACGGTTCCAGCTCGACTGACCGCCACGGTTGTCGCGGTCGCCGCTGCGGAAGTTCCTGTCTCCACCAGTGCGCGGGGCGCCGGAACGCGGGCCGCTGCCACGGGAGAAACGGTCGCCGCCACGGCTGTCGCCGCCGCCCTGGCGGTCACCGGTAGGACGGTCGCCACCACGGTTCCAGCCACCCGAACTCGGCCGATCCCTGTCGCCGCCACGGTTCCAGCTGCTCGAACCACCCGAACGCGAGTCGCGGTTGTCGGAACGGCCGTAGCCACCCTGGCGGTCGTCCCGGCCACCGCGCGGCGCGAAACCGCCGGAGCGTCCGCGGTCGTCGCTCTTGGGACGATCCCAGCTGCGGGCCGCGGGTCGGTCGTCGCGGCCCGGACGGCCACGATCGCTGCTGGTGGGCCGGCTGTCCCGGTCGAAACGCTTCCGGCTGTCGTCACCGGGACGGTCGCCGAAACGGCGGTCCCCGGAACCCTGGCTGCGCCCGCCTGAGCCGCCGGAGCTGCGGTCCTGCCAGCTGCGGCCCTGCCCCTGGCCGCCACTGCGACCGGCGTTGCCCTGGTACGAGCCGCCACTCGAGCGACGGTCGCCACCGGCACCGCGCTGGTCGCTGCCGCGGTTGTTCGAATCGAAGGTGCGGCGCGGCCGGTCGTCGGAACGGCCACCGCCCCTGTTGTCGTCACGACGGTCCCGATCGCGGAACGCCTCGCCCCCACGGGAGTCACGCTGCGGACGATCACCCGACCGCGACTCGCGACTTCCACCGTTGTGTTTGCGATCGCCTTCCGAACGGCCGCCGGTCGACCGTGGCTTACGGTCGCCCTGGCTCCGCTGACGATCGCCGGGACGTTCCCCGAACCTGGACACTGTTCCTCCTAGAGACACGCCGAAAGGGCTTGCGGTTTGAGCACAATCGTTCTGTGCTCCACCACAAGCCCTTTCGGGAATGTTATGTTCGGCGGCGACCT
>NZ_VUOB01000073.1 GCF_008386585.1 Solihabitans fulvus
CCCGGAGGGCCGGTGTCACCCTGCCTGAGCAGGTACTTTCAGTTCTCAAGGAGCAGACTCACTCTGCTGCGTGGCGTCTCGCTGGCAACACGCCATCGTCGTGGTTGGGAACGTCGCGGCGTGTCGGGTGACGCTAGGGGTTCCGAAGCAGCCCCTACACCAATCGGGTGAGGGTGACGGCTTCGGGCACCTTGGCGTGGTCGACGACGACTTCGTAGTCGGTGAAGCTGCGCGGTGGCCGCTGCTCGTCTCGCGGCGTGATGGTCACCAGCCGCAACAGCGCATCCGCCGGGGCGGCGCCGAAGGCATTGGGGTGGGTAAACACGAACAGGCCCTGGGTGGCCATGTCGGCACGCGCGGCGGAGCTGGTGTGGTCCCACATCATGATCAGCGTGTCGTAGAGCAGACGCAGGTCGTCGCTGCTGACCCCGGTCTTCTCTCCGCGCGATGCCGAGTAGTGCAGGCGGACCGCGTACAGGCCATAGGGGATGGTCCACTTGTTGCCGATCTCGCCGTGGCGGGCCTCGGTCTGCCGTGCCTTGGCCACCCGGGTGATCGTGTGCTGTTCAGGCGTGATCGGAGAGATGCTGCGGGCGAAGCCGACCTGCAGCGGTCCGCGCGTCTTCCCCAGCGACGGGGTGTTACCGGTGCCCAGAACGCCACCGAACATTCTGAGGTCGAAGTACCGGTTGTGCAGCCACGCCAAGGCGGTCTCGGCATCGCCGGCGGGCAACACTTTCCGGGCGCCTTTGCGGGACTTGGACTTGGCAGCAGCGGTGTCGGAGTCCTCGGCGTCCTCGGCCGTTTCCAGATCGAACCCGTTGGCGGTGTAGGACTCCTCCAGCCTGGGGTTGAGGGATTCGCCGGCCTCGATGAAGATCCGGTAGCGGCTCAGGTCCAGGCCCGCGGCCTGGGCGGCCAGGGCGATGGTGTCGCGGATCTTGCGTTTGACGGACCCGTCGGTGGCCAGTCCCTGGTTGGTCTCCAGGTCCTGGCGAGGTTGGTTGTCCGCGTCGGGGTCGCCGTTGGGGTTGCCGTCGGTGATGTCGAACAACAGCAGCATGTCGTGGCGGAGCGCGGGATCGGTGTGCACGGGCTGGGTCACTGCGGGTCCTCGCTGGTGTCGGCGGCCTTGGCCTGCTTGCGGGCCTTGATGGACTGGCGGATGTGCTCTTCCTGGTGGCCGATGCCGGTCACCAGCAACAAGTGGTCGGTGTGGCTCAACGGCCCCGCGAAGGGGACGTCGGTGAGCCGGGTGAGCAGCGCGGTGAGGTCGGCGTGCAGCGCGGTGGCCGCGGCCGGTTTGAACCGCGCCAGCTTGGGCAGCCACGCGGTACGGGCCATGGTGACGCCCTGGGCCAACGCGGCGTCAGGGCGGGTGCGGGCGCCGGACATCGCGCGGGCGAGATAGGTGCGGTTGACCTTGTAGTCGCTGGCCTGCGCCTGGATGTTGCCCAGCAGGGCCAGGATGCGGCCGGCGACGTAGGCGGCGGGTTGGTCGGGAGAGTCCACGGACGGCACAGGCCGGTCCTTTCGATGGTGATGCAGCGCCAAGGCGATCAGCGCGAGGCGGGGGCCGTCGATCGCATGGTCGCGGTGGATGCGGACCAACAGGTTGCTGATGACCTTGTGTGGGATGGGGCGGCCGGTCAGCGCCGAGCGCAGCAGCGCCTCGCGCAGGTCCGCCAGCCGGTTGTCGGCCTTGACGCCAAGGGGGACGTAGGCGGCGCCGGTCCAGCGGCCGCAGGCCAGCGCCAGCAGCCACACCGGATAGGCCCTGCCCGCAGCGGTGCCGGCGGCCTGGGTGGCGATCCAGGTCCGCACGTGGGTCACCAACTGCGCCACCGACAGGTCCAGCCAGTCCCGCAGGACCAGCCTGGACACGTTGCCCGACAGGGTCGCGGTGGTGAACCGGGCGGTGTCGATCGCCCGGCCGCGTGGCTTTCCGTCCCACAGGCTGTCCAGGATCTCCCGCACCGCGGCGGCGGGGTGCGAACCGGTGTAGTTGACCACCTTCATGCACGCCTCGGCGTCGGGATGAGGGGTGCTGGTCCACCATGCGGTCACCGACCGGCCGGGGGCCGACAGGGTGTGGTCGGGGTCGGACAGGATCGTGGTGGCGCCGGTGACCATCGCGTCGGCGCAGTCAAAGCAGATCGGGGCGTGGACCAAGCCGGTGCTGGCGTCGTATCCGGCGGCGGGGTCGTTGACGCTGGTGATCGCGACGTTCTGCGTGGCGCCGGGCACCAGTCGGGCGGGAATCTTGCCCGGGATGGTGTTGGTGACTGGCTTGTCGGCCCGGCAGATCAGGCAGAGTCCGGTGTGGACAGTGTCAGGAGAGGCGGACTTACCTTTGCGGCGGACGATCTCCTGTGTCCAGAATGAGGCGGCGGTCGGAGACTGGTGGGCGAACTGGGCATGCTCGCCGTCGACGTAGATGACCATGTAGTGGCTGCCCGACCCACCGTCCGGGCGGGCCAGGCGCGCGGGACCTCCCTCGCGGAAGAACGCGGCGAGCGCGTGCGGCACCGGGTCCACCACCGGGTCGGTGGTCTGGGCCCACCGTTGGGTCAACGCGACGAACGCCTCGTGCCGCACCGCAGTCTTCGCGTCCGGCACCGGCGCCCCGGTGTTGGGTGCCAGGCGCGGCCAGCCCAGGACGTACTCGGCGGTGTCCGCGCCCAGGCCGGCCGCCACTCCGCTGGTCCGGCCGGGATCGGGAATCGAGTGCGGCACTCCCTCGACAACCGTCTTACCCGCCTTGCCCGCGCGGGCCGTGCCGACCGAGATCAGGTGCGCCGTCCCGTCAGGGCTGAGGTGGAGTTGCCACAGGACGGTGCGGTCCGCATGGTGCGCCGGCCCACCGTCGGAGGCTTCGAGGCGGCCTTGCTCGGCCAGGTGGTGCAGCAGCATCAGCCCGCCGCCTCCAACCCCGACCCCGCCGAACTCGACAGGGTTATCGGATCCCTGGGAACCTGAAGGACTCCCTTGCGCAGTTCGGCGTGGAACCAGTTCCACCGGGTGACGGTGCCGTCGGTCGCGTAGACCGCCGAGTGCGGCATGAGGCCCATGTTCAGGTCGATCGGTTCGGCGGGCTGGTCGGCGACCGGGCCGAAGTCGGCGACGAACTCCCGGATCCCCAGGTAGGGCTGGGAGAAGCACGCGCCGCGGCGGACGCGGCGATGGAACTGGTCCAGGTATGCGGCGATGCTCTTGGTGGCCTTGGGTCCCAGTTCGATGAACGCGTGGACGCGGTAGGCGACATCGCGCAGGCACAGCGACATTCGTTGCGCGCGCGCCCGCCCGGCGGCGGTGTCCACGGTCCTCCCGGTCAGTGCCGAGGCCAGGCTGGGCACGACGGTGGTCTCGTTGCGGCGCACCGACCAACGGGCGATCGGACGCAACACCTCGATCGTGTCGATCCGGTAGATCACCCCGGGATGCCAGTAGATCGCTTCCAGCGCGCCGACGGCGGCGGTTGGCGTGGGGCACGGGTAACTCACGCGTTCTCCCTTTTGTTCGGGGCGGGTGAACAGCGCGGCGTCTCCCCAGAGTTGGACCGCGACACCGGGACGACGCGGGTGTGCGGATCGCAGTGAGTCAGTCACGGCGAGTGAGAGTCGCGTACTCGCCTCGCGCTGTCAACTCCGGTTAAGAGCCTCATGCTCAGAACGCACAGTGCGTTGACCTACCAGCCACACGTGGGCTGTAGGCTCCGGAAAACGGACATCGACCGCGCGGTCAGTGCGGCCGGTGCGGATCGCAACTGAGCTTGAGGGCTTCACATCCTGCCTGTGCCGGATGACGACGGCCGTGGCGCTCGCCCCAGTTCACAGGGAAAGCACCACGGCCGTCACCGTAGCCACCACCACCGACAAACTCCGGTCGCCGCAGGCTGTCCGCTCTACAGGGCGCACATGCGCGTCTGTCTGGGCGGCATCGCGCGCCGGATGCGTTGTCCGTGGATCTTCTTGCTCCGCACGATGTCGACGATCGGCTGGAGGGCTTGTTCGGCGTCCGTGTCTGCACGACACGTGAACAGGTCGACGTGGGCGAGGTGGTGTTCGGGCCAGGTGGAGACAATGAGATGAGACTCGGCGAGCACCAGCACGCAGGTGATGCCGTGGGGTTGGAACAGCACAGGCAGTTCACCCAGGATCGTGGCCCCCAGCTTCGCCACGGCGGCGCGCATGGCGTTGAGCAGGTCACCGGGTTCAGGGTTGGGCGCGGCGCAGTCGAGGAGATCGTAGGCGGCGCAGATCATGCCGTCGCTCCGGCGCGGGTCGCGGCCAGCGGGGCGGCTTGGACCGGGATCGCGGCGGTAGGTAGCAGCCTGGCGAGGTAGTCGACCGTGTAGGAGCGATGCAGGCGGCGCGGCTCCCGTGCCCACAGCTGAGCCTCGCTCCAGATCGCGTCGAGGGCGTCCTCGCCGTGACGGTCGAGTAGGAGATCGAGGTTGAGGAACGCCTCGGGTAGGTCGGTGTAGTTCTTGCCGTAGCGAACGTAGAGAGTCTTCGACAGCTTGCCGGCGGACCGATCAAGGATCATCGGAGTGAAAACGCTGACGGGCCACTCGGCGACGGGGACGCCGAGGGCAGCGAGGGCGGGCGCGAGAACGTGAGCGCGCCAAGCGCCGCCCCAGTCGGCTCCGTCGACGGAAACCGAACACGCGTCGTGCAAGTCGCGCTCGGCGGCGAGAAGGTAGCCCTTCTGGATGGAACGGACTGGCGTGTTGGCGTCATACCAGCCGCTGGCGCCGGTGATGTCGATGCTTTCGCGGTAGTGGCGGTGTTCTGGACAGCGGGAGTCCAGGTGCACGACGCCGTCGCCAGCAGTGATTCGGAGGTTCGCAGCCGACTTCTCCATGAGGCGGCACTGCGGGCAGCGGGGTCGGATCCGCACGATCCCATCGGTAGGGGCGACGATCGGCGCGAACTCCTGGAGGCGGGAGGCGATGGCGTGCAAGCATTCCCGCACGGGCCGCAGGCCCTGATACACCGAGTAGGGACGAAATTCGTACCGCACACCGCTCTTGGTCGACGCCCAGGCAAGCAACCGCTGGAACCCGGACACACGTAGGACGGGATCGAGGTGGCCGGAGTCGATGAGGTCGCCGACGGTCCGGGTGTAGACCGCCCCCTCGATCTCGATGTGCTCGGCCGGCGCGTTATCCAGTGCGTCGAAGATGACCGTGGCCGGCAGGTCGAGCGCATCGCGGACGTGTGCGGTGAACGCGAAAACGGTGAGGACCGTGACGACGGTGCCGATGTGCGGGGTGCCGTTGAGCTGGGCAGCGGTGGTGACCCGCAGGCGCTGCGCGCCGCGCGCGGCGGCGCGCACGAGGTCGACGTTGGTGTTGGTGAGGTGAGCGATGCCGACCGGAGCGAAGACCAGTTCGGTTGCCGCGGTTGAGGCCCCGGGCGGTCGAGTTGGGATGTTCATGGGTGACGCTTCCTTCCCAGGTAAGTCCAGACGGCCGGAAACTCCGGGTCCGCGCTCGGAATGCGGCGCAGGAGCAGGAGACTGATGCCGGCGTTGGCGGCGGCCTGCCAGTAGAGCGGTTCGGTGAGCTCGACCCGTTCGGCGAGATCCCGGGCGACCCAGTTCGCGCCGGCGGCCCAGCCGTCGGACGCGAGGAGTTGGTGGACGGCGGCGAAGCAGTCGAGGAAGTGTTGTTCACTGCTGCATAGCCCGAGCAGGCCGAACTGCGTGACCAGCTCGACTTTCGTCGCTGCGAGGATCGAGTCGCCCAAAGGGGCGCCGGTGAGGCAATCCGCCACGACAGTGGCCTTCAAGGACCGGCACCGGTTGACGAAGGCGTCCGGTTCGGTGCGGCCGCACAGGGTGAGGGCCGTGCGGTGGATGCCGCGAGGACGTTCCACAGCAGCGAACTCGCGCAGGATCGCCAACCGCTGCGAATCGGCGTCGACGGCGACCAGGCGCTCGGCGCGCAGGGCGATGGCCCACAGCAGAGATTCCGAGCCGCAGCCGAGGTCAGCCCAGCGGTGGATCGGCGGGACCTGCACGAGGGCGGCCAGGATGTCCTCGGTGCCCAGGCCGAAGCGAAACTGCTCGGCGTAGTAGCGCTCCCAGTACTCCTGTGGTGCCGCAACGGTTCGCGCGCCAGTCATGACCGTGCGCTTCTGGCGGCGGTGGCTAGGATCTCCGACAGTCCACCGTGGCCGGGCAGGAATCGGACGTGGTCGAAGCCGGACTCGGTCAACGCATCGGTGAGCTCTGCGGCCGAGAACATCTTGAGGTGGACGGCGGTGGTGTGCAGGCTGGCACCGCGGTGGTCGACATAGTCGAATTCGATGCGCAGTCGGTTGGGGGCTTCGCGGCGTTGGCAGCGGCGTCGCAGGACCGAGCCGGCGGCCTCGGCGGGGTCGAGGTAGCGGTCGGCGAACCACACGTCGTGCGGGCGCGCGGCGTCGTAGAAGCCGCTGGCGTCGGGTTCGGCGCCGGAATGGGAGCACAGCACCTGGGCGAGAAGGTCGGCTCCGTGCCGGAGTGCAGCATGGATGCCCGCCAGGAGGTCGGCAAGCGTGTTCTGGCAGGCGAGTTGGTTGAGCGCAGCGTTCGGAATGACCACGAGGTCGACCGCCGGCAGGGCATCGAGTTCTTGAACGAGTGCGACGCGAGCGTGGGTGCGTTCGGCGGGCAGCCCCGCCGTGGTGGCGTGCTCGACAGCGGCGGACAGCATCGCCGCGTTGCCGTCGACGAGCGTGACCTTGACGTTCGCGTCGACGTACCCGTCGAGGAAGTGTCCGGCAGCACAGGGCAACTCAGCTACGTGCCGGGCACGACCGAGTAGTCCGCGCAGCAACCGCGGCTTGGCGACAGCCGCCGCTTCGGCGCGCGCGAACGGCACACGGTCCAAGTAGCCAGCGACAACGTGGGCCGGCGACCCGGCAGTCATGCCGACGCTCCGAGTTCGTAGAAGGCGGCGTGCTGTCGGCAGACGAGGTGCACCAACTCGCCGGCGTGGGCGATGCACGCCGAGGCGATCGCCAGGTCCTCGGTGCCATGGAGGACGTGCTGGGCCAGCCGCAGGAGGTAGGGCGCCGCGGCGGCGGTGTAGGCGGAGCTGGCCGTGCGGGGCACAAGGGCGGGCAGCGTGTCGACCTTGACATGCAGCACGCCGCCCACCACGTGCGGCGGGGCGCCTGGCGACTGGGTGGGGCCGGCGGTGGGCAGGTAGCCGGGGCCGTAGCCACAGGTGGCGTCCACGATCACGGCGCCGGGCTTCATCGTGGCCAGGTCGGCTTCGGTGATCATGGGTGGAGTGTCGAAAGTGGAGATCAGGATGGCGCCGATGACCAGGTCAGCCTCGGTGAGTAGCCGAGCCAGCGTCGAGGGAGTGTTGACGACGACCTGAACACCATGTGGGGTTCGGCTGCGATAGGACGCGGCGGCGGGCTCGGTTCGGGCCAGGACGGTCACCGACGCACCGAGGGCGGCTGCGGTGTCGGCGGCGGCCGAGCCGACGTTGCCGCATCCGATGACCACCACTTCGGCGGGCTCGGCACTAGTAACCGCACCAAGCAGCACACCTCGGCCGGCCGGAAGTTGCAGAGCTTGCACACCGAGGTGAACGGCCTGCACGCCGGCGATCTGGCTGCCGGCCACCGCGAGCGGGAACTGACCGTCCTCGGTGAGGAACTCGTAGCTGTAGACGGTGGCCCGGCTCACGGTGAGCGCGGCAAGCATGCCGGGGTCACCCTCGGCATGAAACAGGCCGCCGATCGACTGGTCCGGGCTGAGTCGACCCATGTCTTCGGGGTCGGTGCACTTGTAGCGCAGCACCAGCGGCGCTGACCACACCTCCTCTGCCGAAGCGAACTGCACGCCCTCGGCCGCCAGCAGCTCGTCGGGGCAGCCGATGCCGAGGGCCAGGCCGGGTTCGGCCAGCACGGTGAACCCGGCCTCGTTCAGCAGCCGCACGACGGTCGGTGTCAGGAGGGTGCGGCGGTCGCCGGGAGTGGATTCGCGGGGGAAACCGATCACCGAATGGCTTGTCGTTGTGCACACGCCCGCCTCCTCGTGACTCGGTTGCTGTTGGTGCGACCAGCGTCACTCGGTGTGCACGAACGGGCCAGGTCACGGGGTGTGCATTGGGTTGTTCACCACCTGTGGAGCCGCTGGTCACCTGCGATGACAAACCACCAGCCCGCACCGTGTTGCCTGAGGTCGAACTCGGCCGGAGGCCATTCACTCGCTACAGTGGGTCATCGTGTCGGTCTTCTCCGCCAGCGGTTCGCGCCGAGGCCAGACGCGATCGTGGAGACGAACGCACGAGGGAGTTCACTAGTGCAGGACGGCCTTTTCGATGACGTGGAGCTCGTGCCTCCGTCGGAGCCGGTGCTGATGTCGCTCAACCCGGAGTACTACGAGTTGATGTGGCAGGGGCTCAAGAGCCACGAGTTCCGCCGCCGCTACCTCACCGGCCGCGCCAGCACCTGGTACGTCTACCTCACTGCCCCCGTCTCGCGGCTCGCCGCTGTGATCGACCTGGACACGGCCATCGTGGACACCCCTGAACGTGTCGCCGAGATCGCCGAACGGGTCCGCGTGGGCAACGGCGCGTCGGTGCACGAGTACCTGAAGGACCTTGAGCACGGGTTCGCGCTGCCGATCCGCCGCGTGCGGGAGTACCGGGGATTCAGCGCGGCGGAGTTGACGACGATGCTCGGCTCGTTCCATCCGCCTCAGGGCTACACCCTGGTCGCCAAGCATCCGAGCTGGGTCGCGGTGTGCGACAAGCTCGCCTCGGGTGAGGTCATCAGGGGGATGACGGTGGACCACTCGGCGACAGTCCGGTAGGCAGTTGGCACGCGGAGGGGCGATGGCGCGAGCAGGCAGGAACATCGACAGCCCTGCGGTCACCCCGTTGCGCCACGCGCGTTCGGCCATCCCAGCCACGCTCGAACAGGTCTGCGCCGACCTCGACAAACACACTCCCGAGGGTTCTTCCGGGGTCACCCCGAGCATGCTGTCGGGCTGGGAACGGGGAAGGCACACCACCAGCGTGAAGTACCGCGCCCTGCTCTCGGACTACTACGGCCAACCGCCGGAGACGCTGTTCGCCCACCAGGACGCGAGGCTCTCCGCCGCCGAAGAAGTCCCGCAACTTCTGGTCGGGCACCAGGATCTCCGTGCCGCGATGGTCGATGTGGTCGAGCGCGCCGAGCGCTACCTCGCCATCGCTGGTTCGCGATCGCGCGATGTGGTCTACCTCCACGCCATCGAGACCGCGCTGGCCGTGCGGCCGGAGCTCGTGCACTACCGGGTGCTGTTCGGCCCGCCCCGCCACACCGACCTCACCCAACACCTCCTGCGGCTGCTGGAGCTGCGCGACCCACACGACCGCAGCTTCGGGCTCAAGACGTTGCACGTGGGCGTCATCGCCGACGAGCTGGACATCCCGGAGCGGTTCTTCTGCGCGTCCGAGCACTCCGCAGTCGTGCCCATCCCGAGCCTCACCTCGGTCGACGCGTTCGACTCCGGGATCCTGCTCGGCGCCGGGGCCGCGGAGCGGCTGATCGACCACGCCCGCCAGTGCTACGCCGCCGCACGGCGCGTCGAGACACCCGCCGCCGTGCGGACGTTGCCGATGCCGCGCACTCCACACGTCAACCCCGGTCAAGGAGGGCAGGTGTGACCATGAGTTCCTGCCGCTGGCACGACGGTGCCGACCATGCTCACATCCTTGCCGCCGCCAAAGAGGATCACGACTCCGTCCTCGACCTGACCCGCGCGCTGATCCGCATCCCCAGCCGCGGCGGCATCGACCCCTACGACCCGATCATCACCCTGCTGTCGACCTGGATGAGCGAGCACGACCTACCCGTCAACGTGGTGCACGACGCCACCGGCGCGGCGGTCGGTCTGACCAGCGAGGTCAGTGGCGCGGTCCCTGGCCCGCTGTGGGTGCTGGACGCCTGCTTGGACTCCGCGCCCTTCGGCGACGAGAACGCCTGGACCCACTCCCCCACCTCCGGCATCACCGACAGCGGCTGGATGTGGGGGCGCGGCAGCTCCGACTCCAAGGTCGCCGTCGCGATCTTCTGCCACCTGGCGGTCAGGTTGGCCGCAGCCACCGAACACCTGCACGGGACACTGGTGCTGCTGTTCGACCTCGACGAGCACACCGGCGGGTTCGGCGGCGCGAGGCAGTACTTCGAAGGCCCCGACGCGCCGCCGGAAGTGGCCGGGGTGATGATCGGCTATCCCGGCATGGACAAGCTCGTCGTCGGCGGGCGCGGCGTCTACCGGGTCGGGCTCCACGTCCACGGCACGTCCTCGCACTCCGGTGGCAGCACGGCAACCCCCAACGCCATCGAGAAAGCCTCGCACCTGGTTCGCGAACTTGCCGCTGTGAAGCTTCCTGACGGGGCCAGGGCGGATTTCCCCTTGCAGGGCAAGGTAACCGTCACGGCCATGCGGGGCGGCGAAGGCTATTCGGTGACCCCCGACCTGTGCACGATCAATGTCGACGTCCGGACCACGCCTGTCTTCGACGACGTCGCGGCCGCGAGCCTGCTGGAACGCGTGGTCGCCGAGGTGGACCAGGCGTGGCCGGGTACGCAGCCGACGCTGATCGAGGTCACGACGCGGTGGCCGGCGTTCGCCCTGCCAGCCGACTCTCCCCTGCGATCCACTCTGATCGAGGCCGCCCGCGCGTTCGGCGTCGACGTCCAGCCCAAGATCGCGGGACCATCCAACATCGGCAACTACCTTGCCGGACTCGGCATCCCCGCGACCGCCGGCTTCGGCGTCGCCTACACCGGGCTGCACGCGACCGACGAGCGCTTCCGCACTGACACCGTCCCCACGGTCCAGGCCATCTACCACGCCGCGCTGGTGAGGTTGCTCGGTCCGCAGTAAGGGCCCCAAAAGAGTGGTGGCGCCGGCAACACAGCCGTTCCGCGGCGATACGTTGCACTTCCTGGATAAAGTGCGCTCCCTGCCAAGGGGAGCCGCATCATGGAAAATTCGGATTCGTCGGCGAACGCCCGATCCGCAACTCATCGCGCACGGGTTTCGGTCGAGGTCAACGTCAGGCCGTGGACTCTGCCCATCGACGCAATCGTGTTGTCGGTCGGCGGAGCGTTGGGAAACCTGGGGCTAGTCGTCAGGGAGCAGTTCCCCCAAGCGCAGTGGCAATCTGTGCAGCTCGCTAGCATCACCCCGGACCGCCCCGGCACGCTTTTGCTACGTGCGCGCGAGGTTCCGGGGAGCGGGCCCTGGCTTGCGGTCCTCACCTCGCCGCAGGACGACGACGGGGTCCGCTCAACATTCGATACGATCGTGCTAGCCACGACAAACGCCCTCCGAGTGGCGGCCGAGGCTGGTGCCTCCGCCGTTGGAATCCCCATACTGGGCACGGGCGCTTTGGGACTCTCGATGAGTAGAGTCGCCGCTGTCGCGGTGCCGGCCGCGATCGAGGCAGCCGACGGATTGCCACTGCGGCACTTGGCGTTCCTGACCACGAACAAGCCCGACGCGGAGACTGTGACAGCCGCGCTCGAAGGCAGGCTGCCTCTGTCAGACAATCAGGAACCCGGTGACGGGAACACCCGTCCATTCGACCTCGCCGGCGGTGTGTCCGGCGACTGGGTGGACCCGAACTCCGGTATTCCGCTCGACAAGGACAACCTTGGCGTCGCACCTTATGTGTCCATGCTCGCTACGGTGATCGCCGACCGGAAGACGCCGACTCCCCTGTCCGTGGGGATCTTCGGGGAGTGGGGATCCGGCAAGAGCTACTTCATGGGGCTGCTACGCCACCAAGTGGCTGAGTTGACCGCGTCCAGCAATCTAGGCTACTGCGCCAACGTCGCCCAGATTGGTTTCAACGCCTGGCACTACTCGGACGCGAACCTGTGGGCGAGCCTTGGCGATGAGATCTTCCGACAGCTCGCCGGCCCCGAACCGAACTCGGAGGACCGTCGGCGAGAGTTGCGCGTCAAGCTGACCGAGCGACTGGACCAACGCGCCGAACTTGAGGCCGCCACACACCAGGCACGCACGACCGCCGCAGAACTACAGGCAAAGGTGGATGCTGCCGTCGCAGCTAGAGAAGCCCGCACGGGCGACCTGATCACGGCGCTACGCAAGTCGCCGGAGGTGCGCCGACAGCTGAACTCACTGTGGCGCAGCCTAGGTGTCCACGACCAGGCCGAACAGGCAAAGCTCCTGGCAGCGCAGCTGCACGGCACACTGACCGATGTCGCCGCCCTGCGCCGAGCCCCAATGGACCGGGCAGGCAGGCTGACCCTCGAATTCGCAGGATTCGCGCTGGTCGCGGGCGTGGTCCTGGCTGCGTTCGCCCCCGCGTTCCGAAGTTGGCTTGCCGGCGTTACCGGCGCGTTGACCGTGGTGTTCGGGGTTGGCACCTTTGTGATGGCGCGTGCTCAATCCGGCCTTCGCGCGCTGCGGTCGCTTGGCGAGGACCTGCGCTCCGGCACAGATCGCGCTTCCCGGGACCGATCACTGTCGGACGCGTCCGTGCCGCTCGAAGCGCTCCGACAGGCCGAGGCCGACCAACGCGTGGCCGAGGCACAGCTGAGCAAGGTCGTGTCACACGTTGGCGAACTGGGGCGACAGCTCGCCGAATTGGCTCCCGGCCGGCGGCTCTACCGTTTCCTGGCAGACCGCGCCGCCGGCGACTCCTATGCACGCAACCTCGGTCTGATCTCCATGATTCGCAAGGACTTCGAGCAGCTGATCGCGCTGTTGGCGGATCAGCAGAAGGGCGCCGACGACGGTACCGCCCACGGACCGATCGACCGGATCGTGCTCTACATCGACGATCTGGACAGGTGCGAACCCGAACAGGTCGTCGAGGTGCTGCAAGCGGTGCACCTGCTGCTGGCGCTTGAGCTGTTCGTGGTCGTCATCGGCGTGGATCCTCGATGGTTGCTGCGGTCACTGTGCAGCCACTACGAGGACATCATCAACGAAGACCCGATCGTCGGTCGCTGGCACGTGACGCCGGCCGACTACCTTGAGAAGATCATCAATATTCCCATGGTGTTGCCTGGCATGCCGCAGGGCAGCCTGCGGCGACTGCTGCGGTCGATCGTCGACGGCGACGGAACCACGTCGCATGACATACCCATCCCCGATCGGCTCACCCCAGAGGCTTCCTCTCCGGGAGGCCACGTCGATCCTGGGATCTCCGTCGAGGCGGGTTCCGAGGTCGAGGCACAACTGCGGCGCACAATGTCCAGCACGCCACCACAGCCACTGACGGAACCGGAGCTGGCGTTACTGTCGGCACTGGACGTGCTCATCGACACGCCACGAGAGGCCAAGCGGCTGTTCAACCTCTATAGGATGCTGCGCGCCACACGGGACCTGTCCGAGGCGTCCCAGTTCCTGGGCAACGGCGACCAGCCCGGCGAGTACGAGGCGGTGGTCGTGCTACTCGGCCTTCTCACCGCCCACGCCAGCCTGCTGGAGCAGGTGCTGTACACCCGCCCCGATCCGGCTCACAACATCGCGGGTGGTCTCATGCGCCGACCGTCAAACACCCCGTGGACCCAGTTCGTCGACGACACCGAACCCCGCGACGGGGTCAACCGCGTGGTTGGCGTGGTATCTGAGCAGTTCACGCGGGACTGGTCCCGGCTGCACGACGGTCTGGCATATGGGTTGACGGGTGTGACGCTGGCCGACCTGTCAGTGTTCCAGCGCTGGGTACCGAGGATTCGCCGCTTCTCGTATGCCCTCGTCTCGAAGGATGAACCCGGCGAGCGACGAAGCGAAGATCTCGGCATTGCGGACAAGCCGGGACCGCGCTACTGAGGTTGCTCGACTCGAAGTTGGTCGGCGATATGGCGCGGCCCCAGGCATCCGAGTCATGCCTGGGGCCGCGCAACAGTTGTCAGGCCCTGTCGAACTTGCCGGCCTTCGCGGCGTTGAGGAACGAGGCCCACACAGCCGGCTCGGCGGCGAGGACGCCGCCGTTGACGCCGACCTTGCTGTCGTGCACAGCGTGTCCGGCCTCGGTCGGCAGCACCGCGACCATCACGCAGTTGCCGCCGCCACTGCCGTCGTTGCTGCGGATGGACTTCCTCCATCGCAGCTCAGGGGAACCGAGGCCCCTGTTGTTGCTGGTCACCATGTATCACCTGTTCGATGTGTCGGACGTCCCGTTCAGGGCGCGAAGTCGTCCGCCGCACCGAGGATCAGCGCCTTCGAGGCTCGGGCGTCCAGCGCAGCGATCTGTTTGCGTCCCCACGCCACCCTATAAGCCTTCGTGGCGTTGAACGTGTCTCGGTAGAACGCCTCGTCGGCGCCAGCGATCTCGACCTGATCGCGAGTGGGCTCGTTGTTGAAGCGGAGCACGTAGAAGGCCGTGCCCATCGCCGGATAGCTGCCTGGGTTCATCGGCTGCACCTGGATCGTGACGTTCTCCTGGTCGCAGGCGGCTGCCAGCGCAAGCAGTTGCTCGTGCATCGTGTCCCGCCCGCCGACGACCACCCGAAGAGCCAGTTCGTGCACGATGCAGTGGATCACCGCTCCCGACTCACGCACGGCCTCCTGCCTTCGCTGACGAACGGCGCACAGCTCGTCGATCCGCGCCTCGGACAGGACATCGCCGTTGCCGAGCCACAACTCCCTCATGTAGCCGGCAGTCTGGAAGTACAACGGGATCAGGTCGATCGTCACCACCATGATCTCGCTGGCGCTCGGCTCCCACTCCAGGAACGCGCGCGTTTTCGCGGGCACGAAGTTGGGAAAGTCGCCGCGTTTGACGCTGGCCCTGGTCTGCTTGGCCAGATCCAACAGCTCGTCCAACGCGCCATCGGGGATCTTGTACGCCGTGGCCAGGATGCGGATCTCGGCTTGCTTGAAGGTCTGCTGCTGGCCGTTCTCCTTGCGGGTCAGCGTCGAGCCGTCGACCTCGATGAGCCGAGCCGCCTCGTCTCGACTCAGTCCGGCTTCCTTGCGGTAGCTACGGAGCGCTCGACCGAGCTGCATCCGCTGGACGATCGCGCTGTTGTCTGGACTGTCGTCGCGACGAGCCACCTGTCCACTCCTTCATGGTGCGCCAGCATCCGTCAGGTTCATTCTGCACGTGCAACAGCGTGTGATCGCACCTGACCTGCGAATCATCCATCCGGGTGCACGTGATTTTTGCACGTGCATGCTCTACTTGTTGGCAGCCGCACGTGGGCCGCGCCGATCAGGATCAAGATGATCCCGCATCCCCTCACAGCCCGCGCACCGGCTCCACGACGTCCGGATCGAGCCGCGAGAGCAGGGGATGGACATGGGTGCCGAGATCGTGAGCAGTTGGGTGATCGCCACAGGCAACGGCCATGGCGACCCGCTCCATGTCGCCGTCGGCGTCACCGACGGCGCACAGGTAACCGTCAGCGTCGTACGCCCCGAGGGCGAAATCGCACCGTTCGGCATGGCCGACTTGCGTTGCGACGAGGTGCCGGTGATGTCGGTCAAGGCCGCCGAGCAGCTGGCGCACGCCCTGCGTGCCGCGATCTCCGTCGCCAGGGGTGCGGCGAGAAGCATGACCGTCCTCGCCTACCCCCTCGGCGCACCGAACGTCGCGGCACGGGAGGTGGCGAGGTCATGATCAACGACCGAGCCACGTGGAGGATCGCCTGCCGCGACGTGTTCGGTCGCGAGCAGACGCTGCTGATCAAGTTCGTCGGCGAGCGCCGGATCGTGGTCGCCACTCCGCCCGGCGAGGCCGCCTACCTCGACGCACCCGCACTGCACGCCCTGCGCGAAGTCCTGTCCTCGCCGTGGCTGACCGGGCAGGTGACGTCGTGACGATCACGATGGGCGCCCCGGTGACGGTCTGGCTGCTCGTGGGCATCGTCTCGCTCAGCGGTCTGGCGTGCGGGATCGGGCTCTACCTGACCTGCCGCCTGGTGTTCGCCCAGCTGCGTACCGAGGTCCAGACGCTGGCCGCGCACCTCCTGCTGTCACTGGCAGGCAGCGCTCCAACGTCGGCGCGCCGCCTGCTTCCCGCAGCTGATGAACCCGATGAGCCGCCGCCCGCGCCTGCGTTTCCCCCGACCGGGCGCGGTCGGCACGCGGAGGGCCCGTCGTTGGGCGAGCACGCCCCCGACAACCTCGCCGACGGCGGACCCTCCGCATCCAACATCCCGGCCGTCCGACCTGGACCGGCGCATCGACTGCCGGGCTCGGCTGCCGCGGCCGGCACCGTCGTGGTGGGCGCCCCGGTGGTGTGCGGCGCGAACCTGCGCGGTGCGCGGTGACCCGCCCGTACCGGTATGTGCCGGTCGACGGCCTGCGCCACGCGGTCGAGCGGTCGGTCGAGCCGGAATCCGTGTGCGAGGCGTTGTGCGGCCACGAGATCGCGCGGGTGCCGACGCACTGGTCCGCGACGCAGGGCTGCTGGGCGACGTGCTGGCGCTGCGAGGCGATGTGGCGCGAGCACGAGGGCATCCCACCCAACACCCACGTGCCGCAGGCGGCCCTGGCCGCCCAGGCGCGTCTGCTCGCCACGACGCCCCTGTTGCTCGTACTCGGCCGCCTCGCCTTGGCGACCACTCTTGGCCACGGCCACGCCCGTCACCGCCACGCGCCGCACCCTTACACCGTCCTGCTCGCGCTCCGACGTGTTCTCGGCAGCTTCTGCCCAGCCACGCCAGCCGAGGGCAGCCCACGCCCCCAAAACCGGGCCACTCGCACCGGTCGCCGGGAGGCACCCCGTGCATGAGGACGACTGGCAGCTGCTCACCAAGGCGAAAAGACTCATGGATCTGGCCACCGAGCTGTCGCCGCAGGCCGATCTCGACGTGAGGCAGAGCTTGGCCGCCATGCTCAAGGAGCTGCTGGGTGAGACCGGTACCGCCGATCCCGCCGTGTTCCGCACCTGCGCGGAGGCACTGCGGGACCTGGCGTCCCGGATGGACCTGCGCGCGCAGGCTCTGGACTACATCGACGGGTCGATCGTGGAACGCCCGGCACTGCCCGCGTTCGAGGGTGGGCGGGAGTGAGCGCGCGTGTACCGGACGATGCCTGGCGTGTTCGCTCCGCCGTTGCGGCACATCGTGGTGAATTACCTCGCCGCGTGCCCGGCTGAGTGGATCCTCAACCCCCATCACCACGCCCTGTGTAAGAAGCCCTGCCTGGCCTTCCCAACGACGATGGGCGCGTGGCGATGGTGGCCAATCTGCGAGGACTGCCAACAAGAACTCGGCGTCGCCCTGCCCGCTGGCCGCCATCACCTCCACGGAGGCGGTGCCGGGTTCATCGCCAGCTAGGCGGTCTCGTTACTACCGATCAACCATGAGGAGAACCGCCATGGCCGACGAACTTCCCTTTATCGCCAAGGGAAAGGTGCTCGACGAGGCGCAACGGCAGCATCTCACGACCTTGTTGATCGCCGCCTGGGACAACGGCATGAGTACCGCCGAGATGGCCAGGAGGACCAACCGCAGCCATCAGCACATCTGCCACATGCTCACCGAGGCGGGAGTGAACCTACGGCGCCCGGCGCAGGCGGATGACTCTGCGAGGAACGGGAATCCGCTCCCGGTGGTTCCGCCGGGTCGACGTCTGGGTGGCCGTGAACGGGACGCGTTCATCGACGCCATTGCAGTGCGCTACATCCTGGGCGCGACCGTCAAGCGCATAGCCGACGAGACACACGTGCCCTACGACAGCGTGAAGAACCTACTCAAAGAAGGTGACGTGCCCATGAGGCCGGCCGGCACCGCTCCCGTTCCGCTTGACGACGCAGCGTTGGCCCGATGGTTCCTGCGCCGTGTCAAGATTCGACTGCTGGCCGACTTCAATGCCGGCCTTCGGGCAACGGTGCTGGCGCTGACCGACGAGACCCCCTCCCGCGTCGACACCGCCAGGTGGGATGAGCTGGTCGCAGAGCTGTGGACCGCCCACATCGCACTGACCGACGCGACGCAGACCCTGTCCACGGTCGTCCGGTGCCTGCTGCACGAGCTCGCGAACCCTTCCGAGGCATCATGAACAGGGCTCATGGGCATTCGACCGACCAGGAACTGTCCGTCCTGGTGCGCGGCGGGTGCAGGAACTCCTACGAGACCCTCTATCGCCGACATGTCGAGGCCGCCCGCAGGCACGCCCGAACACTCGTGCGCAACGAGCACGACGTGGACGGTCTCGTGTCGGCGGCGTTCGCTGCTGTTCTGGAGCGGCTGCGGGCGGGCGGGGACGTCGTCCACTTCCGCGCTTACGTGCTGACAACCCTGCGACACATCGCCTATACGAATGCTGTGAGCGAGCGGCGGGTGATGGTGACCGACGACGTATCCACTCTGACTGGCTCAGATCGACTGCGTCCCCACTCCCCCGATCCTGTGCTCAGCGATTTGGAACGGCGGCTGGCGGCCAGAGCGTTCGGGAAGCTGCCGGCACGGTGGCGGATCGTGCTGTGGAAGAGAGAGGTGGAGGGTATGTCGCTGGCTGCGGCCGGGCAGTTCTTCGGACTGAGCGCCAACGGTGTCTCCGCGCTCGCGCACCGTGCCAGGGAAGGTTTGCGGCAGGCGTACCTGAATGCGCAGGTCCGCGACGGGCGGCGCGGCTTTTGCGGCGAGGTAGCGAGGTTGGCAGGAGCTTGGCTACGGGCTGCCGTCCGTGATCCTCTTGTATCCCAGCGGATTGCATCGCATCTGCTGTCGTGCGTGCAGTGCCGCATGCTCGTGGACGAGCTGGCTGACGCCAACGCGGCGCTGGTGGTCAAGCGATGAACAGGGCACGGGAGGCTGAACAGCTGTGGCTGGCCTCGCAGTTGCGGACGCTACGCATCTCAGCGCAGCTGACCAGTAAGCGGGCGGCCGAGGCTGCGGAGATGAGCCAGTCCAAGCTGTCCAAGATCGAGACCGGCCTTCATCTGCCCACAGTCGACGACGTTGAGCGGATCACCACCGCGCTGCACGCCGAACGCGCTCACGCCAGTGAATTGGCGAGCGTAGCCCGTCAGCTGCGGGACGAGGCGAACTGGACGCTGGCGATGCTCCGTCAACCGCAACGCAACACTCTCTTCGGGGTGCTGCGCCGGGAACGCGAGGCGGCCACGATCATCTCGGTCGGGATGGTCACCGTGCCGCCGCTGCTGCGCCGACCCGGCTACATCCGCGCGATCGAGCCACCAGACATCCGCGACGCCGTCGTGGCGGCGGTGGCCGGACGCCAGGCGACCCTCGCAGCCGACGGCCACGACTGCGAGTTCATCGTGACCGAAAGCGCTTTGCGGCAGACAGTGGGGTCGGCCGCGGTGATGCTCGACCAGGTCAGCCACATCGCCCGCATGGCCGTCGGCGAACGAGTTCGGATCGGGCTGCTGCCGTGGCACGTCCCACTGACCAGGCCACCGCGGCACGACTTCACGATCACCGACGCCCTGGGGTACAAAGACCTGCTCATCGGGCACGTCGCAGTGCGCGACCCCCGCAACGTCGAAGCCCACGGACAGTATGCAGAGGCGCTGCGCGCCACAGCGGTGTACGGCGACCCTTGCCGGGAACTGCTGGCGGCCATCAGTGATGATCATCGGACGCGAGCGGTCCGGGACACCGGTTCGGTGTGAATTGCGATTCGCATCACGGGAACACTCCAGCTGAGCACCCGCTTGTGTTGTGGCATCGGCAGAACACCCCGTCGCTGCGGTGCTCACCGATTGCTCGCTCATAGCCCGCACCGATCACGAGACCAGTGTTCGGCACCATGAGGAGCGTTCCGATTTGGACATGCCGAGGCCCCCTGCTGCAGTGGCGAACTCCGCTCGTGACGTCTGGGGTCAGCTCCTGTAGATCGGCAACGCCACCGTCCAGCTACCGCCATATGTGCCGCCCATACCCCGTCAGCTGCCCCCACCCGGGCCGCTGGTCGACCGGACGAGCTGCGTGAGCGGCTCACTGACTTGCATTGCTGTGAGGCCGGGATCGTGAACATGCCCGGTATCCCTAGCATCGGCAAGACCGCCGGTCACCGCATAGGGACACGAGCACACAGACCAGTTCCCCGACTGCCAGTGCTACGTGGACCTGACGAGCCGAGGCACATTCCAGGCAGCGTTGCATCCACTGCGACCGCACCGCGATACAACACCTGGCCGTCGTGTGCAGGCTGGACGTCGACGCGATGATCGAACGCCTGTGCAGCCTAAGACGCTCCACCGCAGCGCGGCTGGCCCCACCCGGAACCTCCGGTCGAGCGAGCTTCACGAGGTCTGGTTCGTCCATGAACATCACCTTGAAGGAATCGAACGCTTCCGCCTTGAAATCGGGAGACAAGAAACCGTCCGGGGGTTCGAATCTCTGCGCCTCCGCAGGCCATCGGGGGAGTGTGACCCGTCTTTCGCGGATCGGTCACACCCCCTTGGTGCAGCAAGATGGTGGCAATGGTGCTGGATCTAGCTTGTCGGCGGCAAGGCAATGTGCTCGTCGTCCTCGGCCGTCCATCGGAGCGCATCTGCCTGGTCTGACTCTGGATGCAGAGCCCATCCGGGTGGCCAAATCTGTTCTCCGGAATTTCGCTGGTGATACACATGTGCACCCGAGAGATTGATGTGAGGTCTTGACTTCTTTTGAGGTGAAGCACACTGCCCATCTTCCCCCTTGAGGACTTCAACATTAGCAATTTGATCAAAAACTACTTCACCCGAGAAACTTGCATCGAAAAACTCAGCCTCATCGCCAAATTGGGCACCCAAGAAGTAGATTCCTCGACTACTGATCTTTGATTGTGGTGTTGATGCCGCTGTTCGGAGTCTTGCCCGCCGGCTGGACAGTGTTACGCCGGAGATATGAAACTTGGAGGCTTGACGCGATCCGAACGTCTGGAACGGGAGCGACTCCGGCTGGTCGCGGCAGAGTTGTTCTCCCAGGAGATCCCCCAGGCCGAGATCGCACGGATGCTGGGCGTGTCGGCCCAAGCAGTCAACCACTGGCACCAGACATGGACCTCGGGCGGCCGGGAAGCGCTGCTGTCGACCGGCCCCTCCGGAGCCAGGTCCTATCTGGACGAGGACCAGATCACGCAGTTGCGCCGGGCGCTGGACCAAGGCCCACGCCAGCACGGATGGGACTCCGACCGGTGGACCCTGGCCAGGATCCGCCGGCTGATCATCGAACTGACCGGGGTGACCTACCGGGGCGTGGACGGCGTGTGGCGGCTGCTGCACCGCATGGGCTGGTCCTGCCAACTCCCCCAGACCCCCGCGCTGGAGCGGGACGAGGAGGCGATCACCGCATGGCGCACGCAGACCTGGCCGCAGGCAAAAGATCCGCCCGCGACACCGGGGCATGGCTGTGTTTCGAGGACGAGACCGGGGCCGCGCTGAGTTCACCGGTGCGCACCACGTGGTCCGCGGTGGGGCAGACGCCGGTCGTGCCATTGTCGGGCAGAGGCCACGACAAGATCTCGGTAGCCGGGATGTGCTGCTACCGGCCAGGCCACGTCCCGCGCCTGATCTACACCGCCAGTCGACACCACTTCAGCGCGACCGACTTTCCCGGTCTGCTCAGGACCGTCCATCGGAGACTGGCCGCGCCGATCGTGGTGATCTGGGACAACCTGCCCGGCCACATCAGCGGCAGCACCCGGGCCTTCATCCGGGACAACAAGGACTGGCTGACCGTCATCCGACTACCCGGCTACGCCCCGCACCTCAACCCGACCGAGGGTGTGTGGTGCCACCTCAAGGGCGGAGTCCTGGCCAACCTCGGCGCCCGCACCCTGACCGAACTCACCCGCGTCACCCGCCGGGGACTACGCCACATTCAACGCCACCCGCACCTGCTTACCGGATTCCTCGCCCAGACAGGGCTCACCCTCCACACCGACCCATCAACCCCATAATCAAAGATCAGTAAAGGTTACTTCCTGCATGAATAGTCGACTCTTAAATTTGGTTCGAGTAAATATTGCGCGACCAGTAAAGGTGGCCTCATTAAAGTTTGCCATATCGCTAAAAGTCGACTCGAAGAACCATGCATCCTGCTCAAAGGTCGTGTTTCGAATATGTGTTGCCCCAATGAATGTGGCATGGCGAAAATCAGCAAAGCCAACCTTGCAGTCGATGAACTCGAAGTCGATGAGTATTGCATTGCTGAGATTTATGTCAAGACTGCCCCAGTAGATTCCCAGTTTGGCTAGGGTCTTGAAGTGGCTACTGAGCACTCTTTGGGCGGTCAGTCTGACCTCCAATTCCTCCTGATGATACGCACGTTCAGGGTCTCCGCTCTCCGGTCTGACCTCTTCGTTGATGCGCTTCCCGAAGGGGATCGATGGTGAAAATGGCATTCTAAGGTAGCCACAGATTGTGCTTACGATTGTTTGTCGGTGATCTGAATTGTCGTTAGCAAGGCGTTCTAGTGAATAGAAGCCTCCTAGTCGTACTGCGGCCTTGTCTGACCCTAGCTGCTCGATGGCCTTTGTGAATAGATCCGTTATGCGACGTTCGGTGGAGTCTTTCTCTGCAATGCTAGCTAAGTACTCCTGATGCCGCTTGGTGTCGGCGGCAATTCGCGCGACTTCACGCAGTTGCAACTCTGTGGATCTTTGCTTGCGAGCAGTTAGCCATAGGGCAATCGCTCCTCCGGCTCCGGCTGCAACCGTAAGAGAGGTGCGGATGGCGTCAAGCCGATTTCTAACGTTCTCCGAATTGCTTGTGTCGTTAATTTGGGAGAGTAGGAGCCACATACAAACGCAGGTGATTGCGATGACTGTAACCGTCACGATCCCCACCCATCGCCACTTTAGTACTGGCAGTTCGGGCTTACCTTCTGCGGATTCTTCAATATCTTTGGACATGAGTAGTCATATTTCATGACTTGTATCTTTTACGCTAGATGCAGTCAGGTGAAGTAGTTCTGTACTTGCCCAACTCGTCCGATGGCCTGCCTCCGCAGGGGCCTCCCGCTTATCATCAAGGGAGACGTGCGCGTAGATCGTCATCGTCACATCTACGGCCGAATGGCCCACGATGCCCCGGGCGATGTGCAGCGGAACATCGAGCCGGAGCAGCAGCGTCACGCACGAGTGCCGGAGGTCGTGAAACCGCACCGCCGACAACCCAGGCCCACTCCCGTAGTGGGTACCAGCTCGCCGGAGGTACGTCGGGTCGATCGGACCGCCAAGGGAAGTGGCGAACACCAGCACGGAGTCCTCCCAGGCATCGGGACTGCCGTTTCTGCGGAACTCGCTGACGTAGCTCACGCCGGTCTGGTGTGTCACCTTGGAGTGAACCCCGGGCGGAGGCGAATTACCTGAGTGGATGAGGTTCTCCGGTAAGAGCGGCCAGCGCGGTGGCGACTTCCTGGACGCTGGCGCGTACGTAAGTCGCGGTGGTCCCCGCGTCGCCGCCGTGGTCGGTGTGGCCGGCGAAGGCGCGGGCGATGGCGTAGCCGAAGTTGCGCTCCACCCACGTCAGGGTGGTGTGGCGCAGCCAGTGCATGGAGATCTGCTGGGTGGCCACCCAGGGCAGGTGGTTGCCGATGCGGGTCCACAGGTGGTCGTAGCGGCGGGTGGTGATCGGCTGGCCGTTCACGTAACGGAGCAGCTGACCCTCGCGCGAGGCGTAGCGGCCCTCGGCGTGCTGTTGCAGGGCGGTCATCAGTGTTGGGGAGATCGGTTGCCAGCGCTGGGTTTCGCCTTTCTCCCGCAGGAGGATCAGGCACTGGGTGGGGTCGAGGTCGCGCGGTCGGAGGGCGAGGGCGCCGCCGCGTCGGCAGGCGGTTTCGGTGTGCAGGCGCAGCAGGAGGGTGTCCAGGGCGGGGTCGTTGCCGGTGGTGGCGGCGACGTGGTTGATCTCGGCGAGCCGGGTGTCGGCCACGGCGCGGCGGGTGGACGGTAGGCGGCGGGGTTTGGCGACCTTGGCGGCGGGGTTGTCGTCCTTGTGGATCAGGCCGTCGTCCACGGCGTGCCGATACAGGCAGCGCAGCGCGCCGATGAGGTGTTCGACGGCGCAGCGTCCGCCACGTCCGTTGCGGCGCTGGACGAGGTGGGTCTTGATGTACTCGGCCAGGTGCTTGATCTCTGACGGGGTTGGTTCGTCGATGCGGCGAGAGCCCCACTGCTCGCGGACGCGGTTCCAGTAGGAGCCGTACACCCGTCGGGTGCCCTCGGAGACAGCCTTGGAGACCACGGGGATGTACTCGTCGAAGGTCGGCACCGGTGGCCGGTCCTGCGCAGCGGCGAGGAGGTCTTCGGGTGACAGGCCCAGGCGGGCGAGCAGGAGGCGGGCTGCGTCCACGTCCGCGGACTGCGACTGCGATTGCGGCGTCATCCTCGGTCACCGTCCTGGAGGCCGGCGTGGCGGTGAGCGATCATCGCGTCCAGCTCGGCAGGCGGATGGACGACGAGTTGACAGTGGACGGGATCGGCGGCCAAGAGCACGCGATCCCCGGCCGCCAGCGCGCACCAACGGCGCACGGGCGCGGGCAGGCGAAGATGGCCTTGGCGGCTGATGCTGAACACGCCGTGCGTGTCGCTGTGGATGATCAGCAGGCCACCGGTTTCGCGGATGTTCAGCCGGGTGCCCGGCACCCAGCCCATGGCCCGGAGGGTGAGATGGTCAGCGATGCGGCCTCGACTGTCCATCACGGCGAGGCCGTAGACCGTCCTATTGGCGCGCGCCGTGGGGATGATGGGAAGCGGGAGCGTTCGACGGGCTGCCGAAGCCCCAGGGTGCGACGACGCGGCTGTTCGATCGTCGTGCGGCGGCTGCGTTGCCGGGGGTACGAGAGGCGCGATCACTGGGGTGATCATGAGAAACACCCCCAGCGCACGCAGCCCGAGAGCGTTACGCGTGCGATCTGAGGGTGTTCAAGTGCCCATGAGCACTGATACTTTTGATGTAGCAGGCATGCAACAAAATTGTGTCCGAGAGGGGACTTGAACCCCCACCCCCTTTCGGGGACTAGCACCTCAAGCTAGCGCGTCTGCCATTCCGCCACCCGGACCAGCGGCTTCCGCCGTGGTGAACACAGGTTAGCTGATCGTCCCCCGCAGGCCCAAATCGACCCCCTTGCGCCGATCGGTTCGGGCTCGGAGGCTTGTCAGGGACGCCTTGGGTCGCGCTCAGGCAGTGAAGAGGCCGATCCCCAGGGTGACCACGCCGATCGCAAGGGACAGCGCACCCAGCCACACCAGCCAGATGAGCTTGTTCGGCCTGGTGATCTCGCCTCGACCGGCCGAGGAGGCGAAGAAGCCGCCCGAGATCAGGGCCGCAGCCACCGGGGCGCCCAGGCGAGCCAGCCAGCCGGGGACACCGGTCAGGCCAGCGGCATCCGAGAGGACGAGGGTTACCAGGCTCAGGGTGACCAGTACGCCGGCATGCGCGTGGCCGGCTCTGGCGAAGGCCTTCTGGAAGTCCGTCATGGGCACGGCGCCACGCACGATGCGGGTCATGAACCAGCCGCCGAACTCGATGCCGACGATCGTCAGCAGCACCGCTCCGGCGATGTAGCGGGTCTCGGGAAGCAGGGTGAGCGTGTGCACTTGGCACTCCTTGGGCAGGACTGGCGGCAGTTGTGGAACGATGTTATATAACATGGTTATGAGTATGGTTGTCAAGAGTCCCGCGAGGTTCTGGTGAACTGGCTGGGGAAGTCGCAAGGGGCGGCGCGGGACGTTGGGCGTGCGCCAGTTCTGTGGACGTCGTGGCGGCCAGGGCCGGCATGGCGGTGGTTTTGGAGCGGGAGTCAGGGACTACGGGCAGGGCCACTCCCGGCGTCTTTGGTTGTTGCGCCGCCATTGTTGGCCGCAGATGGCGTTGGTGCGGCGTTCGCCTTGGACGCTGTCGGTGTTCGGGTCGACGGCGGTGAACCTCTTGTCCGACTGGAGGCTCTACCGGTCGTTCTTGAGGAAAGGGTTGCTGGGCAACAGAAGCGTCGGAGGTTTGGCGCGTGGCAGCTACGGGGTCGGACCGCATGGCGTTGGGTTGGGTCAGCGGGTGTTGGGTAGGAGGACGCCGCCACCGGTGGAGCCGATGTGATGTCGGCCACGGGAGGTGCTTCCGGTCGCGGAGCGGCGGGGGCGGGGGCGCACCAGGGCTGTGGGGCGAGGGCACTCAAGGGGGCGCGCTAGAACGTCGCGGATCTGGGAAACTCGACTTCCAGTGTCCGGTGGCCGGTTACGCGGCCACCGGACAACGGCGCGTCTGGAGGATCACGATGATCGTGCTGGCCCACCTGAGCGACACCCACTTCGACGGCGAGCCGCGCAGCGCCGAGCGCGCCGGCCGGGTCATGGCCTACCTCGACGCGCTGTTGACCGAGGTGGACGCCGTGTTGGTCTCCGGCGACATCGCGGACCACGGGCTGCCCGCCGAGTACGAGCAGGCGGCCAAGGTGCTCACAGCGCGCCGGCCGGTCCTCACCTGTCCCGGCAACCACGACGTGCGCTCGCCCTACCGTGAGGTGCTGCTCGGCGAGCCCGCCGGCGACGGGCCGATCAACCGGGTGCACCGGGTCGGCGACGCGGTGCTCGCGCTGTGCGACTCCAGCATCCCGGGCCGTGACGACGGCGTGCTCGACGAGGAGACCTTCGGCTGGTTGGAGTCCGTGTTGGCGGACACGGCAGACGGCACCCCGGTGCTCATCGGCTTCCACCATCCGCCGGTCGCGCTGCACAGCGCCATCGACGCGATCGGCCTCGGCGACGCACAGCGGCTGGCCGACCTCATCGCCAGGCACCCGCAGGTCGTCGCGGTGCTGTGCGGGCACGCCCACACCCCGGCGGCGACCACGTTCGCCGGTCGGCCGCTGCTGGTCGCGCCGGGTGTGGTGTCGACGCTGAAGTTGCCGTGGGAGCACGGCGAGATCCTCGACTACGAGATCCCGCCGGCCGTCGCGTTCCACATCCTCGACGACGACCTGCGGCTGACCACCCACTACCGCGTCTGCCTCTGACGGCGGTTGCTCGGTTCGAGCTGCGGCGTGGTCGACCTGAGTTACTTGGTCGGACTGAGTTACTTGGTCGGCTTGGCGAACCTGGCGCGTACCTCGGGACGGGTGACCGACCACAGCAGGGCCGCAAGCACGACGGCCTGTAGGCCCTGCTCGACGCGCATCCACACCGGGTACTGGCCCGCGATGATGAGGTAGCCGATGCCGGCGAGCCCGATGACCGAGATCAAGATCACTCTGCGGTACGCGCCGCGCTTTCCCTTGCGCAGCCGGTCGACCAGGAACACGTAGACCAGCGACACCACGACGATCGAGATGACGCGGCTCCACACGGCCTGCCGAAGAATCCCGCGCACCGTGTCCAGGTCGGCGTTCGGGGCCAGCGACATGTGCGCGAGCTGGTAGTCGATGACACTGTCCCGGAAGATGAACATCAGCACGGTCAGCACCAGGCTCAGGCCGAGGTTCACGCACAGCAGCATGACGACGCGGCGCAGGGCCGGGGTCAGCGGCTGCTTGCCGGGGTCGACGGGGAGTTCTACCGCGGGGGCTACCGGGAGCCCCTCGTAGGATTCAGGTGCCACGGTCCGGATCAAAGCACGTCGCCGTCGGCGCGGAGGGGAAACGGCGAAATCCTCAGCTCGGGCCATATCGCCGCATGCGACCTATGGTGAACGTATGACGGAACAACTGGTCACCGACCGTCTGCTGCTGCGGCCGTGGCACGTGGACGACGCCGGCGCCGCGCTGGAGGTGTACGGCGACGGCCAGGTGTCCCGGTGGTTGAGCCCCGCGATGGACCAGGTTGGCGACCTGGCCGCGATGCGGTTGCTGATCCAGCACTGGATCGCCGAGGACGCGCGGATGATCCCGCCCGCCGCGCGCTGGGCGGTGCAGCGCAAGGAGGACGGGCGACTGATCGGCGGGGCGGTCCTGTTGCCGTTGCCGCCTCGCGGCGACGATCTGGAGGTCGGCTGGCAGCTGCATCGCGAGGTGTGGGGCCACGGCTACGCGACGGAGGCCACCCAGGCGATCGCGCGGTGGGCCTTCACGCAGGAGGTCGACGAGATCTTCGCGGTGGTGCGGCCGTCGAACACCCGCGCGGCCGCGACCGTGCGGCGCACCGGCATGGAGTGGGTCGGCGAGACCGACAAGTACTACGACCTACGCCTTCAGGTCTTCCGGCTGCGGCCCGCCGATATTCTGCCGCCAAGCACATCCTGAGGGGGCATGCGGGGTGGGCGCGGCGCGGGGGGGCAGGTCGCTACGCCTTGGCCAGGAGGTCGCCGCGTTCGGTGCGCAGGTGCAGGACGACCTTGCCGTCTCGCCGCGTGGCGACGAGGTTCGCGCCGCGCAGCACGCCAAGGTGTTGGGACACCGCGCCGGCCGTGACACCTAGACGGACGGCCAGGTCCGAGGTGGTCAGCGGTTGCTCCAGGAGGCCGAGCATGGCCGCCCTGGTGCGGCCGATGAGCGTGGCGAGCGCGTCGGGCGTCGACGGCTGGGTCTGCCACAGCGCACCGAGGCCCCTCGCGGGATAGCGCAGCACGCCCGAGGTGACGGGTTCCATCTCCACAAACACCCTTGGCCAGACGAACACGCTGGGGCACAAGACAAGTCCGTGCCCACTGACGTCCACGGTGGACATGCTGTTCGGCCGCGAACGTCCGTTGACGATCAGTTCGCCTTCCGTCCAGGCGACCTCCCGGTGCAGTTCGCCGAACAGGCCGGCGACGCCCCGGTCGGCCAGCGTCGCTGCGCGCGTTGAGATGTCCGCTTCCAGGACGGTCCTGATCCTGCCCCAGTGCGGGGCGATCACCGCGTCGTGGCAGCGGCGCAGCGCGGCGGTGATCCTGGCCAGCGCGGCGGCGGGGTCGACACACAGCTCGGGGTGCTCGTCCGGCGCGAGCACGCTGTCCAGCTCGGCGCGGAACCGGTCGTGTGGCATGGCCCGCACCAGTTCCAGGTCCTCGTCCAGGGTCGGCATCCTGCCGTCGGTCACCGGGAAGAAGAACGACGGCAGCGAGCGGTGCGCGAGCAGGTCGAGCAGCAGCGGCAGGTCGGGCTCGTCGGCGAGCCTCGGCCGCGCCCAGGACACCCACGGCAGGTGCACGGCGTGCTCGCCGGGCTGGCGCAGCAGCGCGAGCGCGTGCGCGGTCTCGGCGGCCGGCGCGAGCGCGAACCGCACCCTGGCCAGCTCGGCGCCCGCCAGCGTGATCCGGACCGCCACGGCCGCCCCCTCGAATTTAGCAGTGACTAAATCCTAGCTGACGCGACACCGCGGCCACAGGATCTGCTCCGTGACCACACTGACCAACGCCGGGACGTCCGCCGGACCGAAAAGGGCAGGTCTCGGCCGTGACTGGCGCCGACTCCTCGCGGCCAACGCGACCTCCTCGCTCAGCGAGGGCGCGCTGCTGGCCGCCCTCCCCCTGCTCGCCGCCCACCTCACCCGCGACCCCCGGCTGATCTCCGGACTCGCGACCGCCGGCACGCTGCCGTGGCTGCTCTGCTCGCTGCCGATCGGCGCGCTGGTCGACCGGTTGGACCGGCGCGCGCTGATGATCGCGGCGCAGTGCGTGCGTGCCGTGCTGGCCGCCGCGATCGCCGGGCTGGCCACCGCGCACGTCGCGGCGATCTGGCCGCTGTACGTGCTGGCGTTCGGCATCGGCGTGGCCGACGTCGCGTTCTCGACCGCCAACCAGGCGATGGTGCCCAACGTGGTCGACCAGGCGGACCTGGAAACGGCGCTCGGCCGGCAGATCGCGACCGAGGGTGTGGCGCGGGAGTTCATCGGGCCGCCGCTCGGCGCGGCGCTGGTCGCGTTCGCGCTGCCGTTGCCGTTCTGGTTCAACGCGGTCGTCTTCGCCGGCGCAGTCGGGCTGCTGCTTCGGGTGCGCACCTCCGGTCTCGCCAAGCGTGCCGGTCGGCCGAAGCGGATCAGGACCGAGGTGGCGGAGGGGCTTCGTTTCCTGGTGCGGCACCGCTTGTTGCGCACGCTGGCGCTGCTGGCCGGCGTCGGAAACCTGTGCGAGTACATGGCGTTGGCGACGCTGGTGCTGTTCGCGCAGGAGGTGCTGCGCCTGTCCGACCGGGGTGTCGGCGTGCTGATGGGCTCGATGGCCGTCGGCGGCGTGCTCGGTGGCCTGCTCAGCCGCCGCCTCGCGGACCGGTTCGGGGCGCGCCGTGTCGCGATGACTGTGCAGGTCGTCATTCCCTTGTCCTGGTTGGCGATCGCGATTGTCGGCCGGGACGCCGTGACGGTCGCCGCACTGGTCGCCGTGTTCTCGCTGAGCGTGTCGCAGTGGAACGTCATCGTCGGCGCGCTGCGGCAGCGGATCGTGCCCGACGAGCTGCGCGGCAGGCTCGGCGCGGCGGGCAGGCTGATCTCGTTCGGCGCGATCCCGATCGGCTCGGTGCTGGGCGGATTCGTCTACCACTCCTTCGGCCCGATCGCGCCGTGGCTGGTCGGCGCGGCGATCCGTTCGCTGGCCTCGCTGGTGGCGCTTCCCGTGCTGCGCAGGAACCTGTAGCGCGGGGACAGTCCGGCACGACATGCTTGCACCGTGGCCGAGGCGGTTGACCAGTACTTCCTTGACGCGGTGGCGGCGCTCGACCCGGCGACGCCCCGCGGTCTCGACGAGCCCGTCGCGCCAGGCCACGAGCTGACCGGTCGGCGCTGCGTCGAGCTGTTCGACGCGCAGCTCGGCAGTCGGCACCTCGACCTCGCCGCCCGCAGGCTCGGCGAGCGGGGGCTCGGCTACTACAGCATCGGGTCGGCTGGACACGAGGGCAACGTCGCGGTGGCCGCCGCGCTGCGCCCGTCCGATCCCGCCTTGCTGCACTACCGGTCCGGGGCGTTCTACCTGGAGCGGGCCCGCCAGGTGCCGGGTCAGGAACCGTTGCGGGACGTGCTGTTCGGGGTGACCGCCGCCGCCGAGGAACAGATCTCCGGCGGGCGACACAAGGTGTTCGGCAACAAGGCGCTCGCGATCATCCCGCAGACCTCCACGATCTCCTCGCACCTGCCGAGGGCGCTCGGGCTCGCGTTCGGCATCGAGCGGGCCGGCAGGCTCGGTGTGCCGACCGAGTGGCCCGCGGACGCCGTGGTGCTGTGCAGCTTCGGCGACGCGTCGGCCAACCACTCCACCGCGGTCGGCGCGATCAACGCGGCCCTGCACTGCGCGCACCAGCGGCTGCCGGTTCCGGTGCTGTTCGTCTGCGAGGACAACGGGATCGGCATCAGCGTGCGCACCCCGGACGACTGGATCGAACGGGCCTACGGGAGTCGTCCCGGCCTGCGCTACTTCGAGGCCGACGGCGGCGATCTGCCCGCCGCCGTCCGGGTTGCCGGCGAGGCGGCCGCGTGGGTGCGGGAGCGACGCGCGCCGGCGTTCCTGCGGCTGCGCACCGTGCGGCTGATGGGGCATGCTGGCTCCGATGTGGAGTCCGCGTACCGAAGCCAGCGGGAGATCGCCGCGGACCAGGCGCGCGATCCGCTGCTGCGGACCGCGACGCTGTTGGTGCGCACCGGTTTCTGCCGGCCGGCGGAGGTGCTGGCGCGGTATGAGCGGGTGCGGGCCGAGGTCGACGCGGTCGCCGAGGACACGGCCGGGCGTCCCGGACTGACCTCCGCCGAGCAGGTCGTCGCCCCGCTGGCCCCGAGCCGTCCTGGTGCGGTGGCGGCGTTGGCGACGAGCGAGCCGGACCCGACGCCGGTCACCCTGGCCAGGGCGATCAACCAGACGCTGGCAGATCTCCTTGCGCGGCAACGGAACGTGCTGGTGTTCGGCGAGGACGTGGCGCGCAAGGGCGGCGTGTACGGGGTGACCAGGGGGCTGCTGCGCAGGTTCGGCGCCGCGCGGGTGTTCGACACCCTGCTCGACGAGCAGACCGTGCTCGGCACGGCGTTGGGCACGGCGCTGGCGGGTTTCCTGCCGATCGCGGAGATCCAGTACCTTGCCTACCTGCACAACGCGCTCGACCAGCTGCGCGGCGAGGCCAGCACGCTCCAGTTCTTCTCCGACGGGCAGTACCGCAATCCCATGGTGGTGCGCGTACCGGGATTCGCCTACCAACGGGGTTTCGGCGGCCACTTCCACAACGACAACTCCGTTGCCGCGCTGCGGGACATCCCTGGGCTGGTGATCGCGGCGCCGGCCAGGGCCGACGACGCCGCCGCGCTGCTGCGCACCTGCGCGGCCGCCGCGCGCGCGGACGGACGGGTCTGCGTGTTCCTGGAACCCATCGCGCTCTACCACGCCGCCGACCTGCACGAGCCTGGCGACCAGGGCTGGCTGGCCGCGCCGACGGGTGAACACGTGCCGATCGGGCGGGCCCGGCGGCACGGCGACGGCACGGACCTCACCATCGTCAGCTTCGCCAACGGGGTGCCGACGAGCCTGCGGGTGGCGCGGCGGCTCGCCGCGCGCGGCCTCCGCTGCCGGGTGCTGGACCTGCGGTGGTTGGCCCCGCTGCCCGTGGTGGACCTGCTGCGCGAGGCCGACGCGACCGGGCGGGTGCTGGTGGCCGACGAGACGCGGCGGTCGGGCGGTGTGTCCGAGGCGGTGCTGACCGCGCTGCACGATGCGGGATTCGGCGGACGGATGACGCGAGTGACGAGCGAGGACAGCTTCGTGCCGCTCGGGCCGGCCGCGCGGCACGTGCTGCTGTCCGAGCGGGACATCGAGGCCGCGGCCCTGCGGCTGCTCGGCCTGAAGTGATCGGACCGGCAGGTCGCTGCCGCGGTTGCGACTGGCTGGCTGACCTGACCGTCAGTCGGTCGGCCGTAGGCCAGCCTCCTGCGCGAGGATCGCGGCCTGGACCCGGGACCGGAGGTCCAGCTTCATCAGCACCCTGGACACGTGCGTCTTCACGGTGGTCTCGCCGATCCGCAGCCGGCTCGCGATCTGCTGGTTGGACAGGCCCTCGCCAAGGCACACCAACACCTCGCCCTCGCGCTCGGTGAGCTGGTCCAGGCCGGCCGGACGGCTGGGCGGGGCCGAAAGGGCCGGCGCGGCCTCGGCGAAGGCGGTCAGCAGCCTGCGGGTCACGCTCGGCTCCAGCACGCCGTCGCCCGCCGCCACCAGGCGGACCGCCTCGACCAGCCGCGCCGCCGAGACCGACTTGAGCAGGAATCCGGCCGCGCCGGCCCGCAGCGCGCCGTGCACGTAGTCGTCCAGGTCGAACGTGGTCAGCACCAGGACCTCGCACACCCCGGCACCAACCAGCTCGCGGGTGGCCGCGATTCCGTCCATGCCGGGCATCCGCACGTCCATCAGGACCACGTCCACCTCGAGCGCGCGAGCGAGCCGGACCGCCTCGGCCCCGTCGGCCGCCTCGCCGACCACCTCGACACCGTCGGCGCCGCCCAGGATCAGCACGACGCCCGCGCGGATCGCCGCGTGGTCGTCGGCCACCAGGACCCTGATGCTCACAGCTCGGCTCCCCTCGTCGGCAGTTCCGCGCGGACCGTCCAGCCGACGTCGTCCGGACCGGCCGCCACCGTGCCGCCGACCAGTTCGGCGCGTTCCCGCATGCTCCACAGGCCGGTGCCAAGGCCGTCGGCCGCGATGGTCTCGGTGCGCTCGTTGGTGACGGTGACGACGATCCGGCCGGCAACCTCGCGCACGTCCACCGAGGCGCACGCCCCCGGTGCGTACTTCACCGCGTTGGTCAGCGCCTCCTGCACGATCCGGTAGGCGGCCAGGTCGACGGCCGCCGGCAGGTCCAGCTCGCCGAAGTCGTTGCGCGCCACCACGGTCAGCCCGCCGGCGCGCGCCGACTCGACCAGCGCGTCGAGGTCTCGCAGTCGTGGCGGGGCCGTGTGCGGGTCGGCCGGGTCGGTGTCGGCGCGCAGCAGGCCGATCATCGCGCGCATCTCCGCGAGGGACCGGACGCTGTTGTCCCGCACGGACTGGAGCACGGTCCGCACCGTGGCCGGGTCGCCGTCCGCCAACGACAGCACCGCCTCCGACTGGATGGCGATGGCCGAGAGGTTGCCGGCGATCGCGTCGTGCAGGTCCCGCGCCATCCTGGCGCGCTCGCCGACGACTGCCGCACGGCGGTCCAGCTCGGCGATCCTGGCCAGTTGGGCGCTGCGGGCCCGTTCCGCCTCGGCCGCCTCCCGCTGCTGCCGCACGGTCATCGCCCACCACACCGGCACGAGCATGAACAGGGCGATCTGGGTGCTGTAGACCAGCGCCACCCGCCAGTCGCGGACCACCACGGCGACGATCCCCATGGTGATCAGGGCGGTCGCGGCGACGAGCCCGACCAGGATCCGGTTGATTCTGCGCGAGGTGTACAGCGTGGCGCAGTAGAGCAGGTCGCCCGCGACCAACAGCACCGGGATGCTGCCGCCCAGGCGCGCGTCGACGGCCGTGACGGCCAGGCCGACGCCGAGCGCGAGCAGCGGCCGCGAGCTGCGCCACAGCAGCGTCACGCAGCCGAGCCCGAGCACGGCCACCCGCCAACCGAGCGGGACGGCGCGATCGGTGCTGATCAGCGCGTATACCCCGGTGGAGTAGAACAGGCAGCCGCAGGCGAAGTAGGCCAGCGCGGTGCGCACGTCGTTGACCGAGGGCCGGAGCCGACGGCCTGCGGGGGTCGCGGCTGGCACCAGGACATTTCAACACAGATCGCCCGGTGGCACGTCCTACGAAGTGATGACTCGGCGCCGGTACGGTCGGCCGACGACAGCGCGGCGCCGGTCACCGAGGGTGGGCGGGTGCTGACCTTCGTCTCGGACAATCCCATGGCCGCGCTGATCGCGGGCTGCGAGATCGGTTTCTGGCTGATCCTCGCGGCCGGCCTGACCGCGCGGTACGTGTTGCGGCTGCGCACCGTCGGCGCTGTCCTGTTGCTCTGCGCGCCGGTCGTCGACCTGGTACTGCTGGTCGCGACCGTCGTCGACCTGCGGCGGGGCACGGCGGCCAACGTGACGCACGGCCTCGCCGCCGCCTACCTCGGCTTCAGCGTGGCGTTCGGGCACAGCCTGGTCCGCTGGGCCGACCAACGGTTCGCGCACCGGTTCGCCAACGGGCCCGCGCCGGTCCGGCCGCCGAAGTACGGCGCGGCCAAGGTGCGCCACGAGTGGCGCGAGTGGGGCAAGGCGGTGCTGGCGTGGGCGATCTCCTGCGGACTGATCCTCGGGATGATCGCCATGGTCGACGCGCCGGAACGCACCCACGAACTGTGGCCCTGGATCATCCGGCTGTCCACGGTCGTCGGCGTCTGGTTCGTCGGGTGGCCGCTGTGGACGACGATCTCCCCGCCGCGCGAGCCTGCCAATCGACGCTGAGCCGACCAGCGACGCCGAGCCAACCAGCCTCACTGTCGCCCGCTCGATACAGTGGGTGGTTCCTGGCGGAAACGGCGGCCACAAGGCTGGGGCACAGTGGAGTTTCGGATCTTGGGTCCGGTGCAGGCGTGGGGAACGTGCGGGCAGGCTCGCCTCGCGGGGCCGAAACAGCTCGCGCTGTTGTCCGCGTTGTTGTTGCAGGCCAACCGGGTGGTGCCGGTCGAGCAGCTGTTCGAGGCCGTGTGGGGGGACAACCCGCCGGGCACGGCGTCCGGTGCCCTGCACACCTATGTCTTCCGGCTGCGCCAGGCGCTGACCGCGGTCGAGCCCTCGGCCGGCGACCGGCTGACCTACGTCTCGGGCTATCGGCTGCGGGTCGAGCCGCACGAGCTCGACCTCATGGAATTCCGCGACCGCGCCGAACGCGGCAGGCTGGCCGCCGCCGAGGGAAAGCTGTACGACGCCGCCGAGGAGCTGACCGCCGGGTTGGCGCTGTGGCGCGGCACCGCTCTCACGGGCGTGTCCGGCCAGTACTTCCAGGCCCACACCGCCCGCCTCGCCGAGGAGCGCCTCGCCGCGCTCGAGGAACGCGTCGGCGTCGACCTGGCCGTCGGCCGGCACGCCGAGCTGATCCCCGAGCTGCGGGATCTCGTTGCCACGCACCGGCTTCGGGAGGCGCTGCACGGCCATCTGATGCTGGCGCTGTACCGGGCAGGCCGCCCCGCCGAGGCGTTGCAGGCCTTCGAGGACATCAGGCAAGCGCTGGTCGACGAGCTCGGCATCGATCCAGGCCCGGCGCTGACGCTGCTGCGCCAACGGATTGTGCGGGGCGACCCCGAGCTGTCCGACCCGCACGCCGGTGAGCGTCCCGTGCCGCGCACCGACCTGCCTGGCGACATCGCGGACTTCACCGGCCGCGAGGCCGAGCTGCGGCGGCTGCTCGGGGCGCTGCCCGCCGGGCAGGAGGGCGGCGCGGTCGTCATCGAGGCGATCGACGGGATGGCAGGCGTCGGCAAGACCACCCTCGCCGTGCACGCCGCCCACCAGCTCGCCGACCGCTACCCCGACGCCCAGCTGTTCATCGACCTGCACGGCCACACCACCGAACACGAGGCCACCGACCCCGCCGCCGCGCTGGACAGCCTGCTGCGCACGCTCGGCGTGCCCGGCGACCAGATCCCGCAGGAACTCGACGCGCGGGCGGCGCTGTGGCGGGCCGAACTCGCGGAGCGGGACGCCGTGATCGTGCTGGACAACGCGGCCGACTCGGCGCAGGTCCGCCCGCTGCTGCCGGGCACGGCCCGCTGCCTCGCGCTGGTCACCAGCCGGCGCAGGCTCGGCGACCTGGACACCGCGCGCACATTGTCGCTGGACGTGCTGCCGACCGCCGACGCCGTGGACCTGTTCACCCGCGTGGTCGGCGCCGACCGGACCTCCCGGCACGAGGGGCAGCGGGAGCAGGTGCGTGCAGTCGTCGAGCTGTGCGGTCACCTGCCGCTGGCCATCCGCATCGCCGCGGCGCGGCTGCGCACCCGACCGGCCTGGACCGTGGCACACCTGGCCGACCGCCTCGCCCAGGGACATCGGGGCCTCGACGAGCTGTCCACCGGCGACCGCAGCGTCGCGGCCGCGTTCGGGCTGTCCTATCGACACCTGCCCGACCGGCACCGGCGGATGTTCCGGCTGCTCGGTCTGGTGCCGGGCAACGACGTCGACACCCACGCGGCCGCCGCGCTCTGCGGCCTCGGGGCGGCGGAGGCCGCAGAGCTGTTGGAGGACCTGGTCGACGTCCACCTGCTGCAACAGCCTGCGCCGGGCCGCTACCGCTTCCACGACCTGATTCGCCGGCACGCCATGGACACCGCGCGCGACACGGAGAGCGAGGCGGCCAGGCGGGAGGCGGTCACCCGGCTGCTCGACTACTACCTGCACACCGCCTCGCTCGCGGCGGCGCACATCTTCCCCGGCACGCTGCGGGCCGGGCTCGACGTGACGCACGTGCCGGCGAGCACGCCGTCGCTGACGAACCAGACCGAGGCGGTGGCGTGGTGCGAGGCCGAGCACGCCAACCTCAACACGGCCATCGGCCACGCCGCCGAGTCCGGCCGGCACACGCACGCGTGGCAGATCCCCTACGTGCTCTGGTACTTCTACTTCATTCGCGGCCACACCCGCGACTGGATCGCCACCCATCAGCTCGCGCTGGCTGCGGCGCAGCACCTGGCGGACGACCGCGCGCGGGCCGACCTGCTCAAGCAGCTCGGCTCGGCGTACTGGCAGCTCGGGCGGTACGACCGCGCGCTCGACCACTACCGCGAGGCGCTGGCCCTGTACCGCAGCAACGACGACGTGTGGGGCGAGAGCGCCATCCTCGGCAACCTCGGCATCGTCTACGGGCGGCTCGGCCGGTACCCCGAGTCGCTGGACAACTACCAGCAGGCCCTCGCGCTCAGTCGCCGGTCCGGCGACCGGTGGCTGGAGAGCAACGCGCTCAACCACATCGGCAACACCTACGACCAGGTCGGGCGGTTCGCCGACGCGCTCGACCACTACCGGCAGGCCCTGTCGCTCAAGCGGGAGATCGACGACCGGCGTGGCGAGGCGAACGTGTTGACGTGCATGGGCATCGCGGAGGAACGCCTCGGCGGGCTCGCGTCGGCGTTCGAGCACCACGAGCAGTCCCTGGCGCTGATGCGGGAGGTCGGCGACCGGCGGGGCGAGGGGTACGCGCTGTCGAACCTCGGCAACGTGCACCGCAGGCTCGGCAGGCTCGACGAGGCGCTCGGCCTGCACGACCAGGGGCTCGCGATCATGCGGGACATCGGCGACCGGGGCTATGAGAGCGCGGTGCTCACCGATCTCGGGCACACCCTGCGCGCGGCCGGCCAGGTCGACCGGGCGCTCGCCTGCCACCGCCAGGCGCTGGCGCTGACCCTCGACATCGGCGACCGGTTCCAGGAGGCGCGCGCGCACGACGGCATCGCGCTCGCGCTGCGCGCCGCCGACCCGGAGGATGCCCGCCTGCACTGGCGGCAGGCTCTCGCGATCTACACGGAACTCGGCGTCCCCGAGGCGGACGCGGTGGCCGAACACCTGGCGGATCCACCCGACTGAGCGGCCGGGGAACACTCTCCAGAAGGTGCTTCACACACTAAGTGCGTCACGCAATGATTGCGCCACGCACCATCTTTGGCTATGTTTACGGCACAGGCAAAGGAGCGGACGGATGGGTCGTACGACGCGCAGGGCGGCCGAGGAGCGCGTGCTGGCCGCCCTGCCGAGTTGGGTCAACGCCATCGCGCAGCTCAACCGGCTGATCGCCGAGCGGATGGGGGTCACCGCCAGCGACCTGGACTGCCTGCACGTGCTGAACCAGCAGGGGCCCGCCACTGCGGCCGAGCTGGCCCGCCACGTCGGCCTGACACCGGGGTCGGTGTCGCGGATGATCGACCGGCTTGACGCCGCCGGCTGCGTCAAGCGGACCAACGATCCGCAGGACCGACGCCGCGTGCTGATCGAACCGACCGGCGACGGTCTGGCCCGCATCGCGGCCTACTACGAGGGACTCACCTCTCGCGCCCACGACGACCTGTCCGTCTTCCGCATGGACGAACTGACTGCGCTGCTGCGATTCATCGAGCGTTCCCAGCGCAGTGCCACCGACGAACTCGCCCGGCTGCGTCAGGACGACGACCCTGACTGACCGCCGGCAAGGAGCGAAACCCATGACAGCGCACAGCGCACCACCGAAGAACCGGCGGGCCGGGCAGGCGGGTCTCGCCTGGCACGCACCGAACCTGGCCGGCGTGGAGACGCTCACACTGAGCAGCCCGGACTTCGAGCACGAAGGCACGATCCCGACCGTGCACGCCTCGACGCGAGCCGGCGGCGAGGACCTGTCACCGGCCCTGACGTGGTCCCCGGCGCCGGCGGGCACGGCGCAGCTGCTGCTGGTCGTCGAGGATCCCGACGCCCCGACACCAATGCCGTTCGTGCACTGCGTGGCCCTGCTCGACGCCTCGGTGACCGGCCTCGCGCACGGGGCGCTCGACGCCGAGAACCCCACAGGGGGCGTGCGCATCCTGCGTTCGGGCCTTGGCCGCGGCTACTTCGGGCCGGCGCCGCCGAAGAGCCACGGCCCACATCGGTACGTGTTCCAGCTCTTCGCTCTGGCCACACAAGTCACCGTCGGGCGCAGCGACGACGCCCTGGACTCCGCGAAGCCCCGCGAGGTGCTCGCCGCCGCCGACGACGTCCTCGCCCGCGGCCGTTTCGACGGCCTCTACGCAAGGGAACAATGAACAGCGCCAAGGAAGCACCGCACGTGCGTGGATTCACCGGCCACGATGGCGCGGAACTGACCTACCGCGAGATTGGCGACGGCCGCCCGCTGGTGTTGCTGCACGGTTTCATCGCCACGGCACGGCAATGGATCGACCACGGTCCCGCCGCCGCCCTCGCCGCGCGTGGCTTTCGCGTCATCCTTCCGGATCTCCGCGGCCACGGCGACAGCACCCGACCCCACGATCCGGCGTCCTACCCGCCCGATGTCCTGGTCGACGACGGACTCGCGCTGATCGACCAGCTCGGGCTCGACGACTACGACCTCGGCGGCTACTCGCTCGGCGGGCGGATCGTGCTGCGAATGCTGGTTCGCGGCGCCCGGCCGGCTCGCGCGGTCGTGGCCGGCCAGGGACTCGCCGCGCTGGGCGCCGCGGCGAGCGGCGGCACGCTCGGCCGCGTGCTGACCGCCCTCGCCAACGGGGACAGCATCGAACCCGGTTCGCGGGATGCGGAGGCCGCGCACTGGATCACCCAGCTCGGCGGCGACCCGGTGGCGCTCCTTCGGGTTCTGGACTCGCTCGTCGCGACACCCGAGGGGGCGTTGGGTCTGGTCGACACCCCCACGCTCGTGGTGGTCGGCGACGAGGATCACGACCACGCCTCCGCCGACGAGCTCGCCGCGGCGCTGCCCCTGGCGCGATTCACGCGAGTGCCGGGCGACCACTGGACCGCGCTCACCGGGCCGGAGTTCTCGACCGCGCTCGTGGCATTTCTCGGCCGGTAGTCACGGGAACACCAGCGCGGCGGCCCCGCGTCACCGAGCCACGTGCGCGACCGGATCCTGGGCCTGGAGGTACGCCAGGGCGGCGAGCCACTTCGGGTTGTCGAGCCTGCGGACGAACTCCTCCTGGGACACGTCCTCGACGCGGGTGTGAATCCACCACAGGTTGCCGAACGGGTCGAGCACCCGCGCCACGCGCTCGCCGAACGGCGCCGTCGTCGGCTCGGTGTGCGAGGTGCCGCCCGCCGCGAGGGCCTTCTGGTAGGTCGCGTCGCAGTCCGCTACGTACAGCCGGAGGAAGGCCGGGGTGGGCGCCGAGCCGGGCGGCACGTCGAACGCCATCACGATGGCGTCGTCGATGCGGAACTCGGCGTGCCCGATCGCGCCGTCCGGGTTGTGCACCCGCGCGATCTCCACCGCATCGAACGCGGCGACGACGTAGTCGAGCAGCTTGGCGGTGTCCCGCCCGATGATCCACGGGGTGACGGCCGTGTACCCCTTGGGTGCGGTGCTGGCGGCCTGGTCGCTCATGACGTCTCCTCCGGTGTTCTCCGCTGCCTGACAAGATCGACATTACAAATCATTGCGGTCAATTTCGGTCCGCGTTGCCGAGCGCGTTCACTGGAACACGATGGCGGCGGCCATCGCGACGATCGCGACGCTGGAGGCGAGCGCGGCAAGCAGACTGCCCCTGCGGCCCGTGAGCACGCGACCGAGGAGGGAGCCGCCGCTGGCCAGCAGCAGTTGCCAGCTCGTGGACGCAGCGAACGCGGCCAGCACGAACGCGGCGAGCTCCGGCGGGGTGAACGCGCCGGTCGCCTGGCGGCCGAGCACGAGTGCGGCGAAGTAGAGGATCGTCGCCGGGTTGAGCAGCGTGACGCCGAGCAGGCCGGCAAAGGCGCGGGCCGGGGTCACCGGACGGAACTCGGCGGCCTCCGGGGCGCGGTGACGGCGCAGCGCGGTCGCGGCGGTCCGGACGGCCAGCGCGGTCAGCACGAGCGCCGCGACCAGCCGCATGTATCCGGCATAGGGCGCGATCGCCTGCCCCGCAGCGGATCCGCCGAGCGCAGCGGCCACGGCGTACAGGCCGTCGGCGGTCGCCACGCCGAGCGCCGCGGCGGCGCCGACCCGCAGCGACGTCCGTGCGCTCAGTCCGACCAGCAACACCCCGACACCGCCGACGGGAATGGCCACGCCGTAGCCGGCCACCAGCCCGGCGAGCAGCGCGGCCGTCACGGCAGCTGCGGGGTCGCCTCCGACCGGGTGCCGGACTGCTGTCGCCGCGCGCCGTCCGCCGTCGGGACAGGTCGGGCGCGGAACGAGGCAGTGGTGGTCACGACGCAGATGGTGCCGCCAGAACCCGCGCGCCACCAACGGGTTTTCCCGCGGAACGGTTTTACAGCCGAACGGAGACCTCAGGCCGCGATCGGGTTCTGCGCGGGGACCTTCGCTGCGCTCGCCGCGCGGGTGTCCGAGAGGTTCAGCGCCAGCCAGGCGCCCCAGCCGAGCACGACGACGCCGGCGAAGCTCAGCAGCCGGTACAGCACGACGGCCGCCAGCGCGGGCTGCGCTGGCACCCCGCCGGCCACCAGCGCGGTGGTCAACGCCGCTTCCACGACCCCAAGGCCGCCGGGCACCAGGCCGAGCCCGGACACGAACATGCCGGCCGCGTAGGTCACCAGCAGCAGGCCGGGGCTCAGGCCGTGCACGCCGACCGCGAGGCAGCACGCGGCGAGGCAGGCGAGGTCGAACACCCAGTTCAACATGGAGAACATCGACGTGGCGGTCCAGTCCCGCGCGGTGCCCCGGACCGAGCGGAGCTGGTCGAGCACCCCGCGCAGCGCGTCCAGCTCCAGGCTCAGCGGACGCCGCCACACCCGGTTCACCCAGCCGAGCACCCGGTTCACGCCGGCGACGATGTGCTCGGGCCGATGCCAGGCCAGCCGGAGCCCGACCACCAGGGCGACCGCGCCGATCCCCTCGACCAGCAGGTTCACCGCGGTCTCGCTGAAGGTGCCGTCGACGGCCGCGCCGAGCAGCCCAACCACGGCCAGCGTGCCGGTGGACACCACTCCCCCGGCGAGCATCGTCCACGCGGCGACCGGCGTGCTCGCGCCCCAGGCGCGCATCCGCCGGTACATGTAGGTGGTGGAGAACGCCGACCCGGCCGGCAGCGTCAGGTGCAGGGCGTTGGCCGCGTAGACGACGGTGAGCGCGCTGCGCACCGTCACGTGCACCCCGCCGGCGCGCAGCAGCCTGCGGCGCATGCGGGCGAACGCCGCCATCGAGCCCCACTCGGCCGCGACGGCGAGCGCGAGCCAGCCGAGGTTGGGCTGCGCGAGGGCCTGCACGGCCTCCGCGAGCGTCGGGCCGGCCAGCACGGCCTCCACGACCAGGACGGTGCCGAGGGCGACCCAGACGACCCACTTGAGCCGAGCCAGCCGCCCGCTCGGGGAGCCCACGGTGTTCGCCGACGGCGTCACCATCGGCGATGCGGGTCCGCGAGGGCCATCCTGGAGGAGTGCCATGCGGACAACGATGAACGACTTTGCTGTGGACCACCTGTGGTTGACGGCGGTTCCACCCAATTTCGGGTGATTCACAGGTGGCGCACAGGAACCGCACAGGCTCCCCGGAGGCGGCCAGTCCAGACTGGACACCGTGGCGAACCCGGAGCCGGCGGAACCGGACCAACAGGAGATCCGAGTGCTCGTGGTCGACGACGAGCGCTACCTCGCGGAGATGATCGCCACGGCCATGCGGTACGAGGGCTGGCGGGCGGCGACGGCCGCGACAGGTGAGGAGGCGTTGGCGCAGGTCAAGGCGTTCGCTCCTGCCGTGATCGTGCTGGACGTCATGCTGCCGGACACCGACGGCTTCGCGCTGCTGTCGCAGCTGCGCGCCGGGGGCGACGAGGTGCCGGTAATCTTCCTGACCGCGCGGGACGCCACCGAGGACCGGGTGCGCGGCCTGACGCTCGGCGGCGACGACTACGTCACCAAGCCGTTCAGCCTTGAGGAGCTGGTGGCCAGGGTGCACGGGCTGCTGCGCAGAGCCGCCATCACCCAGGCCCGCACGACCGGGCTCCAGGTGGCCGACCTGACGTTGGACGAGGACAGCAGAGAGGTGCGGCGCGGCAGCCGCCTGGTCGAGCTGACCCCGACGGAGTTCGAGCTGCTGCGCTACCTGATGCGCAACAGCCGCACGGTGCTGTCCAAGGCGCAGATCCTGGACCGGGTGTGGCAGTACGACTTCGGCGGCAACGCCAACGTCGTCGAGCTGTACATCTCCTACCTGCGCAAGAAGATCGACACGGAGGCCAGCGAGCCGCTGATCCACACCGTCCGGGGCGTCGGCTACGTGCTGCGCCCGCCGATCTCGTGAACGCGCGGCGCGGCCCGGTCGCGTTCGTCGCAAGGCAGCCCCTGCGGCGCAGGCTGTTGGGCCTGGTGCTGCTGCTGACCGTCGTGGTGGTGCTGGTCGGCGGCATGACGACCTCGCGCGCGCTGTCGATGTTCCTGCACACCAGGGTGGACCAGCAGCTGAGCCAGTTCACCAACGAGCTACAGGACGGCGTCAAGCGCGGCGACCTGCACCCGGTGCTGACCGGGCCGGGAGCGAACAGCACGGTCGGCTACCTGGTGTCGCCGGACGGCTCGACCGCGACCCTGCTCACCGGGCGCGACGCCGGCACCACGCTGGATCCCGCGCAGGCGGGCGAGGTCCTCCTGCACGTGCCCAAGGACCGCAGGCCGCAGGACGTCGACCGGCTCGGCGTGTTCGACGTGCCCTACCGCGTGCAGGCGCGGGAGGTCCCCGGCGGCGGGACCCTGGTGGTCGGCGTGCCCGTCGGCGACCTCAACCAGACGCTGAGCCGGCTGTGGGGCATCGAGTTCGCGGTCGGGCTCACGGCGGTCGTGGTGGTCGGGGTGTCCGGGTTCCTGCTGATCCGGGTGGCGCTGCGGCCGCTGGCCAAGATGACGACCACGACGAGGCGGATCGCGGCGACCGACCTGTCCGGCCCGGACTCGGCCGTCCGACTGCGCGCGCCGGAACTGCACCCGAGGACCGAGGTCGGGCAGCTCGGGGTCGGCATGAACCACATGCTCGACGCAATCGACGCCGCGTTCGCCGCGCGGCACGAGGCGGAGAACCAGCTGCGCCAGTTCGTCGCGGACGCCTCGCACGAGCTGCGCACGCCGCTGGCGACCGTGCGCGGCTACGCGGAGCTGTTCCGCCGCTCGGAGGAGGCCGGCAAGCTCGACCCTGCCGAGCTGGCGGTGGGACTGCGGCGCATCGAGGCCGAGGCGATCAGGATGGGCCTCCTCGTCGACGACCTGCTGTTGCTGGCGCGCCTCGACCAGGGCCGGCCGCTCGGCCGCGAGCCGGTGGACCTGTGCCGGCTGGCGATCGACGCGGCGAGCGACTTCCGGGTCACCGACGACCAGCGGTCGATCCGGCTGGAGGTGCCGGCCGAGCCGATCGTGGTGACCGGGGACGAGTTCCGGCTCAGGCAGGTGCTGGCGAACCTGCTGGCGAACGTGCACGCGCACACGCCGCCGGGCACCCCGGCGCAGGTCACCGTTGCGGGCGCGGACGGCCACGCGCTGGTGGAGGTCCGCGACGAGGGCCCCGGCATCCCGGCGGAGGCCGCGGACCAGGTGTTCAACCGCTTCTACCGGGCCGACCCGTCCAGGACGAGGACCAGCGGCGGCAGCGGGCTCGGCCTGGCCATCGTGCGGGCCATCGTCACGGCGCACCGGGGCCGGGTGGAGCTGGACACCGCGCCGGGCCACACCGCGGTCCGCGTGCTGCTGCCCCTGGACCCCGCCTGATCACTGGGCGCCCGCGCTGACCTGTCCCCGCCGGCCGGTCGCCCGGTCAGCCGAGCGCCCTGCGGAACCGGTCGCCGAGGTCGGCGAGGCGTTCCACCGGCTCGTTCGCGAAGACCAGCCGCAGGTAGTGCTCGCCGCTCGGGCCCCAGCCGGCCATGCCCGTCGCGGCCACCTTGGCCCGGTCGAACAGCAGCTGGGACAGCTGGGCCGGGGTGCGCCCGAGCGGCCGCGCGTCCAGCAGCAGCGACCAGCCGCCGTGCGGCCGGATGACCGGATAGTCGGCGAGCTGCCGCAGCACGGTGTCGCAGCGTCGGCGCCACTGCTCGGTCGCGTTCGCGACGTCGAGGTCCGCGTCGGGCGCGGTCAGCGCGGCGGCCACCGCCTCCTGCGCCAGCCCGACCTGGCAGACGACGTTGGTCAGCCCGACGAGGTGGATGTCGGCGAGGATCGCGGCAGGGCCGACCACCCAGCCGACGCGCCAGCCGATCAGCCGAAGCTCCTTGGACGCGGAGCCGACGGTGATGGTCCGGTCGGCGAGGCCATCGTGCGCCGCCGGATGGCTCGGCGGGCGGCCGTCGAACCGAAGCCGCTCCATCGCCGCGTCGTAGATCAGCCACGCGTCGTGGCGCGCGCACGCGTCGGCGAGCGCGGACCAGTGGTCGTCGTCGAGGACGAGGCCGGTCGGCATGGTCGGGCTCATCAGCAGGACCGCCGCGGTGTTCGGTCCGACGGCGGCGGCGAGCCGGTCGGGGTCAACGCGCCAGCCCTCGGGTGTCGGCTGCGCCGGCACGAAGCGCGGGACGCCGCCGACCAGCCGCACCCGGTTGACCAGGCCCGCGTAGACGGGGTCGCACAGCACGACCTCCTGGCCGGGCTCGACCGTGGCGAGCAGGGTGTTGAGGATGCCGTTGAGGCCGCCGGCCACGCTGACGCACTCGGTGTCCGGGTCGTAGCTCCGCCCGGCCGCCCTCCCGACGTGCGCCGCCGCGGCCGCCCGCAGGGATCGCCTGCCCTGGAACGGGAGGTAGCTGTTCGCCGAGTCGTCGGAGATCGCGGCCCCGGTCGCCGCGAGCGCCACGGCGGGCGGCCGGAGGTCGGTGTCGAGGTTCTCCAAGCGGAGGATGTCCGGGTCGGCCGCCGCGTCGGCCGCGTCGCCGACCACGTCAACGCCGATGCCTGGAATCTCGCGCAGCCGGGTCACGGTCATGGCATCCCCCAGTTCACTTTGCCGATACGTCCGTACCACTATGCTGATACGCATGGAGCTGGCGCAAGTGGTTGGCGGCACCGTGGCGCGGCTGCGCGCGGCGGCCGGGATCTCGTTGGCGGACCTGGCGGCCGCCTCGGACATCAGCAAGACCACGCTGCACGGCATCGAACAGGGCCAGGGCAACCCGACGCTGAGCACGCTGTGGGCGCTGGCCACCGCGCTGCACGTGCCGCTCGGCGAGCTGCTCGAGGCGCCGGCGACGCCGGTCGAGGTCGTGCGCGCCGACGACGACCGCCCGCGCGTCCTCGGCGACGCCGTCGGCGCCCGCCTGCTGCACCGCATCCGGGTGCGCGGCACGGTCGAGGTCTACGACGTCGAGGTCGCCGAGCGCCGGCAGGACTCGGCCGCCCACCTGGCCGGCGTCGAGGAGTGCCTCGTGCTGACCAGGGGGCGCGTCACGACGGGCCCGGTCGACGCGCCCGCCGAGCTGACCGAGGGCGACTCGATCCGCTTCGACGCCGGCCGCCCGCATCTCTACCAGGGGCACACCGGGGACAACCGGGCTGTGCTGCTCATGGTCCACCCCGAGCCGTGACGTCCCCGACGGACAGCGCGACGGCGGCAAGCGCGACGGCGGCGGTGCCCATGCGCGTGGGCACCGCCGCCGTCGAGCGGTTTTCCTCCCCCAGATCAGCACTCGCGCCTGGGAGTCAGAGCGCTCAGAGGACCGCTCGCACCGTCCAGAAGTCCGAGGAGAGCGACGCCTCAGTCAGGTAGGCATACGGCATGGTGAAGTAGCCCGCCTGCCCCCAGCCCGTACCCCACGAGTTGCGCACGGTGAACCGCTGCGTCGCGTCGTCGTACCCGACGGCGAGCACAGCGTGCCCGCCGAGCACCTGCTCGGTCTGCGCGTTCGGCATCGGCACGACGCCCGTCTTGGCCACCTCGGCGCTCTCGAAACTGGAGTAGACGGTGAACCCGAAGACGAACGGGTACCCGGCCGCGAGGCAGCCCCGGCACTCGTCGAGGGTCTGCGCCACCCGCTGGTAGGAGGTGACCTTGGCCTTGAGCGCGTCGGCGTAGCACTGCTGCGTCGGCTTGTCCTTGGCCTTCGAGCTGGGCGGGAAGGTGCCGTCGGGCTGCGCGGGCGTGGCGTCGTAGGGCCACTCGGTCTCCGGGCAGACACCGAGCTGGGCGACGCTCTTGACGCCGTCGCGGATCTGGGCACCGGAGTCGGAGGCGATGTTGCCCTCCATCGCGCGCTCGTTGTAGTAGATGAACAGCCGTGACGGCATGAAGTCCTGCGACTGCTTCATCAGGTCGTACTCCACCGCCGCGCCGATCGCGTTCGCGGTGCAGCTGCCGATCTGCCCCTGGTCGTAGACGGCCGCCTGGCCGCTGCGCAGGTCGACGCTCGGCGGCAGGCTCACCAGTGCGATGCGCGGCGCCGAATAGAGGTGGTCGCGGGCGTCCGGCAGGTCACGAACCCAGCCGTAGCGGGCGATGCTCCGAGGTGTACTTGCCACGTGATGCTCCTTCCCGGACCTACGACGTCGGCGAGGACGGCCATCCCCGTTCCGCCCGGCCGACGCGTGGGATCCGGTGAGTTCATGCCGTCCTTCTCTCGCTGGGACGATGCGCGACGCATGGTGCCGATGCAGGGTGAATCGCGATCTTCTCTGCCGTGGCGGCGTGATCGTTTTTGTCTTGGTCGTGCGCAGTGCCTGTTGTTCACACGGGCCCAGGGATGACGTGGACCTATGCCACTAAGAGACACGGCCGTTGGGGCTGATACATGGATCCCCCGGACGTGTGAACGTGAGCTGTCAAGGACCCGCCGTGCACCGCTCGGCACGGACCGGCGACGGTGCGAAAATCTCCGGTTTCGGCGACGACGACCGATTTACCGATCGATGGCGAGACCCGATCTGCATGAAGGGGCTCCCGATGCTGCCCTCGCCGACGATATGGTGCCGTCCGCCTCGGCTCAGTGCCCCACGGGTCGAGGCGTCCCGCATGCCTGCATACGGCGGGACCCTGCCGCGATGGGGAGTCAACGGAGGTCCGGATGGCGATCGAGTCACGCCCTGGCTTACCAGGCACCGCAACCATGAAACACAGCGTAATCGGAAATGTGATTCGCGGATCCGTAGGTAACCTTATCGAGTGGTATGACTGGTACGCATACACCGCGTTCAGTATCTATTTCGCCAGCACGTTCTTCCCCTCTGGCGACCAGACGGCCCAGCTGATGAACACTGCGGCCGTCTTCGGGGTCGGCTTCGTGATGAGACCCATCGGCGGCTGGCTGTTCGGCCGCTACGCCGACCGGTTCGGCCGCCGCGCCGCGCTGACCGTCTCGGTCACGCTGATGGCCCTCGGCTCGCTGGTAATCGCGTTCGCGCCGGGCTACGACTCCGTCGGCGCGCTCGCCCCCGCGCTGCTCGTCGGGGCCCGGCTGTTGCAGGGCCTCTCGGTCGGCGGCGAGTACTCCACCTCGGCGACCTACCTGTCCGAGGTCGCCGCCGCCCGGCGGCGCGGCTTCTACTCCAGCTTCCAGTACGTCACGCTGACCTCGGGACAGGTGCTCGCCCTGCTCCTCCAGATCGTGCTCCAGGGCCAGCTGACCACCGCGCAGATGCAGGACTGGGGCTGGCGCATCCCGTTCGTCATCGGCGCGCTGTTCGCGGTGATCGTGATGTACCTGCGCAGCACCATGGACGAGTCCGAAGTCTTCCAGCTCGCCGAGGACGGCAGCTCCGGCGACCACGGCACGCTGCGGGTGTTGTTGCGCTACCCCAGGGAATGCCTGCTGGTGGCCGGCCTGACGCTGGGCGGCACGGTGGCGTTCTACACCTACACCACCTACATGCAGAAGTTCATGATCGGCACCAGCCACATCAACAAGAGCACGGTCACCTGGATCAACTTCTTCGCGCTGCTGGTGTTCGTGGTCATCCAGCCGCTGGCCGGCGCGCTGTCCGACCGGGTCGGCCGGCGCCCCATGCTGCTCGGCTTCGGCATCCTGGGCACGCTGGTCACCGTGCCGCTGCTGACCGTGTTGTCGCACACGAAGGACCCGCTGATCGCGTTCGCCCTGATGCTGGGCGCGCTGGTGATCGTGACCGGCTACACCTCGATCAACGCGGTCGTGAAGGCCGAGCTGTTCCCCACCAAGATCCGCGCCCTCGGCGTCGGGCTGCCCTACGCGGTCACCGTCGCCTTCGGCGGCACCGCCGAGTACGTGGCGCTGTGGCTCAAGGAGTCCGGCCACGAAGCGGTCTTCTACTGGTACGTCTCCGGCTGCATCCTGGTGTCGCTGGTGGTCTACGTGCTGATGCGGGAGACCTCGCAGGACTCGCCGCTCGAGCGCGAGGCCGCCCTCGTCGGCGCCGGGCCGACGGACCGCTGACCCGATCGCCCCGGGGCCGTCGCGGATCGGCGGCCCCGGGTGCCGGATCAGAGGAGGCCCGGTCGAGGTCGGCTCGGAATCGGCTCAGGGGGTCGACTCAGGTCGCGTCGGGGTCGAACGGCGGGCGCTGGCCCGGCTGCAACGGCTGCTGCGGCTGGCGGGGCGGCTCGACCTGGTGGCCGTTGCTGCCGAGCTGGTCGGCCGTGCTCACGCCTGCCGCAGTGGTGCCGGACATGTTCAGCGAGTTGCCAAGGCCGGACAGCGCCGAGTTGTCGTCGAGCAGGTACCTGGTGACGGCGGCCTTCGGGTTGAGGTTACGCAGCGCGTTGAGGTCCTCGAGCGGCTTGCGCAGCTCGTCGAACTCCGGGCCGAGCTCCGAGCGCATCTGCTCCTTGGCGCCGCTGGCGTAGTCGCGCACCTGCTTGACCGCGCGCGCCAGCCAGGCCGCGGCCTGCGGCAGCTTGTCGGGGCCGAGGATGAACAGCGCCGCCACGAGCAGGATCAGCAGGTGCTCGAAGCTGAGACCGAACACGTCAATGCCTCCCCGTCGCGGGTGTTGCCCCACCCATACTGCTCCAGCAATCCTATTGCACGGTCCCCCGGAAGGTTTCCGACAGTCGACGACCTCGCCAAATCCACGGTCGGCCGACGCTGCCGGGCCCCGCAGCGGCTATCCTGACGGCATGGGTGGACTGAGTCCCGTGCACTGGCTGATCGTCCTCGTGGTCGTCCTGATCCTCTTCGGAGCGAAGCGACTGCCTGACGCGGCCCGCGGTGTTGGCCGTTCGCTGCGCATCTTCAAGTCGGAGATGGGCGCGGACCAGGCCGAGAACAAGGATGCCCAGGCTCCCGCGCCCCGGCCGGCCGAGCCGCCGGCCGTCGAGGCCCCGAGGCCCGTTCAGGCCGCACCGCTCGTGCAGGACCAGGTCCCGCAGCACAAGCCAGACGGCACCGCGTAGTCAGTTCCCTTCGACCTTTGCCACAACGGCCTGACCCGCGATCCGCCGGGTCAGGCCGTTGTGGCAATTCCGCGCCGCCGGGCGACCGCCCTGCCGGCCGCGACCAGCGCGACGCACAGCGTGGCGACGTGCAGCACCAACGCCACCGTCCCCGGCCGGACCTCGAACAGCTCCGGCACGCAGGCCAGCGCCGTGACCAGCCACGGGTGCACCCGGTTCGCGGCCGGCGTCCTGGCCACCCGCAGCAGGTAGACGCCGAGCATCAGGTGGATCAGGTTCTGTAGGCCGTCGACCCGCAGCACCAGCAGCGTCGCGTCGGTGCGCCACGAGCCGAGGCCGGTCACCACGAACCCGAAGACGCCCAGCGCGCCGAACACGACGCCCAGCCCCGCGGCGACCCTGCCCCGGTTGGTCTCGATCCGGTGCGCGGCCAGGTGCGCGCGGCGCTCGGTCGCCGCGACCAGCCGCGCGACGGCCTCCCCCGCCGCGGCGAACGGGTGGCCGCCCCGCCTGGCCACCCACTTCGCGAACGGCCGGTGCAGCAGCACCGCCAGCGCCAGCTGCGCGCACGCCACCGCGAGCACCAGCGTGGCCGGGGGCACTGTGGACGGGTACTGGCGCGCGGCGACGGTGAGGTGCGCCGCCAGCAGCGTCGCCGCGCCGACCCCGGCCAGCACGACCACCCGCGCCGAGAGCCTGCCGCCCCGGTAGGCGATGCCGATCTGGTGCACCGCGAGGCCGACCCCGAGCAGGTTCGCGTAGCCCAGCGTCACCGAGGCTCGGTCGAGCTGGGTGAGATCGACCGCGAGCGTCCCGGCGACCAGCACCGCGACCACCGAAGGACCGAACCTCGCGTGCAGCAGCTCCATCGCCGGGGTCAGGGCCGTGACCAGCAGATACGCCCCAATCAGCCAGAACGGGTGGGCGAGCAGCTGGCTCAGGCCGCCGAACCGGTAGCCCGACAGCGCGTCCAGCGGCAGCGGCGCGACGAGCCAGACTAGGACGACGGCGAGCACCGGGCGCAGCAGGCGGCTCATCCGCGCGGACAGGTACTCGGCGTAGCCGCCCCCGCCGGTCCGGACCGCCAGCCACGCGTCGAGGTTGGCGCGGCCGCCGAGGAAGAACAGCGTCGGCAGCGCCAGCAGCGCCTTGGCCAGCAGCCAGGTGGACGCCGAGGCCAGCGGGCCGAACCAGCCCCGACTGCCGGCGAGGGCGACCAGCCCGGCGCTGACCAACAGCACCAGCAGGCTCGCCGTCCGCAGCCCGGACAGCTCGCCCCTCCTGGCCGGCGGGTGGCCGGACCTGCCGCGCGGTTTGCGGACCATGAGCAGCAGGAAGATCGCCACGAGCCCGGTCGACCAGGCCCCGGCCGGCTCCCAGTGCGGGGTGCCGAAGCGCTGCCGCCACGAGTTGGCCCACACCGCGAAGGCGTACATCGAGGCGGTGCCGTGGCACACCGACCTGGACACGCCCTGGTAGGCCGAGTCGCAGCGGGCGTCCATCAGCCCGCTCCAGGTGTCGTCGACGAGCCTGCGGGCGTCCGGGCCGAGCGGCTGACCCCGGTACTCGGCGTAGCGCAGCATGTCGTAGCCGATGTCGTGCACCTTGCAGGCCAGGTCGAAGTCGTAGGGGCCGGCGCCGAGCAGCGGCGCCGAGCAGTGCGAGTTCGGCTTGTACGCCCGGACGGTGCCGTCGCTCATGGTGGCCGTCATCGGCAGGTAGCCGATCAGCGACGGGAAGTCCGCCGGCATCGCGGCCAGCGGGTCCCGGCCCGCCACCGGGTGGGCCAGGTCGTCGAGGAACCGCGCGATCTGGGTGTGCTCGGCGCCCGGCGCGGCCTGCGGCGCCTCGGCGGGCCGCGAGGCGATGACCCCGGCGACGAACACGGCGACCATGACGGCGGCCGTCCGGAGCACGAGCAGCAGGCGCGCCACGCGACCGCGTCCCGACCAGCCGGTGGCCGCGTTGACATCGAGCATTGGGGGAGATTCCTCGTGGTTAGTCGTCGTACGGGTCGTCGGCCGCCGAGCCGAGGTCCCAGTCGTCGGCCAGGGCCGGGTCGATGATCGCGAACCTGGTGCCGACCGGGTCGGACAGCACCGCAACGCGGCCGAGCGAGGAAGTGTAGGGCTTGAACCGTAGCCGCGCGCCCAGCCGGCGCGCCCGGTTCAGCGTCTCGTCGAACCCGAGGTCGGGGTCGACGGCGAAATGCGCGATCCAACGCGGCGGCACGTCGACGGGTGTGCCCTCGGCCATCCGGACCCGGCCGACCACCGAGTCGCCGCCGACCGACCACACCACGTAGTCGACCGTCCTGCCGTCGCCGTACTGCTGCTGCTCGAACTCGAACAGCCTGCCGAAGAACCGGTCGGCCAGCGTCGCCTTGCGGGTCACGAACTCGACCCAGACCAACGCGCCGGGCACCCCTGCCGTGAAACCCCAGTCCGCGGCGGGCTGGCACAGGCCGACCGTCGCCCCGCTCGGGTCGTCGATCAGCACCTTCGCGCCGACCCCCGGCACCTGGTGCGGGCGCGGCTCGATCACGTGGCCGCCGAACCGCCGGACCGTGCGGATGCTCGTGTCCAGGTCCTCGACGGCCAGGTAGAGCGTCCAGTCCAGGATCTCGCCCGGGTAGTGCCGCAGGCCGGCGACCGGCTCGCCGAACAGGGTGGCCACGGTGTACTCGACACCCTCGGCGTCGCGGCGCGGCTCGTACTCCCAGCCGAACACCGACTCGTAGAACCGGGTGGACGCCGACAGGTCCGAGGTGGCGAGCTCGACCCAGCAGGGGCTGCCGGGCAGTGCGGTGGTCACGGTGTCTCCCAGGGCGGTGTCGGTGCTGCCATGAAGGGTTCCTTCCTGACACTAGGTGTCCTGAAGGGACCCTTCATGACATCAGGGCAGCCGTTGCGAGATCAACAGGGCGGACCCGGCGGCGACCAGGCACAGCAGCGCGCCGATCGCGAAGAACGGCTTGCTCACCTCGCGGTGCACGGTCTCGTAGCCGATCTGCTGGCCCAGCCGGTCGTAGATCTGTTGCAGCTTCTGGTCGGTGTCGGCCTTGAAGAACTGACCGTTGGTGATGTCGGCGAGCTGGTGCAGCGCGTCGTCGTCGACCGGCACCGGGATCCGCTGGCCCTCCAGGTCGATGACGCCGCCCGCGGTGCCGAAGGAGATGGCGTAGATCGGGATCTTCTGCTTGGCCGCCTCGGCGGCCACGTCGAACTCGTTGCGGCCGACGGTCTGCTTGCCGTCGCTCATCAGCACGATCGCGGCTGGCGGCGGGCCGCCCGGGATGATCCGGCCGAACTGGTCGACGGCCTGGAGCGCGGCGGCGATGGCGTCCCCGGTCGCCGTGCCCGGCAGCAACTTGATCGCGTCAATGCTGTCCAGCACGGGCTTGCGGTCGGTGATCGGCGACACGTTCACGGTTGCCGAGCCGCCGAAGGTGAGCAGCCCCAGGTTCACGCCCGGCGTCATGTTCTGCACGAACGACTTGGCGGACGCCTGCGCCGACTTGATCCGGCTCGGCTGGATGTCGGTGGCGATCATGGAGTTCGAGATGTCGACGGTCAGCATCACGGTGGCCCGGTTGCGCGGGACCTTCGTTTCCGCGGTCGGCCCGGCCAGCCCGACGACCAGCAGGATGAACGCGACCGCGAACAGCGCCACCGGCACGTGCCTGGGCCAGCGCTGCCGCTTCGGCGCAACCCGCTCGAGCAGGTCCAGGTTGGCGAAGCGCAGCACGTGCCGCTTGCGACGGCGCTGGGCCAACACGTAACCCACCACGATCGCGGCCACCACGGCGAGCAGCGCGAACCACGCGGGGGTCAGGAAACCATCGATCGGCACCCGCACAGTTAACCCGCCCCGGCATTCACCCTCGGTGAAGTGGTCCTGTGTCGCTCCCTTCTGGACGGCGGACCCTGCTGGACTGCGGCCCCTTCTTGACGGCGGACGCGCCGACGGGTGGGACCGACGAGCTTCGGCCCCACCCGTTCGACGGGCCCCGCTACAGGCGGTCGAGGTCGACGGCCTTGGCCATCGCCAGGTAGCCGGCGGCGTTGGGGTGCAGGTGGTCACCGAAGTCGTCGTCCGCGCGCAGCCTGCCGGGGTCGGCAGGGTCGGCCAGCGCGCGGTCGAAGTCCGCGACGGCGTCGTACTCGCCGCTGGTGCGGATCCACTGGTTGACGGCCTGGCGCACACGGTCGCCCTGGTCGGTGTAGGACTGGTTTCCCTGGTAGGGCGGGATGGTTCCGCCGACGATCCGCACGCCGCGGGCGTGCGCGGCGCAGATCAGCGCGCGGTGCCCGGCGATCAGGTCCGCCGCCGTCACGGCCGGCGTCGGCGGCTCGCACGTCGTGGCGCCGGGCTGGGAGCCGAGGATGTCGTTGACGCCCTCCAGCACGATCACCGTGCCGACCCTCGGTTGGTCGAGCACGTCGCGCCGGAACCGGGCCGTGCCCCGCTCCCCCATGCAGGGCGAGTCGCTGAGCAGCCGGTTGCCGCCGAGCCCCGCGTTGAGCACCGGCCGCGTGTTGCCCCGCGCCGCCAGCCGCCCGGCCAGCTCGTCCGGGTAGCGGTCGTCGGCGCCCCACGTCGCGCCGTAGCCGTCGGTGAGCGAGTCGCCGAAGGTGACGACCGAGGGGTCTCGGCCGGTCACGTCGACGCCCTCCAGGTAGTACCAGGAGAGGCTCTGGTCGGCGAACGCCTGCGCGCCCTGGTCGCGGAGGCGGTCGCCGGCCGCCCGGTAGGACGTGGCGAGGGCGAGGTTGTGATAGGTGGCCGGCCCGGTGGCACCCTGGAAGTACAGCGTGACCGTGAGCTGTTCCGCCGCCGTGACCGGCAACTGGACCGCGTCGCTGGCGGCGCGCGCCCCGGCCGGGATCGTGACGGCGGCCGAGCCGTGGAAGGTTAGCTCGCGGACCGTGCCCGGCTTGACGGCCGCGCCCCCGGCGGACTCGCCGACGGTGCCGCCGGTCAGCCGGAGCGGGGATGTGCCGAAGGCGTTGGACAGCCGGACGCGCAGCTGCGAGCCGGCGGCGCCGACCCGGATCACCTGGCGGACGGACTGGTCGGCGAAGCCGGTCTCGGCCCAGGTCGGGTACCAGATGGGCGCGGTGGGCCGCTGCGCGGACGCCACCCACGCGCCGACCCAGCCGCCCGCGTTCGGTGCCGCGTCAGCGTTCGCCGCCAACGGGACGAGCAGCGCCGCCGCCAACGCGGCGATCGCCGAAGTTCTTGCGGCCAAAGACATGGGGCATCGCTTCTTTCTTCTGGTGGACGGGATGCCGCCATGACGCGTCGGAGGGGACGGGTGTGACCGGTCGACGGGCTAGTTGTGGCCGAGGCCACGACAGCCGTGGGGTCGGTCAGGAAGCCGCCTCGGCGTCCACCAGGGCCGCCGCCGGGTCGGCGGTGATCTCCCCCGTGCTGGCGTCGAAGTCGTACAGCTCGCCGTAGCGACCCCAGTCGATCGCGGTGTCCAGCTGCTGGCGGGCGTCCTCCGTCGAGAAGCCCCGCCGCAGCAGGTCGAGGAAGAACGCCTCGCGCAGCGAGCCGTCCGCGCTGGTGGCGAGCGCGCGGCAGACGGTCCGCACCAGGGGCGCGCGGCTGCGGGCCTGGCCGGCGAAGATCTTCTTGCTGTCCTGGATGTTCGCGGTCGTCCAGGCGCGGCCGGTGTCGGTCAGCACGAGGTCGGCGCCGAGCACGGACAGCAGGTCGAGCATGGTCGCGCCGTCCACCAGCGGCAGCAGGTCGTCGATCTCGAAGCTCAGCTCGGCGGCGATCTCGGGCAGGTCGACCCGGCCGCCCCTGGCGTAGACGATCTCCACGAGGCCCGCCATGCCGCCGACCGACGCCTGCGGCAGCGGGCGCGCGGTCGGCGTCGCGTCGGCGGGCGCAGCCTCGTACACGTCGGGCTCGCGGCCGGTGAGCAGGTCGTAGAGCTGGTCGACGAGGGCGACGAACGCCGGGGCCCTGCGGTCGCGCGGCCTGGTGAACGGCACCGGCAGCTCGGCGAGGATGCGGCCGGGGTTCGAGCCGAGCACGATCACGCGGTCAGCCAGCAGCACGGCCTCCTCGATGTTGTGGGTGACGATGCAGATCCCCTTGGTCGGGAACTGCTGGCCGGTCCACAGCGACATCAGCTCGGTGCGCAGGTTCTCCGCGGTCAGCACGTCCAGCGCGGAGAACGGCTCGTCCATCAGCAGCAGGTCGGGCTCCAGCACCAGCGCCCTGGCGAAGCCGACGCGCTGGCGCATGCCGCCGGAGAGCTCCTTGGGGTAGGCCGACTCGAAGCCGTCGAGCCCGATCAGGTCGATGGCCGCGAGGGCGGCGTCGCGGCGCTCGGCCTGCGGCACCCCGCGCGCGGCGAGCCCGAGCTCCACATTGGCCTGCACGGTCAGCCACGGCATCAGCGCGAAGGTCTGAAACACCATCGCCACGCCGGGGTTCGCCCCGGTCAGCTCGCGGCCCCGGTAGCGCACGGTGCCCCTGGTCGGCGAGATCAGGCCCGCGATGGTGCGCAGCAGGGTGGACTTGCCGGAGCCGGACTTGCCGAGCAGCGCGACGATCTCGCCGGCGTGGATGGACAGCCTGATGTCCTCCAACACCTTCAGCTCGGCGCCGCCGGCCCCGGTGAAACTCTTGTGCACGGCGTCGACGTCGACGAGCAGCTCGCCGCGCGATCCTTGGTCAACGGTCATGACGATGCCTTCCGGGTCTACAGGGTGTAGCGCTGCTGGGCGAGTGCATAGAGCCGACGCCAGAACAACCGGTTCAGCGCGACCACGTACAAGCTCATGGCCGCGACGCCGACGAGGATCCTTGGGAAGTCACCGGCCGAGGTGGCCTCTGCGACGTACGCGCCGAGACCGGTCGCGGTGAGCGTGGTCGGCCCGTACTTGACGATCTCCGCCACGATGGAGGCGTTCCACGCGCCGCCAGCCGCGGTGATGCCGCCGGTGATGTAGCTGGGAAAGATCGCCGGCAGGATCAGCTTTCGCCACCACAGCGAGCGGGGCAGCCGCAGGCTGGCCGCGGCCTCGCGCAGGTCGTTGGGCACGGCGCTGGCCCCGGCGATCACGTTGAACAGCACGTACCACTGCGCGCCGAGGCTCATCAGCAGGATGCCGCCCCAGTTCAGGCTGATGCCCGTGGCCACGAGGAGGGCCGTGACCAGCGGGAACAGGAAGTTCGCCGGGAAGCTGGCGAGCACCTGCACCACAGGTTGGGCGAGCCTGGACACCTTGGGGTTCAACCCGATCCACACGCCGATCGGAACCCAGACCAGGGTGGCGACCACGACGAGTACGATCACTCTGCCGAAGGTGATCAGGCCGAGGCCGAGCGCGTGCGGGAACTCGCCGAGGCCGACGGTGGACCGCACGTACTCCACGGCGCGCAGCAGCCCCCAGGCGATGACGGCGAGCACGGCGACGCCGAACACCACGTCTCCCGCCCTGCGCCGGGTCGGCGACGTCCGCAGCGGGTACTCGGCGAGCCCGAACACCGCCATCACCCGGTCGATCGGGGCGCCGAGCGGGCCGAGGACCCGGCCGAGCGCCCTCGGCAGCCGCGACCGGCGAAGCAGGTTGAGCACCACGCTGCGGGGCGCCTGCGCGGCCTCGGAGTCCTCCACCCGGAAGCGCTCCGCCCAGGCCGTCAAGGGCCGCCAGAACAGCACGTTCACCCCGATCACCATGACCACCATCACGCCGATGGCCAGCAGCACGTGGTTCAGTTCCCTGGCATCGGAGGCCGCCGCAACGTAGCTGCCGATGCCGGGCAGCGTGAACTGGTGGTTGAGCACGCTGATCGACTCGGAGGCGACCAGGAAGAACCAGCCGCCGCCGAAGCTCATCATGCCGTTCCAGACCAGCGGGATCATGCCGCCTGGCACGTCCACCCGCCAGAACCGCTGCCAGCGCGACAACCTGAGGATCCTGGACGCCTCGTCGAGGTCGCGCGGCTGGGACACCAGCGACTGGTAGAAGGCGAAGGTCATGTTCCACGCCTGCGCCGTGAAGATCGCGAACACCGACGCGCACTCGAGCCCCAGCGTCGAACCGGGGAACAGGGCGATGAACCCGGTGACGGTGACCGAGAGGAAGCCGAGCACCGGCACGGACTGGAGGATGTCCAGCGCGGGAAGGAGGACCTTCTCGGCCCGCCGCAGCCGGGCCGCCGCGGTGGCGTAGACGAAGGTGAACGCCACCGACGCCACCAGCGCCACGAACATCCGCAGCAGCGACCTCGCCGCGTAGTAGGGCAGGTCGGCGGGATCGGTGGAGATCGCGGCGGCGGGCGCGGCGGAGTCGAACGGCGCGGTCACGCCCCTGGACAGCTGCACGAGGCCCCATAGCAGCGTCGCCGCGCCGGCCACCACGGCGACGTCGACCAGGCTCTGGCGCGGTCGGCGCAGCGCCTCGGCCGAGGGGAACGATCGCAGCACGGCCACTAGTTCGCCTCGTTTTTCTCGTGGGTCACCTTGACGTCCCAGCGCACTGTGGTCACCGCTGGCTCCATGCTCAACCGGCTCACCGCCGACTCCATCTGCTTGTCGTCCCTGCGGTCCGCGGTCAGCTCGGCGCGGACCTCGACGTAGCCTTCGACCGGGCTGTTGCTGCTGATCATCGACAGCAGGCTGAAGTCGGTGTGCGTCAACGCCTGCACCACCAGCGCGCGGATGTGCGCCTCGGCGTCGTCCCTGGTCACCGCGAGGAAGCTGTAGGTGGTGCTGGTCTCGTCGCCGGTGTCGGGCCGCTTGTCGACGAGTCGGCCGAGGCTGCGCAGCCCCACGTTGGCGATCAGCACCACCACCGTGCCGGCGAACGCGATGAAGTACAGGCCGACGCCGGTGAGCGCGCCGACGGCCGCCGAGCACCACAGCGTCGCCGCCGTGTTCAGCCCGCGCACGTTCAGGCCGTCGCGCAGGATCACGCCTGCGCCGAGGAAACCGATGCCGGACACGATCTGCGCGGCCACCCTGGTCGGGTCGGCGCTGCCCTGGTCGGCGATACCACTGAAGCCGTGGGAGGACAACAGCACGAACAGTGTCGCGCCGACCGCGACCAGCGCGTTGGTGCGCAGCCCCGCCATCCGCGCGCGGTACTGCCGCTCGAAGCCGATCGCGGCCCCCAGGCCGAACCCGGCGCCGATGCGCAGCAACGTCTCCAGCGTCGTCATGTGCCCGTCTCTCCTCGCATGTCGCTACAACCAGGCCCCGGTGACCCGCACGTACGCGGTCTTGATCAGTTGGGCCAGGCAGCAGTAGGTCAGCAGAATGCCCAGCAGCCAAGGGAAGTAGCTCAGCGGCAGGGGCTGCATCCGCAGCGTCGGGGCCAGCGGCCCGAACGGCAGGAACAGCGCGGCCGCGGCGACTCCGACGATCATCAGCGCCACCGGCCAGGACGGCCTGCCGCGCAGGAACGGGACGCTCCTCGTGCGGATCACCAGCACCACCAACGCCTGCGAGAGCAGGCCCTCCATGAACCAGCCCGACTGGAACAACGCCTGCTGGTCGACGGAGTTCGCGCCGAGCACCCACCACAGCACCGCGAAGGTCGCCAGGTCGAACAGCGAGCTGACCGGCCCGAACACCACCATGAACCTGGCGAGGTCGCCGCCGGACCAGCGGCGCGGCCTGCGCAGGTACTCGGCGTCGACCCGGTCCCACGGCAGCGCCAGCTGCGCCACGTCGTAGATCAGGTTCTGCGCGAGCAACTGGCTCGGCAGCATCGGCAGGAACGGCAGGAACGCGCTGGCCGCCACCACGCTGAGCACGTTGCCGAAGTTCGAGCTCGCCGTGATCTTGACGTATTTCATCGTGTTGCCGAGCGTTCGCCTGCCCTCGACCACGCCGTGCGCCAGCACGGTCAGGTCCTTCTCCAGCAGGATGATGTCGGCCGCGTGTCTGGCGATGTCCACCGCGGAGTCCACCGAGATGCCGACGTCGGCCTCGCGCAGCGCGGCGGCGTCGTTGGTGCCGTCGGCGAGGAACCCGACGGTGTGCCCGCCGGCCCGCAGCGCCCGGACGATCCTGGCCTTCTGCGCGGGCCCGACCTTGGCGAACACCTTGGTGCGCCTGGCAAGCGCGGCGAGTTCCGCGTCGTCGAGCCGGTCGATCTCGGGGCCGGACACCACCTCGCCCGGCTCGAGGCCGACCTCGCGGCAGACCCGCGCGGCGACCAGCCGGTTGTCCCCGGTGACGACCTTCACCGTGACGCCGTGCTCGGCGAGCGAGGCGAGCGCCGCGCCGGCGGAGTCCTTTGGCGGGTCGAGGAAACTGACGAAGCCGACCAGCACGAGGTCGCGTTCGTCGGCCCTGCGGTAGCCGCCGAGCCGCGCAGGCGACTCCTTCGCCGCGACCGCGAGCACCCGCATGCCGTGCCGGTTGTTGGCCTTCACCACCTCGAGCGCCTCGCGCCGCAGTGCGTCGGTCAGCGGCGCGATCTCGCCGTCGACCCGCACGTGCGCGCAGCGGGTCAGCACGGTGTCCGGATCGCCCTTGGCGATCAGGAGATGCGCGTCCTTCGCCATCGTCACGACGACGGTCGAGTAGCGGCGCTCGTGGTCGAACGGGATCTCGGCGAGGTGGCGGAACCTGGCCTCGACGACGACGGCCTGCGCGGGATCGAGGTGGTCGCGCACCGCCTCGTCCAGCTGGCTCGCCGGGGTGGACTGGAACAGGCCGTGCACGTAGGCGTACTCCAGCGCCTCGTCGTCGAATCGGCCGGCGGCGTCCAGGCTCTGCGCGAGCACGATGCGGTTCTCGGTGAGCGTGCCGGTCTTGTCCGTGCACAACACGTCCATCGCGCCGAGGTCCTGGATCGCGTTGAGCCGCTTGGTGATCACCTTGCGCCGGGACATGAACTGCGCGCCCTTGGCGAGGTTCGTCGTCACGATCACCGGCAGCATCTCGGGGGTGAGGCCGACGGCGACCGAGACGGCGAACAGGAACGCCTCGAACCAGTCGCCCCTGGTGAGTCCGTTGATCGCCAGCACGACCGGGGTCAGCACGAGCATGAAGCGGATCAGCGTCCAGCCGACCGAGCGAACGCCCCGGTCGAAGGTGGTGTCGGGGCGGCGGGCGGACAGGGTGCGGGCCAGCGAGCCGAAGTAGGTGCCCCGGCCGGTCGCGACGACGACGGCGGTCGCGGTGCCGCCGACCACCATGGTGCCGGCCAGGCACAGCGACGGCTCGTCGAGCGGGTCGGCGTCGGCGGCGCGGGGCGTGCCGTTGCCGGTCGGCTCGTGCTTGCGCATGGGCAGCGTCTCGCCGGACAGCGGCGCCTGGTCGACCAGCAGGTCGTTGGCGGTGAGCAGCCGCAGGTCGGCCGGGACCAGGTCGCCGGGCCCGAGCAGCACGAGGTCGCCGGGCACCAGGTCCTCCAGCGGCGCCTCCCGGTCGGTCGGCGCGTCGCCGTCGGTGGCCCGCCGCCGCACGGTCGCGGTGGTGGTGACCAGCGCGCGCAGCCGCGCGGCCGCACGGTGCGAGCGGTACTCCTGCCGGAACCGCAGCAGGACGCTGAGCAGCACCATCACGCCGACGATCGCGGCACCGCGCGCGTCCCGGACGATCGCGAGGACGGCGGCGAGGACGAGCAGCAGCGCGACGAACGGGCTCGCGGCGGCGGCGAACAGCTGCGCCGGCCACGGCGGGACCGGGGTCGCGTCGACGTCGTTCTCGCCCGCCGAGACGAGCCTGCGGGACGCCTCGGCCTCGGTCAGCCCCTTCGGCGAGCCCGCGACCTGCTGGAACAGCCACAGCGGCGGCACGTCGGCGAGCGCGACCAGTTCGGAGGCGGGCAGCGGCGCGGCGCGGCGGCGGCGCGCGCGGCCAGGAGGTGCGAGGTTCATGGTGTCCTGTGCTGTTGGGCGTCAACCGTGTCTGGCAACGACGGCGCGAACCACGCGGGCACCATGGGGGCGGAGCTCGGGTCAGGAGCTCTGGCCGGGCGGCTTCTCGTGGGCGGAGGGCGCGCCTGGGTCCGCGTGGCGACTCGTACTCTCTCCGGCCGTCATGCGGCTCACCTCCTCGCACTCGTCGGTAACGCTGACGTCGGTCAGTAGACATCGCAACTCGAAGCCAGTCAATTGGTTGCGCAAGTGACGTGCGACAGGCAGGCTGGGTGGACAACCACCCGGAAGGATGACGTTGCCCAGATCGAGTGACCCTCCCTCGGCCGCCGAGCCGCTGCCGGAACAGCTGCTTCAGGACGCCGCCGCGACGTTCGGCATGCTCGCCGCGACCGCGCGGCTCCAGATCGTGTGGCTGCTGGCCTCCGGCGAGCGCGACGTCACCACGCTGGCCACCGAGATCGGCGGCACGGTGGCGGCGGTCAGCCAGCACCTGGCCAAGCTGAAGCTCGCCGGGCTGGTGCACGCGCGCCGCGAGGGGCGCCGGCAGGTGTACGTGGTGGACGATCCGCACGTGGTGGAGACCGTCCGTCAGGTCGTGCACCACCACGAGGAGCTGCGCACCCTCCCGCGCGGCCGGTTCACCCGCTCCGCGGGCGCCTAAGAGCAGGCTCGGTCAGCCGCAGGGCTCGGAGCGGTCGACGGCGTGCCCGCCGTCGAGGGTGAGCGTGCCGCTGGCGAACCCGGCCACGGCCCCGCCGACGTCGGCCAGCACCCGGCCGCCCGGCGACCGGCGGACGCGCACGTTCAGCCGGGAGTAGCCGAGGTGGTCGGTGCCCTGACGTAACTCGAGGTCGGCAGGCGAGCCGCTCGGCAGGACCGTGTCCATCAGCCACGCCGCCTGCGCGAGCGCGGCGGAGCCGGTGGCCGGGTCCTCGGCGCAGGCAGGTTCCGGCACGAACACCCTGGTCCGCACCACCGGCAGGTCCGGAACGAGGACGGCGACGCCGTACACCTCGGCGAGCGCGGGCACGCGGCGCGGCAGCGCGGCCACCCGCTCCGGCAGCGGCCGCGCGCGGTGCAGGGTCGCCGCGCCGACCGGCAGGCAGGCGTAGGCGAGTCCGGCGCCCGCCACCTTCACCGGGCCGATGGCCGCGCTGGCGGGCAGCCCGACGGCCGCGCACACCGCCTCGGCCGGCACCTCGGGCCCGACCGCGCAGGGCCGTTCCTCCAGCGTCGCGCTCCGACCCTCCCGGTCCACCCTGACCCGGACGACCCCGTCGCGCGTGTGCAGCCGGACCCAGCCCGGCGCTGCGAGCTCGCGGCGGACCGCGACGGCGGCGGCGCCGAGCAGCGGGTGGCCGGCGAACCCGAGTTCGACGTAGGGGGTGCAGATGCGCACGGACAGCTCGCCGGTCGCGGCGCGGTCGAGATAGACGGTTTCGGGCATCGCCAGCCGCGCCGCGAGCCGCAGCAGCACCTCGTCCGAGCGCGCGCCCGCGCCGAGCACCACGGGCAACGGACCGCCGGACAACGGCTCGGTCCCGAACACCTCGACGATCTCGAAATCCACCCGCACCGGACCACCATAGGACCGCGCCGACCTCGGTCTTCCCGCACACGGTCGACTGGCCGGGCGACGAACGGCCCTGGTGGTCTAGCTGGGGTGGCCTATCTGGGGTGGTCTAGCCGAGCTTCCTGCCGAACAGCAGCTTCCACGGCATGAGCGCCGACTCGATCTGCACGCCGAGGCTCATCTTGGAGACACCGTTGGTGCGCTCCTCGAAACGGATCGGCACCTCGGCGATCCGCATGCCGCCGCGGACCGTGCGGTAGTTCATCTCGACCTGGAAGGCGTACCCGTTGCTGCGGACCGAGGGCACGTCGATCGCGCGCAGGGTGTCGGCGTGCCACGCCTTGAAGCCGGCCGTCGCGTCCTTCACGTGCAGCCGCAGGATGGTGTTGACGTAGAAGTTCGCCCACGCGGACAGCGCCTTGCGGTGCCACGCCCACTCGCCGGCGACCGAGCCGCCCTCGACGTAGCGGGAGCCGAGCACCACGGCGGCGTCCGAAGTGGACAGTGTCTCGACCATCGCGGGGAGCACGCTGGTCGGGTGCGAGAGGTCGGCGTCCATCTGGATCACGATGTCGGCGCCCTGTTCGAGGGCGCGGGTGATCCCGGCGACGTACGCGCGGCCGAGCCCGTCCTTCTCCGTGCGGTGCAGCACGGTCACCGGAATCGGCGCGTCGGTCGCGAGCTTGTCCGCGACGTCGCCGGTGCCGTCGGGAGAGTTGTCGTCGACCACGAGCACGTGCAGGTTCGGCACGGGCACCTCGGCGAGCAGGCCGACCAACGTGGGCAGGTTGTCCCGCTCGTTGTAGGTCGGGACGACGACCGTCACCTTGGGGGTGCTCTCTCCCATGACCATCCCTTCGTGCGGCGCACAGACCGGGAAAACCGGGGCGACGCCGGTCGCCGCCGACGGGAACGGTATCGGACGGCCTAACGCGGCACCGTCCCCGCCTGCTCGGTCGACCGTCGACGTGTCCCAGCGGGACGGTCGCGGAGGCCGCCGCGGCGGCCTGCCGGGAGCCCGTGATCGACCGGTTCGCGGGGTCCGGGCGGGGTCAGATCGCCGCCGGCCGCCGAGGTCACAACCAGGCGTTGTCACACCGCGATCACCGGTCAGCCACCACGGCGATACGAGAGTCCGCTAACGTTGCCCGGTCGTGGTTCCAGCAAGTCAGGATCGGGGCTGGCCCCACGGTACGGGTCCGGCGGCGCGCCGCGCTGCCGGACCCGATTCCCCCGCACCGGCCGCGCGATTTTGTTCGCCGCGCGGCCCCGGCGTCCGATGGGCGCCGCACGGCGTGCGGCAAACAGCCCGATCGGCCCCGCCCAGTTCGGCTCGGGCCTGCGCGCCCGCTCCCCTCGCTCAGGATGACCCCCGGTCGCGCGTCACGCGCCGAACTGACTGGGGGATCGCGTCATGGGGGTGGACTGGCCGGCGTTTCTGCTGGTGGTCGGGGTGATGTTCGTGGTGCCCGGCCCGGACTTCGCGCTCGTGCTGCGGCACGCCGGGTACGGCGGCGCGGTGCGGTGGGCGGTCGGCGGCGGCATCGTCAGCGGCCTGTGCGTGCACGCCACCGCCGCCGCGCTGGGGATCTCCGCGCTGCTCGCGGCGAGCGCCGAGGCGTTCACCGTGGTGAAGGTGCTCGGCGCGGCCTACCTGGTGTACCTCGGCGTGGCCGCGCTGCTCGCCGCGCGGCGGTCCGGCGCGGCCCCGACCGTCGCCGAGCTGGCGCCGTGCGGGCGGGCGTCGGCCTACCGGCGCGGGCTGCTGTGCAACGTGCTCAACCCGAAGGCCGTGTTGACGTTCACCAGTCTGCTGCCGCAGTTCATGCCGGACGGGCGGCACCCGTTGGCGCAGACCGCGCTGATGAGCGGGGTGGTGGTCGGCGTCGGGCTGGCGTACTGGACCGTCGTGCTGGTCGCCATCGGGGCGCTCGCCAGGGTGTTGTCCCGCGCGCGGGTGCGCAGGGTGATCGACCGGGTGGCCGGCGGCTCGCTGATCGTCCTCGGCGTGCACCTGCTGGGCACTCCGCTCTGATTCGGCCCTCTGGCCATCACGCCTCCAGAACACCGGGCCCGCTGGGCCGTTCGGCGGTGTCGGCACGAGGCGCGCTCTCCTAGCGTCCGCTTCCGGTCACGTCTCGTCACCATCCTGCCGGAGGTGCTCGGATGCGGTTGTCCCTGTTAGGCAAGAGCTTTGTTGCGGCCGGCGCGGTCGCCTGGCTGTTGGGCGGTGTGCTCACCGCCCCCGCTGCGGTCGGGGCCGAGCCGCCGGGCGAGAGCGACGGCGGGCCGGCCGCACCGGCCGACTACAGCTACATACAGCGGACCGTGCCCGGCCAGACCCTGCCGAGGCACGCCTACGACACCGCGGCCAAGCAAGCGCTTGGTCTGCCGACGCGCGGCGGCGCGTGGCGGTCGATCGGCCCGACCAACATCGGCGGCCGGGTGGTGAGCCTCGCGCTCGACCCGCAGCGCGCGGACACCGTCTACGCGGCGGCGGCCAGCGGCGGCCTGTGGAAGTCGACCGACGCAGGCCAGACCTTCGCGCCGTCCTGGCCTGCCGACGGCACCCAGGCGATGGGCGCGGTCGCCGCAGCCAAGGACGGCACCCTGTACGTGGGCACCGGCGAGCCCAACCCCGGTGGCGGCAGCGTCACCTACGAGGGCACCGGCGTGTACCGCTCGACCGATCACGGCGCGAGCTGGCGGCCGGTCGGCCTGCGCGACTCCGGCACCATCGGCGCGATCGCGGTCGACCCGCGAAACCCGGCGCGCGTGCTGGCCGCCGCCAACGGATCGCTGTACTCGGCGGGCGGCGACCGGGGCGTCTACCTGTCCGCGGACGGCGGCGGCTCGTGGCGGCGGGTGCTGGATGTGCCCAACGAGTTCACCGGCGCGTCCGACGTGCAGTTCGACCCGGCCGACCCGCAGCGGCTCTACGCCGTGTTGTGGGACCACCGCAGGGAACCGGACAAGCGCACCTACGGCGGCGTCGGCTCCGGCGTCTACCGCTCGGTGGACGGCGGCGCGACCTGGCAGCGGCTGGCCGGCGGGCTGCCGGCGGCCGGCCCCACCGTCGGCCGGATCGGGTTGGGCGCGTCGGCGTCCGAACCCGGCAGGGTCTACGCGATCGTGAACAGCACGGCTGGCCCGTTCGCGGGCTTCTACACCTCGCCGGACGCGGGCGAGCACTGGACGAAGCTGCCCGACTCGGCGCCGCTGACCGACTCGCAGTCCAGCTACGGCTGGTGGTTCGGCAAGGTCTGGGTCGACCCGCACGACGCGCGGCACGTGCACGTCGCCGGCGTTCCGCTGCTCACCTCGCTGGACGGCGGGACCACCTGGACCGACGACGGCGGCGCGCTGCACGGCGACGAACACGCGCTGATCTGGGACCCGCGCTACCCGTCGCGGGTGTACGCCGGCGACGACGGCGGCGTGTTCCGCTCGGACGCGGCCGGGGACAGCGGCTGGACCAAGGCGACCTACGAGCCGTTCACCCAGTTCTACAGCGTCGCGATCACGCCGCAGGACACCCGCCGGGTCTCCGGTGGCGCGCAGGACAACGGGTCGATCCGCTCGTGGGGCGGGTCGGACTTCAACTCCTACTACGGCGGCGACGGCGAGCAGAACCTGATCAACCCGAAGAACCGGCAGAACGTGTTCGCCTGCTACCAGTACGGAAACTGCGCGCGGTCGACCGACGGCGGCACCACGATGACCGACTTCACCGACGCGACCACGGCCGACCGACGCAACTGGTTCACCCCGGTGCAGTTCGATCCGAGCAACCCGAACGTCCTCTACTACGGCGGAAACCGCCTCAACCGGTCCACCGACGGCGGGGTGACCTGGACGCCGATCAGCCAGGACCTCACCGGCGGGCCGAGCCGGGACACCTATCCGTTCGGCACGATCACCACGGTGGCGGCCTCGGCCTCCGACCCGAACACGATCTGGGTCGGCACCGACGACGGCCGGGTGTGGGTGACGAGGGATCTCGGCGCGCACTGGACGAACGTGCTGATCAACCAGCCGTGGGTGACCCGGATCGCGGTCGACCCGCGCGACCCCGCCACGGCCTTCGTGTCGTTGTCCGGCTATCGCTCAGGTTCCGCGCAGCCGCACCTGCTGCGCACCCGCGACGCCGGGGCGTCGTGGACGGACCTGTCCGGCAACCTGCCGGCGGCCCCGGTCAACAAGGTGGTGCTCGGCGCGGGTCGGACGCTGTACGTGGCGACCGACCAGGGTGTGTTCGTCAGCGCCTCGGGCGACGGCAGGTGGAGCCGGCTCGGCTCCGGGCTGCCGCTGGTGCCCGTGGACGACCTTGCCTACGACCGCGTGCACCAGCGGTTGGTCGTGGCGACGTTCGGCCGGGGCTTCTACGAGCTCGGTGTCGCCAACGAACTCGGTGCGGGATAAGGGACTCATCGGTGCGGCGGCCCAGCGCACCGCGCTGAGAGCGCTACCCCCGGCGCCACCTGGCGGAAACACCTGCCTGGTGGCGCCGGGCCGTGCCGAGGCACGCCCAATGGCCATCAACCCACATGGTCTCCCCAACTGCCGAGACCGAGGCTCTCCAGGCTGTACTCGTGGCTGGTGGAGTCGTGAATCACCCTGACCCGCCGCGCGATCATCGCGGCGCGCTCCAGCCACTCCGGCGGGATCTCCAGCGCGCGGCCGAGCCAGACGCGCCAGTACGGGTTGGGAATCCTCTTGCCACGCTCCCATCGGGACACGTGCTCGCGGGTGATGCTGCTGTTGCCGGAGATCACCGCGAGGCGCTCGGCGAGGGCCTGCTGACTGAGGCCCTGCCTGTCCCGAAACCGGCGGATCAACTGCCAGGTCGGTTCGGCCTTGCCTTGCAGGTACATCTGCTGCTCCTTCTCACTCGTGGTCGGTTGACCTGGTCCTCGAACGGTGTTGGCGAGCGGTCATGCCGGCGACGCGCGGCCGGCTGACGCGCTGACCAGCCCAAGCCCGTCGGCGACGGCGAGGGTGTCCTGGTACAGGGAGAAGCGGTGGATCTCGCCGTGGTTGACGGTCAGCACCAGCGCCAGGTGTTGGGAGAACTCGCGCCCGGTGCTCGGCACGCGGTAGCGGGCAACGGCGAGCACGACCGCGTCCGCGCCGTCCAGGTGCACGCGCTGCACACCGAAGGTCTCCAGGTGCAGGGTGTCGAACAGCGCCCAGAAGTAGCCCTCGACCTCGCGTCGGGTGCGCACCGAGTTCGGCCACGGCGCGCCCTCGATCGCGGGCGAGCGCCACTGGACCGTCTCGGCGAACAGCCTCGCGACACCGGGCGCGTCGTGCGCGCCGAAGCGGGTCATCAGCTGGTGCGCGGCCTGGAGCGTCGACGCCCGGACGTCGATCATGGCGCGCCCCATCGGGTCGGCGCGGCGCCAACACACGGTCGCCGCAGCGCTTCGCGCCGGCGCGGTTCCGGGTCGATTCCGGCGTGCGCGCGCGGCCATTGCGCGGACAACCTGAATACCCGCTCAAAGCCGATCGTCGTAGTGACGACGTCCATTCTTCGCAACTCCCTTGGTCCAACACCTCAGGTTCACCTGTCACAGGCCGTACGCGGGTACGACTGAACGGGTGCGGCGATCATCACAGTGGAACCAACAGGGGAAGCGGGAAGTCGCCACTCGCTAGGGTGTGCGCGAGGTGATCTTCGATGAGATATCGCGACCATGCCAGGGAAACCCGTCAGAATCTGGTGCGCGCGGCGGCCGAGGTGTTCGACCGCAAGGGATTCCCGGCCACCAACCTGCACGACATCTGCCGCAAAGCGGGTGTCACGAAGGGTGCGCTGTATTTTCACTTCTCGTCGAAGGACGCCTTGGCCATCGCCGTGATGGAGGAACAGGGCGGGGTGTGGCAAGCCGCGCTCGAACAGGCTGGCGACTCCGCGAAGCCGGGCCTCCAGAGCCTGATCGACCTCTCCTATACGTTCAGCCGGCAGTTGCGGACCGACCCGGTGATACGGGCGGCCAACCTGCTGGTGTTCGAGGCCGGGCTCTTCCGCAGGCAGGGCGGCCCGCAGTTCGCCGGCTGGATCACGGTCGTGCGCGCGCTGCTCATGCGGGCGCGGGAGGACGGCGACCTGGAGAACGATCTCGACGTCAACGCCGTCGCCGAGTCGCTGGTCGGGGGGTTCACCGGCAGCCAGCTGCTGTCCAGGGCGCTCACCGGGAACAGTGATCTCGACGCGCGGACCACCCAACTCTGGCAACTGTGGATACCGGCAATGGTGCCGACGGAACGTCGGAATCGAATCCGGGTCGGGCCGCCGGAGGGACCAAGAGGCTGAACCGGCTGGTGCGGCGGGGTGACCTCCGAGGCTTTCGCGCCGACGCGCTCTGCCGACTAGGCGAGGACGGTAAGCGTGAAGGCCCGTATAAATACGACCATGCAGCCCGGTCACTACACCCCACTCGTGTTACTGAACCGCACTTCGGTGCTGCGGTCCGGATCGACTCCCACTCGCGCTCGACGCGCTCAACAAGCCGCTCTTGACGGCCTTTCCAGTTAGCCAGGTTCGCCTGGAAAGGTCCAGCCGAACCACTACGCTATTCCAGTGATACTTGATGTTCGTGACGCTTCAACCATGCGCAGGCGTGACCTTAGTCAGGATAGCGAAGCACCCTCGACCCGGTATCACGATTGTCAAACGTTGACAACCGTCCGATGAATGGATGACGAAGGCGGACGTGACTGGAAAACCTTTACCATAGCTAGTTATTTCCGGACTAATCGGGTATAGCCAGCGACCGTGTTGACTGGCAGTCAGCAAAAGATTCACTCCACCTGAACGCAGGTGCGCCCGTGCGGCCCAGCATCCGCGCAGGCCTGTGACCCGCGACACAGTCACCGCCCCGTCAGTAAACCTCGGGCGAAGCGCCGGGACGTCATTCGGTTGTTGGTGCAACCAAACTCGTTGAATTTGATAACAGAGTGCGACCAAAAGGGCAGCCGGCCGGTCCTTGGGTGCACCAGCCGAGCTATTCACTACTCCATACGGGTTATCTTTTTGTCCTCGTCGACTGCGCTATGGCGGAAGTGTCCGAAAAAGCTTGCCCCGTTCGTGGATCACCTCTAGCGTGACTATGTCGTCGACAACGATGACCAACGGCGGATGCCGGCGGCACGACGTGCCGCTGCGCGTCTGATCTGGGGTACGCGTAACTTGGGGGAAGCGCGTGATATTCGAACATGCCCATGATGTCGTGACGGGCGAAATCTTTCTTGAGCTACCCGGCTTCGCGCCGCATTTCGACACCCATCTCAAGCTCGAGGGGCTCAATCCGGCTGGTTCGATAAAGCTGAAGACCGCGGTCGCGCTCGTCGACAGCCTCGAACAACGGGATCTCATCGGCCCTGGCTCCGCACTCATCGAATCCACTTCGGGAAATCTCGGTATCGCGCTCGCCACCGTGTGCGCGACCAGGAAATATCCGATCACGCTCGTGACGGATCCGAACGCCAACGCGCGCAGCATTCAGCTGATGCGCGCCCTCGGCGCCGAGGTCGTCGTGGTGCGCGACCGTGACCGCAACGGCGGATTCCTACAGACCCGAATCGACTACGTGCGCCAGCGCGTGGCCACGAGCCGCAATGTGGTGTGGCTCAACCAGTACGCCAACCCGGCGAACACCGCGGTCCACCGCGACCGCACCGCCCAGGAGATCTTGGACGGCTTCGGCGCGCCGGACTGGCTGTTCGTCGGCGCCGGCACCACCGGAACGCTGATGGGCTGCGTCGAGCGATTCCGGGACGAGAGCGCGTCCACCACGATCGTGGCGGTCGACTCGGTCGGCTCCGTGTCGTTCGGCGGACCCCCCTCCAGGCGCTGGATCCCCGGGCTGGGCACCAGTCGCCGCCCGGAGATCTTCCGCGACGACGGCACCTTCCAGAAGTTGCTGGTGCCGGAGGCGGACACGATCCGCACCTGCCGGCGGGTCGGGCGGGACTACGGCCTGCTGCTCGGCGGATCGTCCGGCACGGTGCTCGCCGCGGTCACCGCCTGGCGCGACCGCATTCCCGCGGGGAGCCGCGTGCTCGCGATCTCACCGGATCTCGGGGATCGCTACCTGGACACCATCTATCACGACGAGTGGGTGTCCCAGCGTTTCGGCGCGGACCTGCTCGACTCCACGGAAACAGCATCGCTTGGAACAGGGCTGATCAATCATGTTTGAGTTCTCCGTCATTTCCGGAAGTGTTGTTTCCGATCTCCTGCGAGATCATGAGAAAGAAGTTGTCGCGCTCGTGGAGCGCGCCTACCTGACTCATGACAGCGGCGCAAGCGTCAATCCGGACAGCTACTTCCTCCGCTTCCCGGAGAAGCCGGACTCCCGCATCATCGCGCTGCCGGCCTATCTCGGTGGCGACGTCGACCTGGCCGGCCTCAAGTGGATCGCGAGCTTCCCGGGGAATGTGCGGTCCGGCCGGCCGAGGGCGTCCGCGGTGCTGATTCTCAACGACTACGCGACGGGCTATCCGATCGCCCTGCTTGAGGCGGCCGGAATCAGCGCGGCCCGCACCGCCGCCTCGGCCGCGCTGGCCGCCACGGCCCTCGGCGGGTCGGCCCCGCGCACCGTCGGGGTGGTCGGCGCCGGAGTCATCGCCCGCACGATCTGCGCCTACCTGTCCGGGGTCGGGGTGCCGATGACCGACGTGCGCTGCCACGACCTCGACGCGGCCTCCGCGACGGCGCTCACCGGGCACCTGCGCGAGCGCGGCGCCGGCGAGGTGCGCGCGGTCGACCTGGCCGGCGCGCTGGAGTGCGACCTCGTCGTGCTCGCCACCACCGCCGGCACGCCCTACATCACCGAGGAGCACGCGTTCCGTCCGGGCCAGCTGGTGCTCAACGTGTCGCTGCGCGATCTCGCGCCGCAGCTGCTGCTGCGGGCCAACAACGTGCTCGACGACGTCGAGCACTGCATGAAGGCGAACACCTCGCCGCACCTGGCCGAGCAGCTCACCGGCAACCGCGACTTCGTCACCGGCACGCTGGCCGGCGTGCTCACCGGCCGGGACCGGCTCGACCCCGACCTGCCGACGATCTTTTCGCCGTTCGGCCTCGGCGTGCTCGACCTCGCGGTCGGCCACTACGTGCACCAGCAGGCCAAGGCGCAGGGCCGCGTCGTGGAGATCCCCGACTTCTTCGGGGAGACCGCGCGATGGTGAGGCGACGCGTCGCGATCATCGGCTGCGGGCCAAGGGGCCTCGGCCTGCTGGAGCGGCTGATCGGCCGGGCCGCCGAGACCCGGCGGGAGCTGCTCGTGCACGTCGTGGAGCCCGGTGCTCTCGGCGTCGGCATGCACCTGCCGGACCAGCCCGACTACCTGCTGCTGAACACGGTCTGCGCGCAGCTCACCGCGTTCACCGACCGGGACATGCTCGGCGCGCCGGTGCGGACCGTCGGCGGCCCCTCGCTGTACGAGTGGTGCCGGCAGCGGGACGTGCGGATCGGCCAGGACGGCGGCCTCCGGATCGGAATGGGCGGGCGGCCGGTCGAACCGGCCGACCACCTGCCCCGCAGGCTGCTCGGCGACTACCTCGGCTGGGCGGCGGAGCGGATCGTGCGGGCCGCGCCGGAGTGGGTGGAGATCCGGCACCACCGGCAGGCCGCCGCGCAGGTCCGGCCGGAGGGCGCGGCCGAGCAGGTCGTGCTCGCCGACGGCGGTGCCCTGCTGGTCGACCAGGCCGTGGTCACGGTCGGGCACGGCGACCACGAGCCGGGCGCCGACGGCGCCGCTCCCGACGGGCGGCCCTACCCGCTGCCCGCCGCCGTCGCCACGCTGCCGGCCTCGGCCAGGGTCGCGCTGCTCGGCGTCGGGCTGACCGGGATGGATGTGCTCGCGGCGCTCACCGTCGGCAGGGGCGGCTCATTCCACACCGGGGCCGACGGCCGGCTGCGCTACGCGCCGAGCGGGCAGGAACCCACGGTCGTGCTGGTCTCCCGCGAGGGCAGGCCCGCGCGGGCGCGGCCGAGGCTCACCCCGGGACGCCGGCCGGAGCCCGCCAGGCACCTCACCGCCGAGCGGATCGCCGAGCTGCGTGCCGACCGGCCGGGCGGGCGACTGGACTTCGAAACCGACGTGCTGCCCCTGGTGCTCGCGGAGATGGCACACCGGTGGACCGTGCTCGGCGGCTCCGGCGCCCAACCGGACTTCCGCGCGCTGCTGTTCGGCGAGCCACCGGCGCAGGCGCGGCGGCACGCGGCCGGCTATCGGCGTTGGTACGTGGACGAGCTGACCGAGGACCTCCGGCAGGCCCGCAGGGGGCTGGGGATCAGCGCGGTCAAGGAGTCCCTCGAGGTGCTGCGCGACCACCGCGAGGTGCTGCGCGCCGCCGTGGACGGCGACGGACTGACCGAGGCGTCGCGGGACTGGTTCTACGGCCGGTTCACCGGCGCGGCCAACCGGTTGGTCATCGGGCCGCAGCTGGAGCGGCACGACGAGCTGCTCGCGCTGCTCGCGGCCGGCGTGGTCGAACTCGGTCCCGGCCCAGCGCCGTCGATCGAGCGCGCCGGGGACGGCTGGCGGCTGTCCTCGACCGGGCTGGCCGATCCCGAGGTCGTCGAGGTGGCCGAGGTGGTCACCGGCCACAGCGCGCCGGCCGCGCTCGCCGACTCGCCCAACCCGCTGCTGCGCGCGCTGACCAGGTCCGGTCGGCTGTCGCCGGTGTCGGCGGGCCGCGCACCGCTCGGCGCGCGGGTCGACCGGCTGCACCGCGCCGTCGACGCGGGCGGGCACGGCCAGCCACGGCTGTTCCTGCTCGGGCCGCTCGCGGAGGGCAGCAGCTACTACAACCACTACGTGGTCACGCCGAACGCCCCGTCGCGCGCCACGCGCGACGCGCACGCGGTCGCCGCGACCCTGCTGGACGCCCCTGTGCAGGGCTTCCCGACCACCCTGTTGCAGGACAAGGAGAACAACGATGCAACCGTCCAATAGGAGCACGTACTCGCCGTGGCGGCAGGACTACCGGCGGGAGACCGTCGCGGCCCAGGCCGACGGCTGGCGCTGCGCGGTGACCGGCGCGGTGCCCCCGCCGATCACGATCGGCGCGACCTACGCACGGACCGGCGACTACGCACTGCCCGCCGGCATGGCCTACCTGCGCGACCAGGGCAGCCCCTTAGTCGAGCAGGCGGAATCGGTGCTGCACAGGCTCGAGGGCGGCACGGACGCGCTGCTGTTCTCCTCGGGGATGGCCGCCGCGACGGCGGTGTTCGCCACCCTGCCGGCCGGCTCGCGGGTCGTGGTGCCGGAGACGATGTACTTCGGCCTGACCCGCTGGCTGCGCGAGTTCGGGCCGCAGCTCGGCCTCGTCGTGGCGGCCGCGCCGACCGGTGACCTCGACGCCGTCCGTGCCGCCGTGCGCGCCGCGCCGACCGCGCTGGTGTGGGTGGAGAGCCCCTGCAACCCGACCTGGGTGGTCACCGACGTCGCCGCCTGCGCGGAGATCGCGCACGAGGCGGGCGCGCTGCTCGGCGTCGACAACACGGTGCCGACGCCGGTGCACACCCAGCCGTTCGAGCTCGGCGCCGACCTGATCATGCACTCGGCGACCAAGTACCTCAACGGGCACACCGACGTCGTCGGCGGGTTCCTGGCCACCTCGACGGAGAACGAGCACTGGGCGCGGCTGCGGCTGCACCGGCAGCTCGGCGGCGCGGTGCCCGGCCAGCTGGAGACCTACCTGTTGGTGCGCGGCATGAAGACGCTGTTCCCGAGGATGCGACAGATCTCGGCCAGCGCGCAGCGGATCGCGGAACACTTCGTCGAGCACCCGGTGATCCGCCGGGTCGCCTACCCAGGGCTGCCCGGCGACCCGGGGCACGCGGTGGCCGCGCGGCAGATGCGCGACGGGTTCAGCGGAATGCTGTCCCTGCACGTGGACGGGCCAGGCGACCTGGCGCTGCGGGTGGCCAGGAACTGCGAGCTGTTCCTGGCCGCGACCTCGCTCGGCGGGGTGGAGAGCCTGATCGAGCACCGCCACACGTTCGAGGGACCCGGCAGCACCGCGCCGCCTGACATGCTGCGCCTGTCGATCGGGCTGGAGGACCCCGACGACCTGATCGCGGACCTTGAGCAGGCGCTCAAGCGCGCCGCGGTCGACGAAGCACCACGACTGGAGGATCACCGGTGACCGAGGACGTCCGCGCGTCGACACCAGCGGTTGCGGCCGGCCGCAACGGGTTCTTCGGCGACCTGTCGGTGTCGGCCGTGGTCGCCGGCTTCATCGCCGTCGTCGTGTCGTACTCGGGGCCAATGGTCGTGGTGCTCACCGCGGCGCAGGCCGGCGGGCTGACGACCGGGCAGACCACGTCCTGGGTCTGGGCGGTCTCGCTCGGCAGCGGGATCACCTGCGCGGTGCTGAGCCTGTGGACCAGGATGCCGGTGATCACCGCGTGGTCGACGCCGGGCGCGGCGCTGCTGGTGACCAGCCTGCACAACTATCCCTACGCGCAGGCGATCGGCGCGTTCCTGGTGGCGGCCGTGGCGATCACGGTGATCGGCTTCTCCGGCCTGTTCGGCAGGCTGATCGCGAAGGTGCCGACGGCGATCGTGTCCGCGATGTTGGCCGGCATCCTGTTCGCCTTCGGCACGGACCTGTTCCGGTCGCTCGGCGGCACTCCCCTGGTGCCGGCCGCGGTGCTGGTCGGCTACGTCGTGGTGAAGCGGTTCAGCGCGCGGTACGCGGTGCTGTGCGGGCTGGTGCTCGGCGTGGTCGCCGCCGCCGCGAGCGGCAAGCTGCACCTGTCCGGCGTGCGGCTCGCGCTGGCCAGGCCGGAGTGGACGACGCCGGCGTTCAGCGTCGCCGCGATCGTCGGCATCGGCATCCCGCTGTTCGTGGTGACGATGGCCTCGCAGAACGCGCCGGGGCTCGGCGTGCTCACCGCGTCGGGCTACCGGCCGAACGACCGGCTGCTGATCGGGTCGACGGGGCTGACCTCGGTGCTGCTCGCGCCGTTCGGCAGCCACGCGATCAATCTCGCGGCGATCACGGCGGCGATCTGCACCAACGAGGAGGCGCACCCCGACCCTCGAAGGCGGTACCCGGCCGGGGTGTTCTGCGGCCTGTTCTACATCGTGGTCGGGCTGTTCGGCTCGGCGCTGCTGGCGCTGTTCACCGGGCTGCCCAAGGAACTCGTCGCGGCGATCGCCGGGGTGGCGCTGCTCGGGGCGCTGATGTCGGGGCTGAGCGGCGCGATGCAGCAGCCGGACCATCGCGAGGCCGCGCTGGTGACGTTCCTGGTCACCGCGTCCGGGTTGACCATGTTCGGGGTCGGCTCGGCGTTCTGGGGCCTGGTGCTCGGGGTGCTCACCCACGGCGTACTGACCGCGCGCCGCCGCGCGGTCAGGAGTCAGTAGCCCCTGGCCGGGTCAAAGAGGTTCCGAAGAGGACGGCCGGCCAGGTAGCGCAGGAGGTTCTGCGCGAACAGCGTCACGATGCGCTCGTTCTCCTCCGCCGCGTTGGCGGCGGAATGCGGCGACAGCAGCAGATTCGGCGTGTCCCAGACCGGCGAGTCGGCCGGCAGCGGCTCGGTCGCCACGACGTCGAGGCACGCGCCGGCCAGCCTGCCGCTCCGGAGCGCGTCGAGCAGGGCCGGCTCGTCCAGCACCGCGCCGCGCGCGACGTTCACCACGATCGCCTGTCGTGGCAACAGGTCCAGTCTGGCGCGGCTGAGCAGGCCGGTGGTCTGCTCGGTCAGCGGGCAGCACAGGACGAGGACGTCCGTGTCGGGCAGCGCGCCGTCCAGGTCCTCGAAGGAGCGCGTCTCGGCGAGGTCGGGGATGTCGTAGCCGCGGCCGGCCCTGCCGATGCCGCGCACCTCGGCGCCGAGCGCCGCGAACACGGCGACCATCTCCCTGCCGATCCCGCCGAGCCCGACCACCAGCACCCGCCGGCCGGCCAGCTGCGCGGTCAGCCGCCGTACCCAGCGATGCTCGGCCTTGTCGGCGAGCAGGCCCGGCACGTCCTTGACGAAGTGCAGCACGCCGGCCACCGCGAACTCGGCGAGCGGACGACCGTGCACCCCGGCGGCCGTGGTGATCGCGAAGTCCGCGTCGAGCAGGTCGACGGCGGCCAGGTAGCCGCCCATGCCCGCGCTGGTGCCCTGCACCCAGCGCAGCCGGGGACAGTTCGCCGGCATCGCGGCCGGGTCGGACCAGTCCAGCCCGAAGCTGACCTCGGCGACGGCCAGCAGGTCGCGCCAGCGCCGCCGCTGCTCGGCGGTCAGCTCGCGCGGGGTTCCGGTGTGGTCGGCGGCGTGCGCGGGGACCGGCAGCAGGTCCGGCGCGTAGTGCACCCGGACGCGGGGATCGACCGCCGCGATCAGCTCCACGTGCTCCGGCCGCAGCGGCGACGCGATCAGCACGTCGACGGGCCGCGTGGGTTCAGTCGACATCGGCGCCGAGCCCGTCCAGCAGTCGCCGGTAGCCACCGTGCACGTGCTCGGTGCCGAGCCGCGCCGCGCGGTCCTGGTCGCCGGAGCGCAGCGCCTCGACGAGGTCGCGGTGCTCCTCAACCACCAGATCGCGGTAGTCCTCGGCGCCGCGGGTCCTGATGAGCAGGAAGAGGTAGATCTGCGAGCGGATCGCGGCCCACGCCTCGCCGAGCCGCCGATGACCGGTCACCCGGTAGACGCCGTCGTGGAACCGCATGTCCAGCGCGATCAGGTCGGCCGTCGGCGCGTCGAGGTCCCGCGCGCGCTCCAGCCCGGCGACCAGGTCGCCCAGCCCGGCGAGGTCGGCCTCGGTCGCCCTGGCGGCGGCGGTGCGCATGGCCAGCTCGTCCAGCGCGGCCCGCAGCGTGTGCAGCTCGTCGGCGTCGGCGGCGGACAGCGTGCGCACCCGGCAGCCCCGGTGCCACTCCGACTCGACCAGGCCCTCGCGATCCAGCCGCGTGAGGCCCTCGCGCACCGAGCCCCTGCTCACCCGCAGGGCGGCGGCCAGCTCGACCTCCCGCAGCGGCGCGCCGGGCGGGAACGCCCCGTCGAAGATCGCCTCCCGAATGCGGTCGGCGGCCTCCTCGGCCAACCCTCGCCGCTGCGCGCTGCGCAGGCCGGGCACCTCGTCCACGCGGCTCTCCGATCACCGTGATTGTCCGAATGTTGACAATAGAGGTCCGATCAATGGCGGCTGACACGGGGCCGAGGATCCGCGACAGTGAGGCGGGACTCGAGTGGAGGTCGCCGATGCTGGACCAGGTGCGGGTGCTCGCCTTCGACATCTTCGGCACGACCGTCGACTGGTGGACCGGGGTCTCCCGGCAGGTCGACGAGATCGCCGCCGAGCGGGGCGTCGAGTTGGACGGTGGAGCGTTCGCCGAGGCGTGGCGGGACCGGTACGCGCCGTCGTTGCGACGGGTGATCGTCGGCGAAGGGCCGTTCGCGACGCTCGATGTGCTGCACCGGGAGTCGCTCGACGACCTGCTGCTCGCGTTCGGCGCCGCCGACGCCTTCGACGAGGCCTCGCGCGAACGGTTGGTGCGCGCCTGGCATCGGCTGCCGGCCTGGGACGACGCGGTGGACGGGCTCAGCAGGCTGGGCCGAGGGTACGTCGTCGCCGCGCTGTCCAACGGCGGGTTCGCACTGTTGACCAACCTGGTCAAGGCGGCCGGGTTGCCGTTCGACTGCATCATCTCCGCCGAACTCGCCGGGTCGTACAAGCCGGACCCACGGGTGTATCGGCACGCGGCCGGCCTGCTCGATGTCCAGCCGGCGCAGGTGTTGATGGTCGCCGCGCACGGCTGGGACCTCGCCGGCGCGCGGGAAGCTGGCATGCGGACGGCGTTCGTCGAGCGCCCCGTGGAGAAGGGACCCCACCGGGAGGCCGACCGGCGAGCGGACGTCGATTGCGACCTCGCCGTCGCCGGGTTCGCCGAGCTGGCCGAGGCACTGGGTCGGTGAAGCGCCGAGGCGGACTGTCGGTGCCCGATGGCACGCTCGCCGGATGGAGACGATTCCACCCGAGAACTACTCGCAGGACTGGGTCGATGGCGAGCGGGCCGAGTTGCCCTTGGTCGGCGAGGAGCGCGAGATCCTCACGGCCTTCCTTGACTGGCATCGCGCGACCTTCGAGCTCAAGTGCACCGGAGTCCCGAAGGAACGCCTGTCGGACAAGGGCATTCCGCCGTCCGGGCTGAGCCTGCACGGCCTGCTGCGGCACCTGGCCGGCGTCGAGCGGTGGTGGTTCGCCATGCAGTTCGCCAAGCAGGACCTTCCGCACCTGTACTACAGCGACGACGACCCGGACCAGGACTTCGACACTCTCGACGGGGACGTGGACGAGGCGCTCGCCGTCTGGCGCGAGGAGTGCGCCCGGTCGAGGGAGATCGTCGCCAACACCGCGTCGCTCGACGAGACCGGCATCAGGCAAAGTGACGGCAAGCCGATCTCGCTGCGCCGGATCCTGGTGCACTCGATCGCCGAGTACGCCAGGCACAACGGCCACGCCGACCTGCTCCGCGAGCGAATCGACGGCAAGACCGGCATGTAGACCGGGTCCCTCGGCGGCCCACGGCCACCACCGCCCAATGGTCGCCGTGGACCGCACCGCCCAACACCGTGATCGCGCCGCAGCAACGGTCCGAGATGCCCGACCTGTGCATGCGCTTGGTCAGCCGCCGCCTTAGCCGACGGCCTTCCGCACTTGCTCCATGGTGACCATGCTGTCGGCTGGGGGCGCGGAGATCGCTGGCACCACACCGAACTCGCTGAAGGACATCTCACTCTGGGGCACTCCCGGAGCGCCGTCGGACAGTTGCCGCCGGACCAGGTACGGCTCGCCGGTGGCGGCCACCTACAGAGTGCCCTCGGCGTGGTCGATCCTCGCGGGAGTGAGGCCGATGACCTTCACTCCATCGACATCCTTGGCCGGGACCTTCACCAGCTTCCCCGGAGTGGCTGGGAAGTCGGCCAGCGTCCAGTCGAGGACCGAGCTCGCCCTACTGAGCTGTGCCACCGGCACATCGCCGCTGTCGAGGCCCTCCAGCAGCCATTTCCCGTTGAAGCGCTGGCCGGCCAGCGGGCTGTCGGCCAGGGCGTTCCAGGTCTGCTCGTCCAACGGGCGGACGTAGGTCTTGCCGTCGACCGCCACGAACTCATATCGAATTCCGGGCTTGCCCCCTTCCGCGAAGGTGATCGAGCCCGCGCCCCTGTCACCGGCGACGTGGAGGTCGAAGGTGAACGTGGCGTTCTTGCCCAGGAAGGGCATGACGCCCTTCACCCGCATCGCCCCGGCCCTGGCTGCCGCATCCCTGGCCCTGGCCGCGATCGCCTCCGCCGCAAGCCCTTCCACCCCGTTGTCAGGCCCCGCACCGTGCGCCGCGGCAACCGACGTGCCGGAGCCCCTGTCCGCTGATCCCCCAAGACTGCAACCGGCAACGAGGACCCCGCAAACCGACAGCGCCGCAACCGAGGCGAGAACACGAACCAGACCCATCGGCGAATCCTCGCTCCGACGACAGCCTGGCGCATGAGTGGTCCTACGTGACTAACCGGCTCCGACACGCCCATGGTCGAGTTGACGCACACCATCGCCGGTCAGGATCGGTCAAAGTGGACATCTTGACCGTGATCGGGCTGGGGGCCTTCGTGGTGCTGTCGCGTATGGATTCGCCCGAGCGCAAGAACAAGCGCACCTGCCGACAACGACCGGCCACCGGCAGAGGATCCCTTGCCGTACAACGAGTCGCCGCAGCCGTCCTACTGGCCGCTCTCGCGGCCGTGCCACTGGCGGCCCCGGCCTCAGCCCAGTCAACGCCCGGCGAACTGACCATCGCCAAATCGGCCAGCACCGGGCAGGTCCAGCCCGGCGGCCAGGTCGTCTACACGGTCGAGGTCCGCAACACGGGCGGCTCGGCGCTGCGCGGCGTCACCGCGACCGATGACCTCACCGGCGTGCTGGACGACGCCACCTACAACAACGACGCAACCTCTGGCGACGGCGCCCAACTGGCCGTAGGCCCAACTGCCCTCGCCTGGACGTTCGACCTCGCCGCCGGCGCCGCCGCACGGTTCACCTACTCCGTCACCGCCCGCGCCTCGGGCGGTGACGGCACGCTGGCCAGCACGGTCAGCGCGCAGGCGCCCGGCGTCGGCGCGAGCACCCCGTGCGTGACCTCGGTCGTCGTGGTCGTGCCGCCCAAGCCCGCCCCCGACATCACCGTGGTCAAGAACGTCGATCGACGAGTGGCGGTCTCGGACAACAAGGTCATCTACACCATCGATGTGGTCAACCGGGGAACCGCAGCGGGCGAGGTGAACCTCACCGACGACCTGACCGACGTCGTCGACGACGCCACCTACAACAACGACGCGGCGGCTTCCACCGGCCCGGCGCCCGCCTACACCGCCGCCGCGCTCACCTGGCAGAGCAGGCTGGACGCTGGTCAGAAGGCCACCATCACCTACAGCGTCACCCTGCCTCGACGGGTGCCGGCCGGCAACAAGGTCCTGCGCAACGCGGTCACCGCGCCGGGCACCAACTGCGCGGACGGGACCGCCCCCGAGTGCCGCACCGAGGTGCTGACCGCCTACCTCACGATCCTCGTGACCGATCCGCCCCAGTCCGTCAAACCGGGCGCCACGTACACCTACGCCGTGGCGGCGATCAACGGCGGCAGTTTCGACCAGGTCGGGGACTACCCGGTGACGATCGCCGACGACCTCAGCGGAGTGGTCGCCAACGCCGACTACAACAACGACGCCAGCGGCCCAGGCACGATCAACTGGACCTCGCCGACCCTGACCTTCCGGATCGACCTACGAGCCGGCGAGAAGGCAAACTGGACCTTCACCGCCACCGACAAGGCCGGCGGCGAAGGGAAGAGGGGCACCGTCGCGCGGTCGATGACGACGTTCCCCACCGCCCCGCCGCCGGCCAGGACTCCCCCACCCCCGGTAGGCCAGACCTCCACCACGGTCGCCACCGCAGCCGTCACGGAAGCCCGTTGCGCCCTGCCCCTGCTCTCGACGCCGGCACAGCCAGACCAGCCCGAAACCCCACTTGCCGCAACGGGACCGGCCGCCAGCGCCTGGCTAGCCACCACAGGAGCCTTCCTCCTAGCAACAGGCGCAGCCCTCACCGCCATGACCAGGCGCCGCCCCCACTCCCCCACACCAGGCCACAAACCCCAACCGCACCGGTAAACCACCACCCCCGCCACCACCACGCCCCCAGCCTCACCACGCCTCCAGCCTCACCCCGCCCCCAACCTCACCCCGAGCTATCCACAACCCCCAGAGCTATCCACAGCCACCCGCCGTTCCAAGGCCCCACCGGCCAATCCTCGCTATCCTGGCCAAGGGCACGGCCCCCTGAGGACCAATGCCACTTACTTAGCGAATCTTGTGTCTGACTGCGGCCGGGTTGTCGTTGATTTTAGTGTGCTGTGCGGTAGTTTCTCTGCGTGGGCGTGATGCGCGATTTGCAGTCGATCGTGAGTGACCATGGGCGTTTGACGGACGCGATCGGTATTGGCGTCCTGACGCGGTTGGTGGATCGTGATCTGGTGGATGAGGCGATCGCGGCTGCGGATCGGCAGGAAAAGCGGGTCCGGTTGTTGCCCGCGCGCGTCGTGGTTTACTATGTGCTCGCTTTGTGTTTGTTTTTCGGGGACA